>NZ_BCTW01000010.1 GCF_001590965.1 Novosphingobium lentum NBRC 107847
AAATCCCTCAACTATCCGCGATCATCGCGGTGAAGCTCACTTCGCACGACACCTTGTCGCCCAGCATCGCCTTGCCCGCGAACTTGCACACCCGCGACCGTTTCTGGACGAACGTGACGTGCAGGTCGAGCAGGCAGCCCGGTTCCACCGGCGTGCGGAACTTTGCGTCCTCGATCGCCATGAAATAGACCAGCTTGCCCGTACCGGCGAGGCCGAGCGATTCCACCGCCAGAACCCCGGCCGCCTGCGCCAGCGCCTCGATCTGAAGCACGCCGGGCATGATCGGCCGACCGGGGAAATGGCCCTGGAAGAACGGCTCGTTCATCGACACCGCCTTCACCGCATGGATCGACACGTCGGGCACCAGTGCCACCACGCGATCGACCAGCAGCATCGGATAGCGATGCGGCAACGCCGCCATCACCTGGGTCACGTCGAGCGTCAGCGGCGCAGCCATCGCCATGCCGCCTTCGCTGGTTTCGTCAGCCATCGGTCAACCGTTCCGTTTAGCGACCGGTCGGCTTCTTGGTGGTGGCGGGCGGAGTCGCCGTGGCAGGAGCAGGAGCGGCGCCCTGCTGTTGCGCTGCCTGCTGCGCTTCCTGCTCACGCTGCGCGCGCGGCTTCCAGCCGGCGGGCGGAACCAGCTGTGCCGAAGGGATCAGCGTGTTGAGTTCGGCGAGCACGGCCTGGTTGATGTTGTAGGCCTGATCGGCCTTCACCACGCTTTGCGAATCGATGATCAGCGTGACGCCCTGCTTGTTCATCGCGGCTTGCGTCGCGGCGTCCAGCTTGTCGCCGATCTGTTCGAGCACATACTGCTGCGACAGGCCGAGGGGGGCGAGGATCTGCTGGATCTCACGCTCGCCGGCCTGCTCGATCTGCTGGATCTGCACGGCCTGCTGTTCCAGCGCGGCGCGGTTGGCGTTGGGCGCCTTGGAATCGGCTTCGAGCTTGTCATACAGCGGCTTGAGCTGGGCGGCGATCTGGTTGCGGCGCGAATTGGCCTGGTCGACCTGCGCCTTGTAGGTCACCGGACGCTGCGACTGCGCGGTCTGGTAGGCGGTCGACGCGGCAACGATGGCCGAGGGGTTCGCCACGGCGATGCCCGAGGCAACCGTGCCGGTACCGCTGGCGGCCTTGGGCGCGGCGAAAGCGGTCATCGGAGCGGTGATCACGAGACCGGCGAGCAGGGCCGACTTGAGCAGGGTGTTCATCAGAATTGGGTTCCTACGTTGAATGTGAAGGTCTTTACATCGTCACCCGGCTCCTTGAGCAGGGTCTTGGCCACGTCGATCCGGAACGGGCCGAACGGCGAGTTCCAGTTCACCCCGATGCCGATCGAAACGCGCGGCTTGGGGCTGTCGCCGAAATAGAATTCCTTGAACGGTGGCACGGTCGTGCCGATGGCGGTCACGGTCGAACCGTCGGCGTTGGTCGCCTTGGGATCGGTGGTCGTGGCGACGGTGCCGTCGGCGTTCACGAGCGAATAGAGCGCGTTCCCGTTGGCATCCTTGCTCGCGAAGAATGCTGCAGTCGGCTGGTCTTGCGTGCTTGGGCGGCGTACCCCGAACACGGCGCCTGCGTCGAGGAAGATAGAGGGACGCAGCCCCAATTCCTTGGCACCCGAGCCGAGCGGAATCTCCAGTTCGGCATGCGCGAGGTAATAGTATTTGCCGCCGATGGCATCGTCGGTCCACTGGTTCTTGTCGGTAGACACGATCAGGTTGCCGGTGCCGGTGCCATCGTCGACCAGCGGCTTGCGCACCACGCGCGGGCCAACGCCGCGAATGTCGAAGCCGCGGATCTGCGGTTCGCCCAGGAAGAATCGGTCGGTCAGGCGGATGTCATCCACGCCGGCTTGGTTGCGGTTTTGCAGCGACTTGATCGCCCCGGCCTCACCCGAAATCGAGAAGATGAAGCCCTTGTAGACCGGCCAGTAGCGCGCGGCATTGGCGGCGACGCGCGCATACTTCACCGATCCGCCGAGCCCGGCGATGCTGCCGCCGAGCGAGGCGCTGGTGCCGCGCGTCGGGTGCTGGCGGTTGTCAAGCGTGTCATAGATCAACGTCGCGCCGATGATCGAGCTGGTGCGCTTGCCGATGGCGTCGCACAGATAGCGCCCGGCCAGCAGCGGGTCGCACTCGAGGATGCCGGCGTGCTGCCGGTCGGTGTAGTATGTGGACTTGTCGAGCGTCACATTGTCCAGATTGAGCGTGTAGCTGCCGACCAGCGACAGGTACTCGGTCAGCGGCAGGCCGACACGCGCGGAGAAGCCGGTGGTGGCCTGCTTGTAGGTCGTGTTGTTGGTGTTGTTGATGTTGTAGCTGTTGGTGTCGCGGCGATAGACGTCGACGCCCAGCGAGACGTTGCGATCGAACAGGTAGGGCTCGGTAAAGCTGGCCTGCACGCTGCGCGAATAGCGCGAGTAATCGACGCTGAGGCCCACCGTCTGGCCGCGACCGCGGAAGTTGCGCTGCTCGATCGATGCCTGGAGAATGAAGCTTTCGAGGCTGGAGAACCCGGCCGAGAGTTGCAACTGCCCCGTCGGCTTTTCCTCGACGTTGGCTTCCAGCACGATTCGGTCGGGCGCGCTGCCCGGCTTTTGCTCGACTTCGAACTTTTCCTGGAAATAGCCCAGCGAGTTGATGCGGTTGGTCGAGCGCTTGACCTGGAACGAGTTGAACGCATCGCCTTCGGTCAGGCGAAACTCGCGGCGCACCACTTTGTCCTGCGTCAGCGTGTTGCCGTTGACGTCGATCCGCTCGACATAGACGCGCGGCGCCTCGGCGACGCGATAGGTGACCCCCATGGTGAGGTCGTCCTTGTTGCGGTTGAAGTCCGGGCTGACGTCGGCGAACGCATAGCCGAGGTTGCCGGCGGCCTGGCTCAGCGCGTCGACCGTGTCCTCAACCGACTTGGCGTTGTACCAGTCGCCCTTCTTCATCGGCAGGTGCTTGCCCAGCGCCTCGCCATCGAAATCGCGCAGGCGGCTGTCGACCTTGACGTCGCCGAACTTGTAGCGCTGGCCTTCCTCCACCACGTAGGTGATGATGAAGTCCTTCTTGTCGGGCGTCAGTTCGGCCACCGCCGACACCACGCGGAAATCGGCATAGCCTTGCGTCAGGTAGAACTGGCGCAGCTTCTGCTGATCGAACGCGAGCCGATCGGGGTCGTAGCTGGTGCCCGAACTGAACAGGCGGAAGAAGCGCGACTGCTTGGTCACCATGGTGCCGCGCAACTCGCCCGCGCCGAACTTTTCGTTGCCGATGATGTTGATCTGGCGGACCTTGGACTTGGGCCCTTCGGTGATCTCGAACACGATATCGACGCGGTTCTGGTCGAGCGAGACCATCTTGGGTTCGACCGAGGCGGCGAACCGGCCCTGCCGCTTGTACAGCTCGATGATCCGCGCGACGTCGGCGCGCACCTTGGACCGGGTGAAGATCTGCCGCGCCGCAAGCTTGATCTCGGGCAGGATCTTCTCATCCTTGATGCGCTTGTTGCCTTCCAGGATGATGCGGTTGATGACCGGGTTTTCCTTGACCTGGATCACCACCGCGCCGCCGTTGTTGCGCACCTGCACGTCCGCGAACAGCTCGGTCGCGAACAGGTCTTTCAGCGCCTGGTCGGCCAGCGTCTGGGTGTAGGTGTCACCCACCCGCATGCGGATGTACGACAGGATCGTATCGGGTTCGAGCCGCTGCGCGCCATCGACGGTGATCGAGCGGATCGTGTCGGCCTGAACCGGCGCGGCGGGGGCGGGTGCAGCCGCCGGAGACGGAGCGGCAGCGGGCGCATTGGCGGCAACCGCCTGAGCGTGGGCCGTCGCGGGAAGTCCGGCAAGGCCGCTCGTGGCCAGCAGCGCGATCACCAGCCGCGAAGGCGTCCGGGGGGCATCCATACCCAGGGTGCTGTCGGCGGGACCGGCCCGGCCCGAGTTACGTCCAGTCATACCCACGCGCTATCCCGTCTTAGTGTGCGATCAGGGCGTCCGCGAAGGAGGCCCGACCGCGGCAAACAATCGCCGCCCTCTGCCCGATGCCGCAAGGCCAATCAAGCAGACATTGGCCCGCAACCCGGCCCCGCAATCCTTGAATCACCGGCCCTTGAACCATCGACAGCGCCGGCTTCCGGCCCAACCGGCCGGACCAGCCGTTCACCCTCCGAACATCTTCAGCGACGTCAGGTCGTTGACCGTGACGAACAGCATCAGCGCAACGACGAAGGCCAGGCCAGTCCGGAACGCCCATTCCTGGCCCCGCTGGCTCACCGGCTTCCGGCGAACCGCTTCGGCCGCGTAGAACGCCAGGTGACCGCCGTCGAGGATCGGGATTGGCAGGAGGTTAATGAACCCCAAGTTAATCGAGATCAGCGCGGCGAACCCGACGAAGCTTTGCCAGCCCAGCGCCATCTGTTCGCCCGAAAACTTGGCGATCTTGATCGGGCCGCCCAGCTCCTTGACCGCGCGCTGCCCGGTCACGATCTGGCCGATCCCGGTCACCATCATGCCGACGATGCCACGCGTCTGCGAACAGGCCAGCGTCACCGCCTCGATCGGACCCACCGGCACGAACTGCACGTTGCTCACCCCGATGCCGATGAACCCGATACGCGTTTCGTTGCCGAAATCGTCCTTCAGCACCTTGTCCTCGGCCTGCATCGACAGGGGGAGGCGCTGGCCTGCCCGATCGACCGTCATGTCAACCCTCGCGCCGGGATGCTCGCCAACGTACAGGCGGATATCGTCGAACCCGTTCACCGTGTTGCCGTTGAGCGTCAGCACTTTATCGCCGATCTTCAGCCCTGCCCGCTCGGCCACCGAGGCCGGCTGGACGTTGCCGATGACGGCGGGCGCCACCAGCTTGCCATAGGCGAGGTTGAAGCTGGCGAGGATCGCGATGGCGACGAGGAAATTGGTGGCCGGACCCGCCAGCACGATCAGCGCGCGCTGCCACAAGGGCTTGGCCGGAAAGGTTTTCTCGCGCTCGGCCGCGGGCAGTGCCAGCCACGCCGGATCGGGCTGGCTCGATGGGTTCATGTCGCCTGCGAACTGCACGTAACCGCCCAGCGGCAGCGCGCACAGTTTCCACCGCGTGCCGCGCTTGTCGGTCCAGCCGAACAGCTCCTTGCCGAAGCCAATCGCGAAACATTCGGCCTTCACCCCGAACCAGCGACCGACGAGGTAGTGGCCCAGCTCGTGGATGAACACCAGCGGCCCCAACACCAGCACGAATGCGAGCAGCGTGGTCAGCACGCCCGGAGCCTGGATGATCGAATGCGGCATCAGTGTGCGGGCTCCATCGCTTCGCGTGCCAGGATGCGCGCCTCGCGATCGACCGCGATCACTTCTTCGAGCGAAGTGGGCGGCGACGGCAGGGCGCGCGACAGCACGTCATCGGCATATGCGACGATGCGGGTGAACCCGATCTGACCGGCGAGGAAGGCAGCGACCGCGATTTCATTCACCGCGTTGAGCACCGCCGGCGCCGCGCCGCCCGCACACGCCGCCTCGCGCGCCAGCCGGGTGGCGGGAAAGCGCAGTTCATCGGTGGCGCGGAACGTCAGTTCGCCGATCGCGGCCAGATCGAGCGGGGTGCACGGCGTGTCCATCCGCGCGGGCCACGCCAGCGTCGAGGCGATCGGCACGCGCATGTCCGACGGGCCGAGCTGCGCCAGTGTCGATCCGTCGCGGTATTCGACCATCGAATGCACGATCGACTGCGGGTGGACGATGATGCGCAGGCGCTCGACCCCAACCGGGAACAAGTGGAACGCCTCGATGAATTCGAGGCCCTTGTTCATCATCGTCGCCGAATCGACGCTGATCTTGGCGCCCATCGACCAGTTGGGATGCTTGACCGCCTCGGCCGGGGTGGCGTGGACCAGCCGCTCTGCCGACCAGTCGCGGAACGGGCCGCCGCTCGCGGTCAGCGTGATCCAGCGGACATGCGCGAGATCGTTGCCCGCCAGGCACTGGAAGATCGCGTTGTGCTCGCTGTCCACGGGCAGCAGCGTCGCGCCGTGGCGCGCGACGGCGGCGGTCATCACGTCGCCGGCAGAAACCAGCGCTTCCTTGTTGGCAAGCGCGATCGTGCCGCCCTGCTCGATCGCCGCCATCGTGGGCGCCAGCCCCGCACAGCCGACGATCGCGGCGACGGTGATGTCGGCGCCGCGCGATGCGGCTTCGATGAGCGCTGCGGGACCGCCCGCCGCCTCGATCCCCGATCCGGCGAGCGCCTCGCGCAGTTGCGGCAGGCAGCTTTCGTCGGCGACCACGGCGATCTCGGCGTTGAATTCGCGTGCCAAAGCGGCAAGGTCCGACGCCTGGCTGTTGGCCGTCAGCGCGACGACATGGAAGCCCGCGCGATTGCGGCGCACGAGGTCCAGCGTGGAAGCGCCGACCGATCCGGTTGCGCCGAGGATGGAGATGGTGCGGGTCATTGGTGCAATTCCATCATCTCTACATGGCTCGACTGTGCGGGCCATGCCGCGCCGATCAACGCCATGAGTCCCGCGACGAACAATACCGCAAGCAGCCCGTCGAGGCGGTCGAACAGGCCGCCGTGCCCGGGGATCAGGTTGCTGCTGTCCTTCACGCCAGCGCGACGCTTCATCCAGCTTTCGAAGAAGTCGCCCGATTGCGCGACAACGGCGATCAACATGCCCGCCAGCACGATCTGCCACCACGCGTCAGCGGCGGCTGCCGGATCAATGCCGCAAAAGATCAGCGTAAGCCCGATCGCGCTCAGCAGCATTCCGCCGACGAGCCCCGACCAGGTCTTGGATGGGCTGATGCGCGGTGCGATTTTCGGCCCGCCGAACGTCCGTCCGGAAAAATATGCGCCGACGTCGGTGGCGATCACGGCCAGCAGGAGCGCCAAGATGACCAGCAGCCCTTCACCCTCGTTGCGCAGCGCCATCAGAACGAATCCTGCCATCCCGACATAGGCGACGCCGCCGACGAACCAGATCAAGCGCGCGATCATGGTCTTCACAAACCCGTTGGCGAGCGTGGTCCATTCGCGCAGCACACCCACGGTCACCAGCAGCACGAATGCCGTCCACCACCAGCCACCCAGCCACAGCGCAGTGCCCGCCACGGCGACCATGACCACCGCCGAAAGCGTCCGCACACCAAGGTCGGATTTCTGGGGCTGTGCCTCGGTCATGACAGAACGCCCCCTCCCTCATCGTCACCCTGACCTTGTTTCAGGGTCCATTTCTCGACACGCGCGGAGGTTTCCGGACGCACGATGGATGCTGAAACAAGTTCAGCATGACGGGGCGATGGGGAGATGCGTTGCGTGCTCTCGATCCTCCCCCACCGGGGGAGGGGAACCGCCGCGCAGCGGGGATGGAGGGGGTTTGTTCGCACGCGACGATGCGCTTGGGGCGCCCCCTCCGTCAGCGCTAAGCGCTGCCACCTCCCCCAAGGGGGGAGGATCATACAGTTACCGCCCGCCATAGCGCCGCTCGCGCTTGCCGAACTGGTTTAGCGCCTCGCGCAAGTGTTCGGGGGTGAAATCGGGCCACAGCACGTCGGTGAACCACAGTTCGGCATAGGCGGCCTGCCACAGCATGAAGTTCGACAGCCGCAATTCGCCCGAGGTGCGGATCAGCAGGTCGAGCGGCGGCATGTCCCACGTGTCGAGTTCATCGGTGATGGATTCGGGCGTGATCGGGCCCTTGGCAGCGGCGGCCTGCGCCGCGCGCGCGATTTCCTGCTGCGCGCCGTAGTTCAGCGCGATCGCCAATGTGGTGCCGGTATTGTGCGCGGTGCGCGCCAGCGCGGTATCGATCAGTTCGCAGATATCGGGCGCCAGCGCGTGATATTCGCCAAGGATTTTCAGCCGCACGTTGTTGGCGACGAATTCCTCGAGGTCGCTTTTGATGAAGTGGCGCAGCAGCCCCATCAGGTCGGAAATCTCGTCCGCCGGGCGGCGCCAGTTCTCCGACGAAAATGCGTAGAGCGTCAACGCTTCCAGCCCCATGCTGCGCGCCGCGCGCACGATCTCGCGCACCGTTTCCACGCCGCGCTTGTGCCCCAGCGCGCGCGGCAGCAGGCGCTTTTTCGCCCAGCGGCCATTGCCGTCCATGATGATGGCGACATGGCGCGCAGTTGCGCCGTCCGCGCCCCCCGGCGCGGCCTTGCGCGCGGCCCCGCCACGAGCAACGCTCGCAGACCCGGACGGGGCGGCGCTCACTGGCTGAGGATTTCCTTTTCCTTGTGCGAGGCGACCTCGTCGGCAGCCTTGATCTGCTCGTCGGTCAGCTTCTGCACTTCGGTTTCCAGACGCTTGCGATCGTCCTCGGAAATTTCCTTCTTGGCTTCGTCGGCCTTGAGGTTTTCCATGCCGTCGCGCCGCACGTTGCGGATCGCGATGCGTGCCTTTTCGGCATACTGGCTGGCGAGCTTGGCCAGTTCCTTGCGGCGCTCCTCCGTCAGGTCGGGGATCGGCAGGCGCAGCGTGTTGCCGTCGTTGATCGGGTTGAGGCCGAGGCCCGCCGAACGGATGGCCTTCTCGACCGGCCCGATATTGGTCTTGTCCCACACCTGCACGGTGAGCATGCGCGGTTCGGGTGCGGACACCGTGGCGACCTGGTTCAGCGGCATGTTGCTGCCATAGACCGTGACCATCACCGGATCGAGCAGCGCGGTGTTGGCGCGGCCCGTGCGCAAGCCGGACAGATCGCCTTTGAGCGATTCCACCGCGCCGGCCATGCGCCGCTGCAGATCGGCCTTGTCGAACTTTGCCATCTCAGGCCTCCTCCTGGACCACGGTCTGTACCCCTTCGCCCGCCAGAACCCGCGCCAGGTTGCCCTGTTCGCGGATCGAGAAGACGACGATGGGGATCCGGTTGTCGCGGCACAGCGCCACGGCCGAAGCATCCATCACTTTCAGGTTATCGGCCAGCACCGTATCATAACTCAATGTGTCGTAGCGTTTTGCGCTGGGTTCAAGCTTGGGGTCGGCATCATAGACGCCGTCCACGCTGGTGCCCTTGAACAGCGCGTCGCACTTCATTTCCGCTGCGCGCAATGCTGCACCGCTGTCGGTGGTGAAATAGGGGCTGCCGACGCCGGCGGCGAAAATCACCACGCGGCCTTTTTCAAGGTGGCGTTCGGCGCGGCGGCGGATCACCGGTTCGCACACTTCGTCCATCTGGATGGCGGACTGCACGCGGGTGTCGACGCCGATCTTTTCGAGCGCGTTCTGCATCGCCAGCGCGTTCATGATCGTGGCGAGCATGCCCATGTAATCGGCCTGCGCGCGGTCCATGCCCTTGGCTGCGCCGGCCATGCCGCGAAAGATGTTGCCGCCGCCGATGACCAGGCACAGCTCGAGGCCGGTGTCCTTGGCGTCCTTTACTTCCTGGGCGATCCGCGCGACGAAATCGGTATCGATTCCGAATTGCTGCTGGCCCATCAGCACTTCGCCCGACAGCTTGAGCAGGATACGCTTGAACTTGGGCAGGCTCATGGGACCGGGAAACTCTGAGGATGTGGCAGGGGTGTTGCCTAGGGCGCGGTCCTTATAACCGCAAGCGGGCCGCTGCCAAGGGCGCTGGCCCGCATCCCGCCCGAAAGCTGTGCGCCCCCGCCATGGCGGGAGCGCATCCAGCATCATTATCGACCGGCGGTGGCCTCAGCCGAGCCCGGCGGCCGCAGCAACTTCTGCAGCAAAGTCGCTGACTTCCTTCTCGATGCCTTCGCCGAGCTGGAACCGGACGTAGTCGGCCAGCACGATCTTGGTGCCGGCGGCCTTGCCCGCCGCCTCGACGACCTGCGCAACCGGGGTCTTGTTGTCCATCACGAACACCTGGCTGAGCAGCGCGTTGTCCTTGGCGAACTTGGCGATCGCGCCGTCGACCATCTTGGCTTGCACTTCGGCGGGCTTGCCGCTTTCACCGGCCTTTTCAGCGGCGATCTTGCGTTCGCGCTCGATCATGTCCTGGTCGAGCCCGGCGGCGTTCAGCGCCAGCGGGAAAGCCGCCGCGATGTGCATCGCGATCTGCTTGCCGAGCGGTTCCAGCACGTCGGCGCCGGCTTCGCTTTCCAGCGCGACGAGCACGCCGATCTTGCCCAGGTTGGGCGCGGCGGCGTTGTGCATGTACGGAACGACCAGGCCGTTGGTGACCGTGACGCTCTTGATCCGGCGCAGCTGCTGGTTTTCACCGATGGTCGCGACGTTGTTGGTCAGCTTTTCGCCGACCGTGCCGCCATCGGGATAGGCCGAGCCGCGCAGCGTTTCCACGTCTTCGGTGCCCTGTGCCAGCGCAACCTGGGTCGCCTTGCGCACGAAATCCTGGAACTGGTCGTTCTTGGCGACGAAATCGGTTTCCGAGTTCACTTCGACCGCAACGCCGGTGTTGCCCGACACGGCCACGCCGACCAGACCCTCGGCCGCGGTGCGGCTCGACTTTTTGGCGGCGGCGGCAAGGCCCCTGGCGCGCAGCGCGTCAACCGCCTGCTCGATGTCGCCACCGGTCTCGTCCAGCGCCTTCTTGCAATCCATCATGCCCGCGCCGGTGCGATCGCGCAGGTTCTTCACGTCAGCGGCGGTGTAAGCCATCGCGTCTATCCTCTTGATTCGTAAAATGGTGCGGCCACGGCAGCGCGTGCCGTGGCCTGGTTTCAGCATCATGACGGGCCCGGGACGACCACGGAAGGCAGCCCCGGGAACCGGCGAGCGTCAGGCCTCGGTGGCGACTTCGGCAGTGGCTTCGACGGCGGCTTCCTCGGGAAGCGGCTCGTCCATCGATCCGATATCCACGCCCGAATCAACCACGGCTTCACGGCCACCGCGCGTCGCGGCAGCGGCCACGGCATCGCAGTACAGGCGGATGGCGCGGCTGGCGTCATCGTTGGCGGGGATCGGGAACGCGATGCCATGCGGATCGACGTTCGAATCGAGAATCGCCACGACCGGGATGCCAAGCACGTTGGCTTCCTTGATCGCCAGTTCTTCCTTGTTGGCGTCGATCACGAACATCACGTCGGGGATGCCGCCCATGTCGCGGATACCGCCAAGGCTGGCTTCAAGCTTGTCGCGCTCGCGCGTCAGCTGGAGCACTTCCTTCTTGGTGAGACCGGTGGTGTCGCCCGAAAGCTGCTCCTCAAGGCTCTTGAAGCGCTTGATCGAACCCGAGATCGTCTTCCAGTTGGTGAGCATGCCGCCCAGCCAGCGGTGGTTGACGAAGTGCTGGCCCGAAGCGCGCGCGGCGTCGGCAATCGGCTGTTGCGCCTGGCGCTTGGTGCCGACGAACAGGACCTTGCCGCCCGACTGGACCGAACCTGCGATGAAATCGAGCGCGCGCGCCATCAGCGGCACGGTCTGCGACAGATCGAGGATATGGATGCCGTTGCGCGCGCCGAAAATGTACGGCTTCATCCGCGGGTTCCAGCGGTGGGTCTGGTGGCCGAAGTGGGCACCGGCTTCGATGAGCTGATTCATGGTGACGACGGGAGCCGCCATAGGTATTTCCTTTCCGGTTGAGCCTCTGGGAAACTGGAACCGTGCGGCGGGACCGAAATCCCTTCACCCGCTGCGGCACCGGTATGGGTGCTTCCCATGTGGATTTGCTGGCGATCCGGCGCAGGCAACAATGGCCCGCAGAACCTCCGGCGCGCGGCCCTTAGCGCAAGGTGCGCGCTGAATCCAGCATCAAATATTGGGCGCAAACCAGCGAAAGCGGCGATGTTCCGCTTGACAGACCGGAACATATAGGGAACAAATGTTCCGGTCGGCGTAAGGACCGGTTCATCCGGAACCTTTAGGTCGAAACACAGTTATCCACACGATGTCCACAGGCTGTCAAGCGTGGGGATGCCGGGGGGCCGGAAGGATCTAGCAGATGCTTGGTTTCGTTGCTTCTCTCGTTTTCGCCACGGCCGCCGTTCTCTCGATCGCGACGATCGTGGCGAGCTGGCACGGCCAGGCCGGCGCCATCAAACGCCTGCTGCGCGATTCGCAACGACTGGCGTTCCAGCGGGATTTCGACGTCCGGATCGTCGCGACCGGACGCAAGTCCAACGTCTTGGCCCCTGCTCCGCTGCGTGCCGCATCCGCTGTCGCGCGTCGTCCGTTCAGCGAACGGGCTGTCAGCTTGCGATCGGAACCGCAGGGCGACGTGCGGCGGCACGCTGCCGCTTGATCCGCGCATAACGATAGACCCCGACCGGCACCGAGATCAGGTACAGCGCCGAAATCCCCACCAGCGTCAGCCACGGTTCGGTCAGCAATGCGGCGATCGTCAATCCCACAAACGCGATCAGCCCCAGCCTGACGCTGCGGCGCGGGCGCATCGACGTCCAGCTCAGCGTGGCCATGTTCGAGATCATCAGGAACGCGATGCCGGCGACCCAGATCGCGATGAAGATCGGATTGCGGAATTCGTCGCGCCCGCTCGCGATCCACAGATAGAGCGGCAGGAACGCCAGCCCTGCCCCGACGGGAGCGGGTACACCGGTGAGGAAGCCGGCGGACTTGTGCGGCTGTTCCTCCAGATCGATCCGCGCATTGAACCGCGCCAGGCGCAGCGCGCAGCACACCGCGAACGCCAGCGAGGCGAACCAGCCGAAGCGGGGCATCTGCTGCAACGACCACAAATACAGGATCAGCGCGGGCGCGACGCCGAACGACAGCGAATCGGCCAGGCTGTCCAGCTCGGCGCCGAAGCGCGACTGGGCTTTCATCAGCCGGGCGACGCGGCCGTCGATGCCGTCGAGCATGCCCGCCAGGATCACCGCCAGCACGGACCGCTGCCAGTCGCCATTGATCGCAAAGCGGATGCCGGTCAGCCCCGCGCACAACGCGGCGGAGGTGATGGCATTGGGAACCAGCGCCCGCAACGTCAGCCCGCGCGGCAAGCGGGCTTCGCCAGCATCGCCATTGTCGAGAAAATCGTCGTCGTCGTCGGCAGCGATCGGCCTGCCATCGGGGCCCAGGATCACTGGCTGACGCCCTCGATCATCGGCGCCGAACCGATCTCGGCGAGCACGGTTTCCCCGGCCACGACCTTCTGTCCCATCAGCACGCGCGGCTCGGTCCCAGCCGGCAGGTAGACATCGACCCGGCTGCCGAAGCGGATCAGCCCGATGCGTTGCCCCGCCGCCACGATATCGCCGCCCTTGACGAACGGCACGATCCGGCGCGCGATCAGGCCGGCGATCTGGGTGAACCCGATCTGCACGCCATCGCCGCGCTCGACCAGAAAATGCTGGCGCTCGTTCTCTTCGCTGGCCTTGTCGAGATCGGCGTTGAGGAACTTGCCGGGGATGTACACCACCCGCCGGATCGTGCCGCTGATCGGCGAACGGTTGATGTGGACGTCGAACACGCTCATGAAAATCGACACGCGCGTCAGCGGGGCGTCGGCCATGCCGGGTCCGCTCGCACCGTCATCGACGATCAGCTCGCGCGGCGGCGGCACTTTCTGGATCAGCGTGATCAGCCCGTCAGCGGGCGAGACGACATAATTGTCGTCGCGCGGGGTAACGCGATGCGGGTCGCGGAAGAAAGACAGGATGCCCAGCGTCAGCCCGGCGAGCGGCCAGGCGATGGTTTCCCAGGCAAGGAATGCAGCTATGGCGCAGGCGAACGCACTGATCAGTGCGAACTTGCGCCCTTCGGGGTGCACGGTGGGCCAGCTCCAGCCAGCATTTCCGCGACCCCGGTTATCGAGAATTTCTCCGGGCATTGCCTGCATCTAGGGCTTCGCGCTGGCGCCGACAACCCGCAGCGACACTTCTTGAACGGTTTGTCCGGCGGCGCGCGCATGGTGCCGGGGCCGGGCCGGCCTGAAACACTGGGTGGTGGACAGGGCTGGATTCGAACCAGCGTACGCTCTCGCGGGCAGATTTACAGTCTGCTGCCATTAACCACTCGGCCACCTGTCCACACCAGTGCGCCGAAATGCGGGAAAACCCGCGATTTTGAAGCCCGCTAACGGGCCTCCCGGCCGAGAAGGCGCGTCCATGGCGAAGCATGGCTTGCCTGTCAATGGGGCGGCTGGCAGGAGGCGGCGGAATACGACCCGTTCACGCCAACCCACAGGTGACCAATGCCCGCCCATGACGACCACGCCGGACGAAAGGGTTTGCGCGGCCGCGCAGGCCGGATGCAGGGCGGTCGCGGCAGCGGCCGGGCCGGCGCAGGCTCGGTCAGGCTGTGGGGCCGCCACGCGGTCGAGGCCGCGCTGACCAACCCCGATCGCACCGCGCGCAAGCTGTGGGGCACGCGCGAGGCGATTGCCGCGATGCTCGACGATCACGATGCCGAGCTGCCGTCGTCGCTGCCGGTGGACTATGCCCAGGCCGCCGATCTTGGCCGGCTGGTGGCGCGCGACGCACCGCACCAGGGCCTCGTGCTGGAATGCTCCCCCCTGCCCGATCTCGCGCTCGACGATGTGCTGGAAACCGCCGAGGGACGCGTGTTGGTCCTGCTCGACCAGGTGACCGATCCGCACAACGTCGGCGCAATCCTGCGCAGTTGCGCCGCGTTCGGCGCGGCGGCGCTGATCACCCAGGATCGCCACTCGCCCCCGGAATCGGGGGTCATCGCCAAAGCCGCCTCGGGCGCGCTCGAAGTGGTGCCGTGGGCGCGCGTGGTCAACCTGGCACGCGCGCTCGAAACCATCGCCGAAGCGGGCTACTGGCGGCTCGGCCTCGACGGTGAAGGCAAATCGACGTTTCCGCAGGCGCTGCCCGCCGGTCCGGTGGCGCTGGTGCTGGGCGCGGAAGGCGAAGGTTTGCGGCACAATGTTGCGCAGCATTGCGACGCCATCGCGCGGCTGCCGATTGCGTCCGCGATCGAAAGCCTCAATGTATCCAATGCAGCGGCGATCGCGCTTTACGCCGTGGTGGTTCGCGGCGAGGACTGAGCCGCCGGTGGTGCCGCGCAACGCGGTTCGCAAGGGGAGACAGGCGATGCAAAAACGTACGATAGCCGTCGGCGCGACCGTGCTGCTGGCCTTGTTGCTGGCCGGATGCCTGCTGCTGCCCGGCAAGTTCGGGTCCGATCTTGTCGTCCGTCGCGATGGCACTTTCAGTTTCAGCTACAAGGGCGAAATCTACCTGATGGCGCTGTCCAAGCTGGCGGCCGACAGCAAGGCGTCGGGCGAGGCCAAGGCATCGAACGCGGCAAAGACCAAGGCGCCGTTTTCGCCCTCGGCGTGTTACGACAGCGAAACCATCAGCGAGCGCCCGTGCACCAAGGATGAAGTCGCGCAGCAGCGGAAAGCGTGGGCGGACGACAAGGGCGCAGACGGCGACAACAGCGGGGCCGGCGACAACAGCGGGGCCGGCGACAAAAGCGCGGCCGACGCCAAGAAAGCGCAGGACGAACAATTTGCCAAGGCGATGCTCGGCGGGATCGATCCGACCGACCCCAAGGCGGCCGCGGAATTTGCGGACAGGCTGCGGCGTCAGACCGGCTGGACCTCGGTGATCGACAAGGGCGACGGCAAGTTCGAGGTCGAATACGCCATATCGGGCCGGCTCGACCACGATTTCAGCTTCCCCTCGATCGAACGCATGCCGGTGCTCACCCCGTTCGTGTCGGTGATCCGTCGCAACGATGGAACCGTGCGGATCGACGCTCCGGCGTTCTCGTCTTCGGCCAGCGCGCTGCCGTTGATGAGCATGGCCAAGGGCATGTCGGGCACCAAGCCGGGCGAGGCCGGCGCGGGCTTCCCCACGCTCGATGGCGTGTTCACCATCACCACCGATGGCGAAGTGCTTGCCAACAACACAGACGAGGGCGCGCAGACCGATGCTGCGGGCAAGCGGCTGCGGTGGACGGTCAACGGCCGCACCAGCGCGCCGCCGACCGCGCTGGTGCGGATCGGGCGATAATCGGCAGGCCGCCAATTGTGAGGCAGTAAGGCCAAATAAAAGCCGCGCCTGACGGATCAGGCGCGGCTTCACGATTCCATCAGTCGTAGATCAGCGGCGTGCGTTAGTTGACGGCGTCCTTCAGGCCCTTGCCGGCCTTGAACTTGGGCTGCGACGAAGCCTTGATCTTCATCGGTTCGCCCGTGCGCGGATTGCGTCCCGTCGATGCCTTGCGCTTGGCGACGGAAAACGTGCCGAACCCGACGAGGCGAACTTCGTCGCCTTTGCCCAGAGCGCCAGAAATCGATTCGAAAACAGCCTCAACCGCCTTCGTCGCATCGCCCTTCGTCAACCCGCTGGTGTCGGCGACAGCACTGATCAGATCGTTCTTGTTCATTTGCGGAACCCCCTACCTATATTTTTTCGCGAAAAACTGCGGCGGAATCGATTTTCGATGGGCGGGAATTGAGCGGAGAAAAAAACGACTGTCAAAGAGAAATGCGGACGGAATCGGATGATTATGGCCGATTTTCAGCAAATTTCAGACGAAACGAGTTTCGTCCGCATACGCTGGTGAGCCAACCTTGCTTCAGGTTAATCCTCAGTGCGCGGTCGCCGCGGGAGCAGGCCCCGGCAGACCATGCGCCGGCTGGCTCGCCAGATCGTCCGCTTCAGTCCATTCGATCGGCTCGGGCACCGACATCAGCGCGCGCGCCAGAACCTCGTCGACATGGCTCACCGGGATGATCTCCAGCCCTGCCTTCACGTTGGCGGGAATTTCGGCGAGGTCCTTGCGGTTCTCTTCGGGGATCAGCACGGTGGTGATGCCACCGCGCAACGCGGCGAGCAGTTTTTCCTTCAACCCGCCGATCGGCAACACGCGGCCGCGCAGCGTAACCTCGCCGGTCATCGCCACGTCGGCGCGCACCGGGATGCCGGTGAGCGTGGACACGATCGTGGTGACCATGCCGATACCTGCCGACGGACCGTCCTTGGGCACCGCGCCTTCGGGGAGGTGGATGTGGATATCCTTGCGGGCGATCAGCGAGGGCTTGATGCCGTAAGCGGGGCTGCGGGCCTTGACGAAACTGAACGCGGCCTGGACGCTTTCGTTCATAACTTCGCCAAGTTTGCCCGTGGTCTTCACCAGGCCCTTGCCCGGCACGGTGACGGCTTCGATCGTCAGCAGTTCGCCGCCGACTTCGGTCCAGGCCAGGCCGGTGACCGCGCCGACTTGCGCTTCATCGTCCGACATGCCGTGGCGGTATTTGCGCACGCCGGCATAATCGCCGAGGTTTTCGGGCGTGGCCGTTACCGAAGTTTCCTTGCCTTCCAGGATCTTGCGCAAGCTCTTGCGCGCCAGCCGGGCGATCTCGCGCTCCAGCGTGCGCACCCCGGCTTCGCGCGTGTAATAGCGGATGAGGTCGCGCAAGGCTTCGGAGGTGAGCGTGAACTCATCCTGCTTGAGCCCGTGCGCCTCGACCTGCTTGGCCACCAGATGGCGCTCGGCGATCTCCAGCTTCTCGTCCTCGGTGTAGCCTTCCAGCCGGATGATCTCCATCCGGTCGAGCAGCGCCTGCGGCAGGTTGAGGCTGTTGGCGGTGCACACGAACATCACGTCCGAAAGATCGTAATCCAGCTCCAGATAATGGTCCTGGAACTTGGAATTCTGCTCCGGGTCGAGCACTTCGAGCAGCGCCGAGGCCGGATCGCCGCGGAAATCCTGGCCCAGCTTGTCGATCTCGTCGAGCAGGAACAGCGGGTTCTGCGTCCCCGCCTTGCGCAAGTTGGTGACGATCTTGCCCGGCAGCGACCCGATGTAGGTGCGCCGATGGCCGCGAATTTCCGCCTCGTCACGCACGCCGCCCAGCGACTGGCGCACGAATTCGCGCCCCGTGGCCCGCGCGATCGACTTGCCGAGGCTGGTCTTGCCCACGCCCGGAGGACCGACCAGGCACAGGATCGGGCCCTTCAGCTTGTTGGTGCGCGCCTGCACGCCGAGATATTCGACGATGCGGTCCTTGACCTTGTCCAGCGCATAGTGATCGGCATCGAGCACGGCCTGCGCGGCGGTGATGTCCTTCTTCAGCTTGCTTTTCTTGCCCCACGGCAGGCCGAGCAGCACGTCGAGATAATTGCGGATGACGGTTGCCTCCGCGCTCATCGGCTGCATCGCCTTCAGCTTCTTGATCTCGGCCATCGCCTTGGCGCGGGCCTCCTTCGACAGTTTCAGCCGCGCAATCTTTTCCTGCAGTTCGACCAGCTCGTTGGCTTCCTCGCCGTCGCCGCCGCCCAGTTCGGACTGGATCGCCTTCATCTGCTCGTTGAGATAATATTCGCGCTGGGTCTTTTCCATCTGGCGCTTCACCCGCCCGCGGATTTTGCGCTCCACCTGCAGGACGCCCAGCTCGCCTTCCATGAACGCCATGACCATCTCGAGCCGCTTGAGCGGATCGTTCTCGGTCAGCAGCGCCTGCTTGTCGCCCACTTTGGCGGAGATCTGGGCAGCGATCGCATCGGCGAGGGCCGAGGCATCGTCGATTTCGCCCAGCTTGTCGCCCGCGTCCTGCGGCAGTTTTTTCGAAAGCTTGGCATATTCGCCGAACTGGTCGACCACGCTGCGCATCGTCGCGGCGACGACGTCGCCAGTCGCCTCGACCGGATCGATCGGCAGCACCTCGGCGACGAGCATCTCGCCTTCCTCGCGCAAGGCCTGCAACACCGCGCGGCTTTGCCCTTCGACCAGCACGCGCACGGTGCCGTCGGGCAGTTTCAGCAGTTGCAGCACGGTGGCGATCACGCCGGTGTCATAGAGATCGTCACGCTCCGGATCGTCGCAGCCCGGATCGAGCTGCGCGAGCAGGAAAATGTCCTTGGTGCCGCCGCCGGTGCTGCTGGCCATCGCGGCTTCGAGCGCGGCGACCGATTTCTCGCGGCCGACGAACAACGGCACGACCATGCCGGGAAACACGACGATGTCGCGCAAGGGGAGCAGGGGGAAACTGTTCATGTCCATCATATCCGTCCGGTCCGGCCGCGTGTTGGATTGAGGCGGCGGAGCTTTGGCGTGAATATGGGACTTGGCGTTCGGCTGTGCAATGGCACGGTTGGGCGGGGTTGTGGATGGGTGTAAACGATGGAATACCCCACTCGATCCAAAATTCCGGTGGAAACCATCGAATGCAGCGTGCTGTGCACTGCTATGCTGTGGACAAGCTGAAGGCAATCAGAGAGTGTTGTGCATGCAAACTCCAAACAATGCGACGGCGATCATTCAGGAGGCAAGAATTTGCCTTCTTGCCGGCGCACGTATCAAAGATAGTGCTGACCCATCAGACGCGATGCTTGTGTTGCTTTCTGGTCCGTTGAGCGAACTTCATGGGACATTGTTCGAACCCGCAAAGCTCTCTGATTTGGCTAAGGCTCAATTCGGCTGGGAAATTTCCGCAGAGGCAATTGAATTTTTCATTCCAAAAATGCGAAGCTTGGGCTGGTTGGATTCGCGCACAGATTTCCCAGCTCGTGGCCCTTTTTACGTTAATCTCCCGGAACCTGACTTAACCGAGCAATCAGGATTGAACACCTCTGAGGCGCTTGCAACGCTCGGAGTGGAGTTTCGAGAATTTGCTAAGACTATTTCTCCATTTCAATCGTTGCCTGATGACCCGATGGAAGCTGGCGCCGTACTCCTTCGGTATGTTGTCGATACCAACCTTCCCCTACTTGCAAACAATCGTAAAGCTCAATCCGACGATGCCTTCTTAGCGGCAAGATTTGTCGAACACGTTAATCATGATAAGCTTCCGGCGCGCGAGACCTTGGCAAGTTTATCAGCAGTCGGATTTTTATTTCGTGTCGCTGAAGAAATAACCCATCCTTCTCAAAGACGTCGTGTAGATTTGAAGATAGTCGTTGATGGTCCAATTATCCTCGACTACCTCGGATGCTCTGGTCCACTTCGCTCGGAAACTTCAAACGTCATATTTGAACAACTTCGTGATATGGGTGCACAAACGGTTACATTTGAACATTGTCTTAATGAGGCGCGTGACGCCCTAAAGTCCGTTTTAAAGGCAAATCCAAGAGACCGCTATGGCCCCACAGGTGACGCGCTGCGCAAAGGCATCGTCAACGAGAACGCTTTGCTTGCAATGCTGCAGGCTTTTGACGTCGCCATCACAAGCAAACTTATCCATATTCTTCCAGACGATATTGAATTTACGCCACAATCCCACAAGTTTTTTAGTGATGATCGCGCAAAAGCTGTGGAACAAATCGTAAATTGGCATGAAGGCTTTAACGACAATGCTCGATACGCAGACAGCGACACGACCGCGCTCACGATCAGACGCAGATTAGGCCATCGCACAACTGATATTTTCGCAAGCAAATTTGTATGCGTCACGACCAATGAAGTCTTTGCGATGGCAACAAAGAGACATTTGTTGGAGACGGCATATTATAACGCGCGTCAAGTTCCACCAATAGTCTCGCTTAAGGAATTAGCAGCCAAGCTTTGGATAGAGGTTGGAAATAGCGCTAAAAATAATTTTTTGTCACTACCAAATAGTCAACTTTTGCTTTCATGTGACAGAGCGTTGCGCTTTAATCTCAAGATCGTTGAAAAAGCAAGATCCGAACTTGCTAAGGTTAGGCCAGAGCAATTACAGCAATTTGAATTATTGCTCGAAGTTCCCCGGTCGGCTCGTGCGGTCATGGATGTTACCTTAAACAACGAGAAGTACGTTTCTGGAGACACTGTCGAGCAACTGGTCGAGGCTGCCGTTGAGGCTGCGGGAGCTGAAGTGGGCGTAAAGGCTCGTGCGCTGCGCGCTCGCGATCAACAGAAATTTCGAGCGGAACTCGCCGAGGCAGAAAAGAAGATTGAAACTGAGCAAGCAAGGGCTCTAGAAGATCGGCAGCTTGCAGAGCGGGAGCGTGCTGCCCGCGAAGAAGCAGACGAAAGCATGCTTGAAGCAGTGGGAACTAACGCTTCTCGTCGCTTTAAGGTCATACGATTTTCCGTCCGCATGGCAAGCGTAGCCGTAGCAGTGCTTCCCCTTGGGGGCATAGCGTTGGCGTTGTGGAATGGAGTTCTTGGGCCAATCGGCGTTGCCGTGGGATGCATTCCAGTGTGTTTAGCCGCTGCAACTGCAATGGACCGGCCAGGAGCATGGTTGTCTCAAATAATTAGCGGAAAACTCGAAGAAAGTGCTGTTACTCAGTTGCGCAATGTCGGTCGCCATGACTTGGCAAGTCTAATCCAAATCACTTGGAAAGATGGCATAGCGAATACAACTCTTTCAGTGCATGATTTGGATTAGCTATTCCATAGGCTAGTTTCGAATTATTCAACACAATACGCTCAAAACGGCAGCTTGAACCCCGCCGGTATCCCCGCCGCCATCTGGACTTTCTGCATTTCGGCGGCGGCGACGCTGTCGGCTTTGCCGCGGGCGTCGTTGAAGGCGGCGGTGACGAGGTCTTCGAGCATGGCTTTCTCGGCCTTGTCCATCAGGCTGTCGTCGATCGCCACGCCGATCACGCGGCCTTTGGCCGAGCAGCGGATCTTGACCAGCCCGCCGCCCGAAACGCCCTCGACCTCGATCTGGTCGAGCTTGCCTTGCGCTTCTTCCATCTGTTTCTGGATGGTCTGCGCGGCGGCCTGGGCGGCCTGGATCATTTCTTCCATCGACTTCATGCGCGTCGGCTCCATGGTTTGGCATCGCGCGGATCGGCGCGAGCGTCTTCGATCAGTTCGGCATCGGGAAAGGCGGCGAAGGCGGCCTTGACCAGCGGATCGGCGAGCAGCGCCGCGTGCGCCGACTGCGCCTCGGCCTCGGCCAGTTCGCGTAAAGACGGCTGCGCCTCACCCACGGCGTGTTCCACCTGCCAGCGCGTGCCGGTGGTGCGCAGCAGCGCATCGCGCAAGTCGGCGTTGACGTCCTCGGCAAAGCCCGGCGCGATCTGGTAGCGCAGCAGGCCATCGCGCAGCTCCACCACGCGCAGCCAGTCGCGCATCACTTGCGCCACGCGCAGCAGCCCGGCGTCATCGACCCGGCGGACCAGCGCGGTCCATTCGGCCAGCGTGTTGACCGGCGGCCTTGGCGGCGCGGCGGCCGCGTGGTGGGCGGTGGCGGTTGCAGGAGCGGCGGGCGCGCTGTCGGGCTGGTGCGCCATGGCGGGTCCGCGCGAAACGAGGTCGTCGAGCTTTTTGGCCAGCGTGCCCGGATCGGGCAAGTCGGCGGCGTGCATCACACGCAGCAGCGCCATTTGCGCCGCGATCAGCGGATCGGGCGCGGTGCGTACTTCGTCATGGCCCTTGAGCAGCAGCTGCCACAGGCGGTGGAGCTGGCCGGGCGACAGGTCCTTGGCCCAGCCCTCGATCGCGGTGCGTTCCTCGGCCGACGGGGCATCGGCGCCGCTGCCGCCCAGTTGCGCCACGGTCACGCGGTGGACCAGTTCGAGCTGCGCGCGCAGCATCGCCACCGGCTCGATCCCCAGCGCATACTGCTGCGCCACTTCGCCCAGCAGCGCGTTGCCGGTGCCTGCCAGCACCGCGGAAAGCAGGCGGCGCTGCATCGCCTTGTCGGCCAGCCCCAGCATCTCGCGCACTTGCGCGGCGGTGATTTCGTGCCCGCCCGCCATATCGGCATGGGCAATCGCCTGGTCGAGGATCGACAGGCCATCGCGCACCGATCCTTCGGCGGCGGCGGCGATCATCGCGAGCGCCTCATCCTCGGCGGCGACGCCTTCCTCGCCGCACACCCACGCGAAGTGCCCGTGCAGCGCGGGCGTCTGGATGCGACGCAGATCGAACCGCTGGCAGCGCGAGAGCACGGTGACCGGCAGCTTGTCCGCCTCGGTCGTGGCGAACAGGAACTTCACGTGCGCCGGCGGTTCCTCCAGCGTCTTCAGCAGCGCGTTGAACGCGTTGCGCGACAGCATGTGGACTTCGTCGATGATGTAGATCTTGTAGCGCGCGGAGACGGCGGCATAGCGCACCGCCTCGATGATTTCGCGCACGTCGTCGACGCCGGTGTGGCTGGCGGCGTCCATCTCGATCACATCGATGTGGCGGCCTTCGGCGATGGCAATGCACGGTTCGCACACCCCGCACGGATCGATCGTGGGGCCGCCCTTGCCATCGGTGCCGATGCAGTTGAGCGCCTTGGCGATCAGCCGCGCGGTGCTGGTCTTGCCCACCCCGCGCACGCCGGTCATCAGGAAGGCATGGGCCAGCCGGTCACGCTTGATCGCGTTGCCCAGCGTCTGGACCATCGCCTCCTGCCCGATCAGCTGCGCGAAGGTCTGCGGGCGATACTTGCGCGCCAGCACGCGGTAGGGCTGCGCGGGGGCGGGAGCGGCGACGGACGGGGCCGAAGCAACCTGCGGCGGCGCGGGAGAAGATGGCGCGGGAGGAGATGGGGCGGCGGCGTCGCCGAACATCGATTCCTGGCCCGCCGCCTCAAGCTGGGCGGCGGTGGGGCCGCTTTCCGCCTCCGTGGCAGGCTCGTTACCGAAGATATCTGGGGAATCGTCCATCGCGCCCTAGGTAGGCACTGGCGGCGCGAATGTCGAATGGTGCGCGGCTTGACATTTCAGTTTCAAAATGAAATCTATCTACCCAGGAGAACCCGCCCATGTCGCAGCCCGTTATCGCCGGACGCTTTGCCGCAGACCATGACCAGTCGCTGGTGGTGTTCTTCATCGGCCTGCGCATCAACAGCGTCCGCAAGGTGGGCAAATGGCTGCCGGTGGCGCGCGCGATGGGCCCGATGATCGCGGAACTCAGCCAGCGGCCCGACAGCGGGTTCCTCGGCACCGAGACGCTGTGGCAGCCGTGGCGCACGATCGCGCTCATCCAGTACTGGCGCGATTTCGATGCGCTGGAAGCTTATGCCCGCGACCGGGAACAGCAGCACTGGCCGGCGTGGACTGCGTTCAACAAGGCGGTGGGCAGCGACGGCACGGTGGGGATATTCCACGAAACCTACAGCGTGCCACGCGGCGGCTACGAGACGATCTACGGCAACATGCCGCCGTTCGGGCTGGGCAAAGTCGCCGGGCTGGTCCCCGCCACCGGATCGCGCAACGACGCGCGCTCGCGGATGAAAGCGGCGTTGGGCGACTGACGTCGGAAGCGGCACCGGCCCGCTCCCCCGCCCGGCCACTGAGTCATTGTCCCGCCTCACGGCGGGAACGGCACCGGCCCGCTCCCCCGCCCGGCCACCCGACGAGTGTACCCTAGGGGTGGCCGGGCGGGGGAGCGGGCCGGTGCCGACTCAATCGAAGATTGCGTGAAAAAGGAGCCGGCCGACCCGCCGCAACCCGTTGTGGCTGCTTCCTTCCGGACCTGACCAGGTTGGCGGACGCAAGCGTCCGACCGACTCCCGGCGGTGCCTATGGCTTCGGTCGATGCTTTTGTCCAGCCTTGCCGGCCGGGCACCGACTTACCTGAAGTTGTCGGCGTAGCTTTGCAGCTTGAGCGTGCGCACCGGCGTGGGGATCACGTGCGCGGCAATGCCGTACTTGTCCGCATAGGCGCGCGCTTCGTCGGCAGTGGCGAAGGTCAGCGTGACTTGCGCCTGCGTATCGCCAGACCCGGCCCAGCCCATCAGCGGATCGGCCCGCCGCGCTTCTGCCGGGACGAAATCGAGTAGCCATTCGTCCGTGCGGGCACGGCCGGATTGCATGGCGTTTTTCGGGCGCTGGTAGATGCGTGCTGGCATGGCCCGCGCTTACGGGCGAATCACGCCACAAATCAAGTCCGGTTATTCCCCCGCTCGAACGCATTGCGCGTCTTGAGGCTGGGCGCTTCGGCCCACGGCGCGTCCGGCCAGCGGTGGCGGGGATAGCGGCCCTTCATGTCCTTGACCACGTCGCGCCAGCTGCCGCGCCAGAACCCGGGCAAGTCGGCAGTGGTCTGGATCGGCTTGCCACCGGGCGAGGTCAGGCTGAGCAGCAGCGGGCGCGCCGGCTGGCCGATCACCGGATGGCGGTCGAGCCCGAACAGCGCCTGCACGCGCAGCTCCACCGCCGGGCCGCCCTCGTGCGCATAATCGATCGCGTGGGTGGTGCCTGCGGGCGAGGTGAAGCTGGCGGGGGCCAGCCGGTCGAGCGTCTGGCGCTGGGCATAGTCCAGTCGCCCCAGCAGCGCATCGTGCAGCGCGCCGGGCGCCAGGGCAAAGTCGCGCCGTCCGGCGAGCAGCGGCGCGAGCCAGTCCTCTGCTTGCGCCACCAGCGCAACGGGACCGAGTGCGGCGATCCCGGCATAACGCGCGCGCTCGATCAGTGCCTGTGTACTGGTGCCGAGCGGCAGCAGCGCCAGCCCTTCGGCGCGCACGCGGTCGAGCAGCAGCGCGCCGACCGCAAGCGGATCGGGTCGGGGATCGGGCACGCGCGCCAGCACGATCGCGCCCAGCCGCCGCTCCAGCCGCGCCTTGACGCGCGCTTCGGCGGCGTTCCATTGCAGCGTGTGGCGTTCATCCAGCCGGTGGGCGAGCCAGCGCGACAGGTCCGCCTCGTCGAGCGCGATGGCGGCGGTGATCCGCGCGCCCTTGGCCTCGCCTTGCGCCTCGCCGATCACCAGCCATTCGGACGAGGCGAGCGGGGACGTCGGATCGAGCCGGTAGCCGCGCCCGCCAGAGGCCAGCCATTCCTCGCCACTGGCCGAGCGGCGGCGGGCGATGCGATCGGGGAAGGCTTCGGCGAGCAGGACGGCGAGCGGCACCTGCACCCCCGCGAAGGCGGGGGCCTCAGGCGGTCTTGTGCCGTGTTCGCCCGCCTGAGATCCCCGCCTTCGCGGGGAAGCAAGGATTTCGGCCTGGGTCGCCCAACGCCCCGCCAGCTTGCGCGACGCCTCGGCCCGCGCGCCGCGCTCGCCATTCCAGCGGTCGAAGCGCAGCGCCAGATCCTCGCCCCGCCCGCCCAGCCCGCGCTCTTGCAGCAGCATCACCAGCCGCGCCGCATCGCGCGCCGCGCCGTGACTGGCAGCGAACAGCAGCATGTGCGCCAGCGCCGGTTCCATCGGCAGTTTCGCCAGCGCGCGTCCGTGCGGGGTGATGCGGCCATCGTGGTCGAGCGCCCCCATCGCCGCCAACTGCGCATGCGCCGCCCCCAGCGCGGCGGCGGGCGGCGGATCGAGCCACGCCAGCGCCGCCGGATCGCCCGCGCCCCATTGCGCCAGCGTCAAGGCCAGCGGCGCAAGGTCCGAGGTCAGCATCTCGGGCGGATCGAACGGCGCACGACCGGCATGCGCGGCTTCCTCCCACAAGCGGTAGGCCACGCCCGGTCCCTGCCGCGCGGCGCGCCCTGCCCGTTGCGCAGCGGCGGCCTGGCTGGCGCGGTGCGTGACGAGGCGCGTCACCCCGGCGGCCTTGTCGAACTCCGCGCGGCGCGACAGCCCGGCATCGACCACCACCGCTACGCCGTCGAGCGTGAGGCTGGTCTCGGCGATGGCTGTCGCCAGCACGATCCGCCGCCGCCCAGCCGCATCGCGCCTGATCGCGGCACGCTGCCCGGCGGGATCGACCTGCCCGTGCAGCGGCAGCACCAGCGCCTGCGGCAGGCGTTGCGCCAGCACTTCGGCGGTGCGCTCGATCTCGCGCACGCCGGGCAGGAACGCGAGCACGTCGCCCGTCTCCTCGCGCCACGCCTCGGCAATCGCGCCCGCCATCGCCAGTTCCAGCCGCAGTTCGGGCCGCGCGCCCAGCCAGCGGATGGCCAGCGGATGCGCCTTGCCCGCGCTTTCGATCACCGGGGCATCGGCCAGCAGGCGGGCAAAGCGCGTGCCGTCGATGGTGGCGGACATCACCACGATGCGCAGATCGTCGCGCAACACGCCTTGCGCCTCGATCGCGAGGGCAAGGCCGAGGTCGCTGTCGAGGTGGCGTTCGTGCGCCTCGTCGAACAGCACCGCGCTGACCCCGGCGAGGTCGGGATCGTTCAGGATCGTGGCGACGAAGATCGCTTCGGTCATCACCAGCACGCGGGTGCGCGCGCTGCGTTTGCTGTCGAGCCGGGTGAGGTAGCCGATCGTCTCGCCCGGCGCCTCGCCCATGAGTTCGGCCATGCGTTCGGCAGCGGCGCGCGCGGCGACCCGGCGCGGCGAGAGCACGATGACGCTGCCGGTGCACCACGGCTGGCTGAGCAGCGCGGGCGCGACGGCGGTGGTCTTGCCCGCGCCGGGTGGGGCGATCAGGACGGCGGAGGGCCCTGCACGCAGCGCGGTGAGCAGGTCGGGCAGGACCGCGTGGATGGGGAGAGTTTCGCTCATCGCGGTGTCAGTGCAGATGCTTCGACAAGCTCAGCATGAGCGGACTTCTACTACCACCCCCGCTCGTCCTGACCCTGTCGAAGGACGCACGCCCCGCTCAATACCGCCGCGAAACCGCGAATTCCGCCGCTTCGGTCATCGCCGCCTTGGCCTCGCCCGCCGGGAAGCCCGCGATCGCGTCGATCGCGCGGCGGGCGTAGTGCTGGGCGCGGGCGCGCGTGGCGGAGACGGTGTCGTGCGCGCGGATCAGGCCGATGGCATGGGTCAGGTCTTCGTCCGAGGTGCGGCGGCCCGAGATCGCGTCCTGCCAGAAGCGGCGCTCATCATCCGAACCGCGCGCGTAGGCGAGGATCACCGGCAGGGTCATCTTGCCGTCGCGGAAATCGTCGCCGCGCCCTTTGCCCATCGTATCGGCATCCGAATCGTAGTCGATCGCATCGTCGACCAGCTGGAACGCGATGCCGAGGTTGCGCCCGTACGAATCGAGCGCGAGCTCTTCCGCCTCGGGCCGTTCGGCGACGACGGCCGAAATGCGGCAGGCGGCGGCGAACAGCGCGGCGGTCTTGGCGTTGATGATCGAGAGGTAGCGTTCCTCCGCCGTTTCGATCTGGCGCTGCGCGGTCAGCTGGTCGACCTCGCCCTCGGCAATGATCGCCGAGGCGCCCGACAGGATGCGCAGCACTTTCAGGCTGCCATCCTCGACCATCAGTTCGAACGCGCGGCTGAACAGGAAATCGCCGACCAGCACGGTCGCCGGGTTGCCGAACACGATGTTGGCGGTCTGCTTGCCGCGCCGCAGGTCCGATCCATCGACCACATCGTCGTGCAGCAGCGTGGCGGTGTGGATGAATTCCACCGTGGCGGCCAGCTTGTGGTGGCGGGTGCCCGCATAATCGAGCAGCGCCGCGCTTGCCAGCGTGAGCATCGGGCGCATCCGCTTGCCCCCGCCGGCGATGAGGTGCCCCGCCAGCGCCGGGATCAGCGGGATGCGCGACTGCATCCGGTCGAGGATCACCGCGTTGACGTTGTTCATCCCGCTGGCGACGAGCGCCATCAGCGGTTCGAGCGAGGGATCGGTGCGGCGGCGCAAGGGGTGGACTGTGGCTGTCATCGCCGCAGCGATTGGCCGAGGGCTGGCGGCTTGGCAAGATGCAACTTGGCCTGTACCGGACCTTGATCGGCTGCAACGGGGCATCGACGATGGACAAGGTTGCGGGGCAATGAGCGAAGATCCGGTGCTGGCGGGCTATCGCCAGAGCATCGACAACATCGACGCGGCGATGATCCACATCCTGGCCGAACGGTTCCGCATCACGCAGGCGGTCGGCACCTACAAGGCCACCAACCAGCTGCCCCCGTCCGACCCGGGACGCGAGGAGCGCCAGATCGCGCGGCTGCGCAAGCTGGCCGAGGATGCGCGGCTCGACCCCGAATTCTCCGAGAAGTTCCTGCGCTTCATCATCGACGAGGTGATCCGCCACCACGTGCAGGCGCGCGGTGAGGTCTGAGCGGCGGCCCCGGGGTTCCTATAGCAGTAAGTAGAAACCACCGGGCCGGTTCACCCGAATTGACCTGAATTTAACCATTGGCCGCCCATGCACCGCCGATGGCCCCGTTCACGAACTCCCGCCTGAGGGCGATATTCGTTCCCGTCGCGATCGGCCTTGCCTACTACACGTCGGCGCTTTTATCGCTGACGTACGCGCGCGGCGCGGAAGGCATCGCGGTGATGTGGCCCGCCAGCGGCCTGATTCTCGCCTGCCTGATCATCGTGACGCCACGGCACCGCATCCCGGTGGTGATCGCCACGGCCATCGCCAGCCTGTGCGCCAACCTGGCCAGCGGCGAGCCGGTCGCGCGGGCGCTGGGCTTCACTTTCAGCAACACCACCGAACCGCTTCTCGCGGTCATCCTGCTGTGGCGCATGGGATCGGCCCATCCGCGCTTCGACACGATTCGCGATGTCGCCCGGTTCTGCCTGGCCACAGCGACCGCCAGCCTGTGGAGCGCGGCCACCGCCACCGGATTCGCCGGGCTGGGGCGGCCATTTTTCCTGTCGTGGATGACCACCGTGTTCCTGGGGATGATGCTCGTGACGCCGATCGCCTGCACCGTGGCCCACGCCGTGCGCAAGCGGCCGGGCAGGCTTACCGGCGACCGCTCCGCGATCGAGGTCGCCGCATGGCTGCTGGCCATCGCGGCCGTCAGCCTGTTGGTGTTTTCGCAGGACGTCTATCCGGTCATGTTCCTGCCGCCGGTGGTGGTGCTGGCCGCGACGTATCGGCTTCGGGTGTTCGGTGCAGCGTCGGGCGCGCTGATCGTCGCGGTCATCGCCAGCCTGCTCACCGGCCGCAATGCCGGGCCGGTGCATCACGTGCCCGGCGGGCATGACGGGGCGATCCTGTTCCTGCAGTTCTACCTGCTGGTGATCCTGGCGTCCGCGCTGCCGCAGGCGGCCAGCCTGACCGCGCGCGAGCGGCTGGCGCGCAAGCTGTCCGAGACCAACCGCCTGTTGAAGCAGGCCGAAGCGGCCGCACAAGTCGGCCACTGGCGCATCGAGCTCGGCACCGGCCACGTGTTCTGGTCGGACGAAGTGTACAAGATTTTCGGCCGCGATCCGGCCAACGCGCCCGATTTCGCCAACTGGCTGGACGGCTACCCCGCGATCGACCGCGCCCGGGTGTCGGCGCTGCTGGGCCACACCATCGCATCGGGCGAGAGGTTCGAATTCCAGGCCGATGTCGCCCGGCCCGACGGCACGATGCGCCACGTGATGTCGCGCGGCGAGGCAGAGCGCGTGGGCGACGGCACGGGCGAGGTGATCGCGATCTTCGGCTCGATCCAGGACATCACCGTCCATGTCGAGAACGTGCGCAAGCTGGAAGACGCCCGGCGCGAGGCCGAGACCGCCGCGAAATCCTCGCTGCATCTGGCCAACACCGATGTGCTGACCGGGCTGCCCAACCGGCGGCACACGATGGACGCGCTCGAACGCGCCATCGCCAGCGCCCGGCTATCGGGCGAGGACCTGTCGATCGCGATGTTCGACATCGACCATTTCAAGGCGATCAACGACCTGCACGGTCATGCCCATGGCGATCAAATCCTGCGCCGGGTCGCCGCCTGCGCCACCGCGTCGCGCCGGGCCGACGACCTGATCGGCCGCATCGGCGGCGAGGAATTCCTGATCCTGCTGCCGGGCGCCGCGCCCGACGTGGCACTGCGCGCCGCCGAACGCATCCGCGCCGCGATCGAGGACGGGCTCGCCAGCGGCGACGCCGGCCCCAACGTCACGGTCAGCGTCGGCGTCGCCTCGTTGCGGACCGACCTGACGTGCGAGGCGTTGCTCCATCTGGCCGACACCGCGCTCTACACCGCCAAGGCCGAGGGCAGGAATATCATCCGCCTGCGGGCTTAGAGCATAATCCGATTACCCAAAATCGCTCATCCTGAGGAGCCGCTGAGCTTGCCGAAACGGCGTCTCGAAGGAGCCCGCGTGCGATGGTTCGAGACGGGGCTTCGACAAGCTCAGCCCCTCCTCACCATGAGCGACTGACGCACAAAACGGCCCGCAAGACGGCAAAAGCGCTTTGCGGGCCGGAACCTGTCAAGCCCGGAAGCATCGAGCCTCCACGCCGTCAGGGCATCAGTTGCGCAGGCTGTCGGGCACCACGCCGCCGTTTTCGGCCAGCTTGTCCATCACCGCCTTGTGCAGCGCGATGTTTTCCTCGGCGGTGCCGGCTTCGCCCGCGTGGACGTTGAGTTCATCGGCCAGTTCCTTGCGCGCCGACAGGCTCGAATCGAGGTCGAGCAGCTTGAGCAGGTCGACGATCGACGACTGGTAGTTGCCACCGCCGCCCTTGGCCGACGCCATCGCATCGAGCACCGCGCCGACATCGACCGGCTGGGCCGGGGCGGCTGCGGGCGCCTCTGCCACGGGAGCCGGCGAATCGGCAGGCGCGGCGGCAGCGGCCGGCGCCGACGCGGCGGCAGCGTCGCCATGATGGAAGATCTTGTTCATGATGTTGCCGAAAATGCCCATGTTTACTATTCTCCTTTGCAATGGCCGGTTGTATCCGGCCCGACCCGAAGCTGACACAACTTGCGGTCAGTTCCACGAATTGCGGGAACATGGCACGATCCGCCGTGTTGCAGCCTGCGAAGCCTAGTCGATACCAGCCATTGGAGCCACCCTCATGAAGTCGAGCGCCCTTATTCTCCTGTCCGCCACTGCCCTGTCGCTGGCCGCCTGCGGCCACAAGAGCGACGCGCCGGATGGCCAGGCCAGCGCCTCGGCCGATGCGGCGGCGATGGCATCGGCCACGCCGTCGCTGTCGGTCTCGCAATCGTTTGCCAACAGCATGGCGTCAGGCGACGCGTTCGAGGTTGCCTCGTCGAAGCTTGCCGCCACCTCGGCCGGCACCGCGTCGGTCAAGACATTCGCCGCCGCGATGATCAAGGCGCACACCGATTCGACCGTGAAGCTGCAGGAAGCCGCGGCCAAGGCCAGCCCGGCGGTGGTGCCCGACGCCACCCTCACGGCCGACCAGCAGGCCAGCCTCGAGGCGCTCAAGACGCTGAACGGCGCCGCGTTCGACCAGGCTTATGCCAAGGCGCAAGTCGCCGGGCACGAACAGGCGCTCTCCTCGCTCAACCTGTATGCCAAGAGCGGCGACGCGCCGTCGCTGAAGGCCGCCGCCACCGCGATGATCCCGGTCGTCACCGCGCATCTCAACATGGCCAAGGGGCTCAAGCCCTGATCGCCTGATCCCGCGTTCTCCCCGTCCGGCGTAAAATCCGGGCGGGTTATCTCGTGACGGCAGCGGGTGGGCCTCCTACGTAGTGCTTGCTAAGCTGGCGTTAAGGTTCGATGCTGCATTGCAGCAAATCTATCGGGAGAGGCGCGAAGCCTGAGGCAGGTGAAGTCGGCGGTCGATCCAGCGCGGTCGGCACCGAGTTCGATCTGTGGTCCCCCGCTTTCCGTCAGGAATTTTCCATCGAAACGCGCAAGATCATCGCCTACCTGCTCATCGTGGCGCTGGCGATTCCCGTCGTGATGTTCCTGCGCTGGCTCCGGCGCGAACGCGAACTGAAACGGCACGGGTATGTGTCGAAGCCCGCCAAGGATCCCGTGGCGCCGTTGTAATCGCTGCGCTCACCCTGCTTCCAGCTCGCCCTCGCTGCGTTCGGGTCCGGCGGCGGCCCACATCAGCAGCACCAGCGCGGTGACCCCCGCCACCAGCGCCAGCGCCAGCGCATAATTGTCGCCATGGCTTTCGGCGATACGCGCCTGCATCACCGCGTTGCGCGAGGCAATGAGGTTGCCCAGCTGATAGACGAACCCCGGAAACATCGCGCGCACCGCCGGGGGCGACAGTTCGTTGAGGTGCGCGGGCACCTGCCCCCACGCCCCCTGCACCGCGAACTGGATCAGGAACGCGCCGATCCCCAGCAGCAGCGCGGTCTGCGAGAACGCCCACAGCGGGATGACCGGCAGCGCCAGCGCGGCGGCCAGCAGGATCGCCTTCTTGCGTCCGATCCGGCGCGACAGCAGGCCGATCGACAGCGCGCCGACGATCGCGCCCACGTTCATGATCCCCGTCAGCAGCCCCACGGTGTGCGTATCGAAGCCATGCTGCTTCTGCAGAAAGGTGGGGTAAAGATCCTGCGTGCCGTGGCTGAAGAAGTTGAACGCGGTCATCAGCACCACAAGGTACGCGGCCAGCTTCCAGTGCTGCGCCAGCGCCGCGACGATGCCCTGTTTCGCGCGCGGATCCTGCTCGCGGGCGAGGTAGGCCGGGCTTTCCTCCACGTGCAGGCGGATGAACAGCACCAGCGCGGCAGGCAACAGGCCCAGCAGGAACATGTACCGCCAGCCCAGCGCATCGAAGAACAGGAAGTAGGCCGCGCTCGCCAGCAGGTAGCCCGAAGGGTAGCCCGCCTGCAGCAGCCCCGAGACCGGCCCGCGCAGGCGCGGCGGGATGCTTTCCATGGCCAGGCTGGCGCCGATGCCCCATTCGCCGCCCATGGCGAACCCGAACAGCCCGCGCAGCAGCAGCAGTTCACTCAACGTCCGGGCAAACCCGGATGCGGCCGAAAGCGCGGAAAACAGCAGGATCACGATCATCAGCACCGGTCGCCGCCCGAACTTTTCCGCCAGCAGGCCGAACACCAGCGCCCCTGCGGGACGCGCGGCGAGCGTGAAGAACAGCGCTTCGGACACCGCCTTCACATCGGCGCCGAACGTCTCGCTGATCGCCTTGATCATGAACACCATCAGGAAGAAATCGAACGCGTCGAGCGTCCAGCCGAGGTAGCTTGCCCAGATCGCGGTGCGCTGCTGCTTCGATAATCCGGCCAGTTCGGCGGCGATGCCCATGTGTGTCTCCCCGGTGCTGCCGGACCCTACCCAGCGCGTCGCGCGAAGTCGACCGCCCGCCGCAGCGTGAAACAGAGACGGTCGCCGCGCACTAGCCAAGCCGCACCGGGCTTGTTAACGGCCAAAGCTTATCCGTCGCGGCGGTCGCAACCGATCGACCCGGCGGGCGCTGAGGATAGACCATGACCGCCCAGGATTCTTGCCGGACCGACTGGACGCGCGACGAGATCGCGGCACTGTTCGACCTGCCGTTCACCGAGCTGGTGTTCCGCGCGGCGGACGTTCACCGCGCGCACCATGCGGCGGACGAAGTGCAGCTGTGCACGCTGCTGTCGATCAAGACCGGCGGGTGCGCCGAGGATTGCGGATACTGCGCGCAGTCGGTCAAGGCCGACGCCGGGATCGAGGCGACCAAGCTGATGGACCCGCGCGCGGTGCTGCAAAGCGCGGCGCAGGCCAAGGACGCCGGATCGCAGCGGTTCTGCATGGGCGCCGCCTGGCGCAACCCCAAGGACCGCGACATGCCCGCGCTGGTCGAGATCGTGCAGGGTGTCTCCGCGATGGGGCTGGAAACCTGCATGACGCTGGGCATGCTCACGCCCAAACAGGCCGGAATGCTGGCCGACGCCGGGCTCGACTACTACAACCACAACATCGACACCGCGCCCGAGAATTATGGCGAGGTTATCACCACGCGCACGTTCGAGGACCGGCTGGAAACGCTCGACCACGTGCGCAATGCCGGGATCAACGTGTGTTCTGGCGGGATCGTGGGCATGGGTGAGACCCGCGCGCACCGCGTCGGCTTCGTCCACGCGCTGGCCACGCTGCCACGCCACCCTGAGAGCGTGCCGGTCAACGCGCTGGTGCCGATCAAGGGCACCGTGCTGGGCGACATGCTGGCCGACACCCCGCTGGCCAAGATCGACGACATCGAATTCGTCCGCACCGTGGCGGTCGCGCGGATCACCATGCCGCTGTCGATGGTCCGCCTGTCCGCCGGACGCGAGGCCATGAGCGACGCGACGCAGGCGCTGTGCTTTCTGGCGGGTGCCAACTCGATCTTCACCGGCGACCGCCTGCTGACCGCCGCCAACGCCGGCGACGATGCCGACGCCGCGCTGTTCGCAAGGCTGGGGCTGAAGCCGATGACCGGCGAAGAACCGCTGCGTGCCTGCGCCAAGGCTGGCGCGATGGAGACTGGTGCCATGGAACCGGCCGAATGAGCGACGGGGCGGGACCGTTCGCCGCGCAGGCGGATGATCTCGCACGGCTGGACTCGTCCTCGCGCCGCCGCCGCCTGGTGCGTCAGGCGGGCGTGGACTTCGCCTCAAACGACTACCTCGGCTTGCGCGCCTCGGGCCTGCTGGCCGATGCCGCGCGCGCCGCGCTCGATTCCGGGGTGCCGCTGGGATCGGGCGGATCGCGCCTGCTGGGGGGCAACCACCCCGAGCACGAGGCGCTGGAAGCCGACGCGGCAGCGTTCTTCGGCAGCGAGAGCGCGCTGTGCTTTTCCACCGGATATGCCGCCAATTCGGCGCTGCTGGCCACGCTGCCCCAGCGCGGCGACCTGATCGTCCACGACGAACTGGTCCACGCCAGCGCGCACGAGGGCATCCGGCTGGGCCGCGCGCACAGCGTTTCGGCGCGGCACAACGATGTGGGCCATGTCGAGGACGTGATCGCGGGTGCGCGCGCCACCGGCTTCACCGGACGCGCGTGGATCGCGGTCGAAAGCCTGTACAGCATGGACGGCGATCGCGCGCCGCTGGCCGATCTGCTCGCGCTGGCCGACCGCCACGACGCCGTGCTGCTGATCGATGAGGCGCATGCGACGGGCGTGTTCGGCAACAACGGTCGCGGGCTGGCCGATAGCATATCGGGCCGCGACAACGTGATCACCTTGCGCACGTTCGGCAAGGCGCTGGGCTGCGAGGGCGCGGTCGTCTGCGGGCCTGCGGTGGTACGCGATTTCCTGGTCAACCGCGCACGCCAGTTCATTTTCTCCACCGCGCCATCGCCGCTGATGGCCGCCGTGGCGCGCGCGGCGCTGGGCATCGTGCGCGACGAACCGATGCGCCGCACCGCATTGTGGGAGCGGATTTCCGCCGCCGAGCGCGTGCTATCGCCGCTGGGCGGAGTGGCGCACGGATCGCAGATCCTGCCGGTGATCATCGGCGAGGATGCGCCGACCATGGCGCTGGCCGCGCGGCTGCAGGCCGCCGGGCTCGACGTGCGCGGCATCCGTCCGCCCACCGTGCCCGAAGGCACCAGCCGCCTGCGCGTGTCGATCACGCTCAACGCCTCGGTCGCCGATATCGAACGGCTGGGCGCCACGCTGGCGGCGGGGCAGGTCGAACTGCAGGCCGCGTGATGCGCGGGCTGGTGGTCACCGGCACCGACACCGGCGTGGGCAAGACCGTGGTCGCCGCCGGAATCGCGCAGGCGCTGGGCGCGCGCTACTGGAAGCCGGTTCAGGCCGGGATCGACGAGGAAACCGACAGTCAGTGCGTGGCGCGGCTGGCACCCGGCGCCACCGTGCTGCCCGAAGCCTTTCGCCTTGCCACGCCCTGTTCGCCGCACGAAGCCGCGCGGATCGACGGCGTGACCATCGCGCCCGGCGCTCTGGCGCTGCCCCCGGGCGACGGCCCGCTGGTGGTCGAAGGCGCGGGTGGCGTGCTGGTGCCGTTTGCCCCCGACCTGCTGGCCGCCGACCTGTTTGCGCTGTGGGGCCTGCCGGTGGCGCTGGTCGCGCGGACATCGCTGGGCACGATCAGCCACAGCCTGCTGTCGCTCGAAGCCTTGCGATCGCGCGGGCTGGAGGTGGCGGGCGTGGTCTTCAGCGGGGACGAAAACGCGGCGAGCGAGGCGGCGATTGTCCGCTTCGGCCAGTGCCGCCATCTAGGCCGCCTGCCCCGGCTCGCTCCGCTGAACGCTGCCACGCTGGCCGATGCCGTGCGTGCAAACTTGCGGATCGATCTGCTGGCATGACCACCCGCTCTCCGATCTGGCACCCGTTCACCCAGCATGGGCTGGAAGAACCGATCCCGCTGGTCACCCGTGCCGAAGGGGCCGCGCTGTTGACCGCCGACGGGCGCCGCGTGATCGATGCGATCTCGAGCTGGTGGGTGACCACCCACGGCCACGGCCATCCGCGCATCGCCGCCGCCATTGCCGATCAGGCATCGCGGCTCGACCAGATCATCTTCGCCGGATGGACCCACGAACCGGCGGAGACACTGGCGCGCGATCTGGTGGCGATGATGCCGCCGGCCCTGCCCCACGTGTTCTTTTCGGACTCGGGATCGACCGCGGTCGAAGTCGCGCTGAAAATGGCGCTGGGGTTCTGGGCCAACCGCGGATCGCCGCGCCACCGCATCCTCGTGATGGAGCACAGCTATCACGGCGACACCATCGGCGCGATGTCGATCGGAGCGCGCGGGGTGTTCAACCGCGCCTACAGCCCGCTGCTGTTTGACGTTGCCACCATCCCGTTCCCTGCGCCGGGCCAAGAGCAGACGACATACGATGCGCTGGCCGCCGCCTGTGCCGCGCCCGACGCCGCCGCGTTCATCGTTGAGCCGCTGATCCTGGGCGCGGGCGGGATGCTGGTCTATCCACCCGCCGTGCTGGCCGAAATGCACCGCATCTGCGCCGCGCTTGACGTGCTGTTCATCGCCGACGAAGTGATGACCGGGTGGGGCCGCACCGGCACGCTGCTGGCCTGCGAACAGGCGGGCGTGGTGCCCGACATCCTGTGCCTGGCCAAAGGACTGACCGGCGGCGCGATCCCGCTGGCGGTGACGCTGGCCAGCGATGCCATCTATGACGCGCACTATTCGACCGACCGCGCACTGCAGTTCTTCCATTCCTCCAGCTACACCGCCAACCCGATCGCCTGCGCCGCCGCCAACGCCAACCTGGCGATCTGGCGCGAGGAGCCGGTGCGCGAGCGGATCGCCACGCTGGTGGAGCGGCAGGCGGCGATGCTGGCGCGGCTGGCGACCTTGCCGCGCGCCACCAACCCGCGCCAGTGCGGCACGATGATTGCCATCGACATCGCGGTGGCGGATGGCGCGGGCTACATGGCCGATATTGCCCCGCGCCTGCTCGCCCACTTCCGCGAGGCCGACGTGCTGCTGCGCCCGCTGGGCAACACTGTGTACGTGATGCCGCCGTACTGCATCGAGGAGGCGGACCTCGCGCGGATCGAGGCGGTTATCGGCGAGGTGACTGGCTGAGAAAATCCGTCGTCCCGGACTTGATCCGGGACCGCTCGCCCTCAAGCGCATGTTCGCCAGCGGTCCCGGATCAAGCCCGGGACAACGCAAACTTCACGCCACCGCCACAGCAGGCCGTGCCACCATCGCTTCGTAGGCGGCGAACAACTTGGCGAAGTGATCGTCCAGGCTTTCCACCAGCGGCGCGGCGGCCACGGCGCGCGAGCGGGCACGGCCGACACCGCCGGTGATGAAGCGGTCGATCGCGCTGGCGAGCGAGGCGGTCGAGCAGGCGCGGAACAGCTCGCCCTGGCCGGGTACGAACTGATCGGCGGCGCCACCTTCGTCGGGTACGATCAGCGGCAGTCCGCTGGCTTTGGCCTCCGCCGCGACCATGCCGAAGGTTTCCGCTTCCGCGCCGTGGATCAGCGCATCGGCGCTGGCGAGGATGATCGCCAGCTCGTCGCGATCCCGCACCGGGGCGCCGAAGTGAACGTGCGGGTTGTGCGCGGCCGCGCGCAGCAGGCGCGAGCGATAGCGCCCCTCGCCCAGCAGGACGAGGCCGACTTCGTGCTTCATGCCCGCCGCCGTCACCGCCTCGATCACCATCGGCCAGCGCTTTTCGGGCGCATGGCGGCCCAGCCCGAGCAGCAGCGTGGCCGTGGGCGGAAGATCGCACCGTGCGAGCAGCCGTGCGCGCAAGCCTTCGTCGCGCAACTGCGGCGAGAACAGGCCCGGCTGCACGCCCATCGGGATAGTCGTGACTTTGTCCATGCCGCCCGCGATCAGCCGCTGCGACAGGCTGTTGCTGGCGCTGACGACGATGTCATATTCGGCATCGAGCCTGCGCAAGTGCCGCCAGAACCAGTCGAAACTGCGGTCGATCGCCGCGCGCGAGGCGAACGGGCCGAACCAGCGATAGGCATAAGCCGCCAGCGGATCGGCGTGCATCACCAGCGCGCGCAAGGCGTGGCCCTGCCAGCGCGAGACCATGCCCGGGCTGGCCCATGGTGAGGACACTTCGACCACATCGGGCTCCAGCCGGTCGAGCAGCGCGTGCAGCGCCGGTTCGTCCTTGAAGTAGTGATAGCGCCGGTCGAGCGGAAACTTGGGGCCGGTCACGGTCAGGATGCAGCCGCCGTCATCCTGCGCGATCAGGTTGTCGCTTTCGCCGGGCGCGACCACGATGATCTCGTGCCCCAGCTTGCGCGCGGCGCGGACCTTGCGTTCGACGTAGGTTTTCACCCCGCCACCATGCGGCGTATAGAACGCGCAGATATCGACGATGCGCATCAGCTACGGCTCCGTTCGGCGAGCAGTCCGGATATGCCGAGCGAGGCACCCACCAGCAGGTGCGTACCCAGGATCAAGCTGGCGACCAGCGCGATCGCCTCGACGATCGGGGTGTTCGCGCCGACCAGCACGGCCGCCAGCCCGGCGAACGCCACGTCCTTGTTGGGCAGGAACGGCAGCCGCCACAGCAACTGGCGCAAGGTCGACAGCAGCAGCCACGTCTGCAGCGCGACCACGGGCAGCAGCAAATGCCACATCACCGCCGCCAGCAAGGTCGCCGCGACGATGCGCAGGGCATGCAGGCCGGTCACGAACCACAGTTCGTTGCGCGGCAGCGAGAACAGCTTGTTGCGAAACACGGTGACGACCAGCGACGAGGCCAGCACGAAGATAGCCGACCACACGAACGCGCCGCTGTTGACGCCCAGGTTCAGCGATCCGAACAAGGGCGCGGACACCACCACCAGCAGCAGCGTGAACACGTTGCCCACCATCGCGGACAGGATCGCCACGTCCTTTACCGCACCGAACGGCGCGGCGGCGATATGCGTGTTGCGCTTGGCCCAGGCGTAGAAATAGACCTCACCCAGATAGCCCAGCAGCAGCTCGTTGCTGACCATCTTGCGCAGCAGCGCGGCAAACCCTTCGACCGGCAGGTTCCACAGCTTGCGGAAGATCACCCATTCGGAGATCGGCCCGGCCAGGTAGCTGGCCGCGAACACCAGCCAGAACAGCGGATGGCGCGGCATCATCGCAAACAGCGAGGCGAAATTCAGGTCACGCAGCTGCCACGCGACCGCGAGCAGGAACGCGATCGAAACCAGCGGCCCCGCCAGCCGCGCCAGGCTGCGCCCGCTTTCGAGCAGCGGCTGGGGATCGACCATGCGCGCGGTGTCGAGTGCGGGATCGGCCCCAGCCCAGTCGTTGCGGGCCCAGCCATCAGCGGTGACCGCAGGGGCGCCGCGTTCGCTTGTCATCACGAGAGGTTCCTGTTCATTCCGGTCGTATTGCGCGTCATGCCAGAGGTCGTTCATGCGGCACCGCCGACGGGCGCCTGCACCAGATCGCCATAGCGCGCGGCGCGGTGGGTGGGGGTGAGCGCGGCCACGGCGCGGTCGATGCTCGCGAGGATCTCAGGCACGCCGGTATCGCCGGGATGCACGCCGATGCGGGCAACGGCGGAGCGGTGCAGCACCGGGCCAAGCGCGCGCGCGGCGAGGAGCGAGGAGGCAATCCGCGCGGGGCTGCGGCTGGCCCAGGTCAGCACCGGCCCGCGCGCCAGCACCCGGCCCGATCCGGGTTGCCACACTTTCCAGTGATCTTCGGCCAGCGCGAAGCGGTTGTCGGCCAGCGCGGCCAGCGCGCCTTTGCCATAAAGCCAGGCGGGCGCGATGAAGCCGGCGGCGGGGCGCCCGGTGATGTCTTCGATCAGCTGGCGGCCATCGGCCATGCGCGCGGCGGCGGCCTCGCGGTCGAGCCCGAGGAATTCGCCCTCGCCCGCGGTCATGTGGCTGGCCTTGAGCCGCGACAGCAGCCCGCGATGGCGGGCGGTGTCGCGGTGGAAAAACCCGTGAACGAAGATGTCCGAGCCGGCGTCGGCCCAGCCGCGCAGCCGGGTCGCGAACGCCGATCCGGCCAGCAGCGGCGCTTCGCCCCAGTGATTGGGCACCACCAGCAGCGCCAGCTTGCCCGCAGGCGCATGGCGCGACAGCCGGTCACGCAACTGATCGACCGCGCTTTCGAAACGCGGCCCGACGTCGTGGATCGACAGCAGCAGGCGGCGGTCGGACAACGCGCGCTCACCACGCGCGAACAGGCGCGCGCCCGCGCCGTGGCGCGGACCCGATGCATCGCGGTCGCCGGGATCTAGCCTGGCGCGTGCAACTTGGCCCTGGTTCAATCAACCCGTCCTGTGTTCCCGCATGAGACGCCAGCACCGATGGATTACCCCAGTCCGGATCCCTACGAACCGGGCCACCATCGCCGCCTTGCACGACATCTTCATGACGTTGCCGCCCCATCGGCCATCGGGGATAAACCCCGGCTGAACCGATCCGACGGTCGAAAACGCCAGCGGCCCCTACAGGAAATCCGCAATCTTGGGAATGTGGCAGAAAGGGCGCAGTCGGCGCGCATCGCACCGGCCCGCAATACACCGGCGCAACTGCGGTGCTTCGGGGCTGTCGTCCGATCGCCGCGCGGCGCCTTGCGCCGGTTACTTCAGGCTACGGTCGAGGCGACCGCCGCGACACCCATGCGCAGGCTGCTGCCGCGCACGATCAGCGCCACCGGCACGCGCTGCCGCCCGGGCGATTGCCCTTGCAGGATCTGCAGCAGCCCGTCGACCAGCATGTCACCCGCCTCGCTGAACGCGGGTTCCACCGTCGTCAGCGGCGGCGAGGCGTGCGCGCCGTGGCGGATGCCGTCGAACCCGGCCACCCCCACCCGGCCCGGTACCGCGATGTCGCGGCGGCGCAGTTCATCCAGCACGCCCAGCGCGATCAGGTCGCACACCACGTAGATCGCGTCGAACGCCGTGCCGCCTTCGACCAGCGCCGCCGCCGCACGACGCCCCTGTTCCTCGCGCGGCAGGCCTTCCTCGATCGACTGGAACGCGGGCTCCAGCCCGGCATCGCGCATCGCAGCGACAAAGCCCTCGTACCGCTCGGTAAACTGGCGCTGCGGCGAAACGTGCGAGCCGACGCAGGCGATGCGGCGATAGCCTTGCGCGATGAGGTGTTCGGTCGCCAGCCGCGCCCCGCTGGCATTGTCCGACCGCACCCATTCCAGCTCGTCGAACGGCGAGCCCCAGCAGATCGTCGGCACGCCGCCATCGGCGCGCTGGCGGAATTCGGACCACGCAGCGCGGTTCTCGGTCGTGCCGATCACGATCAGCCCGTCGGCCTGCCCGCGCTCGACATAGCGCGCCGTGGCCGGACCCGGCCCGTCGTGGAATGACACCAACGTCTCGTAACCCTTGGCCGACGCCGCCGCGCACACCGATCCGAGCAGCGCGAAGTAGAACGGGTTGATGTCGCGCGATCCTTCCTCGGCGCGGCACACCACCACCACCGCCAGCGTGCCGGTGCGCCCGGTGCGCAGCCGCACCGCATTCTGGTTGGCGACATAGCCCAGCCGCTCCGCCGCATCGGCAATGCGCAAGCGCGTGGCTTGCGAGATGGAAGTATCGCCCGCCAGCGCGCGCGACACGGTCGACTGGTTAACGCCCGCCGCGTCGGCCACATCGAACATCGTGACCGGGATGACCCGCTTCGCTCCCACCACGTCCGTCGTTCCCCCAACGTTGCGCAGCGCTACCTAGCCGCAATGCCGGGCTTTCGCTAGCGCGCGACGATGGCGCGCTGCGCGGCCCGTCCCAGCGCGACCAGGAACGGGTCGTGCGCCGCGCGGGCGGCAAAGGCGGCCTTGTCGGCCATGCCCTGCCAGTCCATCGCCACGAGCGTCTGCCCGACGGCGCCGCCCAGCGTTTCGCCCGGGCCGAGCAGGACCACGCGCGACGGCGCGAACTCGCGGATCGCCACGGTCAGCGCGCATGTGAAATCGTAGGTCGAAAGGATCTGCGCGCCGAACGTATAGTCCCACAGCACGCCCGGATCGGTGGCACAGGGCCGCCAGATCGCGCCGCGCCCGTCGATCAGCGGGACATGTGGCTGGCCAAACCACGATGCAGGCAGGCTTGCGCGCGCGGCTTGCGCACTCGCCGCCATCAGCGGGGTGTGGAAGGGCCCGTGCCCCGCCAGCCGCAGCGGCGGTCGGGATAGCGGCGGCAGGTCGGCCAGCGCAGCGTCGAGCGCGGCGGGCGCGCCCGCCACCACCAGCATCCCGCCCAGCTCGATCGAGCGGAACGCCCCGTGGCGGAGAAGCGCGGCATCGACGGCTTCGCGCAATCCCGGATCGACGCGCCAGTCCTCGCCCGCCAGTACCAGCACCGCCTGCCCGCCGGGTTCGTGGCGCTGCGAATTCATGCCCATGGCATCGGCAATGGCAAAGCCCTGCTCGCCTGAAACCGCCCCGGCGCAGGCGAGCGCGGTGTACCAGCCCATCGAATTGCCGGTGACCGCGACCACCTCGAACCGCTCGGTGTCGAGGGCGAGGAAATCGAGGTACGACGCGGCGTAGATCAGCGGCGCCGCGACATCGCCGCGCAAGTGGAGCGCGGGCTGGAAGGTGGCCGCGCCATCGAGTTCGGTGAGCGTCGGCGTGCCGTTGGCGGCGCGAAAGGCGTCGAACGCGGCCAGTTCGGGACGACCGGCGTGGTGGCGGGCAAGGTATCCCAGTTCGGTCGCGTTGTACGTGCCGCGCCCGGGGCAGACGACGAGGACGGGTTCCCGGGTCATGTCGCCCCCGCCCGATATCACCCCACCCCGCTCATGCTGAGCTTGTCGAAGCATGCTCGCGACCGTCGGGATGCGGCCTACATCCTTCAACAGGCTCAGGATGAGCGGGGTTAGGCGGGATGCTGGAAGGACGGAACAAGATTTACCCACTCACCAGCTCCAGCGCCGCCGCGACAATCGAATCGCGGCTCGGCAGCGTCAGCGTCGCGGCGCGGGCGAGCGGGATGAAGCTGTCGGTCGCCGCGATCCGCGCCACGCGCTTGCCCGGCGCGCGGGTCGCGAACAGCGCCATCAGTGCTTCGCTTTGCGAGCCGGTCACCCGGCATTCGTCGACGATCAGCACGCGGTCGCACGGGGCCGCCGCCGCCAGCAGCGCGTCTTCGGCCAGCGGGGCGAGCCAGCGCAAGTCGATGACCCGCGCGGCCACGCCCTGTTCGGCGAGCAGCTTTTCGGCCTGCCGCGAATAGAACACGCCGTTGCCGTAAGTGACGATGGCCAGATCGGTGCCCGCGCCATGCTGGCCGATCTCGCCCAGTCGAATGGCACCCGCGCCCGGCGCCTGATACGCACTGGTCCACTGCCCGTCGCCTTCGGCATGGAGGTCGCGGGTCATGTACAGCGCGATCGGTTCGACGAACACGACCACGCGCTGTTCCTCGTCCGCCAGCCGCACGCATTCGCGCAGCATCGCCACCGCGTCGCGCCCGTTGGAGGGCACCGCCAGCACCACGCCGGGGATGTCGCGGAAGACGGCAAGGCTGTTGTCGTTGTGGAAATGCCCGCCGAAACCCTTCTGGTAGGGCAGCCCGGCGATCCGCACGACCATGGGGTTGGTGAATGCGCCATTGGAAAAGAACGACAGCGTCGCCGCCTCGCCGCGGATCTGGTCCTCGGCATTGTGGACATAGGCGAGGAACTGGATCTCGGGGATCGGCAGCAGCCCGTTGTGCGCCGCGCCGATCGCCAGCCCGAGGATCGATTGTTCGTCGAGCAGCGTGTTGATCACCCGCGCCGATCCGAACCGCTGGTGCAGCTTGGCGGTGGCGTTGTAGACCCCGCCCTTGGGGCCGACATCCTCGCCGCAGACGATCGCGTTGGGGTGTGCCAGCAGCAGGTCCGCCAGCGCCCAGCTGATGAGGCGCGCCATGTGCTGAGGCTTGTCGATCTGCGCCGCGTCGCTGGCGAACAGCGCGGCGCGTTGGGCCGGCGTTGGCATCGGACGGGCGGGCAGGTTGCGTTTGGGCGGAACGATGCTGGCCATGACCGCTTCTGCGGTTTCCAGCTTGGGTCGGTGGATCGCCAGTTCGGCCTGCCGCGCCAGCGTCGCCTCGATCGTGTCGTAAGCCTCGCGGATTTGCGCGGCAGTCATCACGCCTTCCTCGATCAGCAGCGCCGCGCTGGCGAGCAGCGGGTCGCGCGCCTCGTCGCGGCGGATGTGTTCGCGGCTGAGGTACACGCCTTGCGCGTCCGAACCGGCGTGGCCGTAAAGCCGCACGGTCTTCATGTGCAGGAACACCGGCTTGCGCCTGACCCGAGCGAACTCGACCGCCTCGGCCGCGCCGCGCCACGCATCGACCAGGTCGCAGCCGTCGCAGGCGATGTAGTGCAGGCCCGCGCGGTTCGAAAAGTTGGCCTCTATCCATCCGGTCGGCGTGCGCGTGGAAATGCCGATGCCGTTGTCTTCGCACAGGAACACGATCGGCATCGGCGTGCCCTGGAACGCGGCCCACGCGGCGGTGTTGAACGCACCCAGCGCGGTCGAATGGTTGGCCGAGGCATCGCCGAAGCTGGCCAGCACCACGCCATCGGGGCTGAGCGGGGTGTCGGTCACGCCGATGCGCCGAGCGATGCCGATCGAAAACGCCGCGCCCACCGCCTTGGGCAAGTGGCTGGCGATCGTGCTGGTCTGCGGCGGGATCATCAGCGACTTTGAGCCGAGCACCTTGTGCCGCCCGCCCGAGATCGGGTCTTCGGCCGACGCGGCGAAGCTCAGCAGCATGTCCCACGTCGGGTTCTCGCCCGGGACGCGGCCCGCGCGGTGCAGCTGGAACGCGGCGTCGCGGTAGTGGAGGAACGCGATGTCGTCGATGCGCAGCGCCTCGGCCAGCGTGGCGTTGCCTTCGTGGCCCGAACTGCCGATGGTGTAGAACCCCTCGCCCCGGCCCTGCAGCGTGCGCGACAGGCGGTCCATCTGGCGGCTGGTCATCTGGCTGTGGAACAACGCGGCGGCGCGTGCCGGCGCAAGCCCCACGTCCGCCAGCCCCAGATTTGAGCGGCGCCGCAGCGTCCCGCCGTCCAATGCGGCAAGGAACTGCTCGTGGACCTGCTGCGCGGCGTCCATCACCGCGATCCGGTTACAATTGCGATCATCTGCAGCCCCCTAGCGCAATCCGGATCGCAAGGCGACAGGCGCGCGTTCACTCGTCCTCCGTCCGTTGCGCATAAGTGCGCGCGATGCGGGCGCAGGCCATCAGCTGCGCCTGGTGGAACATCATGATCGGCAGCATCACCGCGCCCGCCACCGCCGGGGGGAACAGGATTTTGGCCATGGGCACGCCGCTCGCCAGCGACTTTTTCGAGCCGACGAACACGATCGCGATCTCTGCCGCCTTGTCATAGCCCAGCAGGCGCGCAACCAGCGTGGTCAGCCCCAGCACCGCCGCAAGCAGCACCAGGCAGATCGCCAGCAGCACCGCCAGCTGCGCGGGCGCGACGCGGTGCCACAGCCCTTGGGTGATCGATGCCGAGAACGAGCCGTAGACCGCCAGCACGATCGTGCCGCGATCGGTGAACATCAGCAGCGTCTTGTTGCGTTCGGCCCAGTCGCCCAGCCACGGCCGCAGCGCGTGGCCGACCAGGAACGGCAGCAGCAGCTCGCTGGCGATCTTGCCGACTTGCGCGAACGAGGCCCCGCCCTGCGTACCCAGGATCAGCCCCGCCAGCAGCGGCGTGATGAACACCCCCAGCAGGTTCGAAAACGCCGCCGCGCATAACGCGATCGCGACGTTGCCGCGCGCGATCGAGGTGAACGCGATCGACGACTGCACGGTCGAGGGCAGCGCGCACAGGAACAGGATCCCGGTCCACAGCGGCGCGGGCAGCAGTCCCGGCAGTGCCGCGTGCAGCGCCACGCCCAGCAGCGGGAACAACACGAACGTGCAGGCCAGGATGAGCAGGTGCACGCGCCAGTCGGCCACCGCGTTGACCAGCGCCTCGCGCTTCAGCCGCACGCCGTGGAGGAAGAACAGCAGCGCGATGGCGAGCGTCGTCACCACGTCGAGCACCGCCGCCGCCGCGCCGCTGGCGGGCAGCAGGCTGGCGACCGCGACGGTGGCCAGCATGATCAGGATGAACGGGTCGATGCGGCCCATTGTGCGAAATATCCCCCTGTTGGTGCGTGCGGTTGGTGCGTGCGGTTGGTGCGGTCAGGTTGCGGCCACCGGCTCGGTATCGTGGAACCGGTCGTAGTCGATGATGCGGTGGCCGGCATCGTCGCGCTGGATGATGTCGGCAAACCGCGCACCCCATACGACGTCATTGGCGGCATAAGCCCAGCGGGCGTGGATCGTCTGGCCCGAATGGTTGTCGGTGCCGTGCAGCACCACCACGATCTCCGCATCGGTCGGCGCGCAACCGTTGGCGACCCAGTCGGCCAGCGGGCTGTCGCCATCGATCACATGCATCACCGTCCATGTCAGCGCGAAGATCGGGTTGGCATCGCGCACCAGCGACAGGTCGCGGAAGCGCCGGAATATCCGCCCGGCCAGCTCCTCGTCGCGCAGGACCGAGGCGGTGATTCCGGCCTCGAAGATCAGGTTGTGGCGCTGGTTGGCGGTACGGAACATCAGCACCGGCTTGCCGTCGATGTGCTGGACCACCATCGTCCGCGAGAACAGGATGCGCGCGGTCGGACGGGAAAATCGGGCAAACGCGATCCCCGTGGCCAACGCCACGAACATGATCCCGAACACGATCTCCACCAGCACGACGATGTTGGCGTACAGCGAGACCGGGTACATGTTGCCATAGCCGATGGTCGCGACGGTATCGACGCTGAAGAAGAACAGCCGCCAGTACAGGCTTTCGATATGCGGGCCTTGCGCCAGTTCCACCCCGTCCGGATCGAGCACGAGCGTGCCCGCGAACACCAGGTTGGACACCAGAAACACCAGCACCAGCAGCCCGATCAGCCGGGGCCAGGTGGTGCGCAGCAGCTGGTGGTAACTGTCGGCCAGCGTGCGCCGGGGGATGCCGCGCGATCGTATCTGCGGATCGCCATTCGATTGCAGCGTCGACAGCATCGTGGGTGGAAGTTTCGATCGGTCGGACGGGGCCATCGGCGATGTCCTAGCCGCAGCGCGGGCCGGCCACAATCGCCATCGGTCCGGTCGATGTGGCATGGCCCGGACGCAAAGCCGCCCGCTTTGATTGCGCGACCGCGCGTTTTCGCTTATGGGCCCAAGGGACTCCCCGGCCCAAGCGAAGCAGTCGCCACGCGACTCCTCGTCTGCCGGGGTTTTTGATTTAGCGCCGGTGCCCCTCCCCGGCGTGTGACAAGGAAGTGCATGTGATGTCGCGTCGCCGCCAGATTTACGAAGGCAAGGCCAAGATTCTCTATGAGGGCCCAGAGCCGGGCACGATCATACAGTACTTCAAGGACGATGCCACCGCGTTCAACGCGCAGAAGCGCGGGACGATCAACGGCAAGGGCGTGATCAACAACCGCATCAGCGAATATGTGTTCACCCGCCTGTCGCACATCGGCATCCCCACGCACTTCATCCGCCGCCTGAACATGCGCGAGCAGCTGGTCCGGCAGGTCGAGATCATCCCGATCGAAGTCGTGGTGCGCAACGTCGCCGCCGGATCGCTGACCAAGCGCCTGGGCATCGAGGAAGGCGAACCGCTGCCGCACACCCTGATCGAATACTACTACAAGGACGATGCGCTGGGCGATCCGCTGATCGCGGAAGAGCACATCGCCTGCTTCGGCTGGGCCAACAACGAGGAGATGCAGGACATCTCGTCGATGGCGATCCGGGTGAACGATTTCCTGTGCGGGATGTTCGCGGCGGTCAACATCCGGCTGGTCGACTTCAAGCTCGAGTTCGGACGCATCTGGGACGGCGACTATGCGCGCGTGATCCTGGCCGACGAGATCAGCCCCGATGGCTGCCGCCTGTGGGACATGACCACCGGCGAAAAGCTCGACAAGGACCGCTTCCGTCGCGATCTGGGCGGCGAAGAGGAAGCCTACCAGGAAGTCGCGCGCCGGCTGGGCCTGCTGCAGGACGATGCCGGGCCAAGCGAAGTCGCCGACCTCAACCACCACCGCAAGCTGCGCTCCAAGAAGTAGGGCGGACCAAGCATCAGTGCGTCCCCGCGAAGGCGGGGACCTCATGCAAATGTGGCGCATCGCGGCCTGAGGTCCCCGCCTTCGCGGGGACGCAGCTAAGCTTAGTGGGCGACGCACGGAATTCGCAACGGTTGCCCATCGCCCCGCCTTGCGCCAACAGGGTCGCAATGCTGCTCCGCCGCCTGTTCCCTGCCGTTGCCCTGTTGCTCGTCACCGGTTGCGCCGCACTGCCGGGGCACCTTGCGACGCCGCCCGCCCCCAAGCCCGACTGGGCGTTCCAGCAAAGCGACCTCGCGCCCGACCCGGCGTTCCGTTTTGGCAAGCTCGACAACGGGATGCGCTTCATCGTGCGCCACAACGCGCAGCCTGCGGGCACGGTGCAATTGCGCATGGAGATCGGCGCCGGCTCGCTCGACGAAACGCCCGCCGAGCGCGGCTTTGCCCATTATGTCGAGCACATGGCGTTCAACGGCAGCACCCACGTGCCCGAAGGCGAGATGGTCAAGCTGCTCGAGCGTGACGGGCTGGCGTTCGGCGCGGACACCAACGCACAGACCTCGTTCGAGCAGACCACCTACCAGCTCGATCTGCCCCGCGCCGACCCGAAGCTGCTCGACACGGCGCTGATGCTGTTTCGCGAGACCGCCAGCGAGCTCAAGTTCGATTCCGCAGCGGTCGATCGCGAGCGCGGCGTGGTGCTGTCCGAAATGCGCGATGCGCAAGGCTACCAGTTCAACAGCCTCAAGGATCAGTTGGCCTTCCTCTACCCGGCCGCGACCTATCCGCAGCGCCTGCCGATCGGCATCGCTTCGACCGTCGGTGGCGCCACCGCCGACGCCTTGCGCACGTTCTGGCGCCGCGAATACGTGCCCGCCAACGCCACGGTGATCGTGATCGGCGATATCGACGCGGACGCGGCCGAACAGGCAATTCGCGCGCACTTCGCCGATTGGCAGCCCGCACCGCTGGTGCCCCGCCCCGACGAGGGCCGGGTCGAGCCGCACCGCAAGGGCGCGACCGACGTGTGGCTCGACCCGGCGCTGTCCGAGCGCGTCACCGCCTCACGGCATGGCCGGTGGCTCGATGAACCCGATACAGCCGCCAATCGCCGCCTCAACCTGCTGCGCGCGATCGGCTACGGCATCGTCAACCGCCGGTTCCAGCGGATGAGCCGCGTGGTCGATCCCCCGTTCCGGGGCGCCGGGTTCGGCACCGGCGCAGTCTTCAAGATCGGGCGGACCACCAACCTCGTGATCGATACGGTCGACGGCAAATGGCAGCGCGGGCTGTCCGTCGCCACGCTCGACTACGCGCGCGCGATCCGCGACGGGTTCACCCCCGCCGAAGTGGCCGAGCAGGTCGCCAACATCCGCACCGGGCTGGTCAACGCCGCCGCATCTGCCGATACGCGCAGCAACGGCGCGCTGGTGGGCGCGGCGCTGGCGCTGTTGCGCGACGATGAAGTGCCGACGCATCCGCAAGCCGCGCTGGAGCGGTTCACCGCGTTCGAGCCCGCCATCACCCCCGCCGCCGTGCTCGCTGCGTTGAAGAGCGAGGCGCTGCCGCTCGACCATGCGCTGCTGCGCTTCCAGGGTCGCCGGGCGCCGGTGGGCGGCGCGAAAGCCTTGCGCAGCGTGTTCGACAAGGCTGCGCGCAAGGGCGGGATCGATACCTCGCCCGCCCCGGCAACGGCGTTCGGCTACACCGATTTCGGCCCGCCGGGCACAGTGGTGGCCGACACGGTCGAGCCTGCGCTCGGCATCCGCGAGGTGCGCTTTGCCAACGGCGTGCGGCTGAACCTGAAGCGCACCGCGCTGGAGGCCAGCCGCATCCAGGTGAGCCTTGCGCTCGACGGCGGCGAGATGCTCGACACCCGCGCCGATCCGCTGGCGACCGAACTGGTCCAGTCGCTGGGCGCTGGCGGGCTGGGCAAGCACAGCCAGGACGAGCTGCAATCGCTGCTGGCAGGCCGCATCGTCGGCGGCGACTTGCGCGTGAACGGCGATGTGTTCTCCGCCGGTGCGATCACCACCCCGCGCGATCTGGAACTGGAGCTGCAACTGCTCGCCGCCGGGATCAGCGACCCCGGCTACCGGCCCGAGGGCGAGGAGATCTACAAGCTCAACGCCGCCAACTTCTTTCTGCGGATTAAGTCCGCGCCGGGCAGCGCGCTGGGCGCGGCGATCGGCGGGATCCTGTCCGCCGACGACCCGCGCTTCACCTACCAGAAGCCGTCAGATTACCAGGCGCTGACGTTTGCCAAACTGAAGACGGTGATCGCAGACCGGCTGGCACATGGCGCGATCGAGATCGGGCTGGTCGGCGATCTGGACGAGGCGCAGGCGATCGCGCTGGTCGGCCGGACGCTGGGCGCGCTGCCCCCGCGCGAACCCGATTTCCGCGCCTACACCGCCGAACGCGAGCGCGGCTTCACCCCCGCACGCGGGCTGGCCCTGGTGCGCCACACCGGCGATCCGCATCAGGCGCTGATCCGCTATGTCTGGCCGACGCGCGACGATGCCGATCCGGTGGAGACACTGGCGCTCGAACTGCTGGAGCAGGTCACGGCGATCGAAGTGCTCGACACGGTGCGCGAGAAGCTGGGCAAAAGCTATTCGCCCGGCGCCAGCAGCGCCCCCAGCCACGTCTGGCGCGGGTATGGCACGTTCAGCGTGCAGGCGACGGTCGATGTGACCGACATCGCCGCGACGCACGACGCGCTCGATGCGACGATGGCCGGGCTGGTCGCCGCGCCGGTCGACGCCGACATCCTGGACCGCGCGCGCGCGCCGATGCTCGAACGGCTGGACAATGCGCTGAAATCCAACAGCGGCTGGCTGTCGCTGGTGTCGCGCGCGCAGACGCAGGCCGATCGCATCGACCGCTACCGGCAAGCCCGTGCGCGGTTGCAGGCGATGACCCCGGCGGACCTGCAGGCGCTGGCCAAACGCTACCTCGCGCCGGGCAAGGCGGTGCAGATCGTGGTGCTGCCCGAGGGCGCGCCTGCGCCGCATTGAATGCAGGGCGGCTTGCGACGCTTCGCTGCACTTGGATCAACATGACTTTACCCTGGCTCGCTCGACACGAGCGGGCGTTGGGTGGATCAGTCAAACGTCATCGCCCCGACAGCCGCCGATCCCGACCGTCACCGGCCCCAACCGTCACCGCAGTGTCCCAAACCTGTGGCATCGCCAGCTCCGGCGTGGCAGGTTCCGCGCGATGTCTGCGGAGTGCATGCGATGAACCGGACGGTTGTGAAATTTCTGTGGGCCGCCGCCCTGCTGGCGATCAGCCCCGCCGCGCTGGCGCAGGACGCCACGGTCGAGCGCACGTCCGCCGACATGGTCGAGGTCCGCTGGACCGGCGCGCAGGCGGTCGATCTCTATCGCGCCGGGCTGGACGATGAAGCGCCCGCCAAGGCCGCGCTGGTTTCCGCCAACGACCGCGATGGGCACGAAACGGTGGCGGTGCCCGCCGGAACGCGCGCCACGTTCGTGCTGCGCAACCGCGCCGACGGCCACCTTGTCCACGCCGTCGAACGCGTGATCCCGCTCGCGCAGGGCTCAAACTTCCGCGACATCGGCGGCTATCCGGCGGCGGATGGCAAGCATGTCGCGTGGGGCCGGATCTATCGCTCGGGCGCGTCGCCGCTGCTCAGCGATGGCGATCTCACGCTGATCGGCACGCTGGGGCTGCACCATCTGGTCGATCTGCGGTCTGACGAGGAGCGCGCGATCGCGCCGACGCGGATCGACGGCGTGCCGTACGCGGCGGTCGGCTATCGCATGGCCAGCCTGATGGGCACCGGCCCGATGCACAACGGCGGCGACATCTACCGTGCGTTTCCCAAGCTGCTCGCCCCGCAGATGCGGCTGGTGTTCGACCTGCTGAAGCGGAACGACGGCGCGATTGAATACAACTGTTCGGCGGGGCAGGACCGCACCGGCTTCACCACTGCGATGATCCTGTCGGTGCTGGGCACCCCGCGCGACGTGATCCTGAAGGACTATCACCTGTCGACCGCGCTGCGCCGTCCCGAATTCGAGATGCCGAAGATCGATCCGGCGGCGTTCCCCGGCAACATGGCGGCGCAGATGTTCGCCCGTTACCAGCAGAACCCGGCTGCGGCCAAACCGCAGCCGCTGATGGATGCCAATGGCCGCGCGTTCCTGCTCGATGCGTTCGCCGAGATCGACCAGCATTGGGGCTCGGTCGAGGGCTACCTCCAGGCCGAAGCCGGCGTGACCCCGGCCGACATCGCCAGGCTGCGCGCGATCTACACGCGCTGAGCTGGCGCTAGATCTCGGGCGGCAGGCGTCGTCCGGCGAGGCGGAACTGCACGCCGCCGGGCGCGAACTCCAGCGCGGCCTTGCCCTGGAAATCGGCGGCCATCACCCGCTCGATCAGCCGTGAACCGAACCCGCGCCGTCCGGGTTCGACCACTGGCGGCCCGCCCTGTTCGCGCCATTCGAAGGCCAGGTCATCGTTGTCTGCCTGCCCGCCTGCCCAGCGCACCTGCACCGTGCCGCCGGGCTGTGACAGCGCGCCGTACTTGATCGCGTTGGTCGCCAGTTCGTGCACGCCGAGCGCCAGCGACAGCGCCTGTCGGCTCGCCAGCAGCGTTTCGGGTCCATCCATCTCGATCGTGGCGGCATCGTCCACCAGCGGCAGCATCGCCTGCCGGACGATGTCCGACACCAGCGCCGCGCTGTGCGACGTACCCGCCAGCGTGGTGTGTGCCGCCCCCAGCGCGGCGAGCCGCTGATCCAGCCGAGTGCGCATTTCCTCGCGCGGCAGGTCCGACGCCAGCGTCTGGCTGGCGATCGCCTGGAACACCGCCAGCGTGTTCTTCATGCGGTGCGCCAGTTCGTGGTTGGCGATGCGCACGCGCCGTTCGGCCAGCACCGTGCCGGTCGTTTCGATCACCGTGTCCATCATGCCCACGACATGGCCCCATTCATCGCGGATCGGGCTGTAGCAGAACGTGAACCACGCCTGCTCGGGCCCTTTGCCGCGTTCCACGGTCAGTTCCATATCCTCCAAAAACGTGGCTTCACCCGCGAGTGCCCGCTGCGCGATCGGGCCGACATCGTCCCAGATTTCGCCCCACACTTCGCGCAAGGGCAGGCCCAGCCCCAGCGGCTTGCCGCCCATCAGCGGGCGGTAGGCGGCGTTGGGAATCGTCAGCAGATCGGGGCCCCACATCAGGCACTGGGGAAACCGCGAGGCCAGCATCGAACCGACCGTGGACTTGAGCACCGCCGGCCAGTCCGCCGGCGGGCCGATCGAGGTATCGGACCAGTCATGCGCAAGAATCGTGTCGGCCATGGCGCCGCCGCCGGACAGAAAGTTCAGCATCGATTGCCCGTTACGCGTGTCACCCGGATCATTCCCCAATCGCTAGCACGTGGGTGCAGGCCGAGACAAATACGCACAGGGCCCGATCCTTGTTCCTGCAAAGCGCCCGTTCCTGCCACCGCCATCCGATTTCTGCGCCGTGGGCATCACCCGCCACCTTGCCCTTCGCGGCCACGGTGGGCATAGGCGCGGGCGAGTCCCACCGCTTCGCGGCCACGGCCACGATCGTATGAAAGTCCGCGTACCATGAAAGTTCGCGTAAACGTCACGCTCAAGAACGGCGTGCTCGATCCGCAGGGCCGGGCCATCCAGCACGCGCTGGCCGGGCTGGGGTTTGGCGGGGTCAACGATGTTCGCGCCGGGCGGCTGATCGAGCTGGACCTGGCCGACGACACCAGCGACGCCGCGATCGACGAGATGTGCCGCAAGCTGCTCGCCAACATGGTGATCGAGAACTACCGGATCGAGAAGGTCTAGCCCATGGCGTTCCGTGCTGCCGTCATCACCTTCCCCGGATCGAACTGCGACCGCGACATGGCGGTGGCGATCGAGCAGGTTTCAGGCATCGCGCCGCATCGGGTGTGGCATGGCGATGCCGAACTGCCCGAAGGCCTGGACTTTATCGCGCTGCCCGGCGGGTTTTCCTATGGCGACTACCTGCGGTCGGGCGCGATGGCCGCGCGATCGCCGATCATGCAGGCGGTGGTCCGCGCGGCGGAATGCGGCGTGGCGGTGCTGGGCGTGTGCAACGGGTTCCAGGTGCTGACCGAAGCGGGGCTGCTGCCCGGCGCGCTGATGCGCAATGCCGGCATCCGCTTCGTCTGCCGCGAGGTGCCGCTGGTGGTTGAAAACAACCAGTCGCTGTTCACCGCCGGCTATGCCGCGGACCAGCGCATCGTGATCCCGGTGGCGCACCACGACGGCAACTATTTCGCCGACGCGGCCACGCTCGACCGGATCGAGGGCGAAGGCCGCGTGGCTTTCCGCTACGCCGAACCGGTCAACGGATCGGCGCGCGACATCGCCGGCATTCTCAACGAGGCGGGCAACGTGCTGGGCATGATGCCGCACCCCGAACGGATGATCGAGGCCGCGCAAGGCGGCATCGACGGGCGCGCGCTGTTCGAAGGCGCGGTGCGCGCGCTGGTCGGGGCGTAATGCTGGTTATTGCCCAGCCTCACGGCTGGATGTTTCAGCCAGGCTGAAACAGAAAGCCCGCGTTCAGTTGCTGGTGCGGAACCGCAGCGTGCGTTGCTGGATCGCTTCGGCTGACGGTTCGGGTACGATGCCGAACAGCGCGCGGGCGTCGGCGGCGGGCATCGGCCGGCCGAAATAGTATCCCTGGATCTTCTTGCAGCCCAGGCGGCGCACCACTTCCAGTTCGCTCTCGTTCTCCACACCCTCGGCCGTGGTCGACATCTCGAGGCTGTCGGCCATCGCCACCACCGCGCGGATGATCGCCAGGCTTTCGGCATTGGCAATCGCCGCGCCCTTGACGAAGCTGCGGTCGACTTTGATCGTCGAGAACCGCATCTTGCGCAAGTAGCCGAGCGAGGAATAGCCGGTCCCGAAATCGTCGAGCGCCACGCCGCAGCCCAGCGCCATGATATGTTCCAGCGTGGCCTGCGCCGCGGTGCCGTCGCGCACGAAGATGCTTTCGGTCACCTCGATCTCCAGCCGGTGCGGCGGCATTCCGGTGGCGGACAGCGCCTCGACCACGGTGGCGGCGAAGTTGGGGTCGAGCAGTTGTTCGCCAGACACGTTGACCGCGATCTTGATATGGGCGGGCCACGCCATCGCCTCGCGGCAGGCCTGGCGAAGCACCCATTCGCCGATCGGCACGATCAGGCGGGTATCCTCCGCCAGCGGGATGAACTTGGCGGGGCTGACGAAGCCATGCTCGCGGCTGTTCCAGCGCAGCAGCGCCTCGAAGCTGAGCACCTGCTCGCCGATGGCATCGACCACCGGCTGGAACGCCAGCGAGAATTCGTTGCGTTCCAGCGCGTGGCGCAGCGAGAATTCGAGCTGGCGCCGCTCTTCGGCATGGGCATGGAGCGCGGGCTCATAGGCGAAGTGCTGACCACCGCCCTCATCCTTGGCACGATAGAGCGCCAAGTCGGCGTTGCGGATCAGCGTTTCCACGGTCGTGCCGTCGCGCGGGGCCACAGCCGATCCCACGCTCGCCCCGACATAGAGCGTGTGATGCTCCACCTCGTAAGGGCGCGACAGCGTGGCGATCACCGCGCTCGCCAGTTCCTCGATCCGTTCCGATGGCGTCGCATCGCGGATGACGATGGCGAATTCATCGCCGCCGAGCCTGCCGCACAGCTCGTTCTGCCGCATCACCGCGCGCAGGCGTTCCGAAACCAGCGCCAGCAGCTGGTCGCCCACCTGGTGGCCCAGCGTATCGTTGACCGCCTTGAACCGGTCGAGGTCGATCATCAGGAACGCGCAGCGGGTGCGCCATTTATCGGCATAGCCCATCGCATCGCCCAGCGTTTCGTTGAGCATCAGGCGGTTGGGCAGGCCGGTCAGCGTGTCGTAGCGGGCGAGGTAGGAAATCTTGTCGGCGCTCTCGCGCTGTTCGGTCACGTCCGAACCCACGCCGCGAAAACCGTCGAACGTGCCGTTTTCGTCGAGCCGGGGCGAAGCGGACAGTTCCCACCAGCGATGCGCGCCGCCGATGACTACACGCACCAGCATGTTGGAAAAGCTTTCGCGCCGCTTCAGCTTCTCGGCCAGGTCGTGCAGGCTGGAATGGAAGTGGCCGGTGTCCCACGAAGCGCCCGCGATCAGCTGGATCACCGGCATGCCTTCGATGTCTTCGGGATCCATGCCCAGCGCGAACGCAAAGCGCGGGCTGACACTGCGCACGCGGCGCGACTGGTCGACCTGCCACAGCCAGTCGGCCTCGCCTTCCTCGAACTCGCGCAGCAACAGCGAGACGACCTCGCTCTTTTCGGCCAAGCCGGCCTCGGAAATCTTGGCGGACAGGAACACCCGCGCGGTTTCGATCGTGCCCAGCCCGATGATCATCGTGAACACCACGATGGTGGCGGCAATCTGGGCCTGCCCGGCAAGGATGAAGCTGACGATGCTGGCCAGCGCGATGATCGTGCTGAACACGATCGTGGCGAACGGTGCGGCGGCCAGGACGATCGCCATGCCCGACATCAGCATGGCCACGATCGTCCACAGCATCACCCGGTCGACGGCGGACCCGTACAGACTGAACCCCAGCACGGGGACCAGCCAGACCAGTGCGGTGAAGGCCGCGCCGAGCGTCTGGTTGTGCACTTCGCGCAAGCTGACCCTGCGCCGGTCGGCATCCCCCAGCGTGCGATCGTAGCGCGCGCCGTAAAAGAGCACGCCGCCCAGCAGCGCCAGCCACGCAAGCAGCACGGCGATATGCACCTTGCCGAGATAAAGCTCGAGGACGAGCAGCGCGGCGAGAAGATGTGCCAGCAGGCGCGGTACGGTGACTTTGGCGAGATGCACCGCCTGCAGCGCGCGCAAGCGCCCCCAGTCGCCCTCCACCGGGTCGGTCAGCCCCAGCACCGCCAGGATAGGCAGCGAACGAGGAAGATAAGTGCCGGATGCGCGCGAGTTCACTCCGCAGGCACTACCCGTCATTCCTTGCTTAAACGTAAGCGTCACCAACTGATTTACCGCAAAAGCACATTCATTTGAGCGGTCGGAAGCGGCCGGTTGCGACGAGGCGCGCAAAGTGCCGTTCAGGGCAGTGCTTCAAGGGCGATCCGGTAGCTGGTGCCGGTCGCATCGCTGTCCACCGCCAGCGTACCGCCCGCCATCTGGGCCAGCACTTCCACCAGTTTGCGCCCTTGCCCCGATCCGGTCGATTCGGACGGCAGGCCGATCCCGTTGTCGGCAATCTCGATTACCGCCGATTCGGCATGCGGACTGACCAGCACGATGCGGATTTCGCCACCCTCGCGGTCAGCAAAGGCGTGCTTGGCGGCGTTCGTGACCAGCTCGTTGACCAGCAGCGCCAGCGCCGAGGCGCGATCGCGCGCGATCAGTCGGGGGCCGGCTTCGACATCGAGCGAAAACTTGCCGTCCAATCCGAGCACGTCGCGCAGCGATCTGGCAAGCCCTTGCAGCAGAACCGAAATATCGAGCACGGTGATGCTGCCGGGTTCGTAGCGCAAATGGTCGTAAGCCTGGCTCAGGCTGTGCAGGCGGGCGGTGGCGCGGGCCAGAATGTCGCGCGCCTCGTCGCTGCGCGCTTCGCGCTGCTGCAGCGACAGCAGGCTGCCGAACATCGCAAAATTGTTCTTCAGCCGGTGATCGACTTCGCGCAGCAGCATGTCGCGTTCGGCGATCCGCGCCTCGCGCTCGCGGATCAGCTCGGCCGCCTGCCGGCGCGCGGCTTCGGTGACGATGACCATGAACAGGCCGACCAAGGCATTGATGACCGTGCGCGGGTCGGTGGGAATGGCCTCTGCCACAACCGCCCGGCCCAATGGCATGACGATCAGCGACGAATAGACCATGCACACCACCCAGGTCAGCAACCCGGCGCGCAGGCGGCCCACCGCCGTGGCCAGGAAGATGATCGGATAGATCATGGCGTACGGCGCCGCGCCCGGCTCCCACAAGTCGACCAGCGCGCGGATCGCGATCAGCACGGCCAGCCCGGTCGCGGCGATCACCACGCAGCCGACCACGGCCCGCCAGCCCGCCAGGCTGCCGATCAGGTCGAGACGCGTTAGAACGTTGCCCCTGACGGACCCCGTGCGCTGTGGAATGGCTGCTCGCTCCTCGTCCCGGCCAGATCGTTCCCGCCGAAACCAATTCTGCGGCCTGGCGCGATCCGTGTCAAAGCAAACGTCGCACCGCAATCGCTAAAATCGTCTGGTTTCAACAGCTAGCGCAAGACCAACGCTATTCCACCGTCACGCTCTTGGCCAGATTGCGCGGCTGATCGACATCGGTGCCCTTGGCCACCGCCACGTGATAGGCCAGCAGCTGCACCGGAACGGCATAGACCAGCGGCGCGATCAGCGGGTGGACTTTCGGCATCTCGATCGTGGCGAGGCAGCCCTCGCCCGCTTCGGCCAGCCCTTCGGCATCGGACACCAGCACGATCTTGCCGCCACGCGCGCGCACTTCCTGCATGTTGCTGACGGTCTTTTCGAACAGCGGGCCCGACGGCGCGAGCACGATCACCGGCACCGCCTCGTCGATCAGCGCGATCGGCCCGTGCTTCATCTCGCCCGCGGCGTAGCCTTCAGCATGGATGTAGCTGATTTCCTTCAGTTTCAGCGCGCCTTCCAGCGCCAGCGGATAGTCCGGCCCGCGCCCGAGGTAGAGCACGTCGCGCGCCGGCGCGATCAGGTGGGCCATCGCGGCGATTTCCTCGTCGTGCGCCAGCGCGGCGTTGAGCGCGGCCGGGGCTTCCAGCAGATGCCGGACGACCTCGCACTCCTCCTCGCGGCTCATCCGGCCCTTCTTGACCGCCAGGTGCGCGGCCAGCGCGGCCAGCACCGCCAGCTGGCAGGTGAACGCCTTGGTCGAGGCGACGCCGATTTCCGGCCCGGCGTGCGTCGGCAACAGCAGATCGGCCTCGCGCGCCATCGAACTGGTCGGCACGTTGACCACCACGGCGATCTTCTGACCTTGCGCGCGGGCATGGCGCAACGCCGCCAGCGTATCGGCAGTCTCGCCCGACTGCGAGATGAACAGCGCAAGGCCGCCCGGCTCCAGCACAGGGTCGCGATAGCGGAACTCGCTGGCCACATCGATGTCTACCGGCAGCCGCGCGAACCGCTCGAACCAGTATTTGGCCACCATCCCGGCATAGAAGCTGGTGCCGCACGCGACGATCGTGACGCGGCTGATGGTCGAAAGATCGAAGTCCATCTGCGGCAACGCAACCACTTGTTCCAGCTGGCGAATGTAGCTGCGCAAGGTCTGCGCCACCACGGTCGGCTGCTCGAAGATCTCCTTCTGCATGAAGTGGCGGTAGTTGCCCTTCTCGATCGCAGCGGCAGAGACGCCCGACAGCGTGATCTCGCGCGTCACCGGGTTGTTGTCGATGTCGAAGATCTGCGCGCCGTCGCGGGTGATGACCACCCAGTCGCCTTCGTCGAGATAGGCGATGCGCTGGGTCAGCGGGGCGAGCGCGAGCGCGTCGGAGCCAAGGTAGGTCTCTCCGTCTCCGTAGCCCACCACCAGCGGCGAGCCGAGCCGCGCGCCGATGAGCAGGTCGGGATGCTGGCGGAACGCGATGGCCAGCGCGAACGCGCCGCGCAGCTGCGGCAGCACCGCCCGAATCGCGTCCTGCGGGCTGGCCCCGGCCTCGACCTGTTCGGACACCAGATGCGCCACGACTTCGGTGTCGGTCTCGCTTTCGAACGTCCGGCCGCGCGCGGTCAGCGCCTCGCGCAAGCTACGGAAGTTCTCGATGATGCCGTTGTGGACCAGCGCGACTTCGCCCGTGGCGTGCGGGTGCGCGTTGCTGGTGGTCGGCGCGCCGTGCGTCGCCCAGCGGGTGTGCGCAATGCCGATCGTGCCGGGCGCGGGATGCCGCGCCAGTTCGATCACCAGATTGTTGAGCTTGCCCTCGGCCCGGCGGCGCACCAGCTGACCTTTATCCACGGTGCACACGCCCGCGCTGTCATAGCCGCGATATTCCATCCGCCTGAGGCCATCGACCAGCCGGTCCGCGACCTGTTCCTTGCCGACGATGCCGATAATTCCGCACATGAGACGATGGGCTTTCTTTTAGAGAGTATAAGGTACGCGGATGCCCGGCATCTCTGCGGGAAAATCCTTGGTATTTCGTGTCACCAGGATCGACCCGTTGACTTGGGCAGTGGCAAGAATCAGCGCGTCCAGCAATTTCATTCGATTGCGGAACCGGATGTCTGCCGCCGCACTCGCAATACGCCCGTCCACTTCCACGATTTCGAACGGGGCGATTAATTCGCGGACATGATCGCGCGTTTCCAGCGGCTCGCCCGCCAGCACTTCGGTCCACGCGATGCGGCTGATGCGGTGGCGGGCATAGCGCGCCAGTTCGGCTTTCGCGGGTGACTTGCGGTTGAGCCAGTCGATCACGATATTGGTATCGAAGAACGGGTCGGACATGGGCCTCAAATATCTTCGTAAGGCCTGCGATCCTCGCGGATGGCGCGCTGATATTCCACACCGTCGCCGATGTCGGCCCGGTTCGCCCAATAGCCGAAGCCGCGCTCGATCCAGTCATTGTTCCCGGACGCCGGGCTTTGCGCCTTGTAGGTCGCCACAGCCTCACGCAACACCGAGGCGCGCGATTTGCCCTGCGCGGCCGCGCGGGCATCAAGCCACTGGATGTCTTCATCGGGCAGGTCAGCGAGGATGCGGGTCATTGTGATATACTGATATCATATCATGATATCATGTCAAGCGGATCGTCAATCTCGCAACAGCTCGCGCACTTCCACCGTTCCGCCGGCGAGAAAGACCGGGTTGCTCTCCACCCACTTCATCGCCGCACTTTCAGAGTCGGCCCGCAGGCGGATAAAGCCATTGATATGAAGGGATACTGGCCCCGCCGGATTGGTTTTCCGAACAGCCTGCCCGCCACCGATGGAGCTTCCACCATCGAACACGCCGCTGGCGCGCAGAGCAGAAAAATAGGCCTCCCACGCGCTGTCATCCGATGGCGACAGTGTGTCGTCGTGCATCAGCAGCATGAATTCCCGCATCAGCGCGGATCCCGCTTCTTGGCGCGTGCCGTCACCGCTTCTCCGCCTTCTTCTTCTTCATCGCGTCATGAAACCGGTCGGCCCAGCCCGGCTTGATCAACTGTTCGGCGCGGACCATGCGCAGTTCGCCGTCGGCCACGTCGCGCGATACCGCGCTGCCCGCCGCGACGATCGCATCGGCGCCGATCTTCACCGGGGCGATCAGCGCGCTGTTCGATCCGATGAACGCGCGTTCGCCGATGATCGTCTTGTGCTTGAAGTAACCGTCGTAATTGCAGGTGATCGTGCCCGCGCCGATGTTGGCACCGGCGCCAACTTCGGCATCGCCCAGATACGTCAGGTGGTTGGCCTTGGCGCCCTTGCCCAGTGTGGCCGCCTTCATCTCGACGAAATTGCCGATCTTGGACTTTTCTTCCAGCACCGCGCCGGGGCGCAGCCGCGCGAACGGGCCGACTTCCACGCCCTCGGCCAGCCGCGCACCGGCGATGTGGCAGAATGCGTGGATCGTGACGTGGTCGGCCACCGTCACCCCCGGCCCGAACCACACGTTGGGTTCGACCACCACGTCGCGGCCCAGCACGGTGTCCCAAGCGAACCACACGGTTTCGGGCGCGATCAGCGTGGCGCCGTCGGCCATCGCCATCGCACGGCGGCGCTGCTGCCAGCGGCCTTCCGCTTCGGCCAGTTCGGCGCGGCTGTTGATGCCCGCAACTTCATCCGCATCGTCGGTCACCACCACCGCGCAGCTGCGCCCATCGAGATTGGCGATGTTGACGATGTCGGTCAGGTAGTATTCGCCTTGCGCGTTCGCGTTGCCGACCCGCGCCAGCAGCGCGAACAGTTCGGTCGAGCGCACCGCCATCAGGCCTGAATTGCACAAGCCGCACGCGCGTTCGGCCTCGGTCGCGTCCTTGTGCTCGACCATCTTGACGATACGCCCGTCATCATGTGCCAGCACGCGCCCGTATTGCAGCGGATCGGCCGGCTCGAAGCCGAGCACCACCACCGCCGGCGCATCCGCCTCATGCAACCGGTCGAGCATCGCGCGCATCGTCTGCGGGCGCACGAACGGCACATCACCGTACAGGATCAGCACATCGCCGGAAAAACCCGCAAGCGCGCCTTGCGCCTGTTGCACCGCGTGGCCGGTGCCGTGCTGCGGATCCTGCACCGCGATGGTCGCGGTGTTGCCCAGCGCGCGTTCGAGCTGGTCGCGTCCGTGCCCGGCGACCACCACGGTGCGTTCGGGCGCAAGTTCGCCCGCCGAGCCAATCAGCTGGAGCAGCATCGGGCGCCCGGCGATGGGGTGGAGCACTTTGTGCACGTCGCTTTTCATGCGCGTGCCTTTGCCGGCGGCGAGGATCACGATGGCCAGCGCGGGGGCTGGCGGAGTGGCGGCAGCGGGAGTCGGTTCGGTCATGCGCGGCTCTGTGCCAGCAAATGCTTGCCGATTCCACAATCCAGCGGCAGGGCGCACCGGGATGGACTCATTTCCTTTTAGTATCGTCGGTTTCGACCTCGACGGCACGCTGCTCGACACCCGAGCCGACATCGGCGCGGCGCTCAATCATGCCCTGGAGATCGCCGGGCGCCCGCTTGTCCCGGTCGAGCATGTCGCCCGGTTGATCGGCGGCGGCGTAGGCCAGACGTTGCGCGCCGCACTCGCCGAATCGGGCGGGATCGTGGAGGCGGAGGTGCCCGCGCTCCAGGCCGCGCTGCTCGACTACTATGCGCAGAACATCGCGGTGCACACGCGGCTGTTCGCGGGCGGGGAGGCGATGCTAGCCGATCTGGCGGAGCGGGGCGCAAAGCTGGCGGTGGTCACCAACAAGCAGGAAGCGCTGGCGGTGCGGGTGATCGAGGAACTCGGCCTTGCCGACCATTTCTTCACGGTAATCGGCGGCGACACGATGGGTCCGGGCCGCGCCAAGCCCGCCCCCGACCCGATCCACGAGATGATCCGCCGCGCCGGGGATGCAGGCCGCGCCGCGTTCGTAGGCGATACGACATACGACATCGGCGCAGCGCGCGCGGCGGGCGTGCCGGTCATCGCGGTGCGGTTCGGCTTCCACGACGTGCCGCCCGACGAGCTTGGCGCAGACGCGGTCATCGCGCATTTCGACGAGCTGGTGCCCGCGCTGCAAGACTTGTGATTCCCCGCCAAGGCGGGGACCTCAGGCCTTGGCAAAGCTACCGTCCCGCCGCCTGAGGTCCCCGCCTTCGCGGGGACTCAGCTACAATCAGAAGTCGAACTGCGCGCGCATGCCCAAGGCGTTGGCGGTATAGTTCCTGGCCGCTCCGGCGGGAACCGCGGCATCGTCAATCCACACGTGCCCGTAGTTCACGATGAACCGCACGTAGTCGGTCGGGATCCACAGCAGCGAGGCACCCGCGATCTGCTGGCGCCCGCCGACGATCCCGGCGTCGTTGAGATCGAGCCAGTCGTAGCGCAAGTTCATCTGGATCGCGCCAAGCCCGCCTTTGTCCACGCCATTCTTCGGCCTGATCCGGTCATAGACGCCGCCCTTGTAGGCGGAAGAATCGCCCTTGGTCAGCAGCATGCCGACTTCGGCATAGCCGCCGTTGAACGTCGGGTTGGCCAGGCCCGAACGCGTCGCGGTCAGCCAGTGGCTTTCCGCCGTCGCGTGGAACGGGCCGATGATATACGCGCCTTCCAGCCCGAAGCTGCGCTCCCCGTCGGCGGTGAAGGCCTTGGTGTCGATCAGGCGCAAGTCGGTAGTGTGCAGAAACGGGCGGGCGTTGTAGCGCGCGGTCGCCTGCAGGTCCTTGAACTTGCGGAAATGCGCCGACCCGCCGAGGTGGAGCTGACCGCCGCCCACTTTGGGCATGAACACCACACGCCCGTCGATGCTGTAGCTATTGTCGGTGTCGCTGTTGAGCGTGGCGGCATCGTCGGTGAACACGCCACCCTGCACCAGCACGTCCTTGTCGAGCCAGGCCGCGCTGAAGCCAATGCGCCGTTCGAACCCGAACGCTGTGGAAAATGCCGCGCGTTCCTGGAAGCTGGTGAACAAGTCGGAGGTCATTTCCTCCAGCCCCCAGAACGGCTTTTGCTGGCCGGCCGTGAGCGTCAGCCGCGCGTTGGGCTTCCAGGTCAGGTACAAGTCGGTGAGGTTGACCGAACTGGCGGCGAAATCGGCTTCGACCCGATAGCCGAAGTTGCCGGGAATCGTGCCGTCAACGCCAAGGTAGGCGCGCCGGAATTCGCTGGCGAAGCCCGTTTCCTTGCTGCCCAGCGCCTTGGGGGCGCTCAACGAGCCGACGTCGATCTGCACCCTGCCACGCGGCTTGAAACTCCATGTGCCGGCCTTGGGATTCTTGGGATCGACCGCCGCTTCCAGCTTGGGCGCGCCGTCCCAGGTAATCTTCGTTTCAGGCTTCGCGCTGACGGTCGGCGCGTTGGCGGCCTGAGCGGCGGCGATCTGCGCGGGAACGGCGGCCACGGCGGTGCTGGCGGCATCGGCCCGCGCCTGGGCATTGGCCAGCTGGTTCTGCAACACCGAGATCTGGCCCTGCATCGCCTGCATCTGCTGCTGCATCTGCACGATCTGCGCCTGCATCGCCGCCAGATCCCTGGCATTCTGTGCGCTGGCGGGCACGGCCCAGCCCAGCGAGCACGACATGGCGACAAGCGAGACACGGCGCGCAATCATATTCATCCGAGACAATTCCCCATTGAGACGTTGCGCCGCCCTATGACGGTTTGGTTACACTTATTTGACGGTCCACTGACGGTCATGTCGCGAACGCCTCTCCTCATTTCCTAGAGAGTTGCCAGCCGCCGGGCAACGTGGCATCGGCGGCCCGGTTAATCGCCCGGTCAGGGCGCTGATCGTGGAGCTGACGATGACCATTTCCTTCCAAGACCGTGTCGCCATAGTGACCGGCGCCGGCGGCGGCCTGGGTCGCGCCTATGCGCTCGAACTCGCGCGGCGCGGCGCCAAAGTGGTCGTCAACGATCTGGGCGCATCGCGCGATGGCACCGGCCATTCGGATGCTGCGCTAAAGGTGGTCGAGGAAATCGAGGCGGCGGGCGGCACCGCCATGTCGAACGGCGGATCGGTGAGCGAATACGAACAGATGGCCGAAATGGTCGCCAAGGCCAAGGAAGCCTGGGGCGGCGTCCACATCCTGATCAACAACGCCGGCATTCTGCGCGACAAAAGCTTTGCCAAGATGGAGCCGGCCGATTTTGAGCTGGTGGTGAAAGTCCACCTGGTCGGTTCGGCGTTCGCGACCAAGGCGTGCTGGGACCTGATGCGCGAGCAGAACTATGGCCGCATCCTGATGACCGCATCCTCCACCGGACTGTTCGGCAACTTCGGTCAGGCAAACTACGGCGCGGCCAAGGCAGGCCTGATGGGCCTGACGAAGACGCTGTACCTCGAAGGCGCGAAGAACAACATCAAGGTCAATACGCTGGTGCCGGTGGCAGCCACGCGCATGACCGCCGACATTCTGCCCGAAGAAGCGTTCAAGCTATTCGCGCCCGAAAACGTCGCGCCCGCCGCGCTGTTCCTGGTGTCCGAAGACGCCCCCAGCAATGCCATCGTCGGCGCGGGTGCGGGCGCATACCACGGGGCCTGGGTTTCGATGAACGAACCCACCTTCCTGGCTCCCGCCGACCGCACCGTCGAAGGCGTGGCCGCGGCATGGAGCAAAATTGCCGACCGCAGCAGCGATTTCGTGCCCGCCTCGGGTTCGGAACAGAGCGGCGCGATCGTCGCCCTGATCCAGAAAGCCATGGCCGGCTGAACCCGGCGGCACAACGCCTCTGATCGTTGGGAAAACGCGGGAACCTGTGCTGACTTGATCGGTTGGCCCCGTACCGTCGATGATGCTCGAGCATTCGGGGGCTGAGAGACAATCTGTGCTCCCGCTCGGGTGGGAGGTCCAATGTTCGGCGCCAAGACCATACTGATCGTCGAGGACGAGACGCTGATCGCAATGGACCTGGCCGCCGCCGTCGTGGAGCTGGACGGCGAAGTGGTCGGGCCGCTGGCCACGGTGCGCGAAGCCCTGCTGCTGATCGACAGTCAGGTCGTGGCCGCAGCGATCCTCGACGCCCGGTTGCAGGATCGCGACATCACGCCGGTCGCGCTGCGGCTGGCGGAATGCGGCATTCCGTTCGTCGTCCACTCCGCCACCGGCCTGCCCACCGAAGTTGCCGCGCGGTGCCCCGACGTGCCCGTGCTGATCAAACCCACGCCCGCGCTGGCCGTGGTCAAACGGCTGTGGGACGAGATCCAGAAGCAGGGCAACGCGCCGGACTGAACCAGGGCGTCGCGGCATTTGCTGATGCCTGGCGTTGGTCGTTGACGCTTTTTCTTGGCCGCGCCCTGCAGTCACGCCTAAAGCGGCGAAAAGGGAGACAGCGCGATGATGGGAATGGGTGAGGGCGATTGCCCGATTGAATTCAACTTCGACCCGGCCACGTTCAAGATCGGCGATCTGGTCAGCTATCGCGTGACTGGCAGCCTGGAAGGCTTCCCGTTCGCGGGCAAGCTGGTCGAAGTGCACGACGACCACGTGGTGATCCTGCAGGACGAGAACGACCCGGCCAGCGCGATGCGTGGCACGCGCGAAAGCCGGCCCGTGGTGGATGAAAGCGAGATCTAGGCGGGTTCCGCCAGCCCGGGTTGCGCTGCGGCTTGCGCATACCAGTGCCGCAACATCAGCGTGATCGCTGAAACCGCCGCCAGCCCCAGCAGGATCGGCAGCCGGAACCCTGCCCCCAGTTGCAGCGCAGCCGCCGCGATCAGGCAGGCGCCGGCGCAACCGAGATCCCAGCCGCCCTCGGTCGCCATCGCGAAGCGCAGCACGCATGCCGATCGCTGCGCCATGCCGTACAGCGGGGATAGCAGCGCGGTGGCGGCCATCGGCGTGACCAGCGCGCCCAGTGCCGTCGCCCCCACCGCCGCCATGGGCGAGGCAAATGCCAGCGCCTTGATCGCGATCGCCAACGCCGCCGCGCCATAGGCCAGCACCAGCGTGCGGCGCCCCTCGCCGCTGTCGATCAGCCGACCGATCAGCAGGCTGCCCGCCGCCGCGACCAGCCCGGCCAGCGCCATGGCTCCGCCGAACGCTTCGAACCGTTCGCCCAGCGACACGAACAGCGCCATGTTCCACACCACCCCCGCGCATCCCGCATGCAGCCCTTCGGCAAAGTACAGGCGGCGGGCAAAGCGCGTGAGCACCACGGCAGACGGCGCGGCGGGCGCAACGTCGCGCACCACCGCCGGGTTGGGAGCGGTCAGCAGCGGCAGCGCGGCGGCGGCCTGCACCAGCGCGACGACGACGAAGCCGATGCGGGGGCCCGCCGATACCAGCAGCAACCCGCCGGTGATCGGCGCGACGATCGCGACGATCGCGGTCGCCGCCTGCTGGATGCTCACCTGCCGACCGCGCGCCGCGCTGTCGCCCACCGCCGAAACGAACGCATGGTAGCTGGTCCAGTAGAGCACGCTGCCCAGCCCCGAGACGAACAGGTAGAACCCCAACATCGGCCCGATGCCGGTGACCGACGGCAGCAGCAGATAGCCCACGGTCCGCACCGCCACGCCCAGCGCCAGCACGTTGCGCAAGCCCATCCGCTTGGCCAGCGGCAGCACCGCGCCGCGCAAGGCAAAGCGTGACAGCAGCAGCAGTGCAAAGCTCGCCAGCGCGAGCGGCACCGGCACGCCCTGCCTGACCAGGAACGCGTTCACGAAGAGCCCGCCGCTGTTTTCGGCAAACGATTGCAACGCAACGTGCGCGTAAACCTTGCGGATCGTGCTCTGGCCGGATGCTGCCATGACCGGGCGGTTCAGAAGTCGAGCATGGCGGCGAGGCGCCGGGGCGCGATCGCCCGCCAGCTGCGCGCGAGCCATTCGCCGATCGCATCCCAGTCGGTATCGCCCAGATCCAGCCGGATCGCGATCCAGTCGTTGCCGAAGTAGGCGGGCCGGTAATAGCGCGCCGGATCATTCTCGATCAGTTGCAGCTGTTCGTCGATGCCGCTGATCTTGACCAGCAGCGCGACTTTGCCGTCGCCGTGGTGATCGTTGGAAACATAGGCGAACTTCTTGCCTTTGATCACGCCGAAGCAGGGCATCCCGTGCGAGACGACTTCGTCGGCCTCGGGCAGCGCCAGCGCCCGTTCGCGCACGTTGTCGATCAGGCTGGCGGGGGAGCTGCACTGGCTGACCAGCGCGGCCAGGCAACGACCGTAGAGCTGGTGCTCGGCGATCAGCACCCGCGCGGCGAGCGTGTCGGCGGTATCGCCGGGCAGGATCGCCACCGCCGTCTGGCCCAGCAGCGGACCATCGTCGAGTTCCGCCGTCACGAGATGGACCGAGCAGCCGCCGTGCGAATCGCCCGCCGCCAGCGCGCGCTCGTGCGTGTGCAGCCCGGTATATTTCGGCAGCAGCGAGGGGTGGATGTTGATCATCCGCCCTTCCCACCGCGCCACGAACCCGGGCGAGAGGATGCGCATGTAGCCCGCCAGCGCGATCGCCTGCGCGCCCGCTTGCAATACTTGCGCTTCCATCGCCGCGTCGTGTTCGGCGCGCTTCATGCCCTGGTGGGGCAGCGCGAACGTCGCCACGCCTTCCGCCGCCGCCAGTCTCAGCCCGTCGGCATCGGGGTTGTTCGAGAGCACGAGCGCAATCTCGTAGGGGCAGTCGTCGGCCCGGCTGGCGTACAGCAGCGCGGCCATGTTGGTGCCGCTGCCCGAGATGAACACCGCGACGGGGGTGCGGCTCATGTCCGTGACCTCGATTTGTCATGCTGAACTTGTTTCAGCATCCATTCCTCCTGTCGCACGACCTGAGTCTGGGGCACGATGGATCCTGAAACAAGTTCAGGATGACGAAATCAGGCGTTGTGCGTCGCGTCCCACGGCGCGCGCGCGCTCCAGGTTTCGGTGCTGCCGGTCACGGTGCAGCCTTTGTCGCCCGCCACGATCGTGCCGATGCGGAACACCGTTTCGCCCGCCGCCGCCAGATCGCGCGACACGCCGTCCGCCTCGTCCGGCGCGACCGCCAGCACCATGCCGATGCCGCAGTTGAACGTGCGCGCCATTTCGCCGGGCTCGATGTTGCCCTGCGCCTGCAGGAACGCCATCAGCCGGGGTTGCTCCCAGCTGTCGGCGTCGATCCGGGCGTGCAGGCCCGCAGGCAGCACGCGCGGCACGTTCTCCAGCAGTCCGCCGCCGGTGATGTGCGCCAGCGCGTGGATGCGGGCGGGATTGCCGTCGTGCGGACGCACCAGTGGCAGCAGGCTTTTCACATAGATCCGCGTCGGCTCGATCAGGATGTCGATCAGCAGCCGCTCATTGTCGAACAGCGCCGGGCGGTCGAGCTTCCAGCCTTTGTCCGCCGCCAGCCGGCGCACCAGCGAATAGCCGTTGGAATGCACGCCCGACGATGCCAGCCCCAGCAACACGTCACCCGCCGCCACGGTGCTGCCGGTCAACTGTTCGCCGCGCTCTACCGCGCCGACGCAGAATCCCGCGAGATCATAGTCGCCCGAGGCATACATCCCCGGCATTTCCGCCGTCTCGCCGCCGATCAGCGCGCACCCGGCGATCTTGCAGCCTTCGGCGATCGAGGCCACGACTCGCTCCGCGACGCCGTTATCGAGTTTCCCGGTCGCGAAATAATCGAGGAAGAACAACGGTTCCGCCCCCTGCACGATCAGGTCGTTGACGCACATCGCGACCAGATCGATGCCGATCGCGTCGTGGCGGTCATGGTCGATCGCCAGCTTGACCTTGGTGCCCACGCCGTCGTTGGCGGCGACCAGCAGCGGGTCGGTGTATCCGGCGGCGCGTGGATCGAAAAATCCGCCGAATCCCCCCAGTTCCGCGTCGGCGCCGGGCCGCGCAGTGGCCTTGGCCAGCGGGCCGATCGCCTTGACCAGCGCATTGCCGGCGGCGATCGAGACTCCGGCGGCCTCATAACTGTAGGATTTGGGCGGCTGTTTGCTATCGGATGACATGGTGCGCAGCGCCTAACGCTTTACGGCTTGGATTTCCACGCCCGTTTCGGCAAAAGCGCGCGCGAAAGGTCGTCCCGGTTCCGGGAGGACCGATGAGAGGGTTTGTACTTGGTCGCGTTGCGCCTGCCGTCATTGCCGAAAGCGAACCGCAAGGCGGCGCTGGCCATTCTTTCCGCAAGCGCGGGCGCAGTCGCGCTGGCGCTGGCCGGGATCGTCGGCGTGCCCGCGCTGCTCGCGCAGATCGAAGGCGATCGCGGCATCGCGCCGGTCGCCAGCAACGGCGATATCGAGATCACCGGGATCGAGGTGGAAACCACCGGCGACACCGCCGAGGAAGCCCGCCAGGAAGGCTGGAAGCAGGCCCAGCGCAAGGCGTGGGAAAAGCTGTGGGCCAATTCGGGCGGGGGCAAGGCACCCGCCGTCGCCGACGAAACGATCGCCTCGGTGGTCTCCGCCGTCGAAGTGGAGCGCGAGCAGCTTGGCCCGCATCGCTACATCGCCACGCTGACCGTGGTGTTCGACCGCGCACGCACCGGCGAACAGCTGGGCAACCAGGGCGCCGTCGCGCATTCGGCGCCGATGCTGGTGATCCCGGTGCTGTATGACGGCGGCGTCGCCTCGGTGTTCGAGACGCGCACCCCGTGGCAAAAGGCTTGGGCCGAGTTCCGCACCGGCGGCAGCGTGATCGACTATGTCCGCCCCAACGGCGGCAGCAGCGATTCGCTGCTACTCACCGCCGGGCAGCTCGACCGGCGCAGCCGCGCGTGGTGGCGGCTGGTGCTCGACGAATTCGGCGCGTCGGACGTGCTGATGCCGATCGCCCGGCTCGACCGGCAGTGGCCCGGCGGTCCGGTGCACGGCACGTTCAGCGCGCGCTTCGGTCCGGACAACAAGTTCATCGGCAGCTTCACGATGACCGCGCCGAACGAGGCGGCGGTGCCGGCGATGCTGTCGCAGGCGATCGCGCGGCTTGACGGACTGTATGGCGGCGCGCTGTCTGCGGGCCAGCTGGCGCCCGATCCCACGCTCAACCTGCAGCAGCAGGTCGACCAGAACCTGATCAACCAGATCCTCGATACCGAGGCCCCTGCCCCGCGTGCCACCGGCCCGGCTGCCGTCGCGACCGGTGCCACGCCCAGCGCGAGCGCGAGTGCCAGCGCGGCGCCCGCCAGTGCGACCTACACCGTCCAGTTCGCCACTCCCGATGCCGATGCGGTCGACGCCGGCATGGCGGCGGTGCGCGGCGCGGCGGGCGTGCAGGGCGTATCGACCAGCAGCATCGCCATCGGCGGCACGTCGGTCATGCGCGTGACTTATGCGGGCGATCTCGATGCGCTGGCCGCCGCCTTGCGGTCTGCCGGGTTCAAGGTCACGCAAGGGGCCGGTGCGCTCAGCATCCGCAAGTAGGCGATGAGCCAGATTGCGCTGCCCCTGTCCGCCGGTTCCCCGGTGGCCGAGACGATCGTGGTCGGCCCGTCGCTGCAGCCGGTGCTCGACGGGCTGGCTTCGGCCGCCACCTGGCCGTTCCGCACCGCCGTGCTGGCCGGTCCGGCGCGATCGGGCAAAAGCCTCATCGCGCGGTGGTTCACCGCCTCCGGGCTGGGCGAGGCGATCGACGACGCGCACCTGATCGACGAGGCGGAGCTGTTCCACCGCTGGAACCGCGCGCAGGCCGATGGCACCCCGCTGCTGCTGGTCAGCGGGCAGGCCCCCGGCGCGTGGCGGATCGCGCTGCCCGACCTGGCCTCGCGGCTGGGATCGGCGCTGCTGCTCGAGATCGGCGCGCCCGACGATGAACTGCTCGGCGGGCTGCTGGAAGCGCATGCGGCGCGGCGCGGGGTGACGCTGGGCGACGGCGCACTGGCCTACCTGATCCCCCGGATCGAGCGCAGTCACGCGGGAATCGAGGCGCTGGTCGCAACAATCGACAGGCTGAGCCTTGAGCGCAAGGCGCCCGTCACCATATCGCTGCTGCGCGATGCCTTGGCGGAGCGTGGCGGGGAATGGCAACCGCGCCTGTTGTAGTATCGGTTCCAGCCTCGCGGCTGGGGGCGGTACGGAATCCCCCGCAAGGGGAAACAGACACGGGCAACACGCTTGCTTTGAACGACGAAAAGTGGAAGGTTTGCAGGCATGTTTGGCAAGCTGATCGGATATCTGGACTCGATCCGCGATCGCGATCCCGCGCCGCGCTCGCGCTGGGAAATCCTGCTGTATCCCGGCGTTCTGGCGGTGGGGCTGCACCGGGTCGCGCACTGGCTGTTTGACGGAAAGCTGTTTTTCCTCGCGCGGCTGGTCAACCATCTGGCGCGTTTTCTCACCGCGATCGACATCCATCCGGGTGCCAAAATCGGCAAACACCTGTTCATCGATCACGGCTTCACGGTGATCGGCGAGACGTGCGAGATCGGTGACAATGTCACGATCTACCAGTGCGTGACGCTGGGCGGCACCAACCCCACCAACGGCGTGCCGGGCAAGCGTCACCCGACGCTGCTCGACAATGTGATCGTCGGATCGGGCGCGCAGATCCTGGGGCCGATCATCGTCGGCCCCCGCGCGCGCGTCGGCGCCAACGCGGTGGTGACCGACGATGTGCCCGAAGGCGCGACGATGGTGGGCCTGAAGGCACGCTCCACGCTGGTGCCCGCCGAAACGTGGCTCAAGGACTTCATCCCTTACGGCACCCCCTGCAAGGAACCGTGCGAGCCGATCGGCAGCGCGCGGGTCGACGATCTGGAGGGCGAAGTGGCCGATCTGCGCCGGCAGGTCGCCGCGCTGATCGCCGCGCAGGCACCGGTTTCGGCAACCCCGATCGCCGAACCGGTCCCGGCCAATGGCGATGACGGGCCGACGCCACGCAAGCGGGGACGCAACTGACCCGTGCTGCGCGGATCCGAATTTGACGGCCCTGCGCAACCCGGCTCAGCCCCATCCGGTTCATCCCGCATCATCGCCTTCCCCCGCGCGCCGTTGCAGGTGGGGTTCGACCGGCCCGAACTGATGCGCATCCTCGACTTGTATGGCCGCATGGTCGCCGCCGGGCAGTGGCGCGATTACGCGATGGATTTCGGCAAGGACGCTGCCAGTTTCTGCGCGTTCCGCCGCACCGCCGAACGCCCGTCTGCCCGCGTTGAAAAGCGCCCCGCGCTGCGCGGCAAGCAGGGCATCTGGGCGCTGTACGGCGAAGCGGGCCAGGTCCTGAAACGCGGCCACGAACTGGCCAGCGTGCTGTTCCCGCTGGAGCGCAAGCTGCTCAAGGTCGTGGACGGGTAACGAAAGAAACATCATGGTCGAAGCACGATGGAATGGCACGCTGATCGCCAGCAGCGACGACACGGTCGTCGTCGAGGGCAATCACTATTTCCCGGCAGATGCGGTCAACGCCGCGCTGCTGCGCCCGAGCGCCACGACGACGGTGTGCCCATGGAAAGGCACCGCGCACTATCACAGCCTCAATGTCGACGGCGCCGAGAACCGTGACGCCGCCTGGTACTATCCCGACCCCAAACCCAAAGCCGAGGCGATCCGCGACCGCATCGCGTTCTGGAAAGGCGTTCAGGTCGGCTGAGGGGTAGGAGGCGATTAACCGCTTTAGGCAAAGCCCGATAGCAAGCGAACGAACGACATGGCATTGTCCAACGATGTCGAACAATCCCGATCTCTGCTTTCTCGGCTTTTCGCTATGGATTGATCAACGGGAGTACCCTGCTGCGTCTGATTATTTTGACGGAAACTGGCTGACGGTCCGAGCCCGGATGGAAGCGAGCGGCGCATATGTCGAGTGTGGCGGACCTGTCTTGATGACCACAGATATCAAGCAGTTTCGCGACGAACTGCTTGCAATGGTTGACACCTTGTCGGGTGAAGCCACGCTCAAGGGGTTAGAACCCGCGATAAGCGTTGTTTTGACGATGCAGAGGTTGGGGCGCGTTGAAGGGCTCATTGAGCTGACGCCTGACCATCTCAACCAACATCATCGGTTTACCGTCGAGGCAGACCAGTCCTATCTTCCCGAGCTTGTCCGGTCCTGCGACGCGATGCTTGAACGATTTCCAATCGTTGACGCAACTGCGCGGGACTGAGCCGATCGCAGTTTGGGTGGATGCGGAAGCCGACGCGCGATGTCGGCAACCGGCACTCCCCTCCCCGCCCCAACGAAAAAGGCCGCCGGATCGCTCCGGCGGCCTTCCTTTCAGGTTCAAGCTCGCGCGTGTGTCGGTTAGCCGACGATTTCTTCGGGCTTGAAGAAGTAAGCGATTTCGATGGCGGCGTTCTCGTCCGAATCCGAACCGTGGACCGTGTTGGCCTCGATCGATTCGGCCAGTTCCTTGCGGATCGTGCCGAGTTCGGCGTTGGCGGGGTTGGTGGCGCCCATGATGTCGCGGTTGCGCTGCATCGCGTTCTCGCCTTCCAGCACCTGCACCACGACCGGGCCGCTGATCATGAAGCTGACCAGCTCGCCGAAGAACGGGCGTTCCTTGTGCACGGCGTAAAAGCCTTCGGCCTGTTCGCGGCTCATGTGGATGCGCTTGGACGCGACCACGCGCAGGCCGGCTTCCTCGAGCATCTTGGTGACAGCGCCGGTCAGGTTGCGGCGGGTGGCATCGGGCTTGATGATCGAGAAGGTGCGGGTAACCGCCATGGGTTGTCTTCCTTGGGATAATGCGGGGGGATCTGCTGGGCGCGGCCCCTAGCGGGGAAATTGCTGCGCCGCAAGAGATGGGGGGATTTGGGGGTGCCCTGCCCGGTGCTGGCCGAGTCTGTTTATCCAGCCTCACGGCTGGAGGCGGCACCGGCCCGCTCCCCCTGCCCGACCACCCGACAGTGTACCTTAGGGGTGGCCGGGCAGGGGGAGCGGGCCGGTGCCGCGCGAGGAGACAGCTTGCTGGCTCCGGTCAACGCATTCTGACTCGAAGGGACGCCGGGTCAACGCACCTAAGGCCCCTCGATCCACCGTCCGCCGTCCTGTTTCCAATAGCGCCGCTCCACGCCCTCGCGCTTGCCCAGCGCGCTCCAGCAGGTGCGGGCCGCGTCGATGCGGTCGGGCGCGAACAGGAAGAACACGCGGGCAAAGCCATCGGCCGCGTCGCGCCACGCGCCGTCGGCCAGTGCGAGGAACTTGGCGCCGTTGGCAGGTTCGACCGCACCCGACAGCAGCACCGGCTGGCGCGCATCGTGCGCCCCGCCTGCGCTGCCATGCGCGAGGAAGCTGTCGGGCAGCTTCGCCCACAGCCCCTCGCTCACCCGCTTGAGCTGGTCGGGATCGTCCGACACCACCAGCAGCCGCTCGCCCGCGCCCAGCGTATTGCGCGCGATCAGCGGCAGCACGCCTTCCGCCGGATCGCGGGTCAGCTGGTAGAAATCGACGCGCATCAGGCCTTGTCGCCCTTCCCCGATTTGCGGCAGCGGTCGGAACAATAACGCACGCTGTCCCAATCCCGCGCCCACTTCTTGCGCCAGCTGAACGGCAAGCCGCAGGCCGCGCAGGTCTTGCTCGGCAAGTCCGCCTTGCGCCGCATCCTGGGCATCGCGCAGCGCTCGTCCGGATCAGCCTTCCAGGTTGTCGCGCACGTAACGGTCGAGCAGGCGCACGCCGTAGCCGGTGGCGCCCTTGTCCCACGTGGCGCCGGGCTTGTCGGCCCAGACCATGCCCGCGATGTCGAGGTGCGCCCACTTCACGCCCTTGTCGATATAGCGCTGCAGGAACTGTGCGGCGGTGATCGACCCGGCATAGCGCGGGCCGACGTTCTTCATGTCGGCGATCGGCGAATCGATCAGCTTGTCGTATTCGGGGCCGAGCGGCATCCGCCACAGCCGGTCACCGCTGGCAGTGCCCGCCGCGACCAGCTGTTCGGCCAGCGCATCGTCATTGGCGAAAATGCCGCCGTGTTCGCTGCCCAGCGAAATGATCATCGCCCCGGTCAGCGTGGCGAGGTCGACGATGGTGGCGGGCGCGTATTCCTGCTGCACCCAGGTCAGCGCGTCGCACAGCACCAGCCGCCCTTCGGCATCGGTGTTGATCACCTCGATCGTCTGGCCGGACATCGAGGTGACAACGTCGCCGGGGCGCTGCGCCGCGCCGTCGGGCATGTTCTCGACCAGCCCGCACACGCCGATCACGTCGGCCTTGGCCTTGCGCGTGGCGAGCGTGAGCATCGCGCCCGCAACCGCCGCCGCGCCGCCCATGTCCCACTTCATGTCTTCCATGCCGGCGGCGGGCTTGATCGAAATGCCACCGGTGTCGAACGTCACGCCCTTGCCGACGAACGCGGTGGGTTTATCTGCGGTTGCGCCCTTCCAGCGCATCGCCAGCAGGCGCGGTTCGCGCACCGAACCCTGGTTCACGCCCAGCAGCGCGCCCATGCCCAGCGCGGTCATCGCCGCCTTGTCGAGCACGGTGAACTCCACGCCCAGACTGCGCAGCCGGTCGCACCGCGCGACGAAGCTTTCGGGGAAAATGATATTGGCCGGCTCGGTCACCAGTTCGCGCGCGAACGCGACGCCATCGACCACCGCGCGCTCACGCGCCCACGCCGCTTCGGTGCCTTCGGGCGCGGCAATCGCCACGATCTCGGTCAGGGAGGGCTTCTGCTCGTCCTTCAGCTTGGTGCGGTACACATCGTGGCGCCAGCCGCGCAGCACCGCGCCCAGCAGCACCCCGGCGGCTTCGTCGGCGGTGACGCCGCTGCCGGTGAAATCGATGCCCAGCGCGGTTTCGCCCGAGGTCAGGTACTTGGCGGTGAGCGCGGCGCCGGCGCGTTCGAGCGCGGCGCTGCGGCCCTTGGCGGCGGGATCGCCGAACCCGGCCAGCACGTTGCGGCGCAGCCCGCCGTCGCCGGTGGTGAAGCTTTCGAACACCTGGCCGCCCTTGCCGGTGAACCGCGCAGCGGTGGCAGCTTCGCGCAGCAGCGCATCGCCGCCGTCGGGCAGGCGATCCTGCGCCACGAGACGGGCCTGCAGGCGCGGGCTGGACTGGTCCGATTCACGGAAAATCACGTTCATTCAAGGCTCCTGTCGGAAGTCTGCCACACCCGGGCCAAGAAGCCCCGGCCGCGAAATTGTGGGTTTGCAGTTAGGCCCCGCCGGTGCGATAGGCAAGCCATGGAACCCCCGCCGCGGCGGCTGCCGCAAGCCATTTCGCGATGCTTGCGCCCGCATAGCCTGCCTGGCGGAGCCGCCGGCATCGCCCTTTTGCTGATCTGCGCCCAGCCCGTGCTGGCGCGCGCCGCGCCGCGTCCGGCTGCCGTGCAGCCTGCCCCGCAGTCGAAGCTCGACCTGCCGCCGGGATCGCCCGCGCAAGTCTCGGCGCCGTCTACCGCTCCAGTTGCACCCGCTCAGGCGACACCTCCTTCCCAGGCGGCGGCAAGCACAGCCCAGCAGGGCGAGCAGATCCGCTTCGAGGCGGACAAGCTCCAGTACCTCAGCGATGCCGAACAGGTCACCGCCACCGGCAATGTCGTGCTGCGGCGCGAGGACCAGACGGTGCGCGCCGACGTGGTCACCTGGAACCGCAAGACCGGGCAGATCACGGCCAACGGCAACATCCGGCTGGTCGATCAGGACGGCAACGTCCTCTATACCGACAAAGTCGAGCTGACCGACCAGCTGAAGGCCGGCGCGATCGAGGACCTGCTGCTGGTCCTGCGCCAAGGTGGCAGGCTGGCCGCGCGCAGCGGCCTGCGCGACGATGCCGGGCACGTGGTGCTGCACAATGCCGCCTATACCGGCTGCGGGGTCGAGGATTCCAACGGGTGCCCCAAGAAGCCGAGCTGGGAAATCACCGCGGTGCGCGTCACGTACGACCCGGTGGACAAGCGGGTGAAGTACAAGGGCGCGGTGCTGCACTTGTTCGGGCTGCCGATCCTGCCGCTGCCCGGGCTGGGCCACACCACCGATTTTCGCGGCGAAACCGGACTGCTCATCCCCGACTTCCGGCTGAGCGCCTCGAACGGCGGCGAACTCAACGAGACGTACTACGTGCGCCTGTCGGACCGGCGCGATCTGGCGGTGACCGGCTATGTCTATACCGAAGCGCTGCCGATGGTTTCGGCCAAGTTCCGCGCGCTGACCGACCGGGGCGCATACCAGATAACCGGCTGGGCCACGCGCAGCGGACGCATCCCGCTGTCGAACGGCACCCTGCTGAGCCAGAACGATTTTCGCGGGGCGCTGGACATCAACGGCCGCCTGCAGTTGAGCGAGCACTGGAGCCTCAGCGGTTCGGGCCGCGTGGCGAGCGATCGCACCTTCCTGCGCCGTTACGACATCAGCCGCGACGATCGCCTGCGGTCGGCCATCAACCTCGAGCGGATCGACCAGGACAGCTATTTCAGCCTCGCGGCCTGGGTTACCCAGACGCTGCGGTCGGGCGATTCGCAGGGACTGGTGCCGATCGCCCTGCCCGCGCTCGACTATCGCCGCCGCCTGGCCGTGCCCGGCATCGGCGGCAAGCTGACGCTGGAGGTCAACAGCCTGGCGATCACCCGTACCGAAGGGCAGGACAGCCAGCGCGCGTTCGGCAAGGCGCAGTGGGACTTGCGCACCGTCACCGGCATGGGCCAGGTGGTGACGCTGACCGGGCTGCTGCGCGGCGATGTCTATCATTCGGACCAGAACGGCTTCACCACGGTGGCCGCCTATCGCGGCAATCCCGGCTGGCAGACACGCGGCATCGCGACCGCAGCGGTCGACGTGACCTGGCCGCTGATCGGCAAGGCGTTCGGCGGGACACACGTGCTGACCCCGCACGTGCAGCTGGTCGCCAGCCCGCCGATCCGCAACCTGGCCATCCCCAACGAGGATTCGCGCGCGGTCGATCTTGAGGATTCCAACTTGTTCGAGCTCAACCGCTTCCCCGGATATGACCGGGTCGAAGGCGGCGCGCGCGTGACCTACGGCGTGGACTGGCAGCTCAACCGCCCCGGGCTGAAAGTGCTGGCCACGGTCGGGCAAAGCTATCGGCTGAGCACGCAGAACTCGTTGCTGCCCGATGGCACCGGCCTGGCCGCACGCACATCGGATATCGTCGGACGGGCCGAAGTGCGCTTTCGCGACATCGTCAAGCTGACCACGCGCTTTCGGCTGGACAAGGACAACCTGACCGTCCGCCGCAGCGAGATCGACGCCACGATCGGCAACCACAAGACCTACATCGAGGCCGGGTATCTTTATCTCAACCGCAACATCGACCCGACGCTGGAAGACCTGCAGGACCGCGAGGAACTGCGGCTGGCCGGGCGTGTGGCGTTTGCGCGGTACTGGTCGGTGTTCGGTTCGGCGATCATGGACCTGACCAACAACACGATCAATCCGGGGCTGAAGACCGACGGGTTCCAGATGCTGCGCAGCCGCGCAGGCTTTGCCTATACCGACGATTGCCTCGACCTGTCGTTCACCTGGCGGCGCGATTATGTGACCACGGGCGATGCGACCAAGGGCAACACGTTCCAGATCAGCCTGGCCTTGCGCAACCTGGGCGTGCGCTGACCACAGTCAGCGGGATCACGCCGTTGCAACGCGTTGTGCATGCCCGGTTCGCGGGTTTTCCCCAGCCCTTTCCCCCGGCCGACAAACCCGCTATCGCCGCGCCACTCAGCTTCGGTTAAGCCGCGCAACGCGATTGCGCGGCCTGACAGGGGCGCCGTTTGCGTGCCGGATTGACAGGAATTCCCGATAGCCATGATGCGTTCGAACCGACTTTCCAGCACCATCACCCGCACGGCGATCGTCATGGGCTGCATCGCCACGATCGCGGCCGGTGCCACCGCGCAAGTGCCCGATGAACCTTCTGCCGGCGGCGCCAACGCGCCGCTGAACATCCCCGCCAACCCGACGATCTTCGGCAAGAGCGATCCCAACAACCGCCGCGCCACCGCCATCGTCAACGGCGAGATCATCACCGGAACCGACATCGAGCAGCGGCTGGCGCTGATCATCGCGGCCAGCGGCGGCAAGATCGCGCCCGACGAAATAGACCGCCTGCGCCTGCAGGTGCTGCGCAACCTGATCGACGAAACGCTGCAGATCCAGGAAGCCAAGGCCGCCACGATCGACGTGGGCGACGATGAAGTGCAGCAGACGTTCGACCGCGTCGCGCAGCAGAACTTCCAGAAGGACCCCGCCACGCTCGAGAAGTACCTGATCGGGCTGGGTTCGTCGTCGGCCTCGCTCAAGCGCCAGATCAAGGGCGAACTGGCATGGCAGCGCCTGCTGCGCCGCAACGTGCAGCCCTTCGTCAACGTGTCCGAAGGCGAAGTCCACGAGATGATGGACCGGCTGAAGGCGGCCAAGGGCACCGAGGAATACCGGCTGGGCGAAATCTTCCTTGCCGCCAACTCCGAAACCCGCACGCAAGTGAGCGCCAACGCGCAGAAGATCGTCGAGCAGATCAAGAAGGGCGGCAGCTTCGTCGCCTATGCCCGCCAGTATTCCGAAGCATCGACCGCAGCGGTCGGCGGCGATCTCGGCTGGATCCGGCTGGCGCAGCTGCCCACCGAGCTGTCCACCGCCGCAGCGGGGCTCCAGCCCGGCCAGCTGGTCGGCCCGGTGGAAATTCCCGGTGGCTTCTCGATCCTGTACCTGATCGACAAGCGGCAGGTACTCACCGCCGATCCGCGCGATGCGCTGCTGGCGCTCAAGCAGATCTCGATCTCGTTCCCCAAGGAAACCACCAAGGATCAAGCGACGGCGCGTGCGGCCAGCTTTGCCAGCGCGGTCAAGGAGATGAAGGGCTGCGGCGATGCCGACAAGGCCGCGCAGGCGATCGGCGCCACCGTGGTCGCCAACGATCAGATCAAGGCGCGCGACCTGCCCGGCCCGTTGCAGGAAACGCTGCTCAAGCTGTCGATCGGCGAAACCACGCCGCCGTTCGGTTCGATCGAGGATGGCGTGCGCGTGCTGATGCTGTGCGGGCGCGACGATCCGCAAGTCGCGTCCGGCCCCAGCTTCGACGAGATGATGAGCCAGATGCAGGACGATCGCGTCAACAAGCGCGCGCAGACTTATCTGCGCGATCTGCGCCGCGATGCGGTGATCGAATACAACTGATCGGTCCGGTTTATGATGCCGGCAGCGACGCGCTTCTGCTAACGCGGCCCGCATGAGCCTGCCCCCGCTGCGTCCGATCGTTGCCAGCATCGGCGATCCTGCCGGGATCGGCCCCGAACTGCTGTGCGCCGCCTGGGCCGCCCGCCATGTCGAACGGTTGCCGCCGTTCTGCGTGGTCGGCAGCTCCGCGCTGCTTGAGGCGGCGGGCCAGCGACGCGGACTGGCGGTGCCCATCCGCACCATCGGCGCCCCGCACGAGGCGCTGGGCTGCTTCGGCGAAGCGCTGCCGGTGATCGACCTCGGCGCGGCCGACTACACCCCCGGCAGCCCCACCGATGGCGGCGCGGCGCTGGCGCTACGCAGCCTGGAGACGGCGACATTCATCGCGCGCAGCGGGGTCGCCGCCGCGCTGGTGACCGCCCCCATCGCCAAGGCGCGGCTCGCGCGCGTCGGCTTCAGCCATCCCGGCCAGACCGAATTCGTCGCCGAGGCGTGCGGCGTGCTGGCGCGCAACGCGGTGATGATGCTGGCCGGTCCCAGCTTGCGCGTGGTGCCGATCACCGTCCATGTCGCGTTGGCCGACGTGCCGCGCCTGCTCACCACCGAACTGATCCGCGCACGCGGCACCATCGCCGCCGCTGCGCTGGTGCGCGATTTCGGCATCGCCCACCCGCGCCTTGCCGTGGCAGGCCTCAACCCGCATGCGGGCGAGGACGGACGCATCGGGCGCGAGGATATCGAGGTGATCGCGCCTGCGGTCGAGGCGCTGCGCGCGGCCGGGATCGACGCGACCGGGCCGCTGCCGGCCGACGGCATGTTCCACCCCGAAGCGCGCGCGCGCTATGACGCGGCGCTGTGCATGTACCACGACCAAGCGCTGATCCCGCTGAAAGTGCTCGATTTCGACAGCGGCGTGAACATCACGCTGGGCCTGCCGATCGTGCGCACTTCGCCCGACCACGGCACTGCATTCGCCCTTGCCGGCACCGGCCACGCGCGGGCGGGCGCGACCATCGCCGCGTTCCGCATGGCCGCCGAGGCGTCGGCGCGGCGGGCGCTGGCGTGATCCTCCACATACCCCCGTCCGCTTGTCCTGAGCGTGTCGAAGGACGCTCCCGGACCCTGGCGTTGCGTGCATGCTGCGGCAGGCTCAGCATGAGCGAGGTTGGGTGATGTCGGGACAGGACGGTGCGATGCCGGAGCAACCCGATCTTCCCCCCTTGCGCGAAGTGGTCAACCGCCACGGGCTGATCGCGAGCAAGGCGCTGGGGCAGAACTTCCTGTTCGACGAACAGCTGCTGTCGCGCATCGCGACGATCCCCGGCAAGCTTGCCGGGCAGCAGGTGCTCGAGATCGGCCCCGGCCCCGGCGGCCTGACACGCGCGCTGCTGCGTGCCGGTGCGAACGTCACCGCGATCGAGATGGACAAGCGCTGCCTGCCCGCGCTCGCCGAACTGGCCGAGGCGTTTCCGGGCCGCCTCACCGAGATTCACGGCGATGCCACCAAAGTGGCGCATGACATCGAGGGGCCGTACCATATCGTCGCCAACCTGCCCTACAATGTCGGCACCGCGCTGTTTACCGGCTGGCTTTCGGGCGAGGCATGGCCACCGCCGTGGGCCTCGCTCACGCTGATGTTCCAGCAGGAAGTCGCGGCGCGGATCATCGCCACCACCGACAGCGACGCCTATGGGCGGCTGGCGATCCTGTCGCAATGGCGCAGCGATCCGCGCATCGCGCTCAAAGTCCACCGCAGCGCATTCACCCCGCCGCCCAAGGTAATGTCGGCGATTGTCCATGTCGAGCCGGGCGCGATGCCGGAAGGCGTGTCCGCGCGGATGCTGGAGCGCGTGACCGAAGCCGCGTTCGGCCAGCGCCGCAAGATGCTGCGCCAGAGTTTGAAGGGCTTGCCCGGCGCCATCGACGCGGCGCAGGAGCTGGGCATCGACCTGCAGCGCCGGGCGGAGACGCTGAGCGTGGCCGAGTTCGTGGCGGTGGCAAAGCACTTGTCCTGAGTCCCCGCGAAGGCGGGGACCTCATGCCGAAACTTGCTCTCCAGCGCACGAAGCCCCCGCCTTCGCGGGAACTCAGAACGGAGCTGCTACCCCGCCGCCTTCTTCTTCCGCCGCCACGCATGCAGCAACGGCTCGGTATAGCCGTTCGGCTGGTCGATCCCGTTGAACACCAGGTCGCACGCGGCGAGGAACGCCATGCTCGATTCCCAGTTGCCCGCCATCGGCTGGTACAGCGGATCGCCTGCGTTCTGCGCATCGACCTTGGCCGCCATGCGCTTGAGCGAGGCCATCACAGCCTCGCGGCTGCACACGCCGTGGAGCAGCCAGTTGGCCATATGCTGGCTGGAAATGCGCAGCGTCGCACGGTCTTCCATCAGGCCCACGTCGTGGAAGTCGGGCACCTTGGAACAGCCGACGCCCTGGTCGATCCAGCGCACGACATAGCCCAGCAGCCCTTGCGCGTTGTTGTCGAGCTCCTCGGCGACTTCGGCTTCGGACCAGTTGACCCCGGCGGCGAGCGGGATCGTCAGCAGGTCGTCCAGCCCCGGGACCGGCTGCTGCTCAAACTCGCGCTGCACGTCGAACACATCGACCTGATGATAGTGCATCGCGTGGAGCGTGGCGGCAGTGGGCGACGGCACCCATGCGGTGTTCGCGCCGGTGCGCGGGTGCGCGATCTTTTCGATCATCATCGCGTGCATCCGGTCGGGCGCGGCCCACATGCCCTTGCCGATCTGCGCGTGCCCCGAAAAACCCGCCGCCAGTCCGATGCCGACGTTGCGCTTTTCGTACGACGCGATCCATTTCGAACCTTTGATCGCGCCCTTGCGGATCATCGGCCCGGCCTGCATCGAGGTATGGATTTCGTCGCCGGTGCGGTCGAGGAAGCCGGTGTTGATGAACACCACGCGGTCCTTCACCGCATGGATGCACGCAGCGAGGTTGGCGGACGTGCGCCGTTCCTCGTCCATCACGCCGACTTTGACGGTGTGACGGGCAAGGCCGAGCAGATCTTCCACCGCATCGAACAGGTTATTGGTGAACGCGGCTTCCTCGGGCCCGTGCATCTTGGGCTTGACGATGTAGATCGATCCGGCGCGGCTGTTGCGGAACGATCCGAAGCCCGCCAGATCGTGCGCGCCGATCGCGCTGGTGATCACCGCATCCATGATGCCTTCGGGGATTTCCGAACCGTCTGCGAGCAGGATCGCCGGGTTGGTCATCAGGTGGCCGACATTGCGCACGAACAGCAGGCTACGCCCTGGCAGGGTCAGCGTGGTGCCATCGGCCTGCGTCCACGTGCGATCGGGATCGAGCGCGCGGGTCATGGTCTTGCCGCCCTTGGCGAAGCTGGCGACCAGATCGCCGCGCATCAGCCCGAGCCAGTTGGTGTAGGCGGCGACCTTGTCCTCGGCATCCACCGCCGCGACCGAATCCTCCAGATCGACGATCGTGGTCAGCGCGGCTTCGAGCACGATGTCGGCCACGCCCGCCTTGTCGGTCGCGCCGACCGGGTGGCCCGCGTCGATCACCAGTTCGATGTGGAGGCCGTTGTTGCACAGCAGCAGGCTGCCGGGATGTTGCGCCACGAACTGGTCGGGATTACACAGCGGCGGCAGCGCCGTGCCGTCCCAGTCGGCCCAGCTCAAGCCGTCCAGCGGAACTGTCAGGTCGAGAAACGCGCGGCCCGCCGCGATCACGGCATCGCCGCGCGCGCGGTCATAGCCGCCCGGCTTGGCTGCGGGCGCTTCCAGCACGTCGGTGCCGTACCAAGCGTCGTACAGGCTGCCCCAGCGCGCGTTGGCGGCGTTGAGCACGAAGCGGTCGTTGAGCGAAGGCACCACCAGCTGCGGCCCGGCCATGCCCGCGATCTCGCGGTCGACGGCCTGCGTGCCGATGGCGAACGGCGCCGGCTCGGGTACGAGGTAGCCGATCGCGGTCAGGAACGCGCGATATTCTGCCGCATCGATCGGCTTGCCGGCGCGCGCCTTGTGCCATGCGTCGATCTGCGCCTGCAGCGCGTCGCGCTTGGCCAGCAGCGCGCGGTTGACCGGCACGAACCGGTCGAGCAGCGCGGCGAAACCGGCCCAGAAGCTGCCGGCATCGCGGCCCAGCGGCGCCAGCACCCGATCCTCCACGAACGCGGCCAGTCCCGCATCGACCTGCAACCCGCTTCGTTCCACTCGAATATCCATCAGTCCCTCGCACACGTCTTTGGCGCCAATCGCGGCGTTTGGGCCGCGTTGGCAAGTGATCGTCGCTTTACCTTGGGGAGGTGCGCTGGCGCTATGACGGAATGGAGCACAGTTGGCAATTGCCCCTGTAGACAGGATTGTCCCTGTGGACCGGCAAGTCCGATCGACCGCATCGCAACGCAGGCCTTCACCCGCCCTCCGCATGGCGCTAGAGCCGGTTGCAGATGCAACAGCTTTCCCCCACCGAAGCCGCGCTGGTCGGCGCGATCGATCCCGCACCGATGCTCGCCCGGGTCGAAGCGTGGTGCGCGATCAATACCGGCACGCGCAACCTGGCCGGGCTGGCGACGCAAGCTGCGCTGCTGGCCGATGCCTTTGCCGCGCTGCCCGGAGCGGTGCACATGGTCGAACCCACCGCGGTCGAGGCGATCGCGCCCGACGGCAGCGCGGTGGCGCAGGCGCACGGCAGCCATCTGGTGCTGCGCGTGCGGCCGCAGGCGTCGCGGCGGTTGCTGCTGACCGGGCACATGGACACCGTCTATGCCGCCGATCATCCGTTCCAGGCGCTGGCGTGGACCGATCCCGCCACCGTCAACGGCCCCGGCGTGGCCGACATGAAGGGCGGCATTGCGGTGATCCTGGCCGCGCTCGCCGCGTTCGAGGCAAGCCCGGCGGCGGCTGCCGTGGGCTACGACGTGATGATCAATTCCGACGAGGAGACAGGCAGCCTGTCCTCTGCACCGCTGATCGCCCACCTGGCAGAGGGCAAGGCAGCGGCGCTGACATACGAGCCATCCGCGCTACCGGACGGCACGCTGGCGGGTGCGCGCGGTGGCAGCGGCAACTTCTCCGCGATCGTCACCGGCCGTTCCGCCCACGCAGGGCGCAACCCGCAGGACGGGCGCAACGCGCTGGTCGCTGCGGCCGACATTGCGGTGCGGCTGAAGCACATGGAAACCGCCGGACTGAAGATCAATCCGGCGCGGATCGATGGTGGTTCTGCCAACAACGTCGTGCCCGACCATGCCGTGCTGCGCTTCAACATCCGGCCAAAGGCGGAGGACGATGCCGAACGCTTCAGCCGCGCGATCTGGCTGGTGTGCCACGAGATCGAGCGCGAGCACGAAGTCGAGGTCCACCTCCACGGCGGCATCACTCGCCCGCCCAAGCCCTTGACCGCTCAGGCCGAGCAACTGTTCGGGCTGGTGCGGACATGCGGCGCGGCGCTGGGCCAGCGCATCGCGTGGCAGCCATCGGGCGGGGTGTGCGACGGCAACAACATCGCCGCGCTGGGCGTGCCCGTGGTCGATACGATGGGCGTGCGCGGCGGGGCGATCCATTCGTCGCAGGAGTACCTGATCGTGCCGTCGCTGGCCGAACGCGCGGCACTGTCCGCGCTGGTGCTTCACAGGCTTTCCGGGGGGAACTGAGACCATGACTTTCGTCATCCGCGCCGCCAGCCAGCGCGATCTGCAACCGCTGTACGAGATGGCCAAGCTGACCGGCGGCGGCTTCACCAACCTGCCCGCCGATCGCAAGGCATTGCAGGCCAAGCTTGACCGGTCGGCACAGGCGTTCTGCGAAGCGCCCGCCGGCAGCAAGGTGGAAGACCGCGACGAGCTGTTCGTACTGGTGCTGGAAGACTACGAAAACGCCGAAGTGCGCGGCACCTCGCAGCTGTTCACCCGCGTCGGCCAGACCTGGCCGTTCTATTCGTACCGCATGGCCACGCTGACCCAGCACAGCAAGGAACTGGGCCGCACCTTCCGCGCCGAGATGCTCAACCTCGTCACCGATCTGGAGGGCGCGAGCGAAGTCGGTGGGCTGTTCCTCCACCCGTCGGAACGCGCGGGCGGGCTGGGGATGTTGCTGGCGCGTAGCCGCTATCTGTTCATCGCGATGCACCGCGCGCGCTTTTCCGACCGCATCCTGGCCGAACTGCGCGGGATCATCGACGAGCGCGGCGGGTCGCCGTTCTGGGACGGGGTGGCCGGCCGCTTTTTCGGGATGAGCTTTCAGGAAGCCGATTACTTCAACGCGATCAACGGCAACCAGTTCATCGCCGACCTGATGCCCAAGCACCCGGTGTACATCGCGATGCTGCCCGACAGCGCGCGCACCGCGATCGGGCTGCCGCATCCGTCCGGCCGCGCGGCGATGCGCATGCTGGAAGAGGAAGGCTTCGCCTACGAAGGCTATGTCGACATCTTCGACGGAGGGCCGACGATGACCGCGCGCACCGATCGCGTGGCCAGCGTCGCCAACGCGCGCGAGGTGCGCGTGGCCGAGATCGACTGGGCCAAGGACACCAGGAAGGCGCTGGTCGCGACCGGCCGGCTCACCGAGTTTCGCTGCTGCTTTGCCGAAGTCGCGGAAAATCCCGGCGGGCTGCTGATCGATCCGGCGGCGGCGGCGGCGCTGGGTGTCGGGGTGGGCGAACTGATCTGGTGGGTGGCGCGCTGATGGAACCCGTCAATCCGGTCGAGATCAACTTCGACGGCATCATCGGCCCCAGCCACAACTATGCCGGGCTGAGCCTGGGCAACCTCGCCTCGGCCAGCCACGCCGGCGACCCGTCGTACCCGCGCGCCGCCGCGCTGCAGGGACTGGCGAAAATGCGCGGCAACATGGCGATGGGTCTGGCGCAAGGCTTCTTCGTGCCGCTGCCGCGCCCCAATTTGCGCTTTCTGGCAGAGATCGCGGGCGACGGGGCCGGTCCGGTGGACGACAGGCTGGCGCGCGCGATCTGGTCGGCATCATCGATGTGGACCGCCAACGCCGCCACCGTCTCGCCCGCCGCCGATTGCGCGGACGGGCGCTGCCACCTGACCGTGGCCAACCTCGTCACCATGCCGCACCGCTATCAGGAATGGCCCGATACGCTGCGCCAGCTGCGGCTGGCGTTTGCCGACACGGCCCATTTCGCGGTGCATGATCCGGTGCCCGCGTGCTTTGGCGACGAGGGCGCGGCCAACCACATGCGGCTGGCGTCCAGCCACGCCGCGCCGGGCGTCGAAGTGTTCGTTTACGGCAAGGCGGGCGGCGCATTCCCCGCGCGCCAGCATGACCAGGCGAGCATGGCCGTCGCGCGGCGGCACGCGCTGGACTGGAACCGCGTGCTGATGGTCGAACAATCGCCTGAAGCGATCGCGGCGGGGGCGTTCCACAACGATGTGGTGGCGGTGTCCAACGGCAACGTCCTGCTCGCGCACGAACAGGCGTTTGCCAACCGCGAGGAGGTTTACGCCCGCCTGACGGCGATGATGCCCGACGTGCAGATCTACACCGTGCCCGCCAGCGAGGTCAGTCTGGCCGAGGCGATCCGCACCTACCTGTTCAACGGGCAGATCCTGTCACTGCCGGACGTGAGCGGGGGCGGCGGCGGCATGGCGCTGGTGATCCCGACCGAGGCGTGGGAGAGCAAGCCGGTGCGCGGCTGGCTCGACACGCTGCTGGCCAGCAACGGGCCGATCCGCACGGTCGTGCCGGTCGACGTGCGGCAGTCGATGGCCAACGGCGGTGGGCCCGCCTGCCTGCGGCTGCGCGTGGTGGCCGATCCGGCCACGGTCGATCCGCGCTTCCTGCTCGACGAGCGCAAGGCCGATGCCATCGAACGGGTGATTTCGAGCCATTGGCCCGAACAGATCGATCCCGCGCACTTCCCCCCCGACGCCGCGCTGGCCGCCGCCATCGTCGGCGCGCGCACCGCGTTGCTCGATGTGCTGGAGCTGGGCGAACTGGCCTGATTGTCCCGGTCCGGCACGGTGGCGTGGCGCCCCGGAACCGGTGACGCAAGATTGGCGTTCTATACCCGATATTTACCAACGCCTGTCGGCCAGCCTTACAACCGCCTTACCCGTTAACCTTCGCTTCACGCGGGATTGACGAACTGGCATGATCGTTGCGATGCAGGTGTCGGTTCAAGAGGTAACGAATGCTCGCCAAGATCGGTCGCCTGTTCAAGATCAAGACGCGCTTCGAGGCGTTCCTGATCATTTATGCGCTGGCGCTGGGTGCGGTGCAGCGGGGCAAGATCTATCTTGTCCTGTACCCCGGCTTCGGCGGCAAGCTGCTGTTCCTCGCCTGCACGTGCGCCGTGTTCATGGCCGGCGGCAAAGTGCTCGATTGCCTCAAGTTCGAGGCAGCAGCCAAGGCGGCGCAAGAGGTGGAAGCGGGCTGAACGCCGCCCCGCGCCTTGGCAGGGTAAAGTAGGGGGCTTCTGTTGCCCGGTGCCCCCCGAACCGCTGGAATCCGTTCTGTTGCCCGGTCGGTCCAACCGCGCTTTAGCTTTGTAAATTCAGGCCGTTAAGCCGTCACATTACGCCGCAAGAGCGAGTGCTTCATTGTCATTGGCACTTGTGGGTTTTGAGCCTTGAACGGGTTACTCAGCCCGGGCAAAAACAGCGCTTTTCAACACACGTCGATCCTGGTTCGGCCCCATCATCACCTCTGTGACACCAGAGCCCGGACTACGCCCGAAGACGATACCGGATGGTGGTGGTGGAGCCGCCGGGTACTGCCCCCGGGTCCGCTGCGTCTATTGTACGCTACACTTTATCGCCATATCCGGTCGAAACCGGCACGACCTATATAGGGCATGCTGCGCAAAAGAAAAGGCGGGCGCTTCGCAGCACCCGCCCTTCCGCAATCCGTTTGTCGGAATTCAGCCCTTCTTGAGCGAATCCCGGATTTCGGTGAGCAGATCGACCTCGCTCGGCCCGGCGGGCGCGGCGGCGGGGGGCGGCATCAGCTTGTTGGCGGTGCGCACGATCTGGAAGATCACGAACGCCATGATCAGGAAGTTGATCAGCGCGGTGATGAACGAACCGTAGCCGATCATCGCCACGCCGGCCTTCTTGAGATCGGCATAGCTCGCCAGATCGCCCTTGTAGGTATCGGGGATCGCGCCGAGCGTGATGAACTTGTTGGTGAAGTCCATGCCGCCGAACAGCCAGCCGACCACCGGCATGATGATATCGTCGGTCAGCGATGACACGATCTTGCCGAACGCCGCGCCGATGATCACGCCGACAGCCAGATCCATCACGTTCCCGCGAGCGACAAATTCCTTGAATTCCTGCATCATGGCCATGGTTCTGTTCTCCCAGCAAGCCTCTGGCGCGTTTTGCCATGGTCATCATGACGTCACAAGCCGCAATCGAGTGCTATTACACCCGGATCGGGGCTGGCAGCAGGGCGCTGCCAACGCACCGCTTGAACCGGGCGCGCGGCGGGCTATGTAGTGGGTCGCAAATACCGGTGCGGCCGATCCGGCCCGCAATCCCGGTTCGACGAGAGGGTTTGACCAATGGCCGCCACCTTTTTTGCCCGCCCGCTGTTCAGACGGTTCGGCCGCATCGCGCTTGTCGCCGCCGCCGCTGCGGGCCTGGCCGGGTGCGGGGTCAACTCGATCCCCACCGCCGAGGAAGAAGCCAAGGCCAAGTGGGCCGACGTGCAGAACCAGTACCAGCGCCGGTCGGACCTGATCCCCAACCTCGTCTCGACGGTCAAGGGCTATGCCAAGCAGGAGCAGGACACGCTGGTCAAGGTGACCGAGGCGCGCGCCAAGGCCACTTCGGTGCAGATTTCCGCCGCTGATGTGACCGATCCCGCAAAGATGGCCGAATACCAGCAGGCCCAAGGCGCGCTGAGCCAGGGGCTGGGTCGCCTGCTCGCCTCGGTCGAGGCCTATCCTGATCTCAAGTCAAACCAGAACTTCCTCGCGCTGCAAAGCCAGCTTGAAGGCACCGAGAACCGCATTGCGGTGGCCCGGCGCGACTACAACGAGGCGGTGCGCGGCTACAACGTCACCATCCGCACGTTCCCGGCCGTGATCGGCGCCAAGGTGATCTACGGCTCCAAGCCGATGGTGCCGTTCGCCGCGACCACGCCCGGCGCAGAAACCGCACCCACGGTCAGCTTCGACAGCCCGGCAGCACCGGCAGCCGCGCCCGCCAACGACAACGTGACCGCGCCCGCGAGCAAGGCGGCCGGGAACTGAACCCCGGAAGGGGGCCGGGACCGATGCGCAAACTGATCCTGCTGCTGCTGGCGGCGCTGGCGTTCGTCGCCGGCCCCGGCACGGCGGGCCAGGCACTGGCGCAGGACTTCCCCAAGCTGACCGGGCGGGTGGTCGATGACGCGCATCTGCTCAGCCCCGAACAGGCCGCCGCGATCGACGGCAAGCTTGCTGCGCTGGAAACGCAATCGCAGCGCCAGATGGTGGTGGCGACCGTGCCCAGCCTGCAGGGCTTCGAGATCGAGGACTACGGCTATCGTCTGGGCCGCGCGTGGGGGATCGGAGACAAGCAGCGCAACGACGGCGTGCTGCTGCTGGTCGCGCCGACCGAGCATAAAGTGCGGATCGAGGTCGGCTATGGTCTGGAAGGGATCATCACCGATGCGCTGTCGAGCGTGATCATCCAGCGCGAGGTCGTGCCGCGCTTCAAGCAGAACGATTATCCCGGCGGCATTGCCGCAGCGACCGACCAGCTGATCGCGCAACTGCAACTGCCGGAGGATCAGGCGCGCAAGATCGCCGCCAGCGCGGCTACGCAGCAGAAACAGGCCAATGCGCCCAGGTTCGATTTCGGCACCGTAGTGTTCCTGTTGGTGTTCTTCTTCTTTTTCGTCCTGCCGTTCCTGCGCGCGCTGCGCCACGGCGGGCGGCGGGGCGGCCCCGGCGTGATGATCTTCCCTTCCGGCGGATGGGGCGGAGGCGGTGGCGGCGGCGATTGGGGTGGCGGCGGCGGCGGCGGCTTTTCGGGTGGTGGCGGCAGCTTCGGCGGCGGCGGATCGTCGGGGAGCTGGTGACATGACAGGACTTACTGACGCCGACCGCGCACGGATCGGCGCGGCGGTAACCGCCGCCGAGCTGGGCTCCGCCGGCGAAATCGTGACGATCGTGACCGACCGCTCCGATCCCTATCGCGACGTCGCGATCGGCTGGGCGGCGTTCGTGGCGTTCCTGGCGCTCGCCGCGCTGGAGGCGGCGCCTTCGTTCTATCTCGGGCTGATCGACCGCGTGCTGGGCCTGTGGGGCAGCGAATGGACCCCGCGCGCGGTGCTGGGGCTGGCGCTGACCGTGGCGACGATCAAGTTCGCGGGCATGCTGGTGCTGATGGCATGGCGGCCGCTGCGGCTGCTGCTGGTGCCCGGCCCGGTCAAGACCGCGCGCGTCCACGCCCGCGCGCTGACTTGCTTTAAGGTGGGCGCCGAACGCCGCACCACCGGACGCACCGGCATCCTCATCTACCTCAGCCTGGCCGAACGCCGTGCCGAGATCGTGGCCGACGAGGCGATCGCCAGCAAAGTTGCGCCCGAAGTGTGGGGCACCGCGATGACCGCGATGCTGGCCGAGATCCGCGCCGGGCACATCGCCGACGGGATGATCGCGGCGGTGACCGAGGTTGGCGCGATCCTGGCCACGCATTTCCCGCGCGCCGCCGATGATGCCAACGAACTTCCCGACCGGTTGATAGAGGTCTGATCCTGCATGAGCGAAGCCGACGCCGAACCCGAACAGGAGATGTGGGCGGGCCGCTACATCGTCGCCAAGAAGAAGGGCCGCTGGGAATACGTCAGCCGTGCGCGCAACATCCGCGCGGCGGTGATCCTGGCGATCGACGCCGAGGATCGCGTGATCCTGGTCGAGCAGTTCCGCGTGCCGCTGGGCCGGCCGTGCCTCGAACTGCCCGCCGGCCTGATCGGCGATCATGATGACGATCCGGACGAAACCGTCGAAGCCGCCGCCGCGCGCGAGCTGGAAGAGGAAACCGGCTATCGCCCCGGCCGGATGCAGGTGATCGGCGAGTTCTTTTCGTCGCCCGGCATGGTCTCCGAAAGCTTCACGCTGCTGCGTGCGTTCGAGCTGGAAAAGGTGGGCGAAGGCGGCGGCGTTCCGGGCGAGAACATCACCGTCCACCACGTGCCCCGGCGCAATATCGAACGGTTCATCGCCGAACGGCGGCGACACGGCGACGCGATCGACGTCAAGCTGCTGACGCTGCTTGGCCCCGGCATTCTGGAGCTGACATGAGCGGACGCGTTGCAGGCAAGAAAGTGCTGGTCACCGGCGCGGCGCAAGGACTTGGCGCCGCCACCGCGCACCGGCTGGCCGCAGAGGGCGCCCGCATCCTGCTGACCGACATCAATGGCGATGGCGCGGCGGCGCAGGCGGCGCTGATCAACGATGCGTTGGGCGCGGGCACCGCCTTTGCCGTGCGCCACGACGTGACCCGCGCCGATCACTGGGCCGAAGCGGTCGAACTGGCGGCAGAGGCGCTGGGCGGGCTGTCGGTGCTGGTCAACAACGCCGGGATCGGCATTCGCGGCAACATCGAGACGTGCAGCTTCGACGACTGGAAGCGCGGGTTCGCGGTCAATGTCGACAGCGTGTTCCTGGGCTGTCAGGCGGCGATCCCGCTGATGAAGGACCACCAACCCGGCTCGATCGTCAACATCTCGTCGATTGCCGGGCTGATCGCGTCGGACACGATGCCCGCCTACAACGCGTCGAAGGCGGCGGTGTGGATGCTGACCAAGTCGGTGGCGCTGCACTGCGCCAAGCAGGGCTGGGACTTGCGCTGCAATTCGGTGCATCCGACATTCGTCGACACCCCGATCCTTGACGGCATCGCCGCCAGTTCGGGCCGCGAAAAAAGCGTGGTGATGGGCAAACTGGCGCGCCAGATCCCGCTGGGCCGGGTGGGCGAGCCCGACGACATCGCCAACGGCGTGCTCTACCTCGCCAGCGACGAAAGCCGGTTCATGACCGGCGCGGAGCTCAAGCTGGACGGCGGCATTTCGGCGATGTGACGGCGTGCCGCATCGAGCGCTTCGAACGCCTCGATCTGGCGGCGCAGGCGACGGTTCTCGGCGCGCAAGGCATCGATTTCGGCGCGGCGACGTGCCTTGGCGGAGTGCGGCGCCGAGGTCTGGCCAGCTCCGGGTGAGGGCCAGAACACCGCACGCAGCCATCCACCGATCCCGGCGAACAGGCCCGGACCGCCCGCCAGGGCCAGCGACCGTCCGCGCGGCAATGGCGCGATGGCCTCATCCGGCACCGATGGCGCAGGGCTGGCAGCCGGCGCTTGCGTCAGCGGCGCAGGCGCAGCCAGGGTAAGCGAAGCGGCGGCGCCGTGCGACGCCGGCACAGCTTTATCCGGCAGAACCGGCGACGGCAGCGGTTCCGCCGCAAGCGCCACCACTGCCACCTTAGGAGCCGATTTGCGGGCGACGCGCTGGCCTTTGCCCTTGCGCTTCTTGCGCTGCACCGGCGCCGCGCGGGCGGCTTTTCGTGGCTTTCCGGTCGTGGTGGTCGCGGCAGCGTCAGAATCCGGCACAGCGCCCGGCCGTGCTTCGTCGAGCGGCACGACGAGCGGCAGGGGCTTGACCAGGCCGGCGGGGAAACTGGGCGGCACCGGCTGTCCCAGCATGAACGGCGGTGCGGCGGCGGCGCCCGTAGCCTTCGGGATGCCCGCGCCCTGACCCTGCCCCCGGTTGCGCGGTTGTGCGGCCCTGCGGTTACGCGCTGTGTACATGGCGACCCGTCCCTCCCCCTAGAGGTAGTGCTTGGGTCAACGCTGTCACACCAGATGCGGGTGTCGAGCAAAAGTCGGTCGGATTTGGCGTGCGCTGCCTCCGGGCAATTGCGTAGCGCACCTGGCCGCTGGCGAGGCCCGTCCGCAGAAAACCGCAGCGCGCGACGCCGCGTGCGATCGCTTCCGAAAGGTCCAATTCGGAAGCGATCGATTGCAGTGTGCGATTCCAGCGGCTTGCCCGCCCCGTTGGCGCGCAGGTCGGGCCCTACCCCGCCGCGTCAGGATTGGGCGCGAACGCGCAGATCTTGTTGCCGTCGGGATCGCGCAAGTACGCGCCATACATCTGGCCGGGCGCGTTGACGCGCACGCCCGGCGCGCCTTCGTCCGAACCGCCGTTGGCCAGCCCGGCGGCGTGGAACGCATCCACCGATGCCGCGTCCTTCGCCTTGAAGCCCAGCGTGTGGCCATTGGACGCGGTGTGCGCCTCGCCGTTGGCGGGCCGCGCGACGATCAGATTGCTGCCCTCGCCCGGATAGACCGTGCCGTGCGGCAGCGGGACCGAGGCAAGGCCCAGCGCGCCCATCGCGGCATCATAGAACGTGCGTGAACGATCGACATCGTTGGTGCCGAGGAAGCTATGGGTAAACATCGTTTTCTCTCCTGAAACTTGTGCGATCAGAACACCACGACCGAGCGGATCGATTCACCCGCATGCATCAGGTCGAAGCCCTTGTTGATGTCTTCGAGCGTGAGGACGTGGGTGATCATCGGGTCGATCTCGATCTTGCCGTTCATGTACCAATCAACGATCTTGGGCACGTCGGTGCGGCCCTTGGCGCCGCCGAACGCGGTGCCGCGCCAGTTGCGGCCCGTGACCAGCTGGAACGGCCGCGTGCTGATTTCCTTGCCCGCCTCGGCCACGCCGATGACGATGCTGGTGCCCCAGCCGCGATGGCAGGCTTCCAGCGCCTGGCGCATCACCGTGGTGTTGCCGGTGCAATCGAACGTGTAGTCCGCGCCGCCATCGGTCAGCGCGACAAGATGCGCGACGATGTCGCCGTCGATGGTCGTGGGATTGACGAAATGCGTCATGCCGAACTTGCGGCCCCAGTCCTCTCGGTCCGGGTTGATGTCCACGCCCACGATCATGTTCGCGCCCGCCATCCGCGCACCCTGCAGCACGTTGAGGCCGATCCCGCCCAGACCGAACACGATTACGTTGTCACCCACTTGCACCTTGGCGGTGTTGACCACCGCGCCCACCCCGGTGGTCACGCCGCAGCCGATGTAGCAGCTGGTCTTGAACGGCGCGTCCTCGCGGATTTTCGCCACCGCGATCTCGGGCAGCACGGTGAAGTTCGAGAAGGTGCTGCAGCCCATGTAGTGGAAGATGGTCTGGCCCTTGTAGCTGAACCGCGAGGTGCCGTCGGGCATCAGTCCCTGCCCTTGCGTGGCGCGGATCGCGGTGCACAAGTTGGTCTTGCCCGAAAGGCACGACTTACACTGGCGGCATTCGGGGGTGTAGAGCGGGATCACGTGGTCGCCCGGCTTGACCGAGGTCACCCCCGGCCCGACCTCGCGCACGATGCCCGCACCTTCATGGCCCAGCACCGACGGGAACAGCCCCTCGCTGTCCAGCCCGTCGAGCGTATAGGCGTCGGTATGGCAGATGCCGGTGGCCATGATCTCGACCAGCACTTCGCCCGCCTTGGGGCCTTCGAGATCGAGCTCGACGATCTCGAGCGGGGTCTTGGGCGCAAAGGCTACAGCGGCGCGGGTCTTCATGGGTCGAGTCTCCGGAAAACGATTTTGTATGTCACACGTACGATTTGCAGTTTCGCTGCAGCGGGGTCAATCCCGCCTCTCGCTTACGCCGCAAGCGTCCTGGGCAGCCTTACCATAGTGATTGCTCCTGCTGCCACCAGCGAACCGGCTGCCATCAGCAGCGCCACCGTCTGCAATGAAAAGCCGTCCTTGAACAGCACCCCTGCCAGAAACGGCGCGAGCGCCGATCCGCCGCGCCCGACCCCGATGGCAAAGCCGGTGCCGGTCGCGCGGACGTGCGTCGGGAAGGCCAGCGCGAAGATCGAATAGAGTCCGACGATGGCCGAATTGGTGAACAGCCCCGCGATGAACACGATCGTCGACAGGCTGTGCAGATCGGGCTGCCCACGCCCGAACCACGCGACCATCACGAAACTGCCGAGCAGCACCGCGATCGTCAGCGGTTTCAGCCCGGTGCGCAGTGCGACAAGGCCAAAGATCGCCCCGCCGATCGCCCCGCCCAGGTTGGCCCAGACCAGCACCCCGGCGGCAGAGGCGGGGGCAAAGCCCATGTCGACCACAATCTTGGGCGTCCACTTGAGGATGAAGTAGAAGCTGATGACATGCGCGAAGTACGCCAGCGTGAGCAGCAGCGTGGTGCCCGCCAGCCCGGGCTTGAGCACATCGGCGATCGACAGCTTTGCCGTGCCCGGCGCCGGCGGGGCCAGCGCTTCGATCGGGGCATGACCGAACCGCGCGAACGTGGCGTTGATCTTCGCCACCGCGCCGTCGGGCCGCCGCGTGCCGAGCCAGGCAGGCGATTCGGGCACGAACAACCACACCAGCGGGATGAAGCACAGCGTCGCGATCGCGCCGAATTCGAACACCGTGCGCCAGTCGCCACCCTTGAGCAGCAGCGCCGAGATCGACCCGCCGATCACCGCGCCCAGCGGATAGCCGATCACCATCAGCGCCATCGCCACCGACCGGCGGCGCGCATTGGAAAACTCGGCCGCGACCGCGTTGATCGCCGCCAGCATGCCGCCGATGCCCAGCCCGGTGACCACGCGCCAGATCGCCAGCGTCGAGACGCCGTGCGCGGTGGTGGCCATGGACATGCCCAGCGCCATCACCAGCAGACTGCCCAGGATCGTCGGGCGGCGGCCGATGCGATCGGCCACCCCGCCCAGCACCACCGAGCCGAGCGCCATGCCGACCAGTTCGGCCGACAGCACCGCGCCCAGCACCGCCCGGTCGATGCCCCATTCGCTCGAAATGCCGGGTGAGGCGAAACTGATCGACAGCACGTCGAACCCGTCGAGCGCGTTCAGCCCGATCGTGATCGCCACGGCCGCCACCTGCAGCCGGCTCATCGGCCGCTCGTCGATCAGCGCCCTGGGGTCGCTCGCCATCGTCTCTCTCCCTTGGCCCGCCCGGCTGTACTGCCGGTGTCGGGGTCGTTATTCGTGAATGCGCGCGAGCAGGTCGAGCAGGAGCTTGACCTCCTTGTCGCTGAAGCGGGCCTTCAGCCACGCCTCATGCTCGCGGATCGCGGTCTTGGCCTTGGCCAGCACGTCCACGCCCGCCGGATCGAGATGCAGCGCCTGCTTGCGGCCATCGTGGTCCGACCGCATCCGCCGCAAGTAGTGCTTGGCCTGCAGCCGGTTGATGATCGCCATCGTGGTGGCGCGGTCCATGCGCAGGCGCTGGGCCAGATCGGTCTGCGCGATGCCGGGGTGATCGTCGACCAGCCACAGCACCGAGACCTGCTTCTGCGTCAGGTCGAGATCGGTGAACGTCTCGGTAAAATGGCGCAGGCATGCCCCATGCGCCAAGCGGATGTGGAAGCCGAGGATGTCCTTGATCGCGCCGATATCGCCATCGTCATGCTCGGCGGGAGCGATCGCGTCGGCGAACCTGTCTTTCACCATGGCGATCCCCCAATTTGCCGCCGATCAATTTGCCGCTGGCGTTGCGGTAGTATATTTGTTTGCATAACATACAATCAAAGCGAGGAGGATGTCATGGCCGAATTTCCACGGACCCCCAGTTTCACCGGCTTCAACACGCCTTCGCGCATCGAAGCCGACATTGCCGACCTCGCGCACGAAGGCACGGTTCCGGCGGGATTAAACGGCGCATTTTACCGCGTCCAGCCCGACCCGCAATTTCCCCCGCGACTGGGCGACGACATCGCCTTCAACGGCGACGGCATGATCACCCGCTTCCACATCCACGATGGCCAGGTCGATTTCCGCCAGCGCTGGGCGAAAACCGACAAGTGGAACCTTGAGCATGCCGCGGGCGAAGGACTGTTCGGCGCCTATCGCAACCCGCTGGGCGACGCGCCCGAGGTCAAGGGCGCGATCCGCGGCACCGCCAACACCAACGCTTTCCCGTTCGGCGGCAAGCTGTGGGCGCTGAAGGAAGACAGCCCCGCGCTGGTGATGGACCCGGCGACGATGGAAACCGTCGGCTATGAAAAGTTCGGCGGAAAGATGACCGGCGAAACGTTCACCGCGCACCCCAAGATCGACCCCGTCACCGGCAACATGGTCGCCATCGGCTACGCCGCGAGCGGTCTGTGCAGCGACGACGTCACCTATTACGAAGTCAGCGCCGACGGCGAACTGGTGCGCGAGGCGTGGTTCAAGGTGCCGTACTATTGCATGATGCACGACTTCGGCATCACCAGGGATTACCTCGTGCTGCACATCGTCCCCTCGATCGGCAGCCATGAACGGCTGGAACAGGGCCTGCCGCACTTCGGCTTCGACACCACCATGCCGGTGTACCTCGGGATCATCCCGCGCCGCGACGGGGTGACCGATGCCGACATCCGCTGGTTCCGTCGCGACAACTGCTTTGCCAGCCACGTGCTCAACGCCTGGCAGGACGGCACCAAGGTCCACTTTCTGACGTGCGAGGCGAAGAACAACATGTTCCCATTCTTCCCCGACGTGCACGGCGCGCCGTTCAACGGGATGGAGGCGATGAGCCATCTCACCGACTGGACCGTCGACATGGCGTCCAACGGCGAGGATTTCGACAGCATCACCCGCCTGTCGGGCACCGCCTGCGAATTCCCGCGCATCGACGATCGCTTTGCCGGGCAGAAGACCCGCTACGGCTGGTTCCTCGAGATGGACATGAAGCGCCCTGTCGAACTGAAAGGCGGCAGCGCCGGCGGCTTGCTGATGAACTGCCTGTTCCTCAAGGACTTGCAAACCGGAGCGGAGCAACACTGGTGGTGCGGCCCGGTCAGCAGCCTGCAGGAGCCGTGCTTCGTGCCGCGCGGCAAGGACGCGCCCGAAGGCGACGGCTGGATCGTGCAAGTGTGCAACCGTCTGGAAGAGCACCGCAGCGACCTGCTGATCTTCGATGCACTCGACATCAAGCAGGGCCCGATCGCCACGGTCAACATCCCCATCCGCCTGCGCTTCGGCCTGCACGGCAACTGGGCGAATGCGGGCGAGATCGGGCTGGCGGCGTGAAGCGATGATCAAGCCGGGACTCGAATTCGTCTATGAGGCGCGCGGCGAACTGCTCGCCCCGATCCCGATCGGCGAGACGTACGACGGCACGCGGCGGATCATTCCGATCGTCGGCGGCGGGCGCGTCGAAGGCCCGCTGATCTCGGGCAAGCTGGTGGGCAACGCCGCCGACTGGCAGTTGACCCGGCTTGACGGCGTGACCGTGGTCGAGGCGATCTATGCGCTCGAAACCGACGACGGCGTGACCATCCAGATCCGCAACAAGGGCCTGCGCCACGGCCCGCCAGAGGTGATGGCGCGGCTGGCGGCGGGCGATGAGGTCGATCCGGCCGCCTACTATTTCCGCACGGTGCCCGAATTCACCGCGCCCACCGGCAAGTACGAATGGATGAACCGGTCGATCTTCCTGTGCACCGGCGCGCGTTATCCGCTATCGATCCGGTTGTGGGTGTGGCGCGTGACCTGACGCCGCCCCGAACCGAAAGTGAGCCCGCCATCGCCCGTGCCGACCGCCTCGAACGCCTCGACCGCACCCGCATCGGGCTGGAGGAAGACTATCGCCTCGCGCTGATCGCCGCGCTGAAGGTGACGGCAGCGGGATCGTGGGGCCTGTTCGATCACCGCCAGGACCGCCACGACCGCGCGCGGGTCGAAAAAGAGGTCGCCGAACTGACCGAACTGGCCGAAACCATCGACGAAATGCGCGAGCAACTGTGGCTCGAACCGTTCGCGCTGCACCAGGAATTCCTCGCCAGTCGCGGCCCGGTGGCGGCGCAGGCGGTGGGCGAACCCAAGCAGGCCCGCGCGTGGCTGGAGCGGATGAAGGAGGGCTAGATCCCCTCGCCCGCCGCCCTTGCCCGTTCCACCACCCGGCCCTCATCGCGCCGCACGGTCAGCCCCAGCACCACCAGCAGCACCACGATCGGCACCGCCACCCAGTTGATCGTGCGGATCGCGTGGCCCAGGTCGCCGCCGCCCGCGTCGCTGATCATGCCGACCAGATACGGTCCGATGCCCAGCCCGAAGATGGTCGACACGATGATATAGGTCGATGCGGTGATCCCGCGCATGCGCGGCAGCACCTGATCGTACATCACCGCGTACAGCGGCGGCAGCCACATCGTCAGCACCAGGCTGTAGAGCGTGAACCGCATGTAGAACGTGCCCGCATCGGCGGCATGGTACACCCACAGCCCGATCAGCGGTGACAGCCCGAGCGAGGCCAGCGTCACCCACACCCGGCCCGCGCCAGGCAGGCGGTTGTTCATCCAGTCGGACACCGGTCCCGAGATCATCGGCCCGACGATGCCCAGTCCGGCGGCCAACAGCCCAAATTGCAGCCCCGTGGTCGCAGGCGACAAGTGGTAGCTTTTCATCAGGAACGACGGGGTGAAGCCCATCACGCCATAGTTGATCATCGACTGGATCGATCCGACCGCCATGCAGATCACCAGCGAGGGCGAGGCCATCACCGCGTGGGCCGGGGGGTCGGACAGCTTGAGCGACTGCGCCAGGTTCAGCACGACGAACAGCCCGAACCCGATCACACCCCATTGCAGCGCGTGCGGGTTGATCGACAGCCCGCCGAGCTGAAGATCGGGGCGCGGTGAATACGCCTGTCCGACGCGCGCCAGCACCACCATCGTCACCACGATCAGCGTCAGCCCGGCGGTGTTGACCAGCCATTCGCGCGTGCTGGCCCCGCGTCGCGCCAGCGCCAGCCAGTGGCTTCCCGGCGTAACCGCCCCCAGCACGCCCGCGCTGGCGCGGAACGGGTGCGGATCGGCGGGAGTCGGGATGCCGTCGATTGCGCCGCGCGCCGGCTCGCGCATCCGCCACAGCAGCGCGGCCAGCGGCAGGCCGGGGATCGCCGCGACCAGGAACGCGAACTGCCAGCCTGAAAAGCCCAGCGGCGCGGAGCCGGCGGCATAGCGCGCATCCCACCAGCCCGCCGCGACTCCGCCCAGCACCGAGGACAACCCCAGCCCCACCGCGATCGACGCCGCCAGCACCGCCATCGCCAGTCCGCGCCGGGGCTTGGGAAAGTGATCGAACACCAGGCTGGTGCCGGCCGGCTGCGACGCGGCCTCGCCGATGCCCACGCCCAGCCGCGACAGCGCGAGCAGCGCAAAGCCGCCCGCAAACGCCGCCACGCCTGTCGCCAGCGACCAGAAGAAGATCGCGATGGCCAGCAACCGGGTGCGCGTCCAGCCGTCGGCCAGCCGCCCCAGCGGCAGCGAGAACAGCGCATAGAACAGCGCGAACACGGTGCCATAAAGCAGGCCCATCTCGCCATCGCCGATGTGCAGGTCTGCCTTGATCCGCGGCGCGAGGATCGCAAGGATGTTGCGATCGAGCAGGCTGAGCAGCTGCACCAGCCCGACCAGCGTCAGCGCATACCACCCGCCTTTGGTGATGGTTCTGGAATTCACGTTGGTTACGCCAGCCATCCCAGTTTCCCGTCCGCCCTGAGCTTGTCGAAGGGCTGCTTTTCTTGTCTTGCGTTGCTGAAGTGAAGTGCAGTCCTTCGACAGGCTCAGGACGGACGGGAGTTGTGTCCCGGATTCAAAGCTTGAACCACCGCTCCGCATTCGTCTGGAAGAACTTCTTCTTCAGCGCAGGCGTCATGTCCATCGCGTCCAGCGCCTGCACTTCGCTCGCCTCGTATTCGTACGGGTAGTCCATCGCGTACATCACCCGGTCCTCGCCCACCACTTGCTGGCAGAACTTGATCGCCGGTTCCCACGCCACGCCGCTGTTGGTGATCAGCACGTTGCTGCGCATGTACTCGGCGATGGTCTTGTTGAGCGGCTTCATCCGCGCATAACGCTTCGAGCGCACCCCGGCCTGGTGCATGTAGTCGAGCCGGTACAGCCAGTATGGCAGCGCCTCGCCCATGTGGCCGACCATGATCTGCAGGTCGGGATATTTGTCGAAGATGCCGATGGTGATCAGACGCAGCAGGTGCATGCCCGTCTCCACCCCGAACCCGAAGATCGCGCCGTCGAGCCCGGCTTCGAGCATCGGCGTGATCATGCTGTCGGGCGGCGTGGCGGGATGGATGTACAGCGGCTGGCCTTCCTCGACCAGCGCGCGGAAGATCGGATCGTACTTGGGATCGTCGAGGTATTCGCCCTGGGTGTGGCTGTTGATCTGCACGCCCTTGAAGCCCAGCTCGCGCGCGCAACGATGGACCTCGTGCGCCGACCATTCGGGATCCTGCGTCGCCAGCGTACCCATGCCGATGAAGCGCGCGGGATATTTCTGGCAAGCTTCGGCCAGACGATCGTTGGCGCGCGCGGCAATCGCCTTGGCCTCGGCATGGTCGAGCATCGGCTGAACGCCGGGCGACGTCAGCGCGAGGATGGCCTTGTCGATACCGGTGCGGTCCATGTCGGCGATACGCTCGTCACCCAGGTCGAGCAGGCGGTGCAGGATCTGCGTCGCGCGTTCCGAAGGGTTGGAGCCATAAAAGCCCCACAGCGAGACCATGCCCTTGTCCGCCGTGCCATCCTTGATCATCCGCAGGAACACATCGACCTGCTCGCGCGTGGCAAAGGCTTCCTCGGTGGCGATGCGCAAGTAGCCGCGATCCCCGCCCGTCCTGAGTTGATGTGGTTCGGTCATCGTACTCTCCTTCGCCCTGGCGGGCACGGCAAGCGCGGCCATTCCCGCCGCCAGTCCTGCATTCACGTCACGCCGGCGCATTGGGTGCGTCCACACCTGCCCCATCACCCTTCGTGCACGGCCTTGGTCACCATGCAGGCCATCAGGCCTTCGGGCCCGTCCTCGTGCCCATGACCGGACCATTTGACCCCGCCAAACGGCGAATCCGCGCCGCCGATCATCGTCGTGTTGATGCCCAGCATGCCCGTTTCGATCTCGCGCATCAGGCGCTGCTGGCGCTTGGCGTCGGTGGTCCACGAATAGGCGGCAAGGCCATACGGCAGCCGGTTGGCCTCCGCGATCATCGCCGCTTCGCCCGCGAACGGGTTGATGATCGCGACCGGGCCGAATGGTTCTTCATTGAGGATTTCGGCATCGAGCGGAACTTCCGACAGCACCGACGGCGCATAGAAGAACCCGGCGTTGGCGCCGCCGAGATTGCCCGGACGCTCGCCGCCGGTGTGCAGCGTGCCGCCGCGTGATTTCGCATCGGTGATCAGGCGGTCCATCGCCTCGGGCCGTCGCGCGTTGGCCATCGGGCCCATCTGCGTACCGTCGTCCAGCCCGTTGCCGACCCTGATCGTCTTCGCCCGCTCGACGAATCCGTCGCGGAACCGCGCGAACACGCCCTCCTCGACGATGAAGCGCGTCGGCGAGACGCACACCTGCCCGGCGTTGCGGTACTTGTGCGGCACCATGGTGTTCAGCACCGCATCGACATCGACATCATCGAACACCAGCACCGGGCCGTGGCCGCCCAGTTCCATGGTGGTGCGCTTCATGTCCTCGGCGGCGAGCTTGGCGAGGTGCTTGCCGATCACGGTCGATCCGGTGAACGACAACTTGCGCACGATCGGCGAGCCGAGCAGGTGACGGCTGACTTCGTCGGGCACGCCGAACACCGCCTGCGCAACCTCTTTGGGCAGACCAGCGTCATACAGGCACTGCAGCACGCCCAGTGCCGACGCCGGCGTTTCCTCGGCCGACTTCATGATCACTGCACATCCCGCCGCGATCGGTGCACCCAGCTTGCGCCCGGGGTTGCCCAGCGGGAAGTTCCACGGGCTGAACGCCGCGACCACCCCCACCGGCTCGTGGATGACGGTGGAGCGCATGCCCGACGGCCGCACGAGCGCGCGGCCATACAGGCGGAACACCTCGCCGGCGTAAAAGTTGAACAGGCCGACATTCATCAGCACTTCGATGCGGCTTTCCGATAGCGGCTTGCCCTGCTCCATCGTCGCGATGCGGGCGAGGTCTTCCTGCCGTTCCAGCATCAGCCGTGCCGCGCCCTGCAGCACGGCGGCGCGCTGATGCGGGGTCGAATCGCGCCAGACCCGGAAACCCCGTTGCGCGGTGTCGAGCGCGCGATCGAGATCGGCGGCATCGGCCAGCGGCAGTTCACCGATGACCTCACCCGTGGCCGGGTTGACCACCGCATGCGTGCGTCGCCCGCCGCCGGACACGCGTTCGCCGTCGATCACCATGTGCAGCGCGGGGTACTGGGTCATGCAAGTCTCCGTAATGTCGCGTCGTTCCGGACTGATCCGGGATCGCTGGCGGTCAGGCGCCTGCAGGCCAGCGGTCCCGGATCAGGTCCGGGACGACGCAAATCCTCAGCCCTTGGCGTTCTCGCGGTCGATATCGCCCTGCCAGCGCTGCGCGACGATTTCCTCGCCCGTGACCGGGTGCGGCATGTGGAACGGCACCAGCTTGTGCGTGGGCCACAGCCAGTGATCGGTGATCAGTTCATCCGGGCCGGTCGGATCGGTGGGATAGGTGACCTTGGGGAACGGCACGTATTCGTGCGGGGTGTGCGCCCAGCCGGTCTCGAAATCGGCGTGCCACTGCGGCATGTAGTTGAGGATGTGGAGCCGCCACGTGCCGTCCACCTTCTTGTACGTGTTCTCGTAGATGCCGCCTTCCCACCACTGGCGCGCCTTGAGGTGCGGGGCATCGCCTTCGTAATCCTTGTGCCGTCCGGCCTGCATCATCGAGCGCGCGCGCCCGAACGCGGTGACGCCGTCGGGCTGGACGTTGATGATGTCCTGGATTTGCGGATGATCGAGCAGAAAGCCGTCGATCGGCCCGTTGTTGCCATACGTGAACCGCGCCTGGAACCGTTCGACATACAGCCGCCGCACGCCATGCTGGCCTTTCCACACGCCGCCGAAGAAACGCACTTCGCCATCGGGCGTGAACAGGTCGACCGTCTCGTTGTACAGGCACTTGTCGATCAGGTAGCCGTAAAGGTGCTGCAGCTTGCGTATGGCCAGCTCGTCCTCGGTCACGGTGACGCGGCGGGCGAGATCGGCAACCTGGCTTTCCAGCGCGGCCAGGCGATCAGTATCGGACATTGTCTGCTCTCCCATTTTTGTATGTCTTACTTACAATTTTGCCCGTTTCGGCGCGGCTGTCAACGGGCAGCGCGCATCCCGGCTTCGATCGCCTCGAGCCGTTCGACTTCCTCGCGGTACGGCTTGATGCCGCGCCACATGAAGAACGTCGCCAGCGGCAGCAACGCGACGGCGACGATCACCAGCGCCTTCCACAGATCGGCCTCGTTGCCGACGATCCGTTGCGCCACGGTACCCACCACGAAACTGCCCATCGCCCCGAAGAACGTGAACATGAACAAATAGAACGCGGTCACCTGACCGCGCATCTCGTTGGGCGCGACGCGCTGGATCGCCGCGTTCTGCGGCACCGCGCCAGCCAGCCCGAACATGCCGCCCAGCGCCATCACCGCCAGGCTCGATTCGCCCGTGGGCATCAGCGGCGAACAGATCGCGCAGACGGTGGTGCAGGCGAACAGGATCGTCGCCGCGCGCACGTTGGCGTCCTTGTAGCGTTTGGCGAGCCATTCCACGAACACCCCGCCCAGGAACACCCCGAGCAGTGAGGCCGCCAGCAGCATCGGCGCCATCACCGCGCCGATCCGCGCCTCGTCCCAGTGATAGCTGCGGATCATGAACGGCACGCGCCAGAACATCAGCCCGAACGTGTCGATCGCGCTGAGCGCCAGGCCGATGAACAGCGGGCCATAGACCTTGCGCCGCGCGCCGATCGCCTTGAGCGCATCGAACCCCGTGAAGGTGAGCAAGCGCCTGCCCAGCCCGGCGTCGCCCGGCAGTTCGGCGGCGGTCACCAGAACCTTGTGCCGTGGCGGTTCGACCGCCAGCATCAACAGCGTGGCGGCGAAGACACCGGCGATGCCTTCCCAGATCAGCAGCCACTGCCAGCTGTAAATCGTCAGGCCCAGGAAATGCCCCTTGGGCCACGCGCCCAGCATTACCACCAGCTTGCCGCCCAGCCCGACGCCCACCGTGGTCCCGCCGATGAAGCCCAGCTGCAGCAGCGCGAACGCGCGCGTGATCTTCTTGGGCGGGAAATGATCGGCCAGCATCGAATAGGCCGCCGGGGCATGCGCCGATCCGCCCGCGCCGAGGAACATGCGGCTGCCGACGAACTGCGTGAACGTCTGCGCCATGCCGCCCAGCGCCATCACCGCACTGATCGCAGTCATCCCGCCGGCCAGCACGAACTTGCGCGGAAAGATGTCGGCCAGCCGCGCCAGCGGGATGCCGACCAGCACGTAGAAGATGATCGTGGCCGGGCCACCCAGGAAACCGAGCTGCTCGTCGGTCAGCTGGAAATCGATCTTGATCCGCTGCGCCAGCATGCCGAACACGGTCTGGTCGAAAAAGTTCAGGAACGTCGCCAGAATGATCGCGAACAGCGCGAAATAGGCCGCGCCGGACGAAGGCCAGCGCCGCGCGTCGCCCGCCTCGATGCCCTGCTCTGCGGTCATCTCCTGCGCCACGAACTCGGGTGCGACCGGGGCTGCGCCACCTGCCATTGTCTCTCCTCTCCCGCCGCCGCAACCGTTTTCCGGCGCGATTTCAAACTCGGCAGATTGTTAGTCTTGCATACAAATTCGGACTGGTGAATAAAAAAGACGACAACGATGAAAAGCGGCGCCCGCCAACCGGATGGAGCGCGCAGATGATGGAGAGGTCAATGCAGAACTTGCCGGGCAAAACGGCGTTCATCACCGGTGGCGCCAGCGGCATCGGCCTGGGCATCGCCAAGGCGCTGCTGGGTGCGGACATGAACGTGACCATCGCCGACATTCGTCAGGATCACCTCGATTCGGCGACCGCCGAGCTGGATGGCGGAGACCGTGTCCTCGCCCTGAAGCTTGATGTCACCGACCGCGCAGATTACGCGCGCGCCGCCGATGCAGCGCAAGCACGGTTCGGCAAAGTCCACGTCCTGTGCAACAACGCCGGCGTCGCGGTGGTCGGCCCGACCGAGCTGGCAACGTTCGCCGACTGGGACTGGGTGATGGGCGTCAACCTCACCGGCACGATCAACGGCATCGTCACGTGGCTGCCGCGCATCCTCGCGCATGGCGAAGGCGGGCACATCGTCAACACCTCGTCGATGTCGGCGCTGGTGCCGGTGGGTGGCACCACGATCTATTCGTCCGGCAAGGCGGCGGTCGCGGCGATGATGGAATGCATGCGCCCCGAACTGGAAGAGCGCGGCGTGATCTGCTCGGCATTCTGCCCCGGCGCGGTGCAATCGAACATCGCCGAAGCGGGCAAGACCCGCCCCGATTCGCTCGCCGAAACCGGCTATGCCGAAGCGGACAAGCGGCGCCAGGCGGGCGGCAACTTCGCGCACCTCTACCAGACCAAGGAAGAGGTCGGCCAGCGGGTGCTGCAGGGCATCCTCGCCGACGAGCTCTACATCCTCACGCACAGCGAATTCCTGACCGGCGTGCGCGAACGCGGCGAGGCGATGACCGCGGCGGTGCAGACGCAGTTGCCCGAAAATCCTGAATACAAGGCCACGTTCGACCGATTGTTCCGCAACCCCGCAATCACCGACGAAATCGCCAGGCAGAACAGCATCCGCGCGACGCAAGTCTGAGAAGGACCGACACATGAAAGACTTTTCAGGCCGCACCGCCTTCGTCACCGGCGGCGCCAATGGCGTCGGCATCGGCATCGTCCGCAACCTGCTCAACCAGGGCTGCAAGGTTGCCATCGCCGATATCCGCCAGGATTCGATCGACCAGGCGCTGGCTACGCTCGACAATCGCGAGGTGATGGGCGTGCAGCTCGATGTCGCCAGCCGCGACGGGTTCAAGGCCGCCGCCGATGAAGTCGAGGCAAAGTTCGGTCCGGTTTCGATCCTGTGCAACAACGCCGGGGTCAACCTGTTCCAGACGATCGAGGACAGCACGTACGACGACTGGGACTGGCTGATGGGCGTCAACCTGGGCGGCGTAATCAACGGGGTGATGACCTTCGTGCCGCGCATGGTCGAACGCGTGAAGGCGGGTCAGCAGGTCGGCGGCCACGTGGTCAACACCGCGTCGATGGCCGCATTCCTCGCCGCCGGCACGCCCGGCATCTACAATACCACCAAGTTCGCGGTGCGCGGGCTGTCCGAATCGCTGCACTACAGCTTGCTGCAATACGGCATCGGCGTGTCGGTGCTGTGCCCCGGCCTCGTCAAAAGCTACATCTATGCCAGCGACGACATCCGCCCCGATGATCTGAAGGCCGGCGCCCGACCGGTGAACCACGAGGCAGTCGAGCGGCTGGCGGGCGTGCACGAATTCGGTATGGAGCCCGACGTGATCGGCGCGCGGGTGATCGAGGCGATGCAGGCCAACCGTCTGCACATCTTCTCGCACCCCGACCACAAGGACGAACTGCGCGGAATCTTCGCCGAGATCATCGACGAATATCAGGACTATCCCAAGGATCCGGGCTTCGACCAACGCGTCGGCTTCGAAAAGATGCGCCACGACAACTTCGCCGAAGCGCGGAAGAAGTCCCGCGAGGCGAAGTTCTGAGCGAGCCGGGTGGCGGAGTCACGCCCCGCGCCACCCACCCGCCCCCGCTCAACCTGAGCCTGTCGAAGGATGCCGTGGCGAGGTGTGGCGAGACGCGTCTCGACTTCGCTCGACATGAGCGGCGTTGGCGTCAAGATGCCTCCATCGGAACCAATCCCACCCCCGCAGCTTGAACCACGATGACATTCTCGCTCGACAGCCTGATCCACCAGTTCGGCGCCATCGGCGTCGGCGTCGGCGCGGGGCTGGAGGGCGAGACGGCGGTGGTGATCGGCGGCATTCTCGCGCGTCACGGATCGTTCAGCCCGGTTGCGGCCGCGCTCGCCGCATGGCTGGGATCTTTCATCGCCGACCAGGGCTTCTTCCTGCTCGGACGCTGGCGGCGCCAGTCGAAGCTGGTCACGCGCATCGCCGCCAAGCCGACGTTTGCCCGCGCGCTGGCGATGATCGAAACCCATCCGATCAAGTTCTGCGTGGCGTTCCGCTTCATCTACGGATTCCGCATGGCGGGCCCAATGGCGATCGGCGTGTCGAAAGTGCCCGCGCGGCTGTTTCTGGCGCTGAACCTCGTATCGGCGGCGGTGTGGGCGGCGGCGTTTACCTCGCTCGGCTACAGTTTCGGGCTGGCGTTCGAAAAGTTCCTGCGTCGCGCGCTGTCACCGCTGCATGTGGCGATGCTGGTGACGGTGGTCGGCTCGGTCGCGCTGGTCGCCATCCTCATCCGCAATCGCCGGCGGTTGCGCGCCGAGACACAGGGTACGCCGGCTTAGGTACGATCAATCCCGTGGCGGCGGTTGTAGGCGTGGATCCATTCGAGCGTCTTCACCAGCCCGCCGAACGGATAGAAGTGCAACCGCACCCTGCCATGTTCGGGGCCCAGCCCGGTCGCGAACGCATCGACCAGCTTGTCCGGCCCGGCGCTGCCCAGCAGGCTGGCGACCGATATGCCGTATTTCTTGAGCACCGCCGTCGAAGCGCCCACCCCGCACCGCGCGGCGAACGACAGCAGGCGCTTGATCCCGGCCGGCCCCGGCACGCCGATCCGCACCGGCACATCGATGCCGCGCGCGCGCAACTCCTTCAGCCATGCCAGAAAGGCGTCGGGATCGAAGCCGAACTGCGTGACGATCAGCGGCGCCATGCCGCGCGCCGCAATGTCCCCGACTTTCATTTCCAGCACTTGCCAGCACTGCTCGACGGTCATGTTCGGGTGGCCTTCGGGATGGCCGCCGATGCCGATCGCGCGGATCCCGCTGCGCTCGAACGCGCCGGTGGCGATCAGCGCCGAGGTATCGAAGTACGGCCCCACCGGTGCGGGCGGATCGCCGGCGACGATGAACGCGCGCGTCACCCCGGCGCGTTCGACCACCGCCTTGAGGTAGCCTTCGAAATCATCTTCCGACGTGATCCGCCGCGCCGAAAAGTGCGGCATCGGCTCGAACCCCAGCTCGCGCACCGCGACCGTGGCGGCGACGCGCGCGCCAACATCCTCGCCGGGCAGGAACGTGATCGCGACCGGCGTTTCGGCCGGGATCAGCGGCGCGGCATCGCGCAGCGAGGCCTCGTCCTTGGCGGTCATCTCCAGGCTGAAACCCTCGGTGATGCCGATGGGCGGCCGCGCCCAGTTGGGATGGATCAGCGTGTCGGCCATGCTTGCGATCCTTGCTCCACGTAGCCCTCTCCCCTTCAGGGGAGAGGGTCGGGAGAGGGGTTCTCTCGCGAACAGGCCCCTCTCAACTCCGGCTAGGCAGCATGCTGCCAAGCCTGTGTATCTCTCCCCTAAACGGGAGAGAGCAACCCAGTGTCGATTGCGCGGCTCGCCGACTCAGCTGCCGGTGCGCCAGCCTTCGGCATACGTCTCGCGCGCCACGCGGCTGTAGGGGATCGGCGAAACGATCGCGCGAACCTCGATCTGCTTGTGCGGTTCGACCGTGGTCTTGCGGGTGCCGCCGTCCGGCTCGCCCCACACCACGCGCACTTCGCTGCCGATCGGGATCTCGTGATCGACGGTCGCCAGGCTCAGCGCCTGCTTCTCGTTGTACGAATAGCCGGTGAACATCGACAGACCCACGGTCTTGCCGCTGGCATCGACCACCCGATCGTAGTTCGACGAGGCGTAGTTGGCCAACGGCACGTCGAAGAACTTGTACTGATCGCCATCGGGATCGAACAGCGAGGCCTGGATCTTGGCCATGTCCTCGGGGTTCCACGCCAGCGTGACTTTCTTGCGCTGCACCTTGGGATCGAGCGCTTCGAGCGCCTCGCGACCGTGGAAATCGTGGTCGAACTTCACGAACGGACCGTAACCCAGCTCCCACGGATTGAGGTAGTAGTCCTCGATCTTGTCGGACACGAAGCTGCCACCGATCGAGCCGGTTGCTTCATAGCTGTCGGCGCCCAACCATTCGCGGAAGCCTTTGAGCTTGTCGCCGGTGTAGATCGCGGGCAGCGGCGACGGGATCCAGCCCGATTCCAACGTGTTGGACGGATAAGCGCGGCTGCCGCAGGGGATCAGGCCGAATTCCTTGCCGGCGTCCAGGATCGCGGCGCGGATTTCTTCCTGTTCGGCGTACGGCCCCCAGATTTCGAGACCGGGCGCGCCCGACATGCCGTGGCGCAGCGTGCGCACGGTCTTGCCTGCGATGTTCATCGTGCTCATGTTGAAGAACTTGAGCTGTTCGAGCGGGCCGCCATGCAGCTTTTCGATCACGGCCCAAGCGTTCGGCCCCTGGATCTGGAAGCGCCATTCCTTGCGCACCACCGGCTTGCCCATCGGGCGCATCGGCGAACGGTCGTCCAGTTCGATCTGCACGTCGTAACCGCCGGTTTCGGCGTGATAGCGCAGCCAGTTCGACGCCGGCGCGCGGCCGACGTACGTGTACGATTCGGCTTCTTCCCAGAAGATGATGCCGTCACCGATGACGTGGCCATACGGCGTGGTCGGCACATACTGCTTGGCCTTGTTGACCCCCCAGCCTTTCGAGCTGTTGATCATCGTGTCGCTGAGCAGTTTTCCCGCATCCTTGCCGCGGATGTACAGGTTGACCATGTGGTGCGACTGGTCGAACAGCACGGCGCTGTGCTGCCATGCCCACTGTTCGGATCGCCAGTTGGAAAATTCGGGCGCCACCACCGGGTAGACATAGGCCCCCAGCTGCGAGTTGCGCAGCATGTCCACGGTATTTCCAGCGCCCTGCAGGACGTCTTCGAGGTTGCGAACCGCCATGTTTCTCTCCCGGATTAAATTGGCTGGTTGAAATTTGTATGCAGGACATACAATGTTGGTTAGGAATCGCAATCGGAAAACGCGCGCCCAAGATGCGCATTCGACGGGAGAACCACGACCATGTCCGCTTCGCTGATCCTGACCCTTTCCTGCGCCGACAAGCCCGGCATCGTTGCCCGCGTGACCGGCTTCCTGGCCGATTCGGGCGCCAACATCCTTGAAGCGCAGCAATTCGACGACACCGAGACCGGGCGGTTCTTCATGCGCGTGGTGTTCGATCCGGGTGCAGCATTGCCCGAAATGCTGCGCGACGGATTCGCGCCGGTTGCGCAGCATTTCGCCATGCACTGGAGTTTGCGCGACACCGCCAAGAACCGCCGCGTGCTGTTGCTGGTATCGAAGTTCGACCATTGTCTGGGCGACCTGCTGTACCGCGTGCGCATTGGCGAACTGGCGATGGACGTGGTCGGCATCGTCTGCAACCATCCCAAAAGCGTGCTCAAGGTCTCGATGATCGGCGACATCCCGTTCTTCCACCTGCCGATCACCAAGGACAGCAAGCCGCAGCAGGAAGCGCAGATCAAGCGCGTGGTCGATGAAACCGGCGCGGAACTGGTGGTGCTGGCGCGCTACATGCAGATCCTGTCGGACGATCTGGCCGGGTTCCTGTCGGGCCGCTGCATCAACATCCACCACTCGTTCCTGCCCGGGTTCAAGGGCGCCAAGCCCTATCACCAAGCGCATCAGCGCGGGGTCAAGATGATCGGCGCGACCGCACACTACGTGACCGCCGATCTCGACGAAGGCCCGATCCTTCACCAAGACGTGGAATCGATCACCCATGCCGACACGCCCGACGATCTGGTGCGCAAGGGCCGCGACATCGAACGCCGCGTGCTGGCCGAAGCGGTGCGCCTGCACCTTGAGGACCGCGCGCTGCTCAACGGGCACAAGACGGTGGTGTTCCGGGGTTAGGAAAGACGGAGCCGTCTGCTTCAATCCCGCTCGTGCTGAGCTCGTCGGAGCACTGTACTCATCTTCCTGCCGACGCGCGCTATCGCAAGGAACAGCAGTGCTTCGACAAGCTCGGCATCAGCGGGTATCGAGAGGGGCCGCCCGTTGCGGAGAGGAAATGCCCATGCAGGTCAACGCGCTCGATCACGTCAATATCATCACCGACAGGCTGGACGAGACGGCAGAGTTCTACCGCGCGCTGCTGAGCCTTGAGCGGCGCGACGGGCCGGCACCGCTCACCCCGCAGAACGCGCAGTGGATGTACGATGCGGGGGGCAAGCCGATCCTGCACATCAATGCGGTCGACTGCCCGCGCGCGTTCGACCGCGCGGTGGAGCCGGGCCAGCTGACCGGGGCGATCCACCACATTGCGTTGAACTGTTCAGGCTATGACGAGGTCAAGGCGCGGATCGAGGCGATGGGCCGCGACCACCAGGTCAACCTCGTCGCGTCGATCGGGCTACGCCAAATCTTCACCGCCGATCCCAACAACGTGCTGCTCGAACTGAATTTCTTCGGCGACTGAGCGGCCGGAGTTTTTCCGACTTTCGTCGATGCGGCACCAGCCGAAAACACAAAAACTCTATTGGCGCGGTGCGGCCGGAATCGCCGAGATCAGCGCGTCAGCCAGCTCGTTCGGGAACGACAGATACGGACTGTGATCGGCGGGCAGCGTGACCACCCGCGCGCCCGGCAACTTGGCCTGCATCAGCCGCTGGCTGTCGATCGGGATCGTGCGATCCTGCGTGCATTCGATATAGGTGCGGGGCAACCGGCCATAGCGTTCGGCGGTCAGCGACAGTCGCTCGGAACGCGGGCCATGCGGTTCGGCCATCAGGCGCGGCAGGATCGCGGCGACCGCGTCTGGCGGTGAAAGCTGCGCGAACACCGCTGCCGCGTGCGTCATGTCCACCACCGTTCCCGCGCCACCGGCCACGGGCGAGACGATCGCGTTGAAATCGGGGTTGGGTTGTTCCAGCGCCTTGAATTCGGCACGCGACAGTCCGGTGGGCAGCATCATCGCGCACATATAGACGAGCGAATCCATCGCGTCAGGATCGAGTTCGGCCGCTTGGCTTACCACCAGACCGCCCCGGCTGTGCCCGGCCAGCACGATCGGGCCGGACGCGCCCGCCGCATCCATGTCACGACGCAAGGCTTGGCAGGCATCGACAGCGAATTGCGCCCAGCCCTGCAGCGTGACGGCGGCGAGTTCGGCATCGCTGCCCCCCATGCCGGGCAGCGTCGGCGCGGCGACGTGGTGGCCCGCGGCGCGCAGCAGGTCGGCGACCGCATCGAAACACCAGCCTCCGTGCCACGACCCGTGAATCAGGACAAAGCCCGCCATCGCCCCAGACTATCGTTGCGCGACCCGGCCGATGCTATTGCACATGGCCCGTCCACGTGCGCAGCCCCGGCGCGGTGCGATCTTCGCCAGACAGCGCGGCGGCAACGCCCGGCCGCGCGGTCATCCGCTCGCGCCAATCGACCAGCCGTGGCGCGCGCGTGGCAATGGCCATGTCGGGAAACATCCGTTCGACCATCATCCCGCAGTGCGAGAAGAAATTGATGTCGGCCAGCGTGAACGTTTCGCCCGCCAGCCAGCGCGTATCGCCGAGCTGCTGTTCGACCTTGTCGACTGCGTATTCGATCTTGGCGGTGGCGTTGGCGAGGTCGGCTTCGGAGAAGCCCGATCGCGCGGTTGCCCATTTCTTGCGCTGGTCGGGCAGCGGGATGTTCTCGAGCAGCTTCTCGAAATCGCCGCTGTCGATGTTGCGCGCGATCACGCCGATCATGCGGTGCCAGCCGTGCATCGAGACGAAGTTCATCACGTGTTCGTCAACGAACTTGTTCCAGTAGCGCATCCGCGCCGCACCGACCGGATCGCGCGGGCGCAGCGGAGCATCGCTGGGCTGCGCATCGGGGAAGGCGTCCTCGAGGTATTCGTTGATCACCGTGGTGTGCGTGATGATCGTACCGTCGTGGTCGAGCACCGGCACCTGGCCTTCGGGGTTGATCGCGGTGAACCACGGCTGGTGCTGATCGAACTTGTGCAGATCGACGTAGACGCTCTCGAACGCGAGCCCCTTTTCCTTCAACGGAATCATCGACTTGAGCGAATTCGCCACCGGTTCGGCGTGATAGTATTTCAGGGCCATCGTGTTCTCCTAAACCCGCATCGTTCCGAGCATTCCGCCGTCCACCGCCAGCGCCTGCCCGGTGACATGGCTCGCCGCGTCGGACAGCAGGAAGGCCGCGACTTGCGCCAGTTCGTCCGCCGTGCCGGTGTGACCGAGCGGCACGGCGCGCGCCATCTGATCGGCCGCGCCGGGCGGCAGCCCGTCGAGCATCGGCGTGTCGATCAGGCCGGGGATCACGCAGTTCGAACGCACGCCGAACGCCGCGCCCTCGTTGGCGACCGCGCGCGACAGGCCGAGCACGGCGTGCTTCGAGGCGACGTAGGCCGCGTTCATCGGCATCCCGCGCTCGCTGGCGAGGCTGCCGGTGACAAGGATCGCGCCGCCGCGCCGCGCTTTCATCGCGGGCAGGACATGCGCGATGGCCCAGAACACCGAGGTCAGGTTGACGGTCATCACCGCGTCGAACACGTCGTCGGGATAGTCCTCGACCGCACAGAAATTGCCGCCGATCCCGGCGTTGAGGAACAGCCCGTCAATGATCCCGTTCTGCGCCACCGCCGCATCGAGCGCGGCGATGAGTTGCGCCTTGTCACCCACGTCCGCCGCCGCCCAGCGCGCGCCTTCGCCCAGCTCGCGCGCCGCCGCTTCGAGCAGATCGGCGCGCCGCGCGATCAGCGTCACCCGCCCGCCCGCCGAAGCGATGCGAGCGGCGGTGGCGCGACCGATCCCGGTCGATGCGCCGGTGATGACGACATGTCTTCCGTTGAAATTCATGCCCGACAACTCCGCTCATCCCGAGCCTGTCGAAGGGTGTGCGCGGGCTTCGACCGGCTCAGCCTGAGCGGGCTCTGGTCAGTCATGCGGGTTACCCCTCGAAATGAACGCCGCCCATGGCGCGGCGCGCGGATCGGCGCTGGTGTCGGGCGACCACTGCTGCTCCATCAGCGCGCGCGCCGCAGCTTCGGTCATCGTGTCGTCGGCCACGTGGAGGCGATAGAAGAACGCCGAGACGCGCCAGTTCATGATGCAGTGGACGTGCGCCGGGCCTGGCGCGGCGGCGAGCGCCGCGCGGAACGCGGCGAAGTGATCCTCGCCCGGCGCATCGAACGGCACCGGGATGTGGGTGTAGCCGATGCCGTGCGCGGCCAGCTTCGCGCCTTCGTCCGCCAGCGCATCGGGGTGATCGTCGAGCGCGAGGTTGATGACGTGGCGCACCCCGATCGCGGCGAGCTGCGGCACATCGCCCGCCTCGATCCGCCCCGAGGTGGTCGTGCGCGCGTCGATCCGCTGCCAGCTGCGGATGTGGTCGGGATCGGGCGCCGACATCGCCTCAGACCAGCCCCAGCACCCGCGCGGCATTGTCCTTCATGATGCCGGGCATGACCTCGTCCTTGAACCCCACGCCCTTGGCCGCATCGATCCACTTGCTCGGGTGGATAAGCGGAAAATCGCTGCCGAACAGCATCTTCTTGCGCAGCTGCGTGTTGGCGTACTGGATGATCTGCGGCGCGAAATACTTCGGGCTCCAGCCCGACAGATCGATGAACACGTTGTCCTTGTGCAGCGCCATCGACAGGCTTTCATCGACCCACGGCCAGCTTGGGTGCGCCAGGATGATCTTCATGTCGGGGAAATCGACCGCGACATCATCGACCAGCATCGGTTGCCCGTACTTGAGGTGAACGCCGCCGCCGCCGCGCATGCCGGTGCCCATGCCCGAATGGCCGGTGTGGAAGATCGCGGGCAGCTTGTATGCGTTGATCACCTCGTAGATCGGGTAGCCAACCTGTTCGGCGGGGTGCAGGTTCTGCATGATGTGATGGAACTTGAAACCCTTGACGCCGTGGTTTTCGACGAGATCACGCGCCTCGCGCGCGCCCAGCTTGCCCTTGTGCGGATCGATCGAGGCGAACGGGATGCAGATGTCGTCGTTCTTCGCCGCGAATTCCGCGATCTCGTAGTTCGAGATGCGCTTGGCCCCGATGCCGCTCTCGCAATCGACGGTGAACAGGCAGAACGCGATCTGCTGTTCGCGGTAGATGTCGGCGATCTCGGGCATCTTGGGCCGTTCGCGCGGCGCCTTGAAATAAGCCGAGGCGGCATCGAAGAACTGGCCCATCACCGGGTCTTCGGGATCGTGGCACGACACTTCGGCATGGACGTGCACGTCGATGGCTTTGATCTGGGTGAGGTCGATGGGCATGGAATTCCCTAGCAGAAACGTGGGTACTCCCCTCTCCTGCCGGAGCGGGGCATTTGGACCGTCGACTTCGATCATCGTCCGCGAATTCTGAACCACCCGCTCATGGTGAGGAGGGGCTGAGCTTGTCGAAGCCCCGTCTCGAACCATCGCACGCGGGCTCCTTCGAGACGCCGTTTCGGCAAGCTCAACGGCTCCTCAGGATGAGCGGTTCAGATCAATCGCACGATGCCGCAAGCACTCACACCAGCGCGTCGCGCTTCACGGTGATGACCTGCGAATACGTGAACTCCTTGAGCCCCTCGACGCCGTACTCGGCGCCGAAGCCCGATTGCTTGTGCCCGCCGAACGGTGCGAACGGCGAGAGGTGGAGGAATTCGTTGATCCACACCGTGCCGGTTTCCAGCTGTTCGGCAATCTTCACGCCGCGATCGGTATCCTTGGTCCACACTGCACCGGCGAGGCCGTAGTCCGAGTTGTTGGCGCGCTCGATCACTTCCTCGTCGGTCGAGAACTTCATCAGCGGCATGACCGGGCCGAACTGTTCCTCGGCCACGATCCGCGCGTCTTCTGGCGGATTGTCGAGAATCGTGATCGGCACGTAATAGCCCGATCCCGAAGGATCGACGTTGCCGCCGACGAGGAACTTGTAGCCGTGCGCCTTGGCATCCTCGATCAGTTCGCACACGCGGTCGAACTGCTTCTTGTTCTGGATCGGGCCGACGCCGGTGCCCTGGTGCGCGCCATCGCCCACGGTGACCGTGCGCGCATAGGCGGCAATCGCCTGGCTCATCTCGTCGTAGATATCCTCGTGGATGTAGATGCGTTTGGCGGCGACGCAGATCTGCCCGGCGTTGGTGAAGCTGGACCAGAACAACTGTTCGGCCACCTTGGCGACATCGGCATCGGGCAGCACGATCGAGGCATCGTTGCCGCCCAGTTCCAGCGTGATGCGCTTCAGGTCCTTGCTCGCGCCTTCCATGATCTTCTTGCCGGTCGCGGTGGAGCCGGTGAAGGTGATCTTGTCGATGTCGGGATGCGCGGTGATCAACGGGCCGAGCGAATCCTCGCCGGTGATGATGTTGACCACGCCTGCGGGCACGAGGTCCTTGATCAGTTCGGCGAACCGCAGCGTGGTGAGCGGGGTGAACGGCGAAGGCTTGAGCACGATCGTGCAGCCCGACAGCATGGCCGGCGCGATTTTCTGCACCGCCATCAGCAGCGGAAAGTTCCACGGCACGATTCCGCCGACCACGCCCACCGGCACGCGGCGGGTGCGGCTGAGCCGCTCGGCGGTGTCCTCGTTGATGACGTCGGTCAGCTCGAGCGTCGCCTGCGCGGCGACCATGGCTGACGCCGCGCCGATCTCGAACTGCGCCTGGTCGTGCGGCTTGCCCTGTTCGCTGGTGAGCAGGCGGTAAAGCTCGTCGTGATTGTCGGCGATCGCGGCAGACATCGCATTGATCGCCGCCCGGCGTTGCTCGACCGGGGTCTTCGACCAGGTCTTGAACGCGCGGCGCGCGGCGGCGACGGCGCGGTCGAGTTCGGCCGGGCCGCAAGCCGGGACGGTGCCGACGACCTGCTCGTTCGCCGGGTTGATGACGTCGAGCGTGGCGGCGGTCGAAACCATCTCGCCGTCGATCAGATTGCGATAGAGCTCAGCCATGGGATTCTCCTTTGTCGCGAGGCCCGCGCCGGGCGTGCCTCACCGGTTTGGACGCGATTACTTCGACGCGGTTTCCAGCGCCTTGTCTTCATTGGCACGCTTGATCAGGTACTGGCGCACATCCTCGACATCGGCGGGCTGCAATGCGCCACTGAACGAGACCATGCCGTTGTGCTGCAACGCGCCGTCGACCACCACCGACTTGAGCGCCTCAGCCGATCCGATCGCGCCCGAATGGCGCAAGTCGGGAACCAGGCCGCCCGCGATCGCCGCGTCACCGTGGCACACCGAACAATAGCGGCCATAGACTTGCGCGCCGTGGGCGATCTGTTCGGGCTTGCCGGTCGAAGCCGGGGGATCGAGCACCAGCTTGGCCATCGGCGGGGATGCGGGCAGTTGGCCTTTGGCGCCCAGCTTGAACACCAGCAGACGGCTGATGTTGTGCGCCGCGCCCGATTTGTTGGCGAGCACGCCCGTGGCCAGATCGTACACCCCGCCCCAGCCGACCATGATCGCGACGTATTGTTCGCCATCGATCGAATAGGTCATCGGTGCGGCGATCACCCCGGTCTGCGTCGGGAACGACCACAGCTTGGCGCCCTTGTCGGCGCTGAACGCGGAAAATTCGCCCGCCGCGCTGCCCTGGAACACCAGGTTGCCCGCCGTCGCCAGCGTGCCGCCATTCCACGGGCCGACCTGCTTGACCCGCCACACTTCCTTCTGCGCCACCGGATCCCACGCGATCAGCGCACCCGTCGTCGCGCCGAGCGCACCGGCGCGCGCCTTGGCATCGGCGGGCATCGACACGGCGGCGGAATCCATGCCGGTCTGGAAGCCGATCGAGCTGGCCTGCCAGCCCTTGGCGGCGGCGTAAGGGAACGCTGCCTCGTTCGCGGGAATGTAGATCAGGCCGGTTTTCTGGCTGAAGCTCATCGACTGCCAGCTGTGCGCGCCCAGCGCGCCGGGCATGCTGATGAACGGCTTGCCGGTCTTGTCGTACTGCGCCGCCGGGTTGATCGTCGGACGCCCGGTCAGGGGGTCCATCGCGGTGGCCCAGTTGATCGCCACGAAGTTCTTGGCCGACAGGAACTTGCCGGACTTCGCGTCGATCACATAGACGTGGCCGTTCTTGGGCGCGTGCAGCAAAACGTGCTGCTTCTGGCCGTTGATGACAAGATCGGCGACGATGATCTGCGCATCGGAATCGAAGTCCCAGCGGTCCTGCGGGGTTTCCTGATAGTGCCAGACATATTCGCCGGTGTCGGCGTTCACCGCCACAATCGAGCTGGTGTAAAGGCTGTCGCCATCGCGCCCGGCGGCGGTCGCGTTCCACGGTTCGGCATTGCCGGTGCCGAAGAACACGAGGTTGGTGGCGGGATCGTACGTGATCGAATCCCACACGGTGCCGCCCGCGCCCAGCTTCCACCATTCGCCGGTCCACGTCTTGGCGGCGGCTTCCATCTGCTTGTTCTCGAACCCATCGGCCGGGTTTCCGGGGACGGTGAAGAACTTCCACACTTCGGCGCCGGTCTCGGCATCGTAGGCCGCAAGATAACCGCGCGCCTTGTATTCCGCCCCGCCCTCGCCGATCAGCACGCGGCCCTTGACAATGCGCGGCGCGCCGGTGATCGAATAGTCGGTCTGGTTGGGCACCACGACCTTGGACCACACTTCCTTGCCGGTTTTCTGGTCGAGCGCGACCAGCCGCCCGTCGAGTGTGCCGACATAGACTTTGTCGCCATACAGCGCGACGCCGCGGTTAACCGCATCGCAGCAGGCGCGGACCAGCGTTTCGCGCGGGACCTTGGGATCGTACGACCACTTCAGCGCGCCGGTCTTGGCGTCATAGGCCTTGACCATCGACCACGCGGTGGACACGAACAGCGTGCCGTCGTGCATCAGCGGCGTCGCTTCCTGCCCGCGCGCGGTTTCCAGGTCGGACGACCACGCCAGCCCCAGCTGGCCGACGTTCTGATCGCTGACCTGCGTCAGCGGCGAAAAGCGCTGCTCGCCATAATCGCGGCCATAGCTGAGCCATTCATTGCCATCGGCGGCAACGATCTTGGCGTCGGTCACGCCTTCGGTGGCAGGCTTGGCAGGTGCGGCCGTGCTTCCGCCGGCGCCGGTGACGTTGCAGGCCGCCAGCGGCAGCATCGCCGCCGCCAGGAACAGTGCTTTCAATCGCATCGAAACAGGACCCTCTCCAGACTGTCCGCTTGGGCGGATCAGTTGACCATGCGCGCGGCGTCGCCCCAATATTTGCGACGCAGCGCCTTCTTGTCCATCTTGCCCGCTGCGGTGCGCGGAATCGAGTCGATAAATTCAACCGATTTCGGCGCCTTGACCCCGCCCAGCCGCGCCTTGCAATGCGCGATGATCGCGGCTTCGTCGATGCCATCTGAAACAACGACCGCGTGGACCTGCTCGCCCCACTTCTCGTGCGGGATGCCGAACACCGCGCATTCGCGCACCGCTGCCAGTTCGGTCACGGCGGCCTCGACTTCGGCGGTGAACACGTTGAACCCGCCCGAGACGACCATGTCCTTCTTGCGGTCGACGATGTAGAGATAGCCATCGGCATCGAACTTGCCGATGTCGCCGGTGTGGTGCCAGCCGAACTTGCGCACTTCGGCGGTCGCCTCGGGCATTTCGAAGTACGAATGCGTGACCAGTGGCCCGCGCACCACGATCTCGCCCGCCTCGCCCAACGGCATGAAGTTCCCGTCATCGTCCATCAGGCGGACTTGGATCGAGCGCGTCGGCTTGCCGCACGAAGCCAGCTTGTCCGGCGCATCGACCGCGAACTTCGCCACGTCTTCGGGCGGCAGCCACGCGATGATCATCGGGCATTCGACCTGGCCGTACGACTGGCACAGGCACGGGCCGAACACCTCGGCCGCCTGGCGCAGCTTTTCCGGGCTGCACGGCGATCCGACGAGGATGAAGATGCGCAGCGATGAATAGTCGTGGCTGCGCAGTTCGGGCGAGGCAAGGCACTGGTACATCGCCGTCGGCGGCAGGTACATGTGGCTGACCTTGTACGTCTCGATCGCGCGCAGCACTTTGTCCGCATCGAACCCCGGCAGGATCACCTGCGTCGCGCCCAGGCTCAGGGTGGACAGCGCGATCGGGCCGGCGGCATGGGTGATCGGCGCGGAGACCAGCGCGACCGGATTGTCGGTGCGCCCGCCCATCGCATCGGCGGCGGTCTCGATCATCGTGCCCCAGCCAAGGTTGTTGACGTTGGCACCCTTGGACGGGCCGGTGGTGCCGCCGGTGGCGGCGATCAGCACGATGTCCTCAAGATTGCCGAACGCGTCGATCTCGGGCTCGACGAAATCGGCCGCAGTTACGCCCTCGAGCAGCTCGTCGAGCGAAGGATCGTCACCCAGCCGCCGGTCAAGGCAGACGAACGTGGTCAGGCTGGGACACAGCGCGCGCAATTGCGCGACGTCGTCGGCCAGGCTCGAATGGTAGAACATCCACTGGCAGCGCACATAATTGATGTAGCCGGCATTGGCGTCGATCGCGTTGCGCGTGTTGACCGGGATCCACTTGCCATTGGCACGCCAGATCGCGAGCATCGCCACCATCAGCATGCCGCCGTTGGGACCGTACAGGGCGGCAAGGTCCTGGTTGCCGAAGCCATGCTTCTGCATGACTGCTGCGATGCACTCCGACAGCTCCTTGACCTCGGCGAAGGTGTGGCTCTGCCCGGTCTCGGTGTCGATCACGCACGTGCGCTGGGGATCGCGGTCATGCCCGCGGTCGAAGTAGTCAATCGCGCGCATCGGTCATCCCCACCGGTTGATTTCAGGGCCGGGTGCCCAGGCGCGCAACGGTTCGGCGGTCGTGGCGCGCGCAAGGGCGGCGGCCACGCTGGGCCGCGCCTTGACCCGGGCGAGCCAAGCCACGGTGCGCGGCGCGGCGGCAAACGCAGCGGGCCGCAGCGATGCCATGCCCGCGAGCCAGCCGTACGTCTCCAGATCGGCTATGGAAAATTCGCCCATCAGCCAGTCGCGCCCGTCGGCCAGCTTGGCCTCGCAGCGCTCCACCGCCTGATCGACCTTGGTCTCGCTGTCCGCGACCTGGGCCGCATCGACCTGATCGTCGTGCAGCGCCTGCCAGCGCGCGCGCAGATCGTCGTTGACGATGGCCCCGGTGATCGCGGCAAACTTGGTGTTGTCGACCGCAGCCAGCGGGCCTTGCGCATTGGCAAGGTTGCCGAGCAGCGACGCGGCGGGGGCCAGCCGTTCGGTGATCTGGCGGCACCACATCATCATGTCCCAGTGCGCGTAAGGGTCTGTCGGCTGGAGTCCCGCCCCGCCTGCGGTTTCATCGAGGAACTGTGCGAGAAACACCGATTCGGTCATCGCCTCGCCAGCTGCGACCAGCACCGGACCTTCGCCTTCCAGCCCCATGTCGCGCGCCAGCGGATGGTCGATGCCGGGCAACGTGTGGCGCTCACCCGCCAGCAGGTCGATGGGCCGGCATTCGACCGCCACGCCGGTTTCGGCCAGCGCGGCGAGCACCGCCAGCGACGGCCCGTTGGGTTCGCCGTGATAGAGGATCATGCTCATCGTGACAGCGCTCCCGAATCCAGCTCGGACCTGATGCCCGAACTGATGCCCTCGGATTCGTCCTTGGGCGCGATGTAGTCCTGCTCGAGAATGGCGACGCGGCTGGCCATGTGCGTGCGCCCCAGCTTCCAGCAGGCGCGCGTTGCCGGGCGGGCGTAGATCGCACGCAGCCAGCGCATGATGTTCGGCGTCACCTCATCGTTGGCCAGGTGCGGCTGCGACAGCGGCATGGCGTAAGCCAGGTTGAACCCGTTGACGTCGGCGAGGCTGTAGGTGTCGCTCGCCAGCCATTGGTGCTGGCCCAGTTCCTGTTCCAGCATGCGGATGCCCACGCCGATGCGGCGGCCGCTTTCGGCCATTTCCGCCTCGCTGAACAGGCCATAGACCGCCTTGCGCCAGGCGATCTGCCGTTCGGGCAGCGGGATGCGCGCGATCGCTTCTTCCAGCTTGTCCTTGCCGTGCGCGGCGACCGCGTTGGGCCCGACGAAGAACTTCCAGCCGAACATCGAGAAGCTCGGCGCCAGCCACTGGTCCATGAACTTCATCCACCAGCGCACGCGCCAGCGATCCTGCGCATCGGCGGGCATCAGTTCGGGCCCGGCGAACTCCTCGTTCACGTATTCCATGATAGCAGTGCTTTCGGTGAGCACGCGCGAGCCGTGGGTCATCGCCGGGATCGTGCCTTGCGGATTGATCGCCAGGTATTCCGGCTTGTGCTGGTCGAACTGGAGCATATCGATGTAATGGCTGGAAAATTCCACGCCCTTTTCCATCAGCGCCAGCATCGGCTTGCCCGAATTGGCGTTGGGCTCCCAGTGATAGAGGGTGATGTCGCTCATGCCGCAGCACTCTTTCTGGTCATCCGGCACTCCCATGCGCTAGGTCGTTTTTGTATGCCTTGCATACTAAAACTCCGACGCGCGCGGTCAAGCGGCTTCAGAGCTCATTTCATCTCGCATTTCACTGGCATTTCACCCGGCGTTTCACCGGGCGAACTATCGCGCTATCATCGACCAGCGGAACAAGTGCGCATGGCCCGAAAGCGGCGCTGCCGCGCGCTGTTCGGCGACCAGCCGCAGGCCCTTGCCCTGCAACGCGCCGCGCACCGCGACCCAGTCGCTCCACCCGGTGAGGCCATCGACGCGGCCATGGTGCGCAACATCGCGGATGCTGCGCCACAAGGTTTCGTGCGCATCGCCAATATCGATCGCGGGGAAACCGGTCTGCGCGCTGGCGAACGCGCGCGATTCGGCGATGCGGCTGTCGTAAACCACCAGCCGCTGCACAAGCTGCTGCTGCATCGCGCGCGCCGCGACCGGAGCGGTCACGACGGCACCGGCGATGGCGCTGCCTTTCAGCATTGCGCGACGATCCAGCCGCATCATTTGCCTTTACCCAAGTAGGCCGCAACCGCGTCCAGTTCCGGGTTGGTAATATCGACGCGGGTTTGCGGCGGCATCGCGTTCTTGCCCATGCGCGCCACCGATTTCACGTAGTCGGCAGTCAGGTCGGTCCGATTGGCGAGCAGCGCCGTCTCGGGCGGCTGGCCCGCCGCCATGCGCTGCTTGGTCAGCAGGTTGGTGCCCATGCCGCCGGCAAGGTGGCAATAGCCGCAGTGAACCTCGAACAGCGCCTTGCCATCGCCGCCCGCTGCCAAGCGGTCGCCCGCAGGCGCCACCGCGCGCATCTGGTAGGGTGGCGGCGGTGGTGGCCCGCCTGCATGACCGGGGCCGCCGGGCGCGCCCGAACCGGTCGCGTTGCCCGATGTCGAGGGCGCCATGTTGCATGCCGCCAGTGCCGCGATGGCGGCAAGACCGAGGACGCGCTTCATGCCCGGCCTCCGCCCGCCTGGTCGCGATAGGCGGCGGGCCACACGCCCTGCTTGCCCGGCGCGAGGATGCCGTTGGGGTCGAGCGCGTCCTTCACCGTCTCGTCGAACCGGCGCAGCGCGTGGTTGTTGAAGTCGAACGTGGACATGACCTTGTCCATCCAGCCGATGTGCGTGCGGTATTCACCGTACCCCGCGGCTGCCGTCTCCGCGATCAGCGCGTCGAACAGCTTGCGCATGTTGGCCACTTGTTCGGGCTGGTCGCGATCGTACATCAGCATGTTGATGTTGTTGGCAAAACGTCCGCCGATGGTGAAGCTGGCGTAGAAATCGACGTCGTGATCGGCGATGATCTTGCGGCTGCGCTTCAGCTGCCCCAGCACATGCTCGCTGCTGGCCGGCACCACCGGCGAGAAGCCAAGGTGCGCGCCGCGTCCGCCGATCCAGTCGCTCATCTGCAGCGGCACGGCAGACGGCACGCCCATGGTGATCTCGAACGCGTTGATCGGATCGCCTTGGTGCCACCAGGTTTCCTTTGGCGGTGCGGCCAGGTTGCGCTTCATCGCCGCCTTGACGATCTCGGCCTTGGCCTTGACCACCGGCTCATCGCCGTACAGCCGCATCGCGACCTGCCAGTAGCCCAGCTTGTGCTCTTTCAGCAGTTCGGCCACGCGGCTTTCGGGAATCGCGCCGGGCTTGTCCCAGAAGTCCTTGCGCTGGCCTTTCAGCACCATCTTGCCCAGCCAGCTGGGGATGAACACGTTCTGGTCGATCAGCCCGGAAATCTTCATCGGCGCGATCGTGTCGATCACCCAGCCGATGTCGCCTTCCTCGGGAATGTCGAACACCAGCTCCAGCGAGCTGGCCGGTTCGGGCTGCAGCCACACCCCCGCCTTGGTCACCACGCCCAGGTTGGACTGCGTGAACGCCAGATCCCAGCCCGGTCCGAACGCGAACGGGAACAAGTGCCACGCCGGGTTCTTGTCCATCGCGCCAAGGCCGGTGCGCATCAGATCGCCTTGCGGGAGCACCACTTCCAGCCCGCACAGATTGCGCGCGTGCAGCCCATACGGCGTGTAGCCGATACCGTGATCGAGCGCGTTGCCGATGACCGAGCCCCAGGCATTGCCCGGCACGCTCATCCACAGCGGCGCTTTCTCGCGCTGGATCTTTTCGTACAGGTCGAAAAACCCGACGCCCGGCTCGACCACGCAATAGGCCAGCTTGGGATCGAGCTCGAGCACCTTGTTCATCCGGCCAAGATCGAGCACGATCGAACCCGGCATCCGCGGCGCGGCGGTGCCGTAGCCCAGGTTCTTGCCACGCGCGACCGGCCACAGCGGGGTCTTGTGCTCGTTGGCCAACCGCACGATCGCCTGCACTTCCTCGACCGACGATGGCGCGACCGCGGCGGACGCGGGCCATTCCTCGTTCGATCCGGGGGCATAGATGTCGGAATAGGCGTCGCGATCGGCGTCGGTCGCCATGACCCAGTCCTTGCCGACCACACCAGTATAGGCGGTGAGCGCGGCATCGAATGCGGCAGGGCTGACGCGTGGTGGCAGGGTCAGTTTCAACCCTATTCTCCCGTGATTATTTTCTACCAATTGTTAGCATTGTGCCCGAGCGACCGGGGCCGGTCAAGCGATCAGGTGACGGCGTAATAGCGCACCAGATTGCCGTCGGGCTTGCGCTCCCCGATGCCAATGAACACGTGCCGCGTCAGCCAGTCGTGCTTGCCCTGCGATGTTTCGAACGTGGGCTGCGCGCGCAGGTAGTAATCCGCATGCGGCACCGGATCCCCGCCCGCGAATGCCCACTGGCGCAGCCGGTCCATCGTGCCGGGCGTGCGGCCCCACAGGAAGCCCCTGTTCTGCATGTAGATCAGCGTGCCGTCATCGACTTCGAGCATGTAGCGCGCATCGAACACGGCAGTGTCGTCGGGCCGGAACGTGGCATAGTCGCCGCCCGAATTGGGCACCGCGCGGCCTTTGATGCGCGGCCCCTCGAACTCACCCTCGTCGACATAAACCGCCGAGCGGAAGCCGCCGCCGGGCACGTCGGGCACCATCTGCACGCGCGTGAAGCGCAGGCGGCAGGCGAACGCGAATTCCAGATGCGGCTGGTTCATCGTGCTGAACATTCTAGGTTCCTCTTGGAGGCACATCCTTCGACAGGCTCAGGATGAGCGGCATTGGAATTAAATGGAAAATTGATCCGCTCGTCCTGAGCCTGTCGAAGGACGCCCGCCACACCTCAGTAGTTCGACAGGATCGCCAAGCTGGGCGCATCGAGCGGCTGTCCCGCCTTGCGCTTGGCCAGTTCGTCGGTGCGCGTCCTGCCTTGCTCGTCGATCAGATAGGCGTGGATCGCATCGGCATCGGCGGGCTTCAGCACATCATCCCAGCGCGGCATCCCGGCGGTGACCAGCGCGCCCTCCAGCACGATCTGCCGGAACGCCGCGTGCGTGCCCGGCTGCATCCGGCGCAAGTCCGGGGTGATCGAGCGATGCTGGTTGGAATGGCAGATCGCGCAGTTGGTGAAAAACAGTCCGCGCCCCGCCGCGATCGTCGCGGGCGTGACGCCCGACGCCTGGGCTGGTGCGACCGGCGCGACCTCCAGCGGCGGCAGCGGCGGCGGGATCGTCACCGGCCCGCCATCCAGACGGAATACCAGCAACCGCCCGGCATTGCCGCGCTGATACGCCGCCGAATAGCGCGGCACGTACGGGAACCCGCCCCCGCCCCATGCGGCCATCACCGCGATATACTGCACGCCCTTGACCCGATAGGTCATTGGCGCGGCGACGATCGTGGTGCCGGTCTCGATCGTCTTGAGCACGCGTCCGGTCTTCGCCTCGCGCACCACCAGCTGCCCCGCCAGATTGCCGTGGACCAGCAGGCCGCCGCCGGTGCTGAGCACCCCGCCGCGATCCTGCCAGCCCGCCGTTGGCTGCGACCACACCGTCCGACCGGTGAGCGGATCGATTGCCCGCATCTCGCTGCCGCCGGGGTTCTTCAGCACCTCCTGCCACGCGGGCAGCGCCTTGACCTGTGCGGCAACCGGCGGCGGCAAGGTCGCGAGCGCGGCCTGCAGTTGCGGGGTGAAGATCAGCGCGGCGCCGGTGTTGAGGCCCTTGGGCTTGTAGGCCTTGTCGCCCGGCGGCACGAACATCAGGTTGCCCATGTCCTGGATCGCCGCGAAATAGAGCCCGCTGACCGGATCGAACGCGGCCGGGTACCAGTTGCGCGCGCCCGGCGTGCCGGGAAAGATGATCTTGGGGCCCCGGCTGAAATCGGCGGCATCGCGGTCCAGTTCGGGCGCGCCGGTCTTTATGTCGATGCGCTTGGCCCAGTTGACCCGCACCAGCGGATTGGCGCGCAGCAGTTTTCCGTCGCGCCGGTCGATCACATAGAGGAAGCCGTTCTTGGGCGCGTGCAGGATCACCGGGCGGTCCGCGCCATCCACATTCATGTGGGTGAGGATCATCGGCGCGGTCGCGTCGTAGTCCCACTGGTCGCTGGGCGATTCCTGATAATACCACTTCATCCGCCCGGTACGCGCATCGAGCGCGACGATCGACGAGACGTACAGGTTGCTGCCGCCGGTGGGGGACCGGATTTCGAGGCTGTAAGGCTCGCCGTTGCCGGTGCCGACCAGCACCAGACCGGTCTCGGGATCATAGTTCAGCGCGTCCCACGGACTGCCGCCGGCGCCCATGTCCCAGCGGCTGCGCGGATCCCACGTCTTGAGCGCGGCTTCGAGTTCGGGATTGTCCTGCGGCCCCAGTCTGGGATCGCGCGGAACGACGTGGAACCGCCAGGCCAGCTTGCCGGTGGCAAGATCGTAAGCCGAGACATAACCGCGCGCGTCGTAATCCGCGCCGCCATTGCCCAGCACCACCACGCTTCCGGCGACTTCTGGCGCGCCGGTGGAATTGGTGCCCCGGGCATGATCCTCCACCGTATCGACCGACCACACCGGCGCGCCGGTCTTCGCATCGAGCGCGTAAAGCTTGCCGTCGAGCGCCGCGACATAGACCCGGCCCTGCGCCAACGCGACGCCGCGATTGGCCATGTCGCAGCACACGGTGCGGTTGACCTGCATGTCGACCACCGGCTCGAACCGCCACAGCTCCTTGCCCGTGGCGGCATCGAACGCGTAAGCGCGACCCGCCGGGCCGGAGGTGTACATCACGCCGCCAACCACCACCGGCGTCGCCTCGAGCACGCGATCGGTGCCAAGCTGCGCTTCCCATGCCAGCCCCAGCCGCGAAACGTTGGCGGGGGTGATGTCTGCCAGCGTGGAATGGTGGGTCTTGCCCGCGTCGCCGCCGGGATTGGTCCAGTCGTCTGCCGCCTGCGCCTGCTGCGGTGGAGCGCCCGTGCCGGTCGAGCACGCGGCCAGCAGCAGCGCCAGCAGCGGCGCGAACGGACGCATCACGCGTCCCACGGGCTGGGCATGCGATAGGGCACGGTGATGAAGTTGGCCTCGATCTGCTCGATCATGCCGTGGTCGATCTTGAACAGTTCGCCCAGATAAAAGCTGTGCGGGCGGCGCACCGGGCTTTTCACTGTGCGCCCGTCGGTAAGCTGATAGGTGTCGATCCGCCCCGAATGATCGATGAAGCCATAAGCCAGCACCAGCCCGCGCTCTTCGTCCACCAGCGGAAAACGCCGGCCACGCAACTCGTCGTCGTAGCGATAGTTGCCCATGCGGAACTGCTCCTCGCAGCCCAGTGCGGACACCGGCACGATCTTGGCGAATTCGGGATTGTGCGTGGTCTGCACGCCGTTTTCCACGCGGTTGCAGTCCGGATGGAATTTGGTGTGCAGCGTTCCGTCGTTCTGCTGCAGCGTGGAGAAATAGCCATCGCCCAGCGCGATCATCTGCGCACGCGACCCGGGCGCTTCGGCGTTGCGATTGAGGATCGGCTTGTCCCAGTAACGCGGGTTCTCGAACTTGATGCCACTGTCCGACTGGCGCACGACGATGGTTTCCGCCTCGATGACGCGGCCCTGCTCGTCGATCGCGAGGCGCAAGGTGAACGCCGATTCCTCGATCGCCTCGTGCACCGTGCCGAAGTAGCCGACCTGCCGCGTGGCCACGTCGGCAAAACGCAACTGGTAAGGCCCCACGCTCTCGATCGTGCCCCACAGGCCGAAACCGACCGGCAGCATCACGTTGTTTTCGCTGGTCCGGGCACCGGGCGCCCATGCGACCCGTTGCGGGTTCTTCGCCGCCAGCGCCGCCAGATAGCCATCGAGCACTGCATAGAGCGTGGACCGGTTCATACCTTCTCCCAAAGGTTCGCGCAGAGGTTCGGGCGCGTCGCGATTGTGGCTTTGACGCCTTGCGCGATGTGTCGCATACCCTACCAATTGTTACAATAGCCCGGGAGAGCTGTGTGGCGAGGAACGAGCATGAACAGGCCAACCACGATCATGTGATCGCGATGTACCACGCCGTGCTGATGGCAATGGATTCGTCGCGCGTCGATGACTTCATCGCGCCCGGGTATATCCAGCACAGCTCGCTCGCCGAACCCGGCCTGCCCGCGCTGAAGGCCTGGCTCGACCGGGTGCGGCTGGAATCGCCCGACGCGGTGCAGACCATCCATCGCAGCTTTGCCGATGGCGATCATGTGATCGTGCATGTCCACGTCGTGCGCTGGCCGGGCGATGCGGGTTTGGCGGTGGTCGATATCTTCCGCTGCGCCGATGGCATGATCGTGGAGCACTGGGACGTGATACAGGACGTGCCGACAGAGCCGGTCAATGCCAATACGATGTTCTGAAACGGGGAGAACTACGATGCGAAAAACTCTGGCGGTGGCGATGCTGCTGGCGACGATGGCCGGCAGCCCGGCGCAGGCGGCCACCTGCAAGCTTACGCCCAAGCAGGTCGTCACCCGCTTCACCGATCAGTTCTATGTCAGGAAGGATGTGCGCCCAGCGTTCGAGCGCTGGGTCGATCCGGGCTATATCCAGCACAACCCGATGGCGGCGACCGGGCGCGATGCGGCGGTGGCATTCCTCGCGCCGTTCCTGGCCAATCCCGAGGTCCGCTACGAAGTGAAGCGTGTGATCGCCGACGGTCCGCTGGTCGCGGTCCATTCGCACGGTACGTTCAAGGCGGGCGATCCGGGCATCGCGGTGGTCGATATCTTCCGGGTGCGCGGCTGCCGGATCATGGAGCACTGGGACGTGGTCCAGCCGGTCCCGGCGCAGTCCGCCAACACCAACACGATGTTCTGAATGGCCATGCGGTTTCGCGACAGGGTCGTGGTCGTGCTGGGCGGCAACAGCGGCATCGGGCTGGCCGCCGCGCGGATGTTTGCGGCAGAAGGCGCCAAGCTGGCTTTGACCGGGCGCAATGCTGCGACGCTGGCTGCGGCGGCGGAGGAACTCGGCGCACTCGGCCTGGTCAGCGACATCGGCGTGGTGGCGCACAGCGTGGCCGCGATGGCCGAGATCGAGGAGCGGCTGGGCGGGATCGACGTGCTGTTCGTCAACGCCGGGGTCGGCGGGTTTGCACCCGTTCCGGATGTGACCGAAGAATTCTGGGACGGCATCCACAACGTCAACTTGCGCGGCGCATTCTTTGCCATCCAGCACGCGCTGCCACTGATGCGCGACGGTGGTGCGATCGTCATCACCGGATCGATCGGATCGGTCGCGGCGGTGCCCGGCAACGTCGCCTATGCGGCGGCCAAGGCGGGGCTGCGCGCGATGGCGCGGATCGTGGGCAAGGAACTGCTCACCCGCCGCATCCGCGTCAACATGGTCAGCCCCGGCCCGACCGACACCGAGATTTTCAAGCGCGACGCGTCGCCCGAAGACATCGCCGGGATGCGCGCGATGTTTGCCGATGTGGTGCCGCTGGGCCGCATGGGCACATCGGACGAAGTGGCCCGCGCGGTGCTGTTCCTCGCCAGCCCGGACGCCAGCTTCATCAACGGCGTGGACTTGTTCGTGGATGGTGGCTGCGTGGAGCTTTGACCGCGCGCCGCCCTGATCACAACGCCGTCGGCATCGCATCCAACAGCATGGTCTTCAGTTCCAGATAAGCCATGAACCCCTCGGGCCCGCCTTCGCGGCCGATGCCCGATTGCTTGAACCCGCCGAACGGCAGGCCGAAATCCATGCGCAGGCCGTTTTGCCCGAACCCGCCGGTGCGGATGCGGCGACCGATGCGATAGGCGGCGTCGGCATCGTGGGTCAGCACCGATCCGTTGAGGCCGAACCGCGATTCGTTGGCGATGCGGATCGCGTCTTCCTCATCGTCGGCCGGGATCAGGCTGAGCACCGGGCCGAAGATTTCCTCCTGCGCGATGCGGCTGGTGTTGCTGACGTTGGCGAACAGCGTGGGCTCCATGAAATAGCCCCGGTTCATGGCTGCCGGGCGGTTGCCGCCGGTAACGAGGTCGGCAGACTTGCGGCCTTCCTGCACATACATCTCCACCCGCTCCAGCTGGCGCTTCATCGCCAGCGGACCAAGCTGCGTCGCGGGATCGTCGCTGTGGCCGATGACCACCTGCTTCATCTCGGCGGCGATCGCATCGGCCAGTTCATCGTGGCGCCGGCGCGGCACGATCACCCGGCTGAGCATCGCGCAGACCTGCCCGCTCATCATCGTGATCGTGCCGGTGAGCATCTTCGCCGCATCGGCAATCGCGAAGTCGTCGCGCACGATCGCGGCGGATTTTCCGCCCAGTTCCAGCGTGCAGCGCGCGATCCGCGATCCGCACACGCTGGCGATGCGCTGGCCCGCCACGGTCGATCCGGTGAAGCTGACTTTGTCGACGCCCGCGTTGCACACCAAGTGGTCGCTCGCCTCGCGGTGGCCGCACACCAGGTTGACCACGCCCGGCGGAATGCCCGCCGCCTCGGCCGCCTCGGCGATGATATAAGCCTCGAGCGGGGTTTCGGGCGATGGCTTCATGATCACCGTGCAGCCCGACAACAGCGCATAGGCGACCTTGTTGGCCATGATCCCGAACGGCCCGTTCCACGGCGCGATCGCCGCGACCACGCCGACCGGCTCATAGGCGACCAGCCCCACCGCTGCGCCCATGCTGGGGCGCTGTTCGACAAAGGCAAAGCGTTCGGCGAACCCTGCGATCTGGTCGAGCACCATCACCGATCCGCCGTGCATCGGCCCGGCAAAGCTGGCGAGGCCGCCCATCTGCGCGGTCCACGCGGCGGCGAGTTCGGGCACGCGGGCGCGCAAGTGATCGACCATGCGACGGAATGCGGCAACCCGCTCGGCAGGTGCGGTCACCGGCCACGACCCGTGATCGAACGCGGCGCGCGCGGCCGCCACCGCTGCATCCATGTCGGCCTCGTCTGCCTCCGCCACGCGCGCGACGACTTGCTCGGTATCGGGCGAGACCAGTTCGATGGCGCGCCCGCTGTGCGCCGGCACCCATTGGCCGCCGATGTAAAGGCAGTCGGGATGGGCGATCGTCACGCCTTGGGGGGTCATGCGGCAGGTCCTCTCGATTTTTCGGAACGCTATCAAATGTTAGCGTTTACGCAACCAGGCATCGCCCCTGCTCGCGCATGAAAAAGGGGCGACCGTTGCCGGCCGCCCCTTTCCGTTTTTCGTGCCTTCAGGACGATAACGCGGATGTGTCGATATCGGCTCAGAATTTCTTCTTGACCGTGATCGCCCATTCGCGCGGACGGCCCGGCTGGGCCTTGATCAGCCCGGCGCCGGCGCCGGTCAGATCGAAGTTGGTCTGGTAGTAGTAGTGATCGAACAGGTTGGTGACTTCGACCGAGATGTCGAAGGCATGCGACACGTTCTTGTAGGTCAGGCGGGCATTGGCGATCGTGCGGCCAGGGATCTTGTCCAGCGCGGCGATCACCGGGTTGGCGTTGACCGTGGTGCTGCCCAGCAGGGCGCCCTGGTAGGCCGCGTCGAAACGCGGGGTCAGCGTGTCACCGCTCGTACCCATCGGGATCTCGTACTGGATGCCCGCGCTCCACTGCCACTTGATCGGCGGTTGCGGATTGAGCAAGCCGACGACGGCCGGATCGGACGAGCAGGCGTTGGTTTCACCCGCCGCCAGCGGGCGCACCACCTGGATCGCGACGCACTTCCAGTTCCACTTCACGTAGCTCAGCGAACCATCGATCTGCAGGCCCTCGACCGGTGTGGCGGCGAGTTCGGCCTCGAAGCCCTTGATGTCGGCGTTGCCGGCGTTCTGCGGCAATGCGCAGGGACCGGGGCCACCGAACTGCGGGCACGACAGCAGAGTCAGCTGGGCGTCCTTGAACTTGTTGTAGAAGCCCGAGACGTTGAAGCGCACGCGCTTGTCGAACAGGTCGCTCTTGAACCCGATTTCGTAGCTGGTGACCTTTTCGGGATTGAACGGCTGGGCCTGCGCCGGGTTGAACGGACGCGGACCGATGCCGCCGCCCTTGAACCCGGTGGCGACGGTCGCATAGACCAGCAATTCGGGCGAGAAGCGGTAATCGACCGAACCGCGATAATCGACCTTGTTGCCCGAGTACCGGCCGGTGACATTGTCCAACGCGCCAAGGAAGACGTTGGGCGTGACGCCGTCCGGCCCCTTGCGGAAGAACGTGTAGCTCTTCGATTCATCCGTATAGCGGATGCCGCCGGTCAGCGTCAGTGCCGGGGCGGGGTGCACGATCACCGTGCCGAACACCGCCTTGGACTTGCTGCGCACCGGATCGTTGCCGATGAACTGCAGCGGGATCGGCGCGTAGCGGATGTCCTGGAACGTGAAGTAGGTGGTCTTCTCGTCCGAATAGAACCCGCCCACGGTCGCTTCGGCGATGTCGCCGATCTTGGCGTTGAGGCGCAGTTCCTGGCTCCAGAACCAGTGCGTCAGGCGGTTTTCACCAAAGCCGATGTTGGCGGGCGACAGATCGTCGTCCGAATTGAACCGCGTCTTCCAGTTGCGATAGGCCGTGATCGAGGTCAGCTTGAGACTGTCGCTCAGCTTGAGGTCGATGTTGCCCGAAAGGCCGTAGCCCTTGTAGGTCGACTGGTTTTCCCCTTGCGTGCCGACCAGCGGGAAACCCGCCGCGACGGGGCCCTTCCACGTACCGGCTGGCTGGCCGGTGGTGGCATAGTTGCAGAACTGCCCGCAGATGAAGCGGCTGTCGTACGGCACGCCCGGCGCCGGGTTGGTGTTGGCGTTGTTGAGGTTGGCGTAGATCAGCACTTCGGGCGGATTGGTGCGCGAATCGTTCACGTAATCGCCGCTGAGCAGGATATCGACGCGATCGTCCGGGTTGTAGCGCAGCATGGCGCGGATCGCCTGGTAGCCGACCGAGCCATCCTTGCCGACCACGCAATCGCCGCCGGCGCGGGTGCTGGCGATGCCGCTGCCCGGGTTCGCGCAGCCATAGTCGATGCGATCGACGAAGCCTTCCTGGTGCGAGAACGTGCCCGAAACGCGTGCATAGAGCGATGGCGCCAGCGTGAAATCGGCGCTGCCGCGCATCTGGATGCGGTTGCGGCTGCCGTACGTCGCCTGCAGGTATCCGCCATCGGTGCCATTGGGACGGCGCGAGATGAACTTGATCGCGCCGCCTTCGGAGTTGCGCCCGGTGATCGTGCCTTGCGGACCGCGCAGGATTTCCACACGCTCGACATCGAGCAGGTCGAAGTTGGCGCCGGTCAGCCGCGGATAATAGACGTCGTCGATATAAAGGCCGACGCCGGGTTCGTAGGCGGGGTTGAAGTCGGCCTGGCCAAGTCCGCGAATCGTCGCGGTGAGCGACGGCCCGAACGATGCGCCCTGCGGCCGCAGCACCACGCTGGGCGCCTGGTTGGCGACTTCGGAAATGTTGGTCTGGCTGCGCGAATCGAGCATCGCGCTGGTCACGGCGGTGATCGCCAGCGGCGTATCCTGCAGCTTCTGCTCGCGGAACTGCGCGGTTACGACGATTTCTTCATTCTGCTTGGCCGGCGCATCGCTGGCCTGCGGCGCCTTGGCGTCCTGAGCAAAAGCCGGCATCGCCAGACCCATGGCGAGCGCAGATGCCCCGACCACAACGGCCAAGCGTCCATGCGATGAAATTCGAGTGGCGTTTGCCATAATCCCCTCTCCTGCTAGGGCCTCTTGAGGACCCGTTACGTTACCAAACGGTAGCACTATTGTTAGTAAGACATACAATTTTCGCGAAGGCAAGAGCCTCTGTGCTGCAGCAACAACTCTGCGGCATGTCTGCGCGGGGTGATGCGGAAATGGCACATTCGCACAGCGCCCCTTGCCCCCGGCGCGTGTGCGGGGGATAGAGACGCCCGATGAGCACGCCGCACCCGGAGATTCCCCCTGCAGTCGCCCCGATTATCTCGGCGATAGAGGCGGATGCCGCGACTGCGGTGCTGGTCGACCTGCTCAAGCTGGCGAGCCTGATCAACGGCCCGATGCGCGACATCGTGGCCGACCCGCTGGAAATGTCGCCGACCGAACTCAAGATTCTGCTCGCGCTGGGCGGAGAGGGCGAGCTGGCGGGGCACGATCTTTCGGAGATCATGGGCGTGCCGCCGATGAACGTCAGCCGCGCGATTTCCGGCCTGATCCAGCGCGGCTGGGTCGAACCGGGGATCGACCGCAGCAACCGGCGGCGCAAGCCGGTGCGGCTGAGCGCGGAAGGCCGCGCCGCGTTCCTGCGCACGATGGCCCCGATGAAGACCGTGGCCGATGGCTTGCTCGGCGGACTGAACGCGCGCGATCGCGCCACCTTCCGCCGTGCCGCGCAATCGATCCTGTCGCGGATGGCCGACTGGATGCATGAGCACCACGCCGAAGTGCAGCTGCACGGGTAGCGGCAAGCGCCTTCTCCACTTGCTTGGAGGCGGCACCGGCCCGCTGAAACAGGAACTAAGCACGCGGCAGGCGGAACACATGCTCGGCATTGCGGTGCATCAGCATCGCCTTGTGTTCGGCGCTCAGGTCCATCCGGTCGTACACCGCGACTTCGTCGGAACTTTGCTGATAGGGATAGTCCATCGCATAAAGCACGCGGTCGGCGCCCATCTGCTCCATGCAGAATTTGATCGCAGGCTCCCACGCCACGCCGCTGGTGGTGATCCAGATGTTGTTGCGGAAATAATGGCTGACGGGGTGTTTGAGCGTGACCGCCGGCTGCCCGCCGCGCAGGCCCGCCACGCCATCGGCATTGTACTGCATCCAGTCGAACCGGTAGATCTGCGTCGGCATGCCCTCGCCAAGATGGCCGATCACCAGCCGCAGCTTGGGAAAGCGATCGAACGCCCCCGAAAAGATCAGCCCCATCGTGTGCACCCACACATCGTGCGGAAAACCTGCGAGCGCGCCGTAGAAACCGCGTGCCTGATAGTGCGGCGCGTTGAACGGCGCGGTCGGGTGAATATACAGCGCGGCATCGTGCGCCTCCAGCGCCTCGAGAATCGGCCAGTACGCCGCCTCATCGAGATAATGCCCTTGGAAGTGCGAGTTGAGCACCGCCCCATTGAGCTTCAGCTCGCCCATCGCGCGCCCGATCTCGCGCACCGATCCGGCCACGTCGCGCGGATCGAACGCGGCGAGCGCGGAGAACCGGTCGGGATGGCGGTGGCAGGCGTCGGCGGCGATGTCGTTGGCCTCGCGCGCCAGCGCGGTGCCCTCACCCGGCCGCACCACCTGCACGCCCGGCGCGGTCAGCAGCAGCAGCTGCCGGTCGATGCCGTACTCGTCCATGTGCGCCAGCCGCGTTGCGTCCAGATCCTGCAGCATCGCCTGCAGCCTGGGCATGCCGGCGAACATGCCCGCCATACCGAGCGAGGCATCGTCGACCGATCCGCTGGCGAGATAGTCGGTCTGCGCCTTGACCAGCGCGGGAAACGTCCACGCCTCTTCGGTGGCGATCCGCTTGTAGGGCGCGGCGCGGTCGATTTCGCCCGCAGGCGGAGCCATGCCGATGCGGGCGCGCACGCCCCGTTCTTCCGCATGGCCGCGTAGCCCCTGCTCGCTGCCGTCGGGAAGCAGGCTCACTTTTCCGCCCCCGCCAGCACCGCGCCGAACTTCGGGTGGGCGAAATGCATCGGCACGTCCTGCCGGTGCGGCCAGGTCTGGCGGCGCTTGTCCTCGGGCAGCAGGCGATCGGGGCCCAGCGGGTTTTCGGGGTACGGCACCAGCAGCGGTTGCAAATGCGCGACCGTCCTGGCCCAGCCGGTTTCGTAATCGCCCTGCCACTGCATCATGTAGTCCAGCCGCTTGATCTTCCACGTGCCGTTCTCGCGCACGTAGTCGTTCTCGTAGATGCCCGCTTCCATGAACTGCAGCGGCAGGCCCTCGGGCTTGAAGGTGCGGCTTTCGTGGCTGCCGCCGAACAGCATGCCGCGAAACCGGCCCTTGGCGGTCTGCCGATCGGGCGCGACGGTGATGATGTCCTGCATCTGGAAATGGTCGAGCAGGAAGCCATAGGCGGGTCCGTCCTCGCCCGGGGCGAGGAAGAAGTTCTTGAACCACGTGCCGTAGAGCCGCCTGATCCCGGCGTGCCCGACATAGACGCCGGACAGGAATGTCACCTCGCCATCCTCAGCGAACAGTTCGGCGACATCGTCGGGCCGGTTGAAATCGATGTAATAGCCATAGGCCCAGTGCAGCCGTCGGATGGCGTTGGCATCCTCCAGTTCGCCCACGCGGTTTTCCAGCGCGGCAAGGCGCGTTTCGACATCGCTCATTTCGACTCTCCCAAGCGCGATCTTTGTATGCAACACTAACAATTGGGAGCGTGATTGCGAGAGGAAAAATCGGATATGCCACTACAATCAGACGGCAGCTGGGCAGGACAGGTCGCGTTCGTCACGGGCGGCGTGTCAGGCATAGGACTGGGCATCGCGCAGGCGCTGAGCGACGCGGGGATGCGGCTGGCGCTCAGCTATCGCAACGAACAGTACCGCGACCATGCTGCGGCGTGGTTCGCGCAGCATGGTCGCGAGGAACCGCTGTTCGTGAAGCTGGATGTGACCGATCGCGCCGGCTTTGGCGCCGCCGCCGATGCGGTCGAGGCGCATTTCGGCGCGGTCCACGTGCTGGTCAACAACGCCGGAGTCAGCGTGTTCGGCCCGACCGACGAGGCGAGTTACGCCGATTACGACTGGATCATGGGGGTCAATTTTGGCGGGGTGGTCAACGGGCTGGTCAGCTTCCTGCCCAAGATCAAGGCCGCCACCGGCAAGCGCCACGTGGTCAACGTCGCGAGCATGGCGGCTTACCTCTCGGGTCCGCAGGCAGGCATCTACACCGCCAGCAAGTTTGCGGTGCGCGGTTTGACCGAATCACTGCGCTACAATCTGGCGCCGCACGGCATCGGCTGTTCGCTGATGTGCCCGGGCCTCACCCGCACCAACGCGTGGGATTCCGCACTCAAGCGGCCCGGTGACTTTGCCGGCAGCGGCTTTGCCGAGCCCGACCGCGCCGAACTGGAGCAGTTCGGCACCGCGTTTGCGCTGGGCATGGATCCGTACGAAGTCGGCCGCAAGACGATGGCGGGGATGGACACCAATGCCGGGCTGATCCTGACCCACCCCGAATTCGCCGACGATTTCGCCGAAATCTACCGCGACAGCCTGGCCGCGCTGCCCGATGAGCCGGCGCCCGACGGTCGGCTGGAGATCGAGCGACTGCGCCGCGAGGCCAATCGCGCGGCGGCGGCGGGCAAGGCGATCGGCCTGGGCGATTTGACCTAGCCGGTCGTCGCCCGCACCGCTAACCTCACGGTGACGGACGGGAAACGAGGAGTGCTGCGCGCCATGTGCGATGACGTTACCGAAACCGAAGCCACCGCATTTCTGCAAGGCACTCCCCGCCAAAGTGCCGCGATGTCGCGCCGCAACTTCGGCAGGGCAAGCGCCGCGGCGGCCACCCTCGCGGTGGTGCCCGGATGCATGGCCAAGCCCGCCCCGCGCCGCGCCGCCGGCAAGACCGCCTCGCGCAAGGTCACCATCACCACGCCCGACGGCACCGCCGATGCGTTGTTCGTCTATCCCCGGAAGGGCACCAACGCCGGGCGCCATGCCGCCGTGGTGATGTGGCCCGACATTGCCGGCTTGCGCGATGCCTACATCGCCATGGGCACGCGGCTGGCCGAAGCGGGCTATGCGGTGCTGGTGGTCAACCAGTATTACCGGTCCGCCCCCGCGCCGATCCTCAACACCATGGCCGAATGGCGCACCGATGCCGGGCAGGCCAAGCTCAAGCCGATGATCGCCGCGATCACGCCCGATGGCATCACCCGCGATGCCGGGGCGTTCGTCGCGTGGCTCGATCGGCAGGCCGAAGTCGACACCGCGAAGAAGATCGGCACCTGCGGCTATTGCATGGGCGGACCCTATACCTTCCGCACTGCCGCAGCGGCCCCGGCGCGCGTCGGCGCAGTCGCCTCATTCCACGGCGCGAGCCTGGTCACCGAAACGCCCGACAGCCCGCACCTGCTGATCGCGAAGTCACAGGCGGCATACCTGATCGCGATCGCGCAAAACGACGATGAGCGCCAACCCGACGCCAAGACAGTGCTGCGCGCGGCGGCCGATGCGGCGAAGCGCGCAGCTGAAATCGAGGTCTATCCCGCCCAGCACGGGTGGTGCACGATCGACGCGCCGGTTTATGACAAAGTGCAGGCCGAGCGCGCGTGGGCGCGGATGCTGGCGCTTTACCAGCAGGCGCTCTGACGCGTCACGATGCGGAAATGCTGCACTTTATGCTGCGCAGCATTTCCGCGTTGTCCACGATCATCTGGCGCACCGAGCGCGGCTTGCGGCCGGTCAACCGCTCGACGTCGTCGCTGATCACGGCGAGGTAGCCTTCGCGGATCGCCTGGCCGAACGTGACCATGTCGTCGCTGTTCCACGGGATGCCGCCGACGTCCTGATTGTCCACCGGGCGGCGCGGGATGCCCATCGCGTCGAACACCGCGTACTGCGCGTCGTCATCGACCGGGATGTAGGCCAGCGGTCGGCCGGTCACTTCAGCCATGATCGCGGTGACTTCGGCGAATGTCTGCAGTTCCGGCCCGGTGACGTTGTAGACCTGCCCTTCATGCCCCTCGCCCGCCAGCACCTCGACCGCGCAGTCGATGCAGTCGTCGCGCCAGACCATGGCCTCTCGACCGGCACCGGCATTGCTGATCCACTGCCCGCTGGCCATCACCCCGGGGCCGGCCATCACGATCATCGCGTCGGCATAATGCGCGTCGCGCAGCATCGTCCAGTCGAGGCCGGAGGCATGGATCAGCCGCTCGGTCTCGATATGATCGTGGCGCACTTCGGCGGGATTGGCCGGATCGTCGATCCCGACGAAGCTGGTGTAGACGATATGGCGCAAGCCTTGCGCCACCGCCGCGTCGATCGCCGCCCGGTGCTGTGCCACCCGCGCGCCGACGCGCGTTCCGCTGATCAGCAGCAGCGTGTCGCCGCCTGCCATCGCAGGGCCCAGCGTTTCCGGCCGGTCATAATCGCCATAACGCACGGTGCAGCCCTGCGCGGCGCGATCCGCGAGTGTGCCGGGCGTGCGCGTGATCAGGATCAGGTCGCTTGCCCGGCCCAGCGCGATCAGCCGGTCGGTCGCGCCGCGCCCGTACTGGCCTGACGCGCCGGTGATGACGATCTTGTGGCCAGGCCGGGTCACGCTGCCGCCGCAAGCTGCTCCGCCGAAACCCACCAACCGTGGACTTGCGGGCGCAGGCGGGCCGGAATCGCCACGGTTGCGACCGGCCCGGCGCCCAGCGCGCCGCCATCGATCACCCAGGCGAAGTGATCGAACGCGTTGTCGCCGGTCTGGTGATCGACGATCGCGACCAGCCATCCCAGCTGCCCCGGATCGGCGGCAGGCACATGCACCGGCTCGTTGATCGACCAGCCCGGCGGCAGCGCCAGCGCATCGACCACCTGGCCGGGCTGCGATCCATCGGCGCCGAATTCCAGCCGCACCACCATGTTGAACATCGCGCCGACCGGCCCCCCGGCCACCGGCGGCCCTTTCATCTGCGGATCCATCGTCAGCATCCAGCCGAATTCGTTCGGCCGGCCCTGCTGCGCCGCCGGGATCAGCGGAAAATCGCCCGGCGGGCCGATCACCGTTTCCTCCACCGCATCGGCGGTGCCGTTATAATCCACCGTCCAGCGGGTCAGCGCGCCCTGGATGTCCCACGGTGCGATGTTGATGCCCGAGGCGGCCTGGATGAACGGAAACGCGTTCACGTTGGACAGGCACTGGTCCAACACGATGCGACCGGCGGCATCCTCGTGCGCGTTCATCATGTGGTAGCAGGACACGCCCTTGGGGCCCTTGAACCAGCGCATTTCGGCCACGTCGCCGTAACGCGGCATCACGCCCAGCCAGCTGTCGCGCTCCATCTCGTGGATCCAGTGATCGCCGCCCGCCTTCAGGCGATCGAGATCGGCGGTGGTCGGATAGACCGGGAACAGCGCATAATTCTCGGTAATGGTGAAGTCGTGCATCATCGCGCAATAGGGCGCATCGAACCACTGTTCGCGCACCAGCTTGCCGTTCCGGTCGGCGATGCAAAAGGCGACCTTGGTCGAGGCCAGCCCATCGCATTCGTAGCCGAAGAAGAACATCTCGCCGCTGACCGGATCGATGCGGACATGCGCGGTCATCGTGCCCGATTTCAGCGCACCGTCGAAATCGTAGCTGCCTTTCGTCTCCAGCGACAGTGGATCGACGCGGTAGGCGCGGCCATCTTCCTTGGTCATCAGCAGCTTGCCCGCGTGCCACACCGGCGTGGTGTTGGCGACGGTGCGGTCGCCCCCCGCCATGTCGGCATCGTCGGTAAACGCATTGCGATAGCGCCCGAACCGCGCCCGGCCCGCTTCCGCCTCGGCCTTGAACCGCGCGGTCTCGACGTAGCGCAGGATGAAGTCGGCCGTGCCAGCGTCATTGAACGACAGGCGGCTGACCATGCCATCGCCCGACAGCACATTGTCGTCGGCGAACTTGGGCGGATAGTGCGGATCGGGGACGGCGCGGTAGAACGATCCGCGCACTTCTGCAGGCAGGGTGCCCTGCACCGCCAGTCCGTGCAGTTCGACCTCGCGGCCGACAGGCTGGTTCAGCCCCGTGAAATGGGGGGTCTGGGGAAAGCCGCTCATCCTCACCAATCCTAACTATTGTTACGGTTGGTGTAGCGCGTTCCGGCGAGAGTTCAAGAGGTTCAGGCCTACGGGCTCAGGCCCACCAGTAGGCGGTGGCGCGCATCTCGATGCTGGTGCGCGGCGGGGCATCGGCCGGGCAATCGGGCAAGTCGAACGCCACATGCGGCACGTGGTGCGCGCGTTCGGAATCGCTGTCCTTGGTCTTGAACAGGATCGCCTCGTCGCGGGTGAGGTTGGGGAAGAAAAGCCAGCGGTGCGCCGGGTTGTGCGCCACGACGTAGGATTCGAACGACCATTCGGGCTTGCCCGGTTCATCGAACACCGCATCGGCCACGATCAGGTCGGCGGGCGACAGGCTGCGCGCATCGCACAGCGCCAGCGGCACGTCCTGCGGCGGCGCGGACAGTGCGCGCCACACGTTGTACTGGGCATAGCGGAGGAACTTGCGATCGGTCCCCCGCGCAGCGAACATCGCGGCGGTTTGGTCCGAGACATCGATATGCGCGAACCGTGCGGGCATCGAATTGTTGAGCGTGCCCGCCTTGCCCGATTTCTCGCTGAACCGCAGCAGGCCGGGGCTGGACACCACCACAAGATCGGCCCCGGTTTGCGCCTGCACCAGCGCCTCGATCTCCAGCTTGTGGATGGCCGCGACTTCGGCCCTGTCGGCAAAATCGCGCACCGCGCTGGCGTGATGGACCAGCTCGAACCCCTCGCGATCGATGGTGCAGCCTGCCGCGCGCGCATCGCCGATCGGCATCGGCATCGGCGTGATATCCACTTCGTCACGATCGTGCGCGTTGGCGTAATAGCGCGGCCGGGCCAGCGCCCGGCCCGAGTAAGCGATCCGCGCGGTGATCGGTGTGCCCATCGTATACTACCGCGCCGCCTCGAGCTGCTGTTCCAGATCGCCCAGCACGCGATAGCAATCGAGCACTTGCCCAACCGACGAATTCGGCTCGCGCCCTTCGCGGATCGCAGCGACAAATTCGCGGTCCTGCAGTTCGATGCCGTTCATCGAGACCGCGACCTGGCTCACGTCGATCGGCTCTTCCTTGCCGTTCACCAGATCGTCGTAGCGCGCGATGTAGGTCGCGGTGTCGCCGATGTAGCGGAAGAACGTGCCCAGCGGCCCGTCGTTGTTGAACGACAGCGACAGCGTGCAGATCGCGCCGCGCTCGCTCTTCAGCTGGATCGACATGTCCATCGCGATGCCCAGCTCGGGATGGATCGGCCCTTCGATGGCATTGGCGGCCACGATCCGGCCCGCCTGGTAAGCGAACAGATCGACCGTGTGCGCGGCGTGGTGCCACAACAGGTGATCGGTCCAGCTGCGCGGCTCGCCCTTGGCGTTGATGTTGCGGCGGCGGAAGAAATAGGTCTGCACGTCCATCTGCTGCAGGTTCAGCTCGCCTGCCACGATCCGGTTGTGCACGTACTGGTGCGACGGGTTGAACCGCCGGGTATGCCCGACCATGCAGGTGAGGCCCGTAGCCTTCTGTCTGGCGACCACCGCCTCGGCATCGGCCCAGCTGTCGGCCAGCGGGATTTCGACCTGCACGTGCTTGCCCGCGTCCATGCAGGCGATCGCCTGTTGGGCGTGCATCTGCGTCGGCGTGCACAGGATCACCGCATCGACATCGTCACGCGCCAGCGCGTCCTCCAGCTCGGTGGAGCTGTGTTTCGCACCATACTTGGCCGCAACCGCGGCGGCCTGTTCGCCGGTACGGCTGATGATCGAGACGATCTCGACCCCGTCGATCTTCTGCAAGCCATCGAGGTGCTTTTCCCCGAACGCACCGGCTCCGGCCAATGCTACCCTGACGGGACTCGCGATGCTCATGCTACCGGCTCCAGCACGATATGCCCGATGGCGGTGTTGCTGCACGGCACATGGTAGTGGCGGTGGAGCAGTCTGGTCGCCTTGCCGAGCGCGCCGCGCATGATCAGCCACATCACCATCTCGATCCCCTCGCTGCCGGTTTCGCGCAAGTATTCGATGTGCGGCACCAGCCGCAGCGCATCGCTGTCGCCGATCAGGCCATCGAGGAACCGGTTGTCCCATTCCTGGTTGATCAGCCCGGCGCGCGGGCCCTGCAACTGGTGGCTCATCCCGCCGGTGCCCCAGATCTGCACGTTGAGATCTTCGGGATAGCTCGCCACCGCGCGCGCGATCGCCTCGCCCAGCGCCCAGCAGCGGTTGCCCGACGGCGGCGGGTAGGTGACCACATTGACCGCCAGCGGGATCACCTTGACCGGCCACGCGGCGGGCGCGCCATACATCATCGTCAGCGGCACGGTCAGGCCGTGATCGACGTCCATCTCGTTGATGATGGTCATGTCGAATTCGTCGAGGATCAGGCTTTGCGCGATGTGCCACGCAAGGTCCGGATGGCCCTCCACGTCAGGCACCTTGCGCGGGCCCCAGCCTTCGTCCGCCGGCTTGTAGCTTTCGCCGCAGCCGATCGCGAACGTGGGAATGATCTTCATATCGAACGCGGAGGCGTGGTCGTTGTAGACCAGGATCACCACGTCGGGCTTCTGTTCGGCTTCCCACGCCCTGGTCCATTCGTACCCGGCAAAGATCGGGCCGAAGTAGGCATCCTTGTCCTTGCCGGTATCGGCGGCGACGCCCAGCAGCGGCACGTGGCTGCTGCCGACGCCTGCGGTAATCCGGGCCATCAGAAGTTCCCCTTGATCGAGCGCTGGCCTTCCGGCGAGCGCCCGCCCGCGACCATCATCGCGGTGTAATCCTCGAAATTCTTGTCGGTCATCGTCGAAACGGCCTGCGCAAAGCTTTGCCCGTCGGTCGAGAACAGCTTCGACAGGAAATAGACGTTGCCGCCCAGATCGAGCAGCGTGTTGTAATCGCGCGCCAGCAGCGCCGCCTTCTGCGCGTCGGACAGCTTCCATTCGTCGAGATAGGCGCGCTCGTCGGCCTTGAACCGCTCGCGGTTTTCCGCCTTCATCAGGCTCATCGCGAACTGGTTGAGGTGATAGCCCTGTCGTGCGCGCTTGGCGGTGAACACGCGCGTGCCGGGAATATCCTCGAACTCCGCCAGATAGGCGTGGATGTCGGTGGTCGGCGTGCTCATGCGGCATCGTCCCAGCTGTAGGAAAGCGGCGCCTCGCGGAAGGCGAAGCGATCGAGATGGACCTGGATGACCCCGCGCATGCGCGCGTCGTCCTCTGCCCCGGGCGTGGTCAGCGTGATCGCGATGCCATCGTCGCGAACATCGAACGCGGCGGCGGCGGCATCGGAAAACGGCACTTCGCCGTGCCCGTCGGCATACGTCGTGGCAAACTTGTGCGACCAGTGCTTCACCAGCTGCTGGACATAACGCGCGCCCGATGTGGTGGGCGCGAACCCGTGACTGATCATGCTCATTTGCCCATCGCCTTCAGTTTTGCATCAAGCCGGGGGAACACGCGCCGGGCATTGCTCTCGAAGATCGCGTGGCGCTGATCCTCGGGGATCGACAGCGCATCGACATAACGCTTGGTGTCATCGAAATAATGCCCGGTCTGCGGATCGATCCCGCGCACCGCGCCGACCATTTCGCTGCCGAACAGGATGTTCTTGCTTTCGATCACTTTCGCCAGAAGATCCACGCCCGGCTGGTGATAGACGCACGTATCGAAATAGACGTTGTTCATCACGTGGCCCGCCAGATCGGGCTTCTTCAGCATATCGGCCAGCCCGCGATAGCGTCCCCAGTGATACGGCACCGCCCCGCCACCGTGCGGGATGATGAAGCGCAAGCTGGGGAACCGTCCGAACAGGTCGCCTTCGATCAGCTGCATGAACGCGATGGTATCGGCCGCGATGTAATAGGCGCCGGTAGCGTGCATCGCCGGGTTGCAGCTGCCCGAAACGTGGATCATCGCAGGCACGTCCAGCTCGCACATTTTCTCGTAGAACGGGAACCAGTATTCGTCGGTCAGCGGCGGATGGCTGAACTTGCCGCCGCCGGGATCGGGGTTGAGGTTGCAGCCGATAAAGCCCAGCTGGGTGACGCAGCGGTCCAGCTCCGCCACCGACGAGGTCATGTCCGCCTCGGGCGATTGCGGCAGCATGCACACGCCGGCGAATGTCTCGGGATAAAGCCCGACCACGCGTGCGATCAGATCGTTGCACACTTGCGCCCATGGCACCGCCACGCTCTGATCGCCGACATGCGGCGCCATGGCGCTCGCACGGGGCGAAAAAATTGTCATGTCCGCGCCGCGCTCCTTCAGCAGGCGCAGCTGGTTGGCCTCGATCGTCTCGCGGATCTCGTCGTCGGAAATGTCGGGGTACGGCGGGGCGGCGGTGCCCGCCTTGAACGCGGCCTTCTGCGCCTCGCGCCATTCATCGTGCGCCTTTGGCAGCACGGTGTAGTGGCCGTGGCAGTCGATGACCAAAGTCCTGTGCTCGGTCATGCGACCTTACTCCTTTCAGGTGTGTTCGCGGCCATCGCGCGTTGGCGGATCACCGTGCCCGTCGTCATCACCGGCTCGACACCCAAGGCGATGAGTGTGCGGGCGGATTCTTCCATTTCGGCGGCGCGGCGCAGGCCATGCGTGGTCATGCGTTCGATGTTGTAGGCGGCGCGTTCGGCCCAGCCTTGCGCCTTTTCGCTGGCATCGAGCGAAGCGAACACTTCATCGGCCACGCCGGCTGCTTCGGCGGCCAGCACCATTTCGGCGGTCAGCGCCTCGATCCCCTTGACCATCACCGACCGGATCATCTTGATCGCCGAGGCCCGCCCCACCTCGCTGCCGACCACGCGCACGTTGGCAAAGCCGACGCCGCGAAGCAGCGTGGCCGCCCGCTCCGCATACGATCCCGAAACCAGCAGCGGCACGTTCATCCGCGCGGGGTTCACCGGGGCCAGCACCGCGACATCGACGTAAAAGGCCCCCGCCGCCTCCACCGCGCGCGCTGCGGCGCGCTTGGTCTCGGGCGCGACCGAGTTCATGTCGCACCACAGCGCACCGGTTGACAGCATCGACGCGGCCTGCTCGGCCGCGTCCAGTGCTGCATCGGCGGTGACCAGCGACAGCACCAGCGGCGCGTCCGCGAGCGCCTCGCGCGCATCGGCGCAAGTGACCACGCCAGCCTCGTCCATCGCCGGGCGACGCGACACCGCAATGTCATACGCACGCGCAGCCTGTTCCCACCCCGCCGCGCGGGCGAAAGTCGATCCGGCCTCGCCAAAGCCGATCAGGGATAGCGTGTGCAACATGCAGCGTCTCCTGCGCCCGCGCGAGGTGGCGCTGCCAATCGGAACTGCCCGTCGGTGATAAGCTGTGGCTAATCGGCCATAAATTTGTGCATTCGCGCGACCTGTCGGTCGCGGTTTGACCTGGATCAAGGCAGCTGGCGGGTTCGTGCCGTCAATTTGACCGGCTTCGCGACGGGGTGACCGGCGCTTTTTCGAGGGACCCCTGCTGATGGCCACCCGCGCCGCTTATGCCCCGCCCGCTTCCCCGCCGATCGAAGGTACGACGCTGTTCGACGGAGCGGTAGCGCAGCGCGGCTATGCGCTCAACGCGATGTGCTATTCGTTCAACGCCGCCGAAAACCGCGAGGCGTTCCGCGCCGACGAGGCCGCCTATTGCGAGCGCTTCGGCCTCACCCCCGAACAGCGCGCGGCGGTGGCGGCGCGCAACGTGCTGGCGATGATCGCGGCGGGCGGCAACATCTACTACCTGGCCAAGCTGGCCGGGATCTTCGGCCTCAACGTGCAGGATGTCGGCGCGCAGCAGACCGGGATGAGCGTGCCCGCGTTCAAGCAGATGCTGCTTGACCAGGCGGTCGCCACCCCGGCCGGAGCGCAGTGACATGGCCGAGATCGTGGGCGGCTATTTCACCAGCCACGTCCCCGCCATCGGCGGCGCGATCCAGCGCGGCGACCAGTCCGAACCTTACTGGCAACCATTCTTCGCCGGTTTTCCGGCGGTGCGCGACTGGCTCGCCGCCGCCCGTCCCGACGTTGCGGTGGTGTTCTACAACGACCACGGGCTGAACTTCTTCCTCGACAAGCTGCCGACCTTCGCCGTCGGCGCCGCGCCCGAATACCGCAACGCCGACGAAGGCTGGGGGCTGCCGGTGTACAAGCCGTTTACCGGCCATCCCGCACTGAGCTGGCACGTGATCGAACAACTGGTGGCGGACGAGTTCGACGTGACCACCTGCCAGCAGATGCTGGTCGACCACGCGCTGTCGATCCCGTTCGAGCTGGCCTGGCCCGATGCCGACGCCTGGCCGGTCAAGCTGGTGCCGATCGCGATCAACACCGTGCAGCACCCGCTGCCATCGGCCAAACGCTGCCTGGCGCTGGGCCGCAGCGTGCATCGCGCGCTGGCATCGTGGCCGGGGCGCGACCGCATCGTGGTGATCGGCACGGGCGGGCTGTCGCACCAGCTCGACGGTGCGCGCGCCGGGTTCATCAACCAGGACTACGACCGGTTCTGCCTCGATTCGCTGGCAGAGAACCCCGACGCGCTGACCCACGATTCGATCATCGAGATCGTCCGCCAGTCCGGCACCCAAGGCGTGGAAATCCTCAACTGGATCGCCGCGCGCGGGGCGCTGGGGCCGGTCGCGCGCGAGGTGCATCGCAACTACCACGTGCCGATCTCGAACACCGCAGCGGCGACGATGGTGCTGGAACGGCCCTGACGGCTGAAACTCCCGAGTATGGCGCAGATCAGCCGCCCACTTGACCCGCCGCCCAGTCGAGATCTGCGAAGAACTGGTCCTGCAGTCGCGTCGGCCGCCAGCCGGCGCGCGTGGTCACGCCGATGGTGCGGCCCAGTGCTGGCGGCAGGTCGGCGATGCGCGCCAGCCAGCCGGCCTGCAGTTCCACCTCCACCTGATCGGGCGACAGCAGCGTCAGGAAATCGCTGTCGATCAGGATCTGGCGGATGGTCATCACCGATCCCGATTCGACCGGAACCGGCGGCGGCGGGCACCCCGCTTCGCTGAACAGCCGCTCCCACGAATCGCGCAACGGCGCGCCGCGCGCCGCGATCGTCCACGGATAGCGTGCCAGATCGGCAAGGCCCGGCGCCGTGGCTTCCAGCGGATGCCCCTTGCGCCCGATCACGGCGGGCATGTCGCGAAACAGCGCGCGCTGGGCGAATTCGGGTTCAACCAGCGGTTCGCGCAGCGCGCCGATCATCAGGTCCAGCGTCCCGTTGCGCAACGGCTCGACCAGATCGGACCGCGCGCCCTCGGTGATCGAGATGCGCACATTGGGGTGGCGGCGCAGGAACCGCGTGACCGCCGCCGGCAGCACCCGTGCGCGCGACAGCGGCATCGCGCCGATGGCGATGCGGCGTGTTTCGTGGCCGTTCAGCGCCGCGATTTCCGACAGCCCGGTCTCCAGCTCGCCGCGCGCCAGCCGGAACCGCCGCGCGACCAGCGTGCCCGCCTCGGTCAGCATCACGCCCTTGCCACGCCGCACCACCAGCGGGCGCCGCATCGCCAGCGCCAGATCGTTGACCGCGCGGTGCAGCGAAGGCAGCGACAGCCCGGTAATGATGCTCGCGCCCGCATAGCTCCCGGCATCGGCGAGCGCTAGCAGCGCGCGCAGCCGCGCCATCGTCACGTGTGGGCTGGCGATATGCGTCAGTGCGGCGCGGATGCGCGGCACCAGCACACCCGCCGCCTCGGTCGGCACCATGCCGTTGTGGCGCCGCTCGAACAGTGGCAGGCCGAGCTGCGCCTCGATCCGCCCGAGCGCCTGCGTTATGGCCGGTTGCGACAGGTTGACCGCCAGCGCGGCGGCATTGATCGTACCCAGTTCGGCGATATTGGCGGCGGCGGCCAGGTGGCGCAAGTTGAATTGCCAGATCGACATCGCATCATCATTAGCCAAATCCTATGCCTTGACCAGTGTTCCTCCTTCCCCGCATCCCGGCGCGGGCACATGAGGTTCGACCAATCAGGAGAAGCGCGCATGTCGGGTATCGTCGTCCAGAACATCGAGCGGGCCGACCCGGCCGTTATCGACGGCCTCGCGCATTGCGGCGTCGCCACGGTGCACGAGGCGCAAGGCCGCACCGGCCTGCTCGCGGCCTACATGCGCCCGATCTATCTGGGCGCGCGCATCGCCGGATCGGCGCTGACGATCAGCGCGCCGCCGGGCGACAACTGGATGGTCCACGTCGCGATCGAGCAGCTGAAGGCCGGCGACATCCTCGTGATCGCCCCCACATCCCCTTGCGAAGATGGCTATTTCGGCGATCTTCTGGCCACATCGGCGCAGGCGCGCGGCTGCCGGGGGCTGATCATCAACGCCGGCATCCGCGACGTGAAAGACCTGACCGAGATGAACTTCCCGGTGTGGTCGAAGGCGGTGTTCGCGCAAGGCACGATCAAGGCCTCGCTCGGCTCGGTCAACGTGCCGGTGGTCTGCGCAGGCGCGCCGATCGAGGCGGGCGACGTGATCGTCGCCGACGATGACGGCGTGTGCGTGGTCAGGCGCGGCGATGCCGCCACGGTGCTGGCGGCAGCTCAGGCGCGCGAAGCCAATGAAGGCGACAAGCGCCGTCGCCTCGCCTCGGGCGAGCTGGGCCTCGACATGTACAAGATGCGCGAGAAGCTGGCCGAGATGGGACTGAAGTATGTCTGAAGGACGCGCAAGCGGTCGCGAAGGGCACGCGAACGGTTCCGCGCGCTGCATGTGGATGCGCGGCGGCACTTCCAAGGGCGGCTATTTTCTCAAGTCCGATCTGCCCGCCGACACGGCGCAGCGCGATACGTTTTTGCTAAGTGTGTTGGGAAGTCCCGACCCGCGCCAGATCGACGGGATGGGCGGCGCCGATCCGCTGACCAGCAAGGTTGCCGTCGTTTCGAAGTCGGAGCGCGATGGAATCGATGTCGATTACCTGTTCCTGCAGGTGTTCGTCGATCAGGCCATCGTCACCGACGCGCAGAACTGCGGCAACATCCTGGCGGGCATCGGCCCGTTTGCGATCGAGCGCGGGCTGATCCCGGCCACCGGCGATGAAACGCGCGTGGCGATCTTCATGGAGAACACCGGGCAGGTCGCGGTCGCCACCGTGCGCACCCCGGGCGGCGTGGTGACATATGCGGGCGACGCCGCGATCGACGGCGTGCCGGGCACCCACGCGCCGATCCCGCTGGAATTCCGCGACACCGCCGGATCGAGCTGCGGCGCGCTGCTGCCCACCGGCAACGCGGTCGATACCGTTAATGGCGTGCCGGTCACGCTGATCGACAACGGCATGCCGTGCGTGGTGATGAAGGCCACCGCCGTTGGCATCACCGGGTACGAGGACCGCGACACGCTGGACGCCGATCTTGAACTTAAAGCGAAGATCGAGGCGATCCGCCTGATCGTCGGCCCGATGATGAACTTGGGCGACGTCACGGACAAATCGGTGCCCAAGATGATGCTCGTCGCCCCGCCCCGCAACGGCGGCGCGGTCTGCGTGCGCAGCTTCATCCCGCACCGCGCGCACGCCACGATCGGCGTGCTCGGCGCGGTCAGCGTAGCCACCGCCTGCCTGATCGAAGGTTCCCCCGCCGCACAAGTCGCGCACGTGCCCAAGGGTTCGCGCAAGACGCTGTCGGTCGAACACCCCACCGGCGAAATGAGCTGCGTGCTGGAAACCGACGCCAGCGGCACGGTGGTGAGCGCGGCACTGCTGCGCACCGCGCGCAAGCTGATGGACGGGGTGGTGTTCGGATGACGGCGGGGGAAGCGGGCGTCCTTCGACAGGCTCAGGACGAGCGGAATTTCTGTGACACGCAATAGATCCGCTCATCCTGAGCCTGTCGAAGGATGCCAGCCAACCCCTGCGAAATCGAGAACGCCATGACCGAAAACCGCATCACCAGCTGGCACGCCGCCCCATCGAAACCGCGTTACACCCCGCCGCCGGGCGCGGTGGATGCGCATTGCCATGTGTTCGGGCCGATGGCGCAGTTCCCGTTCAGCGCCAAGGCCAAGTACCTCCCCGAAGACGCCGGGCCGGACCAGCTGTTCGCCTTGCGCGACCATCTCGGCTTTGCCCGCAACGTGATCGTGCAGGCCAGCTGCCACGGCACCGACAACGCCGCCACGCTCGACGCGATCGCGAAGTCGCACGGGAAAGCGCGCGGCGTCGCGGTGGTCGATCCGGCGATTTCGGAAGCCGGGCTGGCGCGGCTGCATGAAGGCGGGATGCGCGGCATCCGCTTCAACTTCCTCAAGCGGCTGGTAGACGATGCGCCCAAGGACAAGTTCCTCGACGTCGCCGCGCGGCTGCCCAAGGGCTGGCATGTGGTGATCTATTTCGAGGCCGATATCCTGGAAGAACTGCGCCCGTTCATGGACGCGATCCGCGTGCCGCTGGTGATCGATCACATGGGCCGCCCCGACGTAAGCCAAGGCCCCGACGGACCCGACATGCAGGCGTTCCGCGCGCTTCTGAACAGCCGCGACGACATCTGGTTCAAGGCCACCTGCCCCGACCGGCTCGATGCTTCAGGCGATCCGTGGAACGAATTTGCCAACGCCGTCGCGCCACTGGTCGCGGACTATCCCGACCGCTGCCTGTGGGGCACCGACTGGCCGCACCCCAACATGCAGGATGCGATCCCGGACGACGGCCACCTCGTCGACATGATCCCCCGCATCGCCCCCACGGCGGAACTGCAGCGCAAGCTGCTGATCGACAACCCGATGCGGCTGTACTGGGCGGATTGAGCGCCATTTCCTCACCCCTTCCACCAGAGTCTGGTGGTATTGAATTGACCTGCCCATTTCCGCTCGTGTCGAGCGCAGTCGAGATACGCCACACGACCAGCCAACTTGGTGCAGCATCCCTCGACGTTGCTCGGGATGAGCGGGAATGGGAAAATCTTATCGCCTTGGCAGGAGGGGCGTTAGGTCCGCGTCACTCCACCTGCATCGCCAGCGCACCGTCGCCTTCGTCGATGTGCACCGTGCTGCCATCGGGCACTTCGCCGCGCAGCAGCTTTTCCGCCAGCGGATCCTGCAGGTAGCGTTGCACCGCGCGCTTCAGCGGCCTTGCGCCATAGACGGGATCGTAGCCCACCCGGCCCAGCCAGCGCTTGGCCGCATCGCTGAGGTCGAGCACGATCTTGCGGTCCTTGAGCAGCCTGGCCACGCGCGACACCTGGATTTCCACGATCGGCGCCATGTGATCCTGCCCCAGCCGGTGGAACAGGATGATCTCGTCCAGCCGGTTGAGAAATTCGGGGCGGAAATGGCCGCGCACCACTTCCATCACTTGCGGTTCGACCACGCTCACGTCCTCGCCTTCACCCAGGCTGGCCAGATACTGGCTGCCGAGGTTGCTGGTGAGGATGATCAGCGTGTTGGTGAAATCGACCACGCGGCCCTGCCCGTCGGTCAGGCGGCCATCGTCCAGCACTTGCAGCAGCACGTTGAACACATCGCCGTGCGCTTTCTCGACTTCGTCGAACAGCACCACCTGATAAGGCCGCCGGCGCACCGCCTCGGTCAGCACGCCGCCTTCGTCATAGCCGACATAGCCCGGAGGCGCGCCGATCAGGCGGCTGACGCTGTGCTTTTCCATGAATTCGGACATGTCGATGCGCACCATCGCGCTGTCATCGTCGAACAGGAATCCGGCGAGCGCCTTGGTCAGTTCGGTCTTGCCCACGCCCGTGGGGCCGAGGAACAGGAAGGAACCGAGCGGCCGGTTGGGATCCTGCAGGCCCGCCCGCGCGCGGCGAACGGCCTTGGACACCGCGATCACCGCATCTTCCTGCCCGATCACGCGCTGGCCGATGACCTTTTCCATGTTGAGCAGCTTCTCGCGCTCACCCTCCATCATCCGGTCAACCGGGATGCCGGTCCACTTGCTGACGACGGCGGCGATGTCCTCGGCGTTCACTTCCTCGCGCAGCATCGCGTTGTCGGCGATGCCCTCCGCCTCGACCAGTTGCTTCTCCAGTTCGGGGATACGCCCGTAAGCCAGCTCGCCCGCTTTCGCGAGATCGCCGCCGCGTTGCGCCTGCTCCAGCTCGATCCGCGCGGCGTCGAGCGCTTCCTTGATCCTGCCCTCGGCGGCAATCTTGTCGCGCTCGTTCTGCCAGCGGGTGGTCAGCTCGCTCGATTGCTGCTCGAAGTTGGCCAGATCGCCGCGCAACGTCGCCAGCCGGTCTTTCGATGGCTGGTCGGTTTCCTTGGCGAGCGCCATTTCCTCGATCTTCAGCTGGATGATCCGGCGGTCGAGGTTCTCGATCTCCTCGGGCTTGCTTTCCACTTCCATGCGGATGCGGCTGGCCGCCTCGTCCATCAGGTCGATTGCCTTGTCGGGCAGGAACCGGTCGGCGATGTAGCGGTTGGACAGCGTGGCGGCGGCGACGATTGCATTGTCGGCAATGCGCACGCCGTGGTGCAGCTCGTACTTCTCCTTCAAGCCGCGCAGGATCGAGATGGTGTCCTCGACCGTCGGTTCGCCGACGAACACCGGCTGGAACCGCCGCTGCAGCGCGGGGTCCTTCTCGACGTACTTCTGGTATTCATCGAGCGTGGTCGCGCCGATGCAGTGCAGTTCGCCGCGCGCCAATGCGGGCTTGAGCAGGTTGGAGGCATCCATCGACCCTTCGGATGCACCCGCGCCGATCAGCGTGTGCATCTCGTCGACGAACAGGATGATCTCGCCTTCGGCGCCCTTGACCTCGTCGAGCACCGCCTTCAGCCGTTCCTCGAACTCGCCGCGATACTTCGCGCCGGCGATCAGGCTGCCCATGTCGAGCGCCATCAGGCGGCGGTCCTTCAGGCTGTCGGGCACGTCGCCATTGGCGATGCGCAGCGCGAGGCCCTCGGCGATGGCGGTCTTGCCCACGCCGGGTTCGCCGATCAGCACCGGGTTGTTCTTGGTGCGACGGGCGAGGATCTGGATGGTGCGGCGGATTTCCTCGTCGCGGCCGATCACCGGGTCAAGCTTGCCGTCGCGCGCCGCCTGGGTCAGGTCGCGCGCGTACTTCTTCATCGCGTCATAGGCGTTTTCGGCGCTGGCGCTGTCGGCATTGCGGCCGCCGCGCAGTTCGCTGATCGCGGCCTCGAGCGCTTGGGGGGTGACGTTCGCGGCCTTCAGCGCCTGCCCCGCCGTGGTCGTGGTGGCCAGCGCCAGCGCGACCAGCATGCGTTCCACGGTGACGAAGCTGTCGCCCGATTTGGCCGCGATCTGTTCGGCCTGGTCGAGCAGCCGCACGGCGTCGTTGTCGAGGCCCGGCGTCTGTTGCGCGCCGCCGCCCGACACCGCCGGGATTTTCGCCAGCGCCTTGTCCACTTCGGCCTGCGCGAGCACGGCGTTGCCGCCGGCGCGCTGGATCAGGCCGGAACACATGCCCTCGCCGTCTTCGAGCAGGGCTTTCAGGATATGTTCGGGGCCGATGCGCTGGTGGTTGTTGCGGATCGCCACGGTTTGCGCCGCCTGCAGAAAGCCCTTGGCGCGATCGGTGAATTTTTCGAGGTTCATGGTGGTTCGAGTCCTCCTGTGACGCAGGAGATAGTGTTGCTGGAATGCAACACAAGGACATCGATCAAATTTCCCCTCGTCGGAGAAATAATGCGCTCAAGCTCGATTGGCTCCCCGTGGCGGAACGATCAGAACTTCAGCGCCCCGTTCAGCAGCGACCCCGCCTTGCCCAGCGGGTTGGCGCGCAGGCGGCCTTCCTCGGCGCCGATGTACTGGAAGATACCCTTGAGCGCCTGTTCGGTGACCGAATTGCCCAGCTTGTCGTGCGTCAGGCCCGCCGTGCTCAGCAGGCTGGACTGTTTCGACAGCGCATCGAACTGGCGAAACGCGCCCACTTTGACCAGCGCCGCGTCGATCAGCGGGCGCACCCGCGCGTGAAGATCGGTGCCGGCGGTGCGCTTGAGGTACTGGGTGCCGCCGTCGCTTTGCGAGACGAGGCCGGGCACGTCGGTGATCTGCAACCGCGAGATCGCGCTGCGGAAGATCGGCTTGGCCTGCGCCGCCGCCTGCCCCGCCGCATCGTTGAGCTTGCGCGTGATCCCGTCGGTCAGCCCCAGCTTGTCGGTCGCGCCCATGACCGAACCGAGCGCGCCGCCCAGGCCGCCACCCAGCCCGAGCAGCGGCAGCGCGATGCGGATCGCGGTGTCGCTGTAGAACGCGCCGGGCACCGCCAGCTTGTCGAGCGATGTGTCGGACGCGTTGGCGAGCAGGCCGGTGATGCCGCCGCCCAGCCCAGCGGCGCGTGCCGGAGCGGCAAACGGCACCGATGCCATCGCCGCGACAAGCCCGGCGAGGAACGTCCGGCGTTGCGCCTCGAATTGCGACGATTCCATGTGCCCGCACCCCTGTTGTGTTTTCGACCCGGTCGTTGGTTTCGACCCCGCCTGCAGCGTCCCACAATCGATGATAGCTGGCAACGCCAGCTTGGTCCGCCTTGGCAGCGATCGCGCCATGCACATCCTTTGCGTCGTTGCGCGGCATCGGCTAACGTGCGGGTCAGGCGGGAGATTTTCTGGATGGCGCGCAATTGGGTGGGACGGGTCGGCTGGACGATCCTGGCTGTGGTCCTGCTGCTGCTTCTGGTCCTGCTCAACTGGGAGGCGCTGAGCGCGCGCGCCGGCCCGCCGCCACCACCCCACGCCTATCGCGCCGACATCACGCGCGACGAATGGGGCGTTCCGCACATCCACGGGCGCACCGATCCCGATGTCGCCTTCGGCATTGCCTGGGCGCATGCGGAGGACGATTTTTCCACGTTGCAGGATGTGCTGGCGATGACCCGTGGCCGCTATGGCGCGATCGCCGGGCAGGACGGTGCCAAGGTCGATTACGTCTACCACCTGCTCGACGCGCGCGGCACGGCGGAGCGGCACTATGCCGCGCTGCCCGCCGACGTGCGCGCGCTGCTCGATGGCTATGCCAGCGGGATGAACCGTTATGCCGCCAGCCATCCGGGCGAAGTGAAGCTGGCCAGGCTGTTTCCGGTCAACGGCATGGACATCGCCACCGGGTTCGTGTTGCGCCAGCCGTTCTTCTTCGGGCTGGACCACACTGTCGGGCCGCTGGTGGCGGGCGATCCGCTGCCCGACGATGGTGGTCCGCGATTGGACGGCAAGCCGCAGCCCGATTACGCGCACGGCGGCGGCGACCTGATCCCGCAACCCGGCCTGCCCGTGCAGACCACGCCCGGCCCGCTGCCGCTGGGCGAAGATGGCGCGCTCGCCGGATCGAACGCCTTTGCCATTGCGCCCGCCAAGTCGGACGATGGCGTCACCCGACTGGTGTCCAATGCCCACCAGCCATGGCGCGGCGGCACCGCATGGTACGAGCTGGTGGTGCAGAGCGACGCCGGCTGGCACATGGCCGGGGCGACGTTCCCCGGCATGCCGATCGTGGCGCTGGGCCACAACGATACGCTGGGCTGGACCAACACCGTCAACCGCCCGGACCTGACCGACGTGTACCGGCTGACGCTCGACAAGGCGGGTACGCACTACCGCATGGACGGCAAATGGCTGCCGCTCGAACGCCATACCGTGATCCTGCCGGTGCGGTTCGGTCCGCTGGAACTGCCGATCCTCAAAACGGTGTGGCGATCGGTGCATGGCCCGGTGGTGATCAACGCACGCGGCGCGTTCGCCTTCCGCTATGCCGGGATCGACAGCATCGCCAACGTCACCGAATACTACCGGCTCAACCGCGCGCGCAATCTGGCCGAATGGCAGGCGGCGTTGCGGCTGCAGGGCGTGCCATCGACCAATTTTCTTTACGCCGATGCGGCGGGCAACATCGCCGATTACTACAACGCCGGGTTCCCGTTGCGCAAACCGGGGCAGAACTGGCGCGGCGTGCTGCCGGGTGATCGCAGCGACCTGATCTGGCACGCAAAGGCCCCGTTCGATGCCAGCCCGCACTACCTCAACCCTGCTTCAGGTTACCTCTACAACGCCAACAACACCCCGTTCCGCGCTGCGGGATCGAGCGATCTTGACCCTGCGCGGACCGACCCGGTGCTCGGCGTGGAACTGGACCAGACCAACCGGTCGATCCGCGCTGCCAAGCTGCTGGCCGAACCCGGTCCGATCGGTCGCGCCCGGCTTGAGGCGATCAAGTACGACACCGGGTACGAGCGCGAGGGCTATGTCGCGTGGATGCTCGATGCCATCGCCCGGCTCGACTTGCGCGACAATCAACAGTTGCAGGAAGCACAGGCCCTGCTCGCGCGGTGGGACTTGCGCGCCGATGGCCGCAACCCCGCCGATGCGCTGGCGGTGATGGTGCTGAAGGACGCGATGAAGGCCAGTTACAACCACACCCCGCCGCCCGATCCGCGCGCGTTGCTCGCCTTTGCCAGCGGGCACTTGCGCGCACATTTCGGCCGGATCGACCCGCCGCTGGGCGATGTCGAGCGGGTGCGGCAGGGCAGGGTCGACCTGGGCATGGACGGCGGCGGCGACACGCTGCGCGCCGCCACCAGCTATAACATCGATCCCGACGACGGCCGCCTGCTGATCAAGCACGGCGACAGTTTCGTGATGTTCATGGAATGGCCCAAGGGCGGCGCGGTGAAATCGGAATCGATCCAGCCGTTCGGCGCGGCGACCACCCGGCCCACCAGCGCGCACTTTGCCGATCAGGCCGCGTTGTTCGTGGCGCACCGGCTCAAGCCTGTCCACTTCACCGCCGCCGACATCGCGGCCCATGCCGTTCGTCGATATGTGGTGTCCACTGACTAGCGCAACCGTTCGCTTTCGCTACAACCGAAACCAGTTTCGCTCTTGCCGCCCGTTGAAGCGCGTTCGATCTTGTCACCCAAGCCCGCTCATCCTGAGCTTGTCGAAGGATGCTCGCTACGCCCGGGGCCGAGTTGGACGCACATGCTTAGACAGGCTCGGCATGAACGGGGATTGTGAAAAGGGACTTTCCTGCATGCGCCGCATCCACGCCGTTTCGATTGCCGTCCTTGCCGCCGTTTCGCTGTCGGCAGCCTCGCCCGCTTCGGCCAAGGCGAGCGCATCCGCTGCCACCCGCCCCGCCCCGCTTGCCGATCTGGTCAAGGCGGTGGACATCCCGTTCGAGACGTTCACCCTGCCCAACGGCCTCACCACCATCGTCCACACCGATCGCAAGGCGCCGATCGTGGGGGTGACGGTGTACTATCGCGTCGGATCGAAGAACGAGCCCAAGGGCAAGACCGGCTTTGCCCACTTGTACGAACACCTGTTCTTCGGCGGATCGGAGAACGTGCCCAATTTCGACGTGCCGCTGGAAGCCGCCGGGTCGACCGCGACCAACGGCAGCACGTGGTACGATCGCACCAACTATGTCGAAACCGTGCCCACCGGAGCGCTTCCGCTGGCGCTGTTCATGGAAAGCGATCGCATGGGCCACCTGCTCGGCGCGGTGAACCAGGACAAGCTCGACAAGCAGCGCGGCGTTGTCCAGAACGAAAAGCGGCAGGGCGATAACGAGCCTTATGGCCTGGTCGAATACGCGATCGGCGAAGGGCTCTTCCCCGTGGGCCACCCCTATCGCCACGCCACCATCGGATCGATGACCGATCTCGACGCGGCAAGCCTGGCCGATGTGCGCCAGTGGTTCACCGATCACTACGGCCCCAACAACGTCGTGCTGGCGCTGGCCGGCGACATCGATGTCGCCACCGCCAAACCGCTGGTGGCCAGGTGGTTCGGCGACATTCCGCGCGGGCCTGCGGTGGGCAAGGTGTCCGCGCCGCGCGTCGATCTGCCCGCACCGGTCAAGCGCGAGATGGCCGACCAGGTCGCCACCACCCGGCTCTATCGCGCGTGGTCGGGCCCGGCGCTCGACGATGCCGACCGGCTGGCGCTCGACATCGGCATGTCGGTGCTGGGCGGGCTGTCGAGCTCGCGGCTCGACAACGCGCTGGTGCGCACCGAACAGCTCGCGGTGGCGGTCAGCGCGGAACTGCAGCCGTTCGAACAGGCCAGCTTCGTGCAAGTACAGATGGACGTGAAGCCGGGCGTCGGCCGCGCGAAAGCCGAGGCCCGGCTCGACGCGCTGCTGACCGATTTCATCGACAAGGGCCCCAGCGCGGACGAAGTGCAGCGCGCGGCCACATCGTACATCGCCGCCAAGATCGGCGCGCTGGAGCAGGTCGGCGGCTTTTCCGGCAAGGGCGCGCAGCTGGCCGAAGGGCTGCTCTATTCTGGCGACGCGGCGCGCTACAAGGCCAACCTCGCCACCGTGGCAGCGCTGACCCCGGCGCGCGTGCGCGCGGCGATGCAGCACTGGCTCAAGCGCCCGGTCTATCAGCTGACGGTCACGCCCGGCACGCGCACCGAAAAGGGCGAGACTATGGGCGGCTGGGGCGACGAAAGCGCCACCGCCGCGGTGCCCAAGCCCACGCCCGTGCCGATGGCCGCGATCGCGCCGGGACCCAAGCGCGATACCCCGCCGGTCACCCCGGTGGGCGATCTGGTGCTGCCCACGGTCGAGCATGCGACGCTGTCGAACGGCATCAAGGTCTCGCTCGCGCGCCGCACCGCAGTGCCCAAGGTGCTGATGACGCTGGACTTCAACGCGGGCTATGCCGCCGATCCCAAGGCGGCGCTGGGCACCCAGTCGCTGATGCTGGGCCTGCTCGACGAAGGCACGTCCACGCGCAATTCGATCCAGATCGCCGAAGAGCAGGAGCGGCTCGGCGCCACGATCTCCGCCAACGCCTCGCTCGACGCGAGTTCGATCACGCTCGATGCGCTGAAGGCCAACCTCGCGCCCAGCCTGTCGCTGATGGCCGACATCGTGCGCAACCCCGCGTTCGCGCCCGGCGAAGTGGCGCGGCTGCGCGACCAGCGGCTGGCCGAGATTGCGCAAGCCGAAGCCTCGCCGTTTTCGCTGGTGCGCCTGAACCTAAACCCGCTGATCTACGGGCCGGGGCATCCGTACGGCGTGCCGTCGAACGGGCTGGGCAGCAAGGCGGCGGTGGCCGCGCTCGATCCCGCCGCGTTGCGCGCCGCGCACGACCTGTGGCTGCGCCCGGACCTGGCCACGATCACCGTGGTCGGCGACGTGACCATGAGCGAGTTGACCCCGCTGCTCGAACAGGCGTTCGGCGGCTGGAAGGCCCCGGCAACGCCCGCGCCGACCAAGGACCTCGCCGCCCCCATCCCCACCCCGCGCCCGCGCATCGTGGTGATCGACCGGCCCAATTCGCCACAGTCGGTGATCGCGGCAGGCAAGGCGCTGCCTGTCACCGGATCGAGCACCGACGTCAGCCTCGATCTTGCCAACGAGGTCCTCGGCAACGATTTCCTCTCGCGGCTCAATCTCGACCTGCGCGAGGACAAGGGCTGGTCGTATGGCGTGTCGAGCGCGGTCGCGCGGCTGAAAGGCCCACGCACGTTCACCGTCGCCGCGCCGGTACAGTCCGACAAGACCGGCGAATCGCTGAAACTGCTGATCGCCGACATGAAGGCCTTCCCAGCGAGCAAGCCGGTCGAGCCGGTCGAACTCAACCGCGTGACCGACGGCAACATCCGCGGGCTGCCCAACAACTTCGAGACCGACGCCGAACTGCTCAACGCGCTGGTGGTCAACCAGCGGCTGGGTCGGCCGGACGATTACTACGCCACGCTCGCCACGCGCTATCGCGCGGTGGATGCAAAGGCGCTCGATGCCGCCGCGACCAAGTATCTCCAGCCCGATGGCCTGGTGTTCCTGGTGGTGGGCGATCGCAAGGTGATCGATCCGCAGATCGCCGGGCTGGGCCTGCCGATCGAATATCTCGCGGTTGACAACGGCACGGCCAAGCCCTGACTAGCACGCACAACCGTTTGAGGAGAGAACCATGGCCGTTGCCGGAACTTATGACTGCGTGACCAAGACCCCGATGGGCGACCAGTCCAGCAAGTTCACCGTGACCGTCGATGGCGACCGCTTCACCGGCAGCAACGTCGGCGCGATGGGATCGATGGACGTCGAGGACGGCCATGTCAGCGGCAACACGCTGACCTGGACGATGACCATGACCGTGCCCATGCCGATGAAGCTGGAAGGCACGGCGACTGTCGACGGCGATGCGCTGAACGGCACGGTCAAGGCCGGCGCGTTCGGCAGCTTCGCGATGACGGGCACGCGGGCAGGGTAAGCATCCAGGTTCGCACCAGTCGGGGCTGCAGGCAGGGATCGAAACCCCGCCCGCCCCGACATCCCTTCACCCCAGCTTCGCCTTCACCACCTGGTTGACCAGTTGCGGGTTGCCCTTGCCCTGCATCGCCTTCATCGTCTGGCCGACGAAGAAGCCGAACAGCGCCTCCTTGCCGCCACGATACTGTTCGACCTTGTCGGCATTGGCGGCGAGCACGGCGTCGACGGCCGTTTCGATCGCGCCGGTATCGCTGGTCTGCTTCAGGCCCTCGCGTTCGACGATCACGCCCGCCGCGTCGCCGGTTTCGAGCATCTTTTCGAACACCTGCTTGGCAATGCTGCCCGAGATCGTGCCGTCGCCCACCAGCCCCAGCAGCTCTGCCGCCTGCACCGGGCTGACCGGCGAGGTTTCCAGCGTCTTGCCTAGGCGGTTCAGCGCGCCGAACAGTTCGGACATCAGCCAGTTGCCCGCCTGCTTGGCAACGTCGGCCTCGGGCTTGCCGGTGCGCTTGGCGGTTTCCGCCAGCAGCACCTCGAACCAGCGCGCGGTCTCGGCCTCTGCCGTCAGCACCGCCGCATTGTAGGGCGACAGGCCCAGTTCGGTTTCATAGCGGCGCAGCTTGGCGTCGGGCAGTTCGGGCAGGCTCGCGCGGCATTCGGCGAGGAACGCGTCGTCGAGCACCAGCGGCAGCAGATCGGGATCGGGGAAATAGCGGTAATCGTGCGCGTCTTCCTTGCTGCGCATCGACCGGGTGGTGCCGGTGTCGGGATCGAACAGGCGGGTTTCCTGCACGATCCGGCCGCCGCCCTCGATCACGTCGACCTGGCGGTTGGCCTCATGCTCGATCGTGGCCATGACGAAGCGCACCGAGTTGACGTTCTTGGTCTCGGTCCGCGTGCCGAGTTCCCCGCCCGGCTTGCGCACGCTGACGTTGACGTCGGCGCGCATCGAGCCTTCTTCCATGTTGCCGTCACACGATCCGACATAGCGCAGGATCGTGCGCAGCTTGCGGACATAGGCCCCGGCTTCGGCGGGCGAGCGCATGTCAGGGCGGCTGACGATTTCCATCAGCGCCACGCCGCAGCGGTTGAGATCGACGTAGGACATCGTCGGGTGCTGATCGTGCATCAGCTTGCCCGCGTCCTGTTCGACATGGATGCGCTCCACGCCGATGCGCTTGGTCGATCCTTCGGGGTCTTTCTCGTCCAGCACGATGTCGATCGCGCCTTCGCCCACCAGCGGATGGTACAGCTGGCTGATCTGGTAGCCCTGCGGCAGATCGGCGTAGAAGTAGTTCTTGCGATCGAACCGCGACCACGCGTTGATCTGCGCGTCGATCGCCATGCCGGTGCGCACCGCCTGCCGGATGCATTCACGGTTGGGCACGGGCAACATGCCCGGCATCGCTGCGTCGATCAGCGACACTTGCGCGTTGGGCTCCGCCCCGAACTTCGTCGATGCGCCCGAAAACAGCTTGGACGCGCTGGTAACCTGCGCGTGCACTTCGAGGCCGATCACGACCTCCCATTCGCCGGTGGCGCCGTGGATGCGATAGGCTGTTTCGGTTGTCACGATAATCTCTGCCGGTGATGGGTGTGGTTCCACGCGCCAACTACGCTGTCCGCGAACGACCTGCAATGGACTGCGAAACGGTGCCGGTGATCGGCGGTCATGCCGGCGTCGCTGGCGGTATCGCCAGCTGGGTCAGCCGGGCGTGGAGTGCCTGTGCTTCGGCCAGAGCGGCCGGGGCGAGCGAAAAGGGCACGCTCTGCTTGGCGGATGTGCGCGCGGTGCTGGGCCGACCTGCATAAAGTTGCGTGCCGAGCAGGTCCTGGTCGCCGGCAATCGCAGCGAACACGCGCTCGACGTTGTCCGGATTGGTGCAAAATGGTGCGAAGGCCGTTCCGAAGCGCGCGTTCACGCGCGCCACGACTGCGCCGAAATCGGCGGTCGCCTGCTCGCTGGTGGCGATCACGACGCGATCCGCCAGCGTTTCCACCACGCGGTAGAACGCCAGCCACCGGCGCAACTCGTGGTTCTCGTCGATCGCGGGCAGGACGAACTTGAGGCTGCGCAGCGCCTCTGCCGGATCGCGGATCAGCACGACGACCGGCAGGCCGCGCCGCACCGCGCCGATCACTTGCGCTTCGACGTGGAGGTGATGCGCGAGCCGCACCGGCTGCGGTTGCGCCGAGCGGAAGGCGACCACTGACCAGGTGTTGGCCGACCGCGCGAATCCCTCGATCACCAGCTCGGTGTCCGGCGCCAGCGCGCAGTGGCGGTTCTGCCGGGGTCCGAACCGGCGATAGGCCGGGAGGAACAGCCGTGGATAGGGCGCCAACCGATCGCGCAGCAGCCGTCGCCACGAGCGGGCCATGCGAATTATCGCAAGGTCCGGCGACGGATCACCACCATCGCTCCGGCTTGGCGGTGAACCCGGCGCGGCTTTCGATCGCCAGCCCGGCGTTAAGCACGCCCTGTTCGTCGAACGGGCGGCCGATGATCTGCAGGCCGAGCGGCAGGCCCTCGCGGTTGAGCCCGGCGGGGACGGACATCGCGGGCAGGCCCGCCAGGCTGGCGGGCACCGCGAATACGTCGTTGAGGTACATCGACAGCGGATCGGCGGTCTTGTCGCCCAGCGCGAACGCGGCGCTGGGGGCGGTGGGCGCGAGGATCACGTCGCACTGCTGGAAGGCCTGCTCGAAATCGCGGGCGATCAGCGCGCGAACCTTCTGCGCCTGGGTGTAATAGGCGTCGTAGAACCCTGCCGAGAGCACATAGGTGCCGATCAGGATGCGGCGCTTGACCTCTGCCCCGAACCCGGCGGCGCGGGTCGCGGCGTACATGTCCTGCAGCCCCGCGCCTTCAGGCAGATCGCGCAAGCCGTAACGCACGCCATCATAGCGCGCGAGGTTGGACGAGGCTTCGGCGGGCGCGATGATGTAGTAGGCGGGCAGCGCGTACCTGGTGTGCGGCAGGTTGATATCGACCACTTCGGCGCCCGCATCCTTGAGCCAGGCGATGCCGTCGTCCCAGCTTTTGGCGACATCGGCGTCCATCCCGTCCATGCGGTATTCGCGCGGGATGCCGACTTTCTTGCCGCGCATGTCGGGGCTGAGCCCGGCTTCCCACGCGGGCACCGCCATATCGAGGCTGGTCGAATCCTTGGCGTCGAACCCGGCCATCGCCTCGAGCATGATCGCGCAGTCGCGCACGTCGCGCGCCATCGGCCCGGCCTGGTCGAGGCTGGAGGCGAACGCCACGATGCCCCAGCGCGAGCAGCGGCCGTAAGTCGGCTTGATCCCCGAAATGCCGGTGAACGCGGCGGGCTGGCGGATCGATCCGCCGGTGTCGGTGCCGGTCGCCGCCGGGCACAGCCGCGCCGAGACGGCCGAGGAACTGCCGCCCGATGATCCGCCGGGAGCCAGACTGGCATTGCCGCCATCATTGCGCCGCCACGGGGACACGACGTTGCCGAAATAGCTCGTCTCATTCGACGACCCCATCGCGAACTGGTCGAGATTCAGCTTGCCCAGCATGCCCGCGCCCGCATCCCACAGCTTTTGCGAAACAGTGCTTTCGTACGGCGGGATGAAGCCTTCGAGGATGTGGCTGGCCGCCGTGGTTTGCGTGCCGGCAGTGGCGAACAGGTCCTTCATGCCGATCGGCACGCCGCCCAGCTTGCCCAGCGGCTTGTTCGCGGCGCGCGCCTTGTCGGTCTTCGCGGCGGCGTCGAGCGCCTTGTCCGGCGTGGCGACGATGAACGCGTTGAGCGCGGCTTGCGCGGCGGCGACGTTGGCGTTGAACGCCGTGGCGACTTCGACGGCGGTGAAGCTGCCAGCGGCCACGCCGTCGCGGATCGCGGCCACGCCGAGTTCGGTGAGGTCGGTCATGTTACTCGATCACCTTGGGCACGCCGAAAAAGCCGTGTTCGTTGGCGGGCGCATTGGCGAGGACTTTGTCGCGCAAGTTGCCGCCGGTCAGCGGATCGGCGTTCACCTTGTCGTCGCGCAGGCGCAGCGTGTTGGGGATGACTGCGGTCATCGGCTCGATGCCGGTCACGTCGACCTCGGCCAGTTGTTCGACCCAGTCGAGGATGGAATTGAGTTCGGGCACCATCGCCGCGACTTCGCCCTCGCTCAGCTTGATGCGAGCCAGCGCGGCGATCTTGGCGACCGTGGCGGTATCGACCGACATGGCAAAATCTCTTTGAAAGCGAAGGGACGCCGCGCGCTAGCATTGCGCACGGCGTCCTTCAAGGGAACGCAGGCAGGTGTGGGCCGGGACCGGTCGGGTCAGGGATGACCCGGCATCGGCGGCACATCGGGACCGGCCGGACCGGCACCAGGACCGCCGGGGCCACCCGGACCGCCTGGCCCACCCGGTATTCCGCCACGGCTTTGCATCTGCATCTGCTGCATCGCCTTCAACTGCGCGCCGTTCATGTAGTCGAGCAGTTCGACGTCGAACACCAGATCGCTGTTGCCGGGGATGACCACTTCGCCGGTCTGGCGGTTGGTTTGCGGCTGCGGCCCGTAGCCAAGGTTGGCGGGGATATCGAGGCGGTACTTGCCACCGCGCTTCATCTTTTCCAGCCCTTGCGCAAAGCCGGGAACGACCGCTTCCAGCGGGATCGCGACTTTGTCACCCCGGTCGAATTCCTTGCCGCTGGCAAGGTGGCCGACATAGTTCACCAGCACCACGTCCTGGCGCGTGGGCGATTCGCCGGTGCCAGGCTTCAGCGTGTGGACCACCAGCCCCTGGTAGCGCGCGGCATAGGCAAGGCCGAGCGCAAGCAGGAGCGCGACGGCCACGCCGATCCATATCTTGGTGAGCGAACCCTTTTCGATGGGCTGCAGCGGAACGCGCGTGATCTCGGACATGGGTTCCCCCCGGAAGACTATCTGTCGCTAACGTGAACTATCGGTCGCAAATCTCTTGAGCCATCAATCCGGCGGACGTGCAAAGGGCGCCGGAAGCTCCAGCGCCCTGATGGCCCAGCCGGGCCGATGCGGCAAGTGGGTTCCGCGCGAGCATCTGCGCGCAAATCCCGCTTGCCTGCCGTGTTCTATTTCCCGCCGTCGCGTTCCAGACGCTTGCGCTCCAGCTTGCGGGCGCGGCGTACGGCAGCGGCCTTTTCACGGGCGCGCTTTTCCGACGGCTTCTCGTAGTGACGGCGCAGCTTCATCTCGCGATACACGCCTTCGCGCTGCAGCTTCTTCTTGAGCGCGCGCAGGGCCTGGTCGACATTATTGTCGCGGACGAGAATTTGCATAAACCGACGTACCTCATTGCACAGATGAGAACCCGCCTGCCTGCGGGAAACACCCTGATTCGCTGAAAACAAAAACGAGGCCGAATCCCGAAAGGATCGGCTCGAACCGGCGGGCGGCTAGCAAAGTGTGGGGACAATGGCAAGCGCGCTTGGCCAAAACTGGGCCGTTACCGGGCCGGGATGCACCCATTGCGCGTCCGGGGCAAGCGGCGCGGCGCTGCAGCGGGGCCCTTTCCCGATGCACCAACCCCGGCTAAGGCTCCGGCGATGAACCCGTCCTCCCCCCCATCGGTCACCATGCTGGCCGCCACGTTGCTGGTTGCGCTGGGCGGTGCGACCGGTGCCGTCCTGCGCTATCACGGCGGGCGGCTGATCGGCGCAGCTGTCGGCCTGTCCAACCCGTTTCCGTGGCCGACGCTGGCGATCAACGTGTTCGGCAGCTTTGCCATGGGCCTGCTGGCCGGCTGGCTCGCGCGATACAGCGCCGGCGGCGAAAGCTGGCGGCTGCTGCTGGGCGTGGGTGTGCTGGGCGGCTTCACCACGTTTTCCGCCTTCAGCCTCGAAGTCGTGATGCTGGCGCAAAAGGGCCAGATCGCGCTCGCAGCGGCTTACGCCACCGGATCGGTGATAGCGGGCGCGACGGGCCTCATGGCCGGGCTGATGATCATGCGCGGGGCGACGATATGAAAGACCGCGACATGACCGACCGGTCCCCGCCTGCCGCGCCCCGCGTTGCCAAGGGCAAGTCCGCGTCCGACGACGTGCGCCAGTTCACGGTCAAGGCCGACGACCATGACATCCGGCTCGACCGGTGGTTCAAGCGCAACCTGCCGCAGATCGGCTTTGCCATGGTCTCGCGCTGGGCGCGCACCGGGCAGCTCAGGATCGACGGCAAGCGCGCCGATCCCGCCGACCATGTAATGAAGGGCCAGGTGCTGCGCATCCCGCCGGGTGGCGATGCCCCGCCGGGGCTCAAGCAGGGCAAGGTCCGCAAGATCCTCACGCCTGAGCAGATCGAGCAGGCCGAGGCGATGGTGCTGGAAAAGGACCGCGCCGCGATCATCCTCAACAAGCCGCCCGGCTTGGCCACGCAAGGCGGCAGCGGCACGTACGAGCATGTCGACGGGCTGCTCGATGCGTTCGTGGGCGACAGCGAACCGCGTCCGCGGCTGGTCCACCGGTTGGACAAGGACACCTCGGGCGTGCTGCTGATCGCGCGCACCCCGGGCAGCGCGGCGTTCTTTGCCAAGCGGTTTTCGGGCCGTACCGCGCGCAAGGTGTACTGGGCGCTGGTGGTCGGCGTGCCGTCGATCAACGATGGCCTGATCGAGCTGCCGCTGGCCAAGCAGCCGGGCACCGGCGGCGAGAAGATGATGGTCGACGAAAGCGAGCACGGCCAGTCGGCCCGCACGCGTTATCGCGTGGTCGATCGCGCGGGCAACAGCGCCGCCTGGGTCGAACTGCAGCCGATGACCGGGCGCACGCACCAGCTGCGTGTGCACATGGCGGCGATCGGCCACCCGATCGTGGGCGACGGCAAGTACGGCGGGGCCGAGGCGTTCCTGACCGGCACGATCAGCCGCAAGATGCACCTGCACGCCCGCCGCCTGCGCATCGACCATCCCGAGGGCGATTTCATCGACGTGACCGCGCCGCTGCCGCCGCACTTCGCGGCGAGCCTGGCGCAGCTGGGCTTCAGCGAGGAGGACGGCGACTTCCCGCTCGAGCCGGTCAAGGTCGTGCCCGAGAAGACCACGCAGAAGCTGGCGGCCAAGGCGTATGCCAAGCAGTACCGCAAGGAACGGCGCGGCGAGCGGCGCAAGCGCAGCGAAGGCCCGGCAGCGAAAGGCCACTCCGCGCCACGCGGGATCGACGCGCCCGAAAAGGCGGCGGGCGGGAAGCCCGGCAGGTCGGCCCGTCCCGCTGCTGGCAAACCCGCATCGGGTAGCGCGAAGACCACCCGCCCCAGCCCGGGCAAACCCGGCGCCAAGACTGCCGGACCTGCCACCAAGCGTGCACCGGTGCGCCGCGCCCCGGCAAAGGCCCCGCCGAAAGGCCCTGCCCGCTGATGCCGCCGGCCGTGCGATCGAGCCGCCCGCGCCTCGCCCTGTTCGATTGCGACGGCACGCTGGTCGACAGCCAGGCCGATATCTGCGCGGCGATGGACGAGGCGTTTGCGGTGCATGGCCTCGCCGCGCCCGAACGGCACGACACGCGGCGCATCGTCGGGCTGTCGCTGCACGAGGCGATGCGGCGGCTGCACCCTGCGGGCGAGGACGCCACCCATGGCGCGCTGGCGGAAAGCTATCGCCAGGCGTTTCGCGACCGCCGCAGCGCGGGTTCGCTGACCGAACCGCTGTATGACGGCATCGCCGCGCTGATCGCCGATCTGGCCGCCGAGGGCTGGCTGCTCGGCGTCGCCACCGGCAAGTCCGACCGGGGGCTGACGCACTGTCTGGCCACACACGGGCTGACCGATCATTTCGTCACGCTGCAGACCGCCGACCGCCACCCGTCGAAGCCGCACCCGTCGATGATCGAGGCCGCGCTCGCCGCCACCGGGGTGCTGCCAGGCGACACGGCGATGATCGGCGACACTGCCTATGACATGGAAATGGCGCGCAATGCCGGCGTGCGCGCGTTCGGCGTCAGCTGGGGCTATCACGAACCGAGCGAACTGGTTCACGCCGGCGCCGAAGCGGTGGCCGACACGATCGACGATCTGCGCGCGCTGCTGAGGACAATGGCATGACCGATCCTGATACCACCAAGCCGGGCGATCCCGCCGTCGCGCGTTTCGCGGTGCTGCAGCTGATCCGGCTGTCCGGCGCGGCGCTGGTGCTGATCGGCGTGCTGATCCTGTCGGGCAAGTTCACGCCGCTGGCGTTCGTTCCGCCCGTCGCCGGTTATGCGATCGCGGCCATCGGCATGGTCGAGTTCTTCTGGGTGCCGCTGCTGTTGGCGCGCGCGTGGCGCAGCAAGTAGGCCGCCGATGAAGCGCTTTTATCGCGAGGCCGGCGTCGCCGAGGCGTTTGGCGGCTGGCAGGTCACGCTCGATGGGCGGGCGATCAAGACCGTGTCCGCGCGCCCGCAACGCCTGCCGACGCGTGCGCTGGCCGAGGCGCTGGCCGCCGAATGGGCGGACCAGGGCGAGCAGATCGATCCGGCGCGGTTCGTGCTGCGCGACTTTGCCGATTTCGCGATCGATGTCGTGGCGCAGGATCGCGCCGAGACCATCGGAGCATTGCTGGCCTACGGCGAAACCGACACGCTGTGCTACCGCGCCGAGCCGGACGAGCCGCTGGCCGTGCGCCAGCGCGCCGTGTGGGAGCCGCTGCTCACCGCCGCCGAAACCGGGCTGGGCGTGGAATTCGTGCGCGTGGCGGGCATTCTTCATCGCCCGCAACCCGACGCCACGCTCAGTGCCTTGCGCACAGTGCTTGAAGGCCTGTCGGACTTCGACCTGGCCGCGTTGCGCACCTCGGCCAACCTCGCCGCCTCGCTGGTGATCGGGCTGGCAAGCCTCGATCCGCAAGCCGATGCCGCAGCGCTGTGGGACGCGGCCAACCTCGAGGAAGACTGGCAGGCCGAACTGTGGGGCTGGGATGCCGAGGCACAGGCGCGGCGAGCGCACCGGCTGGCGATTTTCACCGCCGCCGCGCGCTTCGCCGGCCTGGCCCGGCCCTGATCCTGTCGCCAACGCCTTGCCGCCAGGGAAACGGCCGGCGCGGGCTGCGGTTCAGGCCTCTATAGACAAGCCGTGCGGCGCGATGGCCGGCGGCGGATTGGCGCGCAGGGCCTGCACCCTGCGCGAGAACGAGGACAACAGCAGCTGGCCGTCCCGCCACTCGCCCAGCCCGGCTTCGGTGTTGATGTGCCCCGCCTCGCCCGCATCGACGAACCGGCTGCCCCAGAAATGGGCCAGGCGTTCGGTCCGTTCGAACGCGGCGTAAGGATCGTCGCGGCTGGCGACCACGATCGAGGGAAACGGCAGCGGTCCCAGCGGGGTGGGTGCAAACGGATAAAGCCGGCTGTCGCGCGCCACGCCATCGACTTCGGGCGGGGCGACCAGCAGCGCGCCGATCACCGGATCGGCCCAGGCGGGCTGCTCGTAATGCGCCCACCACGCCACCGTCAGGCAGCCCAGGCTGTGCGCGACCAGGATCACCGGGCGCCGCTCCATTTCGGTGGCGCGGTGGATCGCAAGGTTCAGCCGGTTGACCCACAGGTTGCGATTGGGCTTGTCCCACTCGCCCATTTCAACCCGGCGGACATCGCCGTTGCCATGCTCTTCCCACAGGCTCTGCCAGTGGGCCGGGCCGCTTCCGTCGAGCCCCGGAACGGTCAGCACCAGCGGCGATTGCGCGTGAATGGAGGAAGCTAGAGCCATGATCGAACTCCTTGTGCAGTGGCCTCAGACAATAACTCCACTCATTTGATAGACAATAGGCTTGCGCCATGGCGGGGCTTTATTTCGACCAGTTGAAATCCGTGCAGCAGGCCGCCGGAACCCAGCGCCCGCCGGAGTTTTCCAAGATCAGGAAAGCAAAGGAGAATGCCATGCCACGCGGTGACAAGGACGCTTATACCGACAAGCAGAAACGCACGGCCCGCCACATCGAGGAAGGCTACGAGAATCGCGGCGTGGGCCAGGAGGAGGCCGAACGCCGCGCCTGGGCCACGGTCAATGCCAAGACCGGCGGTGGCAAGAAGTCGGGCTCGGGCCGGGGCAAGCCCGAAAACCACGCCCCGGCGCGCAAGGGCGGCCGCATCGGCGGCAAAGCGCAGTCGGCCGAGCAACGCTCCGCCGCCGCGAAAAAGGGCTGGGAAACGCGGCGGAAGAAGGCGGGTTAGGCTGTCACCCTACCCAGTCGGCGACCTGCCCCGCCACGGTGTTGGCCGCCTGGTTCAGCGCCGGGCCGACCACCTCGGGCTTGGCTTCGATCCCGCTGACGGTGCTTTCGAACCGCTTGGTCTCAACCCGCCCGCCGGGGCCTTCCTTGACCGCATCGAACCGCACCACGGCCGACGAGGTCGCCTTGTCGTAGCCCATGTCGATCAGGTGGCCGGACAGGCGCAGCCCGCCCATGCCGGGATCGGCTTCGACCACCAGCCGCGTGCCGCGCCCGCGCAATGTTTCGGCGATCAGGTGCTGGAACAACCGCGCCGGGCGGGCGACCCACAGCGCCTTCTGCAGATAGGCCACGCTGCTGGGATCGACCTGCACCGGCACGCGCAGCACGTCGAGCCGCTGGTCGGCGGTGGGTTCAAGCACCACGATCGCGTTCGCATACGTGCCGCTGGAGGTCGCTCCGGCGGCGGCGGGGTGATCGGGGGTCAGGTTGAACAGCGTCGGCGGCGGCTTGGCCCCGAAGCTGACACAGCCGCCAAGCGACAGCGCCAGCAGCGGCGCGGCGAGAAGGAGTTTGCGCATCGTCAGTGTTGCCCCGTTCATGGCCCGAAGTGTCGCCCGATTCATGGCTTGTAGTCCGGCAGTTTCGGTCCGCCGACCAGTCCGCCCACGCCGCGATCGTTGATCTTGTCGGTCACCGCGCGCAGCGACCGCGTGGTCGCCTGCAGATCGCGGATCGCCGCTTCGGCAGCGGGCAGCGTGCGGTCGTTGAGCTGGCGCGCGGCGGGACGGGCATCGCCCAGCGTGGCTTTCAGCTCATCAGCGGCGGCCTGTGCCGATTTCAGCGTGGTCGAAAGCTGCGCCGCCAGACCGTTGCCTTCCTTGTTGATCATGTCGTCGGCAGAGCCTGCCAGTTTCTGGAAGCTGGCCAGCGTGTAGTTGGCCTGCCGCAGCGTGGATTGCAGTTCGGCCAGCGTGCGCTTCACGTCGGGGGTCGCCTGCGCCAGATCGCCGGTCATCTTGTCGGTATGGGCAAGGATGTCCTCGAGGCTTTTCTGGTTCTTGTCCGACAGCAGCAGCGTCATGCGCTCGGTCAGCGTGGCCAGTCGTTCGAGCAGCAGCGGTGCGTTGCTGAGCAGTTCGCCCAGCCCGCCGCGCTTGGTCGGGATCACCGGCACCCCGTCGGGGCCGGGTTCGGCAATCGGCGGCGCACCCTTGACCGCGCCTTCGAGCTGGATCGTCGAAACGCCGGTGAAGCTGCCCTGCAGCGTGGCGGTGGTGCCCTGCAGGATCGGGATCTTCTCATCCACCTTGATTCGCACGCGCACGAATTCCGGGTCCTTGGGCCACAGCTCGATTTCCTTGACCTGCCCGGCCGGCACGCCCGAAAACGCGACTTCCGATCCCTTGGCCAAGCCATCGACCGACTGCTTGAAGAAGATGTCATAGGCGTTCTGCTCGCCCTGGTTGAGGCGCGCGATCCAGATCACGAGCGCGGCAAGCCCGGCCATCAGGATCAGGGTGACCGCACCCACCCAGATATGATTTGCCCGCGTTTCCATCGTCCGCCCCTGCTTCCTATTCGCCGTCGTCGGCGGACTTGTCCGCCGCAACGCCACTATCCGACTTTTCGGTGTCCGAATTGTCGGTGCCCGAACTGTCGGTGTCCGAAGTATCGGTATCTGAAATTTGCGTGTCCGTCGCGGTATCGGGCACAGCAACGCCTGCCTTTGCCGAACGATCCCCGGGAGCGGCGCGGCCCTTGGCCTCGGCACGATCCTGGCTGTCGCGGGCGGCGCGGCCGCGCGGGCCGTTGAAGTATTCCTGGATCCACGGATGATCGGTGGCCAGCAGTTCGGGGATCGTCCCCACCGCGATCACCTTGCGGTCGGCGATCACCGCCACCCGGTCGCAGATTTCGTACAGCGTATCGAGATCGTGGGTGATCAGAAACACCGTGAGGTCGAGCGTCTGCTGCAGTTCCGCGATCAGCGCGTCGAACGCCGCAGCACCGATCGGATCGAGCCCGGCGGTCGGCTCATCGAGGAACAGCAGTTCCGGATCGAGCGCCAGCGCGCGCGCCAGCCCGGCACGTTTGCGCATCCCGCCCGAAAGCTCGGACGGGAACTTGCCGGTCGCATCCGCCGGCAGCCCCGACATCACCACTTTGTAGCGCGCAATCTCATGGCGCAGCTCGTCGTGGATCTCGGGGAAGAATTCGAGCAGCGGCACTTCGACGTTCTCGCCCACCGTCAGCGTGGAGAACAATGCGCCGCCCTGGAACAGGATGCCCCAGCGCGACCGGATGTCGATGTCATCGTCGTCGGTCGCGTCGGTGATCGACCGGCCGAGCACCTCGATCGTGCCCTCCTGGGGGATCTGCAACCCGATGATCGAGCGCATCAGCACCGACTTGCCCGTGCCCGATCCGCCGACCACGCCGATGATCTCGCCGCGCCGCACGTCAAGGTCGAGCCCTTCGTGGATCACGTTGCTGCCGAACACATTCTTCAGCCCGCGCACGCGGATCGGGAACTCACCCTCGAACGGCTCGGGAATGGGGTTGAGCTTTTCTTCCTGGCGCACCAGGTCGGCGGCTTGCGCGGTTTCGGTCATCCCCACCCAACATTGGTAAAGAACACCGCGAAGAACGCATCGAGCACGATCACCATGAAAATCGCCATGACCACCGCCGAAGTGGTGCGCAGGCCGACTTCCTCGGCATTGCCCTTCACCTGCATGCCCTGGTAGCAGCCCGATACGGCGATGATCAGCCCGAACACCGGCGCCTTGATCACCCCCACCCACACATCGTGCAGCGGCACCACTTCCTGAATGCGCGACAGGAAGCTCAGGAACGGGATGCCCAGCGTCAGCGTGGACAGGAACGCGCCGCCGATGATCGCCACCGCCGAGGCATAGATGCCCAGCAGCGGCATCATGATCACCGCCGCCATGATCCGCGGAATCACCAGCGCCTCCATCGGCGAGACGCCGATCGTGCGCATCGCGTCGACTTCCTCGGTCAGCTTCATTGTGCCGATCTGCGCCGCGAACGCCGAACCCGATCGGCCCGCGACCATGATCGCGGTCATCAGCACGCCCAGCTCGCGCAAGGTCAGCCGGCCGACGAGATTGACGGTGTAGATTTCCGCGCCGAACTGGCGCAGCTGCACCGCGCCCTGCTGCGCGATGACGATGCCGATGAGGAAGCTCATCAGCCCGATGATCGGCAGCGAGGATACGCCGACCAGCTCCATCTGCCGCACCAGCGCTTTCTGCCGGAACCGGCGCGGATGCTGGATGATCGCGCCGATTGACACCACCACCTGGCCCAGGAACCCCAGCACCAGCAGCGACCCGGTGCCCAGTTCCGCCATCAGTTCGCCCACCCGCGCGGGCACGCGTTCCAGCACCGGCAGGCGTTCCGCCCGGATGCGCGTGGTGTTGCCCTCGGACTGGCCGACCGCGTCGATCAGGCGTTGCGCGGCATCGCCGCAGTTGACGATCTTGGCGCCGTGCTGCTGTGCCAGCCGCCACGCGGTCCACGCGCCGACGGTGTCGATCTGCTCCACTTGCGAAAGGTCGATCGTGGCGATCGGTTCGTCCAGCGCGCGCAGGCGGCGATCGAGCAGCCCGACCGACGACACCACCATCGGCCCGCTGAAGGTCAGCGTCACGCCCCCAGTGCTGCCGACCGCGCTGTCGGCTGCGCCATCGGCCCGGCCTTCGGCCCCGGCGCCACCGGCAGACTCTGGCCCCTCGCCGGGCGTTGTGGTGAAATCAGCTAAAGCCCGCATGATCCGGCTTCATGGGCGAAAATACGTGGCCCGACAAGTGTGTAAGCCGCGATCGGGGGTGGCCACCGAAGCGCGTTGCGGTGCGCCGCATGACGCGAACCTGCCCCTGCCCGCTTGCCTGCAAACCGGCGGGCTGGCAAAGCGCCGCCCCATGACCGAAGACAAAACGCCCGACCAGACCGCACCGCAGCCTGCGCCCGAGGGCCAACTCGCCAAAACCTTCGAGCCCGCCGCGATCGAGGCGCGCTGGTACGCGCACTGGGAACAGAGCGGGCTGTTCCGCCCCGCCCGGCCCGACGCCGTGCCATTCACCATCGTCAATCCCCCGCCCAACGTCACGGGCAGCCTGCACATCGGCCACGCCCTGGACAACACGCTGCAGGACATCGTGATCCGGTATGAACGGCTGCGCGGCAAGGATGCGCTGTGGGTGGTGGGCACCGATCACGCGGGCATTGCCACGCAGATGGTCGTCGAACGCCAGCTTGAGGCCCGGCAGGACAAGCGCACCAACTACACGCGCGAGCAGTTCATCGACAAAGTTTGGGAATGGAAAGCGGAAAGCGGCGGCACCATCACCGGCCAGCTGCGGCGGCTGGGCTGTTCGATGGACTGGAGCCGCGAACAGTTCACCATGGACCCGCACTTCACCACGGCGGTGGTCAAGGTGTTCGTGGACCTGTACAATCAGGGGCTGATCTATCGCGACAAGCGGCTGGTCAACTGGGATCCCAAACTGAAGACCGCGATCAGCGACCTCGAGGTCGAGACGCGCGAGATCAAGGGTTCGTTCTGGCACTTCCGCTATCCGCTGGCCGACGGGATCACGCTGGCAAACGGCGCCGACCACATCGTCGTCGCCACCACCCGGCCCGAGACGATGCTGGCCGACATGGCGGTGGCGGTGAACGCCGACGATCCGCGCTACCAGTCGGTCATCGGGAAGTTCATCGAACAGCCGATCACCGGGCGCCGCATTCCGATCGTGGCCGATGAACACGCCGATCCCGAACTGGGATCGGGCGCGGTCAAGATCACCCCGGGCCACGATTTCAACGACTTCGAGGTGGGCAAGCGCGCCGGATTCAAGCCCGCCGACATGCTCAACATGTTCGATGCCGAGGCGAAAGTGGTGCAGACCAGCGACGGCCTGATCCCGGCGGACTTCGTCGGCATCGACCGCTTCGATGCGCGGGCGCAGGTGGTTGCGCAGATGAAGGCGCTGGGCCGGCTCGTCACGTTTTCGGTGACCGCCAAGGACGGCGAAGTCACCGAAAAGGACGCCGAGGACCGCACGATCCAGACCCCGTTCGGCGATCGCGGCGGCGTGGTGATCGAGCCGTGGCTGACCGACCAGTGGTACGTCGATGCCGCGACTTTGGCGCAACCGCCGCTGCAGGCCGTGCGCGACGGGCGCATCGAGATCGTGCCCAAAACCTGGGAGAAAACGTTCTTCAACTGGATGGAGAACATCCAGCCGTGGTGTGTCTCACGGCAGTTGTGGTGGGGGCATCGGATACCGGCTTGGTATGGGTTTGATCTGCGACCCGACGATAGTGGAACGAACGGTAAGACCTGGGTAGGTCATCCCGATGAATGCACGGTATTCGTTGCAACGACATTCGACGATGCAAAGGCTCAAGCCGAGGCATTCCTGAAGCAAATCGGTGACGACCACTCGGAAATCATCGAGGCTGCCGACAAGGCTGAGGCCATCGAGCAGTGGAACGACATTCAGCGGCCGATTTATTCAATCTGGCAGGATTCAGACGTCCTCGACACCTGGTTTTCCTCAGCTCTCTGGCCGTTCGCGACGTTGGGCTGGCCACAATCCTCCCCATCGACTTGCGATGGGGAGGGGGACCGCGCCGCAGGCGTGGTGGAGGGGCACTCTACGCAAGCCGCCCCTCCGTCATCGCTTCGCGCTGCCACCTCCCCATCGCAAGTCGATGGAGAGAATCTGCTCGCGCGCCATTATCCCAATGACTTGCTGATTTCCGGGTTCGACATCCTGTTCTTCTGGGACGCGCGGATGGCGATGCAGGGGATGCATTTCATGCGAGATCAAAACGGAGAGGGGGTGCCGCCGTGGAAGCGGTTGTACCTCCACGGTCTTGTCCGCGCCGCCGATGGCCAGAAAATGTCCAAGTCCAAGGGCAACGTGGTCGATCCGCTGGTCCTGATCGACCAGTTCGGCGCCGATGCCCTGCGCTTTTTCATGGCCGCGATGGAGAGCCAGGGCCGCGACGTAAAAATGGACGAGCGCCGCGTCGAAGGCTATCGCAACTTTGCAACAAAGCTTTGGAATGCCGCGAGATTTTGCCAGTCCAACGGCATTTCCGCGAGCAGCACACTGGCCGCACCTGACGCCACGCTGGCGGTCAACAAGTGGATCATCGGCGAGGTGGTCGATACGCTGGCCGAGCTGGACAAGGCCATGGCCGACTTGCGCTTCGACGCGGCTGCCAACGCGATCTACCATTTCGTCTGGGACCAGTTCTGCGACTGGTACATCGAACTGATCAAGGGTGCGTTCGATGACGAGACCAAGGCCGTCGCCGGGTGGGTGCTCGACCAGATCCTGGTGATGCTGCACCCGTTCATGCCGTTCGTGACCGAGGAGCTGTGGCATGCGCTTGGCGAGCGGGACAGCGAGCTGATCGTGGCGCGGTGGCCCGAGCCGGGTGCGGCGGTGGATGCTGCGGCGAAGGTCGAGGTCGAGTGGCTGATCTCGCTGGTCGGCAACTTGCGCGGCGCGAAAGCCGAACTCGGGATCGCGCCCGGCGCGAAGCTTGAAGCCTACTTGCCCGAGCCGAGCGAGGCGACCCGCGCGATCATCTCTCGCAACACCGGCGCGATCGATCGGCTGGCGCGGCTGTCGGCCATCCACTTCGCGCCCGCACCCGACGGTGCCGCGATGCAGGTCGGCGCAGGCGATGCAAACCTGATCGTGCCGCTGGACGGCGTGATCGACATCGCCGCCGAAAAAGCCCGTCTGACCAAGGCCCTCGCCACCTCCGAAAAGGAGCGCGACAACATCGCCAAGCGGCTCGACAATCCCGCGTTCGTCGAGAAGGCCAAGCCCGAGGCGATCGACAAGGCGCGCGCCGACCATGCCGGCCATGCCGCCGAAGCGACACGGCTCGCGGCGGCGCTGGCGCGGTTGGGGTGATCCTTCGAGACGCGCCTTCGGGACGCCGCTGCGCGGCTCCTCAACCGCTCCTCAGGATGAGCGGAAATTGCGCAAAAACCGCTCATCCTGAGGAGCGGGCGGGACTGAGCTTGTCGAAGGCCCGTCCGCGTCTCGAAGGACGCGTCGGATGCCACTGATCCTCGCCACCACCACCCCCGGCGAGCCAGAGATTTTCGCCTCGCTGCAAGGCGAAGGCCCGTCCGCCGGGCGGCCGTCGGTGTTCGTGCGGTTGTCGCGGTGCAACTTGGCCTGCACATGGTGCGACACCGCGTACACATGGCGCTTTACCGGGGATAACCGGCCGCATCGTGACGGCGTGGACTTCGAGCGCGCCGCGAACCAGCTTGGGCTGGACGAAGCCGATGTCGCGGAGCGCATCCTGTCGCTTGGGCAGGACCGGCTGGTGGTGACCGGCGGCGAACCGCTGTTGCAGGCCCAAGCGCTGGCGCGGCTGATCGCGCTGCTGAAAGCGGCGCGGCCCGCGCTGCATGTCGAGATCGAGACCAACGGCACCGTCGCGCCCGGCCCCGCGCTCGATCCGCTGGTGGACCAGTACAACGTCAGCCCCAAGCTGGCGCATTCGGGCAACGCGGCGCAGCTTGCGCTGCTGCCCGAGCGGCTGGCCGCGTTCGCCGCCGATCCGCGCGCGTGGTTCAAGTTCGTGGTGGCCGCGCCCGGCGACCTGGCCGAAGTGGCGGCGCTGCAGCAGCGCTACGCCATACCCGCAGCGCGGCTGTTCGTGATGCCCGAAGGGATCGACAGCGCCACCTTGCGGGAACGCGAACGCTGGCTGGCAGATGAAGCGCTGGCGCGCGGCTGGCGGCTGTCAGACCGGCTGCATATCCACCTGTACGGGGATACGCGGGGGACTTGAGACGCGACGCGCCAATTTTTTAAGGTTAGGCTATTTGACCCCGTGAAACCTCAGAACGGAATATCGTCGTCGAGGTCGTCCGAGAATCCGCCGCCGCCGCCGCCGCCGCCGCCCGACGATCCGCCGCCGCCCTTGTTCCAGCCGCCGCCCGAAGCGCCGCCACCGGCCGCGCCGCCGCGTGATCCGCCGCTGGAGCCGCCTTCATTCCAGCCGCCCGAACGCTGGCCACCGCCGCCACCGGCACCCGCACCCGCGCCGCCAGCGCCCGGTGCGCCGTCGAGCATGGTCAGCACGCCGTTCATGCCGACCGAGATTTCGGTGGTGTAGCGATCGTTGCCCGACTGGTCCTGCCACTTGCGCGTGCGCAGCTGGCCTTCGATGTAGACTTTGCTGCCCTTGCGCAGAAAGCGTTCGGCGACGCCGACCAGCCCTTCGGACTGGAGCACGACGCTATGCCACTCGGTACGCTCCTTGCGCTCTCCGGTGGCCTTGTCCTTCCAGTTTTCGGACGTCGCGATCCGCAGGTTGGCGATGCGACCGCCGTTCTGGAAGCTTTTGACTTCTACATCCTGGCCGAGATTTCCGACCAGGATGACCTTGTTGACGCTGCCTGCCATTGATTCGTGTCCTGTTGAATATCGAGACGTGGCCTAACCAATGCGCAACGGCAGGGCGAGTCCGGCCCGGCCATTTGCCCACAGCTACCCCGTCCCCAAGCTAGCCAAGCCCGAGCGCCATCGCGGTCCAGTAGGTCAGGCCCGCCGCCACGTATGCCAGCAAGAACAGGTAGGCCAGCATGAAGCCCGGCCATTTCCACCCGTTGGTTTCGCGCCGCGCCACCGCGATGGTCGAAAGGCACTGCGGCGCGAACACGAACCACGCCAGGAACGCCAGCGCGGTGGGCAGGCTCCAGTGCGACTTGAGCTGCGCGCCGAGCTGCCGGGCCACGGCGTTCTCGTCGGGGTTGGACACCGCATACGTCGTGGCGAGCGAGCTCACCGCCACTTCGCGCGCGGCCATCGCCGGGATCAGCGCCAGTGCGATGTCGCGGTTGAAGCCGATCGGCTCGATCACGACGGCGAGGCCATTGGCCAAGTGCCCGGCGATCGAGGCATCGACCTGGTCCTGCCCCGGCGCGGCGCGCGGGAAGTTGAGCAGCAGCCACAGCACCACGGTGACGGTAAAGATCATCGTGCCCGCGCGGCGCAGGAATATCCACGCGCGCTGGAACAGCCCGAGCGCCAGATCCTTGACCGTGGGCAGCTGGTACTTGGGCAGTTCCATGATGAAGCCGCTGGCCGCGCCTTTGGTGATCGATCGGCGCAGCACCATCGCCACCGCCATCGCTCCGACCACGCCGAACAGGTACAGCCCCAGCAGGACAAGGCCCTGCAGGCCGATCAGCCCCCCCGGCCCGACCGGGCGGTTGGGGATGAACGCCGCGATGATCACGGCATAGACCGGCAGGCGGGCCGAACAGGTCATCAGCGGGGCGATCAGGATCGTGGTCAGCCGGTCCTTGGGATCGGCGATGCTCCGCGTGGCCATGATGCCGGGAATGGCGCAGGCAAAGCTCGACAGCAGCGGGATGAAGCTGCGCCCCGAAAGGCCGACCGACGCCATCAGCCGGTCCATCAGGAACGCGGCGCGCGCCATGTAGCCGGTCGCCTCCATCGTCAGGATGAAGAAGAACAGGATCAGGATCTGCGGCAGGAACACGATGACCGAGCCGACACCGGCAAGGATGCCGTCGGTCAGCAGGTCGCGCGGCAGGCCGGCGGGCAGTTGCGCGCGGGCAAAATCCTCGAGCGCGGTGACGATGGCGGTCAGGCCATCGGCGAACGGCGCGGCGCCGCTGAACACCGCCTGGAACACCAGGAACAGCAGCGCCAGCAGGATCGGCGGACCCAGCCACGGGTGCAGCAACACGCGGTCCATCCGCGCATGGAGGCGATGCCGCTTGGTTTCGGACAGGATCGCGCCGTCAGCGATGGCGTGGGCGAGCATGCGGCGCTCGGGCCCGTTGACGTGCGGGCGCGGTTCGACCGGCGCGCCGGTGCGTCCGCGCGCTTCGGCGATCGCGGCGGCGAGTTCGGTCAGGCCACGGCGGCGCACCGCCACGGTCGGAATCACCGCCACGCCCAGCGCCTGCTGCAGCGCCATCGCATCGAGCACCAGCCCGTCGCGTTCGGCCAGATCCACCATGTTGAGCGCGACCACGGTGGGCCGGCCCAGCTCGATCACTTCCTGCGCGAACACCAGGTGCTGTTCGAGGTTGGAGGCATCGAGCACCAGGACCAGCACTTCGGGCTGCCCCTGCCCGGGCTGTTCGCCCATGATGACCTTGCGGGTCACTTCCTCGTCCGGGCTGGTGGGCGACAGGCCGTAACTGCCGGGAAGATCGACCAGTTCCACCGGCTCGCCCGAGGGCAGCAGCATGCGCCCGGCTTTGCGCTCCACCGTGACGCCGGGATAGTTGGCGATCTTCTGGCGCGCGCCGGTGAGCGCGTTGAACAGCGCGCTTTTGCCCGCATTGGGGTTGCCGACCAGCGCGGCGATGCAGATGCCCCGGGTCATGCCAAAGAAATCGTCATGGTCATGCGGCGGGCCCAGTCATGCTGTGGGTTCGTCGACCGGCGCTTCGACTTGCATGGCGCGGGCGTGGACGCGGCGCAGCGCCACGGTCATCCGCCCGACCTCGATCGCCAGCGGATCGCGACCGGCCAGCACGCCGCGATAGGCCAGCCGCACTTTGGCGCCGGTATCGATGCCCAGCGCGCGCAGCCGCTGCCCTTCCTCGGGCACGAGCGCTGTCCAGTCGACCGCGGTGATCCGCGCAAGCTGGCCAAGGGGGATCTGGTCGAGCGTCACGACCACGGCGCTGCCACACTCACGGCCTTTTTGCAACTAGTTCGCAATAACGTTTTCGCGTCAGCGCGCCGGGTAGCGCAACCTGCCGAACAGCCGGGTCAGGCTGAAGCTTTCGTCGCGCGGCTTGAGCACGCGCGCCTTGGCCTTTTCAAAGCGCATGATGCCTTCGATCCGCCGGTCGAGGAACGCCCGCGTCTCGGCGTGACCCTCGCTCTGGTCCTGCGCGTAAACGCCCAGCGTGGCACTGTAGATCGCGCCCAGGATCGCGCGCTTGGTGTAGTGGTTGTAATCGGTCGCGGTATCGCCCGCGAGGCGCCACATCGCATCGGCGCTGGCCCAGCCGAGCCGGATGCTGCGCGGTGCGTTCTGCGGCATCGCCATGATCGCCAGCGCGCGGCGCAACGCTTCCTCGCTGCCGCCCAACGCATCGAGTCGATACTGCACCAGCCGGCGAATGCGTTCGCGGATCGGCAGTTTCGCCAGCGTTTCGGCAGGGAGCGCCGCAGCCATGTCGGCATCGATCCGCGCGATCCACGCCGCGATCAGTGTCATCGGTCCGCCGCTGAACGCCAGCCGCGCAACCGCCGGGTCGACGCCTTCGGCCTGCGCCGCGCCGTCGATCGCGGCATCACTCCAGCCATCGAAGATCGCGGCTTGCGCCACGGCGGGCGCGAGCGCGAGGCGCAGTTCATCGAGCGTGGCGTCGGCAGGCACGGCCATAGTCAGCGGAGCCTGCTCACAGCGAAAGCCCGATCACAGCGACGGGCCATACGTCTTGCCGGTCTTGGCGGTGCCCGTCTTGGCCGCATTCTCGATCTCGCTCAGCGCCGGGTTGGCGTGGCCATCGAGCGTGGCGTAATCGCGCGCCGAGCGGCCGGAATTGTCGGGCCGGTTGGGGTTGGCGCCAGCTTTCAGCAGCATCCGCGCCACCAACCCGTCGCGACGATGGACCGCCGCGATCAGCGGGGTTTCGCCGGTGTCGTTGGGTTCATCGACCCGCGCGCCCAGGCTGATCAGCAGTTCCACGCCATCGGTAAAGCCCAGGTTGCAGGCCAGCACCAGCGGCGTCACCCCGCGCACGTTGCGCGCGTTCACGTTGGCGCCGTGCGCGGCAAGGAAGCTGATCCACGCCGCGTCGCGGCGCTGGGTCACGATGTGCATTGCGGTGTCGCCGGTGGTGATGTCGCGCGTGTTGACGATGGTGGTGCCGGGCTCCGCCAGCGAATCGGTGACCTTCTGGCCGTCCTTCTTCTTGACCGCCTCGAGGAATTTGTAGCCGTCCGAAAACTGCGCCTGCGCCGGTATCGCCAGCGCCAATCCGCCGACGAGCGCCAGGGCCGCCAGCGCCGCGCGCGCCGCCAACGCTCCGCGCACCACCGTGATGCCCCGCGTCATCCGCCACCGCTTTATCACCGAGAATTCCTCCTGTTGCGTGCCCGTCGCGCCAGACTCGGCCCTTGCAAGCGGCAGGTTAGCAGAGCATGAACCGGCGCGCCATGGCCCCCACCCATCCCGTCCGTTCGCGCCTGCTGGCGCTGCTGAACAGCGCACCGCTGGCGCTGCTGCTGACGCTGGGCGCGTGCGGTCAGGGCGCCGGTTCCGCTGCGGTCGAACGCCCCCCGCTGGAAGGCGCGGCGATCGGCGGCGATTTCACGCTGGTCGACAAGGCGGGCAAGCCGGTGCGCTGGGCCGATTTTGCCGGCAAGTACCGCATCGTCTACTTCGGCTACACGTTCTGCCCCGACGTCTGCCCGCTCGACCTGCAACACATCATGCAGGGCTACCACCTGTTCGCGCGCGACCACGCCGCGCTCGCCCGCGACATCGTGCCGCTGTTCATCACGGTCGATCCGCAGCGCGACACGCCCACGGTGATGGGGGAATACAGCGCCAACTTCGGACCCGAGCTGATCGGGCTGACCGGCACGCCCGAAAGCGTCGCGGCGGCGGGCAAGGCGTTTGCAGTCTATGCCGCCAGGCGCCCCGGCGCGACGCCGGGCAGTTATCTGATGGACCATTCGGTCACCGCGTTCCTGATGGGCCGCGACGGTAAGCCGATCGCGCTGCTGCCGGCGGAGAAGGACGGCAAGGCTGTGGCCGCCGAACTCGCGCGGTGGGTGCGCTGACGATGGCGGATGCGCCTGTCGACAAGTTCTGGGAACGCCCGGTCGAGACGCTCAATCGCGACCAGTGGGAGGCCTTGTGCGACGGGTGCGGCAACTGCTGCCTGCACAAGCTGGAGGATGAGGATACCGGCGCGGTGCTGCGCACCAACGTCGCCTGCCGACTGCTCGACCTCAAGACCGCGCGCTGTTCGGACTATCGCCACCGCCGCGCGCTGGTGCCCGATTGCCTGCGGCTGACCCCCCGGTTGGCGGCGGAATTGCCGTGGCTGCCGGTGACCTGCGCCTATCGCCTGCGCGCCGACGGCGATCCGCTGCCCGCATGGCACTATCTGGTGTGCGGCGATCGCGAGGAAGTGCACCGCGCGAAGATTTCCGTCGTCGGCCGCGCGATCAGCGAAGTGCTGGCCGGGCCGCTGGAAGAGCATATCGTTTCGGAAGACGGCGTGATGTTCGATCACGACTGGGACGAGACCGATGATTGACTGGCTGCGCCGTCCGCCGTTCGCCCGCACCGGTCGCGCCGCGACGCCAGCCGAACCCGCGCGCCCCGAGCCCAGACGCACGGTCTCGGTCGGAGGGCGCGACCTGCCGCTGGTCGTGCGCAAACTGCGGCAGGCGCAAAGGATGACGCTGCGACTGGCCCCCGATGGCCGCGAAGTGCGCGTGTCGATCCCGGCATGGGGCCGGGTGGGCGAGGCCGAGGCTTTCGCGCGCGACCGCTCGGACTGGCTCGCCCGGCAGCTGGCGACGGTCGCCGCGCCCTCGCTGGTCGAACCCGGCGCCACGCTGCCGTATCGCGGCGAGGCGCTGGTGGTGAACTGGCAGGCCACAGCGCGGCGCACGCCGGTGCTCGACGATGGCGCGATCGTGGTCGGCGGCCCGCTCGACGGGCTGTCGCGGCGGTTGCAGCGCTGGCTCGAGGCGGACGCGAAGCGTCTGTTCGCCGACGATCTGGCGCATTACTGTACCCAGGCGCGTGAGGACGTTCCGCCGTTGGGCCTGTCACGCGCTCAGCGGCGCTGGGGCAGCTGCGCGGCGGACGGCACGATCCGGGTCAACTGGCGGCTGGTGATGGCGCCCGATTTCGTGCGCCGTTCGGTGGTGGCGCACGAAGTGGCCCACCTGGCCCATTTCGATCACAGCCCGGCGTTCCACGCGCACCTCGATCGCGTGTTCGAGGGCGACATCGCGGCGGCAAATCGCTGGCTGAAACGATCGGGGCGGTCGCTGTACCAGCCGTTCGGGTAGCGTTCGCTTGCTGTAATTGGTCGCATTTGCAACCGGATTGAACTAGGGGCCGCGCATGGATTCGCCCGCTCTCACTGCCGCCCGCGCCGACATGCGCCGCCTACACCGCCTTGCCGAGCCAGAGGTCGTCGGCGCGCTCGTCGCCGCTGTCCCGGTCACCAAGGGCGACGAGGATGCCATCCGCCGCGAAGGCGCGCGCCTGATCACCGAACTGCGCAAGGGCCAGGCGCAAGGCTGGGTCAACCGGTTCATGGCCGAATATCGCATGGACAGCGACGAAGGACTCGCACTGCTGAGCCTGGCCGAAGCGTTCCTGCGCGTGCCCGATCCGGCCACCGCCGACTTGCTGATCGCCGACAAGATCGGCGAGGCCAACTGGCGCGCGCACAGCGGCAAGTCCTCCTCCGCGCTGGTCAATTCGGCCACCTGGGGGCTGGTGCTGGGCCGTGCGGTGATCGGCGTGGAGCCGCAATCGGGCGTGCTGCGGCGGCTGATCGCGCGCAGCGGCGAACCGTTCGTACGGCAGGCGGTGGGCGCGGCGATGAAGCTGATGGGCGAAGTGTTCGTGATGGGCCGCACCATCGACGAGGCGACGGACCGCATGCGCCGTCCCGAGAACGCCGGCTTCACCGCCAGCTTCGACATGCTGGGCGAAGGCGCGCGCACCTATGACGATGCGCTGCGCTATTTCGAATCGTACCGCAACGCCATCGCGGCGGTGTCGCGGTCTGCGGGCGAAGGGCACTCGATCTCGGTCAAGCTGTCCGCGCTCCATCCGCGCTATGAAGCGGCGCAGGCCGCCACCGCACTGCCGCAGCTGACCGACATGATGCTCACGCTGGCGCGTCAGGCCGCGCAAGGCGGCATCGCGCTGACGGTCGATGCCGAGGAAAGCGAGCGGCTCGACCTCAGCTTCGATATCATCGCGGCCATCGCCGCAGATCCAGCGTTGAAAGCGTGGGACGGGCTGGGCATGGCGGTGCAGGCGTATTCCCGCCGCGCCCGCGCGGTGTGCCGCTGGGCCGATGCGCTGGGCGAGGCCACCGGCCGCACGATGAAAGTGCGGCTGGTCAAGGGCGCGTACTGGGACAGCGAGATCAAGGCCACGCAGGAGCAGGGCCTGCCCGATTACCCGCTGTTCACGCGCAAGGCGCACACCGACGTTTCGTACCTCGCCTGCGCGCGCGACATGCTCGCCGCGCGGCATATCGAGCCGGCATTCGCCAGCCACAACGCGCGCACCGTGGCGACCATCGTCCACTGGGCGCGCGAGCTGGGCAAAACCGGACAGGACTTCGAATTCCAGCGGCTGCACGGCATGGGCGACGGGCTGTACGAAAATCTCGTCCAGCAGGCGGGATTCCGCTGCCGGGTCTATGCCCCGGTCGGCGGGCATCGCGACCTGCTGGCCTATCTGGTGCGGCGCCTGCTGGAGAACGGCGCCAACTCCAGCTTTGTCCACCAGCTGGCCGATGCCGATGCGAGCATCGACGATCTGCTGGCCGATCCGCTGGACAAGGCGCGACTGAGCGGTGGCTCGCAACATCCGTCGATCCCGACCCCGCGCGATCTGTTCGAGCCGGTGCGCGGCAATTCGGCGGGGATCGACCTGAATGACCGGGCGGTGCTGGCGGAACAAGCCGCCCGGCTTCATGCCCGAGGCGGACACGCGGTCAGCGGCGACGCCGACGTGGGCGGATGCATCGGCAAGGCCGAAGCTGCCGCGCCCGCATGGGCCGCCACCCCGGTCGAACACCGCGCCGCGATCATCGAACGGCTCGCCGACTTGCTCGAAGCGCGCCGCGACGAAGCGTTTTCGCTGCTTGTCCACGAAGCGAAGAAAACGCTGCCCGATGCGCTGGCCGAACTGCGCGAGGCCGCCGACTTCTGCCGTTACTACGCCCGCCAGGCGCGCGACCTGATGCAGCCGCAACTGCTGCCCGGCCCGACCGGTGAGGTCAACGTGCTGCACATGGTGCCGCGCGGGACATGGGCGGCGATCGCGCCGTGGAACTTTCCGCTAGCGATTTTCTTGGGGCAAGTCGTGGCGGCGCTCGTCACGGGCAACGCGGTGGTGGCCAAGCCCGCGCCGCAAACGCCGCAGATCGGCCGCTGGGCGGTGGCGCTGGCGCACGAGGCGGGCGTGCCGCGCGACGTGCTGCAGATCGCCGTCGGCGGCGCGGAAGTCGGCGCGGCGCTGACCGGCGATGCGCGCATCGCGGGCGTGGCCTTCACCGGATCGGTGCCGACCGCCCGCCGAATCGCGCGCGCATTGCTGGAGGACGAGACGCGCCCCCTCGTGCCGCTGATCGCGGAAACCGGCGGGATCAACGCGATGCTGGTCGATTCGACCGCGCTGCCCGAACAAGTGGTGCGCGACATCGTCACCAGTGCGTTCCGCTCTGCCGGGCAGCGCTGTTCCGCGCTGCGCCTGCTGCTGCTGCAGGATGACATCGCGACACGCACGCTCGATATGCTGGGCGGCGCGATGGACGCGCTGGTGGTGGGCGATCCGGCCGATCCCGCAACCGACGTCGGCCCGGTGATTGACGAAGCGGCGTATGCCCGGCTGATGGCCTATCGCCACGACCGCGCCGATCGCATCGTCAAGACCGTGACCGTGCCCGAAGGCGGCCTGTTCGTGCCCCCCACCGTGATCCGGCTGGACACTGTGGCAGACCTCGACGCCGAATGGTTCGGCCCGCTGCTGCATGTCGTGACGTGGAAGCCCGGCACGCTGGAACAGACCATCGCGGCCATCAACGCCAAGGGCTTTGGCCTGACCATGGGCCTGCATAGCCGCATCGCGCGCGTCGCCGAAACGGTCGAGGCTTCCGCCAAAGTCGGCAATCTTTACGTCAACCGGTCGATGATCGGGGCGGTCGTGGGCAGCCAGCCGTTTGGCGGCGAGGGCTTTTCGGGCACCGGCCCGAAAGCGGGCGGCCCGCACTATCTGGCGCGATTCTGCCTGGAGCGGGTGACCTCCACCGACACCACCAGCGCGGGCGGCAACGCCTCGCTGCTGAGCCTGGACGAAGAGATTTGAGCGCGGGCTGGCGCATTGCGCGCCGCGCCCCTATCTTGGCGCGATGAAAGGCTACCTCAAGCACGTGTCGCCCGTGGGCGGATTGCGCGATTTCTGGAATCAGCTGCGCGCGCCGCAGCCGCACCGGTTGCGCTTCATCCTGGCGGCCGGGGCGATTACCGGCGGGATGTTCTACCTGATGATCGGCCAGCATTGGTCCGGGCTGCCCAAGCCGCCGCAGGTCACTTATTTCCCCAGTCTGGCCGAAGGGCGCAGCGACAAGCAGATCGTCAGGGACAACATCGCCGCGACGAAGAAGGCCAATGCCGAAAAGGCGCAGGACGAGGCCGACGACGCGGAAATCCGCAATCGTTACAAGGCAGTCGGCGATTACTTCGGCATGGACACCAAGACGCCGTCCCAGCAGGGTGATGCCGAACGTGCCGCCGCCGCCAAGGCCGAGGCGGCGCGCATCGCGCAGATCCTCAAGACCAACGTTGTCCACCACTGATCCGGGCGGTCCGCGCCGGACCGACGCCGACTGGATGGACGCCGCCGCCGCGCTGGGCGTGCGCGGTGCCCCGCAAAGCCGCCCCAATCCCGCAGTCGGCGCGATCATCGTGCGCGATGGGCGGGTCATAGGGCGCGGGTTCACCCAAGCCGGCGGGCGCCCGCATGCCGAGGCGATGGCGCTGGCGCAAGCCGGCGAGGCAGCGCGCGGGGCCACGCTTTACGTCACGCTGGAACCTTGCGCCCATGCCAGCGCGCGCGGGCCGGATTGTGCGGGGCTGGCTGCACGGGCAGCCCTCGCCCGCGTGGTAATCGGCTGCACCGATCCCGATCCCCGCACCGCAGGCAGCGGCATCGCCGCACTGCGCACCGCCGGGATCGACACCGCGTTGCTGCCCACCCCCGCCGCACTAGCTTCGCTGCGCGGATACCTGATGCGCGCGGCGCAAGGCCGCCCCTACACCACGCTCAAGCTGGCGATGTCGCTCGACGGCAGGATCGCCCTGCCCGATGGCACCAGCCGCTGGATCACCGGGCATGAAGCGCGCGCCCACGGCCATCTCGAACGCGCCCGCGCCGACGCGATCCTTGTCGGCGGCGCGACCTTGCGCGCCGACGCACCCAAACTCGACGTGCGCCTGCCTGGGCTTGAGGCGCGCAGCCCGGCGCGCTGGGCGCTGACACGCGGTGCCGCGCCCGATGGCTGGCAGGCGGTGGCGGACATCGCCGCGCCCCACGCGTTCGGTGATGCGCAATTCCTGCTGGTCGAAGGCGGCGGCGGGGCGGCGGCCACGTTCCTCGCCGCCGACCGGGTGGACCGCCTGCTGCTGTACCGCGCGCCGATCGTGATCGGAGCAGGGCGGCCCTGCATCGGCGACATCGGCCTCGCCTCGCTCGACGCAGCGCACGGTCGCTGGCGCCTGACCGACCACCGCCGCCTTGGCAGCGACACGCTCGACGTCTACGAGCGGACCCGCTGAAGGAGGAAGCCGCATGTTCACCGGGATCGTCACCGAAGTCGGGCGGATCATGGCCATAGAGGATCGCGGCGACCGGCGGGTGACCGTGGCTTGCGCGATGGACCCGGCCAGGATCGCGATCGGCGCCTCCATCGCGTGTTCCGGCGTGTGCCTGACCGTAGTCGATCGCGGCGGCACGACCGGCGATGCATGGTTCGCGGTGGACGTTTCGGGCGAGACGGTGGCCTGCACCGCGCCCGCGCAATGGCAGACGGACCGCGCGCTCAACCTCGAACCCGCGCTCAAGCTGGGCGATGAACTGGGCGGCCACATCGTTACCGGCCACGTCGATGGCGTGGGCGAAGTCGCCAGCGTAGCACCCGAAGGCGCATCGCTGCGGATCGCCATTGCCGCCCCGGCGGACCTTGCCGCCTATATCGCCGCCAAAGGATCGATCACGGTGGACGGCGTGTCACTCACCGTCAACGCGGTGACCGACCAGCCCGATGGCACCGCGCTGTTCGCGCTCAACATCATCCCCCACACCGCGCACGCAACCACGCTGGGTGCGCTGGTCGCGGGCGACCGGGTGAACCTGGAGATCGACGTGCTCGCGCGCTATCTCAAGCGGATGCAGGCGCTCAAAGGATAACGTCGTCCCGGACTTGATCGCTTGCCATTGCTATGTCGCCTTGTTACCATTACTGACAACATCGAGGGCATTGCGAAGCTTCGCTGCCAATTGTGAGAACTGCTGCGGCCATGACCGTTGTTGAAAATTGCTCATGGTAAAAAGCTCGGCCCAGCTCATGCCCAACCGCATCCGCTACTGGCGCAAACAGCGCGACATGTCGCTGCGCCAACTTGCGGACGAAGTGACGCTTGCTGGCCAGAAGCTGCATTTCCCTAACCTGCAACGCATGGAAACCGGCGGGCGCCAGTTGAATGTGCCCTACCTTGAAGTGCTCGGTCGTGTACTGAAAGTATTGCCCGCCGATTTGCTCAACCCCGAACAGGGCGGTCTGAGCGAGGCTGAACGCCAGATCATCGATACCCGGCGTAGCTTGCCCGAAGCCAACCGCGCCATGATCGACGGCGTGATCGAAAGCCAGCAATGTTATCGTGACACGTCGTCCCGGACTTGATCCGGGACCGCTGGCCGACAGGCCCGACGTAGCATCAGCGGGCCAGCGGTCCCGGGTCGAGACCGGGACGTCGCCGCATCAATCCTACCCCGCCACATCCGCCAGCGCGGCCAGGAACGCGTCGATGTTCCCGGCCGTCAGCCCCGCGATGTTGATGCGGCCCGATCCGGCCATGTAGACGCCGTGCTTCTCGCGCAGCGCCAGGATCTGCTCACCCGACAGCGGCAGCATCGAGAACAGGCCATGCTGGTGGCCCAGCGGGGTCATGTCGATCGGCCCGATCCGCCCGGCGGCGGCCAGCTTGTCGCGCACCTGACGCATGCGGGCACGCATCGTGTCGAGTTCGTCGAGCCATTGCGCGGTCAGGCTTGCGTCTTCCAGCACCAGCCGCACCGCCGCAGCCCCGTGATCGGGCGGCATCGACCAGCTGGCGCGCGCGATCGCCGCGCCGTTCGACATCACCGCCGGCAGGCCATCGGCATCGCGGGTCATCGCATAGAACGCGCCGACGCGATCGCGATACAGGCCGAAGTTCTTGTCGCAGCTGTAGGCGATCATCGCCTCGGGCACGGCGGCGAGCACCTTGCGCACGCCATAGGCATCGTCTTCCATGCCCGTGCCCAGCCCCTGATAGGCCAGGTCGAGCAGCGGCAGCACGCCCGCTTGCGCCACCAGCGTGGCAATCTCGTCCCATTGCGCGGGCGTATAGTCCACGCCGCTGGGGTTGTGGCAGCAGCCGTGCAGCAGCACCGCGTCGTCTGCTGTCGCCTCGGTCAGCGCGGCCTTCAGCGCATCGAGATCGGCGGTGCCCTCCGGCGTGACGTGGCGGAAGGTCTTCAGTTCCAGACCGACGGCGGCGACGATCTGCGCGTGGTTGGGCCAACTGGGCGTGCCCATCCACACGCGCTTGACCCCGGCGCGCTTGGCCAGGTCGATCGCCAGCCGCACGCCGCCGGTGCCGCCCGGCGCCTGCATCCCCTCGAGCCGGCTCATGTCGACTGCATTGCCGAAGATATAGGGCTTCAGCGCGTGGACGAAGCCCATGTCGCCTTCGGGCCCGAGATAGGCCTTGCTGTCCTGCGTATCGACCAGCTTGCGTTCCGCGCCCTTGATCGCGGCGAACACCGGGGTGTCGCCCTGCCCGGTGCGGTACACGCCCACGCCCAGATCGATCTTGGTGCTGCGCGGATCGGCATTGTGCAGCTTGATCAGCGCAAGCAAGGCATCGGCGGGCTGCTGGGCAAGGTTTTCGAGCATGGCTGTTTCTGTCGGCATGGGCTGGCGGAGCGACCGGAGCCTGCAACGCGCAGGCGCGGCGCCCCCATGCCGAGCAAGGCGCGTTCGGGCAACCCCCTTATAAGCTGGGCAACGCCGTTATAACGGAGTCACGGTCGCAGCGCCCGTCTCAGAACGGCAGCCATTTCTGCGTGCGCGAGAACTTCATGTAGCCCGCGTTCACCCCCAGCCGCAAACCGACGCCCAGCCGCACGGGGATCAGCACGGTGTTGCCGCGGCGCAAGTAGCTGGCGTTGAATCCGCCGACCAGATAGGCCTGCCCTTCGCCCGCCGGGAACCGCTTGAACAGCTCCTCGCTGTCGTAAAGGTTGTACACCAGCACGAAGCAGTTACCCGCGTTAGCCCCGGCATCGAACCCGATCGACGGGCCCGTCCAGTACACCGGACGTTCGCCCTCCACTTTGTGGTGCAGCGTGCCCGAACCATAGCGCAGGCCCACCACCAGCGCGCCGCCGGCCTCGCGCCCGACGATATAGCCGTTGGGTTCGCCCTGCTTCTTGAGGATGTCCTGGATCATCAGCGCGAGGCCTTTGGCGCCCTTGCCGAACACCCCCTCGGCCGCGCCGATCAGATCGTCGGAATGATAGGTCGCCCCGGCGGTGGAGGTGACCGGCGCCGCGCCCGCTGCGATACTGGCAGACGACTGGCCGGCAACAGACTGGACGTTGCTGACCTCCGCACCCGCCGCGATCGAAGGCCGCGCGTTGGGATCGCCCGGCAGCGCATCGGCACTGGATGGCATCGCGCCGCTCGTCGGGCCACTCGCGGCCGGAAGCGCGGGCGTGGTACCCGGCGCAGCAGTTCCCGGCTGGGGCGCAAGGTCGGAATCGATGGCGGTGTTGGGATCGATCGACTGGACCTGCGCCTGCGCGGGCATGGCCGCGACCAGCGCAAGACCGGCCAGCGCCAGTCCTGCCAACGACCCCATCGAGCGGCGGAGTACCATCATCAATCCGTTCCCATCCCTTGTGCATGCTCGCGAAGGACCCACCCGGTTCGACCCGGGCCGGCGGCAGGGCACGCAAACCCACCTCACCAGAATCCAAGCTTGTGCCCGCCACAATGAACCGGCGATGAGTCGAGTCGAAAACGGGATAGGCCGCCGTCCCGGCCCGGAAATCCGCCGATTTCCCATCCGTTTGCACCAATCGCCGCCCACCCCCGCTTGGCCCTTGCCGCTTTCAAGCACCCTCGCTATAGCCCGCGCTCGCTGCCGCGATCCGGAGACGTGGGTGAGTGGCTGAAACCAACGGTTTGCTAAACCGTCGTACTGGTAAATCCGGTACCGAGGGTTCGAATCCCTCCGTCTCCGCCAACATGCCTTGATTTTATTGCACTTTTCGCAGTGAATCGGCGGCGTTCCCATAATCGTTCCCCGATAGACGCCGCGCTAGGCGCTTAGCCTCACAATGCCGCCGGAAAGGGTTTGCAGATTGAGCAGGCCAGATCAGGGGAGTTTCCCGGCTGGTACGGTTGCAGTTCGACACACACCGTACGCGACAAATCGCGGCTGAAAATAGCGGGAATCCGGGGCGGAGCGGCAATGGCAGCTTCACCGTCAAAAGTGATTGGCACTAAAATTCGCAAGTCAGGATCACGGAAATGCGCATTCCATGATAATCAGCCCCGGACGTAGGGGGCTGACATGGGACTTAGGCAATGGTGGGCTACACAGCGCGAAACCGCTGCACTCACTAGACAATCTTTAGCTTTGAACGACGACAAGGAATTGATCGCGCAACAAGTCCCGGAGTTGATCGGGATGTCGGATGTCGAAGGCATGGCCCATACGCTGGAGCAAATCCGGCAATGGAATTTGACTTGCTCCCCGGACCAAGCCGCAACGCTCGCTAGCCGCCTTGCCGCATCAAACGAAGCGTTCAAGGCGGATGGTCTGACAATGCCCTATTGGGGCAACCTTTGGGTTTTGCGGACTCTCCAAGCAGAGCTTGGTTATGACGTTCCGGCAGTAGCTCCACCTGTAAGCAGGTAATCGAGGCTACAACTGCCGCGCTAACTCGCGCATGTATCGAGCGGCTGCCAATGTTTCGGCAGATCGCCCGCCGTGCTTCCATGCGTTGCGGTTGCCCTCAGGCGCGCCACTGCCCTTGCCGCCGTGCAACCGCTGCAACCGACCGTTCTCGTCCTCCAATGCCCGCAGAT
>NZ_BCTW01000011.1 GCF_001590965.1 Novosphingobium lentum NBRC 107847
ACGGTCTTCGTCCAGTTGGGCCAGAGAGTGTGGAGCGCAGCGGTCATCTGGGATGACGATAGTCCGGTTGTCCTCAGCCGGTCCAGAAGTCCTTGACGGCATGTGATGGCTTGGGTGTCGCAAGCCGCCGAAGCGACGGGATCATCACCATGTCCGGTCATTGCCGGGGCGCATGTCCGCGCAAGCCCGTAGCCGGGCTTCTCCTCTCACGTTTCGACCCTGCGGGTGCGCGCACCTGCTGTGCCCCGGCCAGCCGGTCCCTGTCGAAAGACCCCGATCGGCGGGGTTTGAGCAAGCACAGGATCAGCACATGTCCGATCGACCAGTCTCCCCCGCCCCAGCCGTGGATCGTATCTCGACCATCGCGACCCTCAACGACGCGCTGCGGCAGAACCTCACGCAACCCGGCCATAACCGCGTGGTGATGACCCTCGGTGTCCAGGATCTGATCGGCGACGTCAGCCTGTTCCGCAACTTCCATGCCCGAGCCGAATTGCTCCGCGCGATCCGGGACTATGATCAATTCGGCGTCGACGTGGATCCGCACGGCGAGCGGGATTTCGGCCGCTTCACGTTTCGCGACGCAGCGCTTTACTGGAAGATCGATTATTATGATCGCGCGCTCGACTTCGGCTCACCCGATCCTGCCGACCCGCAAGTCACCACCCGCGTGCTGACAATTCTCCTCACCAGCGAATATTGAGACAGTCTGGCCCCGTCCCTCACGGGGCCAGCTGACGCTCGACCAGTCGCGTGCCACAAAGTCTGCTTGAGCAGACTCGCGTCAGACCTTGTCGCAGGTCCGCATCAATTCGCCGCATCTGTATTGAATTCAATACAGATGCGGCATAGTCTTTCCACCTTGTTGGCTGGGAGGAGAGGGTGCCGGTGGCGGGTGCAGGGCAGGGGAGCGAAAGCAGGCGTTCCGCCTTTTTGCAGCTTCGGGTGACCCCGACGATGCACAGCGCGATCACGCGCCTGGCGCTCGATCACGACAATCTCACAGTCCGCGCGCTCGTCATGAACGCGCTCAAGCAAACCTATGGTCTCGATGTCCCTGACGAGGAGCTTCGCGATCGGCGCGGCCGTCAGGCACGACCAGCGCATTCCGAGGAGACCGACCATGGCTGAGTATTTTTCGCGGCATCCTGATCATGCCATCCTGTTTGCGTTCGCCTGCTTCGCGCTGACCGTCTATCTGTTCCGCTATGTCGGACCCCGGTTCGGCGCGCGCGGCGACTGGTCCGCGCGAGACCATTATGAGCGCAACCTTCGTAACGGCGGCGACGACTTTTGAGCGCGACTGCAGGGAACGGAAGACAGACGTGAAGACCATCGTGATCAGCCTGCTGAAAGGCGGCGTCGGCAAAACCTTCTTTGCAACCCATCTCGCCTGGTATCTTGCCGAGCAGGAAGGGCGGAGGGTCGCGTTTCTCGACCTCGATCCGCAGGGGAGCTCGACGCGACGTTTGGCGAAAGAGCGGACGGGCCTGTTCTCGGCCGACCTGTTCGATCCCGAGGCGAAGCTGGCGGTCGGCGACACCGCGGGGATCACGGTGTTTGGTGCCGACTCCCGGCTGCAGATGATCAAGGCCGCCGAGGATGTGCGTGATTTCATCATCCGGTTTCGCGCGCTGCCCGAGCATTTCGACTATTGCGTGATCGACACCGGACCCAAGTGGGACGAGCTGACCCTGAGCGCGATGGCGGTCGCCGATGAAGTCATCGCGCCCGTCCAGGTCGCCGAAGACTCGATCGAGTGCGCCAAGATGCTGCTGACGGCACTGAAAAAGGCAGAAGCCGCGCGCGGCGGTCGCAAGGTCAATTTCCTTGGGCTGCTGCCCTCCATGGTGAATGCTTTCGACAAGCGCGAGATGGACAATGCCGTGAAGCTCGCGACGGCGGTCGGGCCGACGATGATGTTCCCGGCGTTCGTCAAGGCCCGCCCGACCTACAAGCATTCGGCAGAGAACCACCATGCTGTCTGGCACGAGAAGGGAAGCGGGGCCAAGGCGGCATCGGAGGAAATCCGCAGCATCCTCGCCGAAGTGGAGCGCCGGGTAGAGGCGCGGACCAAGGAGACCGCCTGATGGGCAAGTTTGACCAACGGGCCGAAGAGTTCGGGATGCTGGTCGGCGCGCATGAGAGTGCGCGCCGCGTCGAGGATTTGCCGCTTGAATGGATCATCCCCGATCCCGGCAATCCTCGTACGCAATTCGACGAGGGCGAACTCGCCGAACTGGCCGCGTCGATCGAGGCGCGCGGCGTCCTGCAGCCGATCATCGTCCGGGCCAAGGATGCAAACGGCAAGCATATCATCCGCATGGGCGAGCGGCGCTACCGCGCCTCGCTCGCGGCGGGGAGGAAGACCATTCCCGCGATTGTCAGCGAGGCGGGGGAGGGGGCCGATGTCCTTGCCGACCAGATCGTCGAGAATGACCAGCGGGCCGGGCTCTCCGCGCAGGAGCTTGCGCTTGGCGTCGAACGGATGCTGGCAGAGGGCAAGAACCAAGCCGACATCGCCAAGGCGCTTGGCCGCTCCAAGCAGTTCGTCTCGCTCTATGCGACTTATGGTGAGATGGAGCCGTATCTGCGCGAGGCGATCGACAAGGCCCCCATCCGCGTCCTCTACGATTTGCACCGCGCTGCCCGCAAGCATCCGGTCGAGGTGCGCGCGTTCGTCGGGAGCTTCGGCGATCGCGGCGTGACGCTTGCCGAGGGGACGAAGTTCGTGGCGTCGCTAAAAGCGCCGGTTGCGGTGCAGGATGTACCAGCCCGGACTGAGGCTCCTTCGGCGCCGATCGAGCCGAGGCCGGCGAAGGGAGCGGGCAGGGGAGGGCGATCCTCGACGCCCACCCAGGCAAGCCCGGTCAAGGTGATGGTCGGAAGCCGTCCCGCGCGCCTGGTCCTGCCCGAACGGGTCCGGGTCGTGTTCGATGACGGCGACGAGATTGAGGTGGCGTCGATCGACCTGTCGTTCGATTGACACGATTAGGGTAGGGTGATGAACTGAGGTTCGTGAGTCCCTGTGGGAAGCGAGATTGCCGATGGCCGGTGAGTTGGACGATATCTGCGCGCAAGTGGATTGCCCGAAATGCGGGGCGATCCTCAATGTGCCATTCAGCCAGATACGCTTGCAGAAGGCCGCGGCCTGTTCGTGCGGCGCGATGATCCGCCTTGAGGACGACACTCCGATCGCGGCCATTCAACGACTGATCGACGAGGCCAACCCGCCATCATCGGCTAATGATGCCTAGCGCTGGACCAACCACCAGAACCCCTCACTCCGCGTAGAGAAATCGAGTTTTCAGATAGAATGATGGCGGCATCCCTTCTTCCAGGGATGCCGCCATTTTCATTTCACCGGGCATTTTCCCTTTCCTGATTATGCTTGGAAGACGATGCTTCGAGAAATGCGCCGAGTCTGCTTGAGCAGACTGTCAGACGAGTGGTTTTAGGTGAGGGCCGGATAGGCTTGTCGCCGGGGATGTTTAACAATAGGGTGGCGCATGGCGTTTTTCGGCCTCCGGCTGCCCGACGATCTCGCGGCGCGCTTCGATGCGATGGCGGCCTCCCACGGAGGTCGGTCGGCTCTCCTTCGCGGCCTGGTCGATCAGGCTTTGCGCCGGCCGGACGATGAGGTCACCGTGCCTTCGCCGCGGGAACGGACCACCGCACGCGTTGAGGTCCGACTGACCGCTACAGACGTGGAGCGGCTCGACGCCGCTGCCGACGAGCGGGGTCTCAAGCGTACCGAGTGGATCGTCGCGCTGCTGCGCCGTCGTCTGTACGGTAAGGCGCCGCCGCCGCGTGCGGATCGCCTGGCGATCTCGCAGTCCTGGCGGGAGCTGAACCGCATCGGCATCAACCTCAACCAGGCGGTACACGCGCTCAATGCCGCGACGATGGTGGACTCGCGTCTCGACCTGGTTCGTGAAGCCGCCCGGGTCGCGTCGTTCAACACGGAGGTCCAGGGTCAACTCCGCGCGCTGGGCAAGGCACTCGCCGGCGACACGTCCTATTGGGACACGCCGTCGTGAGCGATGACGACGACATCCTGCCGCTGCCGAGCCTGATGGAAGCGTGGCGACCGCCCACCGGTGGCAAGCGGACGCTAAAGGGCGGGACACTGCGGATATCGTCGGGCGGGAAGGGCAGGGGAGGGACGGGCACCTCGCCGAACCTGTCGCAGGCCGAGGCGCGCGCGAAGCTCGAGCGGATCGTGCGCAAGGCACCCGAGGTCATGGTCAAGATCTCGGGCAAGCAGCGCGGGGCGACCCACCTTGGTGAGCATTTCGGATACGTCAGTCGGCACGGCAAACTTGAGGTGCGCAGCAGTGAGGGCGAGATCATCACGGACGAGAAGCGGCTCAAGGCCCTCGCCGGCGACTGGGAGATGCTCGACGAGGCGATGAATATCTACGGCAAGGACCGACCCATCTCGACATCGATGATTCTGTCGATGCCGGGCGGGACGACCGACGCCGCGACGATTGTCGATGCGGCGCAGGCGTTCGCTCGCGTCGAGTTCGAAGGTCAGTTTGCGTATACGATCGCGCTTCACACCGATACCGATCACCCTCATGTTCATCTGACGGTCGCCAACCAGGGCGAGGACGGGTCGCGCTTCAATCCGCGAAAGGCCGACCTTCACCATTTCCGCGAGAGCTTCGCCCATGAACTCCGAGAGCGCGGTATCGCGGCGGAGGCCACACCACGGCGCGCGCGCGGGCATGTCCAAAAGAGGGTTCGTTCATCAGCCCGGCATTTGGAAGCCCGGACCGCCGGACAGGGCAGGGGGCTCGACATCAGCCGGCTGACCGAAGAGCGCGCAGCCGAGTTTGCGCGCTCGGCGAATCCTGAGCGGCGACCGGAGGATGTGGCGGCGCTCGGCCGTCAGAAACTCATTCGTGGCGCCTACCGCCAAGCGGCCGCCGCGCTTGCTGCCACCGGCAAGGAAGAGGACCTGGCGCTTGCGGAGGATGTGACCAGCTTCGTGGCGGCGATGCCGCCCGCGGTCTCGCGGCGCCTTCAGCGTGCGCGCGAAATCATGATGGAGGAGCGAGCGGCATCGAGTGGCGTCGACCGCGCACTCGACCGGCCGCAGGCCGATGATCCATCACCAGATCGCGGCCCGCCGAAACCTCGTGATCGCGAGCGCTAAGATGAAGTCGATTGCGACGGCGGGCGAAGGCTAATCAGCCTGATACGCGCTCCTGAAGGCATTTAGCTCTTCGGCGCTTTGTTCCCGGCCGTACGCGCGCGCACCATGCAGCGCGTCGGTTAGAGACGATAGGCCGCTTGTAGACGGGACACGACGATGTCGCGCGTCATGTTCACGCCGAACTGCTTTGGATCGAAATCTTCCTGGCCCGACAGAGCTGCCACGAAATCGGTCATGTCACTTTGTACCGTTGATGGAAGCGCATAGCTTGCATCCGTGGCGAGCAGCTGCAGCATCCGGGCGACATCGTTACGATGTTTGCGAACGTCCTTTTCGTCGACCCTCTCGCCGGCGGCGCGCCGTGCGCTGAGATCGAGCCAGGCACGCGCTTTGAACGGAATGATGGCTGCCTCATCGAGCACCGGAATCCCGTCGAGCGGGCGCACCATGGTCTTGAGGAACTCGTAATAGCCGCTGTCGAGGAGGATGGCCGACAGGCTGGCGGCTTCCTCGTCGATTGGGAGCGGGGTCAGATGGCTATCCTCGGCGAGCGAAATCCCCTCCGGCTTTCTGGAGAAGAGTTCGAGCATGGCAGGATAGGCTTTGTTCGCGGGTTTCTGGAATCGATAGAGGACGCGCGTCCCTTGGCTGTGTTGGCGGATTTCATATCCACCTTCCTCGACAAAGCTCAGGAAGCGCTCGGAGAACGCTGCGTCGAGAGCCTCTACGATCAGGACGATGTCGAGATCCTTGGTTGCTCGAAAATCGAGGCCTGCCGCATCCATCAGCAGCTCGCAGGCCGCTCCGCCGATCAGCACATATTGACTGTCATACCCCTCGAAATGCGCGCGAAAACGATCGATACCAGTTACCATCCAAAGGGCTCCAAAAGTTGCTGTGCTGCCTGAGCCACGCGCTCATCAGGGTCATTTCGCATGCTAAGATACAGTGAGAGCCGATCGACGACCGGCTCCCGCGTCAACGCGCGAGGATCATAGCTCCAGGTCTCGAGTTCGGCTCGATCGTCATCGTCGAACTCGAATCCGACTCTAAGCTCCAGAGTCTGTTTGAGTTGTTTCCACCGTGCCGCCGGGACGGCCCGATGCGGGAAACGCGGCTCGGCCAACATCGTGTAATGAGCAAGCGCGCTTTCACCCGCGAGGGGTGCAACCTCGCTGGGCAGGGTTCCTCTTACGGTGCGGACCTTGCGCACCGGCGATTGCAACCGTCCCTCCACCGCCTGCCATAGCTCTCGATCGCGCACGACAAACTGTAGGCGGCGTTGACGGCCGACATGGCGCGCCTTGGCGATTTGAAGCGCCTCAAGTTCGTCCAGGGTGCGGCTCATGGTCATGATTGCCACCTGGAAGCGCTCTGCCAGCTGGGTCAGATTCACGTCGTTGAGATCCTCGCCGAGAAGGCTCGCGAGGATGAGGAGCTGGGTACCCGGGCCGAATTGCTCGTTTGCGGTCGCAAGATTAGGCGGCGTGCGCTCGCGCAGATCGAGCAACGCTTCGGGAACGTACAGCTGCGCGCCCGGAGCCAAAAACCCGATCTGACGCTCCACCATCTGACGACGAACGACGGCTGACACATGCTCCAGCAGCAGTATGACCAGGCGGACGCCTAACTGTCGTCGGAGCAGGTCGCGATGCTTGACGAAGTTGGCGGTAGCGCCTTGTCCGGGCGTCCGTATCGCCACGAGAAGTACCGGCTCACCATTCAGCTGGCCTCGCCAGATTCGATAGCGATCAAGGAGGAAATGGGGGAGACCTTTGCCGTCCGCAGGCTCTAGCCCCATGCGTATGCCAAACGCCGTCTCGACATAGGCATCGGCGGCTGCGGCCAGCGCATCAGGATCGGCATGGGTTCGCTTATCTAACATCACATCGGCTATTTAACATTACTACTGTTAAAAAGATAGCTGCTGTTAGATGGCGGGCGTGGAGTGTCGTCTTGGACCAAGGGGACTGCATTGTGCCATACGAACTGGGTATCCCCCCGGTGGTCCCTGCCAGCATACCACCGGGGCACAGATTTCCCACACAAATTGGCTAGGTCGTGGTTCGCACCTCGACATTACGGTGCGCGGTCACCGGCAGCTTCGCTCGCGCTGGCGCTCAGGCCCGCTTGGGACCGTGATCTGGAATCTGCGTCCAGGCGGCCGCCGGCGACGAGTTGCCGCCTCTATTGAGTTTATGATGCGTCGATTATGTTCGTGCAGGGCGAACAACCGCAATGAACTGCAAACTCTCCCGCCAGCTTCTCACCGCGAGCGATTGCGTTCCGGCGGCTTGTGGTCCCGGCCCTGCCGAACTGGCGCGACACGCGATTGCCCGGTCGCGGGCTCGGCCCCGCGTTGCATTGATGCGCTCGTATCCCGGACGATGGCCGGGCGGATAGTGCGGCCGGCGGCAACATGGGCATCGAGCTGCGCGCGCGCCACTGTCATCACGCGGCCCACGGCTTCCGGATTATCGAACAATGTCCGCCGGATCACGGCTTCCATCACCCGCAATTGGCTGTCGACCGCCCGGTCATTGGGTAGTGATCGTTCATCCGCGCGACCTCCGCTTTGTCGCCCAGGCGCTCCGGGGTCGTTCGACGAACGCGCGGGCGTCGCCTGACGCGCATCGGCGGCATCGCGGCCGATCATTGGCGCGATCGTATTCTTGCTGGCGTCGCTACGCAGCCGGTCGAGCTCCTGAAGATCGCGATCATTCGGCTTGTAGCCTCTGACCTCAAGGCCCTTTTGGGCGGCTTCGAGCCAGACTGATCGCCGGAATGCTTCGGTCCCTGTGACATGGATCCGCTCCCAACCGCGGTGCTGCGCGATGGCGACGAAATCCTTCACAACCTCCTGGCTCTCGGTTGCAGTGACGAGCCGGCGGCCCTGATCGCGAAACGCCGGATCCTTCATCTCGGCCGAGGTAAAGAACGCTGGCTCGCCCGACCATTTGGCCTTGTCTGCATAGTAGCGTTTTCGCACCGCCTCGGGCAGATCGCCGGCCTCCACCGAGGGAGCTTTTGGTTTCCGGGCGGGCTCATCCCCGCGCCCTTCGCTAACCGCAGGGCCGACCGGTTTGGGCTCGGGCGCTTGCCCCGCTGGCGCGGGCGCCTTGCCGCGATCCTTGTCGTCAACGGCGACGCTGTTGGCCTTGGCGCGGGGCTTGGGCGCCACTGCCTTGTCCTCATCGGCCATGATCATGCCTTTCCGCGACTAGAGCCTTGGATGGTTCGGGATCGTCATCGGGTTCGAGGACCGCGCGCGCAGTCATTGCCATCACGAAGGCGAACGCCGCCTTTTCGTCCCCGGGGGGCGGAAGCTCCTCGAGCTCGCCCAGGACGAGCATGTCGTCAGTGATCTCGGCATAGCCGGACAGTTCATCATCGGTCAGCGTACGAGTCACAGCTGGCTCTTCCTCGGTGGAGGGCAGGGTGAGGAGGGCCGCGCGCTTCGCCTCGATCGCTTGGCCAAGCACATCCGAACCGGCAGCTCCGGTGGCCGTCGCCGACCCTTGCTTCGTTTGCGGGATCACGATCGGGCGCGGTGCAACCTTGGGCGGTTCGGAGATCCGGCTCGTGAACCGGCGCGACCGGAAATATTCGATCTTGCGCGCCCGGACCGGGGGGATACCGCCGCGCAGCAACAGCAGCTCGCCCTTTGGCATCTGCATCAGTTCCTGTGGCATCATCAACGCCCGGCGCTGATCCGACTCTGAAATGCTGCGATTGGCGAGCATGCCATGGATAGTCCGGCTCTTCGACTTTACGTTCATCGTGAAGAACCCGAGCCGCTCGGAGAGTTCATTGGCGACCCTCAGCTCCTTCGGGGTGAAAACCACCTCCAGACCGCAGTTGGCGATAATCTCGTCGGTGACGTCCGCACCGTAGATTCCCCGCGGTTGCGAGCGGCTCTGGATTACCGGCAACAAGCGTAGCCCGTAGCCGGCGACATAGGAAAAGGCCGAGGCGATCACCGGTGCCTTGCCCAACCTTGCGAACTCATCGAGCAGCAGGAGGACGGGCACCTGGCCCCCTGAGGCCGGCAGCTCCCGTGTGTTGAGGTCGATCAGCTGCTGCAGGAAGAGATTATACACCGGCGCGATGCGGTCGATGTTGTCTGGTGATACGCCCAGATAGATCGAGATCCGCTCGCGGCGGACCTGGCGCAGATCGAAGTCGGTCTCCGACGTCGCTGCATCGACATACGGGTTAAGCCAGAGGCTGAGCTTCGAGGTGATCGTCTGCTTGATACCGGAGAAGGTGTTGTCGGACGCGGAGGTGAAGTCGCTCAACGCCGAGACGCAGGCCTGGCTTAGCCGCTGCCCGCGCTTCTGCGCTTCCTCGACAACCTTGGGCAGCTCGACCTTCGGGTCGCCCGCCGTCAGCCGCCGGTAGATTTCGCCGATCGTGAAGGGGAGGGCGGGGTTGGCCGCAACTAGGGCGCCGACGCCGACGAAGGCGGCGCGCGCGGCTTCAGCCCAGAAGGGGTCGGCCTTCTCGGGTGCTGGAAATAACATGCCGCCGATCTTCTGGAGTTCGTTGACCACATCGACGTCGTCGAGACGATCGATGAAGCTCAGCGGATTGTACCGCGCGGTCCGCCCTTCGGGATCGAGCGGGTCGAACAGATAGACGGCTTGGCCATGGCGCGCCCGGAAGCCGGCTGTGATGTCCCAGTTCTCGCGCTTCACGTCGAGCACCACGACCGAGTCCGCCCAACTCAGAAGATTGGGGATCACGACACCGACGCCCTTGCCGGCACGCGTGGGCGCCTCGAGCAGAACATGCTCGGTCCCGCCGAACACAAGATAGCGGCCGCCCTTCTGGCCGACGATGATGCCGCTCTTGCTGCGCAGCTGTTCTTGCCGGATCTCGCTTTCACGCGCGAACCGCGCCTCGCCATGCAGCGAGCGCCCCCGTTTCAGGATGACGAGCAAAATGACGAAGGCGATTGCGCCGCTGACCAACGCGCCCCGCTTCAACCACAGGTGGAGGAGCGGATCGCCGCGATAGTACCAGAGCCATGCTGGCACCGCCGTGATCTGCATCCGCGGCCCGATCTGCTTCAAGCCGACGAGCGCCACCAGCACCGCGCACAGGGAGCAGAGGATAAGCACCGCCGCGAGTATCCCCGCGACGATCGCGACCCTAGTGAGAGGTCGTGCGTCCGACAGGCGGGTCAAAATATACCTCCTCGACCTCGAATTTTCCGGCGTGCTTGCGGGTCTGGACAACAACGTCGACCAACATGCGAAGCAGTCCGCGGATGTCATCGCGGGCGAGATCCCGACCGCCCTCCGATTCCTTGACCAGCAAGGTGAGCTGCTCGAACGCTCCCATGGCCGAGCCGGCATGGACCGTCGTGATCGAGCCAGGATGGCCCGAGTTGACGTTGCGCAGATAGAAGAAGGCGGTGCCGTCGCGCAGTTCCTGTAGCAGGATGCGATCGGGGCGCATGCGCAGCGCGCTTTCGAGCAATTGCTTGGGGCCAACCTTGGCGAGGCCCTGCCGCTCGCTCGAATAGACCATATGCACGACGTTGCGATGCTCGACGACGAGCTCGCGCGTATCCTCGATCGTGAGCAACCGCTCATGGGGCGGGATCAGCTGGATGAGCGCCTTGGCGAAGGTCGTCTTGCCGGATCCGGTCGCGCCGCTCACCAGGATGTTCTTGCGGGCGGCAACGGCCGTCCTGAAAAATGACGGCCAATCACCGGCATCGCGTTGCGCTACCAGCTGCGCATCGACCCCGCCGAGACCGCGTGCGGCAGAGCGCGTGCCCTTGAACAGTCCCGCGTTGGCGAGTTGATCGATTGCGAGGTTGACGCGCGAGGGCTTGCGCACCGTGAAGGATGGCGCCCCGCTCGGCGTCACCGACGGTATGACGATCTGGCAGCGCTCGCCACCAGGCAATATCGTCGAGCAGATCGGAGTCTCTGCATTGACGTCCTGCCGGGTGAAACTCGCAGCGGCGACGGCGAGCGTCGCGAGCCAGTCGCTGTCGAGTTCGGCGACATCATGCCAATGCCAGCCCTGATGATCCTCGATGCCGACCTCGCCGGGCTTGTTGATCACAAGCTCCGTCACCTCGACCGGCTCCAGCAGTGGCAGGATCGGTGCCAGGTAGTGGCGCAGGACGGCGGTATCGCTCACGTCAGCGCCGCAGCTCGAGATTGTAGACGTCGGCGAAATTGAAGTCTTTGGCGACGAATATCCCGACTTCCTCGCCCTGGTTCTTTTTGAGCACGGGGCGGATGTTGATGCTGTTCTGGAGTGCTATGCCCGCGCCTTCGCTCGGCGTGCGCGTCGTGTCGTTGAAGTTGTTGCTGCCGCCCGACACCGATTGACCGGCGATATAGGCGGCGTCGTCGACCAGTGAGAGCAGCAATGCGCTGCCGAACCGTGCCCAGAAGAATGTGTCGACCGATCCGGCTATTCCCGCTCGGCCGAGCGCGTCCGAGCCGGGCGACGCCAGGTCGATGCGGACCCCCTGAGGTGTGACCGCTCTCGTCCATAGAACGAAAAGGCGGTTCTGACCCTGCTGAATGCCGCCATGATATTCGCCGAGCACCTTCGTGCCCTTCTCCATCAGCACGACCCGGCCATTTTCGGAATAGACGTCGCGCGGGATCAAACAGGAAGTGTAGCCGGGCTGCGCCGAGTTCATGGCAGTCTGGAGAATACACGGGATCAGCGTTCCGGCGGTCACGAGATAGTTGCGGTTCGGCAGCATCGAGGCCCGCGCTTCGCCGACCGCAGAACTCTGTCGAAGCGCGTCCAGCGCATTGGGCGTGCCGCGGGCGGCCTGGCCCGCAGATCCATCGCCGGCTGTTTCTGGCTGGGCGGGATCGGCGCTGGTCCCGGCTCCCGAAGCGCGCATCGCGTCCCGGCCGCCATAGGCGATCAATGTCGATCGCCGTGCCTGGTCGGCGAGGTTCTGGCGATTGTTCTGCGGTGCCGCGGCCGGGGCCGCTCCCGGTTGAATTGCGGGTACGATCTGGCCATCAGGGCCGACGACCTGTGCACCAGGCGGTGGGTTGATGACCGGCGCGTTGGGATCAACAGCTGCTAGACCGAGCGGCTTGGCCTTTGCAGCGACAGCATCATAAGCGACCGTCTCGCGCGCCGCGAGATCGGGTCGCCGTGCCATTGATTCGGGTTTCGCCATCAAGCTGCTGACATTCTTGCTCGGTCCCGAATTCACCCACAGAATGCCGAGCACCATCGCCGTGCCGGCGAAGATCAGCGCTGTGTTGCGCTTCGCCGGCGTCATGCCGCCGATCGGGTCGATACCGCGTTCGCGGATGATCTCGTCGCGCTCGGGCGTGGGATCGCCATGCGGGCGACGACGGTCCTCAGGCGCAGATTCGTCCATCGCGCTCACTCCTTCGGGTCTTGAATGGTGCGCTCGACATGCGGCGAAGCAGTGTTGGTGCCGTAGTCGACACCGTAACGGGTCGGTGCCAGATTATAGATGCACAGCACCTCGCGGTTACGGCGCAGTCGGAGTTGAGCCGCAACGGCATGCACCACAACGAATTCGTCTCGCACATCGAACGGGACTAGGCTTTCCGAGCCATCCGGCCGAACAAGGTAGATCGCCGGAATCTCATGGTTGCCTGGGAAGCGCAGGACCGTGAACTGGCCGTTGTCGGAGATCTCCGACGGCTGGAGGTCGCTCGAGCCCTGGACCTTGTAATTCAAATTGCGCGGCCCCTCTATCACACCATGATCGAGCGCACCGCGAACGACGCTCGCCTGAAGCGCCGCGACGCGTTGCGCCTCTTGGGTCTCCCGCATCCGGGCCGCGCGGTCTGCTTCATCACGCGGGTAGCGGAAACGGACCTGGAAGAAGGTGTTACTGCTGCCGCGACCGATCGGCCCCCGGCGCGTCGTCAACTCGAACGCGTAGTTGCGAAGCTCGCCGCCGCGATTGGTCGTGACGATAAGGTTGGTTGGACCTGCGCGCTCGCGTGGCTTCAGGAAGAGGATGTGACCGGCGACCGCCACTTCCCACGATACCGTGTCCCCGAGTGCGACATGCTCGATCGTCTCGTCGGCGCCCAGTACGACCTGCGTCGCCGTGCGGAACGTGCCGACGATGCGGTAGACCTGGGTCTCCTGATATTCGACGAACTTCACGCGCTGGTCTGCGGGGCCCGCGCGCGGCGTATCCTCGGCCAACGCGGGCGTGGCAATAAGCGCGAGGATGCCTGCGATATGGATCAGCCGCTTCACCGGACCACCTCCGGGTCGGCGCGGTAATTCTCAACCTGGAACCCAAGCGGGTTACGATAGCGGTCGCCCTCCGCCATCGGCGCGTTGGTGTACTGGAAGGTCACCGTCGCGATCCAATCACTGCTCTGCGTATCCGTTTCGGTTTGCACCGTGCGGGTGAAGCGCACGTTGGCAACACGGTCATTAATGAAGGCGATGTTGCGGACACGGGCCTGGACCACCGCACCTTTGCCCCAGACAACCTGTGGACTGGCCGCGTTGTTCGAACTGAAAAAGCGACCCCAGCGTTGCTGCTCGCCCGGCTCGGACAGGATGGTGACGGCCCTGAAATTCTCTTCGGCCGCCGCCGGCAACCAGCTCTCTCTTTGCCTGACATATTGCGCGAGGAAAAATTTCGTGACCGCCTCGTCGTAGCGCATCGGCTTCTGGGTGAGGGTCGTCTGCACATCCACCGCGCCCGTCGTCTGGTTGACCCGGATGATATACGGCATGACGGTTTTCAACGGTGCAAGGCCCGCGAGCGCGAAGCCCTCCGCAGCTGACACAATCATCGCCAGGCCTGCCACGATCCACGCTATGCGCTCGGATCGCAGTGACTTGCGCTGGCGATCCTGATCCCAGGATCGTGCTTGTCCAAAATAGAGTTCAGCGTCTTTTGCGGGCACGCCTTCAGCCTGACTGCGCATGCTCAGCAACTCCCGTAGGATCGAAGATCTGCCCGCGCGGACGTCTTTTCGGACGCGGGGTTGGGGACGGGCGGCGGCGGAGTCCCGCCTTCGATCGGTTGCTTGATCTGCGGCACAGGTGGCGGGGCAGGGGGCGCCACCACGGCCGGGATCGGTGAACCTGGCAGAACGCTTCCATAGATGTTCGCGTCACGCAGGTGCTTGCCGTTGCAAACCGGCAGCTTCTTTGGCCCCGATGCCCCGCTCGCCAACGCCGGGAGCAGGGCGATGACGATTGTCGAACGCCGAAACCATCGGACTATCGAGGAGGACCTCGTCATAGGTTTTTCCTTGTCATGCGCGGCTGACCGAACCGCCGCGCTGAGCGGCCCGTTCAAGGTTGCGACTGTTGCGGGCGATGCGGCTCTGCTGAAACGGTGCCGCCATCGTTCCCCAGGCTGAGCCGGCGAAGGCGCCGACACCGGCCGCCGCACCGCCGGCGATGCCGGTTGCGATCGAGGGCGCCTGAAAAAAGAAGATCGTTCCCAGGAAGATGTAGACAGCGAACAGGACCGCACCCAAAGCCGCGTCTCCGACGCCTTCGGATGCCGTGATCGCAGTCGCTCCAAGATCCGTGATCAATGCCGTGATGGCAATGATCACCGCCATAAGCACGATGAAGTTGAACGCCTGTCCGAGCCATCCGTGAAACAGCCTGCGGGTTGTCTCAAAAAGCGAAAGCGCAATGAAGATCGGTCCAAGCGCGATGATGATGGCGAGCGCTACCTTGGCGAAGACCGTAATCGAGAACCCGATCGCCGCGGACAGACCTGCAAGTGCCTTCAGGCCGAGGCTCAAGACGTACAGGACGAGTTTGTAAGGATTAATATCGCTATAGGTCGCGGCTTCGGTTTCGATCCGCGCGATGATGATGTCGCACTGGCCATAATAGTCGTCGAACACACTGCCGACGCTGGTGACCGTGTGTCCAGCCAACGCCTGCGAAATGGCATCGGGCATTCCGTGAAACAGGGGGTTGGTCACCCACTCGGTGTAGGCAACGGTGGTCGCGGCGACGTAGAGCAGGCAGAGCTTCACCATTCGATAGACAAGTTCGCCCCATGGTTCGCTGACGATGCCGCGCATCACCATATATCCAAAGAGGGCGATGTAGATGACCAGGCCGAGTGCTAGCGGACCGCGCACGACTTCGATGACATTATTCAGCCGCTCATTGAGGAACATATCGAGCTTGCCGTCAATGTTCGTGTAGAGCGTGGTGAAAAGTCCATCGGCCATTTTATCTGTCCATTACTGTTCAATGGGCCGCTGAGAGCGAGCGCAGCTTTTGATCGAGCGTCTTGACGCTCTCTGCGTTCGAACATTCCTGCGCGTCGCGGTGCGTACCATCGGCACACGCTTTCAAAATCTCCGCTAGTTCCTGCGGATGCGCCTTAAGGTAGTCCTTCCCACGGGTGGGTGGCTGGCACGCGACCAACAGCAACGGGAACGACAGGAAAATGGTGCCAACGATTGTCGGCCTCACTGTCTGAGGCTCCCGAGTTTCTTCGCCAGAATTTCATCACTCTCGCGCTGCGAACGAATGTGCTGTTCGGCTTGCTGCCGCATCTGCAGGGCCTGAAGTTGCACCGCATCGTTCTGGATGTGGGCATTCTCCACTCCGATCCGGGCCTGGATATCCATCACGTCCTTCGCGTCCGAGGCCGTGTCCAGTGATGATCGAAGTTCTTCGAGACCCGCAGTCCGCTTGGTGGTGACACCATAGGCGGCCTCGGCGATCGCTGCGTCGCGCGCCGCCATGTCCCCGTTGCGCAAAATGGCATCGCGGTTCGTCCGTTCGAAGGCGGTGGCATCGGGGCGAAGGTCGGGCAATGCAACGCGGTTGCTGCTGCGGATCCGATCTGCTGCCGATCCGAGGCTGCCGAGCCCAGCCATGTCCGAGGACATCAGGCGCTGGATGTCGCGAGCCTCACTCGGGAGGAGGTGGCGCACCGCGTCGGTGTTCAGCGACGAGGCGATCTGGTTGACGTTCGTCAGCTTGTTGACGCTGTCGAACATATCGGTCGCTTGGGAGATCTGCTGCTTGCCCTGCTCGATCATCGCAAGCGTGTTCTTCACCGTCGATAGCGTTTGCAGGAAGGTGCTGGAGTCATAGACCGGGATACCCTGCGCATAAGCCGGCACCGACGCTCCCAGTCCGCTGGCGATCGCCAGCACTCGAATTGCTCTCATGACGTTATCCTTTCCTTCGGGTGGTAGCTCGACGACGCTCGTGGAAGATGGGCAACCATACGGCGGGGTCGTCGCCGTGCTCGCGCCGGACCTGGTCGAGGATGCCGACAGTTTCCGTAGTGCCTGAAAGGACCGCGAGCTCGTCCGACAGCCCGCCGAGGTCGAGTTCGACGACGATGGAATCGTGACCCTGCTTGACGAGAAAGCGGCGGCTCTCCGGGATAAGATCGTTCCTGATCAGCTTGAATTCGGCACGGGTGAGGCCGAGGCCGTCGATATAGTCCACCTCGCGGCCGTGAGGGTTCGGCAGGAGGATCTTGGTCGCGACCTGCTCCATGATGCTGTGCGAGATGTCGGACCGCAGCGCGTCGGCCGGGCTTTGCGTGCCGAACACCAGGAAGGCATTCTGCTTGCGATAGGTCTTGAGGCCATCCTGGGCGAAAGCGCGGAACGCATCGTCGCCGAGCGCCTTCCAGAATTCATCGATGTCGATAACCAGGCGCCGGCCGTCGAGCAGCGCGTCGATGCGGTGGAACATGTACATCATGAGCGGGGTGCGGATCTCGGGATTGTCGAGAAAGTCCGTCATGTCGAAGCCGATGAACCGAGCTTCAAGCGTCAGTTCGTCCCGGTCATTGTCGAATACCCAGCCAAGGGCACCACCGCGCGACCATTTTTCGAGCCGGGCGCCGATCCCCTCCGGATCGCGCTGTCCGAGCAGTTGGCGCAAGGCGAGGATGGACCGCTCCTCCGGGGGGAGCCTTCCGATCGAGAGGATGCCCTCGTCGATCATTCGCTCCTGCGTAACCCCGAGCTGGCTGCCCGCAGGCGTTACGAGATGGCGGATCATTCGCCCCAAGAACACGATATTCCCGGGAGTCTGCTCAAGCGCGCGGAGCGGTGCGAACCCGGTCGGCACACCATTCCTCAGCGCGAGATAGGTGCCACCGGAGGAGCGCACATAGATTTCAGCGCCCCGATCCTTGTCGATGAAGATTTGCTGCGCGCCGGTTTTTTCGAGCTGCGCCATCAGGAAGTTCTGGACCACCGTCTTGCCGCCACCCGAGGGGCCGATAATTAGAGTATGGCCAAGGTCGTTAACATGGAAATTGAAATAGAAGGGGGATTGGGCGGCGGTTTTCATTAGCGCGATCGCCGCGCCCCAGTGATTGCCGTCGGGCTTGCCGGCGGGGAAGGTATGGAAGGGTGAGAGTGCGGCGAAATTTCGCGAGGTGATCGCCGCGGGCCGGGCGCGCCACGCGAAGTTGCCCGGAAGCTGCGACCAGAAAGCTGCCTCGAGTGCCGGGCCTTCCCGTGCCGCTACGAGACCGGCATCGGCTAGCGCAGCCCGCGCCGTCGAGAGATTCTCGGCAAGACGCTTCTGATTTTCCCCGAAGACGGCGAGCGAGAAATGGTGCTCGCCCAAGACGAAGCGATTGCTCTGCAGATCATCGGCGGCATCAGCCAGCTCGAGAGCCTGGCTAGCCGCGGCGTCTTCGGTCGAAGCCATTTGGTTCTGGCGACGGCGGAGGCGCTCGGAAGCCCGCGCCTTTCCCATGAACGCGAAGGACTGCGTAACGACAAAGGCGAAGTCCTGCGAGAGCAGAGCGTTCATCTGGCCAGGGCGGGTCATCGCCGGATACTCGCGAATGCCGAACAGGCCAACGAAGCGGCTTTCATCATGCGCACGTACTTCCACCGTCTCTCGGCCGAAGATGACGCGCTCGCCGTAGATGGCGGAACCAAGATGACCGCGGACCAGCGGCACCCGGGCCGCGCGACCCATCATTACGAGTTCGAGCACCTCGAGTGGCTGCGAAAACATCAGGCCATTATGCTCGTAGAGGCTGAGGCGCTGGAGCCGGCATCGGGCCAGCAGCTTCTCGATGTCGCGGGCCTTGTCCTCGAAACGGGCGAGTTCGTCCTCGTCGACCTCCTGACCTTCCTTTCGCGCTGTCGACAGGCGACGCAGCAGGACGCCGGTGCGATCTGCCGAGCCTACCGAAGGACGCATGATCATCGTCAGGTATAGCTCGTTGACGAACATGCGCTTGGCGGTGACGCGCGCCCTGTACTTTGCGTCCAAATCGGCTGCGAAGGCCGACCGGAACTCGCCTTCCGGGTAATCGGTGATGGGGCGGCGGACGATGTGCGTCCAGATTGCGAGGCGATCGTCCGCGATATTGCGCAGGGTGCCGTTCAGTTTCTCGTGCCAGTCGTTGAGATGCACGGGATCGGCTGTTTCGAAGGCGAGACCGTCAAGCTTGAACATCATCATGAGATCGCGGCCGTCGAGCGCAATCACGTGGTCGTCGATATGGCGCGCATAGGGCAAGTAGCGCGCGGGGTCGGCCTCGTTCTTTAGTACCCGCCAAGGGGTCCGGGCCGAAGCTCCGCCCAAGGAGGAGGCGCGACTAGCCACGGGCAAATCCCCTACGCTTGGCGCCATCGACGGGCAGGGGTGAATAGGAGCTTCCTCCCCACCAACCGCGGTTGCAGCAACGGGCCTTGGTCGTCGTCCATAGCCACAAGAGGCGAAACGCATTGGCGTCGTGGCGCACGATCAAGCGCGCGATGGCGAAGAACGCGCCCGCCAGCGCAACCGCGTAGAGCGGGTTGCCCGTGATGATGAGTGTCAAACACGAGGCCAGCGCGATGGGCAGCGACGCCTCGATCGGCACGCCGAGCCACATCGTCGGCCGCGTTACCGCGAGAAAGAGGGTCTCTTCCCTAAGCTTTTCGTCGTCCACCACCGCGTGCTCACGCGCCGCCGGTGATGGTATCGACGATCCACTGCGCGCTGAACACGATGAAGATGCCGACGATCACGGTGACCAGCAGCCCGAGGCTTGCTCGACCCGTAAAGAACATGAAACCGACGATGACGACGGCGATCACCGCGATCGTCTTCGCGAATGTGCCGGTCAGCCAGGTCTTGATGTTCTCGGCCATCGACGTGATGCCATCGGCGGATTGGGCATATGCCGGGTCGGTGAGCAGCAACGACACCGCGCAAACCGCGACGAACAAGGCGAGATATTGCGCGATCGAGCGACGGCGCGGTGTGAGCCATGGCCCCGGGGCAGTAGCTTGGGCGGTCATTCGTCTTGTCCTTTCGGTGAAATGCTGGAGCCTCCCCCGAAGACCATCAAAGCTGCTGTCTGTGCGCCCGCAGATGTGTTCCAATCGACCCGCGCTGCGGCGCTCGAAACCGGTGCCAGCGGAGGCGTGGCAGGGGCCTGCGATCGCATGGGGGCCTGCACAACTGGCGCGACGGCTCCGCCACTAATCAACGGAATCACTAGGCTCGACGATGCGTAGACGCGGCCGACGTAGCCGTTGCCAAAGCCACGCGAACGGCTGCCCGTGTTGTACATCGACATGGCCGTCGCGATGGCCGCTTCGGTCGTAGGGCTCGACTGCGCGACGGACAGGTAGTTGCTCGAAAGCACGCGCGCGGAGGCGGCAAGGTTGCGGCAGGGATCGAAAGCGTCTTCGACAGAAAGTCCGAGCCATCGCAGATTGGCGCTGTTGATTTGGCCAAGGCCGAGGTCGATGTTGTAGCCTCGGGCAATCAGCGATCGGGCGGCTGCGGTCGCCGAAAGGCGATCGACCGGGTGGGGCGCTTTCACCCCCTTGGCGTTGACGCCGATCGCGTAGGGATTGAAGCGGCTCTCGGTGTGGACCAAAGAAACTAGGGTCTCCACCGCAACCGATGGGGCGCATTGGCGCGACAAGGCGACCACGGTTGCGATTTCGAGGATCACTGTGGCGTGGTCCCCGGCTCAGTCGCAGCTGCAGGCAGGCCTTCGATGTTCGCCAACGAATATGTCTGCTGACGCCCGTCGTTAAACGTCATCACAACTCGGCGGCGGGTCGCGGAATCGCGATCATAAACCTTGGTCTTGGCAGCGCCGCCACCCGAGCAACCGGGGAACGAGCCCCCGGTTGCCAAGCGTTGCCATAGCTTCGTCATGGGAGGAATGCAGGCGCCGTACTGCGTCGCGCCACCAGGATTGGAGAGGCACAGCAGAACCTGGCAACCGAGATCGTTTGCCTGCGCTGGCGCTATCGGCAAGCAGATCGCCAACCAGGGCGCGGCTAAGGCGAAACGCAAGCGCTGCATCTTTCACTCCTTGTCGCAGCACCGTGCAAAGCAAAGGCGGCGACGTTTATCCTCTGAAAATCACTACTCTTTTGAGCCCGGCGGACGTGTTTTGAGCAATCCCCCCACAAAGGGGGATCGCCGCAGAATCATGCGCCATGCGGAGCGGCGCCAATGTGGCGCTGCTCCTTCAGGAATTCGGCGAGCGCTTCCTCTTGGTCAGGGCGCAGGGCGTCCACCGCGCCCAGGCGCTCCGGCGTGTTTGCGCGGAGCAGGATCGAGGGGCAGCGTCCTTCGTAATTGCCCAGATTGGGCCTGTGTTGCTGGTATCCGACCAACGCCGCAAGATCAGGGGCGAATGTCCGCGCCACATTCGGGGGATATACGAGCCACTGATTTTCATAGGGCTTGAGCCACCCAAGACAGTAGCTGACGATCATTCCCTGGCGCACGTCAGCCGACCGATTTCCACCTGCTCCGTGAAGGGTTGATCCGAGGAATACAATTGCAGATCCTGGACTACATTCCACTGCAACCGGCGCTTCCGGCGGATCGGATAATAATGCGTTTGCGCCGTGGCTGCGGGGCCATATGAGCGTCGTACCGTTGTCCCGCCGGTAGTTGGTGAACGGCCACATCACGTTGATCAGATACTCAACTTCGCCGGTCTGTCCGCGCCACATGTCCTGATCGCGGTGAGGAAACTGGGGGAGGGCACCGGGATGCAGCTCGAGGGCCTGAGCGAGGTTGAGCTGGATCGTATCACACCATGGGCCGAGTATCGTCTCAGCCAGCGCAATGATCTGTTGGTGCTGGATAAACCCGGCCGCATGCGGTGACCGCTTAAGCAGGCTTCCGAAGCGCTTTGTTCGGCTGCCATAGAAGCCTCCTGAGCAAAAGGGTGTCGCCTCGAACTGCGGGGCCAAATCGTCAGCGAGCGACTCTACGTCGGCCAGTGGCTTGAGATCGGGCATGACACAGAAGCCGTCTCTCAACAGCGCCTCGCAAGACCGCCGCTGAGCGTCGGACCCGGGCACAACATATTTCAAGTTGGTAGGCATGTCGTGATCTCCGGTATCTCAGGCGGCCGCACGATCTAGATCCATCAGATGGATCGGCTCGAACGTGCCGGATTGACGAAGGAGGCGAGGCGTCTCCGGCGAGATATCGATCCGCATCGCCGATAAGCTGTGGGGATCGCTGATGCTCGGCAGTCCCAGCGGAACGCATACCCAACCGAAGGCGAGAATTTGTTGAAACCACGCCCATTCGGCGACGCCAGTATAGGCAGTGATGCCGTGATGCAGCGCATGCCGAACAAGAGCGGATATGAGGCGGTTTCGGGTGACGAGGCGGTCGCGCGCGCGCAACCGGCGCGCCAGACAGAAACGTGTGATCTCCCGAACGGCCGGCCCCGCCGGCGGCCCATCCTCGCATAAATGAGGGAAAATTGTATCGAGAATGTGCGGTCGGTCGGTTCGAAGCAGCCGGGCAGATCCGCAATGTTCTCCGCTGTCGTCAGTAATGACGATGTAGACCGCTTCATCATCATCGAATTGGTCTATTTCGTATCGGCCGGCGAGGGTCGGGATGTCCCATCCGAGCAAATCGACGAACACGCGCTTTCGTTCTTCAAACATCGACCGGAACACTCGGTCGCCCAGTGCCTGTTCGATTCCATTTCCAGTAACAACCATGATCAACCTCCTTGTCAGAGGCGATCATTCGATCAGCTTGTCGTGATTTCCGTTATCCCCAGAACTGGGGAGATCATCGCCGCAGGATATCGGCAAAGCTGATCGCTCCGTCGAACAACGCCCGGATCGCGAGCATTGTCCGCTTTGTCACGCCGTAGCGATCGCGAGCATCCTTCAGGTGTTGCGTAACGGTTTCCGCCCCGACGCCGAGAATTCTGGCAATTTCCCAATCGGTCTTACCGCGCGCCACGAGAGCTACGCATTCAATTTGGCGCTCCGTGAGCTGCGGCACGGCCGGGATCGGCGAGGCGGCCGCATGGGCAATCTTGCGAGCCGCTTCAAACGCGAAGCTGCCGACCAACTGGACAAGCGGTAGTTGTGCATCGTCCATATCGTCGCCTTCGCCCATGGCAAATGAACAGGAACCATTGGTTTCGCCGGGAATGTGCGCTGGAATCGTAAAGCCATTTCCAAGGCCGGCGATCCTGGCCGCTGCGAGTACCGCACGATCTCTCGCGTTGAGCGTGATCATGGTCGCAACTTTGGACCATGCGAAACCGACATTCGTCGTTTGGCTGGCGCGATGGATCGGGTCCGAAGCGTACAGGCGGCCCTCTTCGAAAGCCTCAACCCATTCGTGGGGATAGTGAACCAGGCGAATGCCCGTGCCGTCGGGCGCGAGGAGATCGATATGATGCACCAAGGCGAAATATCGAAATCCCATCCGTGCCGTGATCTCTTGGACGGCATGCATGAGGGTTTGCGGGGTCGAGGCGGCGTTCGCCGCCGTGCAGAATGCCTGCACTTCGGCAAGAGAGATCATGTGCCGCCGAAATATTTGCTACACGAGGGCGTCAATATTGAGATGTCCGTCGCGGACGGCACGAAGCACCAATTGCGTGCGCCGGCGCACGCCGTATCGCCTGCGCGCGCCCTCTACATATTCGTGGACGGTATCTCGGCTCAGGCCAAGGATTTGCGCAATCTCCCAATCGCTCTTGCCCTGCGCGACCAGAGCAATGCAATCGATCTGCCGCGGGCTGAGCGGCACCGGCACATTTGCGAGTGCATCGGGGTCCAGTAACTCACGAGCACATTCGAACGCGGTGGTCCCAATCAGGCGGGCCGTCAGCATGTCTTCACTGGACAAAGCATCACCAGATTGGCGCGCTACGGTAAACATCGCGTCAGGTTCGTCAGCCATCCTGATCGGCATCGAATAGCCTGAAGCCAAGCCATGTGCTCGACCCCGTTCAAGGATCGATATCTGGCGGGCAGTCGGCAGAATGAAGTCGCCGATCCGGTCCCAGGTCAAACCTGAGACCGATCGTGCGCAGGCCGCGTGAACCGGGTCGTCCATATAGAGCCGCGTCTCGATGATCTCCTCAATCCAGCGCGCAGGATAAGTCGTGAGCATCAATGCGTTCTTGCTACGTCGCTTCAAATCAACATTGTGCAACAGCGCGAACCAACGAAAGCCGAACTGACGAATAGTTGCATCAATCAGGGCGGTAAGCTGATCGAGGGTGGTTGCCGCTCGGGATTGTTCCTCGAAAGCACTGATGTCGCCAAGGCGACCCTGATCTCGAGACTTGGCCATCATGCGAAGGTGGCGTCAGTCGTATCTCCGTCCAGTCCCCATTCGGCGAAGCTATTGAAAAACGGGTCCAGTTGCATCTCATACTCCGCCCCTCGCAGCCAAGGCTCCGTCCATCGCTTCGCGCCCGTCTCGTGAAATGCTCTGCGTGACACTTTACCTCGGGCAAAGTGTCACAGTCGACAATATGCGTGCTGATGCCGTTTAGGGATTCACTTCAACCCCCATATGTGCTTGATTCATTCCCGCTATGTTGCAGGCCCCCGCCACCGAATTTTGCCGTTCCAACTTGGACATGCCGTCCCTGCTGGAGGTGCTGGCGCGAACTTCATCGCGTCCGCGCTACGCTTTCATGGTGCTGAATTTGATAGCGCAGGTCGCCCGGGGCGATGGCAGCGCCGGGCCGCTTATCGCCAAAAAAGGTGCGCTGATTCCACTTCGCGAATGGCTGTGCGATGCACTGTCACCCATGGGTCGACGCGATCCTCGCAGATTGTCCCTCGAGCAGCGCGTGTACGATGAGCTTGCCGCTGCCGGGTCGTTGCCGGCCTCTCAAGACGCAGCCGCGGCAATGGTCGAGGACGAAGTGCGCCAGCGCGTCCGCGCGTCCGGCAAGGCAAATATCAGCCGCGCTGTGTCGGAGCTGGTGAAGGCCGGTTTGCTGCGTCGCCACTATCAGGGATATCGCGTCGATCATCATAATCGCGGCGCGCAGCGTCAGGTCGTTTACAGCCTCACCACGGCCGCGAAGTCAGTGCTCATTGGTTCGCGGGCCGATAGCACTAGCATCGCAAGGCAGGCCGAGTTATTTGCATAAACAATTGAAACCAAACGATAATTTAACATAAGATATATTATCGGAACAAACTGCGTGCTCGCACTCATCGCGAGACGCTAGACCATAATCTCTTCAATCAGCAGCAATCCCAAAAACCCCACAAAGAACATCGCGCTGATGAGTGGGCTATCGGGCTTTTCATGCGCCTCGACCAATAACTCCTCGGTGACCAAGTACAGCAAGGCCATCAAACCAAAGCTTAGAAAACCGGCGATCACAACGGGAGGAAATGCCGCTACTGGGGTCGCAACCAGCGCACCGACCGGCAGCAACAGTGCTAGCCCGATCGTTATCGCGATCACTTTGCGCTTGGACCGAACCGTCTCTCCAAGTTCTGCAGTCACAGTGAGGCCAAGGAATAGCACTTCGAGTGTGAGCGCGATCGTCAGCAGAAGGCCCGCCTTGGCGCCAGCGACGAACGCTAGCCCGAGCACCAGTCCATCGATGAGGATATCGATACCGATCGCGCCCAGCATCGCCACCGGCCCCTTGGTCCGCCCTTCCAGGCCTTTGAGCGACAGCATGACCACGACGCCGAGGGCGCCGCCGATGAAGGTCGCAACCGGAGACCCTTCGTGCATGACCTGCGGCAATATTTCCGCTGCGGCGGCCGCGAACACGACACCAGCCGCCAGGTGCTGCATGGCGCTCACGAACGCGGCGCTCGGCTGACGCCAACTCGCCCATATCGAGCCCAGGATCACCGCCAGCACCGGAATGAGCGTGTATTGCAGCGCCAGCATATTCGTTCTCCTGCGAGCCCTAGATCCGACGACAGGCTTGGGCCGCATACCCTTGACGGTTGATCGTCATTTGCCCGCCGGTTGCATCGGCCGTGATCCGATCGCCGATATAGCGCAGCCCTTGCCCCGGGGCCGCAAGTCGCGCCGGCTTTCCGCCTGCCGAACTACGCATCTCGATCGTCAGCCCGTCGGCAAGGAAATCGACGGTGATTTTTGCGCCGTCGTCACATTCATAGATGTGTCGCCCGATGATCTGCGGGTTCGTGCCGGCGAAATGATCTTCGTCGTGCGGATTGGACGAGGGTGCCTGGCTGGAGCAGCCTGCTGCGCCTGATACAATAAGGGCTGCGGCCAGGAAAGGAGCCCCTGAAGATCGCGAGCGTCGTGGCACCTGCCTCACTGCAGGCCCAATTTCCGTGGCCGCGACGAACACCTAGTGGGCCTTCCGCTTGGCAACCCGGCGATCGCCGCGCGAAAGTGGGCGCGCGACCGGAGAGCCGGGTCTGAGGTAGCGCTCAAGAGCCCGGTCCGATTCCTTCATGCTATCCAGGATGCGGCCTTTCATCTTGCGAGCAGCCAGAATCGAAACGAGGCCCCAGCAGCGCGTGGTGTGACGGACCTCTGTTCGAGAGGAAATCGCGTCGATCTGATAGGCTTCCTCAAACATCAACAGGCCCCGCATCCCGGTCTTCCAGCCGATTTCCGAGGGTTTGCGGAACCGCGTGATCGTTGCGGGCGCAGTCAGGGGCTTGCGCAGGAAGGTGGTGGTGAACGTATAGCCGATCTTCGCCCCTTCTGAGGCGACACCCGAAAGCCGGATGAAGGGGTGCCACCTGGCAAAGCTGCCCAGGTCGGACACCGCCGTCCACACCCGCAGCGGTGACGTCGACAGGCACGTCACATGCTCTACCTCAAACATGATCGCGATCCTTGAAGGCAAGCAGCCGCAAGGCATTGAACACGACCACGAGCGTCGAGCCCTCATGTGCCAACACAGCCGGACCGATGCCGAGACCAAGGATCGTCGCCGGCAACAGGACAGCGACGACGCCAAGGCTCATATAGAGATTCTGGCGAATGATCCGGCTCGTCTGCCGACTGAGGCCAACCGCGAACGGCAGGTGCGTTAGATCATCGGCCATCAGGGCGACGTCGGCCGTCTCGAGCGCGACATCCGAGCCGGCCGCTCCCATCGCGATGCCAACGGTCGCATTGGCCATGGCCGGAGCGTCGTTGACGCCGTCGCCGACCATCGCCACCTTGTCCTGCGCCTTCAACTTCTTGATGGCCGCCACCTTGTCCTCGGGCATGAGATCACCCCAGGCCTCGTCCAGCCCCACCTCCCTGGCGATCGCATCGGCGACGCGCTGGTTGTCGCCCGAGATCATGATCATGCGCGTGATGCCGAGTTCGCGTAGCCGTGCGAGTGTCGCGACCGCCGCGCCGCGCGGAGTGTCCATCAGTCCGATTACGCCAAGATAGCGATCGCCCTTGCGGACGACCATCGTCGTCCGGCCGATCTCCTCAAGTTTTACGCCAGCATCCCGCAGGCCTTCCGGCAGTGGCGCGCCATCGATCTCCCCGAACAATTTGGGGCTGCCGATATGGACAGCTTTCCCGTCGACCACCGCCTGAACGCCGCGGCCTGTGATACTGCGCAGGTCAGTCGCAGCCGGGATTGGCGCCTCACCGAGCCGCTCGCGACCGCCAGCTGCGACGGCGGCAGCGAGGGGATGATCGCTCAGGCTCTCAACGGCAATGGCAACGCGCAGCAAATCCGCTTCGGTGGCGCCGTCAGCAGGAATAACGTCGGTAATCTGGGGCCGGCCTTCGGTCAGCGTGCCGGTCTTGTCGAAGGCAATGGCGCGTAGAGTGCCAAGATTTTCAAGTGGCCCGCCCCCCTTGACCAGAACGCCACCGCGCGCAGCGCGTGCGATCCCCGATAGCACCGCGCTCGGCGTTGCGATCGCGAGCGCACAGGGGCTTGCCGCCACCAGCACCGCCATGGCGCGGTAGAAACTGTCACGGAATGGCTCGTCGATGACGACCCAGGCGAACAGCAGCAGCACGACGAGAGCCAGGACAGCGGGCACGAAAATCCGCTCGAAACGATCAGTGAAACGCTGCGTCGGCGACTTCTGCGCCTCAGCTTCGCCGACCATCTGCACGACCTTGGCAAGCGTGGTGTCCTTGGACAGGCGGGTTACTTGAACCTCGATCGCGCCTGCGCCGTTGATGGTCCCTGCAAAGATCCGATGCGCCGCCCCAACCTTGTCGGGCTGCGCAGCAGCGCCTGCGGGATCATCGACCGGCCGTTTGTCCACCGGCATGCTCTCGCCCGTGACGGGCGCCTGGTTAACGCTCGAGGTGCCGACAATCACGAACCCGTCGGCCGGCATGCGTTCGTTAGGCTTGACGATCGCGATGTCGCCGACTGCGAGCTCCTCGACAGCGATTTCCTGGGTCTGCCCGTCCCGCCGCACAAGCGCGGTCTGAGGCGCGAGTTCAGCGAGCGCCTCGATGGCGCGCTTTGCCCGGCCCATCGCATAATGTTCGAGCGAATGCCCCATGCTGAACAGGAACAGCAGCAGCGCGCCCTCGGCCCAGGCACCCAGCGCGGCTGCGCCGCCAGCAGCCACGAGCATGAGCGTGTCGATCTCGAACCGCTTCATGCGCAGGTTGTCGATCGCCTCGCGCAGCGTGAAATAGCCGCCAAAGCCGTAGGCGAAAATGTAGGCAGCCATCGGTATCCAGGCCGGAGCGCTGGTGAGCTTCTCCACGCCAAATCCGATGGCAGCAAATACACCGCACAAAATGGCAAAGATGATCTCGGTATTTGCCCCGAATATCATCCCACCATGGGCGTGATCGTGCCCCTCATGCTCCTTGCCCGCACCATGATCATGGCCCTCATGACCCTTTTCACCTTCATGGTCATGACGGGCGTGGGCGTGGGGCTCCGTAGGCGCGGTCGATGCCCTCGCGGGCTCAGCGCGGACGCTCAGCCCTATTTCACCGAGCAGACGGCGAATATCGCTCTCAGAAATGGCCTCCCGGTCGAAGTCGAGCCGGATACTGCCTGATGCCGAGGCGTCGGCCTCGACGATTCCTGCAGTACGGCGCAGTCGTTCCGCGACAGTACGCGCGCGGCGCTGGTTGGAGATCCCTTCGACATTCCAGCGCAGATGCCCAAATCGCTCGGTGATCTTCGCGCCTTCGCTCTGGGCGAGTTCGCGGATGCGCGGCAGAGACAGGAAATCCGGGTCATAATGGACGCAAAGCTTTGCGGGCGCATCGCCCTCTGCCGCGACGATATGTGCCTCGCGAACACCCTCCCGCGCACTCAGATTGGCCACAAGACGCGCAACACAGCTATCGGCTGTACCCTCGACTTCCGGCAGGAGGAGCGGCAATTCCAGGCGCAGTTTTTCGGTCATTGCTCATCACCCGGCACGTCGCTGGAAGCGATGCATGCGGCTTCGCCCCCCACGATCTCGACAATCTCCAGGGTCATGAGGCCGATTCCGGTGACATCGGCGAGCGAGGCCACAAAGGCGCGGAGCCGTGCATCCCCGTCCACGATCTCGATAACCAGCGACTGGTCGTCCTCAAGGACATGTCGGCGGTGGACATGCGCTGATCGGCCGAAGCCGACCAACGCCTGAAGCACCGTTGCCCCGGCCATCTTCGCGTCACGCGCACGTGTGGCGACCACCTCGAACACCTTGCGATCGCCGAAGTAAGCGGATTCATCGGTGTAGATGCGCAGCAATTTTGATTGTTCGTTCATCTTCTTATCCTCTCTCATACCGTTGCTGGTGAGGCATTCGGAGCCACTTCTTCATGCTGTTTTGCAGGGCGGCGACCGATCTTCTCGCCTAATCCCAGCACCACCTTGGAAATGGCGGGAAGCACGAGCAGCGTCAGGATCGTGGCCGCGATCAGGCCGCCGATCACGACCGTCGCAAGCGGCTTCTGCACCTCGGCGCCGGTGCCATGGGCAAGCGCCATCGGCACAAAGCCGATCGCCGGCACGAAGCCGGTCATGATAACCGGCCGAACCTTCTCGAACGTCCCCTCGACGATCGCCCGACTGAGTTCGACACCCGCTTCAAGCTTCTCGCGGATCGCGGTCATCACGACGAGGCCGTTCAGGACCGCTACACCGGCGAGACAGATGAACCCTACCGCCGCGGAAACGGAAAAGGAGATGCCCGTCAGCCAGAGCGTGAACACGCCGCCCGCGAGGCCTAAGGGGACCGCAAGGAACACCGACGCTGCCCGGGCAAGGCCGCCCAGCGCCATATAGAGCAGGCCAAAGATCGCCAGGAAGCACAAGGGCACGACAATCGACAGCCGCTGCGCAGCCGCTTGCAGGTTCTGGAACTGGCCACCCCATTCCAGATAGGAGCCCGACGGCAAGGCCAGCTTGTCGACCTTGGCCTGCGCCTCGGCGACGAAGGAACCGACGTCGCGACCGCGCACATTGGCCTGGATGACCACGCGTCGCTTGCCGTTCTCGCGGCTGATCTGGTTCAACCCTTCGCTGAACCGGAACTGCGCGACCTGCGAGAGGGGGACGGATCCCCGATGACCCCCGGCTTCCTGGGGAAGCAGAACCGGGAGTGCGGCCAGGGCATCTAGGCTCTCTCGGGTAGCCGGAGGCACCCGGACGGTCACCTCGAAGCGGCGATCGCCCTCGAAGAGCAAACCCGCCTCCCGGCCACCCATTGCGGCCGCAACTGTGTCGGCGACTTCCTCGATGGTAAGGCCGTAACGCGCGATCGCCGCACGATCGAACTTCACGTCGAGCGTCGGCGAACCACTGGTCTGCTCGGCCTTCACGTCCGCAGCACCAGGAACCGTCTGGAGCGCGCGGACGATCGCTTGCGCGGCCGCGCCCATCTTGTCGAGGTCATCGCCATAGAGCTTGATCGCGACATCGCCGCGTACCCCCGCAATGAGCTCGTTGAAACGGAGCTGGATGGGCTGGCTGACCTCGAAGGCATTGCCGATCTTCGCGCTCGCTCGTTCCTCGATCCGCTGCAGCACATCGGCCTTCGTATTTACGCCCTCCGGCCATTCATCCTGCGGCTTGAGGATCACGAAGCCGTCGGAGATATTCGGCGGCATCGGATCGGTTGCGACCTCTGCGGTGCCGGTCTTGGAAAACATGAGTTCTACCTCGGGCAGGTTGGTCACAGCGCGCTCCACCTCCCGCTGCATCGACAGTGATTTTTCGAGGGAAACCGAGGGCACGCGGCTCGATGCCAGCGCGACGTTCTTCTCATCCAGCTGCGGGATGAATTCCTGCCCGAGGAAACCGAACACCATGACCGAGGCAGCAAAGAAGGCGAAGCCGGCACCGATGAACGGCCACGGTCGCGCGACTGCCTTGTCGAGCAAGGGCGCATAGCGCGCCTTTGTCTTGGCGATGATCCAGACTTCCTTTTCCGAGACCTTGCCCCGGATCAAGAGGGCTACCATCGCCGGAACGAAGGTGAGCGCAAGGATGAACGCCGCGATCAATGCGAGCATGATCGTGATCGCCATCGGCGAGAAGGTCTTGCCCTCGACCCCGGTGAACATGAGCAGCGGCGCGAAGGCGAGCAGGATGATACCTTGACCGAACACGGTCGGTTTGATCATCTCCTGAGACGCGCGCATGGTCTCCTCGAGCCGCTCGCGCAAGTTGAGCAGCCGTCCTTCATGCTCCTGACGGTGGGCGAGCCGCGCCAGGCAGTTTTCGATAATGATGACCGCGCCATCGACGATCAGGCCGAAGTCGAGCGCACCCAGGCTCATGAGATTGCCTGGGACGCGGAAGGCGTTCATGCCGATCGCCATCATCAGGAACGAAAAAGGAATGATGAGAACCGCGATGATCGCGGCGCGAACATTGCCGAGCAGCAGGAACAGAGCAGCCGCGACGAGGATAGCGCCCTCGATCAGGTTCCGCTGCACCGTTGCGACGGTCGCATTGACGAGTTTCGACCGGTCGAGAACCGTAGTCACCTTGATACCCGGCGGCAGCGACTTCCCGATACCATCCAGCCGTTCACCGACAGCGCGCGCGACGACGCGGCTATTCTCGCCGATCAACATCAGCGCGGTGCCGATCACGGCCTCATGGCCGTTCTGACTCGCTGCGCCCGTGCGCAGTTCACCGCCGATCTTCACATTGGCGACGTCCTTGACGGCGATCGGCAAGCCGCCGCGCGTGGCGACGATGGCGTCCGCAATCTCGTCGATATCGCGAATACGCGCATCCGCCCGCAGTAGAAACGCCTCACCTCCCCGATTGAAGTAGTTGGCGCCCACTGCGAGGTTGGACGCTTCGAGCGCCTTGGCGAGCTCGGAATAGGAAATGCCATAGGAGGACAGCTTCACGGGATCCGGCTCGACGATATACTGCTTGGCGTAGCCGCCAATCGAGTCGATCCCCGCGACACCTTGCACCGTGCGCAGCTGGGGACGGATGATCCAGTCCTGCACGGTTCGCAGATAGGCAGCACGTCCCACTTCGTCCGTCAGCCGCCCCCCCTCTGTGGTCAGGAAGCTCCCGTCCGATTGCCAGCCGGGCTGACCATTGCGGATCGTCGCGCCTTTCCCACCGGGATTGGCGAAGTCGACCGAATACATCAGCACTTCGCCAAGGCCGGTCGTCACCGGACCGATCTGCGGCTGCACGCCTTCGGGAAGCGTATCGCGCGCCTGGGTCAGTCGTTCGCTAACCTGTTGGCGGGCGAAATAGAGATCCGTCTTGTCGGTGAAAATCGCCGAGACCTGGCTGAAACCGTTGCGCGAGAGCGAGCGGGTGGTTTCCAGGCCGGGAATGCCTGCAAGAGCCGTCTCGATCGGGAAGGTTACGCGCTTTTCGATTTCGATCGGCGAGAGCCCGCGTTCGACCGTGTTGATCTGGACCTGGTTGTTCGTGATGTCGGGAACGGCATCGATCGGCAGCTTGGTGAGCTGCCAAGCGCCGAAGCCAGCGATGATGAGAAAGAGGAGAACGACCGCCCAGCGTGCGCGGACGGATAGCGCCATTAGGTTCGCGATCATGGTTTATTCCTCCTCGCCTGCGCCCTTGCCGAGCTCGGCTTTGAGCAAGAAGGCATTGCGGGTCGCGATGGCCTGGCCAGCGGGGAAACCTGATGCGATTTCGATCCGGCCGGCACTGCGCTGGCCGGTCGTCACGGGTGTCGCCTTGAAGCCGTTGGCGGTGCGCACGAACACGACATCGCGACCGTTGACGGACTGAACCGCTTCTTCGGGAACGACGATCGCACTGGACGTCACGCCCCGGCTCGGGATCATCCGCACCCGAACCGCAAGACCGGGCTGAAGCAGGCTGCTGGTCACGTCAAGGACGGCCGTGGCTGCTCGCGTCTCGCCGCTGAGCGTGGGGGTCACTGCCCGCACCCGCGCATCGACTGTACGGCCATCAGGCAGTTCGACAATCGCCTTGTCGCCTGCCTCGAGGCGAGCGGCATCGGCAGCGCCAACTGCGGCTTCGATTTGAATCTGACGCGGATCGGCAACTCGGAAAAGCTCCGTCTCCGGTTGCACAAAGGCTCCGAGACTAACCTTCATTGCCGTCACGCGGCCCGAGATCGGACTTGCCAGAACAACGCCGCGACCATCGGACGTAATGTTCGCTGCGCCCGCTGCCACCGACGCGCGTCGGGCTTCGGCGGCGGCCGATGCCGCTTCCGCCTGCGCGGTCTCCAGATCGACGCGGGCGGATACCTTCTGGTCATACAGATAGCGTTCGCGGGCCAACGCCTTTTGCGCCAGCGTTGCCTTGGCGCCCGCGGCGGTGCGATCAGCCGCTATCTGTGCGGCGTCGCGGCTTTCGACCACTGCCAGCGCCTCGCCGGCGCGAACCGGATCGCCGAGCCGCTTCAGGACACGCGTTACGGCGCCGCCCGCCCTTGCGGTCACGATGGCCTCACCGGTTGGCGAAGGGGTGATGACGGCCTGCGAGATGATCTCCGCGCCAAGCCCGCCTGCGGTGATCGTCTCGGTGACAATGCCGGCATCTTTGATCGCGGCCGCGGTCATCGTAATCGTATCGGCGGTCGCATCGACCTTGGTCCCGTCGCTCTTAGCAGCAGACTCGGTCGTGGCCGCGGGGGTGTCGCTCGTGCAGCGTGCGACGGTAAAACCGCCGACAGCGGCGAACAACACGGCACCCGCCACGCCGCCCAAAAGGCGCTTGTCTTGGATCATAGGATATCTCCGGAATGGGGCTGGCCTGAGCACAACGGCCCGGCGATCGGCAGCGCATATGCCGCCGTTATGATGGGGAAGTGCGCGTTCGTGCGCACCGTCGGGAGCGAACGCAGCATTGCTCAGCGCGCCCCCAATTCAGGTGCAGGGGTGGTCAGTCGCTCAAGTCGCGCCTCGGCATCGTGATAGCCGGCCAATGCGTCGGTGAACGCTGCGCGCGTCTCGGCAAGGGTTCTTTCCGCCTCCAGCAGATCGAGTTGGCTGAACTTGCCTTGGGCATAACCGACACGAGCAATCCGTGCGGCCTCCAAGGCCGCAGCGAGACCGGGACCGCCCGTCGATCTGGCCGTCGCCGCGGCGTTAGCGAGCTGGGCCTGTGCGCCAGCGATCGCCTGCTCGGCCTCAATGATTGCCAGTCTGCGATTGGCGTCGGCGCGATCCTGTTCGGCACGGGCCTGGCTCACAGCAGCGGAACCGTTGTTGAAGACAGGTAAGGGGATGGCGATCCCTACCACCGCCGCCATGTCATTGGTTTGCGCAAGACGACGCGCGCCGGCGCTGATCGTGATGTCGGGCACGCGCTGGGATCGCGCGAGCCGAACCTGGGCGCCGGCCGTAGTCACGTCAGCCTGTGCAGCGGCGAGCGCCAAGGTTCCGTCGGGGGTAAGCGGCATCGTAGGCCCGTAGCCGCCGATGCGATCGAACCAGACCAGATCAAGCGCACCGTCGATAGGTTGACCGATCAGGCGCGCGAGATTGCCGCGCGCCACTTCCGCCTCACGGATTGCGCGTTCCAACCCAAGCTCTGCGTTGACACGCAGCACATCAGCACGCTGCTGGTCGATCGGTGCCCCCGCCCCTGCGGTCACGCGGATGCGCGCCGCCCTGAAGGCATTGCCAGCGATCTCTGCTTGCTGGCGGGCGATGTCCACGCGTCGCTCGCCTGCGGCAGCTTCGATATAGGCCTGAGATATGCGCAGATTGAGGTCTGCAACCGCGATAGCCGCATCGATGCGAGATCGATTGCTGCGGGAATCGGCGACCGCGATCCGGGCCGACCGCTTACCGCCCAGTTCAATCGGCAAAGCAAGACTTGCGGTGGTCTCGGCGCTGCGAAGACCGCGATAGTCGCCGGTCCCCGCGACATTCTCTGACTGCACCTGGATTTCTGGATTGGGCCGGAGGCCCGCAATGGTGCGGGCCGCGCTGGCGGCGCGCAGGTCGGCGCTCGCGGCATCGATATTGGGGGAGCTACCCCCGGCGAGGGTGCGCGCACGCTCCAACGTGAATACGGGCAGATTGGCAGACGGCGGCGATGTGGCCGTCTGCGCCTGCGCGATCGACGCGCAGGACGTTACGGCCAATAGGGCCGCGATGACACGATGCATGGATGAAGAACTCCTGACGAACCTTGAGAGCCCGCCGGTCGATGCCGACGGGAGCTAGGGAATCGTCAGGCTTGTGGAGGTCGCAGGGCCGAATCGGCAGGTGCCGCCACCAGGGCTACCACCTGTGTCGGCCGCATGATCGATGCGTCCCGATCCTGGGCGCCGGATTCGGCTTTCGCCATTGGCGTCGCGACATGATGGCCATGGCAACTGCCATGATGGTGCGGATAGCCCCTGTCGCTATCGGCAGGCACCTGGTCGCCATCGCCATCGGTATGTCCGATCTCGGCGGCGCTATTGGCATCGATGCAGACGATCGGTTCCATTGAATGCGCGACCGTCCCCATCCCAAGGGACAGGAACACGGCCAGACAAGCAAAAAGGATCGTCAGTCGATGCATCTACGCGCCCTTTAGCAACTATAGGCTCGTAGAGGCCAGCGAATGTTGTGCCGGACTTTCGACAGAGGGTTTCGGCGACAGCTCTGCGCGCGCCTGGCGGATGATCTGCAGGCCACCCCAAATACCCAAAGCAGCCATGATCAGGGCGACCGCGAGATCCGGCCAGGCGGTGCCTGTACCGACCACGCCCGCTGCCGCGAGCAGGACGGCAAGATTGCCAATCGCATCGTTGCGTGAACAGATCCAGACCGAACGCATGTTCGCGTCGCCGCTCCGGTACCGATAGAGCATGAGTGCGACGCTGCCGTTGGCTATGAGCGCAATCACGCCGACGATCCCCATTGTCTCAGCCTGCGGCACGCCCCGGCCCAGCGCCGCAAGCACCGTCGTGATGAGAACATAGAGGCCGAAGGCGAGGATCGTCCCGCCCTTGAGCAAAGCGGCCCGCGACCGCCAGCCTAGCGCCATGCCGGCGACCCCGAGGCTGATCGCATAGTTAGCGGAATCGCCGAGAAAATCGAGCGCGTCCGCCTGCAGCGAGCGCGATCCCGAGGCGATACCCGCCACGATCTCGCCCGCGAACATCGCCAGATTGATCGCAAGCGCGATCCACAACATGCGGCGCCAACGCGGATCGGGGGTCGGCGGCGCGTCCGACTGGCAGCTGTTACAGACCATGATAATGAATTCGCGCAAACATCATCAGACCCCTATGCACCCTCTAGTTACTAGAGGGTCAAGAAGAATATTGCGCGTCGGCGACAACCGCATCAGCCGGCTGCCACGGCGGATCGTTGCCGGTTTAGGATGAAACCGCCAACCACAGCGACGAGCATAAGCAACTGGGCGGCCATCGACTGCCAGGTCGGGAAGATACCGAGCATCGAAATGCGGACCCCGCCAACGAGCGGCGCGATGTCGATGACGCCGGCTTCCTGAAGCGCGGCCACGCCCTTGCCGGCGAGCACGACGGTGAGGATCGCCATCAGCCACGCACTATAGGCGAAGAATTTCGCGATCGGCAGGTCGCGGCTGTAGCGCAGCATGGCCCAGGCGATGAGCCCGAGCAGCAGGACCGCTGAGCCGGCGCCCGCCAGCATCATGCCGCCGTTACCTTGGGTCCAGAGCGCGGTGTAGAAGAGGATCGTCTCGAACACCTCGCGATAGACGACGATGAAGGCGAGGCCGAACAGGAACCAGGCCGACTGCCGCGACAGCGCGCGCGACATCTTCTCGCGAATGTAGCGTTGCCATTGGTCCGCCTGCGCCTTGCCATGCATCCAGATCCCAACGGAGAGCAGGACGACGGCCGCGAAGAGGGATCCGAACCCTTCGGTAAGCTCCCGGCTCGCACCGCTGATCCCGATCGCATAGGTCGCGATCGCCCAGGTCACGCCACCCGCCGCCAGGGCACTGATCCAGCCCCCATGAACGTAGGACAGCACTTCGGGCCGCTCAGCCTTGCGTAGGAAAGCGATCATCGCAACGACGATCAGCAGGGCTTCGAGCCCCTCGCGCAGCAGGATGGTGAAAGCGCCCAGGAAGGTCGATGCACTGCTCGCCGCGTCGGGGGACAATGCCGCGTCGGCGTCGTCGAACAGGCCGTCGAGCACCTGGACGCGCGTGGCAACCTCATCGGCGGGGCGATCTTGCTGGAGCGATGCCCGGAATTCGCCCATGGCGCTCTCGATATGCCCCATGAGCGTTGCATCACGCGCGGTCAGCATGGGCTCGAGCGGCTCGAATCCGTCGAGATAAGCCGACAACGCCAGCCCCTGCGCGGCGTGGCGATTGCCCGCGCGATAGGCCGCGAGGCTCTGTCCAAGCTTCGCGCGTGCCACATCGAGTGAACCGGGCGCCTGCTGAACGACCGCTTCGGGGTGGCGGCGCAGATAAGCAATGATCGCATCGGCCTGCCCGGTCCCAATGCTCTTGGCGAGTGTTTCCGGAGTGAGACCCGCCAACGCCGTCAGGTCGGGAATCCGCTGACGGAGGCTAGGATCGTCCTTCCACAATCCTTCGCCTTCCTTCGCAGCGGCATCGGAAAACGCGAAGCGGCCGGCATAGAAGGCCAGCGCCCAGCGATCGTCGCTCGAAAGGTTCGCGAAACTCTGCATCGCCGTGCCGTCGATGCCCTGGTCGATGACCTGATAGAGCGCGAAGGGGCTGCGCTGCCGCGCGCGCGCTATTTCGCTGAAAGCGATTGGCGGCGTCTTGAGCTTCGCGGCGTCGGGGCCATGCCCATCCCCGGTCATGCCGTGGCAGCTCGCGCAATTCTGCGCGAACAAGGAGGCGCCGCGGGTCAGGTCGGGAGCCTTACTCGGCGCGAGGGGCACCGGATAGGCCTTGAGTAGATCGGCGGCGAGGCCATGGGCGATGCGGGCGACTTCCTCGGGGGTGCCTTTCGCGGCAATCAAACCCTGGAGCCGGGTTGCGCCCGCGATCAACTGTCCGCGCGCCGGTGCGGGCGGCAGGGCCGCGAGGCGGGTGGAAACCGAAGCCGCGAATTCAGTCATCTCGGCATATTCGGTAGGACTTTTGACCCGGCCACCGCTAACAGCACCGCCATAGTCGACCGCCACATAGTCGAGCAGCCGCCATGCCGTCTGCACGTCGGCAGTATCGGCGCGAGCAACGCCACTGACGGCGACCAGGCAAAGGACTGCCGCCAGGACTGCTATGGCGCGCCGGATCGATGGCATCGGCGCATGCATAAGGGAAAGTCCGGAATGGCGAAATTCGCGAAGGTCTAGGCAGGACATTCCGGCCTGATAAACCCTCTAGCCGCTAGAGGGTCAAGCAGTTTTTGCGACTTAGTTGCAATAGTGGGCGCACAACAGGCCTCACTCTGGGCGCTGAGCTTCCGGCGCCAATGTCTCGATGATGCGGCATTCGGAGATCGTGCCGTGCCCGCACTGGACGATCAGGTTGCTGAGTTCGGACCGGAGCGTCGCCAAATCCCTGAGCTTGCGATCGATCTCGGCGAGATGCTCCCGCGCAATCAGATCCACCGCGGAGCAGGATATGTCCTTTTGATCGGCCAGGCCGAGCAGCGCCTGGACCTGATCGAGCGAAAAACCCAACGCCCGCGCGCGACGGATGAAGCTGAGCCGTGCGAGGTGCTGCGGCGAATAGGCGCGATAATTGTTCTTCGTCCGCTCCGGCGCGGCCAGCAGGCCGGCGCTCTCGTAATAGCGGATCGTCTCGACCTTCGTTCCCGTTGCGGCGGCAAGCTTGCCGATGCTGAGAGATCCGGACATCGATAAAACCCTCTATTAGCTTCGACCTCCCTAGGTAGGCGTCAATTGAATGTTGATGCAACGTAGCTTCACAACGCTATGCAAAATGGCGCACCGGGCTTTACCCGCTCCAGCCTGTTCTTGACCAAGCGCACTCTCGGTCGTCGCTAACATCTCCAGGGCAAAAGCGGCTCCGAACCAGTGCCAATGAAGGTGGCCTAGCCAAGGACTTGTCGCCGCGACATGAACGGTCGCGGCGGTATTGATCGCAAAAGGCGACCGCCCCTGCGCCCGTCGCAAGGGCGGCCCACCTTCACGCCTCCGCCAGTTGGGCGGGCGGTCGTTTGGCAGCTTTTCGTTTTTCCAATACTCGGAACATCAAAGCCGATATTGCCGGAAGAACGAGTAGAGTCAGCGCGGTCGAGGTGATGAGCCCCCCGATCACCACGGTCGCCAGCGGTCGCTGCACCTCCGCTCCTGTGCCGGTGGCGAGCGCCATTGGAATGAAGCCAAGGCTCGCGACCAAGGCAGTCATCAGCACCGGCCGCACGCGTTCGATCGCGCCGCCGATGATAGCGCCGTCGATCCCTTCGCCGTCGTCAAGCCGCTTGCGGATCGCGCTCATCATCACCAGTCCGTTGAGGACCGCTACACCCGAGAGCGCGATGAACCCGACCGATGCCGTGATGGAGAAGGGTATCCCCCGCAGGGCCAAAGCGAACACACCTCCGGCCAAAGCCAAGGGAACGGCCGTGAACACGACCAGAGCCGGCCAGGCACCGCCCAGCGCCATGTAGAGCAGCGCAAAGATCAGGACGAAGCAAAGCGGCACGACGATCGCCAACCGCGCCGAGGCGGATTGAAGGCTCTCGAACTGGCCGCCCCACTCGATGAAGGTGCCTGCGGGTAGTTTTACATCGGCGATCTTCGCCTGAGCCTCCGAAACGAACCCGCCAAGATCGCGACCGCGCACATTGGCCTGGACGACCACCATCCGCTTGCCGTTCTCGCGGCTGATCTGATTGAGCCCCTCGGTGTAGGTGAATCGCGCAACCTCGCTGAGCGGAATGGAACGCGCATTCCCGGCACCATTGGACGGCAGCATGACCGGGATCGAGCCCAGCGTCTCGATATCGTCGCGCTGCGCGTCAGGCAGACGCACCACCACATCGAACCGCCGATCTCCTTCGAACAACAAGCCGGCTTCACGTCCACCCAACGCAGCTGCGACCGTAGCGGCGACCTCTTCGACCGACAGGCCGTAACGGCCCGCCGCCTGGCGATCGACCTTGATGTCGAAGGTCGGTGCGCCCGATGTCTGTTCCGCCTGCACGTCGGCCGCACCTGGAATGGTCCGAAGTGCGGTCGCAATGCAACCGGCCGCCTCGCTCATGGCATCGAGATCGTCCCCATAGAGCTTGACCGCGACGTCGGAACGCACACCCGCGATCAGCTCGTTGAACCGCATCTGGATCGGCTGCTGGATCTCCGTGCGGTTGCCGATCAGCGGCTTCATCCGCTCCTCGATCCGCCGAAGGATATCCTCCTTGGATTTGACCTCGGCGGGCCACTCCTTTTCAGGCTTGGGGATGACATAGGTGTCCGAAGCGTTCGGCGGCATCGGATCGGTCCCGAGATCGGCATTGCCGTTCTTTGAGAATACCAGTGCCACCTCCGGCAACGTCTTGAGCGCATTTTCGATCTGGAGTTGCATCGCGGTCGACTGGTCGATCGAGGCGGACGGAATACGGGAGTTGGTGACCGTGATGTCCTTCTCGTCGAGCTGCGGCATGAACTCCTGTCCGAGCGTGCCGAACAGCAGAACCGCTGCGGCAAACACGCCCACGCCGCCGAAGATGAACGGCATTGGCCGCGCCACGGCGCGGGTGAGCGCCGGCTGATACTTTTCCTTGAACCAGCGGATCGGCTTGACCTCGGTCTCGCTGACCTTGCCGGTCACCAGCAACGCGACCATCGCCGGCACGAACGTGATCGACAAGATGAACGCGCTGGCCAGCGCCAGCATCAACGTAATCGCCATTGGCGCGAACGTCTTGCCCTCCACGCCCTGGAAGGTGAGCAGCGGTATGAACACGAGGAAGATGATGGCTTGGCCGTAGACAGTCGGCCGGACCATCTCCTGCGCGGCATGGGTGGTCTCGGTGAGCCGTTCGAGCCGGGTTAGGAGTCTTCCTTCCTTGTGCTGCCGCTCCGCGAGACGCCGGAGCGCGTTTTCGACGATGATGACGGCGCCATCGACAATCAGGCCGAAGTCGAGCGCGCCGAGGCTCATCAGATTGCCCGAAACACCCAATTCATTCATGCCTGCCGCGGTCATCAGCATGGTGATCGGAATCACCGCCGCCGTAATGAGCGCCGCGCGGATGTTGCCGAGCAGCAGGAACAGCACGACGATAACCAGCAACGCGCCTTCGATCAGGTTCTTCTCGACCGTGGCGATGGTCGCATTGACGAGTTTCGAGCGGTTATAGGCCTGGCTTGCGATAACATCGGGCGGCAGGGTCTTGTTGATCTCGACCAGCTTGTCGGCGACGCGATTGGCAACGATGCGGCTGTTCTCGCCGGTGAGCATCAAGATCGTCGAGATGACCGCTTCCGATCCTCCGACGCTGCCGGACCCGGTTCGCACCGCGCCTCCGATGACGACTTGGCCGACGTCCTTCACGCGTATCGGCACGCCGGCACGCGTGGCGATCACGGCCTCTTCTATGTCGGCGACCGAGCGCAACCGTGCATCAGCGCGGACGAGGAAGGATTCCCCGGCCCGGCGGACATAATTGGAGCCCGCCGACAGGTTCGATCGTTCAAGTGCGTCAGCCAGCTCAGTGACTGAGACACCGTAGGAGGCCAGCGCCGTCAGATTAGGCTCGACGACATATTGCTTCACATAGCCGCCGTTGGAATCGACACCGGCGACACCCTGAACGGTCCGCATCTGCGGACGGATGATCCAATCCTGGACCGTGCGCAGATAAGCGGCCTTGGCCACCACCGTGGTCAATTTCTCGCCCTCGGGCGTCAAATATGAACCGTCGGTCTGCCAACCCGGCTGACCGTCGATGACCTTCACACCCTTGCCGTCGGGATGCTTGAACGCCACGCTGAACATGAAGATCTCGCCGAGGCCCGTGGTCAGCGGCGCGAGTTGAGGCTGCACCCCGGTTGGCAGGCTGTCCTTGGCTTGCGCGAGCCGCTCAGTGACCTGCTGTCGAGCGAAATAGATGTTGGTGCTGTCCTTGAAAACGGCGGTGACCTGGCTGAATCCGTTGCGCGTGAGCGAGCGGGTCATTTGTAGGCCGGGAATACCGGCAAGGGCGGTCTCGACCGGGAAAGTGACCTGCTTCTCCATATCGACCGGACCCAGGGTGGGCACGAAGCTGTTGATTTGCACCTGGCGATTGGTGACGTCAGGCACGGCATCGATCGGCAGCAATGTAATCTGCCAGGCGCCAAACAGGACGACGAGAAAGGTGACGAAGGCGACGGCCCATCGCGCCCTGACCGAGAGGCCTAATATCCGCGCGATCATTCCGCCGACTCCTTGCCAAGCTCGGCCTTGAGCAGAAAGGCGTTGGTCGTGGCGATCATGATGTTTGCAGGAAGGCCCGAGACGATCTCGACTATGCCGCCGCTGCGCGTTCCAACGCGCACGGTCTGCGCCTTGAACCCCTGGCGGGTCCGCACGAACACCACCGAGCGGTCGCCGATCGTCTGGACCGCATCCTGCGGCACGTTAACGCCCGAGGCTGCCCCGCCGCCGCTGGCGAAGATACGCGCCTGGACGAGCTGGCCCGGCGTGATCAGGCCGCCGCCGCCGCTAGGTGTCACGATGACCGTTGCTTGCCTCGTCTGCGGGTCGACCACACCGGTGGCGGAGCGAACCCGGCCTTCGACCTTCTGGCCGTCATTGGTTGTCAGCTCGACCCTGTCGCCTGCCTTCACGCGCGAGGCGCCTGCCGCCGGTACGCTCGCTTCGATCTGCAAGCGGCGCGGGTCCGCGACACGAAACAGCTCGGTCTCGGCCTGGACGAACGCGCCGAGATTGCCGGGTGCGGATGTTATTCGGCCAGAGATCGGGCTCACCACCGCAACCGATCTGCCATCGCCCGCGACCTTTGCCGCACTGCCAGCAGCACTCGCTTGCCGGGCTTCGGCCTGGGCGACCGCGAGATTGGCTTCGGCGGTCTCATAGTCGGCCCGGGGCGAGACCCCTTGGTTGAGCAACGTTCGCTCGCGCGCCAGCTGCCGGCTCGCAAGCGTAACCCGCGCGGCGGCGGCACTGCGATTGGCTGCGATCGCCGATGCATCGCGGCTCTCGACCAGGGCGATCGTCTCACCCGCGCTGACCGGATCGCCGATCCGCTTGAAGATCCGGGTAACCGTGCCCGATGCCCGGGCGGTGAGCACCGCTTCGGCGTCGGGCGTTGCCTCGACGGTTGCACTGGCGAGAATGATGCCGGCGACGCCGCCGGCTGCTGCGGGTGCAACGCCAATCCCGGAGGTCTTGATGCCGTCCTCAGTGATCGCGATGGTGTCGGTTGGAGCAGTAGTGGCGGCTGTCTCCGTATCGGCGCTCGGCCCCGTCGGCCCCGTCATTCTGGCGATGCCGAAACCGGCAAGGGCAGCGAGGACGAGACCGATCGCGGCCCCGGCATAAAGCTTGTTGTGTTCGGGGTTCATTGGATCTCATCTCCGGAAATGGTTCGCCCCTGAAGGCGGGCGAGTTGCGCGCGTGCCTGGAAGCTGGCCACCTTGGCATCGAGAACGATGCCTCGCGCCGCACCGAGGCCCTGACGGGCGTTCAACAACTCGACGAGCGGGGACTTGCCGGCTTCATAAGCAATGCGTGCCAGGCGATAGGCTTCTTCTGCGGTTCCCTGCGACGCCTCGGCGGCAGCGACGCGCGACTGTGCGGCTACAATCTGCGCTTGTGCTGCGCGGGCTTCGGCAATCGCGTCGTTGCGGGCCATGGCCAACCTTGCGGCGGCTGCCTGTGCCTCCGCTTGCGAGGCGGCGATGTTGCCGCGATTGCGATCGAAGATGTTGAGCGGGATCGAGACCCCCGCTGTCAGAGCGGTGGCATTCTCATAGTCGAGACGCCGCACTCCGACGATCGCCGTCAGATCTGGGATTGCCCGCTTCTGTTCGGCGGTCAGGCGGCGCTCGGCGGCCTCGCGCTCCGCCTGAGCGGCGAGATAGGATGAACTCGTCATCGGATCGATGGGGCCATAAGTCGATGCCGCGACGGGCACGGCCAAGAGCGACTCTGACAAGCCGGTAAAGGTCTCCTCGACGCCGGAAAGTGCGGAGAGACGGGCATAAGCGGCAATGCGATCCGCTTTTGCCGCCTCAAGATCAGCGCTGACCGCATTCAACGCGGCTTCTGCTTGCAAGGCGCGCAGTCGCGCTTCCTTGCCGGCATCGACCAGGGCCCGAGCGGCGCGCAGGATGTTGTGCGCTTGCTCGACCTCGCCTTCGGCCAGCGTTATCCTCTGGTCGGCAACCTCAGCTGCCGCATAACCGCGCGCGAGATCATAAGCGTAGCGGATCTGCGCATCACGATCGCGGGCGCGGGACGCGGCGACGGCCGCCTCTCCGGCCGCAATCCTCGCCGAACGCTTGCCGCCGATTTCCAGCGGCTGGCTATATTGCAGCGTCGTCTCGGCGCGGTCGAACCCCCGATAGGGCGATGATCCGGCTATATTCTCGGTCAATATGCCGATTGTCGGATTGGGTCGGGCGCGGGCCTGGCGCGCAAGACCTTCCGACCGACGGACCTCGGCTTCGCTTTCGACGCGCCGGGGTGCGTCGGCGGTCTGGCGGAGAAGTGTGGCAAATGGCGGCGCCACTTGCGCCTGTGCGGGTCCGCACAGTGCCGCAACGCACGTCGCGACCATTATGCCGGACACCACGCGACGCGGCAGCCGGCCTATATAGGCTCTCATAACTATTTCCTCTGAAAAGGCTGTAATGACGGCACGCGCACCGCGCGTGAGTCAGCCTCGCGGAGGACGCAGGATCGCCGAGGGATCGAGGGAATGCGCCGCTTTGGCTGACGCAAGCGTCCAGATCTCCGCGGCAGGCTTCATCAGTGCCGCAACCACGAGCGGCGCGGGTACGTCGATTGTTTGGAGCACCGCATGGGCCACCAGATGCATTAGATCGGCCGTGTCGGGCTTCTCTGCCGGAGCCTGCTCAGGATGATCGCCATTGACGCTGACGACATAGCCGGCATCGTGGACGTGCGGCTTTGCGTCATGCCAGGTGGCAAGCGCAAGCATTCCGAACAGCGCCAGAATCGCGAAGGACGCAAAAAGCCGCACGCGGGCGGATACCCGCGCGGAAGTGCGCGATCTGATCGACGATGCCGTCATGGCATTACGGGTATCGCGAACATGGCCGGTCCACAAGCACGCGGCGTGTCGATCATGTCAGTCCAGACGAAAGTCATTGGCGTGGCCAATGCTGATGAAGATCGTCGATCACGAACGCATGCTCCCGCGCGTTGCGGTGATCCCCGTGCAGATGCGGATGATCGGGTGCGAGGTCCGCATGGTCGTGGGCCAGCTTATCGGGATCCGCGCTGGGCCAGAGCCACAAGGCAGCGAGCGTTCCAACAGCCGAGATCACGGCCATCGCCGCGAAGGCGGCCGTCTGCCCGATACTGGCACCCAACAGTCCCACCAGGGGATAACAGATCAGCCAAGCGCAATGGCTAAGCGCGAATTGCGCGGCAAACAAGGCAGGTCGGTCGTCGGCATTGGCCGACCGTCGAAGCAACCGGCCCGCTGGCGTCACGCTCATCGAATAGGCGATCCCGAGTATGAACCAGCCAATCAGGATCATCCGCCAATAGACAGGCGCTGCTCCAAAGCTGGCCGTCAGCACCGCCAGCACGGCAAGACCGACTGTCAATGCAGCGGCCGCACCAACCATGATTATACGATCGGCAACCCGGTCGAGGATGCGTGGCAATGTCAGCGCAGCCAGGATCGAACCTGCGCCGAAAGCGGCAAGCGTGAAAGCGACATCGCGCTGCGTGAGGCCGAGATTGCCACGCACGATCACCACCGTGTTGACGATGACCATCGAGCTGGCCGCCGCGGACGCAAGCGTGAGCGCGAGCAGGCCGCGCAGACGCGGCGTCTTCAGATAGATGCGCGTGCCGCGCGTGGTCTTGGCATAGATACCACCATTCTTTGGTCCAGATTTCGCAGCACGCGGCAGGACTGTCGTCACGACGAGCAGCGCCGAGCACAGAAACCCGATCGCGGTCCCCGAGAATAGCCAGTGGAAATTGATGACGGTCAGCAGCCCGGCGGCAAGGATCGGGCTGGTAAGGCTCTCCATGTCATAGGCGAGCCGCGACAAGGACAGCGCACGGGTATAGTCGCGCTCGTCGGGTAGAATATCGGGGATGGTTGCCTGGAAGGTCGGCGTGAACGCAGCGGAGGCCGATTGCAGCACAAAGATTAGGACATAGACCTCCCAAACCTGGCTCACGAACGGCAGGCAGATTGCCACCACCATTCGCACAAGATCCATGCTGACAAGAAAGGCGCGACGCGGCAGACGGTCGGCGAAGGCACCCACGACCGGCGCAACGCCGATATAGGCGACCATCTTGATTGCAAGCGCCGTGCCGAGCACCGCGCCCGCGCTGCCCCCGGCGATGTCATAGGCCAGCAGGCCGAGCGCAACTGTTGCGAGCCCCGTGCCGATGAGCGCGATGACCTGAGCCATGAACAGATGGCGATAGGTGCGGTTTGCCAGGACAGAGAGCACGTGACGCTGATCCAGTTCGAGTGGTATGTATCCTCCAGGGGGGATATCGACCATGCTTGAGCTATCCTCCTGGGGAGGATATGTAAAGCCTTGCTGCGCGTCGCACGGAGTTTGCGGATGACCGAACACAGGCACGAAAGTCACCCAGCGATCATCAAGCGATTGAACCGCGCGGGCGGCCATCTGCGGAGCATCGTCGAAATGATCGAAGCCGGGCGGTCGTGTGTCGATGTTGCGCAGCAGCTCCATGCCGTCGAAAAGGCGGTCGCCAGCGCGAAGAGAGCGCTGATCAACGACCATATCGATCACTGCCTCGCCCATGCCGAAGTAAGCGATGGTGTCGGATCGGCGGTCGAGGAGTTTCGGACGATTTCGAAATATCTTTAGCTTTGTCGCGCAATCGTCAGAACCTGACGAACGTCAATATTTTGTCCGCGCGGGCTGGGTAGAGGCAGATTTCGACAGGGCGATCGACCAGAGAGCCCGCGTTTTCAACGGCGCTGCGCCGCCGTCGCGCCATAAATTTCAGTAAGTTTGCCATGTTCGAGGTCAGCGAGACAAGATCCGTGCCCAATGCGAACAAGGCTCCGACCATCAAATTATGGGCGAGCCAAAATGGTGCGCCGATGAGGAAAAGGCCTTTCATCCGCGTCGTTGAGGTCTGCAGTCGTGCGAGACTGCCCAATGAACTACCGGTAAACGCCAAGGCCGACGCTATGCCGTGCCACGTCACGACCGAGAGGCAGGCCAACAGAATAAGAGACGCTCCATAAAGTCTCGTAACCACATAGCGATCGCGCACTGACGCGGAAATGACGAGCTGTGAGCATGAAATGAGGCAGGCTATTGCAGCAGTGGGCGAGCCCAGCATCAGGAAATAGAGCGCGAATGCGGCAGCACCCGCGCTCTGGATCTTGACCACCGTTCGATAGTCACTGAAAAATGGCCAACTCACGACGCACAACAGCGCCACGCAGCCAAAGGCTGTGGCAATCACAACCGCCACCGCGCAGTTGCCGTGATCTTGATCTGCTTTTCCCGCTCGGCTCTCTCTTTTCTCATAGCTGAAGCGTGAAGGAACGAGGTTAATTACGCTTTAATGGCCCTCATAAAACCGGCCATTCAAGGCTTCTTTTGGATTGCCGTCACCTCACCGGCACTGCCAACAAGCGTAAGGTCGAAATCGACCTTGTCGCCGACCTTCACGGCATCGGTGATCGTCGGCGCAGCTTTGAATGCCATCGTCATCGCTGGCCATTTGGCTTCGGGGATCGCGCCATGATTGAGTGTGATCATGCCTGCGGTTTTGTCGATGGCGGTGACCGTGCCATGGCCCTTGGCCTTGATTGCCGTACTGGCAGCAGGCGCCATCGCCATATTGCCCATGTCGCCGCTCATGGCAGCGGTGGCAGGCACCGCCTGGTTGGTCTCGGCCGCAACCGGCGTTTCCGCTTTCTTGCCGCACGCGGCGGTCAGAGCGGCGAGGCCAAGGGCGATGGTCAGTCGGGCATAGTGCATGGTCTTCTCCTTGCAGGTTAAACAGGCTGGTGGAGGGGTTCTACCCGTCGCCGCCGGAGCAGCAGATAGGCGGCGGGCAGGACGAACATCGAAAGGAGCGGCGCGGTCAACATGCCGCCGATCATGGGCGCGGCAATCCGGCTCATCACTTCGGAGCCCGCGCCCGAGCCGAGCAGGATCGGCAGCAGGCCGGCAAGGATCACCGCCACTGTCATCGCCTTGGGCCGGACGCGCAGCAGCGCCCCCTCTCGCACCGCCGCCTCAATCTGGCGGGCATCCGGATCGGTACGCTCCTCAAGCGCATTTTTCAGGTAGATCAGCATCACCACGCCGAACTCGGCGGAGACGCCGGCTAGCGCGATGAACCCGACCCCGGTCGCGACCGACTGGTTGAACCCGAGGAGGTAGAGGATCCAGATGCCGCCGGTGAGCGCAAACGGCAACGTACCCATGATCAATGCCGCTTCATCGAACCGGCCGAAGATCATGTAGAGCAACACGAAGATGATCAGCAGCGTCGCCGGTACGACCAGCTTCAATTTGGCAACGGCGCGCTGGAGATATTCGAACTGGCCCGAATAGGCGATGCTGACGCCGGGCGTGAGTTTCACCTGTTTCGCGACCGCACGCTGGAGGTCGCCGACCACAGAGGCGAGATCGCGGCCGCGGACATCGACATAGACCCAGGTCGATGGCCGGGCATTTTCGGTCTTGAGCATCGGCGGCCCTTCAGCGACCGAAACCTTCGCTACCGTACCGAGCGTGATCTGCTGCCCCGACGGGGTCAGGACCGGCAGTGTTCGCAGCCCTTCGAGGCTGTCGCGCAGTTCGCGCGGATAACGGACACTGATCGGATAGCGCGCCAGCCCCTCGACAGTCTCACCGATCGTCTCGCCGCCGATCGCGCCCGAGACGATCGATTGCACGTCGGTAATGTTGAGCCCGAACCGCGCCGCTGCGGCGCGGTCAATATCGACATCGACATAGCGCCCACCGGTCAGCCGTTCGGCCAGCGCAGAACTGACGCCGGGCACGGTCTTTGAGACGGTCTCAATGTCATGGGCGATGCGATCGAGCTGGGCGAGATCGGCGCCCGATACCTTGACCCCTATCGGGCTCTTGATCCCGGTCGCCAACATGTCGATGCGATTACGGATCGGCGGCACCCAGACATTTGCGAGGCCAGGCAGCTTCACCGTTCGGTCGAGTTCCTCGACCAACTTCTCCGGTGTCATCCCTGGTCGCCATTGGTCACGGGGCTTGAACTGAATGGTGGTCTCGAACATTTCGAGCGGGGCCGGGTCGGTGGCGGTCTCGGCGCGGCCGGCCTTGCCGAACACGCTCTCGACCTCGGGCACCGTCTTAATCAGCCGATCGGTCTGCTGGAGCAACTGCGAGGCCTTGGCCGCCGAGAGGCCCGGCAGCGCCGAGGGCATATAGAGCAGGTCGCCTTCGTCCATGTTCGGCATGAACTCACCGCCAAGGCGCGTAAGCGGCCAGGCCGTGGTCGCAAAGGCGAGCGCCGCGATCAGCAGCACCGTCTTCGGTCGCTGCATCGTCCAGTCAAGCGCGGGCCGGTAGATGTTGGTCAACCAGCGATTGACCGGGTTGGACTGCTCAGGCGGGATTTTCCCCCGGATCAGCAAACCCATCAGCACCGGCACCAATGTCACCGACAGGATCGCCGCCGACGCCATCGCGTAGGTCTTGGTGAAAGCGAGAGGTGCGAACAGCCGCCCTTCCTGTCCTTCGAGCGTAAACACCGGGATGAAGGAGAGCGTGATGATCAACAGACTGAAGAACAGGGCCGGGCCAACCTCTGCGGCAGCCTCGGTGATGACGATCCACCGCATCTCGCCCTCGAGATGCTTGTTCGGGTGATCCTGTTCCCAGTGCTCGATCTTCTTGTGAGCGTTCTCGATCATGACCACGGCTGCATCGACCATCGCGCCGATCGCGATGGCGATGCCGCCCAGCGACATGATGTTGGCATTCACCCCCTGAAACCGCATCACGGCAAATGCTGCCAGCACCCCCAAGGGCAGGGTAAGGATCGCGACCAGCGCCGATCTGACGTGCCAAAGGAACAGGCCGCAAACGATAGCGACGACGATGAACTCCTCGACCAGCTTGTGGGTGAGGTTCTCCACCGCGCGATCGATCAGCTGCGAACGATCATAGACCGTCACCACCTCGACACCGGGTGGCAGGCTTTTCTTCAGTTCGGTGAGCTTGTCTTTCACCGCCGCGATCGTCTCACGGGCATTCTTGCCCGAGCGCAGGATGACGACGCCGCCGGCGACTTCGCCCTCGCCGTTCAATTCGGCGATGCCGCGCCGCATCTCCGGGCCGATCTGGATCGTGGCGACATCGCCTAGCCGGACGGGCACGCCGCCCGCCGCAGTCTTCAAGGGAATGGCGCGAAAGTCGTCGAGTGTTTTCAGATAGCCTGAGGCGCGGACCATATATTCGGCCTCGGCCATTTCCAGCACCGAGCCGCCCGCTTCCTGATTGGCTTGTCTGATAGCGTCGACCGCCTGGGCATGGGTGATGCCATAGGCGGCGAGCTTCACCGGATCGAGCAGCACCTGATACTGCTTGACCATGCCGCCGATGCTGGCGACCTCGGCGACGCCGGTTACCGTCTTCAGCTCGTAGCGCAGGAACCAGTCCTGAAGCCCGCGGAGCTGCGACAGATCGTGCCGACCGGTCCTATCGACCAGCGCATAATCATAGACCCAGCCGACGCCGGTCGCATCGGGACCAAGCGCGCTGCGGGCGCTGGCCGGCAAGCGCCCCTGCACCTGGTTGAGATATTCGAGCACGCGGCTGCGCGCCCAATAGAGATCGGTGCCGTCCTCGAAGATCACATAGACGAAGCTGTCGCCGAAGAAGGAATAGCCGCGCACCGTCTTGGCACCCGGCACCGACAGCATGGTGGTGGTGAGCGGATAGGTGACCTGGTTTTCCACGATCTGCGGCGCCTGGCCCGGATAGGAGGTGCGGATGATGACCTGCGTGTCTGAGAGATCAGGCAGCGCATCGATCGCGGTCGATCGCACCGCCCAGATGCCGACGCCGATGAGGGCCAGTACGCCTATCAGGACGAAGAGGCGGTTCCTGACCGACCAGCGAATGAGATGGGCGATCACTGGCCGACCACCTTGGTCATGCGCCGAACGGTCGGTCCCGCAGGCGGCCGATCGAAGCCGAAACGCACGCGGTCGCCAGTCTTCAGGCCCCGCGCGATCTTGGAGTCAGGAAGCTGGAAGGTCATCGTCATCGCTGGCCAGCCGATGGCGGGCACCGGCTCATGGCTGAGTGTTACCGACGTGGCGGTGATCTGTTCGATCTTGCCGACAGTCTCATACTGAGCAGCGGTTAAGGCAGATTTTGCCGCAGCAACACCGCCGATCGGCCGCGCCTCGACGCCCGTGAGACTCGCCTCAGAATCGATCAGGAACTGGCCCGAGGCGACGATCTTCTCGCCCTCGCTCAGACCCGCCAGGATCTCGGTGTCATCGCCGGCTTCACGGCCGGTCTGCACCTCAGCGGGCCGGTAGCGCCCCTTCTCGAGCGCAAGCATCACCAATGTGCGCTTGCCGGTACGGATCAGCGCTTCGGAGGGCACCAGCAGCGCCGGCTGCGTAGTGCCGCCGAACGACACGGTGGCGAACATGCCGGGACGCAGACGCCCGCCGCGATTGGGCAGCTCGATCCGGACGGTGAGCGTCCTGCTGTCCGCTTGGGTCTGCGGCAGGATCGCCGAGACACGGCCCGACAAGGTCTCACCAGGAAATGCGGCAAGTGTCGCCTGTACGCTTTGTCCGGGTTTAAGTGGCCCGGCGACCGCTTCAGGCACTGCCGCATTGAGCCAGACCGTTCCCAGGCCGTTGACCTCGGCAAGAGTTTGTCCCGCCGCCATGGTCATGCCTGCGCGCACGGCCAAAGTCTTGATCACGCCCCCGGTCGGGGTGGAGATCGTGACGACATTTTGCGGCCGCCCCATGCGCTCGACCGATGCGATGGTGCCTGCGGGCATGCCAAGCAGCATGAGCCGTTGCCGTGCCGCCTGGGTCAGCGCCGCGTTCCCGGTGCGGCGAACCGCAAGAAATTCGGCCTGGGCGCCACCCCATTCCGGCACGAGAATGTCAGCAAGTGGTGCGCCCGCGCCGACCACGTCACCTGGCGCACGACCATAGACCCTCTGGACGAACCCTCCCGCGCGCGCCTGGACGATCGCGACATCGCGCTGGTTGAAATCTACCGTGCCGGTGGCGGTAAGGCTGCTCGCCAGTTCTCCGCGCCGAACTGCGACAGTGCGAAGCCCAAGCGTCTGCGACGTCGCGGGGTCGATGCGGACGCCCGGTGCGTCGCCGCCGCCTTCGTCGACGTATTTGGGGATGGTCTTCATCCCCATCGACGAAAGTGTCCCAGGATTGTTGTAGTGCTCTTGCGGCACCATCGGATCGTACCAGTAGAGCACCTTCCGACCCGCATCTCCCGACTGCACTGACGGCTCCCGCTGCCCACCCAGATGGGCGATGCCATAGCCCGCCCCGCCGGCCACCAATGCGATCAAAGCGGCGGCGAGACTCAGCCGGGCACGCTGGGGAATCTCAAAGCTCATTGGTCTGCGCTCCGGTAGGTGAGGGTCAAACGGGCGCCGTCAGCGGCGACCAGCGCTTCGCGGTCGAGGGTCGTGAGGGTGGCGGCGGCGAGCGCGGCATAGGCGTCGGCGATATCGACGAGGCTGGCGCGCCCAGCGCCGTAGCTGGCGGTCTCCAACTTCACGCGCTGATCGGCGAGCGGGAGCAGCGTGTCCCGCGCGCGCATCCACTGCTCATGATGCATGACATGGTCGGCGAGATCAGCATCGAGGTCTGCGGCGAGTGCGCGCCGCGCAGCCTCGCGCTGAGCCATTACTCGCCCGGCATTGGCCTGAGCCTCGGCGATCTGGGCGTTCTGACGATTGCGGGTGAAGAAGGGCAGACTGACGGTCACACCGGCGGAGACATAGTCGCCGAAGCGGGGATCGCGACGTTGGTAGGCAAGGTTGACACCGAAGTCGGTGCGTCGGCCTGCATCCGCCATTCGGACGTCGGCATCCGCCTGGCCTGTCTGGGCATCGATCATCCGGATCGTCGGTTGACGATCCAGGCCAGCTCGCAGGACAACTGCATCGACCACGAAATCGGGGATCGGTCCGGCAATCTCAGGCGCCGGATCGCCCGTCCAGCGAGTCAATGTCGCACGCGCCCGCGCGACGTTCGAAACCAGTTCGCTGCGGCGATCCTGCAGCGCCGCGACCGCCTGCTGTCCGGCGAGCGTCTGCGCCGGCCGCGCATTGCCCGAAGCGACCGCACTGGTCGTGGTCCCTACCACGCGCTCGAGCCGGGACAGAACGTCATCGAGCGCGGCAAGCCGGCGCTCGGCATAGGCCAGGTTGATCCACGTCAACGCCGTGCCGACCTCGACCGTGCGACCCTCGACCGCCGTATCGGCTTCCGCCGCCCTGATGTCGCTATCGGCGCGCGCTTGCTGAGCGTGGCGCTTGGCGAGATTGGGAATATCCTGGGACACGCCCACCCGCGCCATGGTGAAGTCGTCGCGATTGGGCTCGAACGCGAGCGGTCCCGAGATCGGGAAGCTCTCGACACTCACGCCAAGCGTCGGATCGGGCAGCGCCCCGGCCGCAGCGCGAGCGGAACGCACGGCATCGGCGCCGAGCGCCTTGGCCTTGATCGACGGCGCTTCCTGCCGGGCGCGCTGGAGCGCGGCCTCGAAAGTGAGCGGACCGGCGAACGCAATGCCCGGGATCACCGCGAGCAGCGGCGCAAAGAGAAACAATCGCATGGAAAACTCCTGATCGGAGGGTCGGTCGGCCATCGAGCAATATGACAGGCATGTCAGTGGCGGCGGAATGGGGGGGCATCCGCCGCCACTGCTGGCCTAGCCGTCTATGCGACCTGAAGCGGCCAGAACCTGCGCTTAGCCGACCGAAGAGGCTGACGAAGGCGATGCCATGCTATGCATCTCCTTCATGCAGTCTGCGGCACTCATTTTCATCATGTCGCAGTCGCAGCTTGCCACCTGCGCGGCATCGGGCACCCAGACGCGCCGCTGAGCCGGTCCCGTGGCGCGCGGGCCATATTGCGGAACCGATTTCCACTCGTAGTGGCCGGACTGTTGGCTGTGGTCGGGCTGGCCGGCGAATGCGGCAACAGGTGCGGCGAGGGCTATGCCCAGCAGGGCATAGAAAACACGGTTTTTCATGACTGTAATCCTTTGGCAAAACATCGTGGTAGCCGCAGGTCCGACAGGATGTTTGGGGTGCGCGATAAGCGCAACGATCCTATCAGCCTGACGGCCGAATTCGATCAGCCAAGGAGAGTCGGTGGTTCCGGTTCTGGAGTAAGTTCGCTGCCGTGCAGGACGGTAGTGTTCGTCCAGAAGGCCATGGCCGCATTAGCTGCAGGCACCGCAAGCGCCGGCGCATCGTTACGAACGGCCATAGGAACAACGCAGCCCATTGCGGCGATGCAGGCCAGGGTCATGCCCTTGCATGGTTTCTGCGCGGGCTGCTGTTGCTGCTCCATCATCTTCATGCAGTCTTCGCTCATTCCTGAATCGGCCATCCCAGCCACCGTCATCTGCGGAGGCATCGCAGGCGGGGCCGACGCAAAGGCGGCTTCCTGGCCGAGCAGACCGATCAGGGCTCCAAGCAGGAGAAAGAGGTGAAGCGCACGTTTCACAGCCGCTATTTCTTACGCCTCGCAGACGGAAAGAGCAATGTCATCGTCAGCCGCCATGCCGGGCAAATATCGTCTGGCCGAATGGCCCGAAAGCGATGACGTTATAGGGTTGCAGCTTCTGGCCAGCGACTTCCATCCCCGGCGAACCAATGGGCATACCGGCCACGGCTAGACCTCGTACGCCGCGCGGACGTTGCGCCAGCAGGCGTTTTATATCCGCGATCGGAACATGACCCTCGAATACAAGGCCATCGACAATCGCTGTGTGGCATGAGGACAGTGACGCCGGTACGCCTTGGGCGCGCTGTAAGGCGGTGCGTAGCTGATCATCGACGATGTTCACCCGCCGGCCAAATTGTTGGCGCACCTGTGCGGCCCATTGCTCACAGCAGCCGCAGCCCGGATCGCGATGCACGACGATAGGCACAGCTGCGGCGCTGGCGATGGAGAGGGAAGCGGCGAACGCAGCGAGAGCGAATTTGAGTGTCATATAAACCTTCTGTATTTCCCCCGCCCAAGGGCGAGGGAAGGCTCTACTGCGCGCGCTTGTGGTGAGCTCTCAGCCAACCCTGAAGCTCGCCCACTCCGCGCGTTTGCTCGGTAATCGCCTTGTTCGCCATCATTCGAACCTGCGCATCCTTGCTGTCGCGCAAAACAATGCGTGACATCGCAATCGCGCCGCGATGATGCTCGATCATCTTGCGAACCCAGGTTTCCGTCGCATCGCCGCCCATGGCAGACATCATCTTCTGATGCATTTCCATCTCGGCCGGCGGGTACGGATTGGCTGGCGTGGGGTTCATCATCTGGCCCATGTCCATCTTGGAATGATCCATGCCCTGCATTTGCGCGATCGCGGGTGTGGTCAACAATCCGACGATCATGACGGCGACTATTTTCTTCACAATTCTCTCCTCAGCGCCCCGCATTGTTAATACGCACGAGCGCGCCATTGCCCTCGCCAGGCTGCAAAAATTTCCGAGAATGAATTGCGAAATCTACTTGCGAGCTAGAATAGCCTTCATCTCATCAATCTCGCGGCGCTGAGATTCCTCGATGCCGCCGCACAGACGGACGATTTCCGGGTCTTTCAAGGACGCCTCGCGACACATCAGGATCGCTCCCGAATGATGCGGGATCATCGAACGGAGGAAAGCCGTGTCACCGATCGTAGTTTGCGTGCGAATGAGCGCGAATGATCCGGCAAATATCGCCACCGAACCAATCAGAAGGGCCATGTTTGCGGTCTTCGACGGAAACATATGGCCCATCGCGAGGATCATCAGCACCACCATCGGCGCAACCATCATCAACGTCATGTAGAGCATATTGAGGTTATTGTAGAAGCTCCCCAGGCTATCAATCATAACGAACATCACCAAATACATGATGACGCCGCCGACCAAGGTCTGCAGGGCAAGGCTCGAATATGCATTTTTCATCATTGGTCGTCTCCTTTGGCCCCCGCCCCGATTTTCTCCGCGATATTCAGCCGTTGCGGCGCCGCTTTCGCGGCCACCGGAAATACAATAGCGCCGATCCCGCGATCGCCAGCGCGAGACCCCCTGCGGCAAAGCCCATCAGCCAGGGCGTGTTGAAGTTTTCATGGTTCTTCCAATCCATGATGTGGAGGCCCCAAAAGAAGTCATAGAGGCGCCATGTGCCATTTCTGACGGCAACGATCCGACCACTATTCTGGGCGACGTAGACATGCGTCGCGTCGCTATCTGCGAAATCCACTCGCCACGCCGGAAGCATGCCCTTATATTCAGTGCTGGCCGCCAAAACCGGGCGCACGCTCGTCTGAGCCGCCGTGCCGCGATAGGCTTGCACCGCCACCGCGCGAGCCATGGCAGCATTCAGCGGGGAAATGACCTTCGCGGTCTCGGCATCGTGGAGCATTACCGTGCCGTCGACGAGTTCGACTTCGGCAACCTCGCGTCCCAGAAGTGGGCGATATCGGACTTCGCGCACGGGCTTGGTTGCGGCGCGCAAGACGAGGTCCAGCGGCGCGCGCGATTGCGACTGACCCAGCGTCGCAGGCGATATACGCTCCACAAGATGTTCACCGCGAACCCGGTCGATCGGCAACACGCTCATGATCAGACCGCTGGCAAACCACAGCAGTAGTTGGACGCCGATAGTCAGGGCCAGCCAGCGATGGACGCGGCTAGCCCCGACGTGAGAGCGGAGCCGGATACTTCTCAGAACCAGGTCCGCACGCCAATGACGAAGCTCGTCGCCTTGACGTCCTTCCCATCGGCCCGCGCATAGTCCGCCGTCCGCCCAAACTTACGGTCGTAGGAAACACCGATATAGGGAGCGAATTCGCGGCGGACCTCGTAGCGCAGGCGCAACCCCAGCTCGGCATTGGACAGCCCCGATCCGATCCGTGTCTCAGGGACATTTTGAGCCGAAAGGTTCAATTCGACGCGGGGCTGCAAGATCAGGCGCTGGGTGATGCGCTGATCATAATAGCCCTCGATCCGCCCCAGCACCTCGCCCTTGTTCGACAGAAACAAGGCGGCTTCCGTTTCGAACCAGTAAGGTGCCACCCCCTCGATTCCGATCGTCGCATATGTTCGGGACGGGTTGGGTTTGAAATCATACCGGACGCCGGCCTGCACGTTCCAATAGGGATCGAGCGCACGGCTGTAGAGCGCCTGGATTTCGGCACTATCGACCCCTTCACGAAGCGCTCCGTCGCCTTCGGTTTTGAGCACGAGCCGATCGAGATCCTTGCCGAACCACGCCTCGCCATCCCAACGATAGCCGTCGCGGCCGTTCCGGATCTGATATTCCGCCAGGTTGAACAGGATCATCGAGGATGAGCTTCCGCCATGTTCGTTGTGCAGCATGGAGCGTGAATCGGCCATTGCGCCGTTCTGATAGATCCGATCGGCGTAGTGATCTTTCGGAGGGGCGGGCGCCGGCGCGTCACCCGGCGCAAGGCTCGTGCCCCCTGCCCCATGACCCGCCATCTGCCCGTCCATCGCCCTCCCGGGCATGGACGACATGTCATGCTCCATCGGCTGACCGCCTGCGCCGCCAGGCATATTCATGCCCGGCATATCGTGGTTCATCGCACCGCCTGCGGGCGCGGGCATCGCCATGCCCGGCATGCTCGACATATCATGTCCGGCATGGGCATCGGTCGACGGGGGCGTCTTGCTGACTGGCATGGTCATACCGGGCATATCGTCCATTCCCGACATGCCTTGCATAGCGGGCTTGGGTTTCGCAGCGGGCGCCCTACGCCTTGCGGGCGCGGGTCTGGCAGCCGACTTCACGGCGGTTGCGCGTTTGGCCTGACGTGCCGGCCGGGCCGCTGGCTTCTTCTTTGCTGGCGGCTGAGACATCGGCATGTTCATACCGGGCATGTTTTGCATCGATTGTGCGGTAGCTGGTACGGCGAGGGCCAGCGGTGCCGCGCCCATCAGGAAAAGAAGCGACTTCATGCGGCTTCTCCCCGCGGCCGGACAGAGACGACGCGCATCATCCCGGCGTGCATGTGATAGAGCATATGGCAGTGGAAGGCCCAGTCGCCGATCGCATTGGCGGTGACATCGAAACTTACCTTGCCCCCCGGCGCGACATTGACCGTATGCTTGCGCGGTGAATATTCGCCATGCCCGGTAACCAACTCGAAAAAATGCCCGTGGAGATGGATCGGGTGCGACATCATCGTGTCGTTCACCAGCGTGACACGCACACGTTCATTTTCGAGGAATGGGATTGGCTCGCGCTTGTCGCTCAACTTAACGCCGTCGAACGACCACATATAGCGTTCCATATTTCCGGTGAGATGAATCTCCATCGCTCGGTCGGGTGCCCGCACGTCGGGATTGCGGTCCACCGCCATGAGATCGCGGTAAACAAGGACACGGTGCCCTACATCTTCGAGGCCCTGCCCAGGTTCACCCGTGCGGTCCATCGGCATCGGCGAAATTGTCTGCACGCCAGGCCCCATCTTCACCTGCGGGGCTTTGCTGGCGTCGCGCATATTCATGCCGCCCATTCCGCCCATCGCCATGCCGCCCATCGCATCACCGGCAGGGGCGCCCATTCCAGGCATATTGGCCATGGAACCACCCGCCGTCTTATCCATGCCTTGCATCGATGCACCGGACCCCATGTCCATGCCCGCCATACCGCCCGCGGCGGCTCCGCCGACTGCCATGTCGTGTCCCACCGCTGCGTGGTCCATGCCGGACATGCCGCTCATGTCCATGTCCCCCATGCCCATGTCCTTCATATTGGCGAGGGGCCGTTTGCGAAGCGGAGGGACTTCGGCTGTCATGCCTTCGCGCGGGGCCAGGGTGGCGCGCGCCATGCCCGACCGATCGACGGATTCGCCAACCAGCGTGTAGGCGCGGTCATCCGCTGGCGTGACAATGACATCATAGGTCTCGGCTACCGCGATCTGGAACTCATCAACCTCGACGGGCCTCACATTGAGACCGTCGGCCTGAACGACCGTAAGTTTGAGGCCGGGAATCCGGACATTGAATGTCGTCATGGCGGAGGCGTTGACGAAACGCAGTCGAACCCGCTCGCCCGGCCTGAAAAGCGCGGTCCAATTGTCCTGAGGACCATGCCCATTTACAAGGTAGGTGTAGGTTGAACCGGTGACATCGGAGACGTCGGTGGGGTCCATTCGCATTTTGCCCCAGTCCAGGCGTTCCTTGAGCGGTTGATCCTTCCCAGCCAAGAGACCGGCAAGCGTCTGACGCTGATAGTTGAAATAGCCCCCGCCGACCTGCTTGAGCTTCCGGAAAATGGCGTGTGGGTGCATCTGACTGTGGTCGGAAAGCACGACGACATGTTCGCGATCCGAGCGGATCGGGTCCTCGCCTTCCGGATCGATGACGATCGGCCCATAATGGCCCATCTGCTCCTGCAACCCCGAATGGCTATGATACCAGTAGGTTCCGGCCTGAACGATGGGGAACTCATAGACGAAGGTCGACTTGGGCTTGATGCCGGGAAAGCTGATCCCGGGCACGCCATCGAACTGGAATGGTACGAGTAAGCCATGCCAGTGGATCGAGCTATCTTCGTCGAGATCGTTGATCACCGACAGGCGCGCCGTCTGGCCCTGGCGCAATCGGATAAGGGGCGCGGGCACCGTACCGTTGATGCCAATGGCATGGCTTGCGCGGCCATCGATCATCATCATCTGATGAGCGATTTTGAGAGTGATATCGTTGCCGGTCACTGTCGGGAGCGGCTTGGCGATCCCGGCTGAAACGGGCTGGGCCCAGGCCGGCATCCAGGCCGACAGTGCCAGGCCACCGCCGGTCAGAGCGGCGCCGCGGAAGAGGTCGCGGCGGTTCAATACCGGGGGCATAATATCTCCTTGTTCAACGTGCAGCACTCTGGGTCCGCAAAGACGCTCGAGCGCGGTATCTCTCTCTCCTTACGCGCCAGCGAGGCGCACCCCTCATTCCTCGGCCAAGATTTCCGCGAGGCGCGCCCGCGCGCGGTACAGGCGCGTTTCAACGGCCTTTCCACTAATTGAAAGCGCGGTGGCGGCTTCCGACTGGCTCAGCCCTTCGACGGTGCGAAGCAGTAGAACCTCCCGCAACGAAGCGGGCAACGTGCCGATTGCGGCGGCCAACTGCTTAAGTTCCAATTTCGACGCAGCGCTGGCATGGGCCGAAGGTGCCTCGTCCGGCACCTGTTCGATTTCATCGGCGTACGTCGTTGAGCTGAACGTAAAGAGCTGCCGCACCTTCTGGCGGCGGCGCCAGTCACGGCACTTGTTGATCGCGATCCGCGACAACCATGCACGCAGCGGCCGGGCGCCATCATATTTCCGCAAATGGCCGAACGCCGAGACGAAGCAGTCTTGGGTAAGGTCCAGCGACTCTTCGGCATTGCCAATCATACCGCGAACCAGGCGGAAGATAGCGGTTTGGTGCCGATGCATTATTTCCGCAAAGGCAGCTTGCCGACCCGCGAGCGTCAGCGTCGCAAGTTCACCGTCCGAGCACGCCTGGAGATCCAGACTCACCGAGCATCGTCGGTGAGCGCATGTACCACCGCCTGATCGAAGGTCTTGGCCTGATCAGGGCGCAATATCTGGCGCATGGCGAAGATATGGCCAAGCGTTTCCTTCTGCAGCTCGCCCATCGCCTGATGCGACTGATCAACGGCCGCCGTGACACCCGGTCCGTTGCCATGTTCGGCTTCGATCGCGGCCGCGAGACGCGCGTTGTCCGCTCTCAGTTCCAGCTCCAGTGCGCGTCGGCGCACGGCAAAGCGCTGCTCAAGCAGTTCGATCTGAGCCTTCTGACGGTCGTTCAGGTCGAGCTTGCTGTGCAACACGTCGTGGAGTTCGACACCGGCTGCCTTGGGCTGGGGGAAGAAGTGACGGCCGAGGAACACGCCCGCAACGGCTGCGACAAAGGCGACGACTGCTACCAGAACAAGCAATTTTGCCCTCATTGAGGGCCCGCCAGCAGGGTCGAGGGAGCAAGCGGATTGGATGGCCCGAAAGGCGAAAGTGTTACCGATGCCTCGGCACGCGGCGTGAACCCGTTGCTGGCGATACCGAGCAGCACCGCACCAAAAGCCGCGACCGCGCCGAGCCTGAGTTGAGAACCGGTCGAAACCTGCGGCAATGCGGCAATACGCCTGAACACGGCCTCTTCCAGACCGATCAGGCCCGGATGCTCCGGTTCATTGCGCAAGCGGATCAAAAGCCCATCCAAGTCTGTTTTCATCGCAAAATCCTAATCTCTATCTGGTCAGCGCGCTGGCACGAGGCCGCCCGCTCCGCCGTTCGCTCGATCGGCCCTTAGCCATATCGCACCCGAGCGGTCGGCCTGGCTGAAGGATGACTTGTCGGCAGGCTGACACATTGTCACGGCATCATCTTTTTCATGCCAGGCATATCCTTCATCATCGCATCATGGTCTTCGGGCGCACTGGCAATTGCTGCCTGATATTGCGCGGGCGTCATCTTGGGCAGTTGCCGCACGAAAGCCACCATGTCCCAGATCAATTCGTCGCTATGCGTTTTACCCCAGGCCGGCATCGCAGTCAGCTTGACCCCATGCTTGATGATCCAGAATTGCGCCTTTGCCGATCGCTGCTGTTCCCGGAAAAGCTCCGGAGCCCTGGGATAGAGACCTTGGCTGACCTCCGACTTTTCCAAACCCGGCCCGAGATGGCAGCCGCTGCACATCTCGGTGTAAAGTCCTGCGCCGCTCTGCAGCCGTTTCACGTCCGCTAAGTTGGCCGGGACGCTCACGTTGCGAGACCGGACGGCGATCGATCGATCACGAAGCTGCTCTATCAGCCAATAGACCGGTCTGGTGTGCGGCGAATCCGCCCCGATGTCATAGGCGCCCACATATACGACGATCCCAGCCAGTGCACCGCCGACCAGCGCCGTCACAGCAATGAAGCCCATGCTCGGAAAATGCTTCCGCCGCCATGCCGTCCTCGAATGTTCCACCACGTCCTCCCGAGCAGAAGCGTCCCTGGATGTTCAGTGATCCTCACACCCATCCAATTGACCATACGCACGGCGAGCGCTCATCCCTCATCCGCCGCGCAGATCAACGGCGCGAACCCGTTGGCGCCCCAACATTGAAGAAATCTTGCAGGCAAAGTGAGGGGTCACGCCGCACGGTGCGTAAATCGCTTTGTCGGCAGTCTCGCCGCCCATGGAGAAATCGATGTTTCGTAAAACAACTTTTACCGTCGCCATGGCGGCGTCTGTCTTCGCCGCTACCGCTGTTCAGGCACACCCCAAGCTCAATAGCGCAACCCCCGCGGCGAATGCCGTCACCACGGCCCCGACCAGGATCCAGCTCGTCTTTTCCGAAGCACTGGTCGCACAATTCTCCGGGATCGACCTGACGATGACCGAAATGCCCGGCATGAAGATGGGGCCGATGAAGATGAACGGCGTCACGGCGACCGTGGCTGCCGATGGCAAGACGCTCGTGGCCGCGCTTGCCAAGCCGTTGCCGGTTGGAACCTACAAGGTCGACTATCACGTCGTCTCTGCCGACACCCATCGCATCCAGGGGAGCTATACCTTCAAGGTCCAGTAAGAGCGTGCCGGACATCATAGCGATCACGGTCAGGCTAGGGCTTTACCTCGATCTCATGCTCCTCTTCGGGATGCCGATGTTCGGCCTCTATACGTTGCGCGGGGCCGAGCGAGCATCCGGCTCGGTCCTGCGCTTCCGCTCGGTCTTGGCGACGATAGCACTGGCCGGCATCGGACTATCGATCCTGGGCATGATGGTGCTGGCGGCCTCGATGGCAGGCGTCCCGCTCAATCAGGTTGACCGGGCCACGGTCTCTCTTTTGATATCGGGCACGGCGATCGGCACGGTATGGCAAGTGCGGGTCGCGGCCCTCCTGCTCGTGCTGTATTTTTCCATCGTCGGATGGCGTCGCCCGGCTTTCGCGCTGTGGTCGTTGTCGACCACCGCCGCTCTCGCTCTCGCAACCTTGGCCTGGACCGGTCACGGCGCGGCCGATGAAGGCTTGCGGGGATGGATCCATCTTGGCGCCGACATCACCCATCTGTGGGCCGCGGGTATATGGACAGGAGCCCTCTTCGCCCTTTGCCTTCTCATTTTCCGCCCTAGCGCCCGCATGGCGATAGATCATATCCACCTCTCCCACCGTGCGCTGGATGGCTTTGCAAAGATCGGATCGGCTGTCGTGGCGCTGCTTATTCTGTCGGGCCTCATCAACAGTTGGATTCTGATCGGACCGTCCAGGCTCGGATCACTTTTTACCAGTCTCTACGGTCTACTGTTGGCCGGAAAGCTGATACTTTTCGGCGTCATGCTGATGCTGGCCGCCGCCAATCGCTTCTTCCTGACGCCCTCCCTTGCTGCGGCCATTGAAACCGGCAACGCATCTTTGGCGATAGGGTCACTCCGCCGCAGCCTCGCCATCGAGACCGGATGCGCCCTCGCTATTCTTGCCCTCGTTGCCTGGTTGGGCCTGTTGGCCCCGCCTGCATCCGGGATGTAATGGTCTTTACGGCAGGGCACGGGAAATCGCCTCTTTGTGCCGGTCGAGCTCGCCACAAGGGAGATAGGCGATTTCCAAGTCCGCGAGATAATGAGCCCGACCACCAACATGAGTATCAGCGCGAGACCAGCGACAACCATGATCACCCAAAGCGCGTGGCCCATCGAGACCGAAAAAGGGCTGTAGGTCTCCAACTTCCCCCGTCGATGATGGTGTCGTCGCCCTGACGCTGCGACCTGTGGTTGTTGCGGGGCGAGCGACAATGGAGCGCGATCGGTAATTCCAATCCGTCTTCGCCACGTCCGCTCGCCCCCGCGCCACGCTGCGACCCGTGGGCACCTGAGCTGTCCATCCAGTTGGCGATGGGCTTCATCTCAATTTACGCAGCAACGGGGCTTACCCCTCACGGGCTACTGCTTTTTTTTCGCGGAACGCGCACGCCTTCGAGGGAAGGAGCGGCGTGCCGCGTAATACCATTGACGACCGAGGTCAGCGAAAGGCAGGCATGTACGACTGCGTGATCATAGGCGGCGGCCCTGCGGGGCTTACAGCCGCAACCTATCTAGGCCGGTTTCTGCGTTCTACGCTGGTCATCGATGCTGGCGATGGCAGGGCGTCCTCCATCCCGACGACACATAACCTCCTCGGTTTTCCAGACGGTATCTCTGGCAGGAATCTGCTTGTTCGCATGCATCAACATGCAACCCGCTACGGTGCCGAATTGGTCACCGGAGAGGTCGAGCGCATCGACCGCGTCGAGAAGGGTTTCGTCGTCGAAACGAAAGCGGAAATCTTCGGTGCGCGAACAATATTACTTGCCCAAGGCGTGACAAATCATCGACCGCGAATGGCGCAGGAGCCGCATGATCGAGCCGTTGCCCAAGGGCTGATACGCTATTGCCCGATCTGCGACGGCTATGAGGTCCGCGGCAAGCGAGTGGCCGTGCTGGGCTGCTCCGACCATGGTGCGGCCGAGGCTCTGTTCGTTCGCCACTACAGCGACACCGTGACCTTACTCGCCCAAGACGGCTCGCAACTGTCGGACGCCGAAGAGGCAGATCTGGCTCGAGGCGGTATTGCGGTCGAACGCGCGCCAATCCGGGACTTGTCGATCGATGGTGAGAATTTGCTCGCCCATTTGACTGATGGCCAATTGCTCCCGTTCGACACCCTATATGTTGCCCTTGGAACCTCTCCTCGCTCGGAACTGGCGCGAATGGCTGGCGCTGAACTGAGCCCGGCAGGTTGCATCGTGGTTGACGAGCATCAGCAAACGACGGTCGGCGGCCTATTTGCTGCCGGCGACATGGTTGAAGGGCTGGATCAAATTGCGGTCGCGGCAGGTCAGGCGGCCAAGGCCGCGACGGCCATCCACAATCTATTGTCCGGCTGACGTGGGAACGCGCCAAGGTACGCGCGCAAAAATAAATGTGGGCCGGGCTTGACCCTGACATGATGTCAGACCCCAGATTGACCTTCGTCGATAAGGAGACGAGCCTGTGACTGATCCTCTTCCAGCGAGCAATTCTGGTGCGCACGGCTGCTGCGCGGGCAAACACGGCGGCGACGCCGACGCGAAGACGGCCAAGGATCCGGTTTGCGGCATGATGGTCGATCCCACGGCAACGCCACATCATGCCTCGCATGACGGCGAGGACTATCATTTCTGCAGCGCCGGCTGCCGCACGAAGTTTGCCGCCGACCCGGTGCACTACTTGTCCGCGGGTGACACAGAGGCGGCGGTCGCCCAACCAGGCGCGATCTGGACCTGCCCGATGCACCCGGAGATCCGCCAAGACCATCCCGGGCCATGCCCGATCTGCGGCATGGCGCTCGAGCCGGACCTCGTGACGGCAGACACCGGGCCAAGCGGCGAACTGCTGGATATGTCCCGGCGTTTCTGGATCGCGCTGTTGCTCACGATCCCGGTCTTTGTCCTGGAGATGGGCAGCCACCTGTTCCCGGCGCTGCACGATCTTGTGCCGGCCCGTCTATCGGGATGGTTGCAATTCGCGCTGGCAACCCCGGTCGTACTCTGGGCAGGCTGGCCATTCTTTGAACGCGGTTGGGTGTCCATCCGGACGCGCAACCTCAACATGTTCACGCTCATCGCAATGGGGACGGGCGTGGCCTGGGCCTATAGCGTGGTCGCAACCTTCGCTCCGAGGATCTTTCCCGCAGCGTTTCGGATGATGGACGGCACAGTCGCAATCTATTTCGAGGCCGCCGCCGTCATCACCGTTCTCGTGCTGCTGGGACAGGTGCTCGAGCTACGTGCCCGAGAACGGACCTCAGGCGCGATCAAGGCGCTGCTCAACCTCTCGCCCAAGACCGCGCGCCGCATTGGCGCGAACGGGGATGACGAGGAGGTGTCGCTCGACCAGGTCGCTGTCGGCGATCGTCTCCGCGTTCGACCGGGTGAAAAGGTGCCGGTCGATGGGAAGGTCGAGGAGGGCCGATCCTCGCTCGATGAGTCAATGGTGACGGGAGAATCGATGCCGGTCACGAAGGCGCTCGGCGACGTGGTCATCGGCGGAACGATCAATCAGAGCGGCGCGCTCGTCATCCGCGCCGAGAAGGTCGGCCGCGACACGATGCTCGCGCGCATCGTCCAGATGGTCGCTGACGCGCAGCGTTCGCGGGCACCTATCCAGCGACTGGCCGATCAGGTCGCGGGATGGTTCGTGCCCGCCGTTCTGCTGATCGCGCTCATTGCCTTTGGAGTATGGGGTATCTGGGGGCCGGAGCCGCGCCTCGCCCATGGCCTGATCGCCGCCGTCGCCGTCCTCATCATCGCCTGCCCCTGCGCCTTGGGGCTGGCGACGCCGATGTCGATCATGGTCGGCATCGGCCGGGGCGCTGGGCTCGGCGTGCTGATCAAGAATGCCGAAGCTCTGGAGCGGATGGAGAAAGTCGACACGCTGGTCGTCGACAAGACAGGCACGCTGACCGAGGGACGGCCATCGGTCACCCGCATCATTCCCGCGGCAGGCTATCAGGAGACCGAGGTGCTGCGGCTCGCCGCCGGCGTCGAGCGGGCGTCCGAACATCCGCTGGCACTGGCCGTGGTCGCCGCCGCCAAGGATAGGGGGATTGCGCTTCCCGAGGTCACCGACTTTGATTCACCGACCGGCAAGGGCGCGATCGGCACGGTGGATGGCAAGCGCATCACGCTCGGCAACGCCCGTTTCCTGTCAGAAAGCGGGATCGACGTCAGCGCACTCGAGCGGCAGGCGGACGAACTGCGCCAGGATGGTGCGACCGCCATCTTCCTCGGCATCGACGGGCAGGCGGCCGGAATTCTTGCCATTGCCGATGCGATCAAGGCGACGACAGCCGAGGCCATCGCGGCGCTTCGCAAGGAGGGCATAAGGGTTGTGATGCTGACGGGCGACAATCGCACTACGGCGCAAGCGGTTGGGCGGAAGCTCGGGATCGACGATGTCGAAGCCGAAGTGCTGCCGGATCAAAAGAGCGCAGTAGTCGCGCGACTGAAGGCTGAGGGCCGTATCGTCGCCATGGCCGGCGACGGGGTCAATGACGCGCCTGCGCTCGCGGCGGCTGATGTCGGCATCGCGATGGGCTCCGGCACCGATGTCGCGATTGAAAGCGCGGGCGTGACGCTGCTGAAGGGTGACCTGAACGGCATTGTCCGTGCGCGCCGGTTGAGCGAGGCGACGATGTCCAATATCCGTCAGAACCTGTTCTTCGCTTTCATCTACAACGCCGCAGGTATCCCGATCGCAGCGGGGCTGCTCTATCCGATCTTCGGCATCCTCCTCTCCCCGATCATCGCGGCAGCGGCGATGGCATTGTCCTCGGCCAGCGTGGTCACCAACGCGCTCCGCCTTAATCGGGTGACGTTGTGAACATAGGTGGCGCGTCGGGCGCGAGCGGGGTCTCGCAGCGGATGATCCGCCACTATGAGAAGATCGGCCTCATCCCGTCGGCCGCGCGGCGGGATAGTGGCTATCGCGACTACAGCGAAGCCGACGTCCATCGGCTTCGTTTTATTGCAAATGCCCGCGATCTCGGCTTTCCGATCGAAGAAATCCGACAGCTGCTTTGTCTGTGGTCCGATCGCGATCGCGCCAGTTCGGAGGTCAAGATGTTGGCGGAATCGCGCGCCGCCGACCTTGGGCGGAAGGCGGATGCGCTCAACGCCATGCGGGAAGCGTTGCTCGACTTGGCAAAAGGCTGCCACGGCAATGAGCGACCCGAATGTCCGATACTCGCGCGTCTGGCCTCCTGAGCCGATCCTACAGGTCTGCTAACGGCCGAGAGACGCAAGTTCAGCCCTTGGTGACCGTGAACTCGATGAGAGTTGCACGCTGCAGTACCAAGATTCGTTAGCCACGCTATGTCGGCATACAGCAAGGCATCGCAAGAAGACTGCCCCAGTCTCGACAGCGTTCGATCCAGAGCGATGCGCGCTCAGTCGAGGACCACGTGCTTGGGATGCTGCCCGGCGCGTTGCGGCAGAACAATGATAAGAAGCACGATGGCAGCGGTCAGAACGGCGGACGCCAACGGCCGGCTAAATGACAACCCGCCGTGATCCAGCGGTTTGTCAAGGAAATCGCCGACTGCAGCCCCGAGGGGGCGCGTCATAATGAACGCCGCCCAGAACAGCAGCACCCGACTAGCGTTTGTCGTGTAAAATAGCAGCGCCAGTACGGCAAGCAGCCCCGCGAATATGATCGCGGCGCCGATATAGCCGAGGTTGCCGGTATCGGCCGTCCAGTCGCCGAGCGCAGTGCCCAATGTTTGCGAGAATGTAATTGTGATCCAGTAGAACAACTCAGCCCTCGGCTCGCGCACGGTATCGACCGAAATCGATCCGAGTGTCCGATACCAGACGATCAGCGAGGCCAGCACGCAGCCGAGCAGCAGTGCCGATCCTCCGGTATAGCCGATACCGAGCGAGCGGGTGGCGAAGTCCGCCATCGTCGTTCCCGCCGTCGTCGAGGCGATGATCGTCGCCCAATAGAGGAACGGGTGAAAGCGCGGCGCCGCCACTTGCCACCACACCAGGGCGACCAGCACCGTCAGGAAGATCGCGGTGCCGACCAGATAGCCGAGGTTCATCGTCATCGAGACGGTATCGCCGCCCGTTTCGCCGAGCGTGGTCGCGAGGATCTTGATGAGCCAGAAGCCCAGCGTCACAGCGGGCACCTTGCTCACTAGTTCCCGCTTCGTTGAGTCCAACACGGCGTCTTCCTTTCGTTGGGTTCCGCGCGGTTCTAGCGACACTCGACCGTGAGGTGCGCGAGTTCGTGGACGGGCGCGAGCCGGGCGCGGATCTCGTCGCCGGTGACGCCCCGCCCAGCCACGACGCTGACGATCGCAGCGTGCGCTTCGGGACCGACACGCCAGACATGAAGGTCGGTGATGCGCGCGTCGCCGGGCGTTTCGACCAGCTCGCGCACTTCCTCCTCGACATGATGATCGGTCGCATCGAGCAACACAGAGGCCGTGTCGCGCATCAGCGACCATGACCATCGCGCGATCACGACCGCGCCGACAATCCCCATCACTGGGTCCATCCAGACCCACCCGAGATAACGACCCGCCAGCAGCGCGGCGATGGCGAGGACAGAGGTGAGCGCGTCGGCGAGGACGTGAATATAAGCCGAGCGCATGTTGTTGTCGCCGCCATGCTTGTCGTGAGCATGGCCGTGGTCGTGCCCATGATGATCGTGCCCGTGATGGTGCCCGCCCGAAAGCAGGAAGGCACTGGCGATATTCACTCCCAGGCCGACCACCGCGATGATCGTCGCCTCCCCGAATGCTACCGTGATCGGCTGAAACAGACGAAGGATGGACTCGACGCCGATCCCGAGCGCTATCAGCCCCAACACCATCGCCGACGCGAACCCGGCCAGATCGCCGACCTTGCCCGTGCCGAAGCTGTAGGCCCGGTTGGAGGCATGGCGCTTGGCATAGGCATAGGCAGCCGCGGCAACCCCGAGCGCGCCCGCGTGCGTCGCCATGTGAAAGCCATCGGCGAGCAGCGCCATTGAGCCGGTCAGGTATCCGGCGACAATTTCGACCACCATCATCCCGGCGGTGAGCGCCACGACCCACAAGGTGCGGCGCGCGTTGTCGTCGTGCGCCGCACCCAGGAATACATGATCGTGCGCAACGGCTTCGATTTCGGGCAATGTCGCCATGAGGAAGTCCTATTTGGAGTAGCGGCGGATCACCGCCAGCAATTCTTTGGCGCCGGCCGCCCGCTCGGCGTCATCGAGCCCTGCGCGGGACACATGCGCTTCCAGATGCTCGGCAATGATTTCGTACATGAGGCCATTCACCGCACCACGCACCGCCGCGACCAGGTGCAGCACGTCGGAACAGGAGGAATCCGATTGTAGTGCGCGCTCGACCGCCCCGACCTGTCCCGCAATTCGGCGCACGCGCGCCACCAGATCAGCATTCGTTTCGGACAAGTGAGCCATATCATACCCCCCTACCCTATATATGCCTGCATGACAACCTTTGGTGACGGGCTCGGGCGGCGCTCGTGGAGTTCAGCGCTCGCCGAAAAGCTCGCGCTGTGCCTTTTCCAACTCTTCAGTATAGCGCCGCCGGACATAGGTTTCCGAGACGAGGCCGAGCACATGACGATCGGCCGACAACACGGCAAGTTCATCGGTGCGTGCTTCATCGAAATTCGTCATCACTGCGGCTATGTCCATATCCGGCGTCAGCGCCACGTCGTGCCCTGAGGCGAGTGTGGCGACGCTGGCGTTCGGATCGAGCCCTTCCGCATAGGCGGCCGGTACGACTACGATACCGGCATAGACATCTTGCGCGTTGGCCAAGACAACCCTGCTGGTCGATCCGAGCGGGAAGGTACGCCGAAACTCCGCGATCGACATGGAGGCGGGCGTAGGCTTGGTTTCCTTTCGCATCATCCGCCCTGCGGTGAGGGTCTTCACCCATCCCACATCGCGCGCGCTCTTGATAGTTTCGCCGCGCAGATGAAGTCGCCACGTCGAAAACGAATAGCCGAACAGCTCGCGCACGATGGTTGAGGACACCAAGGACGCAGCGATGACCGCCCCCGTCAGAGAAAAATCATGCGTCGCTTGCAGGACAAGCATTGCCATCGTCATCGGCCCGCCCACGACCGCGACGGCGAACGCCGCCATCCCCACTAGCGCGGCATTGCGCGGATCAACCACGGGATGTCCGACCATCAATGTCAGACTTTCGGCGAAGAGGTGACCGATCAGCGTTCCTAGGAACAGCGACGCAAAGAACAGCCCGCCCCGAAATCCAAATCCGAGCGATACGATCGACGCGGCGCTTTTGGCGAACAGCACGATCAGGATGAAACCGAGCGAGGCGCCGAGCGCCAGATCAGCGTGAAGCGCATCGTGCCCGGCCGAGAGGGACTGTGGCGACACTATCGCGATCGGGATCAACAACAGGCCGCCTAGCACGGGGCGCGCCCATTCCGGCATCCCCGTTCGTCGCGTTCCATGCTCGACCAGCGCCACGGCGCGCATCAGTACGATCCCAAGCAGCGCACAGATAGCGCCCAACCCCGCGTAGATCAGGTAATGGTGCGTCTCGACTGAGACGCTTGAGGCAGCGTCGATCAGATAGGGTTGCTGCCCGAAAGTCTGCGCGACGAGCGCACCGGCCAGAGCTGCAGCGGCCACGGGTGCAATCGCCGACGGCGTGTAAGCCCCGATAACGATCTCGAATGCGTAGAATGCCCCCGCTAGAGGAGCGCCGAACGCGGCGGCGATAGCCGCGCCCGTCCCGGCCCCGACCAGCGTTCGTTGATCGGCACGACGCAGCTTCAACCAACCGCCGAGCACCGATGCTACGGCCCCGCCCATTTGCGCATAGGCGGCTTCGAGGCCGACCGACGCTCCAAAGCCATTCGAGAGAACCGTTTGCCCTGAAATGACAAGGCTATCCGGGAGCGACATGCGCCCGCCGTGCAGGGCATTAGCCTCGACCGCGTCCACCAGGCGGCGCTTGCGAGCACGGGTCGCGTATCCGAACGCTGTGAAGACAAGGCCACCTAGCGGCAGAACGATTAGGCTCGGCAGTCCGAGAGCCGCGACGCCGCTTAATCGCGTGTTCGGGGGTAGCGCGAATAACAAGTGCTGCAGAGTCCGCGCGAGCGCGCCCAGCACCACGCTAAGCAGGCCTGCAGCCCCGCCAATGCCGATTGCCAGCACGATGAACGATGCTTCGCTGGCGCGCAGCCACCCCCGAAAGTCTCGCGCTAGCAGGCGGGCGCGCCTGCGAGTGATGATTTGCGCGACTATGATGCGACGTGGGTCGGTCATATTTGCGAGACGGTGGTCGCTGAATCCAAGCGACGCATGCGGCCCGCAGATGTGGCAATCAGGTAAAATCCGCCGACGAACATCGGCAAGGTGAGCCACTGACCCATGTGGAGGCCGGTTCGCGCCGCGAAACCGACGAGCTGGGCATCAGGCTCGCGGAAAAACTCTACCGTGAACCGGGCCAGTCCATAGCCGATGAGGAACACCCCGACCAGCATACCGGGCCGACGGCGGGCATTCGTGAACCAAAACAAGCAGGCGAGCACGGCAAACAGTGCCAACCCTTCAAGTCCGGCCTCATAGAGTTGACTTGGATGCCGGGCGAGGCCGTCATGGCTTCCCGGGAATACGATCGCCCACGGCAGATCGGACGGCCTTCCCCACAGCTCACCATTCACGAAGTTGGCGAGGCGGCCGAATAGCAAGCCGATCGGCACCGTGCAGGCGACATAATCGTGGACACGCAACCAATCTAAGCCGTGCCGACGCGCGAAGAGGATCAGCGCGAGCGAGACACCGGCAGCGCCCCCGTGAAACGACATGCCGCCATCCCACAGCTTCAAGATCTGCAGGGGATGGAGGATCATCTCGGGACCGTAGAAGATCACATATCCGAGCCGCCCGCCCAGGATCACGCCGAGCGTTGCATAGAACACCAGATCGTCGGCTTGCGTGCGGATCATCGCAGCGACGGGTTGTGCGAGGAGTCGCAGCAAATACCACCAACCGATAACGATGCCCGCGATATAGGCGAGCGAATACCAGCGCAGGTCGAGCGGGCCAAGGGACAGCGCAACTGGGGTGAGGCCGAGATCGGCAAACTGAATATGGTGCATCACGCCTGACTTTCGGACTTAAGCGGTATGTGGCCCTGTCCTCCTGGCGCTAACCTCTCCCCCGATTGAAGCCAAGCAAACATCGATCGGCGCATTCCCAGACGACGCGGGCCAGACGCTATTGCTGGGGAGCAGTGGCGATACTCGACAGATCGGTTGCCGTATTGATGAGCACGCCGGCATCCTTGCGTTCCGAGTAGCGATCGACGAGCTGAGCGCTGTGCGGGCGCAGCAGCACCGTGAACCGCACCAATTCCTCCATCACGTCTACGATCCGGTCGTAATAGCTGGAGGGCTTCATGCGACCGGCGTCGTCAAACTCGTTGAACGCCTTGGCGACACTCGACTGATTTGGGATCGTCACCATCCGCATCCAGCGGCCGAGAACGCGCAGCGTGTTGACGCTGTTGAATGACTGCGACCCGGCCGACACCTGCATGACCGCGAGCGTGCGCCCTTGGGTCGGGCGCATCCCGCCCATCGACAGTGGAAGGTGATCGACTTGCAGCTTCATGATCCCGGTAATCTGGCCATGACGTTCGGGGCTGCACCATACATGCCCTTCTGACCACATCGACAGTTCGCGTAGGTCGTGGACAGCCGGATGATCATCGCCGGCATGTTGATCGGGCAACGGCAGCGTGGAAGGGTCGAAAATGCGCGTCTCGCACCCGAAGAATTGCAGCAGGCGGGCCGCTTCCTCGACGCACAGCCGTGAGAATGATCGCTCGCGCAGGGAGCCGTAGAGCAGCAGGATTCGCGGCGCCGGATCACCCGCACCGAGGCCGAGTGCGGGCCGTTGGATCGCATAGCGCCGATCAAGCGCGGGCAGATTGTCGGGCTCGGGAAGGTAACGGAGCGGCATCAGAGCGCTTTCACGAAATAGCGGCCCGAGGCCGGGCATAGCGCGGTAAGGAGCAACCCTGTCATGCAATGCTGATCCTGATGGCAAGCGCGGCGAGCGTGACGAGCAGCACCGGCACCGTGATCGTAACCCCGACACGGAAGTAATACCCCCATCCGATCCGAATGCCCTTCTGGCCGAGAACGTGGAGCCACAAAAGCGTCGCGAGTGAACCGATCGGCGTCAGCTTGGGGCCGAGATCGCAGCCGATCACGTTCGCGTAGATCATGGCTTCCTTGACCGCGCCCGTGGCGTGCGCGGCGTCAATCGACAACGCCCCCACCAGCACCGTCGGCATGTTGTTCATCACGGAAGACAGGACAGCCGCGATGACGCCTGTTCCCAGGGCCGCTCCCCACACGCCCCCTTGTGCGGTGCGATCGAGCAGCGCCGCCAGATGGTCAGTCAGGCCAGCATTCCGCAGGCCATAGACGACAAGGTACATGCCGAGGGAGAAGATCACGACCTGCCACGGCGCACCGCGCAGCACCTTGCCGGTCTGGATCACGCGGCCACGGCCCGCGATCACCAGCAGCAGGATCGCGCCGGCAGCGGCAACGGCGCTGACCGGCACGCCAAGCGGTTCAAGCAGGAAGAAACCAGCAAGCAGCAACCCGAGGACGATCCACCCGGCACGGAAGGTCGCGGCGTCACGGATGGCTTCACGGGGGGCGCGTAGCGCCGCCACGTCATAGGCTTGCGGAATGTCGCGCTGGAAGAATAACAGCAGCGCGCCCAGCGTGGCGGCGATCGACACCAGATCGACCGGCACCATCACGGACGCATATTCGCCGAAGCCGACCTTGAAGAAGTCGGCCGACACGATGTTGACGAGGTTCGAGACGACGAGCGGCAGGCTGGCCGTATCGGCGATGAACCCCGCCGCCATGACGAACGCCAGCGTTGCCTTGTCCTTGAAGCCCAGCGCCCGCAGCATGGCAATGACGATTGGCGTCAGAATCAGCGCAGCGCCATCATTTGCGAACAACGCAGACACCGCCGCACCCAGCAGAACGATCAGGACGAACAGCCGACGACCATGCCCCCTGCCCCAGCGGGCGACATGCAGCGCCGCCCATTCGAAGAACCCGGCCTCATCGAGCAGCAGGCTTATGACGATAATCGCGACGAACGCGGCTGTCGCGTTCCAGACGATGCCCCACACCACCGGCACGTCGGACAGCGTAACGACGCCCGCGAGCAACGCCACGACAGCCCCGCCCATTGCGCTCCATCCGATGCCAAGGCCCTTGGGTTGCCAAATGACGAGCGCGATCGTCGCGACGAAGATCAGTACGGCAAGGAGCATCAGGCGACGCGCTGACCCGAATCATCAACTACCTGTTGCCCGTCTTCCTTCGCGAACGCACCGAGTTGGTCGCTTGTAAGCAGATCGAGCACGGCTTCGGAAGGGCGACAGAGCTTCACGCCTAGCGGCGAGACGACCAAGGGCCGGTTGATGAGGATCGGGTGCGCCATCATCGCATCCACCAGCGCGTCGTCAGAAAGCGACGTGTCGCCCAGACCAAGCTCTGCATAGGGTGTCCCCTTCTCGCGCAGCAGCTCGCGGGGTGTAATGCCGGCGCGATCGATCAACTCGACTAGCAGCGGGCGCGAGGGTGGGGTTTTCAGATATTCAATGACATGCGGCTCAATGCCGGCGTTTCGGATCAGACCGAGGGAGTTGCGCGACGTTCCGCATTCGGGGTTGTGATAGATGACGATATCGGTTGCCATCACGCGACGTCCGAACGGGGTGAGGATGCGCCTTCCCCCTGCCCTATCTCGCGCACCTTGGCGCGCAGCGCGGAGGCTTCCAGCTTCTCGATCGGCAGGGCCGCAAACAGCGCGATCCGGTTTTCGAGGTATCGCAGCGCCGTGACGAATGCGCGCCGACGTTCCATATCGCTGCCTTGCACCGAAGAGGGGTCTTCGATCCCCCAATGAGCCGTAACCGGATGCCCCAGCCAAACCGGGCATGCCTCGCCGGCAGCATCGTCGCAGACGGTAAAAACGAAATCCATGACAGGCGCGCCGGGCACCGCAAACTCATCCCAGCTTTTCGAGCGCAGCCCTTCAATCGGGTATTCAATATCCGCAAGGAGCGCGAGGGCGTCAGGGTTCACCGCTCCCTTGGGATGGCTTCCAGCCGAGAAGGCACGGAACTGACCCCCGCGCTTCGTAAGCGCGCTTTCGGCGAGGATCGAGCGGGCGGAATTGCCCGTGCACAGGAATAGGACGTTAAACGTGCGATCGGACATGGCGGACTCCATCAGCAGCAAGGCGCCAGTTCGGCGACGAGCGGCGCGCACAGCTCCGCACGCCCGCCGCAGCAATCTTTGACCAAGAACAAGGTAAGGGACCGCAGCGCGTCGAGGTCGGCGCGATAAATGATCGAGCGGCTATGCCGTTCGGATCGCACGATACCGCCGCGAGCAAGGATGCCGAGATGCGCTGACATTGTGTTTTGCGGCACGTCGAGTTGGCGGGCGATTTCGCCGGCAGCAAGACCATCCGGTTCGTACTTCACCAGCAGCCGGAACACATCGAGGCGCGTTCCTTGTGCCAGTGCACCTAAGGCGGAAATTGCTGATTCGCTATCCATATATCCAGCATAGACGATATATGGATAGCTGGCTACGGTGACCGGAGCGTCGCCGTAGCTGATCCGCTTGGGTGGAGCGCGGCTAGGGTGACACGCCGAGGTTTAGCCAGTTTCAATTTTTCATTGAATCCTAATGCGCACGCGCATATATCGGTCTCAACATGGCCGTCCCCGCTGTTGCTTCTGGCATCAAGGGGCGGCCTTCTTCATATCAGGGCGAATGCTTCCGCCCTATACCAAACCCCATCTCAGTTTTGCCGACCAGCTCGCGCTCCTCATGCAACGCGGCTTGGGCGTCACCGACCAGGCCAAGGCCACCCACCATCTTCAGCGGATCGGCTACGGGCGCCTCACGCCCTATTGGCAACCGTTCCAGCAGATCGTCCCTGATCCCGCGGATGCGACGCGGACCGTCCGCAGCGATCAGTTCCGGCCAGGCGCCGAGTTCCGCCACGCCGTCGACCTCTACCTCTTTGACAAGCAGCTTCGCCTTCTGTTCCTCGATGCGATCGAGCGCATCGAGGTCGCGCTGCGCGTGGATCTCGCGCACGCGCTCGGCAAGCGCGATCCGTGGGCGCATCGCTCCCCGGCTTTTCTCGACACCTATCGCGCGAACCAGCAGCTCCAAGGCAGCACCCGCCACCAAGGCTGGCTAACCAAGGCGGATCAGTCCATCACCCGCTCGAAAGACGATTGGGTGATGGAGTTTTTCGCCACCTACAGTTCGCCGGCGCCGATCTGGATGGCCGTCGAGGCGTGGGATTTCGGGACGCTGTCCTGGCTGCTCGAGATGGCGCATCCCAATGATCGCTTCGCGATCGCCAAGCGCTACGGCCTGCTCCCCGATACTCTGGTAAGTTGGATCAGGTCGCTCGCCTTCGTGCGTAACATCAGCGCGCATCACGCCCGTCTCTGGAACGCTGGCATCATCAATCAGCCGCAGGTGCCTAAGCAATTCGAAGCACCGCAGATGGTCCATATCGGGTCCGATGTGGTGCGCCGCAGCCGTGTTTATGGCGCAGCGGCCGTCGCGAGCTATCTAGTCAAGCGGATCAATGCTGGCACCACCTGGGGAGGCCGCATGAAGACGCATTGGCTCACCTTCCCCGCCATGCCGTTCGCAAATCTAGTCCAAGGAGGCTTTCTGCCGGGCTGGGATCAGGAAGCAATCTGGGCCTGATCTGACGATAGAGGTGCGGGCACGACCCTGCCGGACACGCATTTCCGTCGCGTCCCGGTGCGCTTCCCCTCGTGCTGTCAGACGGCAAGTCGTCGATCTATAAGCAGGCGCTGCTGCGCGCTGTTAAGCGTATCGCCGAATACGCTCCGGCCGCCGCCACACCGGCGCCGGACGCAGCATTCAAGGGTCTACTTTACCGAAACACCCTCTGATAAAGTGTTAGACGCGAACCTCAGATATGGAGATCTGGGGTAAGCCCTGTTAGGTCCCGCCAAACTCCGGCGGCACCAACCCGCCGTCTTGAGAGATTGCATAAGGCAGCCCCGCCGTATCAAGCAGACGAAACACGAATGATGCATCGGTTTTCAGCGGTCGACCGAGGCGCAAGTGTGCCGACAAGCCGATCTCTTCCGAAATCTTTAGAAGCGCAGGGCGCTTGATCGTACGCGCGTCGTTGACCCCGTTGGTTTCATAATAGAACGCTTTCGGCCAGGGAATCAGCTCGCCTTCTCGTTCAATCTGAGTCGGCGAGTAAACCGTAGCACCTCGCTCTACCCAGCTATGGATAAACCGGGTGGGCGACGCCTCCGGATTCGCGGCGCGTTCTTCGTCAGTTGCTCCCGCCAAAACGCCGAAGCACAGCTCGGTGCCTGGAACATCAAGTACCAACGCAGCAGATCGAAAAAAGCATGTGCCTCCTCCGGAGCTGCCCACGAGGTTCGCGACCGCGCCTCGCAAGTGGCGCAGTTGAGGGCCACGTTGACCTGTTGGTCCATTAAGTTTGCTCACCAGCAGGTCTATTCCTTCACGCTAGGCTCTCAGCGACCGAGCATTCTACGCAGACTGAACTTCGCTTCGACGGCCGCAGGCGGGACCGCATTCGTCGCCAGCGCCGCCGCAGCTGTCGCCCCAATCACCTCGGTGAGTGCGCTCTCGAAATCGCGGGTCACGTCGTCATAGCCAGACCGAGCATGGACTACCTCATGAAGCAGCGTGCCGGCGAAATCCGGTATGGAAGACAGCTGGTCGCGTCGGATCACGATTGAATTGGTCGCGCCATCCCACAGGCCGAGAGCATCGCTCCCGGTCTCGAAATCGACGCGCATGGTATTGCTGACTCGAACCGCGTGCACGCGGGCGGGGAGTCCGCCCACCAGATCGACGATCGCCTGCGCCTGGCCGAATACCGCCCGCTCGCCGGGTGCTAGTGCATTCGGCTCAACAAAATCGAACACGAAGCTATTATTCCATTCCGACTGATATTGGCCGAGGTCGCGGATCGGCGCGCCTGACAGATCGGTCATCCCCGACACTTCCTGCTGGATCGTATCCGGGATCGTGATGATGCGGATACCGTCACCACGGGCATGGTCGACGGCTGACGAATTACTCATCAGCTGGTCTGCGGTCACAAACAGATAGTCGCCGCTGACGCTGAGGATCCGTACCGCATGGATCGCGACCTCCTTCCACCGAACCTCGTCGCTCCCTTCACCGGACTGCATCGCTTGGAGCTGGCGCGCCAGCTCTTCGGCGACGTCGCTTGCCGTGGCGCTGAGCAGCATCTGCTTTACGCGATCGGTATAGGCGGTGCGGCCGACATTGGTCCGTTCGCGGTTGAGCGCCTTGCGCATCGGCTCAGTAAGCGCGGTGATATTGTAGGAGAAGGCGAAGTTCTCCTCCTCGGCGACCAGCAGACCGGTGACATAGATCCTCGCCACCGCGCCCGGCTTGCGGCGCAGGATGTCACCGATCTTGGTGCTCTCCAGAAGGTCCTCGTCGGAGAAGCGGAGGAAAAAGCCCTTGGCCTTGTCCATCTGCTCGTCGCTCAACCGGCGCAACACAATCATCGTGCCGGTCATCGTTGGATCGGAAGGTGGCTGCACCGCCGCGTGCAGGGTGACGACATCGGCGAAATCGCGCTTGGCCACCTGTGCGAGCGTGATCTCACCATGCGCCGAGCGGATCTCGACCTGGACACCGTTACGATGGAGCGTCGCCATCGCATCCTTCAGGCCGACACCGAACTTGCCGATCACCTTGCCGGAATTCTGAAGCTTCTCGGCATTCTCGTTCTGCGTGAAATGCTCGTAGCGCAGCCCGCGACCATAATCGCGGATGACCCAGCTGCCATCGTCCGCCTTGAATACCTCGATGTCATTGGTGTCGCTGAGCTGCTGCTCGTCGATTGCGTTGGCGATCAGCTCCCGAACCGCATGGGCGCTTTCCCAGGCTTCGAGGATCTTCTCGATGTTGAGATCGAACAGACGTGCTTCCGTCATTTGCCACCCTCCCCCGCCGCCGGTTTCCGGCAAAGATCCTCTGAAAGAAAGTCGAAAAGGCGCTGCTCGTCATCGGCCAGTCGGAAGTGCGGATCGCGCCGCATCGCTTCACGGTTGGCGGAGACTTTGCCCGCCCACTTCCCGCTGGAATCCTGTTCGGCAAGAAGGTGGTGATGTCCGTAAGCGCGCAGCAGGTGGCCAAAGCCCATGAGCAGCTCCGGACGTTGATGGAAAAGATGGTGCGCCACCTCCACGAGTGTGTCGTACCCAAATCCCACGGGCTTTCCCGCTTTTGCTGTCTCGATCACCTTCACCATCCGGATAGGCACGCGCACGTCCGAAGGCGTGCCAAGAAGGTTTGCGCAATAGGCGGCCAGATCATAGTTTAGCTCGGGCCAACGACGATAATAGCCGACCAGGTCGTCAACCCGGTCTTCGGCCAAGGCCCACTCAAAAATCTCTGTTCGCAACTCCTGCTCGGCCGCCACCGCAGCGGCGCGCCACATCGCCTCTTTTGCCGCCTTCTGTTGCTCCCGCAGCTGCGCAAGCTCCGATATTGCCGCGCTCTCGGCCGCTGCGAAATCGAACGCGCAGACGGTCTGGCGATCGACATCGATAAGCAGATCGCTCCACGCAACGAGGCGCGCGACCCAGTCGTCGACGATATGCTCGCCCTCGATCCGCGGCTGTCTGTGCCACGCGCGCACGATCAGCTGGCTCGCCGCGATGGACGCCGCGACCGTCGCCTCGTCGACGACAAGGATGTTCGAATTGTTGCCGAACAGGATGTCGTCGGTCGTCATTCGCCGGTAGCTCGGGTCGAAACTCGGCAGGATCCAAACGAGCGCTGCGCCCTCGTCGCGGTAGAAGCGCTTTCGCCCGAGCACCACATCAAGGAAGGTCGTGCTGAGCTGCACCTCGAACGCGGCTCGGAGATCGCCGCACCGGGCCGACACGTCGGGACGCCGCAGCCCAATCAGCCCCTCGCTTGCGCGCCAGGTCGCCTCCACCCGCACATCTGAGAAACCGGGGTCTGCCGCGAGGCTGCGCACCAGCAGCTCTTTGGTGCGCAGATGTGCGTCGCTCTCCTGTGCGCCGCGATATTTCATGGCGCGCATCTCCGCCTCGGTCAGACCGCTATGAGTGACGGCCGGACAGGACCCGTCCTCCGAACGGTGCCGGAGGTAAAAATTCTTGCGCATGCTGCTCGCCAGAAACAGCGTGACGCCGCACATCGGGCAGACCAGACGCGGCCGCCCACGACTGGCCGCGTTCTTCAGGACGCCCCTCAGGCGAATGGCTGAGGCATAATCGAAAGAGCCGATCAGGCGCTTGGCGTCGAGCAGCCGTCCGGTGCGCCGACTGCGCGCTTCGATGATCGCGGGATCATCGACCGGGGTTGCCCGCTCGCGGGGATCGATGGTGACGTTGCCGCCCATCGCGCGGTCAATACCGCTCGAGACGGGCGCCGGGGCGATCAAGCCCCCAACGCCGCTCAATGTAGAATTCGAGCGCTCGCCGCGTCTCGAAGCGAAGATCGTTGCCCTCGAAGCCATATTCGAGCCGAACCGCCCGCTTCTGCTCCGCAGTCAAATCCGCTCTGGGCCGCAAGCGGACCTCCACAATCATGTCCCAGTCTTCGTCCGGCGGTAGCGTCTCCTCGATCGGGCGCATATTGAAACTGCTGCCGTCCGACACCCGCACGGGGAGGAAGTCGCGCCACTCGTTGCGATCTGGGCTCCAGGCCCGGACATGCAATCGCTCGCCGTCGCTCGCGATATGCGCGGGGGCGATCCACTGGCGATCGCGGCGGCCGGACGACATCGACACATAATCGATCTCGACAAAGCAGCGCCTTTCGATCGCCTGGTTGAGCTCACGCATCACCGGCGCCGGGCATTGCCGGGTCGGTCCGGGAAGCCGCGCAAAATCCGGGTGGGCCTGTGCATATATCGCTTCAAGCGAAGGCGACTCGGTCGTATCTTCGAGTCCGCGATGCGCCCGGTCCGCCACATAGGTTTTGCGAACAGGGTCATATGACGGTGCGGGCGGGCGCACGCGCTCCATGTAAATTCGAAAGTCGACCGCCGCTTGCGCGTTGGAGATGCCGAACCTTTCGATCAGGTCGCGCCTGTTCGCCTGCCCCAGCCAGGTGAGGCATTGGTCCAGATAATGTAGCCTCGCACGCTGCGCGGGCTTGAGCTCGCCGTCGGTCATGGTGCCGACCTTAGTTGACTCTTCGTGTAGAATCCATCTAGTTTCTACACGCATAGAAAATAGATGGAATCAGGGCCATGCGGATTTTGCACACGAGCGACTGGCATCTCGGCCGCCAGTTCTTCCAGTTACCGCTCGACGAGGATCACGATGCGATCCTCGCCCAGATCGATTCGGCCATCCTCGAGCATTCCCCCGACGTGCTCATCATTGCCGGCGATATCTTTGACCGCGCCGGGCCGCCGCAAACCGCGCTCACGCGCCTTCGCGACTTTCTGGTTCGGGCGACGGCCAAACCAGGACTCGCCATCGTCATCATTGCCGGCAATCACGATGCGGCCGCCCAGATCGGCATGCTCGGCGTCCTCGCGCCGATCGAAAAGGCGCTGATCCGTGGACCGCTCGATGCCGACGATCTGCCGATGATGCTCGAAGACGAGCACGGGTCGGTTGCTGTCTCTGCCCTTCCCTTTTCCTATGAGTTCGCCGCGCGAGCCTGCTTTGACGCAGAGGATATCAGCTGCCCGGCCGACGTCATCGCCGCCCAGGTCAACGCCGCACGTGACCGTGTCCCGGCCGGCGCTCGATGGATCGTGGTCGCCCACAGCTTCGTCGAAGGCGCCGCCCCGACGGACAGCGAACGGTCGCTGTCACGCACCGTCGGCGGAATCGAAACGATCAGCGCGGAGATCTTCGACGGCGCCCACTATGTCGCGCTTGGCCATCTCCATCGGGCGCAATCGGTGGGAGCACCGCACATTCGCTATTCCGGCTCGCCGCTCGCCTTCGGCTTCGACGAGGAAGGTCAGGAGAAATCGCTGACGCTGATCGACATGGCGGCCGATGGCTCCATCGAGACAATGGCCATACCGCTAAAGCCCCGACGGCCGGCCCGGACGATCCGGGGGACGCTCGAGGAGCTCGTCGCAGCGCCCGTTGGCTCGGAAGATTTCATCCGCGTGGTCCTCACCGATGAGACGCCCCAAATCGATCCGATGAAGCGCATCCGTGTGCTCTACCCCAATGCTGTCCAGCTCAGTTACGAACGCGCTGAACGCACGCTGGAGGAGAAGCTGGGTGAAGGGCGCGCCGCGATTGACGATCCTGAGACCCTCGTCTCCGACTTCATAGAATTCGTTCGCGGGGAGGCACCGGGCGAGATCGACACCCAGCTCGTGAACACGCTGATCCACGAAGCACGTCAGGAGATCGAGGCGTGAAACCGCTCAAGCTCTTCATAACCGCCTTCGGGCCCTATGCCGCGACCGAGGTCGTCGATTTCCGCCGCGCCGTCGATGCAGGCCTGTTCGGGATCTACGGGCCCACCGGATCGGGCAAATCCTCGATCTTCAGCGCGATGGCGTTCGCGCTCTTTGGCGAAGGTGCGAGACACGAGCAGCCGACGACCAGCATGCGGTCAGGCCATGCCGCCGCGCAGACCCTCACAGAGGTGGCTTTCCTGTTCGAGCTCGGCGGCAAGCGATACTTCGTGCGGCGGCAGCCCGAGCAGAAGCGGCCGAGATTCCGCGGCGATGGCGAGACCGACCATGTCCACACCGCCTATCTGTTCGATGTGACCGATGTCGAGGTCGATGATGTCTCGGTCGACAATTGCGGAACGGTGCTGGCCGAGAAGCGGGTCGGCGTGGTCAACGAACGCATTCGCGAATTGCTTGGCTACGACGTCGAGCAATTCCGCCAGATCGTCCTTCTGCCTCAGGGGCAATTCGAGCGCTTCCTCGCGTCGGACAGCAAGGCGCGTCTGGAGATATTGCGCGGCCTGTTCGACGTCTCGCTCTACGAGCGGATGACCGAGCGCCTGAAGGAGCGTGCCGCCGAAGCCCGCACGACCTACCAACAGGGCATGTCGCTGCACGTTCAGCAACTGACCAACGCCGGGTTCGCCAGCACCGATGATCTGACCAGCGCGATCGATGCAGCGGAAGGACGCTGCGCCGAACTCGATGTCGGCGCCGCCACGGCCGACGCGACCCGTGCTGCCGCCGCCGCCACGCTTGGCAATGGTGAGGCCCTGCAGAAATGTTTCGATGAAGCCAGCGCTGCGGCGACAGCTCTCGCGGCCCTTCAAGGACGCCAGACCGATATGGACGCCCTTCGCGAGCGCCATACGGCGGCCGGATGCGCGGCGCAGCTGGTCGATCGTGATGACAGCGTCACGCGCGCGGTCACAGCCTTGGCTGCGGCCAAGGACGCGGAGACGATCGCCTCGCAGCGCGTGACCGAAACCGTGGCGGCAGAGGCGACAGCGCAGCGGACACTGGAAGATCTGAAAGCCAAGGTCGGTGAAATCGACGCCTTGAAGCGGCAACTTTCCGATTTCGATCGCTACGCCACGGTCCTAACCGATGCCGCCGATTTGAAGGTGCAGGCCGAGAATGCCCAGAGCCTGCTCGCAAGCGCGCGGACCGCGGCCGCGACGGCTCGGCAACAGGCCGATCGTGCAACGCAAGCGCTCATGACCCACCGTACAAATGTCGATCGGGCGCATGCCAACCAGAATGAACGGGTGCGCCTCACCGCAGATCGCGACCGCGTTCAGCGGCTAGCGCGCCACGCACGCGAGGTGGAGCGGGCTCGAACGGCCCTGGAGACCGCCGAAGGGCTTCTGACGAAAGCGCAGACCACCGTGGCGGACGCACGGTTGCACCGTAGCGGCCTTGAGAGCGCGGTCCGTGAGCGGCAGGCGGAATTTATCGCCGGCCAGGCGAGGCTGCTCGCCGAGAGCCTTGAGAGCGGCAGCCCCTGCCCCGTCTGTGGCAGCGCAGACCATCCCCGGCCGGCCCATGGTGGCGAGCCCGCCGCCGGATTGGAGGCCGCATGGCGTGAGGCGCAGGTCGCTTTCGACAGCGCCGCAACGGATGCACAGACGGCGGAATCAGCTTTCAGCGCTGCACGCAGCGTTCGGGATGAACGAAAGACTGCCCTGGAGGCGCTGGACGCGCCCGAAGGCAGTGCCGCGGATCTCGAGGGTGAGGCCCTGCGGATGAGCAAGGCGATCGAGGCGCTGGGCGCTGCTGTCGATGTTGCGTCCCTCGTCGGACAGACCGGGACGCTTGAGGGCAACGTCACCACGGCGGACGCCGAACGCTCGACGAAGGCCGAAGCAGAGCAGTCGGCGGAGACAGCGGCCGCGCTCGCACGGCAGTCATATAATGACCATATCGCCGCAGTTCCTGAATCGCTTCGCGATGCCGCCGCGATCGCGCTTCGGCGACGTACCGTCAGCACGCAGATCGACCAGCGTCAGCAGGAAATCCAGACGGCGCAGGACGCTTGCACGCAGAGCAGCGCTGATCGCGCCGCCGCGGAAAGCGACCGAACGGGTGCGGGAAAGCGTATCGCTGAATGCGACCAGGACCTTGCCGAAGCGCGTACCGCTTACGCGACACGGCGAGCCGAGCTCGGCCTGACCGATGAGCGGTATCGGGTGGCGAAAGCCGATATTGCGAACATCGCGACCATGCTCGAACAACTCGACACCTTTCGCGAAAACCTGACGCGTGCGCAGAGTCGGGTCGAGGATACGAGCGCGGCGATCGCGGATCGCGAGCGCCCAAATCTCGAGCTTCTTCGCGCCGACCGGGATGCTGCGCAGGCAGCTGCCGCGACCGCCACCCGCGCTGCCGCCGACGCGCGAGCGGGTTGCAACCAGCTGACCCAATTGCTCGAAAGCCTGCGCGAGCAGATGGAGCGCCTCGCGCTGTTGAACGAACAATCCGGCCCTTTGCGCGCGCTGGCGGACGCGTTCGAAGGCCGCAACTCGATGAATATCACTCTGGAGACTTACGCCGTCGGCGCGATGTTCGATCAGGTACTGGAAGCCGCCAACCTTCGCTTCGACCCGATGAGCCAGGGGCGATATCGACTGGAGCGCGATGTCCAGACAGTAGGAGGCCGTCGCAAGCGCGGTCTCGATATCCGCGTGCACGACGTTCAGACCGGTCGCGCGCGTGAGGTTAGCACACTATCTGGCGGGGAAACCTTCATCGCAGCCCTCTCGCTTGCGCTCGGTCTCTCGGACATCGTTGAGATGAGTCATGGTGCGATTCGCCTCGATACGATCTTCATCGATGAGGGATTCGGCAGTCTCGACAGCGACAGCGATGGCGGGACGTTGGACCAGGTGCTGCAGGTTCTGCAAGACATGGTGGGCCAGCGTAGAGCGGTCGGTCTGATCTCCCACGTTCCGCTCGTGCAACAGGCGGTGCCCAACGGGTTCAGCGTTGTGAAGACGCCGAGCGGCAGCCGGATCGAGGAGCGGATCGTCTAATGCCAAGCGATTGATGAGCCGCTACCTTGAGGAAGGACACTGCCGGCGGGGACAGTCTCCTCCCGATCCGTTAACAAGGACTGAGGGGGCTTAGCCACATGCGTATAAACCGGGCCAAGATTGAGAATTTCCGGCTGCTTCGCGACGTCGAGATCGGCTTCGAGGAACGCACCACACTCATCGTCGGCCGCAACAACAGCGGCAAGACGTCCATCGCCGAACTCTTCCGGCGATTGCTGTCCGACCGCGCTTTGAGCTTTCGGCTCGAGGATTTCTCGCTCGGTTGCCACGAATGTTTCTGGACCGCGCTGATTGCATATCGCGCGCAACCTGGAGCCTCGGAAACGCTGGATCAGCTGCCTGCGATCAAGCTCGTTCTGGATATCGGTTACGACGTCGATGCCGCCGACCTCGGGCCGCTCAGCGAGTGCGTCATCGATCTGAACCCCGATTGTCACGAGGCACGTCTCGAGTTCCGTTTCGCGCCAAAGGCCACCGCTCTGCAGGCGTTGTTCGCGGATTTCGAGCAGCCGCTCGAAAACCAGGAAGCGGATCGCGCGCGACTCTTCCGTGCGCTCGGAGATCGCATCGCGAGCGCCTATGCGGGGTCGCTCGAAGCCGTCGATCCGAACGACGCGACCAACCGCAAGATGCTCGAGCCCAAGCTCCTTCAGGTGCTTGTAGGCGGCGGGTTCATCAACGCCCAGCGCGGGCTCGATGATGATACTTTCCGCGAGCGCGACGTGCTCGGGAAGGTCGTCGAAGTGCTGTTCCAGTCAGCACTGAACGATGACCTTGATCCCGAGCGGCGCACCACCGCCGAGCAGCTCAAAGAGGCCGTCGACCAAATCCAGGGCGACCTCCACACCGGTTTCAACGCCAAACTGACGTCTCTGCTGCCGACCTTCGACCTCTTCGGATATCCCGGCCTCATCGATCCGGGCCTTGTCACGGAAACGAGCTTCGACGTTGACAAGCTGCTGAGCAATCACACACGCCTGCGCTACCGCGGTGTGAACGGCGTAACGCTGCCCGAGACATACAACGGGCTTGGTGCGCGCAACCTCGTCTACATGCTTTTACAGCTGCTCCGCTTTTTCCGCGAATTCCAGGGCACGCCGACCGCAGCTGGCGTACATCTGATCTTCATTGAGGAGCCCGAAGCGCACCTGCATCCTCAGATGCAAGAAGTCTTCATCCGGCAGCTCGAACACATTTCCAACGCGTTCGTCGCGCAGCTAAACGCCGATCGCCCTTGGCCGGTCCAGTTCGTCGTCACGACGCATTCGCCGCACATGGCCAACGAAGCACGCTTCGAGAGCTTGCGCTATTTCCTGTCGATCCCGGACGGCCTGGTGTTGCGTCGCTCCATCGTTAAAGATTTGCGGCAGGGCATGGGTGGGACGCCTGTCGAGGATCGCAATTTCCTCCACCAATATCTCACCCTGTCCCGCTGCGATCTGTTTTTTGCCGACAAAGCTGTCTTGATTGAAGGAACTGCAGAGAGATTGTTGCTCCCCGCGATGATCCGGAAGACCGATGCCGCCGCGGTCGGCGAGCCGCAATTGAGTAGCCAGTATCTGACGGTTATGGAGGTAGGCGGTGCCTATGCCCACCGCTTCTTCGAGTTGCTCGCCTTCCTTGAGCTCCGGACGTTGATCATCACCGATATCGATACTGTTGCCCCAGGCACGAAGAACAAGCGCGTCGCGGTCCAGGTCGCATCCGGTACGTTCACCAGCAACGCCTGTATCAAAAGCTGGTTCGAGCCAGATGTGAGTCCAATGCAACTCCTGGCCAAGACGGTCGAGGAGAAAACCGGTGGAGGGCGGCGCCTCGCTTACCAGGTCCCTGAACAAGACGGCGGACCTTGCGCCCGCAGCTTCGAAGATGCCTTCATTCTCGCCAACCCGGACCTTTTCGACCTCGGCGAGGGTGACATCGCGACGTTGGCCTATGAGCGTGCGGCCGAGCAGAAGAAATCAAGCTTCGCGCTCGAGCATGCAATCGTGAACACTGAGTGGCAAACCCCGCGCTATATCGCGGAAGGGCTGCGGTGGCTGGCACAGGGCAATCCAGCTCCGACCCTGGCGCCGGCGGCGCTGGCCGCCGAGCTGGTTGCAGAGGTCATCGAGGCGGTCGACGGTGGCCAAGCCAATGGCTGACGAAGAAAGCGCCGCTGATATCGCCGGTCGCGTCGCGCTCGAACGCGTGTATGCTTGCCTCGACGCCGGACAGAGCTTTCGCCTCGAAGCCGGTGCGGGAGCCGGCAAGACCTATTCGCTGGAAAAGGCACTCCGGCGCCTGATTGCGCTGCGCGGCACGGATCTCGTGCGCAAGCGGCAGCAGGTCGGCTGCATTACCTTCACGAACGTCGCGAAGGACGAGATCATCGCCCGCGTTCAGGCGCATCCTGCGGTTCGGCCCGAAACAATTCATGGTTTCTGCTGGTCGGTGCTCCAGGACTTTCAGTCGGATCTGCGCACGGTTGTGCCTGCCCTGCCGGGATGGGCCGACCGTCTCGCGGAAGCGGGTGTTGAGGCGCTTGGTAGCCGCACCGTAAAATATGATCTTGGTTATCCGCGCGTGACGCCAGACGAAGTTTCGCTGAAGCATGAGGACGTGCTCTTGGTGATGATCGAACTGCTCACTCGTCCCAAATTTCGCCAGGTGCTTTCGACCCGCTATCCGGTGCTCCTGATAGATGAGTATCAGGACACAGATGCAGGCTTCGTCGATGCCCTCAAACAGCATTTCCTAGATACCGGCACCGGTCCGGTCATCGGCTTGTTTGGAGATCACTGGCAGAAAATCTACGGCGAGGGCTGCGGCGCGGTTGAACATGCTGCGCTCGAGGCCATCGACAAGAACGCCAATTTTCGCTCGGCCGAGCCGATCGTCGCCGTGCTCAACCGGATGCGTCCGGGGCTGGACCAGATAGCAAGTGATCCGGATGCGCAAGGCGAGGCACGCGTCTTCCACACTAATGCTTGGCCGGGGCAGCGCCGGACGGGCGGACATTGGGCCGGTGATACGTCACCGGAAGCCGCCCGTGCATATGCCGACCATCTGAAGCGGCGCCTGGGAGACGAAGGTTGGGATTTTGCCGTCGAACGCACCAAAATCCTTATGCTCAGTCACAGCGTGCTTGCGAAGGAGCAGGGCTATTCCACGATTCAGAGCATCTACGGTCGGTTCAACGGCGCGTGGCTCAAGAAGGAGGATCCCCATATCAAATTCTTGGCTGACCAACTCGAGCCCGCCGTCGCAGCCTTTCAGGCGCAACGCTACGGTGAGATGTTCGAGGCCTTGGGCGCTGGCAGGCCGAGCATTCGACAACATCAAGACAAGGTAGCATGGACGCAATCCTTAGAGCAGCTCGTCGGACTGCGAACGTCTGGCGCGATCGGCGAGGTGATCGATTTTATCAGGGGCCAGCCTCACCTGCACTTGCCCGAAGCGGTGCTGGAACGCGAACAACGGCTCGCAGACGTTGGGCCGGAGCCGATTGAAGGCGAGTCCAGCAGAGTGACGCAGCTGCGCCAATTGCGCGGCGTCGCCTACGCCGAACTGATGGCGATGGATGCTTTTATCGACGGACACACGCCCTTTGCAACGAAGCATGGTGTGAAGGGAGCCGAATTCGAAAACGTGCTGGTCATCATCGGCCGCGGGTGGAACATCTACAATTTTGCACAGATGCTCGAACGCCTCGATCCCGGTCCACCCGCGGACAAGGTCGAATCCTTCGAGAGCAACCGAAATCTGTTTTACGTCGCGTGTTCCCGACCAAAGCGACGGCTCGCGCTGCTGTTCACCCAGGTATTGAGCGCCGCGGCTATGGCCAAAGTGACCGAATTATTCGGCGACGCCAATGTCATCGCTTTGCCCGCTGACCCACTGCCGGCAGAAGCGTAATGCTTGCTCCCCGCGACCAAAGATGGGCCGGAAGGATGTTTATCCCGTGACGATCGCGAATTCGACGGACGACGATCTCGAAGAGATTCTGGCTTGGCTGCAAGCGGAGGATGTCGCGGGGGAGACCACCTTTCATCCCAACCGGAATATGATTGCGGCGGGTCACGAAGCCGGCGAACTGATCGTGCTCAAGGTCGGCGGCGAGATTGGTGCGTTCGCGCTCGGAGCGCCCGGTGTGATCGATATATTCGAAACGAAGCCAGCGTTTAGGCGAACCGGTGTGGGTCGCATGCTTGCGCAACATTGCATCGGCCGAGCCGCCGAAGCTGACATCGCCGTGATTGAGGGGGAATGCGCGCCGCCTACGTCTCTTCCGTTCTGGGAACATATGGGTTTCCAGCAGATCAGGGCGCGTTACGGCCATAGCCCGTGGGTCGGTTTACGCGTTCCCAAGCTGCTCATCCTTCCGGCCGGCAAGGCTTGTGAGATCATCGTTCGCCTTTTCGATGAGACGATGCTGTACGTTGACGGTGTCGCGCCGGTCGCCGAATATCGTCCGCTTGCTGTCATGGGCGCAGACGGCATCGTCTATCTGCAGGAGCGTTTAGCGCTCTATGCTCCCGACCTCCGGCCGGGCAATGATCTCGCGGTCGAGATCGTCCTCGATGGAAAACGTCTCGGACTCGACAAGGTTAAGCGCGAGGAATTCAAACGTCTCGGTGTCCAGCACGACCGCTTCCTGAATTACTTCATCGACATGATTGATCCCTCTTCGGCGAGAGGCGATTAATGCGGTGACAGGCTCGCGCCTATCGATGGGTTTAGATCAAGCACAGGGGTGCCCCAATGTCAGTCGAGCAACTTCGAAAGCTCAAACAGGCGCTGCTGGACGCCTACGGTGGTTTCGCAGACGGGCGTATCAAGAACATCGACGTGGGTGATCGCTTCATTGTCGACAAGCGGACGACGAACGACATCGCCGCAGATCGCAATGTCTATGGCTGGTTCTGCTCAATGTTCCTTGAGGTAAAAATGCCCGAGGAAGTCTTCCTGACTGTGCTCAATATCCCTGAAAGCGACCCCGTTCGTACCTGGCTTGCCGAACATGGCGAGCCGTTTGCGAGGGGCGGTTTCAAGATCAGCATCGCCCGTGGCGAGCAGGCCAAGCTTTCGCAGCTTGCAAAGATGGTCAAAGCGATCACCGCTCGGGGAGCGCGGTATGACACGCCACATTACAAATATGCGGTGCCGCGCGTCGTCGACGCGCTAGAAACGCTTGAAAAAGCACTTTCGAAAGGTTGGAAGGGCTAATCCCCTCCCGGCGGACAGTTTGTCCAAACAAACCGCAGCGACGGCAACGGAAATGGCAGCGTAAAATCCACGTCAGCGGACTGGCCGATGCCGTTGGGCCAAAACCCGGCAATCAGGGCTGATGGCGTGCAGCGGTGTCGGCGCGCAGCAAATACACGCAAACCGCAGACGCAACGGTTACGACAAGTTCTGCCTCCTCGAAACGGGGTTCGCGGCCTTCTTGGATATGCCGCCCCTGTTCGGAAGCAAAACCCCACAGCCGATGCAAGGCCCCGTCCAATGGTGCGGGAAGCGTCAACCTGGGGTCGGTACATAGAACGGACCCAGATATACGCTAAGGTTTCGCCGGACCTTCGACGGCGTGCATCTGGCGAAGCGGCCTGAGGGCGGACGATGGCGCATCGGGGTCGGTCCAAAGATAATCGCCGGTGAGGTTGATGTGCTGCCATCCGAGCGGCGAAAGGTGTTGCAACAGGTCCGGCGGGACCGACCGGCCGAGACTGGCAAGATGCATGCGGGCGGCTTGCAGGTAGGTCGTGTTCCACAGGACGATAGCACCGGCGACGAGGTTGAGCGCGCTCGCCCGATGGGTCTGGGCTTGCAGGGCGTGATCACGGATGCGGCCGATCCGGTGGAAGAAGATGGCGCGTTTCAGAGCATTTTCGGCCTCACCCTTGTTGAGTTCGCGGGTTGCGCGGCGCCGCTGTTCGGGCTGCTCGATCCAGTCGAGTGTAAACAGGGTGCGCTCGACGCGGCCGATCTCGCGCAGTGCCAAGGCCAGGCCATTGGCCCGTGGATAGGAGCCGAGCCGTTCCAGCATGATCGATGCACTCACGACGCCGGTGCGGATCGAGGTGCCCAAGCGCAGCACGTCGTCCCAGTGTGCGGCGATCAGGGCCTCGTCGATCCTGCCCGCGACCAGCGGCGCGATATCTGGGCCAGGTTCGATTCCGTTGAACAGGTGAAGCCGGCGCGCGGCGATGTTAGGGATGCGCGGCGCGAACCGGAATCCAAGTAGATGGCATAGCGCAAACACATGGTCGGAAACGCCCCCACCATCGACGTGATGCTCCTCAATGTGCAGATCGGCACCATGATGGAGCAGCCCGTCCAGCACCTGCGCCGCCTCGCTTGCGGATGCGGAGATGACGGTGGAATGAAACGGCGCGTAGCGATCCGAGACATGGCTGTAGAAGGAGACAGCAGGCTCCGCCCCCTTGTGCGGATTGACTGCGCCGGTCGCCTGAGCACGGCGATCAAGCAGGAAGTTCTGACCGTCCGAACTGGACGAGGTCCCGGACCCAAACAGGGCGGCGAGCGGCGCGGTGTGCTGGGCATTGACCAACCGGGCGAGAGCCCTACCGTAGGTTTCCTCGCGTAAATGCCATGAGGCGAGCCAACTGAGTTGGCGTTGGGTCACGAGATCGCAGGCTTCTGCCATGCGCTTATGGCCAAGATTGGTCGCATCGGCGAGCACCGCCGTCAGGATAGCGCGGGGTTCATCGGCAACCCGACCGCTTTGCAGATGCGTGAAGCACTGGCTGAAACCGGTCCATCGATCGACTTCAGCAAGGAGATCGGTGATGCGGATCGCGGGCAGATGGGCGTAGAGCGGCGCAAGGGCGCTATCCGCTTCATCCGGCGTGACCGCCTTCAACGGCGAAATCCGCAGCTTGCCAAGGCTGAGTTGTACGTCTTCCAGCGCGTCCGTCTCCGCCTTCCGCTCGACCTCTGCCAATCTCCGGGCGAGACGGGTACGCCGTTCGTCCAGCCAGGCACTGGCCGTATCGGGTGCCGGGATCGGCAAAGGGCCGGCTGCGCGCATGGTGGCAAATACCGGACTTGGAATAAGCTGTTGCTCGACGGCACGATAGCGTCTGCTTCCCTCGACCCACATGTCGCCGGCACGAAGCCTGTCACGAAGCTCGACTAGGACGCAAAATTCATAAACTCTGCGATCGGGAATGCCGGGGCCGATCGCGCGACGCCAGGCCTGCCGAATGAAGGCAACTGGTGTATCCGGCGGCAGTTTTTTCAGGCGACCTAGATGAAGGTCGCGCATGATAGCGACTGCTCGCGCGAGCGTATGGCAGGCCGGGACCGCTCCGAACGTGAACGAGGCGATGAACAAGGGACCGACCTGTCGGAGAACGGGGTAGTTGGTTGCGGCGACGGTAACGGGATCGACGGCATCGGGGCGGATCAGCTTGCGGGCTTCATCGACTTCACGGCCAAGATCATCCCATCCAACTGCGGCCTCGACCGCGGCGCCGATGTCGCCGCCCGACACCTTGGCAGTGAGCAGGGCATCGCCGAGCCGGGCAAGTAGCCGGATCTTACCGTTGATGTTGCGCCGGTCGCGCTTGAGCGCTGTGTCTGCGCTGTTCTGCTCGCGCCGAAACATCTGACCCAGCAGGCGGTCGAACATCAGCACCGCATCGTCGGTGAGCGTGACGATGGTTTCGAGTACGGTTGCCGCCAGCGTCGCACGGCGCCGCGTTGCTTGCAGCGTTCGGACATGTTGCGCCGTCAGCCGAGCCCCTTCCTGACAGAGGCGTCGCAGGCGTTCAGGATGTATGCCTGCCGCGATATCGGGATCGATCCCAATATCGCGCAGCAGAGCTAGCCGCCGGATGATGACGGCGAACGTCTTGCGACCGGGCTTGCCGGGCGGCTGCCGCACCCATCCGAGGCCGCTGAGGTTCGTGCCGGCGTGAGGCAGAAGAAGGGCATCAAGCAGACGGCGTTGCCCAGTCTCCAGCCCTCGGGTCAGATGCTCGGCGACATGGCGCTCGGCGTCGAGCAGCGCCTGCGCAACCATCCGTTCGACCGAACTGATGCCAGGTACGATGATGCGCCGTCGTCGGCACTCGCCTAGTAGCGACCGTGCCAGCCCAGCCCCGCTGGTCGTCGTCAGCGCAATCGGCAGCAGCCATTCCTGCAACGCCGCTCGCAATGGCCGGCTGAACTGTGTGAACCCAAAGCCCTCGCGCAGCGCATCGAGCTGTTCGTACCGGGTCGGGCCGCGCGTCGCATAATCGGCCAGCACCTCGGGCGCGATCTGCAATTGCTCGGCGACGAACGCGAGCGGCGTATCGGGGATCAATTCGCCCGGGCGCAGCAAACGGCCGGGATAGCGCAGCGCGCATAGCTGGATCGCGAAACCCAGACGATTATGCGGTCGCCTGCGGCGCACGATGATAGCCAGGTCATCCTCACTCAACGTCCAGTGCTGAACGAGCGTGGTTTCATCATCGGGAAGTGCGAGCAACGCCATGCGTTGCTCGTCCGACAGCACGGCGCGACGAGGCATTGGGTTAGGCTTTGGCGGGCGGCGCCCAACCGATCCGGGCAAGAGTGCCAATCAAGGTCGAACGCGGCACCTTGAAGGTGCGACAGACGGATGCCTTGCTTGCTCCGCCATCAAGCGCGGCAGTAATCCGTTCAAGGGTCTCAGTGTCGATCATGGGAGGCCGTCCACCCTGGCGCCCTCGACGCTTTGCAGCCGCCAGTCCCGCCATCACCCGCTCGCGCGTCAGCGCGCGCTCATATTGCGCCAGCGCGCCGAACAGCGAAAATAGCAGTTCGCCGTGCGGCGTGTTCGTATCCATCTGCTCAGTCAGCGAACGGAACGCGATGCCACGCGCCTTCAGGTCAGTGACGATCGCCAGCAAATGCGGCAACGATCGCCCAAGCCGATCGAGTTTCCACACGATCAGCGTATCGCCCGCACTCAGATAATCGAGGCAGTCCTTCAGGCCCGGTCGATCGTCGCGTGCTCCCGATGCCTTATCAGTATGCAAATTACGCGGATCGACACCCGCCGCGACCAGAGCGTCGCGCTGAAGATCGACAGTTTGGCGATCATCGGCCGATGACACCCGCATATATCCGACCAGCATGTACGACAAACCCTCAAAACCACTTTGTCGTACACTACATCAAAGCGACAGGGTTTGTCGACTATTCAGGCGCAGGATTGCCGACCAAAGCCGAGGGATCACCCAAGGGTGTCCGAAAACATGTGTTTTCCGACAGTCTCAAGACGCTGCGGCAACCTATACCGGCGTCATGACCAAGATACTGGATACGGACAGGAGATCGCAGGGTTCACCTGAACCCTCATTTCTGCACCTGAACGACAGCGCTCGGCATCATCGGGTCGCCTGACGCAATGACGAGGTACCGGCGCATGTCGCCCTTCGCGTCGCTGACGATCTGGCGGAGCGGTCCGAGCGTGTTGACGATCGCGCCGCCAGCCGGATTGGTCATGAACTTTGCCAGAGGCTGGATCACGCCGCCACCATCAGCGCGGGAGGATAGCCCAAGGACATAGGGCATCTTTGGGCTGAGGCCCGCAACCGCCGCCTGCAGGATCTGGACTTGGCCTTGATCGAACAGCGTGACCTGGCTGCGGCCAGTCCCGGCGAGGGTCAGCTGGATCTTCATGCCGGCCTGTGCGAGCGGTATCAGGTTTGCACGGCCTTCGCCTACCGGCACCGCGCCGGGAACATAGGCCACGCCTTGCGGCCCCTGACCGATCGGAATCGTCGCGATGACGGTGTTGCTGGCGGTGTCGATCGCCGCAACAGCGTCGGCGTTCTCCAGCCCGACATAGATCCGCGAGCCGTCGCCCGACGGCCACAGACCGTGCGGCAGCGCGCCGACCGGGATGCTCGCGACCTGCACGAAGTCGGTGGTGCGGAACACCTTCACGACATTCTCGGTGCCGACCGTCACATAGGCGAACTGGCCGGCCTTGGTGCGGGCGATGTTGACGTGGTTGGTGATCGCGCCGGTGTCGAACGTCTTCAGCACTGCGAAGGGTGGCTTGGCGTCGAACACCATGACCTTGCCGACGTCCTTCAGCGTCAGCCAGACCTGCTTGCCGTCGGGCGTCGCGGCGATGTCGGGGCAGAACGGGCTTGCCTGCTTGACGCGACCGACGATCTTCTTCGAGGCGGTGTCGATCACCACGGTCTCGGGTGAGAAGCTCGAACAGACATAGCCGTATTTCCCGTTCGGCGAGAAAATCGTCATGCCGGGGCCGTTGGGGACGGGGATGCGCGTGGTCGGCGCGAAGGTCTTGCCGTCGAGCACCTGGATATAATCCTCGCCGCGCACCGCGACCCAGACTTCGCGACCGTCGGGGCGGAAAAACGCCTCATGCGGCGAGCGCCCGACATAGGTCGTGTGCTTCACGGCATTGGTCGCGGTATCGATGAACGTCACCGAGTTCGAACCGATCGAGATCGCCGCCAGCGTCTTACGATCGGGCGAGAAGCCCATGCCGTGGACAAGCAGCTGCCCCTTGTAGAGCGGGCTGAGGTTGGCGGGGGTCTGGTCGCCGAGCTTGATGACGCCGAGCAGCGTGTTGGTTGATGGGTCGATCACCGACACGGTGTTGGAGAACTGGTCCGACGTGTAGAACCGGTCCTGCGCGCTGACAGGGATGTCGGGGGTCGCATTGGGCACTTGCTGGGCAAACGCAGGGCCTGAAAAGCACAAGGCGGTGCAGGCGGTTAGGGTGAAACGCTTCATGGACGGTCTCCGTGATGGGGGTGACCAGTCGCGGTCGGTCCGGTGTGACGTGGCAACGCGCCGCCTTCGGATAGGATGCCCTGCATCACCGCGATTTCCTGACGCTGTTCGACGATGATCCCTTGCGCAAGCCGGCGCAGGCGTTCGTCCTTGCCGTAACGCAGCTCGATCTCAGCCATGTCGATCGCACCTTGATGATGCGGGATCATCATCCTTGCGAAGTCGCGATCGGGATCGTTTGAATAGCCGGTCATCATCGCGCCGTGCATCCGCGTCATCGCCGCATCCATCGCGGACGCGAAGCCGTCCGTTTGCGCGATAGCAGCGGTCGATACGGACAAGCCTATCGCCATCAGCAAGGTCATGCGTGATCTCATCGTCCTGTCCCTAGTTTTCCTGTTTACGACACGCGAGCGATGATGCCGATAATCGTTGCTAGCACGGCCATGCAGGCCGGGAGAAAGAGCATCTGTATAGCCGCTTCGCGCCCTGTGATCGTGCCCGTCAAGATATCGACCGGGCCCTTGATGAACTCCGAGAACGAACGGAGGGGTTCGCCGGGGGCGGGAGTATCGCTGAGTACGATGCCGCCAGCAATCAGACCGAAATACAGGATCATGAAGACCGACACGACCGTCAGGACGAGCGCAGTAGCTGCATCACGTGCGAAGAAGGTCCAGAAAGTCAGCAACATTGCTGCATACACGCCGACGAGCAAGCCCAACGTGGCAGGATGGACGCCGCGCGATGCGATGCCTGGAGCCGTTCTTTCCAGCTCGTCATAATTGCCTGCATCCGGCACGATTGCGAGATGTCGACGCACAGGCTTAGGAGCAACGAGTGTCTCGGTAGCGAGATCGTAGATCGGCTGTGTTGCCATGAGGAAGTCTCCGCGCGTCTCGATGAATGCCGAGCGTGACAGGATAGATGATTGCGGCGGGGCGGTCGGTCCAACGCATAACCACGGTCATTCCAATCATTTAACAGGAACGGTCGGCGATCTATAATCGCGTTTTCGTATTGAAATCATCGCGACCATGCGTTGGACGCGAGGGACATATCGGTCGATCTAGCGGCATCGGACCGGCACGATCACCCGCCGGGTCCGTGATAAGGATCAAACGATGAAAGCTGCGATCGTTCTGGTTGCCGCGATGTTGGCCTCCGTAGCGCCAGTCCCGGCGATCGCTCAGGCCTATTGGGCTGCACCTGCGGCGGACGACTTTCCCTACGATATCAAGGCGGTTCAGGCACCGTGGTCGAAGGCTGATATCGACCTCAGCCATCATGACCGGATCTATGTGTCTGACCCTACATCGACGAAGATCGTTGTCATCGATCCTGCAGCGGGCAACGAACTGGGACGGATCGACCTCGCCAAAAGCGCGATAGCTGAGCCCAGCTTTTCCAGCCCCAAAGTCCAGCACCTGGCTGCAACGCGTGACGGGCGGACCCTGGCGGTATCGGCATTAGCGCAGCACAGTGTGACGCTCGTAGATCTGGCCACGAACACGGAACGAGGCCGGACCGTGTTCCAGACGTCGCCTACCGCCGTCGCGTTTACGCCCAATGGGCACGAACTCTGGGTTTCGCTCGGCGATGAACATGCCATCGCGGTCGTGGATCCTAAGACAGCGCGGGAGATCACCCGCGTACCAGCAAGTGGCGGAGCGGGCGCGACCATCCTGTCGCCAAACGGACGCTATGCCTTTGTATCGCTTACTGAAAGGCCGTCCATCCTGGTTGTCGACGTCGAGCATCGGCGCGTCGTCGGACACGTTGCCAGCAACGGTGCAGGTGCGGGAGCAATCGCGGTCTCGCCAGATGGCAAACAGATCTGGGCAACACGCCGCGAGAGCGGCACGACCACGGTCTTTGCTGCCAAACCGCCGTTTGCGGTACGCGAAGTGATAAACACTGGTCCAGCAACGGGCGCGGTCAACTTCGCCCAGCGCGCAGACGATTCCTTTGCCTATGTCAGCGTTGGCGGCGATCAACCTGCAATCAAGGTCTATAGAACCGACAGCCTGGAGGCTGTGGCAACCGTCCCGCTACAAGCGGCTCCGAGTGCGGTTTGGCCGTCGGGCGATGGTACGAGGATCTATGCCAGCCTGGCCGGAACCAACAAGGTCGCTGGGATCGACACGCTGACGTACACCACCGTGTCGACGATCCCGATCAGTACGGATGCGCAGAGCCTGATCTACGTTCCTGGTGCCGTAAGATCAGGAAAAGGTCTCGCCAATCTGGTGCCATCCGGGCGCGATGCGGCGCTTGCCCTGACGGCGCGTTGATCGGTCTCACACCGTCTGTAATCTCCCAACGAAAGCCCTTTCCAAAATGACCAAGCCCCCCGTCAGGATCGCGATCAGCGGTGCCGCAGGACAAATTTGCTATTCGCTGCTCTTCCGGGTCGCGCAGGGTGACGTGTTCGGACCGGACCAGCCCGTTATCCTTCAACTGCTCGACGTGCCGCAGGCGCTGGACGCAGTACGCGGCGTGGTCATGGAACTGGAGGATTGCGCGTTCCCGCTGCTGGCAGATGTGATCATTACTGATGATCCGATGGTGGCTTTCAAGGACATCGATGCGGCCATGCTGGTCGGGTCTCGTCCCCGCTCGAAGGGCATGGAGCGCCGTGATTTGCTCGCTGCCAACGCAGCGATCTTCAAGACGCAGGGCGCAGCGCTGGACGCAGTGGCCAAACGCGACGCCAAGATCCTGGTCGTCGGTAATCCCGCCAACACAAATGCCTGGATCATTGCGCAAAGCGCACCGGGTTTCCCTGCCGAAAACATCACGTCGATGATCCGCCTCGATCACAACCGCGCGCAGGGACAGCTTGCGGCCAAGGCGGGTGTCGGTGTCGATGCGATTACAAAGCTCGTCGTCTGGGGAAACCATTCGCCGACGATGTTTGCCGACTGGGGGAATGCCGAACTCGATGGCCAAAAGCTTGCCGACCGTATCGGAAACGAGGCCTGGTACCGCGAGACCCTGATCCCCACCGTTGCGCAGCGCGGAACCGCGATCATCGAAGCACGGGGTGCGTCCTCGGCCGCGTCGGCAGCAAATGCGGCGATCGACCATCTGCGCGATTGGGTGCACGGCGCAGGCGACAATTGGGTGTCGATGGGCGTGGTGTCAGATGGCTCCTACGGTATCCCGCAAGGGCTGGTGTGCGGCGTGCCGGTGCACTGCAAAAGCGGTGGGTATGCGCGTATCGAAGGACTGATCCTCGATCCATTCCAGCGAACGATGCTTGATCGCACGATTGCCGAACTGGTCGATGAACGTGAGGCGGTTATCGACATTCTGAAATGACCGATCGGTATATCTGATTGGAATGACCGTAATCTTTGGTTGGTGCGATTGATCTCCTTTCCCTATCATTGGGGCAAGGAGATCGGGCATGACCCTGGAACAACTCAGGATTTTCGTCGGTGTCGCTGAGCGCGAGCACATGACGCGCGCGGCCGAAGCGCTCAATGTGACGCAGTCAGCCGCAAGCGCTGCCATCGCCGCGCTGGAAGCCCGGCACGGCGTGCCGCTGTTCCACCGGGTCGGCCGTGGGATCGAACTGTCCGAAGCGGGCCGCATGTTTCTGGTCGACGCACGCGCAGTGCTTGGCCGTGCCGCCAGCGCGGAACTTGCACTGGCCGAATATGCAGGACTGGAGCGCGGCACTCTGCGGCTAGTCGCAAGCCAGACGATCGCGGGCTATTGGCTGCCCCGCCAGCTGGCCGCGTTCCATGCGCGCTACCCCGCGATCTCAATCGAACTGGCGATCGACAACACCGAGGGGGCCGCGGCGCGCGTGCTCGACGGTGCGGTCGAGCTCGGCTTCGTCGAGGGTGTGATCGACGAGCCCGCGCTCGCGCATTGGACGGTCGCGAACGACCGCATGGTGCTGGTAAGCGACCGCGCAGCCGACACGATCGACGAGGACTGGATCCGCGCCGCACGCTGGATCGTCCGCGAGCAGGGATCGGGCACGCGCTGGTCGTTCGAGGAGGTGCTGCGCCAGCGCGGCGTCGATCCGTCGGACCTCACCGTGGCGCTGATGCTACCATCGAACGAGGCGGTACGTAGCGCGGTCGAGGCCGGGGCGGGCGTCGCGGTGCTGTCGCAGCATGTCGTCGCACCTGCAATCGCGGCCGGCACGTTGCACGATCTACCGCTCGGTCTGCCGCGGCGTCCGTTCTACGCGCTGCGCCATAAAGAGCGGTATCGAACGCGGGCGGCCGATGCGCTGACCGATCTCATCAAGGAGACTGGCAAGTGACCGCCGATCTGAAACCCGTTTTCGATGGCCTGAAGCCCCTCAGCCGGCTCGACTCCCCGCGCGAGATGATCCGGCAGTTCACCCCCAACTGGTTCGCCGCTACGATGGGCACCGGCATTCTCGCGCTCGCCTTGCCGCAGGTGCCGGGCGTCGGCGCATCGCTGCACCCGGTCGGCGAGGTGTTGTGGTATTTCAACATCGCGCTCTTCACGCTGTTCGCCGGGCTCTACACCGCGCGCTGGACGATTTTCGGGCACGAGGCGCGGCGGATCTTCGGGCACAACACCGTATCGATGTTCATCGGTACGATCCCGATGGGCCTCGCGACGATCATCAACGGGTTCCTGGCGTTCGGCCTGCCGCGGTTCGGCGCCGGCGTGATCCCGATCGCCGAGACATTGTGGTGGATCGACGTCGCGATGTCGCTCGCCTGCGGTGTGGCGATCCCCTACCTCATGTTCACGCGGCACGAACATTCGCTCGACGGCATGACCGCGGTGTGGCTGCTGCCGGTGGTCGCGGCGGAGGTCGCAGGTGCGAGCGGCGGCCTGCTCGCCCCGCATCTGGCGGACGCGCATCACCAGTTCGTCGTGCTCGCAACGTCGTATGTGCTCTGGGCTTATTCAGTGCCGGTCGCGTTCGGCATCCTCGCGATCCTGATCCTGCGGATGGCACTGCACAAGCTGCCGCACGAGAGCATGGCCGCCTCGAGCTGGCTCGCGCTCGGTCCGATTGGCACCGGCGCGCTTGGGATGCTGGTGCTCGGCAGCAACGCGCCCGCGATCCTCGCCGCCAACGGCCTGGGGCAGATCGGCGCGGTAGCGCAGGGGATTGGCACGATTGCCGGGCTGCTGCTCTGGGGTTTCGGTCTGTGGTGGCTGGCGCTCGCGACGCTGATCACGATCCGCTACTGGCGCGCGGGCATTCCGTTCAACCTCGGCTGGTGGGGCTATACCTTCCCGCTTGGCGTCTACACGGTCGCCACCTTCAAGCTCGGCACGACGCTTCAGCTCGGCTTTTTCGGGATCGTCGGCACTGTCCTCACAGTGGCGCTCGCAGCAATGTGGCTGCTGGTCGGCGCCAAGACGGTCGCGGGCGGCTGGCGCGGGAACCTGTTCGTGTCGCCCTGCATCGCCCAAGCCAATTGATGGGCCGAACTGATCGTCCTGTCGGATCGAACCGTCGCATCCGATCGACCCGTACCGGGTAGACCGGCGGACGGGTCGCGCATAAAAGCATGACATCGAAGGGAGAATGCTGGTGGACAGCCTGGATATGAAATTGGCGCAGGCGATGAACCGCCGTCGCTTTCTCTCAGAAGCCGCGATCGGTAGCGGCGCGCTGATCGCCGCACCCGCGCTGGCGCAGAGCATGGTCGATCTGCATCTGCCAGGTGGCCCATCGGAACGGCCCATGACCAACGCGTTCCCCGGCAAGGGCAACATGATCCTCCAGCGTATCCACCCGCCGTTGCTGGAAACGCCGATGAGCGTGTTCAATGGCGACGTCTTCACGCCGAACGACCAGTTCTTCGTCCGCTGGCACTGGGCCGACATCCCGACCGCGATCGATGTCGAGGCGTTCCGGATCAAGGTGTACGGCGCGGTCACGCGTCCGCTGTCGATCTCGCTCGCGCAACTGCTGAAGCTGCCGCGCGTCGAGTTGGCGGCAATCAACCAATGCTCGGGCAATTCGCGGGCGTTGTTCCAGCCTCCGGTGGCGGGTGCGCAGTGGCGTCACGGGGCGATGGGCAACGCCAAATGGCTCGGCGTTCGCTTACGCGACGTGCTCGACATCGCCGGCGTGAAGCCGGGCGCGGTCGCGGTACGGTTCGGTGCGCTCGACCAGCCGGTGGTCACGGGCGCACCGGATTTCGCCAAGTCGCTGTCGATCGACCACGCACGCGACGGCGAAGTGATGCTGGCGTTCGGAATGAACGGCGAGCAGATGCCGCTCCTCAATGGCTTCCCGGTCCGGCTGATCGTACCCGGCTGGTATTCGACCTATTGGGTCAAGATGCTGAACGACATCGAGGTGCTCGCCGCACCCGACGACGGTTACTGGATGGCCAAGGCTTACAAAATCCCTGACACTCCAGGCGCGAACGTGCGGCCGGGCCAGAAGGATTTCCCGGCCGTTCCGATCAACAAGATGATCCCGCGCAGTTGGGTCACGAGCCTCGACGAAGGGCAGGCGATCGCGTTCGACCGCTCGATCCCGCTGGGCGGCATTGCGATGGGGGGCGATTGCGGCGTCGCCAAGGTCGATGTGTCGACCGACAACGGCAAGACCTGGTACAAGACGACGCTCGGCCCCGATCACGGCAAATACAGTTTCCGCCGCTGGGATGCGCAGGTTCCGCTCACCCATGCGGGCCCGACCAGGCTGATGTCGCGCTGCTGGAACACCGCCGGCCTCGCGCAGCCGATGACGCCGATCTGGAACCCGGGCGGTTTCATGCGCGGCAACATCGAAACCACCAACATCGTCGTCGGCTGAGGAGCAACGCCTGTGAAAACGCCTTCCATCGGCACGCTGTCGTTCGGGTTCGTCGGCGCGACCGTCGTTCTGCTGCTTGCGATCGGTTCCCCGAACAGCCGTGTCGCCCCGCCGCCTGCGGCCCCGACTGCACCACCGCCGCCAAGCGTCTCGGCGCGCGGCTTTTCGCTGGCGTCCACCTCGGTCGATCTTCCGACCGACGAAGGTCAATATCCCGCCGGCCCGCATGCCGATGTCATCAATGCCAACTGCACGTCGTGTCATTCGGCGAGCATGGCGCTGAACCAGCCACCACTCTCTGGCGACCAGTGGACCGCGGAGGTCACCAAGATGCGCGAGGTCTACAAGGCACCCGTCGCCGCAGCCGACGTACCGGCGATCGTCGCCTATCTGACTGCCATGAGCACGAAGCAGCCGGGCGCCGCGAAGGGCAAGGCACAGGACCCCGATCCGAAGGCTGCGCCCGACGTATCTGGAGGATCAGGTTAAGCCATCAACTCACGACACGCGGTTTTGCGCGCGAAGTGCTGTGCGGCGTGTACGTGTCTCGCGCAGTGTCGCATCGGGCGCCAGACCGTCTGCCGGCACCTTGGGTATCGCAACGCGCTGCGACAGGTAGATGCCGTTGTGGCCCGAGCAGAGATAGGCCACGAAACAGGCGACGGCGATCGGCACCGCATAGGCGGCGCCGAACAGTTCGATTCCCATGAAGGTGCAGGCGAGCGGGGTATTGGCGGCCCCGGCAAACACCGCGACAAAGCCGATCGCGGCGAACAGGCCCGTCGGCACGCCCAAGAAAGGCGCCAGCGCGTTACCGAGCGCTGCGCCGATGAAGAACAACGGCGTGACTTCACCGCCTTTGAAACCCGCGCCGAGCGTGACGACGGTAAACAGCAGCTTGATCGCCCAACTCCACGGATGCGTGTCCGGTCCGAAGAAGCTGGCGATGGTAAGGCTGTCGGGCCCCGCTGCCAGGACACCCAGGCCCAGATAGTCGCGCGTGCCGAATAGGAAGACGAGCGCGATAACGACGGCCCCGCCGATCACTGGACGTAGTGGACCATAGGGAACGATCCGCTTGAGCCATCCCCCGACCACGTGGTTGGCTTCGGCGAAGGCCAGACCGACCAGTCCGAATATGATCCCCGCAACACCTGCCTTCGTCACGAGCAGCGCATCGACGGGTATCAACGCACCGATCGGGTAGACACCGTGATGGATACCCCAGGCGAGGCACGTCCAATCGCCGACCAGCGCTGCAACAAGGCAAGGCACCAGCGCGGAATATTCAACGCGGCCGATCGCCAGCACTTCGAGCGCGAAGACCGCTCCTGCGATCGGCGTGCCGAAGACCGCGCCGAACCCGGCTGCGATCCCCGTCTTCAACAGGATGCGCGTGCCGCCCGCATCGAGGTGGAGCGCGCGGCCGAAACCGCTGGCAAGGCTTCCGCCTAATTGGACGGCGGTGCCTTCACGTCCGGCCGAGCCACCGAAAAGATGCGTCACCACTGTGCCGAAGAAGATGAGCGGCGCCATCCGCAGCGGCACACCGCCGCCCGGCTCGTGGATCTGCTCGACGATCAGGTTGTTGCCGCCCTCCACCGAGCGCCCGGTGAGATGGTAGAGCAATCCGACCACGAACCCGCCCACCGGCAGCAGATAGAGCAGCCAGGGCGATGCGAACCGCAGTCGCGTAACGGTATCGAGGCTCAACAGGAACGCCGCACATAGCGTCCCGACGAGTGCCGCCATGGGCAGCAGGATCAGCGCCCAGCGCAGGACAGAGATCGCATGGTCGTGACGATCGCGCACAAATGCCGCAACGTTCAGCGTGTCGACCAGATTGCGAAAGGTAGCGCGCACAATTCCTCCTTGCTGCCTGACGGCGCCAAGTAGGAATCATCAGCTCATGTCAGAGCGGTTCGGCCAAATTGCCCGGCAGAAATCCATTGCCGAGGTCGATGTATGAGACGTTGGCCCCAACCGTCAATGGGCATGTTGGTCGGGCAAATGCTCGGACCTGTCAGTCGCCAGGGTCTATCTGAGCCCGTTATATGGACCGACCCGGGTACGCTACATGCGGGACCGATCGGTTTCGACCCGCGCGTCGTTTTCGGGCTGCGTCACAAGGGGCGATACCGCACGAAAGCCGCCGATGCGCTGCCGGGTCTGATCGGCCCGTAGCGTGGTTAGCGCTGCTGCGCTACGAGCGCGCCGTCCAGATGCCGACGAGCGCGGCCAGCGACACGAGCATAAGAAACCCGTTCATTACCAGGAGCAACGCCGCTGGCAGGCGCTTGATGTCGGGTCGTGGCGGCGGGGCGCCGGCACCCATCTCGCGCCACACCGCGGCGACAAAGCAAAAGGCGCTGAACAGGATCAGCATGGTCCCGGTCGCCGTCGCCAGCCACGGGAACACGACGTCCTTGAGCAGCGCGCGCGCGCCGATCCCGGAAGCGAGCGCCGCCAGTCCGGTACGCACCCAGGCGGCATAGGTGCGTTCACCGGCGAGGATTGTGCGGTCTGCGGCAAGCTCCGTGCGACGATCAGCGCTGTCCACCTGCTGGACTGCGCTGTCCTTCAGCGTGCTCGCGCTCTCCGCCAGCTTCGCATGGGCCCGATCGGCGTCGTGCGGCGCGTCCATCAGCCGGCGGTGACGGTGATGCGATGCCAAGCCGTCGAGAGATAGCCGGCGAAGTTCCAGATCGCTTCGGGCCGTTCGGGCTGCATCTGCCCGGCACCGTCGACGGCGCGCACGACCAGGACGTGGAGCCCGGGCGAGAGATCGACCGTGACGTGCCACTGCGTCCAGCTCCAGGGTGAATCCGGTTGGCTGGTCAGTTCCGCCTGCAGCCAGTCGGTGCCGTCATTGACGGAGACCTCGACGCGCGAGACCGCTCGGCCGAAGGCGACCGCATAGCCCGCGATTTCGCATGCGCCGGCGCCGATATGCGCGCCGTCCACGGGGGCGCAGATCGCAGCGTTGAGCGGCATCTCCTCGATCGTCAGGCCCCGGTCCCAATCCGCGTCCTCCTTCGCTACCGACGCCGGAAAGAGCTTGTAGTCCTTGGCCTGGATCGGCGCATCGGACGGGCGATCGCGCACCTCGATGCGCGTCAGCCACTTGGCGCTACGAACGCCCGCATAGCCCGGCACGACGAGCCGCAGCGGTGCGCCATGTTCGGGGGCCAGCACCTCGCCGTTCATGCCCCAGGCGATGAGCACGTCCGGCTCTAGCGCCTTGGCGATCGAGATCGAGGCACCGAACGGCGCCGTCTCACCATCGACATCCACGTCGTCGGCCCCCGTAGTGCCGACGAACGACGCGCCATCTTGGATGCCGGCCGCGGCGAGTACGTCGCACAGTGCGACGCCGGTCCAAGCCGCATTGCCGATCGCGCCCACGTCCCAGGGATCGCCCGAAGTCTTTTCCACGTCTTGAAGATGTGCCCGACGATTGCCGGCGCACTGCATGGTCGCGGTCACTGTCCGGGTCGCAAATGCCGTTTGAAGTTCGGCGACCGTGTAGGAGCGCGGGCGGTCGACCAAGCCGTCCAGCGCTATACGATGATCGTCGGCCAGCTCCGGCGTAGGTCCGTGACTGCGGATGTAGAAATTCGCCTGCGGCGTCAGGAAGGACGTGATCAGTTTATCCGGAGGCGTTTCCGCATTGAGCGGCTCCGGACAGCGGAGGATTAGATTCTGTTCGGCGCGATCGGATGCGGTCATGCAAGCGGCCTACCATGATGAAATCAATAGCGAAATTGATCGTTTGGCTGGACGATGTCACCCAGACTCTTTCGATAGCCTATCCCTTTCTAGACGGGGGGAGCGATCGCCATGCCGTCGCGCAAGAGGCGCCGAGTGCAAGACAGCCTTTCCCGTAGATCGACTCAATGTGGCTGAGCTTGCTACGACGGCTTTGTCCCAAAAGTCGTCGCTAGGCACCAGGGATGACGGAAAACCCTATCGCCATCGCAGATGCGCGACAAACGGGTGTTTCCCGACACCCGGAGCGGGGCTGTCGGCGCTTAGCGTATATTTGGGTCTGTTCTATGTACCGACCCCATGGTCGTGCGTAAAGGCATCAATGTCGCGGGTCGTCGTCAATATCTGAGCCTTATTTGGCGTAGCGGCGTATGACCGCGATCAATTCTTCTGCGCCGGCAGAGCGATCCTCGGGAGAGAGGTCAGGGTCCGCTACATGAGCTCGGACATGCTCTTCAATAATCTCGTCCATGAGACCGTTCATGGCGCCCCGTGTCGCTGCGACGAGATGCAGCGTCGTCGAGCAATCCGTGCCTGCCGCCAGCGCTTTCTCGATCGCTTTGACCTGGCCTGCGATCCGGCGGACCCGCTTCAGAAGTTCGTCATTGCTAGTTACCAGATGTCCCATAGGATACCTACCTACCCTATCTATACCACGAACAAAAGGATGCTTTAATATCGCTTTGACCGCGGCCTAAGTGTCACTGCAGCCTCCAATATGCATGGCATCCTGCCAGTGGTGCTGCGGATCGCAGAATGAAAGCGCTACCTCCCACCCGCACCACTGCGTGAACTCGCACATGGCAACGGAAACCGATTCCCTGTGATCTGCCGGTCATGCGCATGCTTGAGAATGAGGAGGGACATCGTACCACGGCGACTTCAGCATCGTCGGATGGCGTACACCGGAGAGCGGGCACCCACGCTGGGATGCGTGCCCAAACACCACCAGGATTTGTCCAGTAGCGCCCCGCACCAGGGGCCCCTGTCATTCAGGTCGCGCTGTGACAGGCTCGATGCTGATTGTCGCTATTGCCGATGGATCACTGACTCTCAAAAACGCCGAGAAATATGCCAACCGAAAACGGCGGGTCATGAATTCTCCCCAAGTCGCTTTCACGGCCGCGATGATGCTCCCGGATCGGTCACGTGCTATTACTTCAAGATGACCGGGCACCGCTCCCGCATAACCATTTGTCCTGCGCACGTCTCCGCCAATTAGAATGCCGTCCTTTTTGCGGTGAGCGGTCGCGCGCACGACTACTATATCTGCATTTGATACCAACCGGATGGCGTCATCATGAGCCGCTGCTGTAACGCACCCTGTAAGAGTCATCGCAAGTATTGAAATCACAAAAAAGTCTCGAATTTCGTACGGCCTGATCATGATTAGAACTCCAATTGGGAGCAATAGCGCCAGCACTATGGGAAACGACACCGCCTCTTGAAGGTGAGCTTCCAGGCCAAGTGTTGCCACCGATGGACTGGGCAGCGAAGTGCTTACGAGCCTGTCTTTCGCTCTTCGCCGGGGTGGCGCCCCGCCCTTTGCGGGAGCAGCAGGATACACCCGACAATGACAATGGCGAGGACAGCTGACGCGAGCGGACGACTGAACGCAAGCCCGCCTTGGTTGAGGGGCTTATCGAGCAAATCACCCACGGTCGCGCCAAGCGGCCGGGTAAGAATGAACGCTGCCCAGAAGAGAAAAACCCGAGACACGGTTGTCCAATAATTGGCGGCAACGAGCAGCAGCAGCCCGGCGGCAAACACCACCGCCCCACCCTCGTAACCGAGCCCGGCGTCAGCGATCCAGTCGCCCAGAGCGGTGCCGAGCGTCTGGGAGAAGGTGATGGTGACCCAGTAGAAAATCTCCGCCTTCGGCGTCCGAACCGTGTCCACCGAGACCGATCCGAGCGTGAAATGCCAGACCGCGAGCGAGCCCAACACACAGATGAGGAGCAGAGTCGCACCACCGGGATAGCCGATGCCCAGAGACCGATCGGCAAAGTCGGCCATCGTCGTTCCCGCAGTGGTGGAGGTTATGATGGTCGCCCAATAAAGAGCGGGATGGAAACGTGTCGCCTTGATCTGCCACACGACAAAGACAACCAAAAGCGTCGCGAATATCGCAGTCCCGACCAGATAGCCGAGCTTCATGGTCATGCTCACCGTGTCGCCGCCGGTCTCACCAAGCGTCGTTGCCAAGATTTTGATCATCCAGAAAGTCAGTGTGACTTCTGGTACCTTGCTCAAGGCAATTTGCGCGTCGGTTTGGTTCGCCATGCCATGTGGCTCCTTCGTGGCAGGCTGATCCATGCTTACTTAACTGGATCATAGATGAGCGCGCGAACGGTTCCCGGCCGCACATGCGGGCGGCCACCCGGTGTCGCGCTGGGATCGGTCTCGGCGGCGATAACGAACAGCCGTCCTGTCGCCGGGTCGAGGGTCATCGTCCTGCCGCTCACTGCCGTATGTATCGGCGCGCGCGCAGTATATTCGTCAGCGGAGGTTTGCTGGTAGATAGTGACCGTCCCATCGCGTCCGTTTGAACTGAACACCCGCATCCGTACGGGATCGAAGGCAACCGCGTCGCTTCCTGCGCCAATAGCAAGATCCGCAACGACATGCCCGGTATGCGCATCGACCACCATCATCCGGGCGTTAGCGCACCCCATGAACAGGCGCTGCCCTGCCTTGTCCAGCGCAAGACCATGCGGGCTCTTGCAATTCGGCGTCGGCCAGCGCGCCGCGATCTTATTGGTGCGCGCATCAATCTCAAGAACGTCGCTGTTGGCTTCGCCCGCCACGAAGACGTGACCTTGATCGTCCGCAGCGGCATATTCCATCTTTTCGCCTGCGTTAATCGTCGCAATCGCTTTCTGCTGCACCGGATCGATCACGGTTACGGTACCTGGGTCGCCCTCGATCACGAATATATGCCCGGTAGCGGGATCACGGACCATGCCATCGGCATCCGCCCCCGCGGGGATACGGCCAATTACCTTCAACGTTTTGAGGTTGAACGCGACAGCCTCCCCCTTCTCGCCGTCGTCCGTAAAGCCGAAGCCATCGCGCGCCGATATAGCGGTGCCATGGGTGCCGCCCGCTATCCCCTCAACCTGTCCGATAACCACTCCTGTCTGCGCATCGAGAACGGTGAGCCAATCGCCGTGCGCCACGTAGACCCGCTTCGTAGGACCATCGAACACGGCATAATCCCACCGGTCTGGAGACCCGAGCGCGATGCTGTTCGTCAACGAATAGTCCAAAACCGCATCGGCATGGGCGGCCCCAGCCAGCGCGGTTGCGGCAAACACGACGGCGATGATCGAAGATTTCACGCAATGGCTCCTTGTACCCTGACAGTCGAATTTACTTGTATGGTCACGCGACGGCGGCGAACCGTAGCCGAACCCGCAACCCGGGTTCGTTGTCCTCGATCATCAGCTCTGCGCCGTGCAACGCGGCGATTGAAGCGACCAACGCCAGTCCCAGGCCCGCGCCAGGCGTATGCCTGCTTTGGTCGAGGCGATAGAATCGCCGGAGAATCTTGCCACGCTGATCGGCAGGTACGCCCGGCCCATTGTCCGCGACGGTAACAACCGCACACGCAGCCTCCTGGTGAAGAGCGATCGTGATATTCGTGCCTTGGGGCGTGTGGACAAGCGCGTTGTCGATCAGGTTGGTGAGCAGCTGGGCAAGCAATTCGGCGTCACCGAGGACCGCAACACCCTCATCAATCGAGGCTCGCAACGACTTGCCTGCGTCCTCGGCGACGGGCTGGTACGCTTCAGATATTCGACCCAACAATTCGGAAAGATCAATATGAGCAAGGTCGCGTCGCTCACCGCCTTCAATCTGGCCAATTCGAAGCAAGGCCCTGAATATGACATGTATCTCGTCGATCTGAGCTAAAGCCCCCGCGATGCCAGCCTCGTAGGCAGCCTCGGAATTATTGCCCTGCATCGCCTCCAGGCGCTGTTGAAGGCGGGTAAGCGGCGTCCGCAGGTCATGGGCGACATCAGTCGATACCTGCTGAAGCCCTTCCATCAACGCGGCGATCCGGTCCAGCATCGCATTGAGGTTCGTGGACAAGTGATCGAACTCGGCACTCATGCCGATCGCGGGCAAGCGTTCGGCCATGTCTCCCGACATGATCCGGGCCACCGCGCCGTTAACGCGATCAAGCCGGCGCAGGAACATCAGCCCGATAAAATAGCCGCCGATCAGCGCCAGGACGGTCAAGGCGATGCTCGATCCGATCGTGAATGCAACAAGGCGCTGCCGAACCCGCTGTACGTCGAATGTATCGGTTGCCACCACCAGCAGCGAACCGTCCGACAGCCGCGTCCCTAGGGTCTGGAACGTCTCGGGATCGCCCGACTCACCAGGTTGAGGCTTGTCGTCCACAAAAGTCACCTGCCCCCAACCCTTCCGGGCGGCCGTCAAAGGCAAATCCCCCGCCAGATGCTTGTTGCCCGCGTCTAGAAGCAGAAAGTGAAACGGTTGCTCGAAAGCTGATCGCTGGCGACGGCGGATGCTATCGATCACCTCCTGCTTGCCACCATCTGGCCAATCCTCGGTCAGAATGGCTGTTTCAGATCGAAGCCCAACTGCCGTCGCCTCGGCCGCATAGGCGCGAAGCGAATGTTCGACGATCGTCAGCAAGACGATCGACCCCACAGCGAACAGGCCTGCAATCAGCAAAGCAAAGCGAAAAGCGGCGCTGTTGAAGGAGCTTGATTTTTTCATGGCGGCGACGCTTCGATCCGGTAACCGGAGCCGCGAACCGTGTGAATGAGGTCCGCGCCAAACCCGCGATCGATCTTCGCCCGCAAACGGCTCATGTGGCTCTCGATAAGATTCGTCTGTGGGTCGAAGTGAAACGACCACACATTTTCAAGCATCATCGTTCGGGTCACGACTTCGCCCTTGTGGCGTAAGAGATATTCGAGGAGCTTCATCTCCTGGGCCTGTAACTCGATGCGGCGTCCCGCGCGGCTTACCGTCCTTTTCAGGAGGTCCAGCTCCAGGTCTCCCACCCTCAGCATCGTGATGGCATCGACAGAGGGCGGGCGCCGGGCGAGCGCCGCCACGCGGGCGACAAGTTCGGTGGTCGCAAAGGGCTTCACCAGATAATCATCAGCTCCGCCCTCGAGGCCTTCGACCCGATCCCTGATGCCGTCCATTCCGGTCAGCAGGATGGCAGGCGTGGAGACGCCTTGAGCGCGCAGCTGCTTCAACGCGGAGAGGCCATCAAGTTCTGGCACCATGCGGTCAAGAATGATGACCGAGTATTCGTTGCTACTCGCAAGAAATACTGCATCCAGTCCGGTCAAACATATATCGACGACATGGCCGGCCGCGGTCAGAGCCTTCTCAATATGCGAACGTGTCGCATCGTCATCCTCGAGTAACAGCAGCTTCATCGTCAGGGCCGCCTTCCTTAAGCGAGTGCGCCTATGGTGCTAATGAATCTTCGCCGCACAAGTTAGGAATTCCTAATGTCCAATTGAGCTTCCGCGAATGTAGAAGGGTGTAGTCCGGATCACAGAGGCAATGAAGCCTCAGGAGAATGACGATGCGTAACTATCTCATCGCGCTGGCCGCTACCACGCTGGTTGCGAGCGGCGCGCAGGCGGCGCCCAGGCACATGGCAGGGTCCGAGCTTATGTCGACGGCGAAGGTGTCCTTGGCGACGGCGCGGGCAACAGCGCTCCACGCGCGGCCCGGCAGGATCACGGACCAGGAGCTGGAAAAGGAAGCGGGCGGCACGGGTCTGCGTTACTCCTTCGATGTGGTGAGCCATGGCAAGACCTATGAAGTCGGCGTCGATGCGACAACCGGCAGGGTCCTGGAGAACCAGGCCGAAGGTGCGCACCCCGAATGAGCACACCTTATAGCTGATCGCAGCATTGCACGCTGCGAGGCCCGGGTCGAAGGCACGGCGCTGAACGGGAGGACCAATGTCACTGCCACTGCCGACGAACCGGGCCGCTCTAGCGCGCTCCCTGCTAGTATTTGCCCCATTGGTGGTGGCGGGCTGCGCGCATTATTCCTCCCTCCCGTTGGTGCAGACGCCCCCTCTGGCGCCTTCGGTAGCGGCGCTCCCCGGTTTCGTGCCGGGAGCGCCGCTTAGTGTCGCTAAAGTCACCGCGCTCGCGCTTCAAAACAATCCTGATCTGCGCGCAGCGCGCGCACGGCACGGCCTCGCGCAAGCACAACTCCTGCAATCCGGCATCCTGCCGAACCCTTCGTTTGCCGGCGCGTTACTCCCGCTGATCTCGGGAGCCGGCACCGTGACGGCGTGGAATGTCGGCCTGACCCAGGATATCAAATCGCTCATCACCTACCGGGCGCGGCGGCGGGCTGCCGGCTTTGCTGCCCAACAAATCGATGCCGAAATCATCTGGCAGGAATGGCAGATCGCCGGGCAGGCGCGGCAACTCGCGGTAGAGTTAATCGCAGGTGAGCAAAGTCGGCCCATGTTGACCGAGGCTTTCGACCTGCTCTCCCGCCGCAATGCCGTTCTCCAGCAAGCGCTCGCTGCCGGCAACGTCACTCTGGTCACGGCGGCACCCACACTCGTCGCCTTGCAATCGGCGCGGACCGCCTTGCAAACGCTCGATCAGCGGCAACTCTCGCTCCGGCATCAGCTCAATGCACTGCTCGGCCTCGTGCCCGATGCCGTTGTTCCGCTGGAGGCCACGATCGATCTGCCTCCGTTCAATCCCGCCACGATCCGTGTCGATCTGACAACATTGGCCGATCGCCGACCCGACCTGGTCGCGCTCCGGCTTGGCTATGATGCCCAGGACGCCAATGTCCGGGTTGCAATCCTGTCGCAGTTTCCCGATCTGATTCTCGGGGCGACCGCCAGCAGCGACAACAGCAGCGTCATCAATGGCGGGCCGCAAGCGACGATCGGATTGCCGATCTTCGATCGCAATCAAGGCAATGTCGCCATCGCCAATGCGACCCGGGCGCAGCTCCATGCGGATTATTCGGCGCGTCTGGCGGCAGCCGCCGGTCAGGTCGGCGCTCTCCTCTCCGAAATGGATCTCTTGTCTCATCAACTTGTAATCCTGCGGCGTGATCTTCCGGCGGCACGGCTCGCCGCGAAGCGCGCGGCCACTGCCTTCGGCGCCTCCAATCTCGACGAGCGCAGCTATGTCGATCTCGTCGTCAATCGCTACACCAAGGAGCAGGAAGTGGTAACTTTGGAGTTGGGACTGCTCGACCGGCAGGTGGCGCTACAAACTCTGGTGGGAGCCGGGCTACCGCCGGTTGAAATCTTGCCAGGTCTGGACAACGCCAAGGTGCGGCAATGAAGACGCTCGCCCTCCTACCTCTGGTACTGCTGACTGGGTGCGGTAGTTCATCCCCGTCCGATCCGCCTCCAACGCCTTCGGTGCTCGTGAGCCTGCAAAAGATCGAGCGGGGCTCCACACCCGAGTGGGTGACGGCCTATGGCAGCGCCGCGCCGGGGGTCAGCGGCTCGGACACCATCAGCGTTCCCCAACCAGGCCAAGTCTCGCGCCTCGCGGTGACGCCAGGTTCGACGGTGCGCGCGGGACAAGTGCTCGTGGTGTTCACCACCGACCCTTCGTCGGTAAGTGCCTATCAGCAGGCGGTGACGACGCTCTCCGCAGCCCAGAAACAGCGGGCAACTACCGCTCAGCTGCTCACGCAGCAACTCGCAACGCGCGATCAACTTGTTCAGGCGGAGAAGGCCGTCAGCGATGCTCAAGCCGCCATTGCGGCCTTGCGCCAATCGGGTGCGGGACAGCCGACACGAATCCTTACCGCGCCGTTCGGCGGCGTTGTCACCACAGTCTCGGTCGCGCAAGGTGATCGAACCCAGAGCGGCGCACCGTTGGTAACGTTGGCGCGAACGGGAAGCATCGTTGCGACCGTCGGGCTTGATCCCGCCAGAGCGGGCCGCGTCCAAGTGGGCCAACGCGCCAAGGTTGTTCGCCTGAATGGTGGCCCTCCAATACCTGCTCGCGTGGTCCGGGTAGACGGAGTGCTCAATCCGAAGACGCACATGATCAATGTGGACCTCTCGTTACCGGCAGGCGCAGTGCTTCCGAATGAGGCACTGCGCGGCGATATCGCCGTGGGCGATGTCGCCGGATGGATCGTACCCCACCGTGCTGTCGTCACCGCCAACGGACCAACGAGCGTCTTCCAGCTCGTCGCCGGCAAAGCGCACCTCATCAAGGTCAATCTGCTTTTGGCGGGCGAGCAGATCGATGTGGTCGAAGGGCCAATCCTTCGTAACCGTCCCCTGATCGTGGACGGAGCCTATCAAGTGCAGGACGGCCAAGCCGTCCGCTCGATCGCGCGCTGATGTTTGAAAGGCTACTTGGCCGGCAAGCCCGCGCGTTTGTCTTGATCGCTATGGCTATGGCGCTGGCCGGCATTGCTGCTGCGCTATCGCTGCCGCTCGGCCTGTTCCCGCAAGTATCGTTCCCGCGCGTGCTCGTCGATCTCGATGCTGGCAGCCGGCCCGCCGATCAGATGGCGCTTATCGTCACCCGCCCCGTTGAGGAGGCAATCCGCAGCATCCCTGGCGTTCGCGACGTTCGCTCGGAAACGACCCGCGGTTCAGCCCAGATCTCGATCGATTTCGGTTGGGGTCGCGACATGGTGGCCAGTACGCTCCTGGTCGACACGGCCATTGCGCGCACGATCGGCTCGCTTCCGCCTGGGACCAACTACAATGTGCGAAGGATGGACCCCACGGTCTTCCCGGTCATCTCCTACGCGCTCGTTTCAAAGTCCATCTCGCCGGTCGCGTTGCAAGATCTGGCCCGGTACGAAATCACCCCGCTTCTGTCATCTATACCTGGGCTGGCCCGCGTCGAGGTTCAGGGTGGGGACAAGGCGGAAGTACAAGTGCTGGCCGATCCAAACCGGCTCGCCAGCTACGGTCTGGCGATGAGTGACCTAACGAAAGCGATCAGCTCCGGGAACGTGCTGAGCGCCGTTGGCAAGATTCAGGATCGCGGTCGGCTTTCGCTGGTTCTAGCCGATCGCAGCATCATCAGCGCATCGGCGGTCGGCGATATCGTCGTTCGATCCGATCCCGCCGGCATCGTTCGCGTACGCGACCTTGCGACTGTTCAAGATGGAGTGGTGCCGCAATGGATACGCGTCGTTGAGGACGGACGCCCAGCGGTGCTTTTCAACATCTACCAGCAACCGGACGGCAACTCGGTCCAGATCGCCAAGACCGTGTCGCAGACACTTGCAAACTATCACCTGCCCCCGGGGGTGAAGCTCATCAACTGGTACGATCAGAGCGAGCTCGTCACACAATCGGTGTCGAGCGTGCGCGACGCGGTATTGATCGGCCTGGTGCTCGCGGCCGGCGTGCTGCTGATGTTCCTGCGCAGCTGGCGTGTGACTTTAGTCGCCGTAATCGTCGTTCCTGCGACCCTGGCAGCAACCGTTCTCGTACTCAGCATGATGAAAATGAGCTTCAACCTGATGACGCTTGGCGGGATCGCTGCGGCAGTGGGGCTGCTCATTGATGACGTGATCGTGATGGTTGAGCACATTGCCCGACGAGCGGGCGCAAACGAAGAACACAGGGAGACCGGAGAGGCCGCCGTGCTGCCCGCGGCGCGCGAGTTCATGGTTCCTCTCGCGGGCTCCAGCCTCGCCACGTTAATCGTCTTCCTACCACTATCTTTCCTGAGCGGCGTGACCGGCGCCTTTTCCAAGGCCTTGTCGATCACGATGGCGGCGGCCCTGGGCATTTCCTGGGCGATGACGGCGTTCGTGGTGCCGGTGCTGACCCGCCGGATCGTCGATTTTAGCAAATGGCGCGACCCCGGCGGTGCCGGTCAAGGCTGGCTGGCCCGGCAACACGATCGGGCTCTCGATGGGCTCGCACGCCGGCCGTGGGTGCTCGCGATCGCGCTCGTTCCCCTGCTGGCGCTTGGGTATCTGAGCTACTCGAAGGTCCCGACTGGGTTCATGCCCAAGGTCGATCAGGGCAGCTTCAACATGGACTATTATACCGTCCCCGGCACTTCGCTCGACGAGTCGAGCCGACAGATCGCGCAGGTCGACGCAATCGTCAGCCACCACCCCCAGGTCCTCACCTTTTCGCGGCGGTTGGGCACCGATCTCGGCGGAGGTCTCGGTCAAAGCTACCATGGTGATTATTTTGTGCGCCTCAAACCCGGGCACACCGAAACCACCGATGATGTGATGAGCGACGTTCGATCCGCCATCGAGGTCAAGGTGCCCGGCGTACAGGTCGAGCTCGGCCAGCTGATGGAAGACCTGATCGGCGATCTGACCTCGGTCCCGCAGCCGATCGAAATCAAGCTTTTCTCGTCCGACCCGACCGCGCTTCGTGCTCAGGCAGAGAAAACCGCCGCACAAATTTCCAAGCTGAATGGCGTGGTCGAGGTCAAGAGCGGCGTCCAGCTTGCAGGCGATGCGCTCAACATCCGTGTCGATCCAATTCGCGCTGGCGTAGAAGGTATGGCTCCCGCCGATATCGAAGCGGCGCTCAACACCGCGCTCACGGGTTCAATCGCCACGTCGCTGCCGCAGGCGACAAAGGTGGTGGACGTGCGGGTGCGACTTCCGAACATGATGACGATCACCGAGGCCGAACTCGCGCAACTGCCGATCCGTGCGCCTGACGGTCACGTCTTCCCGCTCAGCCGCGTAGCTAATGTGAAGAGGGAAACCGGGCAACCGCAGATCACACGCGAAAATCTGGAACCGATGGTGGCCGTCACCGGCCGAATCGAAGGCCGCGGGCTTGGCGCGGCGGTCAGCGACGTGAAGGCGCTGCTCGACACGCCTGGTTCGCTGACGCCCGGGATACGCTATGAGCTGGGCGGCCTCTACCAACAGCAGCAGATCGCGTTCGCTGGCCTCGCCAAGGTCTTCATCGCGGCCCTGATCGCGGAGTTCGTGTTGCTCCTGATCCTCTACCGCCAGTTCTGGCGGCCGACGATCATCATCGTGTGCTCGCTGCTGTCCACCACCGCCGTGTTCACGGCATTGTGGGCAACCGGCGTGGAGCTGAACATCACCGCATTGATGGGAATGACAATGATCATCGGCATCGGCACCGAGATGGCGATCTTTTACATGTCCGAAGTCGAAGAGCTGTCCCACGAGATGCCAGCCCGCGACGCCGCGCGCGAGGCGAGCCGCAACAGGCTGCGGCCGATCACGATGACGACGCTGGCGGCGATCCTGACCCTGCTTCCGCTCGCGCTCGCGATCGGCCAAGGATCAGGCATTCAGCAACCGCTGGCGATCGCAATCATTGCCGGCTTGCTGCTCCAATACCCTTTGGTTCTGATTGCGATGCCTATTCTTACAAAGCTTGCGCTCCCACGCGCGTGACCTTCAAACCTCCCAACGCATTAAGCGAGGACAGCGATGCCCCTATTCTCTGCCCCTTTCTTCGCACGCCACCGCATCGACAGCCGCATCTTGATCGTTTTCTTGGGTGCAGCGGTCGGCGCCTTCATCTTTCTGCGCCTCGGATCAGAAATCCGGGAAGGGGACAGTTTCGCGCTCGACAAGCTAATCCTTCAAGCGTTCCGCGAGCCAACCAATACCGCGGTCCCCATTGGACCGGTATGGTTGCGTACAGCCATAATCGATCTCACCGCTTTGGGCGGCGTGACGATTCTCACGCTCCTGACGGTGCTGACCGCTGGATATTTGCTTGCCTCGAGGAAGACTGGAACGGCTATTTTTCTGGTCTTGGCTATCTCCGGCGGCGCCCTTTTGAGCAAGTTACTGAAATTTGGTTATGCGCGGCCCAGACCTGACGTCGTTGCACATTTGGTCGACGTTCACAGCCTGAGCTTTCCAAGCGGCCACGCGATGAACTCCGCGATCACCTATTTGACGATTGGCGCGCTCCTCGCGCGAGCGGAAGCCGACCGAACCGTGAGAATATTCCTGATGGCCGTGGCCATCCTTCTCACCCTGACGGTCGGCTTCTCGCGCGTATATCTGGGCGTACATTGGCCAAGCGATGTCGTTGGCGGATGGTGCGTCGGTGCCAGCTGGGCAGCACTTTGTTCGCTGGTGGCTCGGACTCTGCAGCGGCCTAAAGCCAACGAGGCTGCGACCATCTCCGCCGTGTAAACCCCAGGCCATTCACTATCATGCGACGTATCAAAGAACGCCGAATTCACCAGATCTTCGAAGGCAGTGTGCTGCTCAAGGGGGCGCATGCGGCCGTCGAGTGTTTCAGCGCGGCTGCTCTCGTCATCACAAGTAACGCGGCGATCACCAGGCGAGTCACGGCACTCGGCCTGCTTCCGCTCGCGGTCGGCATGGGCGACCCGGGACGCGAGGTCGAAGGCCCGATGGCGGTCGTTATCCTTGGCGGCCTGATGACATCGATGGTGCTCAACTTGCTGGTGCTGCCGACGCTGGCGCTCGCGTTCGGGCAGTTCGATCGTGACCTTGAGGGAGCAGCTGCATGAAGCCGAGCCCGCCCGCGGTGCCGCGCGCTGTCTGGGTGCTCGGGTTCGTCAGCCTGTTCATGGACCTGTCGTCGGAGATCATCCACGCGCTGCTGCCGCTGTTCCTCACGACGACGCTCGGCGTGAGTGTCGCGGTCGTTGGGGCGATAGACGGCGTTGCGGAAGCGACCGCGTCGATCACCAAGGTATTCTCTGGCTATATTTCGGATCGCATGGGCAAACGCCGTCCGCTTATCCTTATAGGCTATGGGATGGCCGCGCTGACCAAGCCGCTGTTCGCGCTCGCCGGGAGCGCGCCTGTGGTGCTTGGCGCGCGCTTCGCCGATCGCATCGGCAAGGGGTTACGGGGGGCACCTCGAGACGCACTGGTAGCAGATGTCACGTCTTCCGAAATCCGCGGGAAGGCATTCGGACTGCGCCAGTCACTGGATACAATCGGTGCATTCGCGGGACCGCTACTGGCCATTGGCCTTATGTACGTCTTTGCCAACAACATCCGATCGGTATTCTGGTTCGCCATTATCCCGGCGATGATCGCTGTGTTGCTGGTTGTGATCGGAGTTAAAGATAATCCGACCTCTCATACCGAGGTCGCCGCGCGACCGCCAATCCGTGTCGTAGATCTGAAGCGTTTTACGCGCCCCTTCTGGGAAACGACTATCATCGGCGTGGTCTTCACGCTCGCTCGTTTCAGCGAAGCGTTCCTGATCCTTAAAGCCAGCGCCGAAGGGCTTCCATTTGCGCTCGCGCCGCTGGTTCTGGTTGTGATGAACCTGGTCTATGCACTGGGAGCCTATCGTGCCGGCAAATTATCGGATCGGGTTCCCGCACGAACGCTCCTGGCAGCTGGAATGACCTGCCTCGTCCTCGCCGACCTTACATTGGCGCTCTTGCCGGGCATCGCTGGCACCTTCGCCGGAATCGCGCTCTGGGGTGCCCATATGGCACTGACGCAGGGGCTTCTAGCCAAGCTCGTCGCTGACCATTCTCCCTTCGACCTGCGCGGTTCCGCTTACGGCCTCTTTAATCTGGCCACCGGAATCACTTTGCTTCTGGCGAGTGTGATCGCGGGGCTGGTTTGGGATCGTGTTGGCGCGGACGCGACGTTTCTCGTCGGAGCGGGGTTTTCGCTAACGGCGGTATTGCTGCTCTACGCTTTGCCGCGTCCGCAAGAGTGACCTTACATCAACGCCTTTCCCTTTTTTCATCGATCGTCTTAGGTTGATCACATCGCAGGTCCACCCGGGAAATCGATGCCGCGGGCGCACTATCGGCAATCTATCAATCAACAGAGTTTTGCCATCAGCCGACCGGCGGCCCCCTGCTCCGCGGCCAGATTACGATTATAGGCGAGCGGCATCCGTGGCGATTTCCACCGCAACGCATCCATGATCCCGGCGAGATCCTCGCCGCTCGCGAACAGGTCCTGGTTCAGCCCGATCCGCGTCGAGTGCGCACTGATCCCCATGAGCAGCCGCGCTAGGTCCTCCGCCATCAGGTCGGGCAATGCCCCAAGATTGAACGCCCGCTGGATGATCGACCGGAAGATCGGCCCGATCGATCCCGGATGCAGCGCCACGTTGCCGATGTCATATTCAATCCGCGCCTTCACGGCGGGCCTGGAAAGCGTCTTGCGCAAATCCCACGTCTCGCGGCCTGAGATGCTGTCGATCGGCCGACCGCGCACGGCGGCGCGGGCCTTGTAGCGCCGCACCTGCACCCGCCGGAACAGCGGCCCCGCCGTGATCTCGGCTGCCTCGGTCCAGGCTGCGATCGCCGCGACGGTGCGCGGGCTGAGATAGGCGGTGGCCCCCTCCCCGTCCTGGTCGCCCTTGCTGCGCAGGATCTGCAGTAGCCGCGCCTCGGGGTCGATCGCCTCCTCGATATGCTCGGCCGCGACTGCGACCAGCTCGGAAGCCCGCAGTCCTGTGTCATAGGCGGCCGACAGGAGGGCGCGATCGCGCAGCCCCGGCAGATCCTCGGCGCAGCTCTCGAGCAGCGCCCGCACGTTGAGCCCGCGCGGGGCGTCGCGCTCGACATTGCGCACCGGCCCCTTGAATCGTAATGGCCGTGCCTGCTTCTGCGCCGCCCCCTTATCGCGCCGGACCGCCTGCAGGCGCAGCTTGACCAGCGGAGCCGGCGTCGGATCCTTGAGATCGAGCAGCTGGTGGATCTTCGCGATTGACGCCTTGTAGCGGGACAATGATGCGGGCCGGCTCCCCTTCCCTGCCCGCGCATCGAGATAATCGGCCACCGTCTCGGCCGTCGCCGGCAGGGCGATCCGGTTGGTGCGCCGGCACCAGGCGTCGAACGCCTCGACGTCGGATTTGAGCGCGCGGATGCTGTGGGGCGACGAAGCAGCCTGATAGGCGACGATCAGCGCCTCGTCGACGGTGATGCGCTCGCCGACGCGCATCTGCACGATCGTCCAGGCAAGGTCGGTCGGGGCTCTGACGGCAGCCAGGGTCGCGTCAGGCAGCGCTACAGCGGTTTTAAGCCCTTCCCGGGCGGTTTGGGTGCCCATGATGCGCCACGCTCCTCGGCGCCATCTGTACCGCACCTTATAAAGAGGCGTCAATTCCGCTTATGTGATAACTGCAATTATCATAGGTCCGTATTTTAGAAGCATCGTCGTGGTAGACTGGAGTTACATCTTCGGGATATGTTTAGCGTATGACACGCCCGATACCTGATCTTTCGGAGCCGGTTTGGACGTCCAAACTGGTCTCCGCTCTTGAGCGGGCGGCGGCATCGATCAGCCGCCTCGATGCCCGTGTTTCCGTCAGTCCTGCCGCCGCACCGTGGTCTCTACGAGCTTCGTGGACCGGCTATACCACCGCGCTCAGGGGTCAGTCCGCAGAAATCGACGAAATCGATATTTTTAGCCGGGAAAGTGGGGTCAAATTGCCGGGTCGGCCCGCAATGCCGACCCACGTAGATGATCCGGGTACTCTTCAGGCATGGCAAGGGCGGCTGAGGCAACGGCAACCATATTATTGGCGAGATGTAGCTGCGATACCGACTGATGTCGCCGAAGACTGGAACCGACGCCCGGCTTTGCTTCGCGCACTCGAGGTCGCCGCCCGACATGCAAGGGCGGACGCTACCATCACGCCGTGTCTCACGATCCCCTCCCTGCTGCGCTCGATGAAAATCACCCATGCAATGCTCCCATGCCTGACCATCGCGGACAAGGCGTTCCGCCTCGCGCCCAGCGAAAGTCAGGCCATCATCGTACGAAACCTCCGTGCACTCGCCGATCGAGCCGAAGAGGGGCTCCGGCGGCTCCAGGCGCTCGAAGATCATCGGTTGCGAGCAGCAGCGGCCGTCTGCGATGCCCATCGCCCAGGGAAGCTTCTCGAACTCCTAGCGCTGGTCCAGTTCGCCCCAGTTGTCAGCCCGCGCCTGATCGCGCAGAAATTGGGTGTGACCCTGTCTGGCGCCGGCAAGCTGCTCATGCGGGCCGCGGACCTTGAGCTGCTTACCGAGGTTAGTGGTCGTAGGGCTTGGCGAACATACATGGCCCCGGATCTCGCGGTTGCCTTCGGGTTCGCTTCTCGGCCGGTGGGGCGACCCCACGCCGCGCCTCGACAGCTGCCGGATCTTGAGCCCGCCCTGACCGCGTTCGATCGCGAGATGGCGGAGGTTGACGCGATGCTGGCGAAGTTTAGCGTCGTCTCACTTGCCGAGCAAGTCGACCATTCCACCAGCGTTGACGGCTGATGAGCGTCAAAGCATTGCTGGTGGCTTGATGGTGCAGCAATCGCCCTCACTTCTGCTTCAAATCTCAGAATCAAGAATCACAGAATCCGCCGCAGGCGTGACGTTAAGGGGGTTATCTCTTTAGGTTATAAAGTTAGAGGCGCGCTGGATGTCGGGAAGTCTCGGAAATCCGGCGATTCGCAGCCTGTGGATAGAATCTGATAACACGCAGTCCCATCTCCGATAGCACGACGCTCCGATTCTAATAACACGATGAGCTGCACCTGATAGCACGATGCCAGCTTGAGGGCCTTGTGGATAACTCGAAATGGCGTTGATCGATCGGGCAGTGGAGTCGCCAAGTTGGTGTTCCGATTCAGATTTGACCGACGCACTCCAAACCGGGCCGGTGAGAGGCCCAACGACGGATAAGGCGAGCGTGTTATCGGGAAGGCCGTGCTCTCCTGGTATCGTGTTATCGGAAATGGGATTCTGCGCTGATCGGTCGCGCAGCCTTTCTGGGCATCCCTTTTCGTGATCGCGACGGCCCCCCTGCCCCGATATTTGGACGCCCAGTCGAATCAAAAGTCGCGTATTCGGGCGGATTTTCGATCAGATTGCATGCGGCGGTACGCCACAACTGCACGTGTTTTTAGAATCACGCGATCTCCTGGCCACGCCAGTTACTTCGGAGGGACAGCGTTGAATGCCAGCTATTTATGCGGGCTAGCTTGCCCCAAAATGGACATTCCCGAAAACACGCTCGAGGCACGGTCATCGCGCGACGTGTGGAGGGGTGATCCGCGTGCTGCTTAGTAGCCTGGCAAATCGTGCTTGTTGCGTTCGTGGTGCTTCTTCATGAAGCCTTGGAAGCGCTTTGAGTAGTTTCGGGGCATCTCGGACGGGTTCGAATTCAGGAACGCGTCAAACTGCTTCATCAGCACATCCAGATCCCATCCTGGGCATTCGGCTCGAATCGCATCATAAACCTCGGGATCGAGAACGTCTTTGGCTCGCCCGCCGCGAACGCGGGGAGCAGCGGCGGCGACTGCGGCGTAGCTCGGATGATGAGGATCCGTGCTGGTCGCCGGCTCGACTGCCTTGAGGCTTGCGGTTGCCCTTGCCAGTAGATTTCGTGTCAGCTTCATGTCGACGAAGTCGTCGTCAGGAGAAGACTTCGGAGCAGAAGACGGACGCGGGTTGGCGCCGGCGGCTTTGGTCGTTGCCTTGGCGACCACTTCTGTCGACCGACCTGCGCCCTCAAGGAAGCGCCGCATGACCATTTTGAGCTTCGGCCGGGGAGTCTCCGCGCCAATCACTTCGAGATCAATCTCGGGGAGAGTGTTGCCGCGTGCAAGCTCGAGGATCTTGTTCTTGAATGACGGCAGTGAGCTTTCGCTGCCACTCTTCTGGTGCAGTGTCTCGAATCCGATCGTGAACCCCTCGGCGCCGTTGCCGCCGGCGTGCTTGCGGCTCGCCCGATACAGCCATTTGCCGAGCCCGCTCGTGATCTCGAAGTAGAGTGGCGAGATCGCCAGGACATTGCGCTTGTCCATCACGCCATCGAAGAACCACTTCGATAACGTGATCTCCATGCCAAGGGATCGCTGCGTCCGCTCGTCGACCAAATGCGTATAGCTGTCGATCCACGAAAAGGTTGTCTCTCGCGTCCGCGAGTTGGCACGGATATTGGTCTTGATCGTCGTGGCCTGCAGGCGATCGAGCGCGCCGATCAAGCGCTCGTACGCTCTCCCGCTGTTTCCCCAGCAAATGCGCTTGAGCATGTCACCAGGCTGCACGCGAATGGTCGGCGATAGATCGTTGTCACCACGTTCCCGCAGCTCGTTCAAATGGGATGCGAGGTAGATCATGATGTCCGCGTCCCAGATCGTCGCCATTCCATACTCTGGATTGGCCGAGACATGAACGGTCACGGTCTTGTCGGGGCTGACATACTCGATTGGCTTGATCCGTCTCTTCTTTGACAAGCTGAAGAAGGGACGCTGCATTGTCTCCTGATAATCCCGCAGCGATACATCGCTGAAGTCGGGCAGCGTGAAGAACATTTCGAACTGTATGCGCCGCCCGCCAACGATCGTCGCTTGCGGCTTACTGGTCACACCGAAAACCTAACAAAATCAAAGATGTCCCACGCGTGGGACGCGCCGGTCAAGGTATTGTAATAAAAGGATAAAGGCGTGTTTTCCAGAGTTGCACAACGCCGCAAAAAACAGGTGTTGGAGACGCCGTTCACCGCGCCGCTCTCTTCAGGATCTTCGCATTCTCGATTAGCGGCCGCAGCGCAGAGAGAATATCCTCGGCAGAAAGCTCGGTGGGGTTTAGCGTGATCGTCAATCCGCGAGCCCGGTCGCGATCGACTTGACCGATCGATGCTCCCTTGACCTCAATGAGCGCCTTTTGCGAGCGACCCGTACGGGTCGTTGTCGTCGCCGCAACGAGACGGGCAACCACGTCGCTCCCGCTGATCGGTTCCTCGTCGCCGGACTGCCTAAAGCTCTGTTCTGCCGCGATGACCTTGGCCGCTTCTTCCATTTTGGAGCGAAGCGTCGGCGTTCGCAGTGGAGGTAGGAGCTTGTCGCCATGCCGCACTTGGAGGTCCATCGGCGAGTTAAAGGCGCTGACGATCGATTGGGGAATCTCGGTAAGGCCGATATACCGGGCGAGGGTGGATTTGGAGAGCTTCACGCGATCGGCCATCTTGGTCTGGACGCCAGCATAATAGGCATCGACCGCTGCCTTGTAATTCGACCCCCGCTCCAGGTCAGAGATGTCCTCTCGCTCGCGGTTTTCGATATCCGCCAGCCGAAACGCGGCCTCATCGTCGAGATCTTCGATGATCGCGACGAGCTCGATTTCCGGGAAATGGTGGGCATTCAGCCACGATATCGCCCAATGGCGGCGGGTGCCGATCACCAGTTCGTATTGCAACTCAGCCTGGGGTGTCCTGCGCACCACAACGGGGATGCGGTTGCCATTCTCCGCCTGGATCGAGTCAATCAAGCTCCGGACGCGATCTTCGGTGAGAAGCGCGTAATCGCGGGCGTTGCCGGGCCAAACCGAACATTCAGCCGGCTTCAGCTTGATGGTGGGGCGCTTCACCATTCGAGCGGCCTCGGTAAAGCCCTCAAGCCGCTTCGTGGTGAAGGTGGTCTTGGACACTGGCGACGACGCATCGTTCGCGTCAGGAACAAGTGCTGGCGGGGACGATGCCAACGCCTCGCCGATGAGCGATCGCCGGCTCATGCCGCGACACTCGCAACGGCGTCAGACTTGCGTCCCGAGATGCTCTGCGAGGGCCATTGCTCGCGCACCTGCTGCAACACTTCACCAAAGACATCGTCGAGATTCTCGCGACACCGCTGATAGGTCGCGTGCGACGCTGAAGGCTTGCTCTCATAGACCGATCGGAAAGCCTGGGTCGCGTTCTTGATTTCTTCCGACGCGAGGATTGGCTTGCTCAGCAGAAAATTGGCGTACGTCGCCTGCATCATCTTCCACATGTCGTTCTCGCCGGGCTTGCTCGGTGAGAAGGCCGAACATACTATACGAATGAAGCCGTAATCGACCGGCGTTCCGTTGGCCTCTAGTACCTCGATATTCTCGGTGATCGTTTCCATGAAATGGATCGTGGAGAGATAATCGAGCTGGCGCGCCGGCACGGGAACAAGAAGCCCCGTAGCCGCCGCCATCACATTGAGCCCTAGGAATCCCATGGCGGGTGGCGGATCCAATAGGATCACGTCAAAATTCTTGATGACGCTCGATATGCCGATGCGCAGCCTTTGCAGTCCTTCACGGACCGCTTGGCCACCCTCACGCAGCGTGGCCGTCAGATCCCATTCGGCATCCTGAAGACCAAGGCTAGAGGGTACGATCTTGATGGTCGGCCACGCGGTGTCGCGAATGGCGAGCGGGAACTCGTCAAACGTACTCCGCGGCGACAGAAAATTCCCTAGCGTCTGCTCGTCGTCGAGCAACGACTCAGGCTGGATATCGAACATTGTGGTCGTTGACGCCTGTGGGTCGCAGTCGATCACGAGAACGCTGTAACCATGCAGCGCCAAGAAGTCGGCAAAATGCTTGGTGATTGTGCTCTTTCCGACGCCGCCTTTAAAGTTCTGAATGGCAATGATCACTGCATCTTCGTCCGGAGCCTTGCCGGCATGAATACCGAGTGCTTCCCGGATCTTTGTCAGATCTTCCAACGTGTAAAAGCGCCGACCATTGCCAAGCTGCTTGGGCGGGGCAAGCCGGCCTTCCTTCTCAGCCTTGGCCAACGCCTCGGGCGTGCGACCGACAAGGTCTGCCGCCATCCCGGGGCCAAAAGTAAGATCCAGAACCTTTCGGTCCTCCGGTTTGAACACGATCGCCTTTACGCGGTCACGCATCTGCTCACACGACCGCGTCATGTTTCGCAGGGTGTTCACCGTATAGGTCATGCGCGGCCAGCTCCCCTCCGAATCAGGGATTCCCAACTCGGTTAGTGTTCAATGGCGTTAAATCGAGATGAATGTCAAACCGGCGCATCAAACTCTCCCCGACTCTGAATCTGGCGGAGGTGGTCCCGAGCTTTGCAAACCAGCTTCGGTTCGGTCGGCCCTAATGCTAATCGAGAGGTACGCGCAAAGTCGGAAGCCAACTCGGCCAAACGCGACAGTCCCATTGCAGCCCTGGTCGAAGTTGATCAACCCTTAGTCCGGAGCGAGCGGCCTCGAGCTGGCCCTCCCTCTATATGGGGGGATACCAAAGCGTTGACGCCTCACTGTAACATCGAGTCCCGCGCTCGTTGGCAATTCTTGGGGAACGGTCTTCGCTCGGTGAACCGACAGCGGATGGATCGCGGTTTTGGCCCTATTCCGGGTGAAAAATAGCGAGGAGGCGACATGATCAATTACGCGAAGTTCGAGATCATCGGTCGAATCGGGGAGATCGACGCCAAGCCGAAGGTCACCAACATTTCGGTGTGCGCGAACTACCGACGTCGAGGTGAAGGCGACCAGTGGATCGAGGACAGCTACTGGAACCGCGTTGTCATCTTCAGCGATGGCCAGCGCAAATATGTCGAGGAGAAAGCGCATGTTGGCGATCTGGTACGGATCGCGGGGCGCCTTCGCGACAGCTCCTACGAGCGTGACGGAACCACTCACTACACGACTGATCGAATTGTCGAGGAGTTCGGCGTCCTTGCCCCCAAGATAAATTAGGCTTTCAGACGGCGGTCCCTGACGCAGAGGAGAGGGTGCCGATCGATCTTCGGTTCAATGTGACCGGAGACGACAATGATCGAATGCAATCAGACCGACAGGACGATCTCTATGGCGAGACTACCGCTGGACGCTGAAATCCGGGCAAAGAACATCGTCGAAAAGCTCGGCGGGATCTGGCGCGGCGCCCGTGGTGAATGTCTCTGTCCCGCTCATGATGACAGCTCGCCGAGCTTGTCGGTCCGCCTGGGCAACACCGCCATTCTCTTTCACTGCTTCGCCGGTTGTACTCCCGTCGAGGTGATGAAGGCGCTCGAGCGCAATAAGCTTCATGACCGCACCGCGGTGGAAATGCCCGAGGTAAAGTCCAAGCGCGACATGGGCGCCCTAGCCGTGCGACTGTGGAAGGCCAGTGTGCCTATCGCCGGCACGCTCGCCGAGGAATATCTCCTCGCGCGCGGCCTGTCTCCTCCATACTCCAAGGCGCTGCGCTTCAACCCTGCGACGATTCTCGGCTCCGGTCCGACTAAACGGATAATGCCGGCTATGATCGCCGCAGCCGAAAACGACATAGGCGTGACGGCCGTCCAGCGGACCTTTCTCGATCCCGAAGACGTGCTGCGCAAGCCCATCCCCAAACCCAAGGTGTCGCTTGGACTGATCGGCTCCGCGGCGATTCGGCTTGCCCCCGCCACCGACGAACTAGGTCTCGCCGAAGGGATTGAGGACGCTCTCTCGGCGATGGAATGGTTCGGTACGCCGACATGGGCGTTGGGCGGTGTCGAGCGCCTGGCATTCGTCGCGATCCCGGAGAGGGTCCGGCGTGTGATCGTCTATGCCGATCGCGGCCGAGCTGCCGAACGCCTGCTGGAAAAAGCGCGGGACCACCTCACCGCCAATGGTCGCGAGCTCATCCCCCGTCTGCCACAGCAACACGATGACTGGAACGACGCCTGGAGAGCCCGCCTTCAGCGCACCGACGCCGCCGCCGGTCGGCCATGACGTAGAGGAGAGGGAGCCTTCGGCCTGTTGATCCGGTGATGAGCACCGGGCGACAGAACGGAGCACCTCGATGCGCACCTCAGCCTCAGCCCTTGAACTCGATTTTACCGAACCTTCGATCACCGCCGCCAGGGCGGTAGCGGACACCATTGCCAGGAATGGCTCACTCACACGCGAGACGCTGCTGTGGGTCATGGAAACGGCCTATGGCTGCTCGTCCGCCGACGGACGCTGGTCGCTCCGCGACGCTTACGACATGCTCGAACTCGCTCAAGTGTTGTACCTTGAGGGAGCCGACCTGCCTACGGCCCCCCTCACCTGCTTAGCGGCACTGACGGATCTGGTTGCCGGTCTCCCGACGCACACGGTGCGCAGCGAGGAGCAGATCGCACTCCAGCAATTCTCCACACCCGTGCCGATCGCCTACCTCGCGACGCTCGCCGCCCGCGTCGCCTCTACCGATGTGGTGTTGGAGCCCTCTGCCGGCACCGGCCTTCTTGCTGTCTTTGCGCGGCGCATCGGCGCTCGCCTCATCCTCAACGAGCTCGATCCAGCACGAGCCGGGATGCTCGAAGCAGCCTTCCCTGGGTTCCCGGTGAGCCGGCACGACGGTGAGCTGATCCACGATCTGCTGCCGCGATCGATCAGCCCAACCGCCGTTCTCGTCAACCCGCCCTTCTCGCGCAGCATTGGCCGCCATGCCGACCCGCTCGCCGCGTTCCGCCACCTTCGTGCCGCTCTCATGCGGCTCGCGCCGGGAGGCCGCTGCGCCGCCATCCTCCCTGATCGCGTCGATACATCGAGCCGCGCCTGGTCCAAGGCGATCGAGGGGTGTGCTTTGACATTGCACCTCGAGCTGCCCGGAAACGCCTACGCGAAGCATGGCACTAGCCAGACCGTGAAGATCATGGTGCTCGAAAAGGGTACCGGGGATCATGCCGAGCTGATCCGATCCGGTTCGCTCGCCGAGGCTCTCGCGGCCATCACCGCGCCGACCGCGCCTGTCAGGGTGCCGTCGGTGCAGCACCTCGCGCGCCCGAGCGCGCGTGGATCGCTGCTAGGCGGTCTCGCCAACAAACCGCGCCTAACGGCACCTTCGCCCAAGGTCGCGCAGTCGCTCGCCGCGGTCGACATCACTTACACCGTCTTCGCCGAGCCCGTGTCGACGGGGGAGGCCGTCGGTGTCTACCTGCCCTATCGGCCGAGCCGCGTCGCGATCCCCTGCTCGTCCGCGCATCCGACCGCGCTGGTGGAATCGATCGCGATGGGATCGATCACCGCGCCCCGGCCATCCTACGTCCCTCGGCTCCCGACGCAGGTCGTCGACAGCAAGGTGCTCTCAGACGCTCAGCTCGAAACGCTGATCTACGCTGGCGACGCCTTCGAGCGCGACATCCCCGGCCTGTTCAAGCCCGTCGAAGAGGGCCTGTCGCTCACGCCCGATGAGGAAGGTCGCCCCTATCGGACCGGCTTCTTCCTCGGCGACGGCACCGGCGCCGGCAAGGGCCGCCAGGTTGCAGCCATCATCCTCGATCAATGGCTTCGCGGACGCCGCAAGCATATCTGGATCTCCAAGACCGAGACGCTGCTCGAGGATGCGCGTCGTGACTGGACTGCGGTCGGCGGTCTCGCGCTCGACATCCAGCATCTCAACCAGTGGAAACTCGGTATACCCGTCGGCGCAGCCGAAGGCGTCCTCTTCCTGACCTATGCGACGCTGCGCTCCAATCGCGGGGACAAGGGCACGCGGCTCCAGCAGATCCTCGAATGGGTCGGCGACGATTATGACGGCATGGTCGTGTTCGACGAGGCGCACGAGATGGCCGGTGTCGCGGGCGGCGAAGGCCGCTTCGGCACCAAGGACGGCTCCGACCAGGGCATCGCGGGCGTCCGCCTGCAGAACCTTCTGCCCCGCGCCCGCGTCCTCTACGTCTCCGCGACCGGTGCGTCGGACGTCAACAATTTGGCCTATGCCACTCGGCTCGGCCTATGGGGACCGGGGACGGCGTTTGCCGATCGCCGCACGTTCGTCGACAGCCTGCGCCGTGGCGGTATCGCGGCGATGGAGTTGATCGCGCGCGATCTGAAGATGCAGGGCCTTTATGTCGCCCGTGCGCTCAGTTTCGCCGGTGTCGAGTACGACATCCTCGAACACCGCCTCACCCCCGACCAGATCGAGGTCTATGACGCTTATGCGGACGCATGGGCGATCATTCATGCCAATTTGCGCGCCGCGCTCGACGCCACCCGCGTCACGGACAGCTTCTCCAACGACACCTATAATAGCGGCGCCAAGGCGGCCGCACTGTCGATCTTCGAGTCCACCAAACAGCGCTTCTTCTGTCAGCTTCTGATCGGCATGAAGCTGCCCTCGCTTATCCCGGCGATGCACGCCGACCTGGTGCGCGGCGAGAGCGTCGTCATCCAGCTCGTCTCCACGTCCGAGGCGATGCTCAACCGGGCACTCGCCGCACTCAGCGTCGAAGAGCGCGCCAATCTCGACATCGAGCTTTCGCCGCGTGAGTTCGTCATGTCCTATCTGACTGCCGCCTTCCCGGTGCGACAGATGAAGACCTTTGTGGATGATACCGGCAAGACGCGCTCCGAGCCGATGTCGGACGAGGACGGCCGTCCCGTGTTCAGCCAGGAGGCGCTGGAGATGCGCGACAATCTGCTCGAGCAGCTCTGTGCCCTGCCCATCGTCGGTTCTGCCCTCGATCATATCATCGGGCATTTCGGCACGGACGCCGTGGCCGAGGTGACCGGGCGCAGCCGGCGCGTCATCATGGACGCGCACGGCCGTCAGCGCGTCGAAAGCCGTTCGCCCCGCACCAACCTTGCCGAAACCGACGCCTTCATGCGCGGCGCCAAGAAGATTCTGATCTTCTCCGATGCCGGCGGTACCGGCCGCAGCTACCATGCGAGCCTCACCGCCGAGAACCAGTCGCGCCGCAACCACTATCTCCTCGAGCCCGGTTGGCGGGCTGACGCCGCCATTCAGGGCCTCGGCCGCACACACCGCACGCATCAAGCGACCGCGCCCCTGTTCCGGCCGGTGTCGACCGACTGCCGGGGCGAACGCCGCTTCATCTCGACGATCGCGCGCCGGCTCGACAGCCTGGGTGCGCTCACCCGCGGCCAGCGCCAGACGGGCGGACAGGGCCTGTTCGATCCGCGCGACAATCTGGAAAGCGATTACGCCAAGGAGTCGCTGGAAACCTGGTTCCGCCTGCTCGCCGACGGCAAGCTGCGCTCGACCACGCTCGACCAGTTCCAGAAGCTCACCGGCCTGGAGCTGGAGGGCGAAGGAGGCGGGCTCAAGGAAGACCTGCCGCCCATCCAGCGCTGGCTCAACCGGATACTCGCGCTTCGCATCGCGCTCCAGAACGCGATCTTCGACGAATATCTTGGCCTGATCGAGGCCCGGATCGAAGCTGCCCGGGAAGCTGGCACGCTCGATCTCGGCGTGGAGAGCATCAATGCCGAGCGCATCACCATCCTCGATCGCACCGTCATCCGGCGCGACCAGACCAGCGGCGCCGAGACCGAGATCCTCCGGCTCGAAACCGAGGAGCGCTACAAGCCGGTCCCACTCGATCGCGCGTTGCGGATGCTCGGCGACGACTCGCGCCCGATCGTCAATCGCAAGTCGGGCAAGGCCGCGATCCGGTGCAGCACCTATTCGCTGACCGACGACGATGGCGAGATCGTGCGCCGCTACGAGCTGGTCCGCCCGACCCGCACCGAGCGGATGCGCCAGGATCTTCTCCTCGAAACGATGTGGGAGGAGACGACCGAGGAGGAATTCTCGGCATTGTGGCAAGCCGAGGTCGAGGAGATGCAGGGCAAGATTCGCACCAGCACGCTCTACCTCGTCACCGGGCTTCTCCTTCCCGTTTGGGACCGGCTGCCCGACGATCACGTCCAGGTTTGGCGCCTGAACACCGAGGACGGGCAGTCCTTCCTCGGTCGCATCGTCCCCGCGCCGCTTGTCTCGAAACTTGCGGACGCCTTCGGGATCGTCGCGACGATCACGGTGTCGGGTGAAGAGACGGCCAAGCACGTCATGACGACGGGCGAGATTTCAAGCGTCGGCGCGTACCGGCTGAAGCGCAGCCTGGTCGCCGGTCAGCAGCGCCTCGAACTGCTCGATTGGCCGCACACGCGCCTGGCCGAGCTGAAGGCGGCCGGGTGCTTCACCGAGATCATCCAGCACAAGACCCGCCTGTTCGTTCCCGTCGCGACCGCCGTCGCCGTGATCGACCGCATCACAGCCTGACCGATCAAGGGCTCTCTCTCCGCCCGCCAAAGGGAGGGGAGGGAGCCTTCGGCTTTGTGGGTCTGATGAGCAGGCTCGCGTGACCGTCTGACGGCTACGCATATTCCAGATGGAGACGACCGATGATCCAGTCCGTGAAGGTCAAGAACCTCTCGCTGTCGAAAGACAATGTCCGCAAAACCAACCGTGAAGCCGGCATCGATACCCTTGCCGCGAACATCGCCGCCCAGGGCCTGTTGCAGAACCTGATCGTCACGCCGCTCAAGAAGGCGGGCCATTTCACCGTGAAGGCGGGCGGACGTCGCCTGCGCGCTCTCCAGCTTCTGATCGAGCAGGGCACCCTCCCCGTCGATCATACCGTGCCCGTCCTGGTCCTCACCGACGATGACAATGCGATCGAGGCGAGCCTCGCCGAAAACTTCCAGCGCGTACCGATGAACCCGGCCGATGAATGCACCGCGTTCAATTTCCTGATCCAGAAGGGGATGACCGCCGAGGACGTCGCCAAGCGTCAGGGCGTGACCACCCGCTTCGTCGAACAGCGCGTGCGCCTCGCCGAGCTGGCGCCTTGCGTCTTCGAGGCGCTTGCCGCCGGCGAAATTACCCTCGGCGTCGCCCAGGCTTACGCCGTCACCAGCGACATCGACCGCCAAGCCCGCGTGTTCGCGCAAATGAGCACGTCCTACTATGGGGACACGCCCGACAACATCCGCCGCGCGATCCTCAACGGCACCGTCAAGGCGAACGACGCCAAGGCCCGGTTCGTGGGTCGCGATGCCTATCGCGCCGCAGGCGGTCGCATCGAGGGCGACCTGTTCGCCACTGAAGGAGACGAAAACTGGATCGACGTCGACCTGATCGAGACGCTCGCAGCCAAGAAGCTCGAGGCGGCCGCGGCCGAACTCGCGCATTCCGAGGGTCTCGCGTTCGTGACGCCGATCGCGGCAACCCACGTTCCCTACGACCTCGAGCGCCAGCTTCACGAGTTTCACGCCCCTGCCCGCGCCCTCACCGAGGACGAGCAGACGCGCGTGGAAACGCTGTCGGCCGAGAACGACCAGCTTGTCGAGCAGCTCGAATCGGTGTTGGCCGATGGCACTCCCGAGGCGCAGGCGGCGAACGATCGCATCGACGCGATCGAGCGTGAGCTGGAAACGATCGACGACGCCCGTCACGAGATTGATCCGGCGCTGAAGGCGCAGATCGGGACGTTCGTCTATATCGGCGGTGATGGCGAACCCCGCGTTCACACCCGGCTGTTCAGCGAGAAGCCGGTCGTGGATCCGAACGCCCCTCCCAAGACGACGGGGGGAGAAACCGGCGAAGGCGACGCCGGCGATGTCGAGCAGGGTTCGAAGCTCAGCGCTACGCTGATCGATGAACTGGCAACCCAGCGCCGCCAGATCCTCGTCGCCCACATCGCCAGCGATCCGGCGATGGCGCTCGACCTGACCATCTTCCTGATGGCGCAGAACGTGGTGTTCGAGCAGCACCATGTTCCCAACCACTCGACGCTGAAGTCGAGCGCCGCGGGCTTCCCGATCTTCGGGTTCCGGGACGAAGGCTCCATGGCGTCGCAGACCATCGACGATCAGCGCCAGCGGCTCGACACGAGCTGGGCGGGTCACACGACGATGACCGAGCGCTTTGACGCCTTCCGGGCGCTCGACGACGAGGCCCGGGGCGCCTGGGTCGCCTTCTCGATCGCGCGCACGCTGGAGCCGACCCTCAACGTCGCCGAGGGCTACCGCCAAAACGCCTTCCACGACCATCTCGGTCGCACGCTCGACATCCAGGTTGCGCAGTGGTGGCGGCCCACCGCCGAAAACTTCTTCGGCCGGGTGAAGAAGGGCATCATGCTCGACGCGCTCGAGGAGATTGGCGGGCCGATCCTGCGCGGCCGCTACAAGGACGCCAAGAAGGGCGACCTTGCCGCGACGTGCGCGTCGCTGTGCAACGGCCAAGGCATCGTCGAGGCCGAGATCCGCGAGAAGGCGACCGCCTGGTTGCCCGACGCGATGCGGTTCGACGCTGTCGAGAAACCGGCCAAGACGGCGCTACGCTCCAGCTTCGTCGATGGCGATGACGGGAACGATCCCGCCGAGGACGAGGATACCGACATCGGCGACGTTGATGCCGATCTCGAGCCCGACGATCGCGTCGGCGATCAGGACGACGACCAGGATCTGAGCGAGGCGGCCTAGCCCTCTCTACCGCAGTTCGAGGCGACTGGGGCGGCACTCTTCGCGGAGTGTCGCCCCTCTTTTTGTGACCCCGCACCGCCCTCTCCCAGAGGAGAGGATGCTGACGCGGGTTCGCCTCAACCAAATCAGGAGAACTTGCTGTGGCACAGACCACCGACAGACTGTCGCCTGCCGACATCATCACCAACACCATCATCGACAAGCTCGAGTCTGGCGTGCGCCCATGGGTCAAGCCTTGGCGCCCGGGCCTCGGCGGTCGTCCGTTGCGCGCGACCGGCGACCCCTACAAGGGCATCAACTGCTTCTGGCTGTGGCTCTGCGCCGAGGGTGCCGGCTACAACTCGCGCACCTGGATGACGTACAAGCAGGCCCAGGCACTTGGCGGCCAGGTCCGCGAGGGCGAACGCTCGCAGATCGCCATCTTCTACAAATCCTACAGCAAGACCGTGGAATCGCCGGTCACCGGCGACAGCTCGGACGAGATGCGCCGCGTGCTGCGCTCCTACGCGGTCTTCAACTGCGACCAGATCGACGGGCTCTCGGCCGACTTCTATCCGAGTCCCGTCAGCGCGGTGCCGCCCGCCGACGAACTGCCCGATCGCGCGCAGCGCTTCATCGATGCCTTGCCGGCGACGGTCCACATGCGCGGCGATCGCGCCTTCTACGATCGCATCGCCGACAGCATCACGATGCCGCCCGTCGAACTGTTCTCCACCCGCGCCTTTTTCGCTTCCACGCTGGCGCACGAGGCAGGTCACTGGAGCGGTCACCCTGACCGGCTCGACCGCGAGTTCGGCAAGCGTTTCGGCGACGACGCCTACGCTTTCGAGGAGCTGTGCGCCGAGATGACTTCCGCGCTGCTCGGCGCCGATCTTGGCCTGCCAACCTCGCACATCGACGATCACGCAGCCTATATCGGCTCGTGGCTGAAGGTGCTGCGCAAGGACTCGCGCGCCATCATGACCGCGGCCGCCAAAGCGGAAGCCGCCGCCGGATACCTGCTGCGCGCGACCGGCCTCGCCGCCTCGGACGAGCCCGAGGACCAGATCCGTGAAGCGGCATGATCGGTCAGGCCGCCCGCCCCGACCTCGGCGCCTACCGGCGCTTCGTCGTGGCGTTCAGCGGCGGCAAGGACAGCCTTGCCGCCCTACTCCACCTTCTCAGCCTCGGCGTGCCAGCGCACGCCGTCGAGCTGCACCATCATGATGTCGACGGCCACGGCCCGACCTTCATGGATTGGCCGTGCACGGCAGGGTATGTCCGCGCGATCGCCGATCACCTCGGTATCCCCATCTACTTCTCGTGGCGGGAAGGCGGCTTCGCGCGCGAGCTGGCCCGCGCTGACGCGCCGACCGCGCCTATCCTGTTCGAGACACCGAACGGCATCGGCCTGGCCGGCGGACACGGACCTGCCGGCACGCGCGGGCTCTTTCCCCAGACCTCGCCCGATCTTCGGGTGCGCTGGTGCAGCCCCGTCCTCAAGATCGACGTCCTCGCGGCCGGGATCCGTAATCAGCCTCGCTTCCTTGATGGCCGCACGCTGGTCATCACCGGCGAGCGCGCCGAGGAGAGCCCGTCTCGCGCGCACTACGCGTCGTTTGAACCACACCGAACCTCTACCCGCTCGCGTTCGGTCGACCATTGGCGCCCGGTCCATGACTGGACCGGACGCATGGTTTGGGACGCCATAGCCGCGTCGACCATCCGGCCCCACCCGGCGTACGTCCTGGGATGGGGCCGCCTCTCGTGTCGTGCCTGCATCTTCGGATCGGCTCACCAATGGGCGACGCTGCGCCTCCTCTTTCCGGAGGCATTTGGCCGGATCGCGGCCCGCGAGACGGCAAGCGGCAAGACGATCCACCGTACCCTGAGCGTAGCCCAGCTCGCGGATCGCGGCACCCCGTTCCCCTCAGCAACCTTGCACCCGCAAGAGCTGGCGCAGGCGGATGATCCGGACTGGCGGCTCCCCATCCTGACCCAGCCATGGGCGCTCCCCGCTGGTGCGCTCGGCGATAGCGCCGGGCCGATTTGAACAACTTTCCAATGATAGGAGACAACAATGGTCGACCGTGTGGCAGCAACGATTACGATAGGCGGCACCCTCCCCTCCTCCCTTCTCGAAACCTTCGTCGGGCTCATCGAGGATGAGGCGCTGGCGCCCGAATGGGACGGCGAACCCTTTACCGTCGCGGACCTGCCCGCAGATGGTCCACTCATGCTGATGGCGAGCGAAGTTGCGTGGGGCGAATTCAGGGAGCTCGAAAGCTTCTGTGTCGAGCATCGCCTTCCCTTCGCGCGCTGGCACCAGTCCAACTGCGGATCGTGGGGTGCCGAGCGAGCTGTCTTCACCGGTGCAGGCGAGGTGCGAACCTATGCGGCGACCGACGACGATACCGTGATGATCGACCGTGAAACCGTCACAGGGCTGGGTTCGGTGAAGGCGATCCTCGATTATCTCGACACGGCAGACTCCGTCCCGCGCCACTTCCAGATCGTGCCCGGTCTCGCCGCGTCCTAGCCGGCCGATTGCCGGTCATTCCATGCCCCGGTGGAGGAGAGGGAGCCTTCGGCCTTTGTGAGCGCGTCCCGGCGCTCCGGAGGTTTTTCCCATGTTCTACGACACGCTCTATCGCCACAATCAGGCGCTTTCGCCCGCAGGTCTCGAGTCCGTTCCGAACGCGCTGCACGCGCTCAACGCCGCAGTCGACGACTGCCGGCGCGCAGGCAAGTCGATCGCTGTCGATGCGTCGATCCTTCTGCTGGTCCGCAACCTGGCCGACGTCGCCGAGCGCACGGCACCCAGCATCAGCGAATTGCGTCTTCAATGCCGACTGGATCGCTCGGCCGTCGAGGCGTCTCCGGCGTTACTCGACATCGCTGGCAACTCGGTTGGCGGTGACTATCCGGCCAAACGCACCTTCCACTATCAGGCGCGCCGCGCGCTCGCCCGTCTCGCGGAGGTGATCGGGCTCGACCCGGACGATGCGTTCATCAACACGGCTATGGGCCGCGACGATGACGACGGCACCAGCGAGCTGCGGCACGTGGACCTATCGATCCGTGTGGTGCCGCGCAGCTTCCTTCCTGACAGCGAAATCACGTTCAACCGCTGCCGGAACGGCGAACCCGCTGGACAGGTCCACCGGGCGCCGATTGCCGAACTGCTGGACACCGCGGCGTTCCAGCGTCGGCTCACCGCCACGATCGGCGACATAGGCGCTCCGCGCCTCGCCGCCGCTGCCTGATCCCCGCATACGCTGGAGACGCCATCATGGCCGATTATTATTCGCAATGCGTCGTATCGCCGATGCTTCCACTCGCCCATCTCACGGCGGCCGAGCAGCTCATTCTCCGCAACATATTCGACTCCGAGATCGACGGAGACGAGCTCTACCTGTTCGCCGAGATCGGACGAAACACCATGATCGATCTCGAACTGCCCGACATGCTGGCCGCATTGGCTGCAACGGGCGTCGCCTCGGCTGCCACGCGACTGCTCAGCAAGGCGGTCGCGGAATTGCCCGAGGGCGAGACCGCCGCCGAAATCGAACTCGACGACGAGTGGATCGAGATCCTTCAGGAGATTGTGCGGCGGTCAAACGCACTGACCTTCGTCACGATCGAGACTGGCTTCAACTGCTCCAAGATGCGTCCGGACGGTTTTGGCGGCGCGGCGATGGTGATCACGGCGGACACGGTCGACACCATGTCGACCAGCCAGTTCATCGACGAAACCCTGTCAGCGCGACTGGGGACAACCAACCGCTCGTCACCGCTCGAGGGAGGGATATCCGCTCCCTGAGCGCATCGCCGCGCAGCTTCCTTCCTGCCGGCGATACCACTTTCAACGGCTGCCGAGGCGGCGAACCGGTCGGGAGGGCCCATCGGTCGCCGATCATGGAGCTGCTGGACGCCTTGTGTTCCGGCACCGGCTTACCGCGACGATCGGCGTCATCGCCGCTCCGCGCCTCGCCGCTGCCGCCTGATCCCCACAAACATCGGAGATAATATTATGGGTTGGCTCTTCATGCGCGATATGGGCGGCTACGCCAGCCCGCGCTCCTATCTCGACAACCAATTTTCCTACACGCGCGACGATCACCGTCTCACCGTGCTGGCCTCGTCCATGGTCGGGTCGACCTATTACGCCGCGTGCGAGCGTGTCGAGAGCAACGGCGACCGCCAGATCTTCGCCGTTGTGTGCCTGACCAAGCACAACCCCCGCGCCGCTGACGGTCACTCGTTTGGATACAAGGACATGACCGAGCATATGGGGCCGTGCGAGAGCGACTGCCCCGCGGCGGTCCTGGACGAGCTGACCGACACGGACAGCGAATATGCGGTGGCATGGCGAGCACGCTGCCGTGCCAATCTCGTACGGCGCAAGCTGGAGCGGGCGAAGCCGAACCCCCGGCCCGGGCAGACCATCATCTTCGATGAGCCCATGCGGTTCAGCGATGGAAGCGACCGCACTCGGTTCGAGGTGGTCGCCAATCCCAAGGGGAGGACTCCGCTCTTCCGCGATCCGGAGAGCCGCGCGATCTGCCGCATCCCGGCATTCCGCAAGCGCAGCTACCGGATCGTCAACCCGGCGATCGTCCCGAAGGACGCGGCCAATGGCTGACTGTCCGCCCGTCGTCGCGGCATGGGGTGCCGGCGTCGATTCCACCGCCATGATCGTCGAACTCGCCGAACGCGGCGAGCCGATCGACATGGTATTGTTCGCAGACCCCGGCGCCGAGAAATCCCGGACCTACGCCTATATCCCACTGTTCCGGCGCTGGATGGCCGAGCGCGGCATCGCGTCCGAGATCGTCCGCTACCAGCCCCGCAATTTCAAACACTGGCCACCCTATGCGGGCATTGCCGAGAACATGCTCACGAACGCCACCCTGCCCTCCGTGGTCTTTGGTGGGGGGTCGTGTTCGCAGAAATGGAAGGCGGCCCCGCAAGATGCGTGGACCGCTACGTGGGAGCCGGCGCGGCGCTGCTGGGACGCAGGCGGCCGCGTCGTCAAGCTGATCGGCTATGACGCTTCTGTGCGCGACACGCAGCGTTACCACCACGCGATCGGGTGCGAGGACCCTCGCTACACCTATCGCTATCCGTTGCGGGAATGGGGATGGTCGCGGCCGGAATGCGAGGCACGGATCGCGCGCGCCGGCTTGCCCGTGCCGCCCAAGTCGAGCTGCTTCTTCTGTGGTAGCATCAAGCCCGACGAGGTGCTGGAGCTTTCGGTCGAGGAGCTGCGCGTCATCGTGCTGATGGAGGCTCGGGCCAAGCCGCGTCTCCGCAACGTCGCCGGCCTCTGGCGCAAGCCGGTGCTGGGCCATCGCGGTGCGACGCCGCGCCCCGGCAGCATCACCGAGTTCATCCGGACGCGCGGTCTGCTTCCTCCGGCCGAGATCGACCATATCGTCGAGACCGCGCCGATCGCGCTGCTCGACTTCCAGGCGGCACAGGCCGCCCTCCCCGTCGACCAACGCGCGCCGATGGGTCGCTGGCTCGACGACTTCCACCGCGCGGCCGACGCGCTCGAACGGAGTCCCGCCCATGCCTAACCCGATCATCAAGCAATTCGTCGTTGAAGGCGTCTCCGGTTTCCCGCTGGAGATGCTCCACATAGATCAATGCTGGCCCGCGCGAGCGGCCGACGCAGCCGCCCTTGGCGGACGGCTCAACGTCGCCGGTGATCGGCCTGCGCAACCGGCCAAGATCATCCTGGCGACGGCCGCCAAATACGCACCCAACCGTCAGCGTTGGCGCTCATTCGGTTGGCAAGTCATCGACTGACGATCGACGCTTTCTGAGGGGAGGCAGCCCTCGGAGCCGGTGAGCCTGGATGCTCGCCGACCCAAAGGAGCCCAACATGCGCAGCATTGCCGTCTATCTCGTCCAGCTCGCCTATGGCGGCCCTGAAGAGGGCGGTTGGTTTTACCAGACCGGCGAACTCTGCACCGATCCGGAGCTGACGGCCTTCGGCACCACCTTTGCCGATGGGCACGAAGCCCGGGTGAAAGCCATGTCGGACGAGGTTCAGGCCCACCTCGATCACGACTGGAACACCGGTGATCACGCGCGGGAGATCAGCAGCGTCCTTTCCGCCGGGCGCTTCGAGGCCCGCGTCCACGATGGCTGGCCTCCCCTCGCCTTCCCGGCAGAGCGTCCCCGTTACGAATGACCCGAAAATGCTCGGGTTGCTCCACATCGCCAACTTTCAGGAGTCCGGTCCCATGAAAACCTTCACCGTTCACTGCGAATACCCTGCCCCCTATCGCGCCGAGATCACGGTCGAGGCGGAGGATCTCATCGGGGCCTGTCGTGCCGCGATCGATGCGTCACACACGACCGACGGGTGGAAGAGCCTCGAGACGGAGCACCTCACCTACGTCACCGCGATCGCCGAAGGAGCGGACATCGATCCTTGGCGTTTTGTCCCCGATGGAGCGGATGCCTCCGTCCTCGCCGTCCCTCGTCTGTTCACGGATGTGGCGGCCCTCGCGGGCTTTGCCGCGACCCGGAGTGACGATCTGGTCGGCCAACTCCGCACCATGGTCGATGCCATCGGCGCCGATGGTGGGTTACGGATCACCCCAGCAGCGATGGTGCGCCTGTGCGCGACCGGAAAGGCCATTCTCGACGACATCGCGTGCTGCGGGTTAAGCCCCACTTCAAGCGCTGCGCCAAGCGTAGGTGCTGTTCTGCCCGACGCCACCTGACGTCCGACAGCCTTCCGCCAGAGGATGCGGCATATGGGCGGCCGCGAGGCCCCCGCAACCGCAAAAATCCGGGCCGAGTTGCCGCTTCGCGGCTGCCCGCTCCACCCCGGTTTTGCGGTTTCCCTTCGCTGCGCTCCGGTGCGGGCGCCTCTTATTCGGCCGCCCAGGAGATGCGCATCCGGCGGATAGGCCGCCGGCCCAGATCAGATGAAGGGCACTACGCCATGACCACTTCCCTTGCCGCAGCACTTTCCGCACTGGAGCTCGGGCACCTCGAACCCCGCGCCGAAGATGTCTCTGGGATGGCCCCTCCGCCGTCCGAAGCCCTTGAGCAGACCACCACCGCCATCTGGAGCGATCTGTTCGCAACCCTCCAGAACACGTCGCTCGAGCGTGACATCGAAGAGATGGGTTGGGGTCTGGTCAACCTCTTCCACCGTGCCGCGGCCAAGAAGCACGCGACAATCGACCGCCTTACCGATGAGATCAGGCTGCTGATCGCCGAGCAGGACGGTTCGGAGATCAACACCTCCAACCTCGAGGAGAAAATCGACCTTGCCAAGAAGATCGAGGAAGCCGCCTCCTGCTACGAGCTGATGCGCGACACTGCGGCCGGGCATTATATCCGCGAAACGGGCCGCTCCTGGATCCCGTCGACCGGCAACCGCATTTCGCTGGGCGTCACGTCCGCAATCGTCGATGGGCGAGCATTCCTCCGCGCACGCCGCGAGCGGATCCGCGACGCGAATACGGCACAGGGCACGCCGGTCGTGTTCGCAGGCGGAAGGCTGACCTTCAGGACCGACGAGGACATGAAGGCGTTCGGCGACAATCTGCTGCGCACCCTCAACGCAGTTCGGGAGCGTGTCGGGGACATGTATCTCGTCCATGGCGGCGACATGAAGGGGATCGAGCGCATCGCCGCCTCCTGGGCTGAGCAGCACGGCATCCAGCAGGTCCGCTTCGGTCTCGATCGCAAGCTTGGGGACCGCGCCGGCTTCCGTCGCAACGAGCAGATGCTCTCGCTGAAGCCCCGCTACGTCATCGCCTTCCAGGGCAACGGCGTGACCGAACGTCTGGTAATCGATGCGAAGAAGGCAGGCATTCGAGTGGTTGACCGTCGCGGCCCGCTCGGTACGCCCCCCGCATCCCAGAATGCTCAAAGCGACCGTAAGGTCTGCTGAGCCTACGGCGGGGACGCTGGCATGCCGGCGTCCCTTGCGCCGGTCGGCCGACGGAAAACCGGCGCGGCTGAAGGCTCCGGGACAAGGGGGTGTGCTATATTGGCGATCGGATCACGGCCGATGCAACCGGCGGGCAGATGACGATCAACCGTCAAGGCCATGCCGCCCAACCCTGCGGTGGATCTAAGGTTCGCAGGAGATCGAAATGCGAGGACTGGGATACGTGCTCATCCGGTGCTGGCCGTGGCAGGGCACTATTAGCCAAGCGTCGGATTCGTCCGCGGCGTGCATCTTTACTGTCCGATCCTAAGCTTGCCTAACCGTCAATTCTCTATGCGATGCATTGGTCCACTATCGTAAGACACGCGGATCAGATCTAGCGCTTTGCCTTCGTCCGGAAGAATTGTCCGAAAAAATGCGGTTGCCGGTCTCCGCGGCAGGAAATAGACGGGATCCGCAGTGGTAGAGCGCACCATCGCGCCGCGGACAAACCCGGCAATATCAACATGGCCTCGCAAAGTGAGGCTTCGCATTGACCGTATGTTTCCCGCAACGATCACCGACTTGCCTTGCCGAAATGTCCGCAAGGCCGAGAACTTGGCGTTCGCAGGCGGCTGAAGTTCAATTGCGACATCCGTTCTCTCGATGGTGGACGACGCGCAGCTCGTCCCTGCAAGCGCGAGTAGTATGATCAGCAACCGTTTCATTTTGGCCTCCTCAACGTAGGATTGCAGCGGCAACCTTTATGAGCCGCCGCCATAAAAATGCCAGGGATGCGGTTACCTCGGATAGCCCGAGCGAAGCACGCCAAAGGAGGCGGACAGCTCGCTTAGCACGCGACTGGCAGCAGATAGTTTTGAATTCTAGGGTAGAAAGATATTTTTTGCCCTCCCCCCCCCCCGAGGTTGGACGGTGAAATACGTCGGAAGACCATGCGGACCATCCGTTAATCTGTGTTCCTGCCATTTGGAAAAGTCACTTTCTCCGCCAGTTAGAGGGCATGCGTGAAGAGTACGCCAAACAACGCTAAAGGGCGAACAATCAGTGAACGTTTAGGCGACGCGGGCATTTTGCGGCAGGGCCTTGGGTGAGCGGAAGCAGCAGCCCGATCCCCGAGAAAGTCTCCGAAAAAGGCGGTATGTTCCCAGCCTACCCGCGATGTATGGGCACGGACGTGGTCGGGCACCGCGACCGATTCCGATCGTAGATACTGGACAGCAGCGTCCATGTAGGTCGTGTTCCAATAGACCATGGCCGCGATGACCAGGTTGAGGCCCGATGCGCGATAATGCTGGGGTCCATGGCTGCGATCAATGATGCCCCTCGGCCGCGCGCCCTACCCTGCGAGGCCCCGCGTGGAAGTCTTCATCGGCATCGTGACGGCAGCGCTCGGCTCCCGCCGTCCCGGTGGTGGTTCCGGCACGACGAACCTTCCCATCGTCCATCTCGCCCTGCGCGAGGCGCGCGCCGTGGCAGTGAAGGCAGCACCCGGTCCACCCCGCGAGCGTCGACCTACTTGATAGCCGTCTCGCGCCCGGCACTACGGCAAGGCTGAGGCAATCAGAGCGCCTTATGGTGACGGATCGAGGCACGGTGACGATGCTGAACGAGCGCCGCGCGTGTCCTGCTTCTCGGATCCCTGCCTGCCCGCCGGGGTTCATCCCCTCTCTTTGCTGAACGACCTAAGCCGGCCGTCCAACCCCTCCAACCCGCGATCATACGGACCGAGTTGCCGCTACGCGGCTGCCCGCACCACTCCTTTGATCGGGGTTCCCCTCCGCGTCTTCGCGCTCCGGTGGAGGCGTCGTCCTGGACGTCTTTGACGGTGTTCAGTCGAGGGAACGAACCCCCGGCGAACAGAAGGAACCTCGAAATGCAGAACCTCGTCATTCTCGCCGGCAACGTCGGCGCAACGCCTGAGACCCGCACGACCCAAGGCGGCACCAAGATCACCCAGTTCAGCCTCGCGACCTCACGCCCCAAGCGCGACAGCGACGGCAAGACCATGAAGGATGGCGACGGTCGCCGGGTCGAGGACACCGAGTGGCACCGCATCACCTGCTTCAACGGCATCGGCAAGACCGTCGCGCAGTATGTCGAGACGGGCCAGAAGGTCATGGTTCGGGGCCGCATCCACTACACCCGCTGGACTGATCAAGAGAATATCGAGCGCTACGGGGTCGAGATCATTGCCGACGAAGTGACCTTCCTCTCCTACGGCAAATCCCGCCAGCAGCAGGGCGGCAGCCAAGACGACAACGTCGGGGATGATGATATCCCCTTCTGAGCAGGGCAGGAAGGCCCGGAGCTTCGGCTCCGGGCCTCTCGCCGTTGGCCTCGTTCTTCCATGCGGCTACGCAAAGCGGCAGCTAGGGCAGCTCGAGCCCCGCGCCGAATAATGGACCGGCATGGCGTAAGCGCCAGCGTCGCTCGATCCAGAAGGTGGTCGCGATCTCGCTCGTCGGTAAGGCTTCGTTTGGACCCTCCCTTTCAATCTAACAGCAATCGTCTTGCGCCGGATCGTAGATATAGCTTCGTACGAGGCCGAGGTGGCCTGCCATCGCTTGTATCGCGGCATTTCGATCTGGCGCGGTCCAGCTCGAGCTTTGGGGGTATCGGAACAGCTGAAGCGCATGGGGTTGATCGAGCGCCTCTATGAGCATGTCCATTGTACGATCTCGGGCGGAATATAATCCCCCGCGAAGCGCCTGAGCATAACAGCGTTCGAGGCTGTGGCCCATCATCATCAGCCATTCTTCATCACGGCCCTGGTGACTCAGTGCCGCTTTGAGCGAAAGTTCAAGGGCATGGGCGATGAGCTGAAACAGGGGCCGCTCAATTGCTTGGCTCTCAGGCGCATGCTCGCTCACCACTTTCGCTGCGTCGCCATAGGAGGCAGCCATTGAGAGATACTCACGGGCGCGGCGGTTGGGATAGGACCTTGCGGGAGCCGAAACGGACATCCCCTGAAGATGGCAGATTGGTGGGTGCAGCCAACCCAAAAAATCCGAGGTATATCGGCGCGAACCCGTTCTGATCGCCTCACGCATTGCAAGTTGATAGCAGGTAAGGCATATTGCTATCAACGATGTCAATCAAACCGGAGTGCGATCAGCTATGGCAGCCGTCACGATTCGCAACTTGTCCGATGAAACATACCGTGCCTTGAAGGTAAGGGCAGCGCATCATGGACGCAGCGCCGAGGCTGAGATGCGCGAAATTCTGGAGCTTGCCGCGCGACCGACCGACCGCGTCAGACTCGGATCGTTGCTGGCCTCCATCGGTCGCGAGGCCAGCATGAGCGATGCAGAAGCAGAGCATTTTGCTCAGCTACGTAACAAGACCCCCGCCGAGCCCATGAGGTTCGAGTGATCCTGCTCGACACCAATGTAATCTCAGAGCTGTGGAAGCCCGTGCCTGACCCGCATGTCTTGGCATGGGTCGATGCTCAAGTGATCGACACACTCTACTTGTCGGCCATAACCTTGGCCGAGCTTCGTTTTGGCATCGCCGCCATGCCGGTCGGCAAGCGACGCGAAACGCTTGATCGCCGGTTGGAGCAGGAAGTGCTGCCCCTGTTTGCGGGCCGCGTTCTGTCGTTCGACTTGGAAGCTTCGCGGGCTTTTGCCCACGTGATGGTGGTGGCGAAGGAAGCGGGTAGAGCGGTTGGAACAGCTGACGGCTATATCGCAGCCACGGCTGCGGCAAGTCGCCTTATGGTCGCCACCCGAGACACGAATCCCTTCGAGGCGGCTGGAATAAACACCGTCAATCCTTGGATGGCGTCACTCTAAATCGGCCCGATCGCAAAGCTCGTCAGGCGTTCATACCACGCAGCGCTACACCTACCAATCTGGTAGCCGAGCCGGCGCCTTTTCGAAAATTCGTTGGCGTGAGCGCAGACCGTTACGGGTAATTCGAGCTTACCCTGCCCGGCTCAGTCAGCATGGTGGGGCATAGCGTCTCCAATACACCGGCAGCTCCACCCCGCTCTTTGAGGCGCAATCCTTGGTCGCTCCCGCGGGCCTAATGCGATCAACCCGTAAAGGGTCCGTACGCTTTGCTACGGCCTTTTGCCGTGCCGCCAAAAGGTGATCGCGGCCACGAGACCGACACTTCGGGCGCCAGTCGAGCGGGGATGAACCTGCCGGCTTGCAAGGAGCCTCGATATGTTCACCGACATCTGGACCGCCCGCAGAAGCGCACTCAGCCTTTCGAAAACCCTGATGGTCGCAACGATGGTCATCTCCATCGGAGCCCAGTTCGCGGTCATCACCGCCGACGACTTCGACGGCGACGTTGCGGTCATCAACGAATATGATCCCTTCGCCTAACCTCCAGGCGGGGGCTTCGCCCCCGCCCCTTCTTTAAAGACGCCGCCTTTGGATGACCTGACAGAGCAAGCCAGTGCCCATTACATCCACTCGACCCTACGCGAACGCATCGTCGAGCACGTGTTCGTAGGCGAGGCGCTGCGGCGGCTGTGGCAACGCCGCGTGACCGGGGTCGAGGTGCTGCGTTCCGAGTTCGATGCCGGCGGCTACGATCTCGTGATGAGCTACAAGGCGATCACCCGGCACATCCAGTTCAAGACCGTGACGTTGGGCGGGCGGGCGCCGCGTGTGACCGCAAGCCTGAAGTTGATGGAGAAGCCGAGCGGTTGCATCATCTGGATCGTGGTCTCGCCCGATCTCGATCTCGTTTCCTATCTCTGGTTCGGCAATGCACCAGATGTGCCCCTGCCCGATATCAGCGGCTTTCCCGTTGCTCGCCATGCCAAAGGGACATCGACTGGCAAGAAGAACGAGCGGCCGATGCACCGGGTGATCGCCAAAGGAAAATTCGAGAAGATCGCTTCGCTCGATCTGATCCTGGGCAAGCTGTTCGGGCCGTTGCCGTAAGGGTTTTCGGGCACCGGCTACGCCGGACCGGGCTCTAGGCTGACGCCCCGAGCCCCGTGCCGGGTCTCGGCCCTCCGGGTGACGATCCCTTGCTGAAGAGGATGCCCTACTCCGCGACGCCAGAGGCGATCAACGTCTCGGCAGTGACTGGCGCCGGGCCATCGCCAAGCGTTTCGCGCAGCGCCGCCTCTTCGAGCAGCACGTGCCAAGGCGCGCCGTAGGTTCTGGCTGCCAGATAGAAAGCCGCGCCATCGCAGGCGACCATCCGGCACCGCTCCTAGGTGTCGATGAGCGACCACCCTGCCCCGTACCGCGCGACCAGATCGGCCGGATCGACCCGCATCAAGGCGCCGCAACGCCGGCATTGGCTGCGTATGAGGATGTTGCGCCTTGCCATGACGCCGA
>NZ_BCTW01000012.1 GCF_001590965.1 Novosphingobium lentum NBRC 107847
GAGACGCCGTTTCAACGGGCTCAACGGCTCCTCAGGATGAGCGGTCCGGATTGATCGCGCGGCGCTCTGGCCTGCCTCACCCCGCAACTTCCTCATCCGCATGCACTTCGGTCGGCCCGATCGGCGCGGCCGGTGCCAGCGCCGCCGCGACGCCCGCGCGCAGTTCGTACAGGTCCTGCGCCCACTCGCCGATCCAGTAGGGCGGGCTGTTCTCCTTGCCGCGCCAGTCGTTGTCGCCGTGGCCCATCTGCTCGCCCGGATCGTGATCGTGATCGTCGACGTTGTGGATGTATTCGTGGACGATGGTGTTGACCTTCTGCGCCGGCGAATTGGCCAGGAACGCGACGTGGTAGTGCAGCCGGAACGGGTCGTGCGGATTGGTCACCGCCACGGTGTTGACGTAAGCCAGCCGCCGCTCGAAGCGCGGTTTCCACAACTGGACAAAGATCGGGCGCCGTTCCCCCCGCAGCCGCGCGGCGATCATCGCGGGCGTGATCGTGGCAAACGCGAACGCGGGGTGGGCGATGATTCCGGCCCAGAATTCCGCATCGGAATCGAGCGCGTTGACGAACGCCACCGCCGATCTGAGCCCCGCATCGTCACCGCTGAACCGTGCCTGCACCGATCATTCCCCGCCGTTGATCTCGCCGCGCTCCTACCATCGCAGTTTTCCACGGCCAACCGGGGGATTGTTGCGCTGCACCCGCTTGCGCGCCGCGCCCAGCGGCCTAGGTTGGCATCCGGCGGCGGGTACGCGCCGCCTCTCGAAAGGAGCGCATGTCCCGCAAACCTGTCCGCGCCCATGAACCGGCGCAAAACCATGGGGAATCCCGCCAGGCCCACCGCCGCGCCCGGGCCGAGGTCGAATTCGACGAACCCACCGTGCTCGGTGCGCTGTTCGGGCAGTTCGACACAAATCTTGTCCAGATAGAGAACCGGCTGGGCGTCTATATCGCGGCGCGCGGCAACCGCGTGCAGATCGAAGGGCCCGACGATGCCGTGGCCCGCGCGCGCGAGGTGCTGAAAGGCCTGCAGCAGCGGCTGATGAGCGGGCTCGACGTCGATGCCGGCGCGGTCGAATCGCTGATCGCGATGTCCACCGAGCCGACGCTGGAGGGCATCATCACCGGCGAGACCGGCGGCGCCGCGCCGATCATGATCCGCACCCGCCGCAAAACCATCGTGCCGCGATCGGCGATGCAGATCGAATACATGCGCGCGCTGGCGCGTGAGGACATCATCTTCGCGCTGGGACCGGCGGGCACCGGCAAGACGTATGTCGCGGTGGCGCAGGCGGTCAGCCAGCTGATGAACGGCAGCGTGCAGCGGCTGATCCTGTCGCGCCCGGCGGTCGAGGCGGGTGAGCGGCTGGGCTTCCTGCCCGGCGACATGAAGGAAAAGGTCGATCCGTACCTGCGCCCGCTGTACGACGCGCTGTACGATTGCATGCCGCCCGAACAGGTCGAGCGCCGCATGGCGTCGGGCGAGATCGAGGTCGCGCCGATCGCGTTCATGCGCGGACGCACGCTGGCCGATGCGTTCGTGATTCTGGATGAAGCGCAGAACACCACGCCCGCGCAGATGAAGATGTTCCTCACCCGCTTCGGCCAGAACAGCCGCATGGTGGTGTGCGGCGATCCCAAGCAGGTCGATATTCCGGGCGGCGATGCGCAGTCCGGGCTGGCCGACGCGGTCCGCCGCTTGGACGGGGTGGAAGGCATGGCGATGATCCGCTTCGGCATTGCCGACGTGGTGCGCCACCCGATCGTGGGGCGGATCGTGGAAGCCTACGAAGGGCCGGATGCGTCGAGTTCGTCCGCTTGAGCGCGCCGATCCTGGAGATCGACGTCGATCCGGTGTGGGGACAAGCAACCGACTGGGAGGCGCTGGCGGCGCGCGCAGCCGAAGCCGCCGCGCAAGTCGCGCCCGAACTGGCGCATGAGAACATGCTGGTCAGCCTGGTGCTGGCCGACGATGACGAGGTCCAGCTGCTCAACCGGCAGTGGCGCGCCAAGGACAAGCCGACCAACGTGCTGTCGTTCCCGATGCTCAGCCGCGAGGAAGTGCTCCACGCCGCCGCCGACGAAAGCGCGCCGGGGATGCTGGGCGACCTGATCCTGGCGCACGGCATCTGCGTGGCCGAGGCGGCGGACAAGGGTATCGCGGTGGAGGCCCACGCCAGCCACCTCATCGTCCACGGATTGCTCCACCTGGCCGGGTACGATCACGAACTGGGCGAGGAAGAAGCATCCGCTATGGAAGACCTCGAGCGGAAGGCGCTTGCGTTACTGGGCCTTGCCGACCCATATGGCAGTGCAGCATAGAATCTGCACTTGCGGAATGGGGAGTTGTTGACCGATGCCCGAGGGCAACGGGCCGGGTGGCGAAAGCCGTTCCGGCGACGGAGACAGTAATCACGCGCTGTGGCGCGGGCTGAAAGCCTGGTTCGGACGGAGCGAAGCCGACCTGTCGCTGCGCGCGCAGATCGAGGAAGCGATCGACGAGCATGAGGGCGAACCCGGCGGCGAAGGCGCCACCGACGGCGACCTGATCCCGCTCGAACGCCAGATGTTGCGCAACCTGCTCCATTTCAGTGAGCACGATGCCGATGACGTGGCGGTGCCACGCGGGCAGATCGTGGCGATCCCCGCCGCCGCCAGCTTTGCGGAGCTGGTCAGCGCGTTTGCCGAACATGGCCACAGCCGCCTGCCGGTCTACGGCGATTCGCTCGACGAGATTGTGGGTATGGTCCACGTGAAGGACGTGTTCGCGATCGTCGCGGGCATGGCGCTTCATGGCAAGCCCGCGCCGGCCGACTGGGCCGGGCTGATGCGCCAGCCGCTGTTCGTGCCGCAGGCGCGCGGCGCGCTGGATGTGCTGGCCGACATGCGCGCCAGCCGCACGCACCTGGCGGTGGTGATCGACGAATATTCGGGCACCGACGGCATCATCACGATCGAGGATCTGGTCGAGGAGATCGTCGGCGAGATCGAGGACGAGCACGACGACGCGCCCGAGGAGCTGTTGCGCCAGCTGGACGAGACCACCTGGTTTGCCGACGCCCGCGCCGAGCTGGACGACGTCGCCGAGGCGATCGACCCCCGGCTGGCCGAAGTCGAGGAAGACGTCGACACCATCGGCGGGCTGGCGGTGGTGCTGGCCGGCGAAGTGCCGCCGGTGGGCCGCGTGGTCGAACACGACAGCGGCTGGCGGATCGAAGTGACCGGCGCCGACGATCGCCGCGTCACCACCCTGCTGCTGCACGCCCCCGTGCCCGAAGCGGCGGAGGAATAGGCCGTGATCCGCCGCCTTCCGCCGTTGCGCAGTCTTGAGGCGTTCATCCGCGTGGTGCGCGCGGGATCGGCCAAGGCGGCCGCGTCCGAACTGGCGCTGTCGCCGTCCGCGCTGTCGCGCCGACTGGGTGCGCTCGAGGATTTCGTCGGCAAGCCGCTGTTCGAACGGCGCCACCAGTCGCTCAAGCTGACCGCCGACGGGCAGGCGCTGTTCGACGAAGTCGCGCCGCTGATGGACGAGATGACCGACCGCATCGACCGGCTGGTCGATACCGGGCGGCTGCTGCGGTTGCGGCTGGGGGTGCTGCCGCTGTTCGGCAGCCAGCGCCTGTTCCCGCGCCTGGCCGAGCTGCGCAAGCTGCACCCGCAACTGCATATCGACATCGATTCCAGCCACATGGCCGAAACCAAGCTGGGCGACACGATCGACGCCGCGATCATCCTGAGCGAAGGGCCCGACCCGGCGCTGCACGCGGTGCAGCTCGATCACAACAAGGTCTACGCGATCACCTCCGCCGACCTCGCCGCCGAACTGGGCGGCGTACCCGACGTCGCCAAGCTGTCGAAGCAGACCTTCCTGATCCACAACGACCTGCCGCACAGCTTCGAGGCGTGGAAGACGGCGATGAAGCTCGACGATCTCAAGCCCGCCGCGATCGACCACTTCGACAGCGGCCAGCTGATCCTCGAGGCCGCCGCGCAAGGGCTGGGCATCGCGATCATGCACGACGACCACTTCACCCGCGCGCACGACGGACGGCTCGCCCGGCTTTACAACATCCCGGTCGACAGCCCCTACAGCTACTGGTTCGTCTGCCGCCCCCGCGCCCTGGAAACGCGGCCGGTGCGGTTGTTCCACGACTGGCTGATCAAGGCGGGGTTGTAGGGGGGCACCCCGATGTGCGGGATAAAAGCTCCGGGGACATGCTATTGCGTGTCCCCGTCCGGCAGCTCAGAACTGGTTGTTTGGGGATTGCGTAATGCGTCACTTTAACCGTGGTTGCGCCGCTTCAATCAACCCGCCCTCCCCACAAAACCACCCAACCCACTACCAAATCCGCTGCACCGCGAACCCATCGAACAGCGCCTCGTTCGAGACCAGCGCCATGTCTTCGGCTTGCGCCTGGGCGATCAGCAGGCGGTCGAACGGGTCCTTGTGGGCGATGGTCATGGCACCGGCGAGCCGGGCGTGGCGAACCGTGATCGCCAGTTCGGCAAAGCCCTGCGCGGCGACGATCTGCTCGAAGTCGTGCGCCAGCAGCGCCGCGTCGAGCAGCTTGCCGATGCGGAACTTGGTGGCAACTTCCATCGCCGAGGCGGCACTGACGGCAACGCTGTTGGCTTCATCGGCGATGGCCTCGCGGGCAACGGGGCTCAGCGCCTCATCCCCCGCCAGCCACCAGATCAGCGCGTGCGTGTCGAGCAGCAGCCTCAAGCCAGATTCCAGCCGCCAAGTTCATCCTCGGGCAAGGGATCGGCGAAGCGTGGATCGATGGCGATCTTGCCCTTGAGCGCGCCGAAACAGCGCTTGCCGCGCGGCGCCACCGGCACCAGCCGCACCACCGGCACGGTGCCGCGAGCGATGACCACCTCATCGCCGTCAAGCGCGGAGGCGATCAGCCTGGAGAGGTTGGTCTTGGCATCGTGAACGGTGAACTGGGTCACAGGCACCTCCTTAGCCAAATACATAGCTAAGCAAACCATTCGGGGCAAGGTTTTCGGTACCGGGAGCGAACCGAGACCCGCATGGGGATTACGCTTGTCTGGCGGCGGAGAGTAACGCTCCACCGCAATCCGCAACAGTGACGGCGCCCCATGTCCGAACCTTCATCGACAAACGTCCGGCTCAAGCGTAACGTCCGGCCCGGGCGCGTTGCAGCGATGACCGCAAGAATCGGCAGGAACGCTGCGTCGTAGGGGGATGACTGGATGACCTATTGCCTGGGCATGCGTACCAAATTCGGGGTGGTGCTGATCGCCGACACGCGCACCAACGCCGGCATCGACAACATTTCCAATTTCCGCAAACTCCACACGCTGATCGAGACGCCCGACCGGATGGTGGTTTGCGCCAGTGCGGGCAGCCTTTCGACCACGCAGACCATGCTGTCGTTGCTCGAGGAAGGGCTCGATCCGCGCGATCCGGCGGACGAGCGGCGCACCGTCGCCTCGATGCCATCGATGTTCCGCGTCGTGTCGCTGGTCGGCGAGGCGCTGATGCTGGCGCGGCGCGAAGTCGCGCGGGCGGTGAGCGGCACCTCGATCAACAGCGACGTCTCGCTGCTGGTGGGCGGACGGATCGGCGACGGGCCGATGGCGCTGTTCCTGGTCTATAGCGAGGGCAATTTCATCGAATGCCTGCCCGACTGTCCGTTCGCGCAAGTCGGCGAGCTCAAGTACGGCAAGCCGATCCTCGATCGCACGCTCAACTGGGACACCTCGCTCGAGGAGGCGGTGAAAGTCGGGCTGCTGTCGTTCGATGCGACGATGCGCTCCAACCTGTCGGTCGGCCTGCCGCTCGACCTCATCGTTATTCCCGAAGATCGCTCCGAATGGATCGTGCAGCGCCGGCTGGACGAAAGCGACGGCTATCTGCGCAAGTTGTCGTCCGACTGGGGCCGGCTGATGAACGACGCGCGCGAACAGATCGACGCGCCCGATTTCATGACCGCGAGCTGTTCCACCAGCTGACGGAATACGGGGACACGGAATACCGTGTCCCCGGACGCCTCACTGCGGGGACATGCTATTGCGTGTCCCCGCTTCTGCGTCTCAGCTGACGGTCGCCGTCTTGATCTTGCCGGGTTCGCGCGGGGGTTCGCCCTTGGGCAGCGCGTCGACGTGTTCCATGCCGCTCTCGACCTGGCCCCACACGGTGTACTGCTTGTCGAGGAAGCGCGCATCGTCGAGGCAGATGAAGAACTGGCTGTTGGCCGAGTGCGGCGCGCTGGTGCGGGCCATCGAGCACACGCCGCGCACGTGCGGTTCGGCGTTGAATTCAGCCTTGAGATCGGGCTTCTTCGATCCGCCCATGCCGGTGCCGTCGGGGCAGCCACCTTGCGCCATGAAGCCGGGGATCACGCGGTGGAACTTCACCCCGTCGTAGAAACCTTCGCTCACCAGCTCCTTGATCCGGTCGACATGGCCGGGGGCCAGATCGGGGCGCAGCTTGATCACGACATCGCCGGTATCGAGTGAAAGGGTCAGTTTTTCGTCAGCCATGACTGGTCAGTCCTCGTTGTTTCGGCGCCGATATAGGGTCTCGATCGGCAAAGTCACCACCGGGGTTACGAACCCGGTTGCTTTTGGCAAGCACCTGCCTATCCCCGCCTGCGATGGCCAGCGACGACACCCGCTTCGATCTGAATGACGACGACGCGCAGCTGCTGCCGGCGAACGATGCGCCGTCGCCGGATACTGGGCGCCATTCGGAAAGCCTGGATGATGAGAACACGCTGAAGCCCGGCTTCGTGCGCCGCGTGACCGATGCGCTGGAGGCCGGCGACCACGAAGCGGTCTACAACCTGGTCGAACCGCTGCACCCGGCCGACGTCGCCGATCTGTTCGAACTGATCCCCGCCGACGACCGGCCAGCGTTTGCCCGCGCGATCAGCGACCTGATGGGCGGCGAGGTCATCGCCGAGCTCAACGACCACGTGCGCGAACTGCTGATCGGCGCGCTCGAACCCGACGAAGTCGCCGAACTTGCCGAGCAGATGGAGACCGACGACGCGGTCGCGCTGATCGAGGATCTCGACGACGAGGACCAGCAGGCGGTGCTGGCCGAGCTCGATCCCGAGGATCGCGCCGCGATCGAAAGCGCGCTGTCGTATCCGGAAGAAACCGCCGGCCGCCTGATGCAGCGCGACCTGATCGCGGTGCCCGAACACCTCACGGTGGGCGACCTGATCGATTACTTGCGCGAAAACGGCGACCTGACCACCGAGTTCTGGGAAGTGTTCGTGGTCGATCCGCGGCACCGCCCGCTGGGCACGTGCCAGCTGTCGTGGATCCTGCGCACCCCGCGCGCCGTGGCGCTGGCCGACGTGATGAAGCGCGACCAGACGCTGATCCCGGTGTCGATGGACCAGGAGGAAGTCGCGCTGCGCTTCCAGAAATACGCACTGATCTCGGCCGCCGTGGTCGATGATTCGGGGCGGCTGGTAGGCCAGCTGACGGTCGATGACATCGTCCACATCATCCAGGAAGAAGCCGGCGAGGATACGCTGCTGCTGTCGGGCGCGGGCGACGGCGACATCAACGAGCCGTTGCAGCGCACGATCCGCACGCGGATGTGGTGGCTGACGATCAACCTGTTCACCGCGATCCTCGCCTCGGCGGTGGTCGCGTTCTTCCAGGACACGATCTCGCGGCTGGTGACGCTGGCGGTGCTGATGCCGATCGTGACCGGCATGGGCGGCAACGCCGCGACCCAGACGATGGCGGTGACGGTGCGCGCGCTGGCCACCAACCAGCTGACGTCGAGCAACACCGTGCGGATGATCGCGCGCGAATGGTGGATCGCCAGCGCCAACGGCATCGGCCTGGGCTTCCTGATGGCGATCGGTTGCCAGGCGATCTACCACGATTGGTGGCTGAGCTTCGTGCTGGTGCTGGCGATGGTGCTCAACAGCCTCAACGCCGGGCTTTCGGGCGTGCTGATCCCGATCGGGCTGGACCGGCTGAAGATCGACCCGGCAGTGACCTCGACCGTGTTCGTCACCACCATGACCGACACGTTCGGGTTCTTCTTCTTCCTCGGCCTTGCCACGCTGTTCCATTTGAGCGCCTGACGTCGCAGATGCCGCTCAACATGACCAAGGTGGCCTACGGGGCCAAGTCGATGGAGGAACTCCACGGCTGGTTCGCCACGCGCGGCGACACCGCGAAGCTGACCACGCGCTACCTGCCCAAGCGCCATGCCGAGATGATCGGCGGATCGCTGTACTGGATCTACAAGCACCAGCTGGTCGCGCGCTCGCCGATCCTCGCGTTCGAGGAAGCAGAGGGCGGCAAGACGCATATCGTGATCTCGACCACGCTGATCGACGTCTACCCAGTGCCCCGCCGCGCCCACCAGGGCTGGCGCTACCTCGCTGCCGAAGACGCCCCGCGCGATCTGGCCGATGGCGAGGATGTGGGCGATGTCATGCCCGGCGGGCTGGCGGGCAAGCTGGCGAAACTGGGGCTGGTGTAAGGCTACATCTGAACCGTACCGCTCATGGTGAGGAGAGACTGAGCTTGTCGAAGGCTCGTCTCGAACCATCAGCCCAAGCTTAGGGCGGTCGTTCGAGACGCCGTTTCGACAGGCTCAACGGCTCCTCAGGATGAGCGGTTCAGATTGGTCGCACGATGCAGTCTGCACGCGCCCTCAAACCTCCGCCTTCAGCCCCGCGCGCTCCACCACCCGCCGCAAAGTGCTGGCGTAAACCTCGGGCTCCTGCGCGCCGGGGATCAGGAACTTGCCATTGACCACCATCGCGGGGACGCCCGAGATGTTCATGTCCCACGCATGCGCTTCCTCGGCGCGGACGCGCACGTCGAGCGTTTCGTCGGCCAGCGCGGCCTGCGCCTCGGCGGCAGGGATGCCGACGTCTTCGGCGATCGCCACCAGCACGGCGGGATCGGACACGTTGCGACGATGCTCGAAATGCGCGGAGAACAGCGCCAGCTTCAGCGCGGTCTGCACGTCCGGCCCGTGCGCGGTGAGCGTGGCGGCGAGCAGCTTGTGCGCGGCGAAGGTGTTCCACATCATCGCTGGCGGGGCATCGGCGCCCTCTTCGCCCGCATACGACAGCGCGGCGCCCGCGCGCGCGGCGATCTCGCGCATCTGCGTGCGGCCTTGCGCCGCCTGTTCTGCCGTGCGCCCGTACTTGCGCATGATGTGCGCGGCCTGATCCTCGCCCTGCGGCGGCATGTCGGGGTTCAGTTCGAACGGGCGCCAGCGGATTTCCGCCGCGATCTCACCGTCGAGCCAGACCAGCGCCTTTTCGAGCTGGCGGTAGCCGACCAGGCACCACGGGCACATCACGTCCGACCAGATGTCGATGGTGACGCGGGTCGGGGCGGCCGCGGCGCTCACCGTTCCAGCCACCACTTGAGCAGGTGATGCGCCACGGCATGCGGCGGCGGGGCGATGAACGCGCCGTCTTCCGCCCCGGTCATCGCGTGGGCGACTTCCTCGCGGCTGAACCAGCGCGCTTCGTCCAGCTCGGTCGTGTCGATCACGATGGTCGGCTCGTCGGTGTGGCTGTGGCAGCCGATCATCAGCGATGACGGGAACGGCCACGGCTGGCTGGCAACATACGTCACATCGCGCACGCGCAGGCCCGCTTCCTCGTGCACTTCGCGCGCGACGGCTTCCTCGATCGATTCGCCCGGCTCGACGAAGCCCGCCAGCGCGGAAAAGCGGCGCGGCGGAAAGCGCGGCTGGCGGCCCAGCAGCAGCTGCCCGGCGTGTTCGACCAGCATGATCGTGACCGGATCGACGCGCGGGAAGTGTTCGGCCTTGCACGCATCGTTGGTGCAGTTGCGCTGCCAGCCGCCCTTGGTCAGCACCGTGCCGCTGCCGCACTTGGCGCAGAAGCGGTGCCGGGCGTGCCAGTCGACCAGGCTGCGCGCGCCGCCGAATGTGGCAAGATCCTCGTGCACCATCGTCGCCAACGCGCGCCACAGCGCCGGGTTGGGCGGCCCCGCCCCGTGCGACGCCGCGCCGCTGACTTCGACGAAGCAGCCGCTGGTTCCCAGCAGGCCGAGGAACACCAGTTCGCTGTCGGGCGCGGCATCGGCCAGCGTGCCCCAGTCGAGCCCGCCATCGGCACCGAGCTGCGGATCGAGCCCGTCCATCTTCAGCAGCCGGGCGCGCCAGTCCATCAGCGCGGCGAGCTTGGCGGGATCGGAGCGGATGTGGTCCGCCCGGTCGATCCGCGCGCCGGCGAAAGCAATTCCGCTCATGCCGCTGCCTTCATCGCGCGAAGGTCCTCGACCACCGCCTTGGGAAATTCGCTGTGCACGGGATAGGCCTCCGACGGCATGTATTGGGTGTAAAGCGCGGCGCGGTTGCCGACGCGGTAGTTCACGAAACCGATGGTGCCCGCCGCGCCGCCCCAGCCATAGGTGCCAGCGTCCCAGCCGAGCCCGACGCGGCCGCCCGCACCGAAGCCGGCGCCCGCGATCATGCTGCCGGCGGTGTCCACGCTGGCAGGCAGCAGGTTGCCCGTGCCCAACCGCACCGCCGCCTCGCCCATCACGCGCTTGCCCTCGATCGTGCCCAGCCCGAGCAGCATGGTGAGGAACCGGTCGTAATCGCGCGGCGAACTCACCAGCCCCGCCCCGCCCATCGGGAACGGCGGCGTATCGAGATAGATCGAGGTTTTGGCCGGATCGATCGGCAGGCTCATCCCGCCCATTACGCCGTAATTGGTGGTGAGCCGCCCGACATCGCTTTCGGGAACCCTGAAGAACGTGCTGGTCATGCCGGTGGGCGCGAGGATGGCGTCGTGCACGAACCGGTCGAACGGCTTGCCCGAGACGACCTCGATCACCCGGCCCATCAGGTCGAGCCCGACCGAATAGCTCCAGCGCGTGCCCGGTTCGTAGACCAGTGGCAGTTCCGCCAGCCGATCGGCGAACAGCGCCAGGCTGGTCACCGGCGTGCCCCGGTCCAGCCCGGGGATCGGCATGCGGCTGACTTGCCCGGGAATGACCCCGGCGGCCTCGTAGGCGGCTTTGAGCGGACCCTTCTGGATGATCGAATAGCCAAGGCCGGCGCTGTGCGTCAGCAGCATGCGGATGGTGATCGGGGTCTTGGCAGGCCGCAGGTCGGTGATCGAACCGTCGGGCGTGACCTGCACCTGCATCTTTGCGAATTTGGGCAGGATGTCGGACAGCGGCTGGTCGAGCTTCAGCTTGCCCGCATCGACCAGCATCATCGCCGCCATGCCGGTGACCGGCTTGGTCATCGAATAGATGCGGAACAGGCTGTCGGGCGTGACGGGCGCGGGATCCCCCTTGGCCAGCGTGCCGCGCGCGATGTAGCCGGGCGCCTGCGATCCCCAGCCCAGCGCCGCGATCATGCCGGGCAGCTTGCCCGACGCGACATAGCCATCGACCATCGCGGCGACGTGCGGGTAGGCAGTCTCGGCGCTGGCCGCCGCAAACGCGAGTCGCGGCGATATTGCAAGGCCCGCGCCGAGCAGCATCGCGCGCGACAGCAGCGCGCGGCGCGAGACGGCCAGTTCGGAAAATTCGTGCGGCTTCATCGATCGGCCTCTTCGCTGGGGCGAGCAGTGGCGTAGCGAGCGGCCCGTGCGAACAGGGTCGGCAGGCCCGCAGCGCCGATCGATTCGACCGGCCACCATTCTCCCGATTGGTCTTTGTCTGGTTCGTTATCGGGCAAAGTAGCGAAATCGTTCCCGCCGAACAGCATCAATTGCAAATCGAGATCGAAATGGGTGAAGCCGTGCGCGACGGTGCCCGCCGCCTGCCACGGTCCGTCGAGCGGTGGGGTGCCCGAACCGTCGGCGCGCGCGCTCCAGCCGTCGTCGGGCAACGCGCGCATCCCGCCGAGCATGCCCTTGCCGGGGCGCGTCACCAGCCAGACCTGCCCGTCACGCTCGATCCAGTAGGCGCGGCCCTGCCGCCGGGGCTTGGCCTGCTTCGGCGGCTTGACCGGGTAGGCAGCGGGATCGCCCTCACGCGCGGCGCGGCAGTGCGGGCGCAGCGGGCACAGCAGACAGCGCGGCGCCCTGACGGTGCAGATGCCCGAGCCGAGGTCCATCATCGCCTGTGCAAAATCGCCGGGGCGCTCGCCTGGCGTGATCGTGGCGGTGGCGGCACGAATCGCCCGGCGCGCGCCTGGCAGCGGTTCACTGATCGCGAACAGGCGCGAAACCACGCGCTCGACGTTGGCATCGACCACCACCGCCGGTTCATCGAACGCAATCGCGGCGACGGCGGCGGCGGTGTAGTCGCCCACCCCCGGCAGCGCGCGCAACGCCGCCTCGGTCTGCGGAAACGCCCCGCCCAGCGCCGCCACCGCCCGCGCGCAGGCGAGCAGGTTGCGTGCGCGGGCATAATAGCCCAGCCCCGCCCACGCCGCCATGACATCGCCATCCTCGGCCGCCGCGAGCGCGGTCACCGTGGGCCAGGCTTGGGTGAATTTGGCAAAGTACGGCCCCACCGCCGCCACCGTGGTCTGCTGCAGCATCACTTCGGACAGCCACACGCGATAGGGATCGGCGGGCGCAGCGCCCGGCAAGCTGCGCCACGGCAGGCTGCGCGCGTTGGCATCGTACCATTCGAGCAACAGCGCCGCAGCGGTGGCAATCTCGGTCTCGACGCTGGCCTGCATCGCACGGCTATGGCATGGCGCGCAGCACAATGGAACGCAGCGACAAACCCACGACGACCAAGCCCGGCGCCAAAGTTGCCGGCGCCAAGGCGGCGGCCAAGGCCAAGCCCGCCGGCAAGCCTTATGAACGCCCGCGCGGCGGCGCGGTGCGCCCGATCGGCGAACTTATGCCCGATATCGGCCGCACCGCCTTCCGCCGCTTCGGCTTCGTGCAAAGCTCGGTCGTCACCCGCTGGCCCGAGATCGTCGGCACCAGCCACGCCCACCACTGCGCGCCCGAATCGATCCGCTTCCCCCCCGGCGAAAAGTGCGACGGGATCATGGAACTGGTGGTCACCCCGGCGCACGCACCGATGATCCAGCATGTGATCCCCGAGATTATCGAGCGGGTGAACCGCTTCTTCGGCTATCGCGCGGTGGCGCGGATCAAGCTGCGGCAAGGCGTGGTTCAGGCACCCAAGGACACAAGCGGGCCGCGAACCGCACCGCCCTCGCTCCGCCCGATACCGATGGAACTGGGCGACAGTTTGCGCGATATCGGCGATCCGGAACTGCGCGCGGTGCTGGAATCGCTGGCACGCAGCATGGGCACCGCCGCGGACGGCGCCAACGACGAAGGAAAGCAGGACCGATGAAGGATACGCCGCACACCATGGTCCGCACCGCGCTGACGGCGCTTACCGCCTTTGCCACGGTGCTGCTGCTCGGCGGGGCGGGCAAGCCTTTGCCTTCCGCGCCGCACCCGCAGAACTGGAACAACACGGTCACCGCGACCGACCATGACAGCTATGTGCTAGGCAATCCGGCGGCGGCGGTGAAGCTGGTCGAATTCATCAGCTACACCTGCCCGCACTGCGCGCATTTCGAGGGTGAGGCCGATGCCCCGCTACGGCTGGGCTTCGTCGCCAGCGGCAAGGGATCGGTCGAAGTGCGCAACTTCCTGCGCGATCCGATCGACATGACCGTGGCGCTGCTGACCCATTGCGGCCCGCCGTCCAAATTCTTCCTCAACCACACCGCGTTCCTGCGCAGCCAGGACAAGTGGATCGTGCCGTACGAAAACCCCTCGCCGCTGCAGAAACAGCGCTGGTCGGTGGGTGATTTCAAGACGCGCATCCGCAACATCGCCGCCGATTTCCATTTCTACGAGATCATGCAGACGCGCGGCTACACGCGCAGCGCGGTCGACACCTGCCTCGCCAACGAACCGCTGGCCAAGCGGCTGGCGCAGCACACCGACGATGCGGTCGACAAGCTCAACATCAACGGCACGCCGGGCTTCATGCTCGACGGCATCGTGCTGGCGGGCACTTACAGCTGGGACGCGCTGCGCCCGCAGTTGGAAGCGCGGACACGGTAGGGGCTGGACCGATTCGCTTTTGCCTGCTCGTCGCTCCGTATGCCCCATCACCGACCGTCCTGAGCTTGTCGAAGGACTGTCCTTCGTTTCCTCCGCGCTGAAGTGAAGTGCAGTCCTTCGACAGGCTCAGGACCGGCGGGATTTGATTTGACGAATGCGTGACGGTCCAACGATCAGCACGGCCGCGCCAAACTGTGGACGATCGCCCCGCCCGACCGCCTCCGCGCTTTGCGTCGCGCGCCTGATCGGCTAGCCAGCGCGCAAGGGATTTTCTCACCGGAGCCGTGACACGATGACCATTGCCCGCCTGTTCCGTCCGCTCGCGCTCGTGGTGGCGCTGCCGCTCGCGCTGGGGCTTGCCGCCTGTGGCAAGAAGGACGATGCTTCTGCGCCTGCCAGCACCGCCACCGCCGCGCCGATCGCCAAGATTGCCGCGCCCGCCGGCAAGGCGTGGAGCGACATGATCGCCAAGACGCCCGAGGGCGGCTACCTGATGGGCAACCCCGACGCCCCGATCAAGCTGGTCGAATTCGGCGCGCTGAGCTGCTCGCACTGCGCCGAGTTCGCCGAAAAGAGCTATGCCAAGCTGCGCGACGATTATGTCGCCAGCGGCCGCGTCAGCTATGAGCTGCGCCTGTTCATGCTCAACGCGCTCGACGTGCCCGCCGCGATGCTGGCCACTTGCGGCGCGCCCGAGACGGTGATCCCGCTCAGCGAGCAGTTCTGGGCGTGGCAGCCCAACATGTTCGACAACCTGAAAAAGAACCAGGCAGTCATGGACCAGGTCGCCACCCTGCCCGACAAGACGCGCTTTTCCGCGATCGCGCAGGCCGGCGGGATGACCGAATTCTTCGCCTCGCGCGGGATCGCCAAGGATCAGGCCGAAACCTGTCTGGCCGACAGCGCCAAGGCGACGATGTTCGCCGACGCGACCACCAAGGCGGTCGACAAGTACGATGTGAAGGGCACGCCCACGTTCTACCTCAACGGCAGCAAGGCCACCGCCGGCACCTGGGAAGAAATCAACGCCGAACTGCAGCGGATGGGCGCCCGCTAGGCGCGCGGCGCAGGCCCGAGGGGGGCGGGGTCGATGCAGTTCCGGCGCTTGAAGCTGACCGGGTTCAAGAGCTTCGTCGAGCCTGCCGAACTGCGCATCGAACCCGGGCTGACCGGGATCGTTGGCCCCAACGGCTGCGGCAAGTCCAACCTGCTCGAGGCGATCCGCTGGGTCATGGGCGAAAGCTCGGCCAAGTCGATGCGCGGTGGCGGCATGGAAGACGTGATCTTCGCGGGCACCGCCACCCGCCCCGCACGCGACTTTGCCGAAGTGCTGCTGCAAGCGACCGCGCCCGAAGACGGCCCATACGGCGGCGAGCTTGAGGTCGTGCGCCGGATCGAGCGCGGCGCGGGCAGCGCCTATCGCGTCAACGGGCGCGATGTGCGGGCCAAGGACGTGTCGCTGGTGTTCGCCGATGCCGCGACCGGCGCGCACAGCCCCGCGCTGGTCAGCCAGGGCCGCATCGCCGCGGTGATCGCCGCGCGGCCCGCCGAACGCCGCATGATGCTGGAAGAAGCCGCCGGGATCGCCGGGCTGCATGTGCGCCGCCGCGATGCCGAACAGAAACTGCGCGCGACCGAGGCCAACCTCGCGCGGCTGGTCGATCTGCTGTCCGGCCTCGAAGGCCAGATCGCCACGCTGCGCCGGCAGGCGCGCGCCGCCGAGCGTTACAAGGTGCTATCCGAAAAGATCAAGCTGGCCGAGGCGCGGCTGGTGTTCGCGCGCTGGCGCGACGCCGCCGCCGCTGCCGAGGCCGCGCGCGCCGAGGCTCGCCTGGCCGAAAGCGCGGTGACCGAGGCGCAGGAGCAGGCGAAGCAGGCGCAAGCCGCGCAGCACGCCGCCGCCGCCGCGCTCGCCACGGCGCGTGATGAGCTGTTCGACAGGCGGCAGGACAGCGCCGCGCATGCGCAGCGCATGGCCGCGCTATCGGCACAACTGGAAGCGGCGGAAGACCGGCTCGCCGACATCGATCGCCAGCTGGCGCGGCTGGACGAGGATCGCGGCCAGGCCGATCGCATGACCACCGACGCCGCCGCCGCGCTTACCCGGCTGGAGAGCGACGCCGCCGCAGCCGAACGCGCGCTTGCCGCCGATACCGAGCGCCGCCCCACCCTGCTCGCCGCGCAGGACGATGCCGACCGCGCCGCGCGGCAGGCCGAACTCGAGTTGGCGCAGCGCGTGGCCGAACAGGCGCAGATCGATGCCGACTGGCGCGTCGCCGATGCGGCGCTGGCAGCAGCGGGCCAGCGGCTGGCGCGGCTCGACGGCGAGATCGCGCGGCTGGCCGGACAGATCGACGCGCTCGACCGCGAGCCCGATCCGGCGTTGCAACTGGCGCAGGCCGAAGCGCGCCGCGACTCCGCGCAAGCCGCGCTGGCGTCCGCCACCGGGCAGCGCGCCGCACTGACGCAGGAACGCGAGGCGCTGGGTGCGCAGCGCGACACGGCGGGCGCGACGCTGGCGAGCGCCCGCGCCGAGCTGGCCGGGATCGAGCGCGAGGCGGAAGCTCTGGCGCGCGACCGCGCCGCGCGCGAACGGCAGGCCGCCGCCAAGGGACAGGGCAAGGCCGCGATCGCCGCGCTGAAAGTCGCGCCGGGGTTCGAGCGCGCGCTGGCCGCCGTGCTGGGCCGCGATGCTTCGGCGCCGCTCGGTCCTGCCCCGGCTGAGGTCGAGGGGCGGTTCTGGACGGGTGCGCCCGCCCCCGCGCCGCTGGCCGACGCGCTGGCCCGCCACGTCACCGCCGCCCCGCCCGAACTGGCCGCGCGGCTGGCGCTGGTGCGCTTTGCCGAAGACGACCACGGCGCGCCGCTCCATCCCGGCGAATGGCTGGTGACCCGGGCGGGACACTTGCGCCGCTGGGACGGGTTCGTCGCGCGCGGCGAAGGCGCGGCCGAGGCTGCCGCGCTCGAAGCCGCCAACCGACTGGACGAGCTGGAGGCCGCACTGCCCGCCCGGCGCGCTGCACTGGCCGAGGCGGAAACGGAAGCGACGGCGGTACGACTGGCGCTGACCGATGCGCAAGCGCGGCTCGCCGAAGCCGAACGCGGCGTGGCGCGCCATGGCGACGAGGAACGTGGCGCGTTGCGCGCGCTCGACCAGGCCGAGGCGGCGCGCACCCGCATGGCCCTGCGGCGCGAGGAACTGGGCGTTGCGCGCGCGGGCCAGCTCGATCAGCGCGCCCTTGCCGCGACGGAACTGGACAGCGCCGAACAGCGCCGCGCCGCGCTGCCCGATCCCGCCGCCGGGCGTGACGCGCTCGACGCCGCGCGCGCGCGCAACGATGCCGCGCGCGCCACGCTGCAGGCCGCGACCGCCGCCGCCGCCGCGTTCGACCAGGCGCTGGCGGTGGGGCGCGAACGGCTGACCGCGCTGCGCAGCGACATGCGCAACTGGCAGGCGCGCGCCGGGGACGCCGCGCGGCGGCTGTCCGACATGGCGCAGCGGCGTAGCGATCTCGCTGCCGACCGCGCGGTCTATGCCGCGAAGCCCGAAGCGCTGATGCGCGAGATCGAGGGCGGCGAGGCGATCCGCGACCGGCTGGCAGGGGAACTCGCCGCCGCCGAAGCCGCGCTCGCCGCCACCGACGCCGCCGCGAAAGCCGCCGAAACTGCGCTGGCCACCGGGGCCGAAGTGCTGGCCAGCGCACGCGAGGCCCGCGCCGGTGCGGTCGCGCGCGCCGAGAACGAGGATTCGCGGCGGCAGGAAATGGCCGGCATTTCGGGCGAGCGGTTCCAGTGCCCGCCACCGTTGCTGCCCGAACGGTTCGCCTTCGCTTCCGCCGACGTGGGGCGCGCGGGGGCAGAATCGGCCGAGATGGACCGGCTCACCGCCGACCGTGAGCGCATCGGCCCGGTCAACCTCGTCGCCGCCGACGAACTGGCCGAAGCCGAGGCGCGGCTGGGCATCAGCGCGACCGAGCAGGCCGAACTGACCGAGGCGGTGCACCGCTTGCGCGGATCGATCGGCAACCTCAACCGCGAGGGCCGCGAACGGCTGCGCGCCGCGTTCGAGGCGGTCGACGGCCATTTCCGCCGCCTGTTCGCGCGGCTGTTTGGCGGCGGCGAGGCCCACCTCGCGCTGATCGACAGCGACGATCCGCTCGAGGCCGGGCTGGAGATCTTCGCCCAGCCGCCGGGCAAGCGGCTGCAGTCGCTCACCCTGCTGTCGGGCGGCGAGCAGGCGCTGACCGCCGTCGCGCTGATCTTCGCGCTGTTCCTCACCAACCCCGCGCCGATCTGCGTGCTCGACGAAGTCGACGCGCCATTGGACGACGCCAACATCGAACGCTTCTGCGATCTGCTCGACGCGATGGTCGGCGAAACGCGGACGCGCTACCTGATCGTCACCCACAACGCCGTGACGATGAGCCGCATGCACCGCCTGTTCGGCGTGACCATGGTCGAACAAGGCGTCTCGCGATTGGTCAGCGTGGACCTCAGCGCGGCGGAGCGGCTGGTGGGGGTGGAGTAGCTGTTGACAATTTTTGTGGTTACATTAAATAGTTTTGAACCAGAGGTTGGTTCACTCGCAAGGTCACGGCCTCAAATACCCGGTAACTCGCTAATTCTAACATGGAGAATGGTAATGGAATTTGCAATTAGCCGCGCCTTGAGCGCTGTAAGACCTAAAGGCTTCAACTTATGGAAATCGAGTTCGACGAAGCGAAGCGGCTGAATATTTTGCAGGAACGCGGTCTGGACATGGCTGAAGCTGGCTATGTCTTTACCACCGAACACTATCAAGTTGTGGACGACCGGAAAGACTATGGAGAACCGCGTTTCCGTGTCTGGGGTTATCTTCGTGGAAAGCGGGTCTATCTGGTATGGACGCCGCGAGACGGCAAACGCCGCATAGTAACGATGTATCCAACTCATGAACGAGAGCACCAAGCCCGACTCAGAACCCTGGATTGATCCCGACGATGATTACATCGAGTGGACCGAAGAGATGTTCCGCATCGCGGCGATCTACAAGGGCGACCAACTTATTCGGCCCGCCGCCGGCACGCTGAAGTCGCTTGGCCGCCCCCTGTCCGAAAACCCCAAGAAGCAGGTCACGCTGCGCCTCGATCCCGATGTGATCGAACGGTTTCGCGCCACCGGCAAAGGCTGGCAATCGCGGATCAACGCCGAATTGCGCAAGGTGCTGGGGCTTCAGGACAAGGCTTAATCCAGCACGAAATGCGGGCCTGCGCCTTTGGCTCCGGCGCGGTCCTGGGGGTTGTAGAGCGCGCAGCGTTCAAGGCTGAGGCAGCCGCAGCCGATGCATTCATCGAGCTTCTGGCGCGTGCGCATCAGCAGCGCGATGCGGGCGTCGAGCTGGCCGCGCAGCGCACGGCTGATGCGCTGCCAGTCGATCCGGGTGGGCGTGCGGCCTTGCGGCAGCGTGGCGAGCGCGGCCTCGATCTCGGCCAGGCCCAGCCCCAGTTTCTGCGCGATCAGCACAAAGCTCAGCCGGCGGATGTCGGAGCGCAGGAAGCGCCGCTGGTTGCCGCCGGTGCGCAGCGAGGTGACCAGCCCGCGCGCCTCGTAGTAGCGGATCGCCGACACTGCCAGCCCGGTACGCCGCGCCAGCGCACCGATCGGGATCAGGTCTTCGTGGTGCAGGACATTCGGGCGCATGTGCGACTCCGGCGAGAAATTGCTTGATCTCAAGTTAGCTTGAGGTTGCACAACCGGCAAGCACGCAGCGAATCGCGTGCGTTGAAGCAGGAGCGAAAAGATGGGTGCGGCCCGACTCGAACATGCCAACCTGACCGTCAGCGATCCCGATCGCTCGGCGGCGTTCTTCGCCCGGTTGTGCGGCTGGCACGAACGCTGGCGCGGTCCGTCGGCGATGGGCGGGTGGACGATCCACCTCGGCAGCGAGACCGGGTATCTGGCGCTCTACACGCCCGGCGCGCCGCAGGACGCGCGCTTTGCCAAGGGCGTGCCCCTCAACCACATCGGGCTGGTGGTCGACGATCTCGATGCGGCCGAGGCGGTGGTGGTCGAGGCGGGGTTCGCACCCTTCAGCCATGCCGATTACGAACCGGGGCGGCGGTTCTATTTCTTCGACTGGGACGGGATCGAGTTCGAAGTGGTGAGTTATGCTCCTCAACCCACCCCGGCGTTGCCCACGACATAGCAGGCGGCAGCGAGCAGCAGCCCGGCGAGGCGGTTGCTGCGGAAGCGCGCGAGCGCCGAGCCACCATCGTCGCTGTCGAGCGTGGCGACCTGCCACTCCAGATGCACCGCCATCGGCAGCAGCGCGAGCAGCGCCAGTCCATCCGCCCGCACCAGCCACAGCGCGGCGGCCCACAGCAGCACCGCTCCGCCATAGAACAGCGCCACGCCCGCGCGCACGTGGCGGCCCAGGGTCAGCGCGGACGAGCCGATCCCGATCATGGCATCGTCCTCGCGGTCCTGCAGCGCGTAGATCGTGTCGTAGCCGATGCACCACAGGATCGACCCGGCGTAAAGCGCGGCGAGCGGTGCGCCCCCGTCGAACCCGCGCACCGCGACCCAGCCGGTCGGTGCGCCCCAGGTGAACACCAGCCCGAGCCACGCCTGCGGGAAGCCGGTGATCCGCTTCATGAATGGATAGGCAGCGACGAGCGCGAGGCTGGCGAGCGCAACGACTTGCGCCTCCCACCGCAGGCTCAGCAACACGCCCAACCCGACCAGGCACAGCGCGACGAGCCACACCCACGCCGCGCGCTTGCTCACCTGCCCGCTCGCCACGGGGCGCAGCGCGGTGCGCGCCACGCGGGCGTCGAGATCGGCATCGACGATGTCGTTGTAGACGCAGCCCGCGCCGCGCATGGCGATCGAGCCTGCCAGCAGCAGTGCGATCAACCCCCAGCGGTCGCCCCCGCCCGCCAGCAGCACACCCCACGCGCACGGCCAGAACAGCAGCCACCAGCCGATCGGCCGGTCGAACCGCGCCAGCAATGCGTAAGGGCGGATTGTGCGGGGCAGCCGAGCGACGATTCCGCGATGCTGCGTGTCAGGCGGCGCCAGCGGCTGCTCGGCTGGCGCTGGCGCGGGCTGGAGGCTATCGCGGATCATTGCCCGCCTGCTTTGGAGCCTTCCCCCGATGCCCGCAACCCCCGCCTGGCCCCCGCGCAGCGCGCCGCGCCTGTTTGTGCCGGCACCGCTGCAACAGGATCAGGCGCTGCGGATCGAAGGACCGCAGGCGCACTACCTCGCGCGGGTGATGCGCGCCGCGCCGGGCGATGCGGTGATCCTGTGCGACGACGTGACCGGCGAATGGCTCGCGCGGGTCACCGTGGCGGGCAAGCGCGACGTGGACCTGATGGTCGAGGCCCGGCTGCGCGCGCGCGAGGCGGTGCCCGATCTGTGGCTGTGCGCCGCGCTGACCAAGAAGCCTGCGTTCGATCTCGTGCTGGAAAAGGCGACCGAGCTGGGCGTCGACCTGATCCAGCCGGTGGTGACGCGGCGCTGCGTAGCCGACCGGATCAACCCCGAGCGCGCCGCCGCGATCGTGACCGAAGCGGCCGAGCAGTGCGCGCGCACTGCGCTGCCGCGCCTGGCCGAAACGGCGAAGCTGGACGCCCTGCTGCGCGCGTGGCCGACCGGACGCCGGCTGTTCTTCGCCGACGAGGCGGGCGGCGTTCCGGCGGTCGAGGCGTATGCGGCCCACAACGGCCCGGCCGCGCTGCTGGTCGGCCCCGAGGGCGGGTTCGACGATGCCGAGCGCACGGCGATCCGGGCGCACCCCGATGCGGTGGCGATCACGCTGGGCCCGCGCATCCTGCGCGCCGAAACCGCCGCCATCGCCGCGATTTCGCTATGGATGGGCGTGGCCGGCGACTGGTCGGGTGGCGCGCCTACCGCCTGACGCTGCCCCTCAGTTCAGCTTGGTCTGCAGGCTGATGGTGAAGCCCGGCGGGGTGCCGGTCGATCCCGCCATCGTGCCCTTGGGATTGAGGCACACGAACTTCACGGCCGGATCGTATGTCGCCACCGGGGTGTAAGTGCAGCCCGCGAACGTGGTCGGCTTGGTGCTCGAATTGGAATACTTGAGGTCGGTCGATGCGGTGAAGGTCAGCGCGCTGGTCGGCGTGCCTTGCGTGAACACCGGCGTGGCGGCGGTGCCGATGGTGATCGCCGACGGCAGCGTATCGATCAGCAGCACGCTGTTGCTGTCAACCACGGTCGGACCGGTGTTGGTCACGGTGAACGTATAGCGCACGATCGCGCCGGGGATCGCGAGCGGGTTGGTGGCGCCGTTGACCGGATCGGACACCAGCGCCGATGTCTTGGCGATGGTCAGCGAGGCGTTGGCGCCCTTGGCGGTGTTGGTGATCGTGCAGGTCACGACATCGCCGATCTGCGGGGTGATCGACCCGCCGGGCAGCGTCGGCAGCGTCGTACCCGAACTGGCGTTGGCGTTGGTGCAGGCCATCGTCGCGGTATACTGGCCCAGCACGGTGGTGCCCGAAGCGGCTTCGGAGAATTTGTAGGCAGTGGCGGCGCTCACCTGCACTTGCGGGGTCGCGCCGCTGGTCACGGTGGTGCCGGTGCCCGTCGTGGTGGTGGTGGCGACGTTGGTCGCGCCCTGATCGATCTTCATCGTGAACTGGTCGGTCGCGAACTGCCGCCCCGCCGCCGCCAGCGCCTTTTGCAGCGTCAGGTGCGGAAACGGGGTGTCGGTGAACGTGCAGGCGATCTGGTCGCCGAATTTCAGCGCGCCGAAATTGTAGGAACTGGTCAGCACGTTACTGGGGAGCACGGTGGTCGATCCGGTGCTGCCGTTGGTGCAGGTGAGCGACGCCTGGTAGTGCGACAGCGTATCGACGCTGCCGGTCGCCATGCTCTGCTGGAGCGTGAGCGGGAAGCTGGCAGCGGTGGACAGCGATGCGGCGGCAAACGGCCCCAGCCCGGTTCCGCTCGAACTGCCGGTGGACAGCACCGTGCCGCTGCCGGTCGCGGCGACATCGAACTTGAACTGGTCGGCGGCGTTGGCACGGGCGCCGGTGATCTTGTTGGTCAGGCTGATCGAGGCGAAGCGGATGGCGAACATCGAGCCCTGCAACCCGCCGCCGACCATGGTGGTGGTCAGCGTGGTCGGCGTGCTGCTGCCGACGATATAGGCACCCACGGTGCCCGCCACGCCGGTTTCGGTGAAGGTGGTGGTGCCGACGCCCGTGGTGGTGGGGTAAGTCGAGCCGCTGATCGGTCCCACGGTATCGAGCAGCTGCCACGCCGCGCCGTTGGTCTGGAATTGCAGCGATTCGCCGTCGTTGGTCGATTCGGCGTCGCCCGCGACCATCATGTAGGCGGTGACCGATCCACCCGACGGCGGGGTCAGCGTGATGTTGGAGAACGTCACGGTCGTGGTGCCCGCGGCCGACTGGTAGAGGATCGGGCGCCCGCCGATGCCGAGAAACGCGGTGTTGCCCACGGCCCCGCCGGTCCACGATGGCGAGGTCGAGGCGATCAGCGCAGCGGGGGTGGTGACCTTCATGGTCATGGTCACGGTGGTGCCGTCGGCCAGCGTGAAGGTGAACGCCTGCCCGCCGGCAGACCGCGCGGTGGTATCGTTGTAGGCGGTGAAATCCAGCCAGCAGTAGGAATTCCAGTCGGTCGGCCCGGTGGTTCCCTGCGACGTGGCGACATAGCAGTTGGCCGCCTGCGCCGGGGTCGCAAACGCCATCAGGGCCAGCAGCACCGCCAGTGCCCAGCCCCAGATCCTGCAAATCCCCCGAACCATTACGTCAGTTGCGCCCCGAAATATCGACCTGTGACGCGGGTCTACGGCAAATGTACCTAAGGCCCCGTTAACACTTCGCGCCGTCGCGCCGGGAGGATCAACGACGTTTTGCATTCCGCCCAACAGGCATTAGATGGCGCGCATGAGCACCATGCAAGTTTCGAATCGAAACGATCCTGTCGTCGAGAGCCTCGACGATCTGATCGCGCCGATGCAGCGCGGCGAAAAGCCGCGCGACGCCTGGCGGATCGGCACCGAGCACGAGAAATTCGTGTTCGACACGCGCGATCACCACGCCCCGACGTATGTCGAACCCGGCGGCATCCGCGATACGCTGAAGGCGATGGAAGCCTATGGCTGGGAGCCGGTGCTCGAAAAGGGCCCTGCCGGTTCAACCGACGGCCCCAACGTCATCGCGCTGTCGGGCGCGGATGGCGCGATCAGCCTGGAACCGGCCGGCCAGCTCGAACTGTCGGGCGCGCCGCTGGAAAACCTGCACCAGACGTGCGCCGAAACCGGCCGCCACCTGACCCAGGTGAAGGAAATCGGCGATCGTTTCGACAAGGGTTTCCTCGGCCTGGGCCTGTGGCCCGACAAGCGCCGCGAAGACCTGCCGGTGATGCCCAAGGGCCGCTATGCGATCATGCTGCAGCATATGCCGCGCGTGGGCACGATGGGCCTGGACATGATGCTGCGCACTTGCACCATCCAGGTCAACCTCGACTATTCGAGCGAGGCCGACATGGTGAAGAAGTTCCGCGTCGGGCTGGCGCTGCAACCGCTGGCTACCGCACTGTTCGCCAATTCGCCGTTCCTCGAAGGCAAGCCCAACGGCTATCTTTCGTACCGCAGCCACATCTGGTCGGACACCGACCCGGCGCGCACCGGCATGCTGCCGTTCGTGTTCGAGGATGGCTTCGGCTACGAACGCTACGTCGACTACATGCTCGATGTGCCGATGTACTTCGTCTATCGCGACGGCCGCTACATCGATGCGGCGGGCCAGTCGTTCCGCGCGTTCATGGATGGCAAGCTGCCCGCGCTGCCCGGCGAAAAGCCGACCAAGGCGGACTGGGTCGATCACCTGTCCACCGCGTTCCCCGAAGTGCGGCTGAAAAGCTTCCTCGAAATGCGCGGCGCCGATGGCGGCCCGTGGAACCGCATCTGCGCGCTGCCCGCTCTGTGGGTCGGCCTGCTGTACGACCAGACCGCGCTCGATGCGGCGTGGGATCTGGTCAAGGGCTGGGACATGGACGGACGCGAGGCCTTGCGCGCCAGCGTGCCGAAACTGGGCCTCGACGCACCAGTACCCGGCGGCGGCAAGTTGCGCGACATCGCCGGCGAAGTGCTGAACATCTCGCGCGCCGGCCTGTCGGCGCGGGCGCGGCTCAATTCGAGCGGCGACAACGAAAGCGGCTTCCTCGCCCCGCTCGACCAGATCGTGGCCAGCGGCAAGACGCCGGCCGAAACCCTGCTCGACCTTTACCACGGCGCATGGGGCGGCGATATTTCGCGCGTGTACGAACAGAGTTTCTGAACCCGCTACCCGAAGGAAACGTGCTGCCATGATCCTCGTCGTCGGAACCTTCCGCCTGCCGCTCGCCAATTTCGATCGCGCGCGGCCGATGATGGAGGCGGTGGTCGCTGCCACCAATGCCGAGGATGGCTGCCACTACTACGCCTATGCCCGCGACCTGATCGATCCCGAAGTGATCCGCATCAGCGAAACCTGGCGTGACCGTGAATGCCTGGGCGCCCACCTGAAAAGCGCGCACATGGCCACTTGGGCGGCGGAACGCGCCGAACTGGGCCTGTCCGACCGCGACATCAGGATCTGGGACGTGGGCGAAGGCGAGGCGGTCTGAGCGCCAGATAATCGTCGTGAGATTAGCCTGAACCGCTCATCCTGAGGAGCCGCTGAGCTTGTCGAAGCGGCGTCTCGAAGGACTTCACCTGTGGTTGGTGCCTGATGGTTCGAGACGGGACTTCGACAAGCTCAGTCCCTCCTCACCATGAGCGGGTGGTTGAGATTGCAAACAAGGCATCTCAAACTCGTGCCGCTACTCCGCCGGCTCCGCCTGAAATCCTTGCCGCCGGCCTTTGAGCAAGCCGCCCAGCCGCGACAGCGCCGATGTCAGCAGCCCATGGCGCTGCATCCATGCGTGGTAATCGCGGTACTTGGCATCGGACGCCAGCAGGTGCTTTTCCTCGGTCCGGGCACGCCAGTAATAGATCGCGCTGACGCAGCCGAGGAAGAACGTGTTGCGCACCGCATCCACGGTCGAGCCATTGGTGGCGAGGAACGGCAGCGTGAACAGCCACCAGTACAGGTTCTTGGACACATACGCCGGGTGGCGGGTGAAGGCATACGGCCCGTTGGTCAGCACGCCGCGATAGGTGAGGTTGGAAAAACGCAGGCCGAACGCCACCGTCGCCCAGGCGTAGATCCCGGTCAGCCCGATCAGCGCCGCCGCCCACACCCACAACAGGCCGGGGTACGGCTGGAGCCAGTGCGACCAGTCGGCGGTCGCCTCCTGATAGGCGAGCGGGCGGCCCGCCTCCATCAGCTGGAACGGCGGATAGCAGGCCAGCGCGGCGACCCAGCCGGCGAGATAGGGGTTGGCCGTGCGGATCTGCGCGTCGAGCGGTTTCATCGTCAGCAGGTAGCCGACCATCGCGATCTGCACATCGACCACGAACATGAACTCGGTCGCGACATGCGCGATGCCCACCGGATCGCCCGCGAGCTGGCTCCAGTCGGCCGATACCACCGCGGCAAACCCGCCGGGCAGGATCGAGATCATGAATGCGCAGAAGAAGCCCTTGACCGTCCAGCCGCGCAAGTGGTGCCACACTTCGGCGCGGTCATACGGCTCGCGACCGATCAGCATCGCGCCGAAATGCCACGCCCCGTCGCGCGGGTTGACCAGCATGCGGTCGAGCCACAGCACGTACGGCACCGAGCCCAGGAACAGCAGCGGCGCGGCCAGCCCAAGCAGGTCCATCGCGAACAGATATTGCCCGCGCCAGTACCAGCGCCCCAGGCAGTAGGCGAGGCCGATCAGCGTCCATGTCGCCCACAGGCCCGCCAGCTTGGTGGTGGAAATATCGGTGATCGACGACAGGCTGCGCGGCGCGGACCAGTCGATCCCGGTCGAGGCGCGGCGGTGGACCTTGTCGACCAGCAGCGACCACGCCACCATCGGGATGCCCGAGGCGAGCACGGCGGCCAGCGCGGCGTTGGGCCCGGACATCGGCACATGCGGCCCCGGCAGCGCGAACAGATCGGCGATCCCGCCCCACAGGCGACACACCGTGATCCACGCCAGCAGCCCCGCCAGTCCGCACAGCCCGACGCCCGCCGACACATCGCTGGTCGGGCGCGCGGCGATCGCGGGCAGTGCGCCGTCGATGTCGGAACCTGCGGTCATGCCTTACGCCCTATAGCGCAAGGGTGAGCAAACCGTGAAGAAGGGTTAACGCAGCCCCAAATCAGCGGCCCGGATCAGCGAAATGCGGTGATCTTGCCGCCGTCGTCGAGCACGTACAGCGTGCTGTTGGCCACGACCGGTGCCAGCGTGATCGGCTTGCCCAGCTTCGCCAGCGGCGTCGCCGAACCGTCGGCAGCCGAAACCGCCATCAGCTCGCCGCGCGAACTGGCGACGATCAGGCGATTGCCTGCCAGCACCGGGCCGGTCCAGAACACCGGGCTCGTCTTCTTCTTGACGTTGCCATAGTGCTTCATCTGCGTCAGCCAGCGCACTTTGCCGCTGGCCTTGGCGATGCACAGCAGCTTGGCCTCGTCGGTCAGCGTGAAGATCCAGTCGCCCGCGACCGCCGGGGTCGAGATGCCCGCCAGGCTCAGTTCCCAGATGCGCTGGCCGGTGACGAGTTCATAGGCCGCCATGCGCCCGCCCTGCCCCAGCGCATAGACCTTGCCGTTCTCGATGATCGGATCGGCGTCGATGTCGGTCAGCGTCGAAACACTGGTGGCGATGCTGGTGCGCGACAGGGCGTCGGACCACAGCTGGCGGCCGTTCTCGTAACGATAGGCGACCAGTTCGCCCGAGCTGTAGCCCGCGATCACGGTGCCTTGCGCGGCGGCGGGCGCGGCGACGCCGAACACCCCGGTCTGTCCGGTCGAGCCGGATTCGTTCCACAGTCCCGCGCCGTCGGCCACGTTGAGCGCGAAGATCTGGTTGTCCTGCGTCATCACATAGACCGCGTCGAACGCCACGGTGGGCGATCCGCGCAGCGGACCCGCCGGCTTGACCTTCCAGATCTGCTTGCCATCGGCGGCATCGAGCGCGGCGACTTCGCCCAGCCCGGTGTCGACGAACACGCGGTTGTCGGCAAAGCTGACCCCGCCGCCGAACAGCGAACCGCTGTTCTTCTTGCCCTTGAGGCTGACCTTCCAGTTCTGGCGGCCGGTGTCGGCGTCGAACGCGTGGACCATGCCGGCGGTATCGTAGACGAACAGCTGCCCGCCGCCGATCACCGGCGCGGCGGCGAGCCGTTCGCGCGGGGACGATCCGGCGACCGACGCGGTCCAGATCTTGTGCGGCGCATCGCCGAGCGCGAGGTGGCCGTAGCTCTTGCTGGCCGCGCCGCCGGGCTCCGCCCATTCGGTGTTGACCACCGGCGGCGGCAGCACGACCGCGACGGCTGACATCTCGGTATCGACCTTGGTCCCGGCCTCGATGCGCGACAGCACCGGCACGCGTTCGCCCGTGGTGGGCGTGGTCTTGACCTTGCCCTTGCCGCCGATCACCCCGCAGCCACCAAGCGCAAGGGCCATGACCAGGCAGGAAGCCACGCCGATGCGGCGGAAGGATGCGGAACGGCTCATCACGAAATTCCCTGTAATCTTTTCGAGGCGTAATCTTTTCGAGGCGCTAATCTTGTTCAAGGCGTTAATCTTGCCGATGCTGGAAGCAAAGCGGTGTGCGGCACGCGGGCTTACTGGCCGCCGGCGGCAGGGGCCGCAGCAGCAGCGGCGGGCGCGACACCGACGACCTTGTTGGGGTCCTCGATCGAATCGACGCCGAGCAGCCCGGCGAGCTGCTGCACCCGGCGGCGGATGCTTTCGGGCACGCCCTTGTCCTTGACGATCGAGCCGAACAGCGGCCCGGCCAGATCGTTGCGGCCCTGCTTCATGTAGGCGACGCCGACCATCTCGCCCGCGCTGCCGAACCACGGATTGCCCGGCTGGGCCATCGGCTTCAGCCGCGCGATAACCTGGTCGGGCGGCAACTGGTCGAACCGCGTGGCAATCTCGCGGATCGTGGCGAGATCACGATAAGGCTGCGGCACCGAGCCGTCGGCGGCCACGGCGGCAAAGCCCTTGGCCGCAACGTCCGGCTTTTTCTGCTCCAGCGCGATCGCCGCCTGCATCATCCGCGTCGCGGCGGCGTAGCTTTCGCCACCATCCTTCGCCAGCGGTTCCAGCGTCTTGCCGGCGGTTTCGAGCCGCCCGGCCTCGACCTGGTCCAGCCCTTGGGTGAACTGTTCGCCATGCGTGCCGGCCACGCTGTCGCGGTGGTTCTGCCACCACAGGAACCCGGCCAGCGCAAGCAGCCCGGCCACGATCGCCGCGCCCACCGGCTTGCCGTAATTGCGCAGCGCGGTGGCCAGCTGGTCTTCGCGCAGCGCATCGTCCACCTCGCGCAGGAACACGTCCTGTTGCGCGCCCTGCTGGACGGCGAACTTGCTGGGGGTGCTGTCGGGAGCAGAGGGTCGAAGGGCCAACGATTACGCTTTCAGGAATGACTGGCGGGACGATTGCCAGCAAGGCTTATGGTTGGCGGGGGTGTTTAACGGATGGGTCCGCCTTTTCAACGGGAATGATTCCGGGGCTGGCTTGTGGCGCGTCCGGCGTGAACCCCGGGTGAAGGCGCGCCGGCCGGCGTTCAGGGGAACGCAGCCTGCCCCATCGCGGCGGCATAGACCTGGCCATAGTGGCGCGCCATCGCCGCCAGATCGAATTCGGCGCGCGCCCGCAGCTGGTTGGCGGCGCCGATCCGCGCGCGCAAATCCGCGTCGGCGGCAAGGTCGGCCAGCGCCGCGCCCAGCGCCGCGTCATCGCCCGGCGGCGTGATGTAACGCCGGTTTTCGGGCGCGACCATCTCGGTCACGTCGCCAACTGCCGGGCTGGCGACGGCCAGCCCCGCCGCCATCGCCTCGATCACCGAAAGCGGGGCCTGCTCGCTGTCCGACGACAGCGCGAACAGATCGAACAGGCCGATGATCTTCGCCGGATCGGCGACGAACCCCGCCAGATGCACGCGGTGCCCGATCTCCAGCCGCACCGCCTCGGCCAGGATCGCCTCGCGCTCTGGCCCTTCGCCCACGATCACCAAGTGCCAGTGCGGCGGCAAATGCTCGAAAGCGCGCACCAGCCGCGTCAGGTTCTTGACCGGGCGCAGGCCGGCCAGCGTGCCGACCCAGCTTTCGCCCTTGCGCTTGATCACGCGCGGCAGGGCATCGGCGCGCGCCTTTGTGCCATAGGCGGCGGTATCGATGCCGTTGGGTATGCGCTGGACGCGCGCCTTGGGCTGCTGCCACGCGCCATACGCCACCTGCTCGAGCGCGCGCGACGGCACCACCAGCGCGGCGGCCCGCGCCAGCGCGATGCGGCGAAACCAGTTGCGGCGGCGCTTCAGCTTCACCGCCTCGTCCGCATTGAAGCCGTCTTCATGGTGGACCAGCGGCGCCAGCTTCATCTGCGGGCCGAACAGGCTGTGCGCCATCACCGCGTCCATCGCGCCCCAGTTGTAGGTCAGGATCAGGTCGAACCCGCGCATAGCCCGCGCCATCGCCTTCATCCGCCCGATGCCGAACCGCCCGGCCAGCGGGGGGAAATAGCGCGGGTATTCGACGCGGATGGCCTTGTCGATGTCGCGACCTGCGCTCAGCGCGCCGTCTTCCGAGCTGACGATCGAGTGCATCACGCTGTTGCCGAAGGCATTGATCAGCGCGACCGAGCGGCGCTCCTTGCCGCCGGCATGGAACGTCGAATGCAGGTGCAGCACGCGCAGCGGTGCGCCGGACGGGCGCAGGGGATCGTGTCCCGTGGCGCGATTCCCGGACGACGCCGTCATGCGATGCGCGACAGCAGCCGTTCGATCGCGGCAACGGCCTGGGGTTCGTCGAGCGTGGGCGCGTGGCCGGTGCCGGCGATCGTGACGAGTTCCATGCCCGGCGCGCGCGCGATCATCCGCGCGGCGACATCGACGGACAGGATATCCGAGTTTTCCCCGCGCAGCACCAGCAGCGGGCTGGCCGCCAGCGCATCGAACAGCGGCCACATGTCCGGTCCCGGCTCGCCGTTGCTCGCGGCGAACGGCTCGGCGATCTTCATGTCGTAATCGAAGGCGATGCGCCCGCCGGTGCCCAGCACCATCAGCCGCTTGGCATAGCGCAGCCAGTCGGCGATCTGGAAATGCGGGTAAACGTCGGCCTGGCTTTCCTGCAGCGCGCGCGCGGCGTGCATCCACGTCTCGAAATTGCGGCCCTGCCCGACGTAGTCGCGGATCCGCGCGATACCCTTGGGATCGAGTTCGGGCCCGATATCGTTGATCACCGCACCCGCGATGTTGACGCCGGGACGCACCGCCAGCAGCATCGTCATCAGCCCGCCCAGCGAGGTGCCGATCGCCACGAAGCGGTCGATCGCCTGGTCTTCGAGCAGCGCGGCAATGTCATCGACATATTGCAGCGGATTGTAGCTCATCGGATCGCGCGCATAGTCGCTGTCGCCGCGCCCGCGCATTTCGGGGCACAACACGCGCCATCCACCCCCGGCAGACCCGGCCAGATGCGCTGCCAGCTCTTCGAAATCGCGGGCGTTGCGGGTCAGTCCCGGCAGGCAGATCACCGGCGGGCGCGCAGCATCGCCGGTTCCGGCCCCGCTTTGTCCAGCATAGTCGCGATAATGCAGGCGCAGCCCGTCGCGGCTTGACCAGCTGCGATCCTCGAAATCTGCCATCGTGAAAAATCAGCCCTTCAACGCGCAAGCCGGTCCGTAAGGTTGTCCGGCATTCGAGACCCGGCTTGCTTGATCGGCCGCCAGTGCCCACTATCGCCCGATGCCGTTCTCTTCGCAAGTCGCAACCTATCGCCCCGCCCCCGGCATCCTGTCCCTTTCGGACTGGATCGGCGATCCGGTGCGCGCCGCCGACTTCCCGCAAGCCACCTTGCGCTTCCGCAATTATCGCGCGGCGGCGCAAGTCGGGCTGGATACGCTGGACGATGCGCAATGGACCACGCATTTCGCGCGGTTCGAGGCCCTGCCCCGCAACCTGCCGCAACCGCTGGCGCTGCGCTATCACGGCCACCAGTTCCGCCACTACAATCCCGATCTGGGCGACGGGCGCGGCTTCCTGTTTGCGCAACTGCGCGATGGCGAGGACCGCCAGCTCGATCTCGGCACCAAGGGTTCGGGCCAGACGCCGTGGAGCCGGCAGGGCGACGGGCGGCTGACGCTGAAAGGCGCGGTGCGCGAGATCCTCGCCACCGAGATGCTCGAGGCGCTGGGCGTCGACACCAGCCGTACGTTCTCGGTGATCGAGACGGGCGAGGAACTATGGCGCGGCGACGAGCCTTCGCCCACCCGGTCGGCCGTGCTGGTGCGGCTCAGTCACGGCCACGTGCGGTTCGGCACCTTTCAGCGCCTCGCGCAGATCGACGCGGACCACGAGATGCGCCAGTTGGTCGACTACTGCCTTGCGACCTTCCCCGGCCCGGATCGCGCGGAGGCGGCGGGCAACCCGGCGGCCTTGCTGCTCAACCAGGTCATTGAACGCATGGCCGATCTGGCCGCCAGCTACATGGTCGCCGGCTTCGTCCACGGCGTGCTCAACACCGACAACATGAACGTGTCGGGCGAAAGTTTCGACTATGGCCCGTGGCGCTGGCTGCCGATGTGGGACCCAAGCTTCACCGCCGCCTATTTCGACCATTCAGGGCTGTACGCCTATGGCCGCCAGCCCGAGGCAATCCACTGGAACTGCGGGCAGCTGGCGGTCGCGTTGCGCACGCTGAGCGAGGCGCCGCCGCTGGTCGCCGCGCTGGAACGGTTCCCCGAGCTCTATCGCCGGGCGATGACGCGGCGATGGTGCTGGCGGCTGGGCGTGGAACCGCGCGGGCTGGACGAGGACGGCGCGCTGATCGCGGTGTGCGAGGTCGCCATGCGCGAAAGCGGCACCGGCCCCGACGCGTTCTTCTTCGCGCATCGCGGCGGACGCAGGGCGAGCGGCCCGCTGGCAGAGGCGCTGGCGCCTTATGTCGCCGTGGCCGACAGCCATCCCTACTGGTCCGACCCCGCCGCCCAGTCGATGCTGCTCGACGAGGTCGAGGCGATCTGGTCGGCGATCGACACCGCCGACGACTGGGCGCCGCTCCACGCCAAAGTCGCTGCGCTGCGGCGCATGGGCGGGGCGCTGTCGCCTGCGCCTGTTCCTGAAGGCCATGTTGCAAAATCGAAAGGATTGCGCATTTAATATTGCGCCGGTCACACACCCTGTTTGTTTAACCACTTAATATGGTTATGGCTTGGTTTCGGGAGACCGTCGGGCACGCCCCGCTATGCTGAAAGGACGGGCAACACACTCGTGGCCGCCGAAGATCTAGTTTCATTCGAACCTGCAACGGGCGTCGAAGTGTGGCGTGGCAGGGTCGGCGATGTCGACGAGATCGTGTCGCGCGCGCGTCGGGCCTGGCCCGCCTGGGCCGCGCTGCCGCTCGCCACGCGGATCGAAATGGTCCGCCGTTTCGCCAACGAAGTGCGCAAGGACGCCGAAAAGCTGGCGGAAATGATCGCGCGCGAAACCGGCAAGCCGATGTGGGAAGCGCGCACCGAAGTCGAAAGCGTGGTCAACAAGGTCGAGATCTCGATCCGCGCCTATGCCGAACGCACCGCGCAGCGCAAGCTCGACAGCGCGATTCAGGGTACCGCCGCCCTGCGCCACAAGCCGCACGGCGTAATGGCCGTGCTGGGGCCCTACAATTTCCCCGCACACCTGCCCAACGGCCACATCGTGCCAGCACTGATCGCGGGCAACGTGATCGTGTTCAAGCCCTCGGAAAAGACCCCCGCCACCGGCGAGATGCTGGCACAGTGCTTCCACCGCGCGGGCATTTCCGCCGCAGTGGTGCAAGTGCTGTTCGGCGGGCCCGAACAGGGCCAGGAGCTGGTCGCGCACGATGGCATCGATGGCGTGCTGTTTACCGGATCGGCGCATGCCGGCATCGCCATCAACCGCAAGCTGGCGTCCAACCCGGGCAAAGTCGTCGCGCTCGAAATGGGCGGCAACAACCCGATCGTGGTGTGGGACACGCCCAAGCTGGCCGACGCAGCGGTCATCGTCGTGCAATCGGCGTTCACGTCTGCCGGGCAGCGGTGCAGCGCGGCGCGGCGGCTGATCGTCAAGGATTCGCTGTACGATCCGCTGATTACCGAGGTGAAGCGGCTGGCCGACCGGATCATCGTGGGCGCACCGTTCGACAATCCGCCGCCGTTCATGGGCCCGGTGATCGACAACCGCACCGCCGACGGGCTGACCGAAAGCTTCGTGTACCTGCTGTCCAACGGCGGCAAGGTGATCAAGCACATGGTCCGCCTGCGCGACGACCTGCCGTTCCTGTCGCCCGCGATCATCGACGTGACCGCGATGGAAGACCGCCCCGACGTGGAACTGTTCGGCCCGCTGCTGCAGGTGATTCGGGTCGATGATTTCGACGCCGCCATCGCCGAGGCGAACGCCACGCGGTTCGGCTTGTCCGCCTCGCTGGTGGGCGGCACGCCGCAGGACTACAACCGGTTCTGGGCGAACATCCGCGCCGGCATCGTCAACTGGAACCGGCCGACCAACGGCGCCTCGTCCGCCGCGCCGTTCGGCGGGGTCGGGCTGTCAGGCAACCACCGCCCCTCGGCATACTACGCCGCCGATTATTGCGCCTACCCGGTTGCCTCGACCGAAGTCGACCAGCCGCGCGCCAGCATCGGCGTGGGCCTCAAGGACGATTGAGGCAGGCCCACAGGCTGTCCGGCAGAATCAACCGCCGCTGGTGACCAGATCGACCGTGCTGCCGCCGTCGGCGCCCGGTCGGATCGCCACGGCATAGACCACGCGGCCGCGCTCGCCGCGCACGACCAGCGCCGGCCCGGCCCGCTGTACGCGCGGCTGCATCCCATCGCGGCCCGCCATGGTGACATAGAAGTCGGCCAGTTCGGCAGGATCGACCGCACTGGCAAAGCTGACCGCGCGCACCGCGCACGGCGGCGCGGACAGGCCCGCCGCCTCGATTACATGGCCGCGCGGGTAGATCGGGAACGCAGCGGGCACTTTGGCGGCCCAGCCCATGTCGTACGTCAGCTTCGCCGCGCACGCGCCGCCGATCGCGGCGATCGCCCGGTCGCGCAACGTGGGCGCGCTGGCAAAGCCCGCCGGACGCGCCTCGCCGGCTTCAATGCGGGCGTGGCGCAAGCCCTGTTCGCCCACCAGATCGAGCGCATCGCCGCGCGCGTCGGCAGCGCGATCGGCGGTGAGGTCCAGCGCGGGCAGCGCGGCATCGACCGGCCCGCCCGGCTCGACCACCGCATACCGGCGGTTCTGGCCCGCCAGATCGGGATCGACCATCAGCGGCCCGTCGAGCGCCGCCGCCATCATCGGATCGTCGTTGCCGATCGGATCGGGATCGACCGGCTCCGCGCCGCAACCCGCCAGCGCCAGCAAGCTGGCCAGCAAGACTGAGGAAGGGCGACGGCGGCAAGGCATGCGAACGGGTCCCGCAGAGGGTCTGGCCTGCCTTCCTGCCCGATCAGGGTTAACATCGCCTTTCACCGCGCGGGGCACCAAGCGAGAATGATCGCGCCAGCGACCCTGCGCAGTGGGGCACTTCGGCCCAAATCCCCCCTTGGAATGCAGCGGCCGTGCTGCCAGGGCGCGGCGATGGACCATGACGCCCAGTTTCGCCGCGGCCTGCTGCTGGGCCTGGCAGCCTATGTCATCTGGGGCTTCCTGCCGCTGTATTTCCACGCATTGCGCGATGTCCCCCCGGTCGAGCTGGTCGGCTGGCGGATCGTGGCGACGCTGCCGCTGTGCCTGGTCATCATCGCCCGGCGCGGACAATCGCCCGATCTGCGCGCGGCGCTGGCCAACCGCGCGGTGCTGGCGCAACTGGCGTGCAGCGCGCTGCTGATCGGCGGGAACTGGCTGATCTACGTCACCGCGATCATGCACGGCCATGTGCTGGCGGCAAGCCTGGGGTATTTCATCAATCCGCTGGTCAACGTGCTGCTGGGCACGGTCTTCCTTGGCGAAAAGCTGAGCCGGCGGCAGTGGCTGGCGGTGGCCATCGCGACGGCGGGCATCGCGCTGCTGCTGGGCGACGCGCTCGACATGCTGGCGATCAGCCTGTCGCTGGCGGTCACGTTCGCGCTTTACGGGCTGGTGCGCAAGGTGACGCCGGTGGGATCGGTGCCGGGGCTGACGATCGAGACGATGGTGCTGGTGCTGCCCGCGATCGGCGTGGTCGCCTGGTTCGCATACGCCCCCGCCGGGTCCAGCATGGCCCGCGACCCGTTCACCGCCGCCATGCTGCTGGGCACCGGCGTGCTGACCGCGATCCCGCTGCTGATGTTCGCGGTCGCGGCCCGGCGGCTGAACCTCAGCCTGCTCGGCTTCATCCAGTTCATCTCGCCGACCATCGTCTTCCTGATGGGGGTGACGGTGTTTCACGAAGCGCTCGACCCGCTGCGCACGGGGTGCTTCGTGCTGATCTGGATCGCGATCGCGCTGTTCAGCTGGGACATGCTGGCCAGACGCAGCCGCAACGCTGCGACGTAACCCGATGCCGCCGGATCAGTCCGCGCGCAGCCGCCAGCCCAGCGTTTCGCCGGCGTGGAACGGCACGATAGGTGTGCCGCCGGCGTCGATCACGGCGGGCACTTCGACCGCAGCGCGTTCCAGCGTGACGGTCCCGTCGTTCAGCGGCAGCCCATAGAAACGCGGACCGTTTTCCGACGCGAACGCCTCGAACCGGTCGAGCGCGCCTTCGGCTTCGAACACCGCGAGATAGCTTTCCAGCGCATAAGGCGCGTTGAAGATGCCGGCGCATCCGCAGGCCGATTCCTTGGCAGAAACGCTGTGCGGCGCGCTGTCGGTGCCGAGGAAGTACTTGGTCGAACCCGAGGTCGCCGCCTTGCGCAGCGCCAGCCGGTGCAATTCGCGCTTGGCCACCGGCAGGCAATAGGCGTGCGGACGAATGCCGCCGACGAGCATCGCGTTGCGGTTGATGTGCAAGTGCTGCGGCGTGATCGTCGCGGCCACGTTGGGCCCGTTCGCATCGACGAACGCCACGGCCTGCGCGGTGGTGATGTGTTCGAACACCACCTTCAGGCCGGGCAACGCGGCGACCAGTGGCTTCAGCGTGCGGTCGATGAACACCGCCTCGCGATCGAAGATATCGACATCGGCGTCGGTCACTTCGCCGTGGACCAGCAGCGGCATGCCGATCGCCTGCATCCGTTCGAGCGCCGGCATGATGTGGTCGATGTGGGTTACCCCGTGCGCCGATCCGGTGGTGGCGTGCGCGGGATAAAGCTTGGCGGCGGTGAACACGCCTTGCGCAAACCCGCGCGCGATCTCGTCGGGGTCGATCCCGTCGGTGAGGTAGCAGGTCATCAGCGGGGTGAACGCCACACCTTCGGGCACTGCCGCGGCGATCCGCATCCGATAGGCGCGCGCTGCCGCGACCGTGGTCACCGGCGGCGAGAGGTTGGGCATCACGATCGCGCGCGCGAACTGGCGCGCGGTGTGCGGCACCACTCCGCGCATCACGTCGCCATCGCGCAAGTGAACGTGCCAGTCGTCGGGACGGCGGATGGTGAGCGTCGCTGGGACGGGATTCGCTTGGTTCGACATCCCTTCCCCTTAGGGGCGGCGAACCCTATCTGTCACCCATGACCGCAACCCGAACGACACCTACCCGCCTTCTGGACCGCGCAATCGTGCGCCTGTCGCCACTTGAACCCGGCGAAGATGTGGCGGGCTTTCTGCAAGGTCTGGTGACGCAGGACGTGAACGGCCCGCTGCCGGTGTGGGCCGGGCTGCTCAGCGCGCAAGGCAAGGCGCTGTTCGATTTCCTCGTCTGGCCATCGGGCCCGTCGACAAGCTCGGGACAGGCTGACCTGCTGATCGATTGCGAAGCATCGGTGGCAGACGCGCTGGCCAAGCGCCTCTCGCTCTACCGACTGCGCCGCAAGATCGGCATTGCCCGCGACGATGGCGTGGCGGTGCACTGGTTCGATGGTGCAGGCGACGGCGGCGCGCGCGATCCACGGCTGGCCGAACTGGGTGAACGCTGGCTCGCCCCGGCGGAACCCGACGAGCCCGGCGCCGACGCGGCGTGGCTGGCGCACCGGCTGTCGCTGGGCGTGACCGAGGGACAGGCCGAACTCGGCAGCGACCGGACGCTGTGGCTGGAAGCCAACGCCGCCGAACTCAACGGGGTGAGCTTCACCAAGGGCTGCTACGTCGGGCAGGAGAACACCGCGCGGATGAACTGGCGGCAAAAGGTCAACCGGCGGCTGGTGGTCGTCCCGTTCGAAAAGTCGGCCCCGGCGCGCCAGCGCGTCGCCTACCCCGATTTGGGTCTGGCGGTCGACTACTTGCGCATCGAGGACATCAATGGGGCGACGGCGCCCCGCTGGCTGGCGGCGGCGCTGGAACCCGGCGAAGCGCCCTAACCCGGCTGGATCCCCGGCGGGAGCATGCCCGCCCGCGTGGCGGCATCGATCAGCAGCGCTTCGGCCGTATCGCGCGCCGAGGTGCGCGGCAGTTCGAGCGACTGGCTCAGCGGACCGCCCATCAGCGCGTCGCCCAGCGCCAGCAGCACCAGCGTCAGCGTCACCTGGCGCATCGCGCCCAGGCTGAAATCGTGCAGTTCCTCGACCAGATCGTGGATCGCCTCGACGATCGGGTCGAGCGCATCCTCGTTGCCGGACAGCAGCATCCACGATGCCAGCGCGCCGCCGCCCTCGCGATCGAACGCATCGAAGGTCATATCGACCACGTCACGCGGGCAGCCGATGCCCGATCGGCTGGCGATCACCGCTTCGGCGATCGTCGCGCAGATCGTGCCGGCGAGATGCTTGGCCAGCGCCTTCTGCAAGCCTGAGGCCGAGCCGAAGTGATGCAGCAGGTTGGCATGGGTGCGCCCGATCCGCGCAGCGACGGCCTTCAGCGTGACCGACTGCGGCCCGGTTTCGATCAGCAGGCTGCGCGCCGCTTCGAGCGCGGCGGTGCGGCTTTCTTCCGGCGACAGGCGCTTCCTTATTGACATCAGTGTCAGTTACTCTATCTACGCGTTCATGAACGCACCATTTTCCGCACGCTCAGGCGTAGAACCCGTTGAAACCCTTGGCAAGGCATCGGGCGGCGATACCGCGCAGGATCGCCCGGATGTTCCGACCCCGGCCGACCTCACCATCACCGTGCGCGATTTGCGCTTCGGGCGCGAGGCCAGGCCGCCGCGCTGGTGGCTGAACAACGATCCGGTGGCAACCGCGTGGCACAACGCGCTGTCGGCCACGTTCCCGCGCGGCGAGGCGTTCTTCATCGAGGCGGTCAAGGCGCATCGCGACGGCGCGCCGCCCCGGCTCGCCGAGGAAATCCGCGCATTCGTGAAGCAGGAAATCAACCACACGCGCGAACACGTCGCGTTCAACCGCGCCGCGACCGAGGCGGGCTACGACATCGCGCGGATCGACAAGCGCGTGGAAGACATGCTGGCGCTGACCAAGGATCGCCCGCCGATCGTCAACCTGGCCGCGACCATGGCGCTGGAACACTACACCGCGATGATGGCGCACGAATTCCTCGCCAACCCGCAGCATTTTGCCGGTGCTGACCATGAAAGCGCGCAGATGTGGCGCTGGCACGCGATGGAAGAGATCGAGCACAAGGGCGTCGCCTACGACACCTGGCTCCACGCCACGAAGACCTGGTCGCGCTGGCGGCGGTGGAAACTGAAGTCGCTGATGATGGTGATCATCACCAAGAACTTCCTGTTCAACCGCATCATCGACACGCTGAACCTGCTCGAGCAGGACGGCCTGACCGGCGCAAAGTGGAAGTTCCGGCTGGCCGCGTACCTGCTGTGGCAGCCGGGCATGCTGCGCCGCATTTTCCCCGCGTGGCTGAGCTATTTCGGCCCCGGGTTCCATCCCTGGCAGCACGATGATCGCGCGCTGATCGGCAAGGCGGAAAGCGCGTTCGGGGACGCCGTGCTGGCGTGAATTCGAAAACCCTCCCCCTTTCAGGGGAGAGGGTTGGGAGAGGGGGATTGCGCGAATCCGGCCCCCTCTCAACTCCCGCCAGACAGACAAGCTGCCAAGCCTTCGAATCTCTCCCCTGAACCGGGAGAGAGCCATCAATGCATCCCGGTATTACGCCGCGCGCATCCCGTCGGACGAATCGCCCCGCGCTTCACTCCCGGCTTGTTCATTGTCGCAATCGCCGGCACGGCCCAAGTCGATGGCGTGCATCACCGCCGGCACCCGCTCGCCCCGCGCCGGGCAATAGCGGCGGCGCAGCTCGCCGGTGGGACGGAAGCCCGCCTTGGCCAGCACCCGGCCCGAAGCGGGATTGTCGGCGAAGTGCCCGGCAACGATGTGGCGGTGGCCCAGCGTGCGCGCCAGCCGCAACATGGCGGTGACCGCTTCGGTGGCATAGCCGTTGCCCCACTGGTCGCGCGCGATCCAGTAACCCAGTTCGGCTTCCTCGCGGCCTTCGGGCCCGTCCTGCCGGCCGATGCCGCAGCTGCCAATCAGGCGCGTGCCCGCGCTGCCGGGCTGCGTCACGAAGAAATGGGGAAAATGCCCGTCCTGCGCACGACTGGCGAAATCGCGCGCGTCCTGCGGGCGATAGGGCCAGGGCGCGCGCGCCAGGTTGCGCACGATCGATTCGTCATCGATCAGGGCCAGCAGCTCGGCCCAGTCTTCGGGCCAGCCGGGGCGCAGGAACAGCCTCTCACTGCGAATGAACACGGGTATTCTCCTCTTCACTCAACCCCAGCAATGCGCAGCTAACCTAACGCGCTGACAGGAATATGACGCCATCGCCGTGCCGGGGCGCAAACACGCCAGTCGGTGCGGAATCGATGCAGGTGAGGGAGAAACAAAAAAAGGGAGACGGGCGGGGCCCTCTCCCTCATTCGGCCGGACTCGCGGAGTCCGGCAGGGCCATCCCGTCAAGGACGGCCCGTGATCGACCGTCCGTTATTCGGCAGCTTGCGCCATATCGACCGACACGTACTTGCGATCGAGCTTGCCGCCGTGGAAGCGGACTTTGCCTTCCTCGAGCGCGAACAGCGTGTGGTCCTTGCCCATGCCGACGTTGGCGCCGGGGTACACGCGGGTGCCGCGCTGACGGATGATGATGTTGCCACCGATCACGTCCTGACCGCCGAACTTCTTCACGCCAAGGCGACGACCGGCCGAATCACGACCGTTGCGCGAGGAGCCGCCTGCTTTCTTATGTGCCATCTCGAATTACTCCGGAATCTTATTCAGCAGCGGCCGCAGGCGCGGCTTCGGCCTGGGGGGCAGCCTTCTTGGCCTTCTTGTCCTCACCACCCACGGCGAGGATGCGCAGCAGAGTAAGCTGCTGGCGATGGCCGTTCTTGCGGCGATAGTTGTGCCGACGACGCTTCTTGAAGACGATCACCTTCTCGGATTTCGCCTGGGCGATGATCTCGGCAGAGACGACCACCGAAGCCAGATCGGCGATCTCGCCGCCGTCACCGGCCAGCAGAACGTCACCCAGCGTGATCTTGTCACCGGCTGCACCAGCCAGTTTCTCGACCGCGATCTTGTCTCCGGCGGCAACCCGATACTGCTTGCCGCCCGTGCGCACTATTGCGAACATGGTTTCAACTATCCGTTTTTCAAAGCCTAGCCGCCCGATCGCGCGAATCGCGAAATTCTCGCAAACCGCAGAAACTGGGCAACACGCCGACACCCCGCCACGGCAGGGGGCCGGAAAGAGAGGCGCGGATAGTGCAAGGGGCGCTGGCTGTCAACGCCGGATCGGGGCGGGATCGCGGCAGGCCCGGGCATTTCGGGCGGCTGGAACGCCGGACAGCGCGCTCACCGTGCTGCCCCCCCGTATCACCAGCACGCCACCTGCCGGGCAGGACCGGCTGGCAGCCGCGCGATGCCGTGCTATGGCGGACCGATGAATGCCACGCAACCCGCCCCCGCCCTGCTTCCGACCCGCGCCCCGCTCTCAGCCCCTGTCGCACTCGCAGCCCCCGCCCGGAAGGCGTTGGTGCTGACGCTGGCCGTGCTGACGCTCTCGGGGTGCGCCGGCATGGACAAGTATCCCTCACTGGCGCGCCGCCCCGCCGAGCGCGCCTATGGCCAGGCGCAGCCGGTCGCTCCCGATGCGGTGCCCAGCGCCGCGCCGCTGCCGCCGCCCGACGCCGATCTCGTCACAAAACTGGCCGGGTTGCAGGCCGCCGCGCAATCGGCGCACCAGCGATTCGGTGCGCACCTGCCCGCCGCGACGCGCGCGGTGAGCGCGGCCGCCGGTGCGGCGGTGGGCAGCGAGAACTGGTCGGTCGCGCAAGTCGCGCTTGCCGATCTGGAGTCGACGCGCAGTGACGCGATGGTCGCGCTGGCCGATCTCGATTCGCTGCTGATTACATCCGCCGCCGCCGAAGCCGACGGCAAGGGCGGTGACCGGCCGGCGGTCGAGACCGCGCGCAGCGCCGTCACCGCGCTGGTTTCGCGCGAGGATGAAGCGCTCGCCGCGCTGCGCGGCCGCGTTAAAAGCTGAACGCACAAAAAATGGCGCCGCGGACGGGTCCGCGACGCCATATCAGCAGCGACGGTTTTCGACGGGGGGCTGTTATCGAACCGTCGCGGCAATGATCGCCACGGCTATGCCCCAGCCGAGGATGAGCACGGGCAGCACCAGCACTTGCACAGTGGCCGACCCCGCATCGAGCGGCCCGGACAGCGTCTGGATGCCCTTGCGCTTGAAGTCGTACCAGCCAAGGCTGTGCGAGGCGGTTTCGGGGTTCATCCGCGCCCAGATGGCGGGCACGCCGAACGCAGCAACGATCGAGACGACGATGATCACCAGCGGCAGCGCCGCCTCGGGGTTGCCGAAGGTCACCGCCATCAGCGCGATGAACGCCAGGTACGCGCCCACCGTGATCGCGTAGAGCGCGGCGGGCAATTCGAACGTGCGATCAACAACGGTCGGCGCGTGCGCTTGTGCGGGCGCGAGGTCTGGCGCGGGAACGATCGTGGCGATCTCGCCGATCCGGGCGGGGGCGATGTGCTTGCTCATGGGCTGGGACCTCTTTGGTTGCCCCGCCGTCTTGCGCGCGATGGACCGGCCGGACTTTGACGGCGGTCAAACTTGCGCGATTTTTGGTGAGGTGGCCCGGTGCCGCTTACCAGCGATCAAGATCCGCATGGTCCTGCGCACGCGGTTCGATCCAGCGCCACCCGGCGGCGGTGCGCTCGCGCTTCCAGAACCAGGCGCGGGCCTTGAGGTGATCCATCGCGAAATCGGCGGCGGCAAAGGCGTCGCGGCGGTGGCGCGCGGCGGCGGCGACCAGCACGATCGGATCGCCCGGCCCCAGCGAGCCGACGCGGTGGACCATCAGCAACCCGTCCAGCGCCCAGCGCGCGGCGATGTCATCGCCCAGCGCGTCCATCCCCGCCAGCGTGAGCGGGGCATAATGCGTCAGTTCCAGCTCGAGCACCGGCGTGTCCTCCGCGCCGCTGCGCACCTGGCCGAGGAAGCTGACGACGCCGCCGGCGCCGGGATGCGCTGCGGTAAAGCGCGCCAGCTCGACGACGGGATCGAACCGGGTGGCGAGCAGGCGGATGTCGGGCGGCATCCTAGCCGCCGCTGACCGGCGGCAGGAACGCCACCTCGTCGCCCGGACCGACCATCGCGCCGTACGGATCGGATAGCAGCACGCCATTGAGCGCGACCCGGATCGAAGGCGCCGAGACCGCCTCGCGCAGCGCGGGGTCCAGCCCCTCGATCAGCCGTGACAGTTCCAGCGGCGCGGCAACATCCAGCGCGCGTTCGGGCGCCCCGGCCGCCTGCTCCAGCCGCCCCAGAAACAGCACGCGCACCATCGTGGAAGTCAGCCGCCGGTGGTGGACATGTGGCGCGCCAGCGCGGGCGCCGCGCCCGGCCGGTCGATCGCAAACGCGTGGCGTTCGGGCTTTTCGCCCATCGCGCGGGCAAATGCGGCATCCAGCGCGGCATCGGGCTCGTCCGAGCGCAACGCGGCGCGCAGATCGACCTGGCCCTCGCCGCCCAGGCACATGAACAGCTGGCCGGTCGCGGTCACCCGCACGCGGTTGCAGCCTTCGCAGAAGTTGCCGGTGAGCGGGGTGATCAGCCCCAGCCGCCCGCCGGTTTCGGCAATATCGACATAGCGAGCCGGCCCCGCATTGCGCGCGGCCCCGCGCACCGTACCGGCCGACAGCGTCCAGCGCGCTTCCAGATCGCGGCGCACCGCGTCGAGCGGCAGGTAGTGATCGAACCGGTCGCCCTCGACCTCGCCCAGCGGCATGACCTCGATCAGCGTGAGGTCATGGCCCTCGCCGTGCGCCCATTCGATCAGCGCGGGGATTTCAGCTTCGTTCAGGCCCTTCAGCGCGACGGTGTTGATCTTGACCCTGAGGCCCGCCGCCTTGGCCGCAGCGATCCCTGCCAGCACTTGGCTCAGGCAATCGCGCCGCGCCAGCCGGGCGAACAGCGCGGGATCGCGGGTATCGAGCGAGATGTTGATCCGCCGCATTCCCGCATCGGCGAGCGGCGCGGCGAATTCGGCCAGCCGCGTGCCGTTGGTGGTCATCGTCAGCTCGGACAGGCCGTCACCCAGCTTGCGGCCGAGCGCGCGCACCAGCTCGATCATGTCGCGCCGCACCAGCGGTTCGCCGCCGGTCAGCCGCAGCTTGGTCACCCCGCGCGCGATGAACGCCAGCGCCATGCGGTGCATTTCTTCCAGCGTCAGCACTTCGGCGCGCGGCAGGAACTCCATCCGCTCGGGCATGCAGTAGGCACAGCGCAGATCACAGCGATCGGTCACCGACAGGCGCAAGTAGCTGATCGCGCGAGCAAAGCGATCAATCAGCGGCTGCGAGCCTGAAACGGTGGCGGGCACGGTCATCACCGTTCGAGATATACGAAATCGCGCGGATAGGCTTCCAGATTCGCGCCGGCATCGACGAATATCGTCTGCCCGGTCACCGATTGCGCGGTGGAGAGAAACGCGACCGCATCGGCGATGTCCCGATCGGCGGGCAAATGCTGCAGCGGCATGATCCCGGCAAGGCGCCGCCATTGCGCTTCGTCATAGTCATCGGTCGGCAGGATCAGCCCCGGCGCCACGCCGTTGACCCGCACGCGCGGCGCCAAAGCGCGCGCCAGCGTGCGCACCGAGGCGTGGAGCGCCTGCTTCGACAGGCCGTAGCTCAGCTGATCGGGCACGGGGTTGATCACGCGCTGGTCGAGGATATGGACCACGCTGCCCCGTGGTCCGTCCCTGTCCAGAGCATCAGTGCCGAGCGCGTCCGCAAACGCGCGGGTCAGCACCAGCGGGGCAAACAGGTTGGTGCGGAAATGCTCGTCCAGCGCTGCAAGGCTCAAGGTGGCGATGGTGTCGTCATGGAAGATCGAGGCGCAGTTGACGAGCAGCACCGGCACGCGCCCGGCCATGGCGCCAACCTGCCCGACCAACCCGGCGGCACACGGCGCATCGCGCAAGTCGCCCGCCACCGCGAACACCACCGCCCCGGCACTGCGAAGTTCGTCCGCAAACGCGGTATCGAACGATTCGGCGTGGTGCGCGTGCAGCGCCAGATCCCAGCCATCACTCGCCAGCCGCCGGGCAATCGCCGCGCCAAGCCGCCGCCAGCCGCCGGTGATTAGCGCTAGGGGGCGCGGCGCGCTCAAGGCCGACCAGCGCTCAATCGCGGCGCTCGCGCGTCAGCGTGATGCCGATGTCCTCGCCGCGCTCGCTGATCGCCAGCTTGACGATCTTGACCGTCACGCTGCGCACCCGCGCATCCTGCAGGAACAGCGTTTCGCAGATGTGGTCGGCGACCGATTCGATCAGCTTGAAATGCACGCCGCGCGGCAGGCCTTCGCTCGCGGCGAACTTGAGGTCCATGTAGTTCTTGCTCAGCGAGAGCGGCGAATCCGCCGTGTAGCGGTCCTGCGGCGTCAAGCCGGCCCGGATCGAGATGCGCAGCGGCTGCGGCCGGCCGGTTTCCTCGGAATAGATCCCGGTGAGCACGTCGGTTTCGATATTCGCGACCTCGAGGATCAGACTGTCGGCCACGCACGTCCTTTCCGAATGGAACCGGCTTTCCGCTGGAACCGGCGCGCCCTTGGCACCGACGCGGGGACAAGTCCATCGTGCTCGCAACGCCAACGTTGCATCAGGTGCGCCACCGCGCGAAAATCGCGGTGGGCAACAGGCGCCCGGCTCCGGCGTCGGTGTCCTGTTCGCGGATCGCCAGGTCGCCGTGTTCGATCGTGCCGCCGATGTCGGCAAAGCATTCGGCCAGCAGCCCGGCGATGGCCAGCGACGACATCCGCACGGCATAGACGGTGAGGAACAGGAACCGGCTGTCGGCATCAAGCAGCGCGCGGCAATCGGCGACCAGCCCCGGCAGGTGATCCTCCAGCCGCCAGACTTCGCCTTCGGGCCCGCGCCCGAACTTGGGCGGATCAAGGATGATCCCGTCATAGCGCCGCTGCCGCCGCCCTTCGCGCGCGGCGAACTTGGCAGCATCGTCCACGATCCAGCGCACCGGCCGCTGCTCCATCCCCGAAAGCTGCGCGTTGACGCGCGCCTGCGCCACCGACTTCTTCGAGGCATCGACGTGGATGACCGGCCCGTATGCGCTGAGCGCCAGCGTGCCGACGCCGGTATAGCCGAACAGGTTGAGGGTGGCGGCGTCGGTGCGCCCGGCCAACCGCTCGCCCAGCCAGTCCCACACCGGGGCCATGTCGGGGAAGAACCCCAGGTGGCGGAACGGGGTGCATTGCGCGTTGAAGCGCACATCCCCGCGCGAAAGCTCCCAGCCATCACGCGGCACCGGGCTGTTGAACACCCAGCGACCGCCACCGTCCTCGTCCGATCCGGGCACGAACTCGCCGTCGGCATCCCACTCGGCCAGGCGCGGGGTCCACAGCGCCTGCGGTTCGGGGCGGATGAAGCGATAGGGGCCATAGCGTTCGAACTTGCGCCCGTGCCCGCTGTCGATCAGCGCGAAGTCGTCCCAGCCCTCGCCGACCAGCACTTTGGGCGCGAGATCGAGCGTCGCCATGGGGTCAGGCGCTTTTCGGCGTCGCGCGTTGGGCGATCCACGCGGCGATAGTGTCGTAGTCGCCCGGCAGGTGCGTGCAGCGCTCCTCGCGTTCGAACAGGTCGCCCATCCGCGTCGGCAGCGGCGGACGCACCCCGGTCGCGCGTTCGACCGCGTCGCTGAACTTGGCGGGATGCGCGGTGGCCAGCGTCACCACCGGCACGCCCTGCTCCAGCCCTTTCGCGCTGCGCGCGGCGTGGAGGCCGATGGCGGTGTGCGGATCGATCACCTGCCCCGCCGCCTCGTACGCCCAGCGCATCGCCTGCGCCATGTCGCCGGGATCGGCACGCGCGCTGGTGAACAGCCGCGCGGCGTTTTCGCGCTGCGCATTGGTCAGCCGCATCGCCTTGGTCGTCTCGAACCCGGCCATCTGCGCCGCCATCGCCGCGCCATCGCGGCCACCGGCATCGAACAGCAGCCGCTCGAAGTTTGAGGACACCTGGATGTCCATCGAAGGCGCGGCGGTGGGCGTGACCGTGCCGGCCGAATAGTCGCCCGCCGACAGCGCGCGGTGGAGGATGTCGTTGATGTTCGTGGCCACGATCAGCCGCTCGATCGGCAGGCCCATCGCGTGCGCGACATAGCCGGCGAACACATCGCCGAAGTTGCCCGTCGGCACGCTGAATGCCACCTTGCGGTGCGGCGCGCCCAGCTGCAGCGCGGCGGCGAAGTAATAGACCACTTGCGCCATCAACCGCGCCCAGTTGATCGAATTGACCGCGCTGATCGCAAACCGTCCGGTCATCTCCGGGTCGCCAAACATGCGCTTCACCATCGCCTGGGCATCGTCGAAGCTGCCGTCGATCGCAATGTTGTGGACATTGGGGGCGAGCACCGTGGTCATCTGCCGACGCTGCACGTCGGACACCCGGCCGTGGGGGTGCAGCATGAAGATGTCGATGTTGGCGCGGCCCGCCACCGCGTCGATCGCGGCGGAGCCGGTGTCGCCCGATGTTGCGCCGACGATGGTCAGGTGGCGATCACCGCTGGTGGAACCACGCCCGAGGAATTCCTCGAACAGCAGGCCGAGCAGTTGCAGCGCGACGTCCTTGAACGCCAGCGTCGGCCCGTGAAACAGTTCGAGGAGCCACTGCGTCTGGTCGAGCTGGACCAGCGGGGTCACCGCAGTGTGCGCGAACCGGCCATAGGCTTCCTCGCACAGCGCGAGCAGGCGGTCGGGCGTCAGGCTGTCGCCCACGAACGGTGCCATCACCCGCGCGGCGAGTTGCGCGTAGGGCAGCCCGGCCATCGCGGCGATCTCTGCCGAGCTGAATTGCGGCCAGGCAACGGGCACGTACAGCCCGCCATCGTCCGCGAGGCCGGCAAGGGTCACGCCCTCGAAATCGAGCGAAGGGGCGCTCCCGCGCGTGCTGACATACTTCATGGGGAACTGCGGTTAGCGGGGAGTGGGCGGAATGAAAACCCTTGGCGTAGGTCGACAACTTCAAGCCCCAAACTTTCCCCTCCCCCGCCCCACGCTCCGGTTCGTGTCGAGCCCCTCCCCCGTTCGTGTCGAGCGAAGTCGAGACACCTGCACCGCCGCGCACAGTATCTCGACTTCGCTCGACACGAACGGAAGTAGGTTAGGGTTTGAGCCGCTTGCGCACCGCAATCGCGTAGATGATCGTGGCGGTGGCGGCGAACAGGAACCATTGCACGGCGTAAGCGAGGTGGTTGTTGGGGATGTCGCGCGGGTCGGGCGTGGCGCTGGCCTGCAGCCCCGCGACCGGCGGATCGGCGATCAGCCGCGCGCTGTTGCCACCGGCCGAGGCGATCACGCCGCGCACTTCGCCGCCCGCCCACGCCGCCTCGCCCGGATCGCGCGACCAGCCCAGCACGACCAATGCCTCACCCCCGCCGCCGCCGCTATCGTCGATCACGCGGCAGCGCGCGGTCTGCGCCCAGCCGGGTTCGGCCTTGCGGTTGCGGCCCGAAATCGCGGTGCGGCCCAGAACTTCGACGCACGTGAAGCGGCTGTGATGGAACAGCGCGCCGGTAACGTCGGCGGGATCGCGCGGCCAGGCCACTTCGGCGCTGGACGCCTGCGCCTGAGTATAGCGCGCTAGCAGCGCCTCTTTCCACTGCAGGCGGTGCAATTGCCACACGCCCAGCCAGATCATGATGCCCACGGCCAGCGCGACGATCAGCGTGGGAAGGATGGGGATGCGCCTGATCATATTCGCAAGAGCCTTTTTGCGCCGCTGCCATCAAAGCCCGACCACATCCCCCATACCCGTCGGTCCTGAGCTTGTCGAAGGACCGTCCTTATCTTCGAGCAGTCCGCGCGCACCCTCAAGAAGGGCAATGCTTCGACAAGCTCAGCATGGACGGAGTTACCGGCGAGTGACCCGCTTCACTTCTTCTCTTGCCCTTCACCCGCGTTGCGCCGGTATTCGGCGATCAGCAGCGCGGCCTTGGCCACGCGCAGCGAGCCGATGACCGCCGCCGCAGTGATCGGCACCCACAGCACGATGTGCACCCAGAACGGCGGCGAGAACTTCAGTTCGACCGTCAGCGCGGCGATCGTCACCAGCGCGCCGACGATCAGAGTGAGGAATGCGGCCGGCCCGTCACCCACGTTGAACTGCGTGAAATCCAGCCCGCAGGCGCGGCACTTTGGCGCGAACTTGGCCACGCCATCGAACAGCGTGCGCGCGCCGCAGCGGGGGCAGCAACCGAAAAGGGCAGCCGGAACGAGTCCCGGCTGCCCTTTCGAATCGGATTGTGGATCGGTCATCAGTGGACCGGGTAACCCCAGCCACCCCACACGTAGATCGCGATGAACAGGAACAGCCACACCACGTCGACGAAGTGCCAGTACCACGCGGCCGCTTCGAAACCGAAGTGCTGGCGCGGCGTGAAATCGCCGTTGTAGGTGCGCTTGAGGCACACGATCAGGAAGATCGTGCCGATGATCACGTGGAAGCCATGGAACCCGGTCGCCATGTAGAACGCCGAACCATAGGTGTTCTGGCCGAACGGGAACGGCGCGTGGATGTATTCGTAGCCCTGGATCGAGGTGAACAGCAGGCCCAGGATGATCGTGGCCCACAGACCCTTCTTCAGCCCGTCGCGATCGCCGTGGATCAGGCAGTGGTGTGCCCAGGTCACCGTGGTGCCCGAACACAGCAGGATCAGCGTGTTGAGCAGCGGCAGGTCGAACGGATCCATCACCGCTTCGATCGCCTTGGGCGGCCACTGGCCCCCGACCACGTCGACCAGCTTCGACGGGAACAGCGAGAAGTCGAAGAAGCCCCAGAACCAGCCGACGAAGAACATCACTTCGGACGCGATGAACAGGATCATGCCGTAGCGCAGGTGCAGCTGCACCACCGGGGTATGATCGCCGGCTTTCGCCTCGGTCACGACCTTGCTCCACCAGGTGTACATCGTGAACAGGATGCCGAGGAAACCCAGCATCAGCACGATCTTGCCACCGGCCATGCCGTGCATCGACAGCACGCCGCCGGTGGTGGTGGTCAGCGCCGAGATCGAGCCGACCAGCGGCATGATGTCGGGCGGCAGGATGTGGTAGTCGTGGTTCTTGGCGCCGGCCATGATCGTTGTATTCCCCCAGCGGTTGGCACGAGCCCCGGGCGTGACGTCCGGCGCGTTGCAGAAGCCTTTATCGCTGGCTAACGGCGCGGTCCAGTGGCTTTACAAGCGGAGCTTCCGCATCGCGCACTTCGTTGAACGTGTAGCTCAGCGTGATCTGCGGCAGGTCTTTGGCTTCGGCATCCTTCAGGATCGCCGGATCGACGAAATAGATCACCGGCATCTTCACTTCCTGCCCGGGCAGAAGGCGCTGCTCGGTGAAGCAGAAGCACTGGATCTTGTTGAAATACTTGGCCGCCTGCTCGGGCTCGATGTTGTAGCTGGCGCGGCCGGTGATCGGCCGGGCCGATTTGTTGTGCGCGTAGAAGAACGCCATCTTGCGTTCGCCGATGGTTTCGGTCTGCGTGGTCTGCTCGGGCCGGAAATCCCACGGCATGCCGCCGTTGACGTTGGCGTCGAAACGGATCGAGATGCTCGTGCCCGCGCTTTTCACCGCGCGCGCTTCCAGCTCGCTGGCGCGGCGCGGCGTGCCTTCGTAACCGGTCGCCTGGCAGAACAGGCGGTAGAGCGGCACCGAGGCGTAACCAAGGCCGAGCATCGCGGCGGCGATGCCAGCAAAAATCAGCCCGACCTTGCGGTTGCGCTGGCCGATTGTAGCAGGTGGGCGGGTTGCCATCTCAGCCCGCCGCGCCTGAATGTGCGCCGATCTTGACGATGGTGATGGCGAAGAACAGCACCACCAGCGCGGTCAGCAGCAGCCCCAGCGCCCGGTTGCGGCTGCGCTGGCGCGCGCGCAGCTGTTCGGTCTGGTCGCGGTTCAGCGGCGACGGGTCGGGTTGGGGAAATTGCGGTGCGGTCATGGCTGCCAGCCTTCAATGCTCGCCCAGTGATCCGCGACGAGCGCCGCGAACAGCACGAACAGATAGAGGATCGAAAACCCGAACAGCCGTTTTTCCGGCCGCATCGGATCGTCCTCGCCGCTCTGCCGCAAGCCGACTTGCGTGGCAAGCGCAAGGAACGCGATGCCGAGCAAAAGCGCGGCCACGCCGTAAATCCGCCCCGCCCCGCCGATCGCCCACGGCACCAGCGTCAGCGGCAGCAGCAGCGCGGCATAGGCCAGGATGTGCCGGCGCGTGGTGCGCTCGCCTGCCACCACCGGCAGCATCGGGATGCCGACTTTGGCGTAATCGGTCTGCACGAACAGCGCGAGCGCCCAGAAGTGCGGCGGGGTCCACATGAAGATGATCAGGAACAGCAGCACCGGCATCAGGCTGATGTGCCCGGTTGCGGCGATCCACCCGATCATCGGCGGAAACGCCCCGGCGCCGCCGCCGATCACGATGTTCTGCGGCGTGCGCGGCTTCAGCCACACGGTATAGAACCAGGCGTAGTAAACCACCGACAGCGCCAGAATCGCGGCGGAGAGCCAGTTCACCGCCAGCCCCATCAACAGCACCGCACCGGCCGACAGCGCCACGCCGAAATCGCGCGCCGATTCGCGGTCCATCCGCCCGGCGGGCAACGGCCGCCCGGCGGTGCGCTTCATGCCCGCATCGATGTCGGCTTCCCACCACTGGTTGAGCGCGGCGGCGCCGCCGGCGGCAATCGCGATGCACAGGATGGCGGTGAAGCCGAGCACCGGATGGATCGTCGCCGGCGCAGCCAGCAGCCCGCACAGTCCGGTGAAGATCACCAGGCTCATCACGCGCGGCTTGGTCAGCGCGAAGAAATCGCGCCAGTCGGTGGGGAGGAGGAGCTTGCTGTCGTTCATAAAAAAATCCCCTCCCGGCGAAGGGAGGGGCTGGCCTGTGCAAGGCGCCCCCTCCCGCAACGGGAAGGGGCGGCCTCGATCAATGGTGCGCCGCGTCGTCGATCACCGGCAGCGTTTCGAACTGGTGGAACGGCGGCGGGCTCGACAGCGTCCATTCGAGCGTCGTCGCGCCTTCGCCCCAGGGGTTGTCTCCGGCCTTCTTGCCGGCGGCCAGTGCGTACCCGATGTTGATGAAGAACACGACCATGCTCAGCGCCATGATCATGTAGCCGTTGGTGGCGACCGTGTTCCAGTGCTCGAACGCCGGGGTGTAGTCCGGATAGCGGCGGGGCATGCCCTGCGCGCCGAGGAAGTGCATCGGGAAGAAGATCAGGTTCACACCGATGAAGAAGATCCAGAAGTGGATGTGCGCGAGCAGTTCGGAATGCATCCGCCCGCTCATCTTCGGGAACCAGTAGTAGAAGCCCGCGAACAGCGAGGTCACCGCACCCAGCGACAGCACATAGTGGAAGTGCGCGACGACGTAGTAGGTGTCCTGCAGGTTATCGTCGATGCCGCCGTTGGCAAGCACGACACCCGTGACTCCGCCGAGCGTGAACAGGAAGATGAAGCCCAGCGCCCAGACCATCGGGCTCTTGAACTCGAGGCTGCCGCCCCACATCGTCGCGATCCACGAGAAGATCTTGATGCCGGTGGGCACCGCGATGACCATGGTGGCGGCGGTGAAGTACATCTTGGTGTTTACGCCAAGGCCGGTGGTGTACATGTGGTGCGCCCACACGATGAACCCGACCACGCCGATCGCGACCATCGCGTAAGCCATGCCGAGATAGCCGAACACCGGCTTTTTCGAGAAGGTCGAGATGATCTGGCTGATCATGCCGAACCCGGGCAGGATCATGATGTACACTTCGGGGTGGCCGAAGAACCAGAACAGGTGCTGGTAGAGGATCGGATCGCCGCCGCCCGAAGCGTCGAAGAACGTCGTGCCGAAGTTGCGGTCGGTGATCAGCATGGTGATCGCGGCGGCCAGCACCGGCAGCGCCAGCAGCAGCAGGAACGCGGTGACCAGCACCGACCACACGAACAGCGGCATCTTGTGCAAGGTCATCCCCGGCGCGCGCATATTGAGGATGGTGGTGATGAAGTTGATCGCACCCATGATCGATGCGGCGCCCGCAAGATGGAGCGAGAAGATCGCGAAATCGACCGCCGGGCCGACCGAGCCCGAGGTGGACAGCGGGGCATAGGCGGTCCAGCCGATGCCCGCGCCCTTGCCTGTGCCGCCGGGCACGAAGGCCGAGAACATCAGGCTGCAGAAGCCGGCCACGGTCATCCAGAACGAGATGTTGTTCATCCGCGGGAACGCCATGTCGGGCGCGCCGATCATGATCGGCACGAACCAGTTGCCGAAGCCGCCGATCATCGCCGGCATGACCATGAAGAATACCATGATCAGGCCGTGCGCGGTGATCAGCACGTTCCACAGGTGAAGCTGTTCGTCGAAAGTGGGGTTGGCGGTGCCCAGCCAGCTGGCGAACATGCCGAGGTACTGGATACCCGGGTGCGCCAGTTCGGCGCGCATCATGCCCGAAACCGCGCCACCGATCACGCCCGCGCAGACCGCGAAGATCAGGTAGAGCGTGCCGATGTCCTTGTGGTTGGTCGACATGAACCAGCGCGCAAAGAAGCCCGGCTTGTGATCGTGATCGTGCGCATGGCCATGATCGTGGGCCTGGAACGCTTCATGGGTGGCGGGTGTGGTGGCCATGTCGGTCGAACCTTGTCGGTGTGGTCTGCTGGGCGATCAGGCGGCGGGAGCCGCCGACGGGGAAGCGGCGGGCGCCGCTGCAGTCTTGGCAGGGGCAGTTCCGGCAGCTGGTGCCGCTGCAGGAGCAGCCGCTGCGGCGGCGGGCGCCGCAGGCGCGCCGACGGTGCCGCCCTGGGCGCGGACCCAGGCTTCGAACTGCGGACGGGGCAGCGCCTCGACCACGATCGGCATGTAGCCGTGGCGCGCGCCGCACAGTTCCGAGCACTGGCCGAAATAGACGCCCGGCTCCTTGATGAAGAGCACCTTTTCATTGATGCGGCCGGGCACGGCGTCGAGCTTGAACCACAGCGACGGCACGGCGAACGAGTGGATCACGTCGGCGCCGGTCGTCTGCAGGCGGATCGGTTCGCCGGCGGGCACGACCATGCGCTTGTCGGCGCCGAGATGCTCGGGACCGTCATCGTCGGTGCGGAAGCGGTCGCCAGCCTTCAGCGAGGGATCGCCCTGCTCCTTGAGCATGTTCGAGATCACCTCGAACCCGCCGTTGTCGGGGTAGGTATAGCCCCAGTACCACTGGTAGCCGGTGGCCTTGATCGTCAGCGCCTTGGCCGGCGCAGGCTTGTACTGCGCGGCGAGCAACCGGATCGACGGCACCGCGATGGCGACCAGGATCAGGACCGGGATCAGCGTCCACACCACTTCGATGAACGTGTTGTGGCTGGTTTTCGAGGCGACCGGGTTCGCGCCCTTGCGGAACCGCACGACGACCACCAGCAGCAGCAGCAGCACGAACAGCGTGATAATGACGATGACCGGCATCAGGATGACATCGTGCATCCACAGCGCCTGCTGGCCGGTGATCGAATACTGGTCCTGAAAGCCATAGGCCCCGGCGATCGGCATGCCCTTGCCGGGCGTGGGCTTCATCGGAACATACGTGCTGTCGGCGCCGGATGCACTGGCTGCAGGCTTGGCCGCATCGGCTTTGGCGACGTCGGCCTTGGCAGCCGGCGCGGCGGAGACGGGCGCCGGCGTGATCGCCGCCGGAGTCGCCATTGCCGGAGCGGCGGCAGGAGCCGCGGCGGGCGCTTGCGCCATCGCTTGCGGCGCCATCAGCAGCGCCGCAGCGAGGCCAAGGTTACGGCCAGTGGCCGCCATCACGTTGCCCAGTGCACGGGCTGTATCGGCAAGACTCATCGTCGAAAGTTCCGCTTTTCCCTGTTTGCGCCCCAACCCAAAGGATGCGCGCAACCCCATAAATCCCTCGATCGGACCGGCCTATACGCGCGGATGTCCCATGTCTCAAGCGGCTTGGGGCATATTTTTGGCAGACGTCAGCGTCGCGCGTCGCTGCAGCCCGTTCGCCCGCGAAACAGGCGGTTTGCGCGTACCGGCGCCCGGCCCGGCGGCGTCGAAAAGACTTGTCGTGCGAGGCGCACCGCTCCATTTGCGCAAACGCCGGGCCGATCGCCCCGGCGCGACTGTTACGAACTCCCGCACGCGCTTTGCGCGCGCGCCGCAGAAACCCCGCACGCGCCCGGCGCGCGCATCGCAGAAGCAAGGCCCCATCGCATGCAGGAAGACGAAATCCTCTCCGAGTTCCGCGCCAGCCAGGCGCTTCTCGAAGGGCACTTCCTGCTGTCCTCGGGCCGCCACAGCGCCCACTACCTGCAATGCGCGCGCGTGCTCATGGACCCGATGCGCGCATCGCGCCTCGCCGCCGCGCTTGCGGTGAAGATCCCGCGCGAAATCCGCAGCCAGATCGCCAAAGTCGTGGCGCCCGCGATGGGCGGGGTGATCATCGGCCACGAGATGGGCCGCGCGCTGGGGGTGGAGGCGATGTTCGTCGAGCGCCCGACCGGCACGTTCGAACTGCGGCGCGGCTTTTCGCTCAACCCCGGCGACAAAGTGCTGATGGTCGAGGACGTGGTCACCACCGGGCTGTCGAGCCGCGAGGCGATCGTCGCGATCGAGGCGGCGGGCGGCGAGGTGATCGCGGCGGCGTCGCTGATCGATCGGTCGGGCGGCAGCGTTGACCTTGGCGTGCCGTTCTTCCCGCTCGTCGCGCTGAACTTCCCGACGTACGCGCCTGATGAACTGCCGCCGGAACTGGCGGCAACGCCCGCCATCAAGCCCGGGAGCCGGGCGGCGGCGTGATGACTACGGCTGGTTCTCCTCGACGGCTGAGCCCCGCCCGTTTGCGACTGGGCGTCAACATCGACCACGTCGCCACGATCCGCAACGCGCGCGGCGGCGCGCATCCCGATCCGGTGCGCGCGGCGCAGATCGTCGCGGCGTGCGGCGGCGACGGCATCACCGCGCACTTGCGCGAAGACCGCCGCCACATCCGCGACGAGGACCTGGCGCGGATCCAGGCGGCCACCAAGCTGCCGCTCAACCTGGAAATGGCCGCGACCGAGGAAATGCTCGCGATCGCACTGCGCCATCGCCCCCACGCCGCGTGCATCGTGCCCGAACGGCGCGAGGAGCGCACCACCGAGGGCGGGCTCGACGCCGCCGGCCAGCACAACCGCCTCGCCCCGATCGTGGCGCGGCTGACCGATGCGGGCATCCGCGTCAGCCTATTCATCGCGCCCGAACCGCGCCAGATCGAGGCGGCGATGATGCTGCGCGCGCCCGTGGTGGAACTGCACACCGGCGAATACGCCCATGCCTGCCAGGATGCAGGAGGGGGCGAGCAGGTCGCAGTCGAACTGCGCCGCATCGCCGACATGGCCGCGCTCGCCGCCAAGGAGGGGATCGAGCCCCACGCCGGGCACGGCCTGACGTATGACAACGTCCAGCCGATCGCCGCCATCCCGCAACTGGCCGAGCTCAACATCGGCCACTACCTGATCGGCGAGGCGATCTTCACCGGGCTGGAACACGCCGTGCGCCACATGCGCGAACTGATGGATGATGCGCGGTGAGGGAGCGGCAGGAACAACCCGGGGACACCGTATTCGGTGTGCTCTTGCAAGCCACCCGACGCCGCGCATTGCGGGGAAACCTAATATGGTGTCCCCAGGTTCGTGCCAGCGTCAGGGGACACCGTATTCGGTGTCCCCGGGTCGCACCATGATCATCGGCCTCGGCTCCGACCTCTGCAACATCGAGCGTATCCAGAAGTCGCTCGACCGCTTCGGCGTGCGCTTCGAGACGCGTGTGTTCACCGACGTCGAGCAGGCCAAGGCCAACCGCCGCCCGTTCACCAAGGCCGGCACGCTGGCCAAGCGGTTCGCCGCCAAGGAAGCTTTTTCCAAGGCGGTCGGGACCGGTTTCCGCGCCGGGGTGTTCATGAAGGACATCGGCGTGGTCAACGCCCGCTCCGGCGCGCCGACGCTGGCGCTGGCGGGAGGGGCGGCAGCGCGGCTGGCGGCGATTACACCCGAAGGACATGAAGCGGTGATCCACCTGACGCTGACCGACGATCATCCTTGGGCGCAGGCGTTCGTGGTGATCGAGGCCCGGCCGATATGACAGACGACGTGCAGAACGCGGGCGTGGAACCCACGGGGACAGCGGATACGGTATCCCCGGCGCACGTCGCGGGCACACCGTATCCGGTGGTCCCTGACCAGCCGCCGAACGCGAGCGGGGACACCGAATACGGTGTCCTCGGTACCATCCCTGACGCAAAGCCCCGCGGCCCGGTTGACTGGTGGGCCGAACTGCGCGGGCTGGGCGTGATGCTGCTGGCGGTGATCGGCTTCCACAGCCTGGTCGCCAAGCCGTTCTACATCCCGTCGATCTCGATGATGCCCAACCTGCTGGTGGGGGATCGGCTGGTGGTGGCCAAGTATCCGTATGGCTGGTCGTGGGTTTCGGCCTCGTTCCACCTGCTGCCGCGCAGCACCGGGCGCCTGCTGGGCAAGACCCCGGCTTATGGCGACATCGTCATCGTCGTCCCGCCCGACCGCGACGAGGACTACATCAAGCGGGTGATCGGCCTGCCGGGCGATCGCGTGGCGGTGGTCAACGGCCAAGTCATCCTCAATGGCAAACCGGTGCCGCAGGCGGTCGAGCCCCCGCTCGAACTGCCGGTCGATGCCAACCAGCCGTGTGATGACGAGACGTTCCCGGGGCTTCGCTATCGCGATGCGATGGGCAAGGAATTCTGCCAGTTGCCGATCCTGCGCGAAACGCTGCCCAACGGCGCATCCTATCGCGTGATCGATCACCGCGACCAGCCGCTGGACCACTACCCCGAGATCACGGTGCCCAGGGATCACGTGTTCCTGATGGGTGACAACCGCGACCATTCGGCCGACAGCCGCGCGCCGGTCGAGGAAAAGGGCCTGGGCGGTCCGGTGCCGCTGGCCGATGTCGGCGGTCGCGCCGAATTCCTGACGTTCTCGCTGGACGGGGGAGAGAGCTGGAACCCGCTGAGCTGGTGGCGATCGCTGCGCGGTGAACGCGCGTGGAGCAGCCTGCGCCCGCAGTTCGCGAACCCGCGCCCAACCCAAAAGGCCGCTCCATGACCATCGACGACACCGATACTTTGCCCGACAGCCCCAAACCTTCGGCGCTATCCACCCGCGCCGGCCCGTCCGACATCAGCGACGACATGGTGCTGCGCGAGGCCAAGAAGGCCGGCGTGTGGATCGCGATGATCGCGGCGGCGGCGCTGCTGGTGCTGCTGGCGCAGCCGTTGCTGGTGATCTTCGGCGGCGTGGTGTTCGCCGCGATGATCGACGGCGGCGCACGGCTGCTGGGCCGGGTGCTCAAGATCGGCCGGGCGTGGCGGGTGGCGATCGTGCTGGTGCTGACCGCGGCGTTCCTGTTGTGGACGATCTATTTCACCGGCAGCCAGATCGCCAGCCAGGCCGCGCAGTTCCCGGCGGTGATCTCCGCGCAGTTCCAGCGCGTGCTGGCTTTCGCGCAGTTGCACGGGATCGATGTGCAACAGTTCGATGCCAAGTCGATCCTGGAAAACGCGCTGGGCGGCGTCGGTCCCGTGACTAGGGTGCTGGGCGGGCTGTTCGGGTTCGTCACGACCGTGCTGCTGATCCTGATCCTGGGCATCTACGTCGCGATCGAGCCGCGCCTCTACCAGCGCGGCCTGTCATGGATGCTGCCGGTGGGCGAGCGCGAGGATTTTCACGAGACGCTGGTGCGGATGGGCCATTCGCTGCGCCGCCTGCTCGCCGGGCGGCTGTTGGGCATGGCGTCGGAAGGGCTGGTCACCGGCCTGCTGCTCAGCTTCTGGGGTGTGCCGATGGCCGCGCTGCTGGGCCTGCTGACCGGTCTGCTGGCGTTCCTGCCCAATATCGGCGCACCGATTTCGGGCACCTTGATGATCCTGGTCGGCTTTTCGGGCGGGACCAGCATGGGGATATTCTGCATCGTCGTCTATCTCGTGGTGCAGACGGTGGACGGCAACATCATCGTGCCGATGGTCGCGCGCAAGACCGTGGACCTGGCACCCGCGCTGGTGCTGGGCGCACAGTTGATCATGGGCGTATTGTTCGGCATCCTCGGGCTGGCGCTGGCCGATCCGATCGTTGCGATGCTCAAGATCGCGCTCGAACGCCGGTCCGAACGCAACGCCGCGACGATAGCGGAAGCACAGGGATAGCGGCATGGCGCGCAAGTTCCTCTACCTCGTCGCGATCCTGATCGTGCTGGTGATTGGTTCGATGGCTGCGCTGCAGCTGTTCCCGGACCAGCTGACGCGTTTCGCGTTCGTGCCCAAGGGTGATTTCGAACCACAGCAACGGCTGGCCTCCTCGGCATACGACAACCCGGCGATGTGGCTGTCGCACCCGCGCAATGCCACCGATCCGGCGCGCTGGCTGCCGCCGGGCTGGCACGACCCGGCGGGCCTGCCGGCCTCGCGCGCGGTCGTGTTCTTCATCCATCCGACCAGCTACATCGCCCGCGATCACTGGAACGAGCCACTCGACGATGCCACCGCGCGGAACCGCGCCGGCCTGTTCGTCAGCGGCATGGCAAGCCCGTTCAACCGCGCCGCGCAAGTCTGGGCGCCGACGTATCGCCAGGCCGCGATCGGCAGCTTCCTGACCGATGCGCCCGCCGCCCGCGCAGCGGTCGATCTGGCCTACCGCGACGTGCTCAGCGCGTTCGACGCGTTTGTCGCGCAGGCGCCGGTCGATGCGCCGATCGTGCTGGCGGGGCACAGTCAGGGCTCGCTGCACCTGCTGCACCTGCTGAAGGACCGGGTTGCCGGCAAGCCGATCGCGCGGCGGATCATCGCGGTCTATGCGATCGGCTGGCCGATATCGCTGGCGCACGACCTGCCCGCCACCGGCCTGCCCGCGTGCACCGCGCCGACGCAGGCGGGCTGCCTGGCCAGCTGGATCAGCTTTGCCGAGCCCGCCGCGCCCAGCCAGTTGCTCGATGTCTATGCCGCTTCGGCCGGGCTCGATGGTCAGCGCAAGGGCACGGGCGCGGTGGTGTGCACCAACCCGCTGACCGGCGGGAACGCCCGCCCCGCCCCGGCGTCCGCCAACCTCGGCTCGCTGGTGCCGGGAGACGCAAAATCGGCGGACAGAAACCTGCTGGAGGGTGCCAGCATCGTGCCCGGCATGGTCCCGGCGCATTGCGATCCGCAAGGCCTGCTGCTGATCGGCCCGCCCCCGGCGATGGGGCCCTATGTGCTGCCGGGCAACAATTTCCACTTGTACGACATCCCGCTGTTCTGGGCCAACCTGCGGGTCGATGTCACGCAGCGCGAGGCCGCTTGGTGGGCGGGCCACGGTCCGGCGCGATGAACGATCCGCAGGCATCCGGCCAGCCGCCCGCCGCGCTTGCCCGCGCGGTCATCACCACCAGCGCCGCCGACTTCCGCGCCGCTCTGCCGGGCGGCGGCGTGCTGCTCGGGCTCGACACCGGGACCAAGACCATCGGCACGGCGCTGTGCGATGCCGGGTGGCGCTTTGCCGGCGCGGGCAAGACCGTGGTGCGCGGCAAGTTCACCGCAGACAAGGCCGTGCTGCGCGCGCTGATCGCCGAACGATCGGTCGCCGGGCTGGTGGTGGGCCTGCCGCTTAACATGGACAGCAGCGAAAGCCCGCGCAGCCAGGCGGCTCGCGCGATGGCGCGCAACCTGGCCGACCTGGGCCTGCCGATCCTGCTGTGGGACGAACGCTGGACCACGCAAGCTGCCGAACGATCGCTGATCGAACAGGACTTCAGCCGCGCCAAGCGCGCGGTGCGCATCGATTCGGCGGCCGCCGCGCTGATTCTGCAGGGCGCGATCGACGCGCTGGCAGGCAACGCGTTCTAGATGCTTCGCGCTGACGTTACGGCAACGCCGCAATCGCGCCGGCTGTCGCAATAAACCGTTGTCAGCGCCGCGCAGCCCCGGCAACACCGCACGCGATGGACAATCCCCCACCCCCGCCTCCTGCCCGTTCGCCGTGGGCGCAGGATTCGGGTTTCGATCCGGTCAAGGCCGCGGCCATCCTCAGCAGTTACGGGCACGGCGGTTTCCTCGGCATGCGCTACGAAGCGCACGGGCCGGACTGGATCGAGCTGGGGCTCGACTGGCGCGAGGATCTGGTCGGCATGGCCGAAACCGGCGTGCTCGCCTCGGGCCCGATCATCAGCCTGCTCGATAACGCCACCTCGCTGGCGGTGTGGATCCGGCGCGGCGCGTTCATGCCGCAAGTCACGCTGGACTTGCGGATCGATTATGTCCGCGCCGCGATTCCCGGCAAGGCGATCGTCGCGCGCGGCGAATGCTACCAGCTGAAACGCAGCGTCGGCTTCGTGCGCGGCATCGCGCATGACGGCGACCCCGCCGATCCGGTGGCGCATGCCACCGGCGTGTTCATGCTGCTCGGCGCCGACGGCGCATGAGCGATCCCGCCTCGCCCGTCGATCCTGCGGACATCACCGCGCAGCTGCCGCCGTATGCGCGCGCACTGGGCATCGCGGTCGATCGCATCGAACACGGCATACCGATGCTGATGGTCGATTTCGACAACCGCATCCGGGGCCGCCCCGGGTTCCTCCACGGCGGCGCGATCGGCGGCCTGCTCGAGATGGCGGCGATCGCCGCGCTGCAGGCTGAACTGCGCCGCGACGGCGGGCTGCTGAAATTGAAGCCGGTCAACATCAGCCTGGAATACATGCGCGGCGGCACCGTGCAGCGCACTTACGCGATCGGCCGGGTGACCCGCGCCGGGCGCCGCGTCGCCAATGTCAGCGCCGAAGCCTGGCAGGACAACCGCGAAAAACCGATCGCGAGCTGCTGGATGAACTTCCTGCTGTCCCCCAAGGATCAGGCTTGACCTGAGACCGGCGGCGTCAGTTACCCGAATGCCGCAGGATCACCACCAGCCCCTCGCCCGGAACCGCACCGCCCGCGGGAATCCGCACGGCATCGGCGCGCGCGCGCGTCAGGATCGCAGGCGGAATTCCCGCATCGTGGACCAGCGCATCGGCCTGCCCCAGCAGCCGCGCCTCGCGCAGCGTCAGGTCGTCGGGGTCGTCGCTGCGCAGCGTGATCTCCACCGGCGCGACATGCTGGCTGTGCGCGCCGTCAAGCCAGCCTGCCACCTGCCCGGCCGCATCGGCGCGCAGCACATCGAGCGGCCCGCCGTCTTCGAGCGCCGCATCGAGCGCGCGCCGACGGTCGGATGCTTCGGGGAACCGTGCCCTCAACCCCGCCCGCGCGGCGTGGAGCGCATCGGCCAGTGCGCCCAGCCCTTGCGGCAGCAGCCGCTCCAGCCGTAGCCGTACCGCCTTGGCCAGCCCGGCAGACGCGCCGCCAGTGCCCACCGCGATCAGCACCGGCGCGCGATCGACCAGCGAGGGCACGGTGAAATCGCACAGCTCGGGCCGGTCGGTGGCATTGACCAGCAACCCGGCGCAGCGCAGCCGGATCACGTCGCCCTCCACCGCCTGCGGATTGTCGTGCGCCACAAACGCCAGCCGCGCGCCGCGATCGACGCCTTGCTGGATGTCGGTGACGATCTCGCCGCCCGCGCGCGTCACCAGCCGTCGCTTGGCCGCCGCCGCCTCACCCTCGCCCAGCACGATCACCGGCTGGCCTGCGATCCGGTGGAACAGGGGCAGGCTCAGCATCGGCTCCGTGTCCTCAATCGAGCCATTCGGGCACGCGTTCCGCCGCCAGGATCGTCGCCGGCTCGATCCGGTCGGCGACCACGGCCCAGCGCGCGCCGTCGACCATCACTTCGGGCACCAGCGCGCGGCTGTTGTACGTGCTGGCCATCGTCGCGCCATAGGCGCCGGCGGTGCGGAACACCGCGAGATCGCCCGCCACCACGCGGTCGATCTCGCGCCCCATCGCGAACGTGTCGCTCGATTCGCAGATCGGGCCGACGATGTTGCCCAGCATCCGCTCGCCCGACGGGCTCACCGCAACGAAATCGTGCCACGCATCGTAAAGCGCGGGCCGCGCCAGATCGTTCATCGCCGCATCGACCACCACGAACGGGTTGGCCGCGCCCTGCTTCACGCGGATCACGCGGGTCAGCAGCACGCCGGTGTTGCCCGCGATCACCCGCCCCGGCTCGAACATCAGCACCGCGTCCCAGCCTGCGGTGACGCGCGCGACCATCGCCGCATAGTCGGCCGGGCTGGGATACTCGTCGCCCGCCTTGTAGGGCACGCCGATGCCGCCCCCCAGGTCCATGTGCGTCACCGTGTGGCCCGCGCCGCGAATGGCGCGCATCAGCCCGCCGATCTTGGTGAACGCGGCCTCGAGCGGGGCCAGGCTCGCCAGCTGGCTGCCGATGTGCAGCGCCAGCCCGCGCATCGCGATGCCGGGCGTTGCCGCCAGCCGCATGTAGATATCCGCCGCGCGATCGAACGGCACGCCGAACTTGTTCTCGGCCTTGCCGGTGGAGATCTTGCCGTGGGTGCCGGCATCGACATCGGGATTGACGCGCAGCACGGCGGTGGCGGTCTGGCCCATCGCGGCAGCGACGGCGGCCAGCTCGACGCCCTCTTCCTCGCTCTCGATGTTGAACTGCCCGATACCGGCCTCGATCGCGCGGCGCATTTCGGCGGCGGTCTTGCCCACGCCCGAAAACACCACGCTGTCCGGGTCCATCCCGGCGGCCAGCGCGCGCTCCATCTCTCCGCCCGAGACGACGTCGGCGCCGTAGCCTTCGGCCGCGAGCACTTTGAGCACCGCCAGATTGGGATTGGCCTTGATCGCATAGGCGATCCGCACCTGTGGCAGGATCGCCAGCGCATCGCGGAACACGCGGGCGTGGCGGGTCAGGGTGGCGCGCGAATAGACATAGACCGGGGTGCCGACGGCATCGGCGATCACGGTCAGGGGCACGTGTTCGGCGTGGAGCACGCCGTGGTGGAGTTCGAAATGGTCCATCGGGAAACTCGCGTCGGAATGGGGATTCGCGTCTGGAAACAACGCGTCAGGAAGGCCCCGGAAGAAGGCTTACGAAGAAGGTTTGTCCTCGGGCGGCAGGTCGAATGGATCGTCCGCCCGTTCCTCGGACCGTTTTCGCAGTTCCACGCTGCGTTCGGGCGACGTCTGGATCGGCTGGGCCAGCAGCTGGTCCGCCGTCGGCCGGTCCTCGCGACCGAATGGCGCAACCGGAAGCTGCTTCCCGGCGCCCGGTTGCAGTTCGTGGCGGTTGCCGCAGGCGGCCAGCGCCAGCGCGGCGACAACAACCATCGCAGCCTTTGCGGGCAACGCGGCCTTCACCGGCAATCTCGTGCGGAAACGGATCAAGCGGGCGGTCCTTCGTTCAACCCCAGCGCCACGCGCGCCTCGGCCACGCGCTTCCTTACCTCGACCGGCGCGGTTCCGCCATGGCTGGCGCGCGCCGCGACCGATGCCTCGACCGACAGCGCGGCATAGACCCGCTCGTCGATCCGCGCGTCGATCGCCGTGAGATCGGCCAGCGGCAGCGCATCGAGCGCCACGCCGCGGCTTTCCGCCAGCTTCACCGCCGCGCCGGTGATGTGGTGCGCTTCGCGGAACGGGATGCCCGCCTGGCGCACCAGCCAGTCGGCCAGATCGGTCGCGGTGGCATAGCCCAGCTCGGCCGCCGCGCGCATCCGCAACGTGCGGAACGTCGCCTCGGCCACCATCCCGGTCATCGCCGCGATCGACAGGCCGAGCAGGCTGGCTGCCTCGAACACCGGCGGCTTGTCGTCCTGCATGTCCTTGGAATAGGCGAGCGGCAGGCCCTTCATCGTCATCATCAGCGACACCAGACAGCCGGCGATCCGCCCCGAATGGCCACGCACCAGTTCGGCCGCGTCGGGGTTCTTCTTCTGCGGCATGATCGAGCTGCCAGTCGACAGGCTGTCGGGCAGCGTGACGAAACCGAACGGCTGGCTGGCCCAGATGATGAACTCCTCCGCCAGCCGCGACAGGTGCAGCGAACACTGCGCGGCGGCCATCAGATAATCGATGGCGAAATCGCGGTCGGATACTGAATCGAGGCTGTTGGCGGTCGGGCCGTCGAAGCCGAGCGCCGTCGCGGTCATCGCCCGGTCGATGGGAAAGCCCGTTCCCGCCAGCGCAGCGGCGCCCAGCGGGCACTGGTTCATCCGCGTCCGCGCATCGGCAAAGCGCGACCGGTCGCGCCGCGCCATCTCGTAATAGGCCATCAGGTGATGCCCCAGCGTCACCGGCTGCGCGGTCTGCAGGTGGGTGAAACCGGGCATGATGGAGTCGGCGTGCTCGCCCGCCCGCGTCACCAGCGCGACCTGCAGCGCGGCGAGCCCGGCATCGACCTGCTCGCACGCCTCGCGCACCCACAGGCGGAAGTCGGTCGCGACCTGATCGTTGCGGCTGCGCGCGGTGTGCAGCCGCCCCGCCGCCGGGCCGATCAGCATGGCCAGCCGGCTTTCGGTGGTCATGTGGATGTCTTCGAGGTCCCAGTCCTCGGGCACGCCGTCGGCTGCGTATTCGGCGGCGATGGTATCGAGCCCGGCCGCGATCGCGGCGGCGTCCTCCCCGCTGACGATGGCCTGCCTGGCCAGCATCGCGACATGCGCCTTGGACGCGGCGATGTCCTGCCGCCACAGAGCCTTGTCGAACGGAATCGAGGCGTTTATCTCGCGCATGATTGCCGATGGCCCCGCAGCGAAGCGGCCGCCCCACATCTGATTGGAGCCCGCCTTGCCGTTAGTGCCTTCGCCGTTCATGATTTCGCGATCCGCCAAGTCCCTGGTCTCCGTCAGCACCGTGGTGGCGCTTTGCGCGGTGATCGCGCTTGGCGGGTGCGATAGGCAAAGCCCCGGCGCGGCGCAACCGGGCAGCAAAAGTGCGGCTGGCGGCGTGGCAGGCGCCAGCGCCGGCGAAACGGTCGGCGGCCCGGACGCGGCGCAAGGCGGCGGGGACGCGTTCAACGGCACGCTCGACATCGCCAGCCGCGGATCGCAGATGCCCGATTTCACCGTGGAAGACCCGGCAGGCAAGACGCTGCGCCTGCCCGATCTCAAGGGCAAGCCGGTGCTGGTCAACTTGTGGGCAACATGGTGCGGGCCGTGCGTGCTGGAAATGCCCATGCTCGACAAGCTGGCCGCCGCGCACGAGGGCACACTGCGCGTGGTCACCGTATCGCAGGACATGCAAGGGGCGGACAAGGTGAAGCCGTTCTTCGCCACGCACAGCTTCGCGCATCTCGAACCGTGGATGGACGCCAAGAACGACCTCGGCTTCCACTACAACACCGGGCTGCTGCCGACGACGGTGCTCTACGATGCACAAGGGCGCGAAGTGTGGCGCATGGTCGGCGCGCACGACTGGTCGGGCCCGCGCACCGACGCCATGCTGGCCGATGTGCTGGCGGCGAAATAACGAGGTTGCCGAAGCGCCTTGGCCATGGTGGGCGGTGAGGGGCTCGAACCCCCGACCCTCTCGGTGTAAACGAGATGCTCTACCAACTGAGCTAACCGCCCCACGCCAGGATGCGGCGCTATTGCTTGGGTTTCGCGGCAAGGTCAACCGTCTGGGGGTGGCAATAGACGCCGCCCGGTTGTTGCCGTGGCCGACCGGAGGGCGATGGGCGGCCCAAACGAAGCGCGTCGGGCCGCCCGGCGCGATGGGACGGACGCCGATGGGATGGACGCCGATGGACTGGACGCCGATGGACTGGAGTTTGCCGGCAATGTCGTCCGGTTCAGCAGCGCCGCATTAGACCATCGCTCGCATGGCGCCTAAGCCATCGTCGGCCTGGGCCACGATTTCCACATTCTCAGACCCCGGCGAAAGCAACCATGCGCACCTCGATCCTCCTTGCTGTTGCTGCTGCGGCGGCGACCCTGCCCGCACCGGCGCTGGCCCAACAGGACGCGGATGGCGATGATGGCCCGGGGCGTCCCGTTACCGAGGTGACCGTCACGGCGCGCCGGCTGGATGCCGCGCTCGAAAATGTCAGCTCGGCCATGGGGGCTTCGGTCTATGCGCTGAGCAACGATACCGTGGAGGGTCGGCCGAGCGGGGAGACGGTAACGATCAGCCAGATCCTGCTGCAGGCGCCCGGCGTCACCCAGGACGCTTCGGGGCAACTGCGGCTGCGACAATCGCAGGGCTCGCTGCAATATCGCATCAACAACGTCATCCTGCCCGATGGCCTGACCGACCCCGGCGACACCCTGAGCGCCAGGCTGGCCTCCAGGGTCGAGCTCGTCACCGGCGCGTTGCCGGCCCAGTACGGGCTGCAGGCCGGCGGGGTGGTCAACATCAAGACCAAGGATGGCGTGTATCTGGCCGGCGGGCAGGCCGAACTGTACGGTGGCAGCCACGCCACGATCCAGCCCGCGTTCGAATATGGCGGATCGGCCGGCACGCTCAACTATTTCGCCTCGGGCCAGTATCAGCGCGGCAACGCCGGCATCGCCAGCACCGATGGCAGCGCGAACCGGCGCCACGATCGTACGGTCCAGGGTGAAGGACTGCTGTTTCTCGACCGCGTCATCGGATCGCAGGACCGGGTATCGCTGATCGTGTCGGCGTCGGATGAGCGGTTCCAGATCCCCGATCCGCGCGGCAATGCAGGCACGACGCCGCCGTTGGGCGCGCTGACCCGCAACGCCAACCGGTTTGCCGTGCTCAGCCTGCTGCACACGACCGACCGGTTCACGCTGCAACTGGCAGGCTTCGTCCGCTCCTCGCTCCTCGTGCTCGATACCAGCGATGGCGGAGATGTCGGATATTTCGGCTACGGTCGCGCGTCTCGCGAGACCGCCGACAGTTTCGGCTTCCAGGCCGAAGTCTCGTACGAACCGGTCGAGGCCCATACGCTGCGCGGCGGCGTGGTCGTTGCCTCCGCGCTGAACAAGGGCAGTGCGACGACGCTGGCCTACCCGGTGGATGCCTCGGGACGCCCGACATCGACGACCCTGCTCGCGTTCAAGGACAGCGATCGCACCCGCCGCCGCACCGACAGCCTGTTTGCCCAGGACGAATGGCGGCTGGGTGACAAGGTGACACTCAACTGGGGTGCGCGGGTCGATCACGTTGCGGATGGGGGCGATGCCACGGCATTCAGCCCACGCGCCAGCGCCGTATGGCGCCCCGGTTCGTCCACCACGATCCATCTCGGCTATGCCCGCTACTTCCTGCCCGCGCCGATCGAGAACGGCAGCAGCGACGGGGCCGACCTGATCGCCACCACCGCCCGCCTGCCCGGCCGGCACAGCGACGGGCTCAAGGCGGAAACCGACGATTACTACGACATCGGGGCGCAACAGAAGCTGGGCGACCTGACCTTGGGCATCGATGCCTACTGGCGCGCTGCGACCAACCTGCTCGAAGAAGTGCAGCTGGCGGGATCGTACCGCACCCTCACCTTCAATTACGCCACCGGCCGCGTTCGCGGGATCGAGGTGACCGCAACGTACGCCGCAGGCGGACTTGCCGCATGGGCCAATATCGCGGTGGGACAAGCGCGAGGACGGCAGATCGGGTCGAACCAGGCCTACTTCGCGCCTGACGTCGTGGCATACGCAACCGATCATGCCGTGGCGACCACCGGCGCGCAGACCGTCACGGCATCGGGTGGGCTGGGCTATCGCTGGGATCGGTTTCGCTTGGCCGGCGACGTCCTGATCGGCAGCGGCCTTCCGCGAACCGCCCCGGGCGGCATCCCGGATGGAAGCAATCTGCCCGCCTACGCACAGGCCAATCTCAGCGCAGTCTGGCGCGCTGCAAACTTTGACGGACACCCATTCGACGTTCGCGTCGATGTCATCAACCTGTTCGATGCCCGCTACCGTCTGCGCGACGGCACCGGGCTGGTCGCGGGACCGGTGGGATGGGGGCCGCGACGCGGGTTGTTCGTCGGCATCGAACAAGGGTTTTGAACCCGCTCAATGCGGCGTGGGTGCCTCGGCGATCACCTCGCCATGCGCCGTCGCGGCGTGCAGTTCGCCCTTGAACGCGTAATGCCCCGCAGCGGCCCGACCACGAATGTGGCCCGCTCATGCGGTTTGAGGTCACGGTCGACGTGAAGCTCGTCGCTGTCGAAATCATCGGCGGTGGCATCGCGGTTGGTGACGTCGAACGTGATCTTCTGCCCGGCCGGAACGCGGATCGAATCGGGCGTGAAACGATGGTCTTTCAGCGTGATGATCACGACCGGCTTGTCGGCAGCAGCACTAGCGGACACGGCGCCGGATGCGAAACCGGCCAGGGCCAGGGCTTGGAATAGGCGTTTCACAGGATCTCCTGATGTGAGCGGCAGTCACGCGCAATAGCACTAAAATGTCCGCCCGCAGCCCTGTCAGGCGAGCGTCGGGTGCGGACCAAGTTTGTGACCTTTTCATGACGCAGGCCAATCAAATACCTGTCACGCAAACGTCTTCAAACTGCATCCAAGCGGTCATGAATCGCTGTTAGCCGCACCCCAGCTTAGGGGAGTTTCAAGGCGTTATGCGCAATCCGTTCACCGTCCGCCGTTTCGGTCTCATGACTGGAATTTCCGCAATTGCGCTGCTGGCCAGCCCCGCGCATGCCGAAGATGCGACGACGCCTTCGACGACGAAGACCGGCATCGCGGAAGGCTCCGACATTGTCGTGACCGCGACGCGCATCAATGAAATCGCGCCGACGACGGCGTCGCTCGAAGCCAAGCAGCCGCAGTCGATCGTCAGCCGCTCGCTGATAGAGGATTCGCTGCCCGCCACCGCCGACTTCGACCAGATCGCGCTGATCACCCCGTCGGTTTCGAACTTCAACGGCAACAACGGCGTCGGCCTGTCGGAATCCAAGGCGCAGATCCGCGGCTTCCAGGACGGCGAGTTCAACATCACTTATGACGGCGTGCCGTTTGGCGACACCAACGATCCGACCCACCATTCGACCACGTTCTTCCCGTCGAACACCATCGAGACGCTGGTCGTCGATCGTGGCCCCGGCAACGCCAGCCAGCTTGGCCAGGCAACGTTCGGCGGCAACATCAATCTGTTCAGCCGCGCCGCGCGCGATGAATTCGGCGGCCAGGTCAAGGCCAGCTACGGCAGCTTCAACACCTACCTCCTGCGCGGGTTGCTCAACACCGGCAATCTTGGCGGCGACGGGATCAAGGCGGTCGTGACCGGCCAGTACGTTCACACTGACGGCGCGTTGAGCTATGAAAAATATCGCAACTACAACCTGTTCGGCAAGATCGTGGTGCCGCTGGGCACCGACGTGAAGCTGACCTTCCTGGGCACCTACAACAACAACCGGTTCAATCAGCCCGACAAGGACGGATCGACGCTGTTCCAGCAGGCGCAGTTCGGCAAGGATTTCAGCCTCAACGCCGATCCCAAGACGCCGCAGTATTTCGGGTACAACCACACCGACAAGACGACCGACTTCGAGATCGCCACGCTGGAAGCGCACATCGCGCCGGGCAGCGTGCTGACCAACCAGGCCTATACCTACTACTATGACAACGAGACGCTGTCGGCGCTCGACGTGACCGGCGCGACCGCCAACACCACCACGCTGGCCGACGGCAAGACCAAGGTGGTCGGTGACGTTCCCGGCTATACCAAGACCAACAAGTACCGCGTCTATGGCGACATCATGAAGCTGCGCCTGAAGCTGACCGACTTTGCGACGGTGACGACCGGTGCCTGGCTCGAATGGAGCCGCACCTATCGCCAGCAGACCGACGTCGATCTCAACACCGGCGGTTTCAACTACATCGAAAAGAAGGTGACCAACCCGGTCACCGGCGCGCTCACCCCGCTGTACGTGAAGTTCGACCAGAACAGCCAGGGCAACCACACCGAGGAATTCGTCGAGCTGGAACTGCGTCCGGTTCCGGCGCTGACGATCACGCCTGGCTTCAAGCACGTCGATTTCGGGCGCAAGATCATCGCCGCTTACAACCAGACCACGCGGTATGCCCAGACCGTGACGGGTGACTACAAGGCCAACCTGCCGTTCGTGCAGGCGAACTGGGCGATCACGCCGATGCTGTCCGCCTATGCCGAATATGCTCGCGGCTTCCTCGCTCCGCCGCTGGGCGCATTGTATGTCGCCAACCCGCAGTTCTCGAATCTCGAGCCCGAACGGTCGACCAATTACCAGGCGGGCGTGGTTTATCACGGCGAGCGTCTGTCGTTCGATTTCGACGCCTATCACATCAAGTTCACCAACAAGTTCGTGAGCTTCTCCTCGCCGGTCGCCGGCGTCGGCACGGTGTTCACCAATATCGGCGGGGCGGTCTACAAGGGCGTGGAAGGCCAGGTGGCCTTCGCGCTGACCCCCAACATCGCGGTGTTCGCCAACGGATCGATCAACAGCGCCAAGGCCAGCGACACCGGACTGCAGATCGCCCAGGCGCCGAAAAGCACCGCGGCCGGCGGCGTGATCGTCAAGCAGGGACCGTTCAAGTTCTCGGTGATCGACAAGTTCACCGGGCCGCAGTCGGCCACCGGCGATGGCAACCCGGTCTATGACATCAAGAGCTACAACACCGCCATCATTGCGGCGAGCTACGAGTTCGGACCGTTTCGCGCCGGGATCGAAGTGACCGATGCGTTCGGTTCGCGTCGCGTCACGCAAATCGCGCCGAACAGCAAGACGGTGGCCGCGTCCGCCGGCCTGCCGTTGGCGAACAACTTCGACCAGTACTACTACCAGCCCGGCCGGGCGGTTACGGGCGACATCACGGTGGTGTTCTGATGCGCGGGCTGCTGGTTTTCGCCAGTGCCGCGCTGATCGCCACATCGCCACCGGCGGCATCGATGCTGACACCGCAGGATCTCGATCCGGCGCTGGTCCTGCCGCCGCCGCCCGCGCCGACCTCGGCGCAGGCAGCTGCCGAACTGGCTGAATTACGTGCGGTCGAAGCTGCGCGCACCGATGCGATGCTGGTAGCGGCCCAGCACGACAGCGAAACCAAGAATGCCTCGATCTTCGCCGATGCCATCGGTCCGGCCTTACAGCTCGATCGCCTGCCGGCGACCGCGCGCCTGATGGGGGACGTGCGGATGGCCGAAAAGGATGCCGCCGATCGCGCCAAGCTGCACTTCCGCCGCAGCCGGCCGTGGGTCGCCGCGCCCGGCCTGAAGCATTGCGGCAAGGGCGACGATGCCGACTGGTCGAGCTATCCCAGCGGGCACACCACCATGGCATACGCGATGGCAGCGGTCCTCGCGCGGCTGCTGCCGGGCAAGGCCACCCCGATCATGGCGCGCGCCGCCAGCTATGGCGAAAGCCGCATCGTGTGCGAAGTCCACTTCCGCAGCGACGTGACCGGCGGCGAGACGCTGGGTCTGGTCGTTGCCGAACGATTGATGGCCAAGCCTGCCTTCCTGACCGATTTTACCGCGGCGCGTGACGAGCTTGCGCACGACAGGCGGTTCGCCGACGGTATCGAAAGCCCGACGCGGTAGTTCTGCTGAATCCCCATGCGGGATTGAACCGGTCCCCTCGGCGGACCTGTTGCAGCAAGCGTTCGTTCGGGCGTGCTTTGATTGCGTACGCGCACGATGATCGCGGTCAGGATGGCGCCTTGCCCGCTGCGGCCGGCGACCGCTGCGCTTTGCGCTCGTCCGGCAAACTGTTGTTGTGCTGGCTTCCCACAGTGCTATTTCCGGCAGACCAACGATCAGCGGTCATTCATCCAGGCATGTGCATTTCGCCGACTGCAAGTAGCAACGCTATCCGCTTTTCTGCTCATTTTACTCGGGCGCTTGGCGTTGCGTGGCGGCGGACGGAGACCGTTTGAATAATGCTTTCCCTGTACTTTGCCGCGGCCAGCCTGACCCCGCAACCGTTCGTGCCGCCACTGCTCGATGTGTCGAACACCCGGCCATTCGCGCCCGAACCGTCGGTTCCGACCGTGGTTGCCTCACTGCCGGGCGGACCGAAGATCCAGGTTGCCGATCCGGCTTCGGCGCCGGTTGCCGATCCGGTGACAGCCCCTGTAGCCGCTCCTGTCGCAGCACCGGTGGTCGATGCCGCCACGGCGCCTGTTGGCGATCCTGCTGCTGCTCCAGTGGTCGATCCTGCGCCTGACACCAACGCCGCGCAAGCGAGCGCTCCGGCCGATGACGATCCTGCGTTTACCGAAGCGCGCATTCCCGGCGACGCCGATCCGCTGGCGCCGATCAACCGCATTTCCTATGCGATCTCCCAGCCGATCGATCGCTTCATCCTGCGCCCTGCCGCGATCGTCTATACCAAGGTGGTGCCCAAGCCGGCGCGCGATGGCGCGCGCAACGCCATCCAGAACCTATCCGAGCCGCTGGTCATCTTCAACGACCTAGTCCAGCTGCATCCGCACCGCGCGGTGGCAGGCGTGGTTAGGTTCCTGATCAATTCGGTGTTCGGCATCGGTGGTCTGATCGACGTGGCCAAGCGCAAGCCGTTCCACATTCGCCACCACGCCAATGGCTTTGGCGATACGCTGGGCTATTACGGGGTGGGTCCGATCCTGTACCTCTACCTGCCCGTGCTGGGTCCGACGACGCTGCGCGACACCGCCGGCGATTTTGGCGATGCGTTTGCCCAGCCGCGGATCCTCTACAAGATCACGCACCCAGACAGCGACCGGCCGATCTGGCGCAACAGCCTGAACCTGGGCAAGACCGGCACGGTCATCCGCGTGGTCGACGGCCTCGACAAGCGCGCCGAGGTCGATCAGGAACTCGAATCGATCCGCAGGGACTCGGTCGATCCTTATGCCACGCTGCGGGCCAGTTATCTGCAGGACCGGGCGGGCGAGATCGCGGCGCTGAAGGCAAAGCCGGTGGCGGAAGGAGCAGTGCTCGATCCGGTCGATCCGGCCACGGACCCGTTGGCGGACCCTCTGCCGGACCCGGACCGGGCTCCGCCGAAATAAGCCCCAAATCAGCTTGATCGTGCTGCCACCCCGGCCGGTGACGGCAGCCGAACGTCAGGGCTTGCTGGCGGGCGGCCGGATCAACGGATAGACGGCATATGTCGCGTTGCCGACGATGGCCGTACCCGCCAGCCGATAGCCACGCTTCAGCGCCGCCTCGAGCAGGCTCCTTGTTTCCGGCCGCGTATATTCATCCGGCGTCAGGCTGAGCACGATGACCGCCGGCTGGCTGGCAAGGACGCGCCGCAACTCGAACAGCTGGTCGATTCCCAACGCGTGCTGATAGGCGACCAGCGCCAAGTGCTGGGGAAAGACAAAGCGCGTGGGCAGGCAACTGCGCGTGATCTTGTAAAGCGCAGAGAGCTCCTCGTTCACATAAAGGCACCCGTTGCCGAGGTTGGGTGCGACCAGCGCCGACAGCTGCGCCAATTCGCGTTCGTTGCCGTTCATCTGCACGTCGACCGCAGCGCGCGCGGTCCCGCCGACCAGGCCCAGCCCGATCACCAGCCCGGTCAGCCGCCGCCACCAGCCGACGCTGCCGAACGCGAGCGCAGCAACCAGGCTCAGCGGCATCAGCACCGGCAGGACATAGTGATCGTACCAGATGCCGTAGATCAGGAACCCGGCATAGCTGGCGATGGCCCAGCCCAGCATCCACGCCACCGCGCGCGGCGCCGCTTCGTCCATGCCGGCGCGGCGTCGCCAGACGATGCCGAAACACAGCAGCAGCGGCGATAGCCCGAAAGTCAGCGCGGCGAGCCGCCCCACGGCTTCGAGCAGCGGGTTGGTGTCCCCGAAGATCGACAGGAAATTGGCCTGCACGAACGCGTCGCCGTGGCCCATGGCGGCATAGACGCCCCATGCCGCCACGGTGGGAAGCAGCGCGCTCAGCACCCAGACCACCGCATGGCCGGCGAGCACGAGCAGCGACCGTCCGCGTGACAACCCCAGCCACAGCAGGGTCAGCCCGAAGAAGATGCCTTCGAACATCGCGACATACTTGATCTGCATGGCGATGCCCGCCAGCACCATGATCGCGCAGCCCTCTGCCGTCACGTTCCGGTTGCGCGGCTCGATCACCAGCTTGAGCGTCCATGCCGCGGCCATGGCCATCGGCAGGTCGTAGAACACCGGCGACTGGCCCCCGACCCCGCCGAACACCAGCAGCCATGCCGGATAGACCGCAGCACCGGCCAGTGCCGGCCAGAACGACGTCGCCCGCCGGGCCATGGCAAACAGCAGCGAACTGGTCAGGATGACCGATATCGTCGCCATGATCTGGTAGCCCCACACCGCATCGGCAAATAACCGGCAGGCGGCGGCATAGATCAGGAACAGGCCGATCGGCTTGCGGTCCCAGATATCGACGTAGGGCAGGCTGCCGTGGAGCATCCGGTCGCCGACCATGAGATAGAATTGCTCGTCGATATTGACCACCGGATCGCCGAAAATCCAAGCTCTGGTCGCCAGCGTGAACAGCGCGAGGATGAGGAACGCCTTGAGCGTTTCCGGCAGGCCGTGCCACAAGCCGGGTCTGGGGAGCGGAGCTTCCATGGCGACCGAACTCACGCCCCAATCCCCGCCGAACCGTTTTGCACAAGCGACCTCATCTGGTGGCGACCGACATTCCGTCGGTCCGCTGACGACAGGTCATCTGTTCACCACTGCCCGGCGCAGCCCCTTCCGGCGAAAGCCGATAGCCGGCGCGCGCCATCAGGGTTCCGGCAATGCAGGCGACCTGCCCCCCGGCGGACCGGATAGTGGATCGGCGGTGCGCTGCAACCCGAATTTCGGTGCCGTCCGGTTTCGCCGAGAGCGACGGACCCGAGCAGGCTTGCCCAGGGCGCCATTTTCAGCCAATCCGCGGCCGTGCTGTCCACTCTGCTTCAACGCGCCATGCTCGCTGCCGCGCGCCGCCCGCTCACTACGCTCGCATCGATCGGCTTTCTGGTCGCGCTCGCGCTCGCCTACACGATCGTGGCGTTCGACATCACCACCGATACCGGTGACCTGATCTCGCCCAAGGTGGCGTGGCGACAGAACGACACCGCCGTCGAAAAGGCGTTTCCCGGGCTGCAGGATGCCATTCTGGTCGTCGTCGATGGCCAGACGCCCGAACTCGCCGAGGCCGGGGCCGCGCGCCTCGCCGACGCCCTGACGGCCGACCATCAGCATTTTCAGGTGGTCAAGCGCCCCGACGGCAACGCGTTCCTGGCCAGCGAAGGCCTGATGTTCGCCTCGTTGGCGGAGGTGAAGGACACCACCCAGCGCCTGATCGATGCCCAGCCGCTGCTTGGCGCGCTGGCCGCCGATCCTTCGTTGCGCGGCGTGGCGACGGCCATCGATACCGCCGCGACCGGCGCGGCCACCGATGGCGATGCTGCCGCAACCGCCCGGCTCGAGCAACCGCTGGCGCAACTGGCGCAGGCGATCGATGCGCGGCTGGCCGGGAAGACCGCCTGGTTTTCGTGGCAGCGGCTGTTCTCGGGCAGCAAGGGCCAGCTCGCCCCGCCGACCCGGCGCCTGGTGCTGGCGCAACCCCACCTCGACTTTACCGACCTCCAGCCCGGGTCTGCCGCCGAAGCCGCGCTGCAAGGCCACATCGCCGCGCTGCACCTCGATGCGGCGCACGGACTGAAGACCGGAATCACCGGCGAGGTCATGCTCGCCGACGAGGAATTCGGGACCATCCGCGACAACATCGGCATGGTCGGATTGCTGATGGTCGCGGCGATGGTGGCAACGTTGTGGCTGGCCACGCGCTCGGCCCGGATGGTCGGGGCGATCCTGCTCACGGTGTTCGCCGGGCTGATCATCACGCTGGCGCTGGGCCTGCTCGCGATCGGCCGGCTGAACCTGATCTCGGTGGCGTTCATCCCGTTGTTCGTCGGCCTCGGCGTCGATTTCGGCATCCAGGTCGGCGTGCGCTTCAACGCCGAGCGCCGCGAGGATGCCGAACCGCTGGGCGCGCTCGAACGCACCGCTATGGCCATCGGCGAACCGTTGCTGATGGCGGCGGCGGCGATCTTCCTGGCGCTGGGCGCATTCCTGCCCACCGACTACATCGGCATCGCCGAACTGGGCGTGATCGCCGGCGTCGGCATGATCATCGCGCTCGTGCTCAATGTCACGATGCTGCCCGCGCTGCTGGTCAAGCTGAACCCGGCGGTCCCCACACAGCCCGTCGGCTGGGCGGGTGCCGCCCCGGTCGACCGCTGGCTGGGCCGCAACCGCCGGGCGGTGCTGGCCTCGTTCGCGCTGGCGATGGTGCTGTCGATCGCCGGGCTGCACTGGGTGAAATTCGATTTCAATCCCTTGCACTTGCGTGATCCGCACACGCCCGGGATGCTGGCGCTGGCCGATCTGATGCGCGATCCCGATCGCACGCCCAACACCATCACCGTGATGACCGCCGATCTCGCGTCCGCCGACCGGATGGCGCAGCGGCTGTCGCGCCTGCCCGAAGTGGCGCAGGCAACCACGCTGTCCAGTTTCCTGCCCGACGACCAGCCTGCCAAGCTGGCGCTGATCCAGGATGCCGGCCTGCTGCTCGATCCCGCGATCAATCCGTTCGACCTGCCCCAGCCCGTCGACGATCGATCGACACAGGCGGAACTCGGCAAAGCCGTGGCGGCATTGCGCGATCTGGCCGTCAAGCGCCCGGGCGCCTTGGGCACGGCCGCAGCCCACCTCGCCACCAGCTTTGCGCGGCTGTCCGCCGCGTCACCCCAGCAGCGCGAGCAAGTTGCGACGATACTGGTCGAGCCGCTGACCGTCAGCCTCAACGCAATTCGCGCCTCGATGCAGGCCGGCGAGGTTTCCCGCGACACCCTGCCGCCCGAGATGGCGGCGGACTGGGTGGCCAGGGACGGCAAGGCGCTGGTGCAGGTGACGCCATCGGGCGACAGCATGGACAATGCCGTGCTGGAACATTTCACCGCCGCCGTCCGCAAGGTCGCGCCAGAGGCGACCGGCCTGCCGGTTTCCACGCAGGAAGCCGCGCGAACCGTCGCCCGCGCGTTCATCGATGCCGGGGTGCTGGCGCTGATGCTGGTCAGCCTGCTGCTGTACGCGGTGCTGCGCAGTGTGCGCGAAGTGGCGTTCACCCTCGCGCCGGTGGTGCTGTCGGGCTTTCTCACGCTGGGGACCTGCGTGGTGATCGGCCAGCCGCTCAACTTTGCCAACATCATCGCCTTTCCCCTGCTGTTCGGCGTCGGCGTCGCGTTCCACATCTATTTCGTGATGGCGTGGCGCAGCGGGGTCAGCGACCTGTTGCAGTCCAGTCTGGCCCGCGCCGTGGTGTGCAGTGCCCTGGCGACCGGCAGCGCATTCGGCGCGCTGTGGTTCTCGCATCACCCCGGCACCGCCAGCATGGGGCTGATCCTGATGATCTCGCTGATCTGGACGCTGGTCTGCGCGCTGATCTTCGAGCCTGCCCTGCTGGGGCCGGTCGAGCACGCGCCCGCCGGCAAACCCGCGCCGGCCGCAAACTGATCGAACCGGCTGCGGGGTAATTCTGCCGGCGTTCTTCGAACTTACGCAAAACCATCGCGGTCCTGTCACTTGACCGCTCTAGCTCCCCTCGCACGTGCAGCATCTGCGTCGTCTCCGGGGGCCTTTCATGATCTATCGTTCAGCGTTGCGTTCCACTCTGTCGATATGGGCGATGGTTGCTGCCACGGCGGCCGTTCCGTCGTTTGCGCAAATCGCGCCGGCGGCAGCGGACGCTCCGGCAGCCGATGATTCATCCGGCGAGGCGCTGACCGAATCGATCATCGTGACCGCCAAATCGACGCGTTCGGCCACGGAGATCCCCGCGTCCGAGATCCAGAAGATCCTGCCGGGCGTTTCGCCGCTGAAGGCGATCGAGACGCTGCCCGGCGTCGACATCACCGGCTTGTCGACGGTTTCGGTCGGATCGGCAACGAACAGCTATTCGGCCTACCCGATCCCGCCGCGCCAGTTCTTCGTCACGCTGTCGGCCGCGTTCTGATCATGGCCGATCGCGGGGTCAGCCGCCGAGACGTGATCGGCGGCGCGGCGGCATTGGCGGCCGTCCCGCTGGCCGGGCCGGTGCGCGCGGGCGCATCCGTCCGAACCGTGCCGCTGGTGCTCGGCCATCGCGGCGCGTGCGCGCACCGGCCCGAACACACGCTGGCCAGCTATGCCCGCGCGATTGCCGATGGCGCCGATTTCGTCGAACCCGACCTCGTGGCGACGCGCGATGGCGTGCTGGTGGCCCGGCACGAGAACAACATCGCCGAAACCACCGACGTTGCCACGCACGCGGAATTCGCCACGCGCAAGGCGACCCGGTCGATCGACGGCGAAACGGTCACCGGCTGGTTCACCGAAGACTTCACGCTGGCCGAACTCAAGACGTTGCGCGCGAAGGAACGACTTGGCGCGTTCCGGCCGGAAAGCCAGGCATACGACGGCGAATTCCAGATCGTCACGTTCGCCGAAATGATCGACTTCGTCGCTGCGGAGGCCGCGACCCGGGGCCGCTCGATCGGGATCATTCCCGAACTCAAGCACTCGACCTATTTCGCCGGGATCGGCCTGCCGCTGGAACAGCGGTTCGTCGACGAGCTGGCGATGCACAGCTATCTGGGCCGCGCGCCGGTCATCGTCCAGAGCTTCGAGATCGCCAATCTGCTCTGGCTGCGGACGCGTCTGGCGGGCCGCAACAACGTCCGGCTGATGCAGCTGACCGAAAACGGGGCGATCCCCGCCGACCGCGCGGCTGCCGGCGACAATCGCACATGGCGGCAACGGCTGACACCCGCCGGGATCGACGAGATCGCGCGCTACGCCGATTTCATCGCGCCGAATTTCCGCGACCTCGTCCCGCAAGCGGCAGACGGCAAACTCGGCTCGCCGACGCCGCTGCCAAGCCAGGCCCATCGCAGCGGACTGCTGGTCGGGACCTGGACGTTCCGGCCCGAAAACCGCTATCTCGCTGCAGATTTTCGCGATGCAGCGGGCGATACGGCGCGCAACCCGGCGGGCAGCGTGGCCGAAATCCGGCACTATCTGGCGGCGGGCGTCGATGCCTTCTTCACCGATGACCCGGCCCTGGGGCGCCTTGCAGTCGATCCCTGATCGCCACATCCTGGCGGAGGGCCAGGCTAGCCGGCGACAGGTCCGGCGACCACATCGTCGGGCGAGCCATCACCGCCGGTTGCGCGCAAGGCGGTCGCTTCGAGAACGGCGGCCGCGTGTTCGAGCGCGCTCTCGGCCACGATCGAGCGCACCGGCCGCGCGCGAATCACGCGGGCGAACTCGACCAGCATCAACCGTTCGGCGGCGGACAGTTCGGGTATCGAACAGGGATCGGGCCCGGCGCGATCCGGCCCGACGCGATCGGATGACGCAAATCCGTCCTGATGATCGTCGTCCGACTTCATGCGCAGCCCGAAACCCTTGCACGGCAGCCATCCGCAGGCGTTCCCTGAACGGCGGCACCTTTTTGACCCAGTGTGATGGTATCGTTACTATATTGCAGTTCCGGGACTCGTCCGATGTGCGGTCGCCGGTGCCGCCCCGTTCCTCGAACCCTCAACCACCATGCCGGATCCGCCACGATCGCGCGGCGGTGTCGTCGCTGCATGGGCAGCGGTGGCCACCCGACCTGATGGCCGGGCGCTCTACAGGCAGGGAAACGCGGTCGCGTGGGCTTGCGTCACGCCGCCGGACAACCCCTGCCACAGCGCGCGGTTGAACTTCGCAGTGTCGAGGCGGTCTTCGTGGCGGAAGTCCTGCCCGGCCATGGCCGCCGTCCAGTAGGCAGCGTCGTGGTTGGGGCAAGGTTGCGCCGCCGCCACCAGCCGGTCGCGCGGGATCGGCAGCTTCGTGGTCGCCAGCACGCCCGCCGCGCGCGCGGTGTAGGCCCAGTCGTGCGCCACGGTATCGAACACGTCGACCATCGGCAGCGCCAGCGCATCGTTGAGGCCCAGCGGCTTCAGCCCCAGCACGCTGCCGATCGTGCGCAGCATGCTGACCGTGTCATAGCGCGTGGAAACAACCGCCTGCCGGCGCACATAGGGTCCGACGACAAAGGCGATGCTGCGCCGGGCATCGACATGATCGGCGCCGTTCTGCGCATCGTCCTCGATGATGAACACCAGCGTATCGTTGCGGAACTTGCTGGTGCTGATCGCTTCGATGACCATGCCCACGGCGAAATCGTTGTCGGCCATCTGCGTTTCGACGGTATCGACGCCATCGATCGCATCCTTGAAATCGCCGAAGTGATCGTGGCTCAGCCGCAGCAGCGTGAGCGCGGGCATGGCGTTGCGCTTTTGCTGGCCGGCAAATTCGCGCAGCCATTCCTTGGCCAGCCAGAAATCGGGAAACTTCTGATCGAACCCCCGGAAATAGGGATCGCTGCGCGTCGCCAGCAGCCTGTCGGCGGGGGTGTAGATGTGCTGCCCGGTCTTGAACGGCTCGCGCACCAGCGGCACCGCGCCCGGCAGGCCGGTGTCATAGACCGAGGCATCGGAAAACCCGTAGTTGCGCACCGACAGCCCGGCCTTGATCGCGGCGTTCCACAAGAAGCCCTGCCCCTGTTCGTCGTCATCGTCGCCATCGGGTGCGGTGAGCAGCGCAGAGCCCGGCAGCAGGTCGCGATCGACCGGGACTTGCGGGTTGGTGGCGTGGCGCTCGGCCGGGGTCTGCGACGTGGCAATGAAGCGGTCGACTTCCTCGGCTTCATAGGCCAGCCCGCGCTGGGCATAGTTCACCGGCGCGGTCTTTTCGAGCAGGTCGGGCACGCGACCGGCGGTGGTCCAGGTCCAGCCGGTGCTCGACTGTTCGCCGCTGTCGTAGAAATTGTCGAGCGTCACGAACTGTTCGGCCAGCGCATGATGGTTGGGCGTCAGCCGCCGGCCCAGGATCGCCAGCGAGGGATCGCCGTTGCCGATGGGCAGGTCGCCCAGCACCTGATCGTACGTGCGGTTCTCCTTCACGATGAACACCACGTGGCGGATCTTCTTGCGCAACGCGGCTATCCGCGCCTGCGCTGCCGCGCGCGATGCCGTGGCCGACAGCCCGATGTTGTCGGCCACCTGCAGCGTCGTCTTCACCAGCGCGCCCGCGTCGGGCATCGGGAACTGCAGCAACCCGGCTTTTTCGAGCTGGAAGATATACTGGTTGGCAGCACCGCACGCGTTGGCCTGCGCCTTGACCGTGGCATTCTTGGGTGGGCAGCCCTGCGGGTTGGGACCGGGCGGGCTCTTGCGGTTGGCGACGAACACGTGCCGCCCGTCGCGGCTGGCGGCCACCGCGCTGGGATACCAGCCGGTCGGCACCAGCCCCTCGACTTCGGCACCGGTGGCGGTCGCGCGCACGATCGCGAGCGCGTTGATGCCGCCCATCGTCACCAGCAGCCGCCCATCGGGCAGTTGCGCCAGCGCGTTGGGGTTGGTGCCCTTGCCCGGCAGAACCGCCATCTGCGCAGGCATGCCCAGCCGTGGTTCGGCGACAAGCCGGCCGGTGCCGGTAGCGACGATGGCGATGCGGTCGGCATTGTCCTGCGTCGCATAGAGCCGCCCGGCACGCGCATCGAACAGCAGCGCGGTGGGTTCCCCCAGCATGGCAATCCGGGCGGTGACGTCCACCGAGCCGGCGTTTACCGCCAGCCGCACGATCTGCCGGTCGCGTGGCGCGGAAACATACGCGGTCGCATTGTCGGTCCACACGATCGCGAACGGGTTCTCACCGCCGGCCACGCCCGACTGGCGCGGATCGACCTTGCCCGGTCGCATGTCCCGCTCGGCGATAACGGTGCCGGTGGCCAGATCGATCAGCGACACCGAATCGTTGTAGTAATTGGCGACGAGCACGCGCCGTCCATCGGGGCTGACGGCCACACCCGCCGCCTGCGGCTTCACGTCAAAGCCATTGCCGCCGGGATGGCCGAGCTTGATCGGCGCGCCGGCGACCGCGAAGCCGCCCGCGCCGCGCACGAAGCGATGGACGACATCGTCCACGCCGCCGCCGACCACGAAGCCCGAACCATCGGGCAGCCAGTCGACACCCGAATAGCTGTTGGGGACAGTCAGCGTCTGCAGCCAGTGGCTGCCCGCATCGTCGACGGCATAGACGAACAGATACTGGTTGGACTGGTCGGGCAGGATCGCGCCATCGGCGCCGTTGACGCGATTGAAGCCGCTGGTCAGCATCAGCATGGTCCGGCCATCGGGGCTCATCGCCATGGCCGAGGCACCATCGGCGAGCGTATCGGGCCGTGGCCCGGTCCGCGCGACCAGCGGTTCGAACCGCGCACCGGGCGCCGCCAGCGGAGTCAGCGCCTGCCCGGTCGGGAGCATCGGCGCCGGTGCGGGTGGGGAAGCGAGCGCCTGGCCCGATACCATGGATGAGGCTGTGCCCAGCAGCAGCGCGAACAGGAACCTCATCGAACACCTCGTTTCACGCGGTCGTGTTGCTTTTTGGGCCGGTGCCGCACCGGCGTTGGCCGAACCAGCACTAAACGCATCGCCGACCCTGCGGAAGCGAACGCGGAGCGGGTTCGCAAGATCCCGCCCCGCATCCGCAACGGCCTACATCTTGATATTGGCTTCCACACCGAACGTGCGGAAATCGTTGTAGAAGCCGGTGACCCCGGAGGTCGGCGAGCCGGACTTGTAGAACAAGTGCTGTTCGTTGGTCAGGTTGCGCGCCCACACCGCGACGGTCAACTTCGCACCGGTGCCGCCCATGTCGATATCGGCAATCGCCAATCGACCGTTGAACACCAGCCCATGCTCGCCCTTGGGCTGCGCAAAGCGCACCGCGCGGGTCACCGGATCGTACGTGGTGTCGGTGTAGTTGGCGTAGTAGCCGGAGTCATAGTTGCCATCGAAGTGTCCACGGAAGGTGAACCCGTTGCCTGGGATCTCGTAATCGATCGAGCCACTGGCCGCGTACTTGGGGGTATAGACCTGGTAGATCGGCACCGGCACGGTGATGAACACCCCGCCCGTCTGCGGGAAGGGGTTCAGCGTGTTGGGGATCTTCACGCTGTTATAGGCATAGCTGGCGGTCAGCGTCAGGCCGGTGACCGGGGCGAGCGTGAACTCGGCCTCGATGCCCTTGAGCCGACCGGTGCCTGGCGCATTGACGGTGTTGGTGGTGGTACGCGTTGTCGCCACGCGCACGCCGTTGATCACATCCTCGTACAACCCGCTGAAGTCGAGCTGGATGTCCTTGTACCGGCCGGTATAGGCGGCCACGTTAAGCCGCGCGCGGCGGTTCCAGAACTCCGTCTTGGCGCCGATCTCGAACATCGAGACGGTTTCGGGATTGAACGTCTGGTAGCTGAGCGAGCGCGAGTTGGCGCCGCCCGATTTGTAGCCGGTGCTCCACTTGCCGTAAAAGTGAATGTCGCGCGATGCGTCGATCGCCAGATTGACCATCGGATCGAAGCGCGACCACGACGCATTGAGCGGGATCGGCCCGACCACGTTCGTGCCGTTGACCGGCAGAATCGGAGCTGCCCCGTTGACGATGTCGAGCGCGCCCTCCTTCTTGTCGTGGGTATAGCGGCCGCCTGCGGTCAGGTGGATCGCATCGTCGAGCAGCGGCGGCGTGTAAGTCGCCTGGCCATAGGCACCGATGCTGGTGGTCTTGACGTGGCTCGCACGATCGAGCGGCTGGGTGTCGAGATTGTAGTTGCGCAAGGTGTAGCCGATGCCCGCCGCATCGGCGAACACGTTGGTGTTGACCGTCTGCGCGTTGTCCGAAACCTTTTCCTGATAATACAAGGCGCCGAACGCGAACTGCAGCCGGTCGAGCTCGCCCACGGCCTGCAGTTCCTGACTGAACTGGTGCTGCTTGAACTTGGCGAGGCTGTAGCGCGAGAATGCGAAGCCGACGAAGCTGCCGGTGGGGTTGGCCGTGGTCAGCGGTTGCTGCAGCGACGGCACCGCATTGCCGTTGTCGAACTGGCTCTGGCGCAGCGTGCGATACGATGTGATCGACTTCAGCGTCACTTGCGGGGCGATGTGCCAATCGAGACCGAGGCGCACGCCGTGCGTGTTACCGATTCCGGGCTGTTCGGGAGAGCCGACTACGGCGGTCGAGGCGCGAGTCGGCTGGACCGGGCCGATCGCGGCGAGCTTGTTGGGTGCAAGCGCCGGTGCCGTGGCGGTAGCGGCCAGGCCGGTGCCGGGCGAAATCAGCTGCAGGTACAGCGTGGTGGTCGCATCGTACGACGCATCGTATGACAGATCGGCGCTGAAGTTGGGCGCCGGCTTCCACAGCACTTCGCCGTGGATGCCGCGCTTGTCATAGGCGTTGAAGTCCGAAGCGCCGGCCAGCGGGTTCTTCACCATGCCGCCACGATGGCTGACGATCCCATCGAGCTTGACGCTCAGATTGGCGAATTCAGGCAGATCGACATGGACTTCACCCTTGTAGCTGCCGTAGTTTCCGGCACCCACGGTGGCGTTGACCTTATATTCACCGCTCGGCCGCTTGGTCACGATGTTGACTGCGCCGCCTTCGGTGTTGCGGCCGAACAGCGTGCCTTGCGGGCCTTTGAGCACTTCGATGTTGGCGACGTCAAACAGTGCTGAGCCAAGCCCTTGGGCGCGGCCGAGGTAGACCCCGTCGATGTAGATGCCCACGCCCTGATCGCGCGCCGGCTGGTTGGAATCCGACAGCACACCCACCCCGCGGACGTTGATGATCAGCGCGCTGGGGCGCGAAAAGAACGGCGCGATGCGCAGCGAGGGCACCGCGCCGTCCCCCAGATCGAGCAGCGACTGGGCGTGGCGGTTGGTCAGGTCGTCAGCACCGAGCACCGAAATCGCGATCGGCGTCTGCTGCAGGTTTTCGGGGCGCTTCTGCGCGGTCACGATGATTTCGCCCAGCCCGCTGGCCGCCCCGTCTGCCGCGGCTGCCGCATCGGCGGTCACTGCGGATGGCGCAGCGGCGGACGCGCCGCTATCCGTATCGGTGGTCGCGGCCATCGCCGTGGTCGAAACGCCGGCCAGCATGACCGGAACGACGCGCGTGATGAAAGTCCTGAAAACGCGTTGCATCTAAGCCCCCTTGAAAATCGCAAAGGGAGCGCCCGCCGAACGCGCGCACGCGCCGACTTCGCCCCCCAACCCGAGGCGGCGGTAGGGGCCAAGTGCGACGGCTGCGTGTCCGATTGAAGTAGGTTCGATGACACATCCGCTTTCCGCGTCACGCGAATGACGCCGTTGGCACGCGACGGACACCGAACCAACCGAACCGGATGCGAAAGGAACCGGGCCGAAGTGAGCGGGTGATGTGGGCGAGCATGTGGCGGGCGGGAGAGGGCGGGCGCGCAACTTGCGGGCCCGCACGGGGCGGGCAATGCCCACGGCGGCGCGGCGACGCGATCGCCACCGTTGACAGCCGCAGCAGCCAGGACATCCGTCCGAGCCGACAACGCCCCTAGCGTGACGGATATTGCGGAGATCGGGACAGCCAAAGCAGCCCCGACGATGCGAGGGGAACGGGCGATCGCCCTAAACGAGCTTGGCGGCGCCGTTGCCCAGTTCGCCGAAGTAGCGCGCCATGGCATCCGCCGCCTTTTCGGTGAGGGTGATGAACGCGCGGCGCCGGTCAGTTTCATCGTCCACCCGCTGGAGCAGCCCGACGTCGGTCATCTGCCCGATCCAGCGCAGCGCGGTGGTGGGCGGAACACCCGAGGCGATGCACAGCGAAGTCACCGACACGCGGATATGTTCGGCGCGCGCGGCAGTGAGGTCGAGCAGCATGTCCCACGCCGGATCGGCGAACAGCTCACCTTCGAAGAAGCGCGCGCGCAACTGGCGCTGCCGGATCACGCGCCGGATCAGGCGCGGATCGGGCAGCGGATGGCGCGATGCGCGCACCAGCCGGTCGGTGGCCGGATCGGCAGCGGCGGCGTGAAGCGGAGCAGCGGTGTAGCCCGGCGCGGGCGAGCGGAAGCGGAAGGCCGATGGATCGTCGTCCCCATTGCGATCGTCATCGCCATCATCACAGCCAGCGCCAGCATCGAAGCTGCCCCGCATCGCATTGCCGAGACCAGGACCATGGCCGCCGCCATTCGCAAAAGGACCGCCGCCCGAAAGGCTGTCGAGCTTCTGTGCGATCTGGGTGACCTGTTCGGTCAGGCGCAACAGCGCGAGGCGTTCGTCCTCACCCAGTTCGCGCACGCGCGCACCGGCGCCGCGCGCCATGATGCGGCCCAGCGCGATCATCCGTTCGGCGCGGCTGGGGGTGACGAGAATCTGCGCGTCGGACTGGTCGAGGCAGCCGAACACATCGTCCAGCGAACCGATGCTGGTGGACACCACCATTTGCGCCCCGCATTGCGCAACGCGCATGTCGAGCCGCGACAGCGCCGCCATCTCAGCCCCGTCGATCACCGGGCAATCGACCAGCACGAGATCGCCCAGCTTGTATTCAACCGGCCCCACTTGGTCTGCCCGCGCGTCATCTGGCCGCAACTCGTCTGGCCGCGATTGGTCGGACAGCAGCAGTTGCGCCAAGTCGGTGGCCTGCGCCACACGCAGCCCGGCCGCTGCCGCATCCTCCGCGATTTCGGCGCGCAAATAGCTGCGATCGGCAAAGATCGAAACCACCAGCGGCTGCGTCCCAAAATCGTTGGCGGGGTCGCGGTCGAACCGGTACGCAGCGGTGCTCATCAGCCTTGACCTCCGATCGCGGGCCACGCCGGGCTGAACGCGACACCGATGCGGCGCCATGTGCCTTTGCGTAACGTTTCCGCGCCAGAACAGGCGTAGAACAAAAAGGGTTCAGGTCAAGATCAGAAACTTCGGTTTTGGATCAATGACCGATCTCGATCGGGGTGCCATCGGGCACAAGCTCCCACAATTCCTCAATTTCGGCATCGTCGAGCGCGATGCAGCCATCGGTCCAGTCGCCCGTCACCCGGCCATGGGTACCGTTGGGCTGGCCATGGATGAAGATCTGCCCGCCGGGCGCGCGACCCGCCGCGCGCGCCAGCGCGGTGTCGCGCGAATCGGGATACGTGATGTGCAGCGAGAGGTGATAGCTGCTGGAAGGATTGCCGTAATCGATGGTGTAGCGGCCTTCGGGGGTGCGCCCGTCGCCTTGGAAATGCTTGGGGCCCACCGGCTGCTCGCCCAGCTGGATGTGATCGTAGGTGCGCACCACGCGGCCGCCGGCCTGCAATATCAGCTGGCGCGCGGCCTTGTGCACCACGACCAGATCGACCTCGGCCGATGGCTCGCCCGCGTCGGCAACTTGCGCCGACGCCTGCATCGCGCCCGCGCCTGCCACTGCCATCGCCAGCGGCAGCACCCGGCGCGGCAGCCGCATGGTCAATCCACGAACGGATCGCGCACGAGGATGGTGTCCTCGCGCTCGGGGCTGGTGGAAACCAGCGCGACCGGCGTTTCGATCAGTTCCTGCACGCGCTGGATGTACTTGATCGCCTGCGCCGGCAGGTCGGCCCAGCTGCGCGCGCCGGCGGTGGTGTCCTTCCAGCCGTCCATTTCCTCGTAGATCGGCTCGACCGAGGCCTGGTCGGCCGAATGGCTGGGGAAATAGTCGAGCACTTTGACCACGCCATCGCTGCCGCGCAGGCGGTAGCCGGTGCAGATGCGCACTTTGTCGAACCCGTCGAGCACGTCGAGCTTGGTCAGCGCGATGCCGGTCACGCCCGAAATCGCGCACGACTGGCGCACCAGCACCGCGTCGAACCAGCCGCAGCGGCGCTTGCGCCCGGTGACGGTGCCGAATTCGTGGCCGCGTTCGCCCAGCTTCTGGCCGGTTTCATCCTCCAGCTCGGTCGGGAACGGACCCGATCCCACGCGCGTGGTGTAGGCCTTGACAATGCCGAGCACGAACCCTGTCGAGTTCGGCCCCAGCCCCGATCCGCTGGCAGCGGTGCCGCTGACGGTGTTGGACGAGGTGACGAACGGATAGGTGCCGTGGTCGACATCGAGCAGCACGCCCTGCGCGCCTTCGAACAGGATACGCGCGCCGGCTTTGCGCACTTTTTTCAGGCGCTTCCACACCGGCTGCGCGAACTGCAGCACGAACGGCGCGATCTCGCGCAGCTCCTCGATCAGCGCGGCGCGATCGACCGGCGGCTGGCCGAAGCCGGCGCGCAGCGCATCGTGGTGCGCGCACAGGCGATCAAGCTGGCTGTCGAGCGCATCGAGATGCGCCAGATCGCACACGCGAATCGCGCGGCGACCGACCTTGTCCTCGTACGCGGGGCCGATGCCGCGCCCGGTGGTGCCGATCTTGCCCGCGCCCGCCGCGCCTTCGCGCAACCCGTCGAGATCGCGGTGCAGCGGCAGGATCAGCGGGCAGTTGTCGGCAATCGCGAAGTTTTCCGAATGGATCGTCACGCCCTGCCCGGTCAGCTTCTCGATCTCGGCCTTCAGCGCCCACGGGTCGAGCACCACGCCGTTGCCGATGATCGACAGCGTGCCGCGCACGATGCCCGACGGCAACAGACTGAGCTTGTACACCTCGTTCCCTACGACCAGCGTGTGCCCGGCATTGTGGCCGCCTTGGAAGCGCACGACGGCGTCGGCGCGGCTGGCCAGCCAATCGACGATCTTGCCTTTGCCTTCATCGCCCCACTGGGCGCCGATCACGGTGACGTTGGCCATGGATACACTCCTCCACCCTGCCAGGTGGATCCGGAAAACGCCCTTCGACAGGACTCGGCGTTGCGGATGGTTGGTCGGAGCGAAGGCTCCTGATGCGGTGCGCGCCGTAGGGTGACTGGGCGGCGCAAGTCAAGCCTGTGACAGGTTCACAGCGGCTCCGGCCCGTTGGCGCCCAGCACATGCGTGCAGCCCAGTCGCGCGGCGCCATCGGCAGCGTCGAGCGCGGCGACCGTGCGCCAGCCGATCGAACGCAGCCGCGCGGCAGTCTCGCGGTCGTGGCCCAGCGGCAGGAACACCGCGTCCTGCGGCGCTTCGCTGGCGGCGGCCAGGTCGATCAGCGCGTCGGGATAGAGCGAGAAGCCGGTGGCGACTTCGCCTTCACCCTCACCCGCGATGCGGTACGTGCCGCCACGCCCGACCGCGCCGCGCACGCCCTGTGCATAGAGCATGAAGCCGAACCAGCTCTGGTATTCGAAGCCGTGGCGTTCGCTGGGGTCGAGCGTCAGCCGCGCGGTGCCGTCAAGGCTCGCCGCGATCTGGCGCAAGGCCGCGATCCGGCTGGCAAGCGCCCCGCCCGCATCGATCTCGGCCAGCCGCGCCAGCGCGCTCTCGAACTCGCCTGTAGCGTACAGCAGCGGAACGTAGGCCGCGCCGCCGGCATCGACCAGCCCGCCGGCGTCCTTGGAATCGAGCTCGCGGCGCACCGCGTCGATCTGACCGGGCTGCAACGGCATGGCCTTTTCGGACAGCGTATCGACCAGGTCGGGCAGCGTGAAATCGACGCTGATGCCGTGCGCACCCGCCGCCGCCAGCGCTTCGATCGCCAGCGCGACGATCTCGCTCGCCGCCGCGACATTGTCCACGCCGATCAGTTCGGCGCCGCACTGCAACCGCTCGCGCGCCGGATCGAGGCCCTGCCCCTTGATCGTCAGCACTTGTCCGGAATAGCACAGCCGCAGCGGGCGCGGCGCCTGCACCAGCCGGGTTTCGGCGATGCGGCCCACTTGCGGGGTCATGTCCGATCGCAGCGCCATCATCCGCAGGCTCGACGGATCGACGAAGCGGAACATGCGGCGCGACTGGATGCCGGCCATGCGGCTGGCCAGACTGCGCTCGAACTCGATCATCGGCGGCAGCACGCGGTCGTAACCGTGGCCGTGCATCACGTCCTGGATCGCGCGCATCGCCCGCGTCGCCGCTGCCGCGCTGCGCGGCAGGCGGTCTTCAAGCCCCTCGGGGAGCAGATCGGGGTCGCTGTCGTCCATGATAAATCTTTATTCCCGACCGTCCTGAGCCTGTCGAAGGACTGCCCTTCTTTTGGCGACATAGCGCAAAGCAAAGAAGAAAAGCGATCCTTCGACAAGCTCAGGATGAGCGGAAATTTTAACAACCGGCTCGGGACGAACGGAAGTGAATCCACCCCCGCTCGTCCTGAGCCTGTCGAAGGACGCTCGCCAACGCCTGATCAGAATTCCAGCGCGCGCACGGTCTTCACGCCGGGCAGCGCGCAGGCTTCCTTCATCAGGTCCTGCGGCATCGGGCTGTCGAGCGAGAGCAGCAGCACCGCCTCGCCACCGGCATCGCGCCGGCCGAGGTGGAAGGTGCCGATGTTGATGCCGTTCTGGCCCAGCAGCGTGCCGATGCGGCCGATGAAGCCGGGCGCATCCTCGTTGACGATGTACAGCATGTGCCCGTCGAGATCGGCCTCGATGCCGATGCCGAAGATTTCGACCAGGCGCGGCTGGGTGTTGCCGAACAAGGTGCCCGCGACCGAGCGTTCGCCCTGGCTGGTAGCGACGGTGACGCGCACCAGCGTGTGGTACACGCCTTCGCGGTCATGGCGCACTTCGCGCACGTCCAATCCGCGCTCCTTGGCCAGGAACGGCGCGTTGACCATGTTCACCGTGTCCGAATAGCGACGCATCAGCCCCGCCAGCACCGCGCCGGTGATCGGCTTGATGTTGAGCTGCGCGGCGGCGCCTTCGACCTCGATGCTGATCTTGGTGAGGTTGTCGTGCGCCAGCTGGCCCACCAGGCTGCCCAGGCGCTCGGCCAGCGCCATATAGGGCTTCAACTTCGGCGCTTCCTCGGCCGAAAGCGACGGCATGTTGAGCGCGTTGGTGACCCCGCCGCTGATCAGGTAATCCGACAGCTGCTCGGCCACCTGGATCGCCACGTTGACCTGCGCCTCGTCGGTCGAGGCGCCGAGGTGCGGGGTGGAGATGAAGTTGGGCGTGCCGAACAGCGGCGATTCCTTGGCCGGTTCCTTCACGAACACGTCGAGCGCGGCGCCCGCGATGTGGCCCGAATCGAGCCCGGCCTTCAGCGCAACCTCATCGATCAGCCCACCGCGCGCACAGTTGATGATGCGCACGCCCGGCTTGGTCTTGGCGAGGTTTTCGGCCGACAGGATGTTGCGCGTCTGGTCGGTCAGCGGCGTGTGCAGCGTGATGAAGTCCGCCTTCGCCAGCAGCGTGTCGAGATCGGCCTTCTCCACGCCCATCTCCACCGCGCGTTCGGGGGTGAGGAACGGATCGAACGCCACCACCTTCATGCGCAGCCCCAGCGCGCGGCTGGCGACGATCGAACCGATGTTGCCCGCGCCGATCAGCCCCAGCGTCTTGCCGGTGACTTCCACGCCCATGAAGCGGTTCTTCTCCCACTTGCCGGCTTGGGTCGAGGCGTCCGCCTCGGGCAGCTGGCGGGCGAGCGCGAACATCAGCGCGATGGCGTGTTCGGCGGTGGTGATCGAATTGCCGAACGGGGTGTTCATCACCACGATGCCCTTCACCGATGCAGCGGGGATATCGATGTTGTCCACCCCGATCCCGGCGCGGCCGACAACCTTGAGGTTGGTCGCCTTGGCGATCAGCTCCTTGGTCAGCTTGGTGGTCGAACGGATCGCGAGGCCATCGTACTGGCCGATGATCTCGCCCAGCTCCTCGGGCGTCTTGCCGGTGATGACATCGACATCGCAGCCGCGCTCGCGGAATATCTGCTCGGCCTTGGGGTCCATCTGGTCGGAAATGAGTACGCGGGGCTTGGTCATGGGAAATTCCAATTCAGAAATCGTCATGCTGAACTTGTTTCAGCATCCATCGCGCCACTGGCTCCGGCGGTGCGATGGGAGAAATGGACCCTGAAACAAGTTCAGGGTGACGGATCATATTAGGAGTTGGCAGCCTGCACTTCGGCTTTCACCGAAGCGTAAGCCCAGTCGAGCCACGGGCCCAATGCCGCGATATCGGCGGCATCGACCGTGGCGCCGCACCAGATGCGCAAGCCCGGCGGGGCATCGCGGTATCCGGCGATGTCATAGGCCGCGCCTTCCTTCTCGAGCGCACCGGCGAACGCCTTGATCATGGCTTCGTCGGCACCTTCGACCGACAGGCACACCGAGGTCCTGGAGCGGCTGGCTGGATCGGCGGCGAGGTGGCTCAGCCACGAGCGTTCGGCCACAACCTTATCCAGCGCGGCGGCGTTGGCATCGCTGCGCGCCTTCAGGCCATTCAGCCCGCCCAGCCCCTTGGCCCATTCGAGCGCGAAGATCGCATCTTCCACCGCCAGCATCGACGGGGTGTTGATCGTCTCGCCCTTGAACACGCCTTCGGTCAGCTTGCCCTTGGAAACGAGCCGGAACACTTTGGGCAGCGGCCAGGCGGGGGTGTAGCTTTCGAGCCGCTCGACCGCGCGCGGGCCCAGGATCAGCACGCCGTGCGCGCCTTCGCCGCCCAGCACTTTCTGCCACGAGAACGTCGCGACGTCGATCTTGGCCCAGTCGATGTCATAGGCGAACACCGCGCTGGTCGCGTCGGCGAACGACAGGCCTTCGCGGTCAGCGGGGATCCAGTCGGCGTTCGGCACGCGCACGCCGCTGGTGGTGCCGTTCCAGGTGAACAGCACGTCGTTCGACCAATCGACCTGACCCAACTCAGGCAAATGGCCGTAGTCGGCGCGGATCACGGTGGGATCGATCTTGAGCTGCTTGACCGCGTCGGTCACCCAACCCTCGCCGAAGCTTTCCCAGGCGAGCGTGGTGACGGGGCGTTGGCCCAGCATCGTCCACATCGCCATCTCGAACGCGCCGGTGTCGGAACCGGGGACGATGCCGATGCGGTGCGTGTCGGGCAACTGCAGCACTTCGCGCATCAGGTCGATGCTGTACTGCAGGCGCGCCTTGCCGATCTTGGCGCGGTGCGAGCGGCCCAGCGATTCGGTGGCGAGTTTTTCGGGAGCCCAGCCCGGCGGCTTCGCGCAGGGACCGGAAGAGAAGAACGGGCGCGCAGGCTTGCGCGCCGGACGGGTAAGCTCAGTCATGTAGTCTCTCCTTGCAGAGAGCACGCGCGGCGTTGGGACCGCGTGGCCCGTCGGCGGCCTTAGAGACAAGCCGCCCCCTGTCAAGGACCGATGCTGCACCGCACCGGTTACAGTTTCTTGGCGGTTCAGCATTTGCCCGCCATGATGGCGCGCGATGCCAACCCCCCAATCACCAAGCTTCCGCCCCGCTCTGGCGCTCGTGCTCGTGGCGCTGCTGGCAAGCTGCCTCGGGCCGTCGCGCCCGCAGCCGCAGCACCGCAACCGCGCGCATACGGCGGCGCACGCCAACGCTCACAGGGGCCCGCAGGCCATCCCGCGCCCCACCTCGGCCCAAGGCGAAAGCTGCCTTGCCGACTTGCGCGGGGCGCACGACACGTTCCTGCGGCTCGACGATCGCGACTATGGCAATGGCTGCTACCGCGCCAACGCGATCGACTTGCGCGGGGTGCCGGGCGACGACCGGCTGGTCATGGTATCGAATCTGCCGGTGGTGTCGTGCAGCATGGCGCGCGGATTTACCGGCTGGACGCGGTTCGGCGCGGGCCGGGCCGCGCTGCAGATCCTCGGCAGCCCGCTGGTGCGGGTGGAGACCTTCGGCAGCTATTCATGCCGCAATGTCGCGGGCAGCGACCGGCTGTCGGCACACGCCAGCGCCAATGCGATCGACGTATCCGGCTTCGCGCTGGCCGACGGACGGCGGATCACCGTGCTGGGCGACTGGAACAACCCCGACCCGGCCGTGCGCCAGTTCTTGCGCGTGGTGCGCGCCAGCGCGTGCAAGCGGTTCGGCACCGTGCTGAGCCCGGACTACAACGCGGCGCACCGCGACCACCTGCATGTCGAGCTGGGCGACGGCCGTTTCTGCCACTGATCGTGTCTGGGAAGGACGACCCGGCTGCTACCGCTGTCGTCCTGAAGTGCGACCCGAAGGGTGGTGCGACCCTGCGGCTAATGGTTAACGCAACGGCGGCCGGATCGTTAACAATCAGGCGGCCAGATCGTCGAGACCGGTGGCCTCGATCCGCAGCCGGACGGCTTCGGCGGCATGGCGCGCGCCCAGCTTGCCCATCATCTTCATGCGATGGATCTCGACCGTGCGCGGACTGATCTCTAGGTCGCGGGCGATCGCCTTGTTGCTGCAGCCGGCGGCCAGGCGATCGAGCACTTCGCGCTCGCGCATCGAGAGCCGGCCGATGCGCTGGCGTGCTTCGGCGGCACGGGCGCGCTGGGCACGATGGCCTTCGGCTTCGACTTCCGCTCGTGCGACCGCTTCCTTGAGCGGACCGATGTCGAGCGGCAGCGCCAGATAGTCGAGCGCGCCGGCCTTGATCGCTTGCACCACGCTGACCGTGTCGGGGTCCTCGGCCACGGCCACCACCGGCAACCACGCGCCGAAGGCAAGCATCTGGGCCATCAGGTGCTGCACCTCGGTGCCGCGTTCATCGTGGATCAACACCATGCCCGAGGTCGGGGCATGCCCCAGCAGTTCTGCACAATCGGCATAGATTTCGGCATGGAACCCGGCCGTGAAGGCAAGGCGCGCGAGCTTGGCACGGCGTGCCGCGTCGCTGTCGAGGATGTGAAGGGTGGCGTTGCTCATGGATGTTACTAAGTGGTCACCACAGCTCGCTTGGCTATCGGCAATCAACCCGTTTCGGACCATCAAATCCAGCTGCATGGCTTGCATACGTACGAAGTCCTGCTGTTGGTCACTTCCAAATCGGACCAAAAATCCCAGTCCGCTTCAAAATGGCGTGAAATCGTTTGTTGTTACAGCCGCAACTACCTATTCCGGCCACCACAATCAGTAACCGAATACGGTTGACGCCGACCCATTTTGCAGCAAGCAATTCACCTTAGTACAATTACTTAAGCACCATCGGTACGTCGAAATCGGATGGTTCGCTCACGCCGAAACGGCGCCCTTGCGAGGCGCCGTCGGAGGGGCTCTAAAGAAGCTGGGTACAGCCAGCCGCGTAGCCGGTTGACGCTGCCGAAGCGGCTATTCGATCGGGCTGGGCAGCGCGGCGGGATCGTCGAACGAATAGGCCGGCAGCGAGTGGAACGCCTGGCGCAACGCCTCGCCCCAGCCGGACGAGATCGCCTTGAAATAGGGATCGCTGTTGAGAATCCGGCGCTGGTGCAGCGGTTCGAAGTTGTCACGCTCCATCACCAGCAGATCGAACGGCAGCCCGACCGACAAGTTGGCCGCCACGGTGGAATCGAACGACACCATCAGCAGCTTGACCGCATCCTCGAAGCTCATCGACCGGTCGTACCCGCGCAAGATGATCGGGCGCCCGTACTTGGTCTCGCCGATCTGGAAAAACGGGGTGTCGAACGAGGCTTCGATGAAGTTGCCTTCGGGATAGATCATGAACAGGCGCGGTTCCATGCCCTTGATCTGCCCGGCGATGATGATCGAGGCGGTAAAGCGGGGTCCTTGCGCAGACAGCTGCCCGTCCTGCCGCCGCTCGACCACGTCGTGCAGCAGATTGCCGACGATCGTTGCGACCTGGAACATCGTCGGCGCTTCCAGCACGGATGGCCGGCGTTCGTGCGGTGCCTTGCTGCGTTCCTCGAGCTGGCTGATCACCGCCTGCGTGGTGGCGAGGTTGCCCGCGGTCATCAGCGCGATCATGCGTTCGCCCGGCACGGACCAGCTGTGCATCTTGCGGAACACCGAGATGTTGTCGACGCCCGAATTGGTGCGGGTGTCGCTCATCATCACGAGGCCCTTGTCGAGCACCATTCCCACGCAATAGGTCATCGATTCCCCCAACCGGACCATCGCGCTGACGAAAGATACCCGGTCCACAAATCCGGCCTGCCGAAAACGGCGTGTCGAAAACGGGACTCGGAGGCTGGCGCAGCTTGGCCGTAAACTACTGTTCCATACGCTGCTGCTCTACCGCAAGCGAGACCTTCATGGTTTCTTCGTGCGTGCCGAACCGGATTCCGGTGATCGGCGCGGCATCGCGGTAGTCGCGCCCGGTGGCCATGCGGACGTAGCGTGCATCGGGGCAGATCCCGTTCGACACGTCGAAGCCGACCCAGCCCAGCCCGTCGACGTGGGCTTCGGCCCAGGCGTGGCCCGCCTCCTGGTTCACGCGATCGTCCATCATCAGGTAGCCGCTGACGTAGCGGGCCGGAATGCCGGCCGCCCGCGCCACCGCGATGAAGATGTGGGCGTGATCCTGGCAAACGCCGGACGCCACCGCCAGCGCCTCTTCGGCGGTGGTGTCGGCGTCGGTGTGCCCGGTCGCATAGGCCACCTTGTCGTGGATCGCATCCGACAGGCGGTGCAGCATGGCCACCCGGTCGGTCGCCCCGGCCAGGCTCGCCGCCAGGCTGCGCAGTCTGGGCCCGGTGCGCGTCAGCGGCGTCGATTGCAGGAAGTACCACAGCGGCAGATGCCCGGCATGGCGCCCGATGATGCCTGATTCGTCGGCGGTTTCGACCACGCCGTGGCAGCGGATGACCAGCCTGCTGGCGCCCGGGACCAGCGCGATCAGGGTCACGTGGTTCTGGTTGTGATCGTCGTATTCGACTTCCAGCGTGGCCCCTTCCAGTTCCATCGTCCAGTCGACGATGCGCTGCCCTGAAGTCGATTTGGGGGTGAGCCTGAGGCGTTGCAGGCCGCGGGAAACCGGCGAGGAAAACGCGTAGCTGGTGATGTGATCGATCGCGAGACGCACCGTTGGATCGTTTCCCTATTCCATGAAGCGGTAATCGCGCTGGATTTGCAGCGCGAGTTGCTGGTTGCGGGCGATGAAGTCGCCGATGAATTCGTGCAGGCCCTGCTCGAAGATGCGTTCGATAGTCAGGCTGTGGAACTGGCTGTCGGCGTTGCGCAGCAGTTCGTGGCAGCCCATCTCCGACCCGTATTCGCGCGCCAGCGACGCCAGGTTGGAGCGCAGCTTGGAATAGCAGAACGCCAGACTGCGCGGAAACCGGCCGTCGAGGATCAGGAATTCGGCGATGCCGCGCGGATCCATGCGCCCGGCGTTGAGCCAGCGATAGGCGCGCTCGCCCGAGACGGAGCGCAGCACGTTGTCCCACTGCACGTTGTCGAGGCTGGAGCCGACGTACGATACCGCCGGCAGCAGCACGTAATACTTCACGTCGAGGATGCGCGCGGTGTTGTCCGCACGTTCGATGAACTTGCCGATCCGCGCGAAGTTGAAGATCTCGTTGCGCAACATCGTGCCCATCATCGCGCCGCGCACCTGGGTCGACTGGCGGCGAATGGTATCGAGGATGTCGCCAAGGCTGGTGTCGCGGATCGGCCGCGCCAGCACATCACATAGCGTCATCCAGTTTTCGTTGATCGATTCCCACAGCTCGCGCGTGATCCCGGCGCGGACCATGCGGGCGTTGGTGCGCGCGGCCTCGCTCATCGTCAGCACGTTGCCGGGATTGTCCTTGTCGCGCAGCATGAAGTTGAACACCTGGTGGCCCGGGTATTCCTTGCCGAACTTGGCCTCGTAGCTGGATTGCAGACCCGCAGTGATTATGACCGAGCGCCACTCCTCGCTGGCGTCGGCCGCATCGCGGGTCAATGCCATGCGGAACCCCGCCTCCACCAGCCGCGCGGTGTTTTCCACCCGCTCGAGATAGCGGAACATCCAGAAGATGCCGTTGGCCGATCTCCCGAGCATCTAGCGTCTCCCCGCGCGCATCAAGCGTCCAGTACCCAGCTGTCCTTGGTCCCGCCGCCCTGGCTGGAATTGACCACGAGGCTGCCCTTCTTGAGCGCGACGCGGGTCAATCCGCCCGGGGTGATGTCCACCCCGCCGGGGGACACCAGCACGAACGGGCGCAGATCGACGTGGCGCGGCGCAAGCCCGGCCTTGGTGAAGATCGGCACCGTGGACAGCGACAGCGTGGGTTGGGCGATGTAGTTCTGCGGCTTGGCGCGAAGCTTTTCGGCGAATCTCGCGATTTCCTTCTTCGACGACGTCGGCCCGATCAGCATGCCGTAGCCGCCCGACCCGTGGACTTCCTTGACCACCAGATCGGCCAGATTGTCGAGCACATAGGCCAGCGAATCCGCCTCGGCGCAGCGCCAGGTCGGCACGTTGGGCAGGATCGGCTTCTCGCCGGTGTAGAACTCCACGATCTCGGGCATGAAGCTGTAGATCGCCTTGTCGTCGGCAATGCCGGTGCCCGGCGCATTGGCGATGGTCACCCCGCCCGCGCGATAGACGTCCATGATCCCCGATACACCCAGCACGCTGTTGGGATTGAACGTCAGCGGATCGAGGTATTCGTCGTCCACCCGGCGATAGATCACGTCGATCGGTTCGTAGCCGCAGGTGGTGCGCATCGCGATGCGGCCGTTCTCGACGCGCAAGTCGCTGCCCTCGACCAGTTCGGCGCCCATCTGGTCCGCCAGGAACGCATGCTCGAAATAGGCGCTGTTGTAGATGCCCGGCGTCAGCACCGCGACCACCGGCTTGCTCGATGCCCCGGCCGGCGCGCAGGCGGCCAGGCTGCGGGCCAGGCGGCGCGGATAGTCCGACACATCGCGCACCCGCACCCGGGTGAACAGTTCGGGGAACATCGCCATCATCGTCTCGCGGTTCTCCAGCATGTAGGAGACGCCGGACGGGGTGCGGGCGTTGTCTTCCAGCACCATGAAGTCGTCCTCGCCGGTGCGGACAAGGTCGATGCCGACGATGTGGGTATAGACCCCGCCGGGCGGGGTGAAGCCGACCATCTCGTGCAGGAACGCCGGGTTATTCTGCAGCAGCCGCTCGGGCAATCGCCCCGACCGCACGATTTCCTGGCGGTGGTAGAGATCGTGGAGGAACGCGTTGAGCGCGCGCACGCGCTGCTCGATGCCCTTTTCCAGCCGCCGCCACTGGGTGGCGGTGATGATGCGGGGCACCATGTCGAACGGGATCAGCCGTTCCTCGGCGTCTTCATCGCCATAGACGTTGAAGGTGATCCCGGTGCGGCGGAAGAACGCCTCGGCCTCGAGCCCCTTGCGGCGCAAAAGCTCGGGCACCTGTTCGTTGTACCATGCGCTGTAGCCGCCATAAGCGCTTCGCACCGCGCCATCCGCGTCGATCATTTCGTCAAAGCACGCAGCGGAAGTTTGGTTCATCGCGTCATCCCGTTGCTAGCTGGATGCACCATGCGTGGCGGTTTGCCAAGCAGCCATGCTGCACCTGCGAAGAAAAAACTGTTCTCTCGCGCTAGCCCGCAAGGGAGAGCGTGGGCGCCCCTGCCGCGAGTTATGCCCGCAACCGGGCGGAAGGCAAGGGGGATGGGGTGGATTTAGCCCAGTTTGCCCGCCCCGTGCCGAAATGCGACGTACAGCCCGACGGCGTGAATCAGGCCTATCGCGAGCACGATGGCCGAACTGGTCACGAGAAACCGCGTGCTACGGTCGGGCATCGTGCGAAGCATCAACGGCAGCGCCGCCGCGCGCAGCAGGTAGATCGCCGCGATGATCGTCAGTCCGGGGTACAGTAGCGGCAGGCGAGGCAGCACGCCCGCGCCCGACAGTGCGCAAACCGCCCACAGCGCCAGCGTCGCCGCGATCGCCAGCGTAATGACGGTCGGCGCAGTCGCACCGCGCTCGACTTGCCGGGCCATGCGCTCCCCTGCGCCGAAGAAGCGATACCACGCCGCACCGCGCCAGATACAGCCAAGGTGCGCCAGCGACGCCACGGCACTGAGCATGCCGCCTGCGAACAGCCACCAATTGTGCGGTGCCACGATCCTTGCGCCTCTGGTCGAATCCGATGGAGTGGAGCGCATTCTCGCCGAGCCAGCCACGCTTGTCTTGCTCCAATCCGCTCGGTTGCGTTCAGGCGTTTCCTTCGCCCGTTCCGGCCGCGTCATCGACGAGCGTTGCAAGGTTGCCATCCCCACCGACGACCGGTCTGTCCGCCTCGACCCGCTCCGAATAGCGATCGACCAGCTGCTCTGCATGCGGGCGAAGCAGCACGGTGAAGCGCACAAGTTCCTCCATCACGTCGACAAGACGGTCATAGTAGCTGGAAGGCTTCATCCGCCCGCGGTCGTCGAATTCTGTGAATGCCTTGGCCACGCTTGATTGATTGGGGATGGTGAACATGCGCATCCAACGTCCAAGGACCCGAAGGGTATTGACGCTGTTGAATGATTGTGACCCGGCTGAAACCTGCATCACCGCCAGAGTGCGGCCTTGTGTCGGTCGCATCCCCTTGAATGCCAACGGCAGGTGATCAATCTGCGACTTCATGATCCCCGTAATCTGGCCATGCCGTTCCGGGCTGCACCAGACCTGCCCCTCCGACCATATGGAGTGCTCCCGCAATTCGTGAACTGCCGGGTGATCATCGTCCTCAATCTGATCAGGCATAGGCAGGTCGGCAGGATTGAATATCCGCGTCTCGCAGCCAAAAAATCGAAGGAGGCGCGCCGCCTCCTCAACCACCAGCCGTGAGTAAGAGCGCTCTCGCAGCGAACCGTAGAGGAGCAGAATGCGCGGTGGTGGGTCGAGATCGCCCAAGCCCGAGGCTGGCGAGCAATGGGCAAATTCGGAACGGAGCGCGGGCAGGTAATCCGGTTCTGGCAATTCGCGCAGTCGGTTCATATCGGCTGTTCCAGGGCGTCGGCGAACAACCTGTTGCTGGCGAAGTGCGCGCAAACCGCTCCGACAATCTGCGCTGCGACAAATCCTGGCACGCTGGCGGGCGCGATGCCTGCAAACGTATCGCTCAGCGATCGGGCTATGGTGATTGCCGGATTTGCAAAACTGGTGGACGATGTGAACCAGTAGGCGGCCGTGATGTAGAGCGCGACGCTGGCCGGAACCCAACCCGGCCGCATCTTTACCGTGCCGATGATGGTCAACAGCAGACCAAAGGTCGCGATACCTTCCCCCGCCCACTGCCCGATGCCCGTACGTACCTTGGTCGAGACTTCGAACACCGGCAGGTCAAACATGACGTGCGCGGCCCATACGCCCAGCACTCCGCCCGCCAGTTGCGCCAGGACATGGCCCAGCGCAGCCGCGTTCGCGATCTCTCCGCGCATCCGCATGACCATCGTCACTACAGGATTGAAATGCGCGCCCGAGATCGCCCCCAACATCGTGATCAGCACAAACAGCATCGCCCCTGTGGCCAGCGTGTTGCCAAGCAAGGCCACGGCGACGTTTCCGCCAGACAATTTGTCGCCCATTATGCCCGAGCCGATCACGGTGGCGAACAACAGGAAACTGCCTATCCCCTCGGCCCACATCGCCCTGCTCATCACGTCGGGGTGATCCGGTGACCGTCGGCAGCAACCACAAGTTCGCCATCTTCCTTTGCAAACGCACCCTGCTGGTCCGCCGGAATCAGGTCGAGAACGGCCTCGGACGGTCGGCACAGCTTCACGCCTGATGGAGACACTACCAACGGACGGTTGATCAGGATCGGATGAAGCATCATGGCATCGATCAGGTCGGCGTCCGACAATTCAGGGTCGTCGAGACCGAGGTCGGCATAAGGCGTGCCCTTTTCCCGCAACAGATCGCGGGGAACCATGTGGCCGCGAGCGATCAGGCCTTCCAGCATCGGACGCGACGGCGGTGATTTCAGATATTCGATGACATGCGGCTCGATCCCGGCGTTGCGGATCATGGCCAGCGCATTGCGGGAAGTGCCGCATTCCGGATTGTGATAGATGATGATGTCGGTTGTCATTGTGTGGCTCCGGTACGAGCGGTTGCGCCTTCGGTGTTGCCGAGAATCGAGCGGGCACTGTTGCCGGTGCATAGAAACAGCACGTTGAATATCTGGTCGGTCATCGGCGTGGTTCCAGGCTCACGAGCAGGATAGATCAATGATGAGTTGCCCGCACAAATCCTCGCGGCCCTGACAGCAATCCTTGGCGAGAAAGACCATCAGCTCACGCAGGCTGTCGATGTTGGCGCGGTAGACAACAAAGCGGCTATGCCGTTCAAAGGTTGCCAGCCCGGCATGAGACAGGATGGCCAGATGCGTGGACATGGTGTTGGCAGGGACACCAAGGCTTCGTGCGATCTCACCCGCGGGCAAGCCTTCCAGCCCGGCCTGCACCAGCAGCCTGAAAACCGCGAGACGGCCGCCATGGGCAAGTGCCGACAAGGCAGCTACGGCAATGTTGTTTTCCATATTTCCAGTATAGTGGCAGCCTCGCGGTTCGGGAAGCCTTCTACTGTTTGCGCCGAATCTCGATCGAACCAAAAGCGCCAGGGGTGAACTGTGCTTCACACGGCGCCGCGACAGGCGCCTTGAAGGGGCAGGCGAAAGTGCTGCTTGCAAACGTGACCGTCAGCGGCCCCCTGGCGCTGTTCTTGTAATTGCAGGTCGCGCGCCGAAGGTAGGTGAGAGCCGACGAGGCGTGATCTGGGCCGAGCCCGAGGATCGTCTCGTCGCCGTTCGACGAGGTTACGTGGCACAGCATTTCCCAGCTGCCCTGAGCGCTGCCTGTGATCGTCACGAGCGGCGCAGCAGGGCTACCGGCATTGGCCGAAGTTGTCGCAACGAGCGCTGCGATCGCCAGAAATGCAGATTTCATCTCGGTTCCCTCTTCCGCTATCGAACTTTATGATTCGATAATTCTGGAATATAGGAATAATGAGGCCGTGGCCAGCATTATTGCCGTCGTGGTTCGATGCTACGCTCAGAAAAATCGGACGGCAGGTCGTCGCAGGCAGAAAAGATATGGCGATCTACCGCACTGAGCGAACCCCGCCGGTTCCCCCTCTGCCCCCTCAGTAAATCCCCAGCAGCCGCCCCACTTCGCGCGCCACCGCGGGGTGGCTGGCAAAGCCCAGGTGGGTGCAGCGGATGGCGATGGCTTCGTCGCGTTCTCCCGGCCAGCCGGCGGCGGCGCGGGGGGCGACGATGCCGTCGCGCGGGCTCCACAGCGCCACGGTCGGCACCGGCGGCTTGGCGGCGATGTCGTCGCCCACCGGCGGTTCCTCGACGCGGTGGCCGGTGACGAAGTGGTAGGCGCGCCACGCGTTGTTGGCGCGGCGATCGCCCGAAAACGGCGTGCCCATGGTGATCACCAGCGACACCGCGTGGGGCAGCCGCTTGGCCGCCTCGCGCGCATAGATCCCGCCCAGGCTCCAGCCGACCAGCACCAGCGGCTGGCCTTCGCGCCGCGCCATCGTCTCGATCCGCTGCAGCAGCAGTTCGAACCGTTCGGCGGTGGGGCCAAGGTTGAAGCCCAGCCCCCAGTCGCTGACCCGGTGGCCGGCGCTTTCCAGCGCGCGGCGCAACGGGCGCATCCGCGCCGGGTGCGCGCCGAAGCCGGGCAGCAGCATCACCGCGCGCGATTGCGCGGGCGCCATCGCCAGCCCGCCCTCGCGGCGGATGCGGGCGCTGTCGCGAAAGCGTTCCGCCCCGGTGCCGAACTCGCGCAGCAGCAGGCGGATCGAGGGCGAGGTCACGCCATCGGGCTGCGGCTCGCGCGCCAAGGCATTGCGGCGCAGGACCTCATCGCGCAGGCGCACGATCCGGTCGCCCATCTGCTTCCAGCTATCCACGCCCTGTTGCTTCATCGCCCGCATTCCGAACATCGCGTATCCCGGCTCAACTTGCAATCGGCGGCCTTAGTTCACACTTGGACAACGCGGCATGAATGAGCGGAAGTGCGGTTTTGTTTCAGCCGTCTTCCTTGCCGGTGCATTCCCCGACCCGCTTCGACGCCATCGTCATGGTGACGTCCATCTTCATCCCCTGCATCGGCGCACCGCTGGTCTGCACGGTCATGTCATAGCTTTCGGGTGTGTAGTTGCCCGTCATCGTCATGTCCTGAGGACCGGTGCCGCGCTTGCACGCCATCTTGGCGTCGATCTTGCCGCCGCCCATGGTGAAATGCTCGTACGTGCATTCCTTGGATTGTCCGCCGAAGAACTTGGGTTCGGGCTTGGCCGCTTCTTCCTTGGTCAGGCACGAACTGACGGAGCGGACCTTGCCGGTCATCCGCTCGAACATGTCCTTGGCCTGCGGGGGCATGTTGGGGCCCATGTCCAGCTTTTCGAACTTCATGGTGGTTTCCCAGCGCCCCGGGGTGAAGTGCAGGTCGCTGTCCGCCACTTTCTTGGCCACCGTTTCCACCGAGACGTTCTTCTCGTCGACCGAAGTCTTGCTGCACGCAGCCAGCGCGAGGGGAACAGCCAGGGCAGCGGCCAGCATCATCGAACGCATCGCAGGAAGCCTTTCCGAAAAGACGCGCCACCACATCTGCAAGGGCGCTCGGGAGCAACGGGCTAACATCCACGAGCCCCGCTGCCAATGACGAGGATCACCGGCTGAGCGGTTGGGCTCTCTGCACCCGCTACCCCACTATCCACCAGCGCAGCAGCACCAGAGCCAGCACAACGGCCAGAACGGACCGCGCACTGCGCCAGCGCGGTTTACGCGTGCCGGGCAGGGACACTTGCGGCGGCGCCACGTAACGGCAGGTGTCGGCCATGTCGTTCCACGCCTGTGAGGCTTCGTGCGAAGGATGCCAGCGGCCCGACGCCCCGCTGGCGCCATCGTGGCGGCAGATCAGGTCGCGCGCGGGATCGTAACGCAACATCGCTGCATCGCTGCCGTGTTCTGGCGCGAAGTCGATCATCGGCGTGCCGTGGCTGTCGCAAGTTGCGGTGTCCACCCAGCGCCCCATCGGCAGGCTGAACAGCATCGCCCCGCTCGCCGCATCGAACACCGTGCCGTAAACCTGCATGTGGACCATGCTGAGTTCGATCTCGTCGTAGTCTATGCGCACGCCGAGCCCGGCGGGTACTGGCGATGGCGACGGCGGGATTTGCTCCACTTCGACGCCGGAGCCGCCCGTCGCAGAGATCAGGCCCTGCTCGATCCGATCCCAGTCGCTGCGCCAACGCACCTCGTCGAGCGGCATCCCGCTGTCCCACCGGATGCTGTCGCTCTCCAGCGCATAGCGGCGGCGCGGCAGGTCGAGCGCAAAGGCATGGCCCAGGCCGGTTACGATGCGTTTGGCGTAAAACGTGATGACGTCGGGTGCCAGGTACGTTCCGCTCGACACGTCCCAGATGGCCGGTGACAGATCGAACACCAGCCTGCCGGTGCTGCGCTCACGGATGCTTGGCGAATAGGGGCCGTTCAGCACGGGCAGGTCCAGCCCCTTGCCATCGTCGATCACGACCGACAGCCAGGCGATCCTGAACGCGCTGGGCGGAGCCGGCGGTGGGGTCGGAACCGCCCGCGCGGCCTCGCGCGCGCTGCGCAGCGCCGTGAACTGCGCATCGAGCCAGTCCTCACTTCCGGCCCAGCCGCCCCGCCAATCGAGCCCTTCGTCGGCGATCTCGTCGTTCCACATCTGCCCGTCCAAGCCGGGTGACAGCGCAAAGCGCGAGTGCGCAGGATCGAGGATGAGGAACGATTCGACCTCGAGATCGATGCGCATCAACCGCAACTGGAAGCCGCTTTTGCCCCACACCAGCGTGGTGATCGACGTCCATCTGCCGGCGTCGAGCGACAGCAGCGTGCGCCCGCTGGCCACATCGACCAGATCGGGCGCCTCGTAATAGGCATCAACGTGCATCGCCAGGTCGCGGTCGGTCCGCGCCAGATCGATCCGGTATGCGCCGTCGCGCGAAAGGACTTGCGACGACCCGTCCACAGCCTGCGACCCCGTTGCGATCAGGCCGGACTGATCTCGCAGCCGCGATAGGCAAACGCCTGGCCTTGCGTGGTCTTGATCTCGAAGCTGGAATAGCCCGCCGTGCCGGCCCCGCTGCTTTCCTTCAGCACGAACAGCACGTGTTCACCGCCGACGTTCAGCGTCTCGCCGTTCACGCTCAGCGTCGGCAGACTGCTGTGCACGGTGCAATCGGCCAGATACAGCGCACCGGGCATGCCCTTCCAATAGACGACCACCTTGGAATCGGGCCGTGCGGCCGTGCGCGAGAAGAACGCGTAAGGGCCCCAGTCGGGCTGGGCGAGCACTTCGTCCGGGGTGATGAAGTCGAGATAGCCCTTGTCGCTGGCGGGCGACAGCACGGTCAGGCTGATCACCGCGCCGGGCTGCGGCGGCGGTGACGGCGCGATGACGCCGGCCGCGCGCAGCACCGCTTGCCGCCGCTCGATCGAGACCGCCTTGATCGGTGCCTCGAGCCGCGGCATGCGGGGCGATACGCGTGCACCTGGCGCCTGCACTGCGGCAGTCAGCGGCGCGGAGGCCAGCATCGGTGCGCAGGCGAGCGAGGCAAGCACGATCCGGGCGGTAAGCTGATGTTTCATTGGGCGATGTCCTCCAGAGCAGATCAAAGGCAGGCGGAGGAATGTCGCGCTTAGCGTTCAATCATTCCCGCTATCGCGACGCGGCGATGATAACCAAATGGCGCGCGTATGCAACGGGCGGTCGTCTGGAAGCTATCAGTGCCCGCCGCGACGGTGACCGCCGCCATTGAAGTGCGGCATCGAATAACCGCGCTGCGGACGGAAGCTGCCCTCAATGTGGTTGTAGCGCGGATCGCCGGCCTGGTTGCGGAAGTGCACCCGGTCGCCACGGCGGTAGGCGCGGTCGGTGGCGCTCGGGCGATAATAGAAGAAGCCGTCGCCGCCCCAGTAGCCGTCGTAGATCGAACCGTAATAGCCGTCGTACCAGCCCGAGTAGGGGTAGGATTCGGCATAGGCGGCCCCGCCATAGCCGTAGCCGTCGGTGGCACAGGCCGACAGCGGCAGCGCGGTCAGCGAGAGCGCGAGGATCATCGTCGATCGTTTCATGGTGCAAACCCTTCGTCCCGCCCGTTTTTCCCAACGCGTGGAACCGCGATGCGATCCGGCAACGTCGGGTTAAGTTTGCGCCCGTCAACAATGCGGGTGCCGGCGCGCTCCACCGTACGCGGTGCAACGTCGATTCAGCCATCGACGCAACTTTTTCGGCCCGGGCGCGTTACGCATCGGAACAAAGGAGATTCACCGTGAAATCGAAACTGCCCCTCATCGCCATGCTCGGCGTCCTGACCGCCACCTCGGTCGTCCCTGAAACCGCGTTCGCGCGCCGCCATCACCGCGTCTATCATTCGCAAGCCCGCTACAACTGCGGCGGCGGCAATGGCGCTGTCGGCACGATCGCTGGCGGTGTCGGCGGTGCGCTGATCGGCAACGCAGTTGGCGGCGGCACGCTTGGCACCGTGGCAGGCGGCGTCGGCGGTGCGTTGCTCGGCCGTCACCTCGACAAGCAGCACACCCGCGATCGCAACCGCTGCTGATCTGGCGCTGCCGATCAGAATACCGGCCGGAAGGGGCAGCGCGGGATCGTCACGATCTTGCCAATCCCTTCCGGTCAACGCATTGCGGTCATTCCCAGTCGATCAACGTGAAATCGCGTTTTTCCGAGCCACACTCCGGACAGATCCAGTCGTCGGGAACATCCGCCCAGCGCGTGCCGGGGGCGATACCGTCATCCGGCCAGCCATCCGCCTCGTCGTAGATCATCCCGCAGTTGAGGCATTTGTAGCGCTGGAACGGCTCAGCCATCGCTGCGGTTTCCTGACCCGCGCGCGAGCGTGACGGGCATGTGATGATAACCGTTGGTGAAGCACGACGGAATGCGATCGGGCTCTCCGGCCAGCTTCACGTCCATGTCGCGCCTGGCCAGTTCCTCGATCAGCACGGTCAACTGCAATTCGGCCAGACGCGCACCGAGGCAGCGGTGGATGCCATAGCCGAACGAAAGATGCCGCCGCGAGTTTTCGCGCGTCGGATCCCAGCGGTCACCATCGGGGAACACGCTCTCGTCGCGGTTGCCCGAATTGTACCACAGCACCACCTTGTCGCCCTTGTGGATGGTCTTGCCGCCGAATTCGACGTCGCGCGTGGCGGTGCGGCGCATGTGCGCGATCGGTGTCTGCAGGCGGATGGTTTCGGTCGCCGCGCCCGAGGCGAGCGTGGCGGGATCGGCCTTCACGGCAGCCCACGCGTCGGGGAACAGGTTCATTCGCTCGATCAGGCCCGACATCGAATTGCGCGTGGTGTCGTTACCGCCCACCAGCAGCAGCGCGATTGCGCCGATGAACCGCTGCTCGTCCATGTCGCCCATCGCGGTGGAGTGCGCCATCATCGAGAGCAGGTCGCCGCGCGGCGGTGCAGCCTTGCGCTCGTCGAACAGTTCCTTGAACCGCGCGGCCATCGCGAACACATGACGCTCGCGTTCGGCGTTGAGCACCGGATCGGGGCCGATATCGATCTTCGCGGCCCAGTCGGACCATTCGGGCAGCTTGTCGCGCTCGTCCCATGGAAAATCGAACAGCGTTGCGATCATCGCGGTCGTGAGTGGAATCGAGACACGCTGCACCCAGTCGAACGTCTCGCCCACGGGCAGCGCATCGAGCACGGCGGCGGTGCGTTCGCGCAGCGGCCCGGCGAGTTTGGCGATTTCGCTCGGCGCGACGGCGGGGGCCACCGTCTTGCGCTTTTCGCCATGTTCGGGATCGTCCATCGCGATGAACATGCGCAGTTGGACGCCGGTGTCGTGCATATCGAAAATGACGATGCCGCCATGCTCCCACGATGACGAAAATGTCGCCGGATCAGCCTCGACTGCGACGATGTCATCGTATTTCGTGATCGACCAGTACGGCCCGAAGAAGCTCTCCGGGCAAAAGCTGACCGGGTCGTCGGCGCGCAGGCGCGTAAACAGCGGTCGCCAGGCATTGGCCTGCCACAGTTCGGCGCGGGCGACATCAAGCGCGTCGAGATCGACGGGCGATTGGCCGGCGGAAGATTCAACAAGCGAAGCCATTTGGCGATCCTCTCAGGTTGTCTCCCCACGAGACCATTCGTTATTTTGCGGTGAAGCTAATCCGATCATTGCGTAATGTCCATACGTAAAATATGGACGAACATCGTAAACTGATTTATTGATAAAACTCGTAAACCGCTTCATTGATGGTGCGGGACCGGGGAGAACGACGATGCTCGAGCGCGAAAGCCATCTGTTTGGCGAGGATCACACGCAGTTTCGCGATATGGTCCGGCGATTCATCGCGCGCGAGTTCACCCCTCGCCTCACCGAATTCGAAGAGGCCGGAATCGTCGCACGCGATTTCTGGCGCAAGGCCGGCGCGGCGGGGCTGCTGTGCCCGACGATGCCCGAGCAATATGGCGGCCCGGGGCTCGACTTCACTTTCAACGCGATCCTCAACGAGGAATTCACGTATGCGATGATGGCGGATTCGATCACGCTGCAAAGCGACATCACGATGCCGTACTTGCTGCATTACGGCTCCGACGCGCTCAAGGAACAGTGGTTGCCGTCGATGCTGGCGGGCGAAACGATCGCGGCCATCGCGATGACCGAGCCCGGCGCCGGCTCCGACCTTCAGGCGGTGCGCACCACCGCGCGCCAGGACGGCGACCACTTCGTGATCAACGGCGCCAAAACCTACATCACCAATGGCCAGAATGCCGACCTGATCCTGACCGTGTGCAAGACCGACCCGGCGCTGGCCGCCAAGGGTACGTCGCTGATCCTCGTCGAAGCGGATCGCGCGGGCTTTTCGCGCGGGCGCAACCTCGACAAAGTCGGGCAGTGGATGGCCGACACCTCGGAACTGTTCTTTAACGATGTGCGCGTCCCGGCCGCCAACGTGATCGGGCAGGTCAACCGCGGCTTCATCATCCTGGTCAGCGAATTGCCGCAGGAGCGACTGTCGATCTCGATCACCGCGCAAGCCGCCGCGCAGCGGGCATTCGACGAGGCGGTGGCGTTCACCCGCGATCGCACCGCATTCGGGCGCAAGGTCATCGATTTCCAGAACACCCGCTTCACGCTGGCCGACATCAAGGCCAAGCTGCAGGTCGGCTGGGCGCACCTCGACTGGGCGATCGCGCGGCACCTCAAGGGCGAACTGACCGCCGACGAAGCCGCCGCGAGCAAATACTGGCACACCGAGATGCAGTGGCTGGCGTGCGACGCCGCGCTGCAGCTGCACGGCGGCGCGGGCTACATGAACGAATACCCCATCGCCCGTATCTGGCGCGATGCCCGCGTCCGCCGGATCTACGGCGGGACCAGCGAGATCATGAAGGAGCTGGTCGGGCGGGGACTGTAAGGCCGGCTTAAAGCGCCGGCGGCCGGCCTGCGCGCTGCAGCGCGAGGCCGGCCGCCGTTTGCCCTGGGTCAGATCAGGCTGCGGGCGGACCCTTGCCGTCATCGATCCGGGCGAGCATGCGCGCCGCCGCGTCACGACCGCCCAGCCCGAAGGCCAGCGCACCTGCCGCCGCCCCGCCGATCACCAGCGCACCGAACGCCATCTCGATGATGCTGTCGGCAATGCCCATGAACTTGAGGCCCATCGCGACGAACAGCGTGATCGTGGCATACCGCACCACCGCAGCGGCAGTGCTGTTTCCGCCCGAGCCGCCGACCAGCTGCGCGAGCAGGTTGGCAACCAGGAAGCCGACCGCGATGATCACACCGCCGAACACTACGGCACCGCCCAGTTGCAGGATCTGGTCGACCAGCGCGGTCAGTTCGGGGAACCCGAGCAGGCGCGTTGCGGCGACCGCCGAGATCATCATGATCGCCACCATCGCGACTTTGCCGATGACGTGCGAGGTGCTGGTGCCCGCAGGCAGCAGGCCAAGTGCGGCCACCGAGCGATCGACGCCCAGCGCGGGCAGCAGTTCTGCGGCCAGCCCGGCAACCCATTTGCCGATCAGGTAGCCCAGCCCGAGCAGGATCGACGCGCCGATGATGTTGGGGATCGCCGCGAGCAGCGTCTGCAGCATCGACACCAGCGGGTCGCTGATCGAACTGATCCGCAGCGCCTGCAGCGCGGCGATCGCCACCGGGACGATCACCAGCACGTAGGCCAGCGTCCCCAGCGTCTTGCTGATCGTGGCATTGCCGGTCACCTTGTCGACCCCGCCGCGATTGGCCCAGGCATCGAAGTTGAGCGTCTGCAGCGCGGTTTCCACCAGCTGGCGCACGATCTTGGCGATCATCGATCCGACGAAGAAGATGATGCCCGCACCGATCAGGTTGGGGATATAGCCCATCACCGTGTTGAGCAGCGTTTCAACGGGGGCGGTGACGCTGCCCAGCCGCAGCACGTTGAGCACCGCGATCAGCCCGAACAGCCAGACCAGCATCGCAACGATGCGGCCGAGCGCCATCCCGATCGATTCGCCCGATCCGGCTTCGCGCCGCAGGAACGCGATGCGATCGACCAGTTTGGCGAACGTCCATTTGGCCAGTTTGGCCAGGATCCAGGTGACGATCAGGATCGCCACCACGGCCCCGGCAGTGCGACCATATTCGATCGCCAGCGCGGGATCGAATGAATACCCGCCGAGTTGCAAAGCTAACATACTGCGCCCCCTTTATATCTTCACGATATGTGCCCGAACAACACGCCGTCAGCCCGCGATAGCGAATCGCGACGTTTTCTGAATGTTGCCTGACAAGTGAGACACAATAGTTTCGGGCGCGCCAAGTCTTGGGCACCGGATCGGACCGTAATTTACATCTGTTCACATCTCATCGGCGGCGGGATCGGCTGTGCGTCGCGACCGTCAATCGCGCGTCAGCCAGTCCCACATCCGTTCGGCCACCCCGCCCGACCACACCTGGCGGTCGGCAATCTCGGTTTCGTCGAGCAGGCCGGTGTCGGGCGCGAAGCCCATCGCGCGGATGTCGCGCTCGATCCGCGCGGCGTCTTCGAGGAACCACGCCAGCGTTACCGCGCGCGCCATCGTCTCGCCGACGACGACCGCGCCGTTGCCGCGCATGACGATCGCCGGCGCGTCGCCCAGTGTCGCGGCCAGCGCGGCTGCCGATGCGTCGTCGCGCAAAAGCCGAGGATCGGGCCACAGCGGCACGTCCGCGAAGTAGGCGCCGATGCCGTGGCGCGGCCGGGGCACCAGCCCTTGCGTCGACAGCGCCATCACCGCCGGGGGCATGATCCGGCAGACCGCGTTCACGTCCGCGCGCCGGGCATAGATCTGCTGATGCACGCGCACTTCACCCAGCACGCCATCGGGCAGCGGCCCGGCAACGCGGCAGACGGTACCTTGCGCCATCCCGACAAGATCGAGCGGCCGCGCCGCGCAGACAAGGAAGCTGGCCATATCGAGCCGGAGGCTGCAGTGGCCGAAAGCATGGACCAGGCCAGCCCGGCCCAGCGCACGCGCCGCCTGCTGGACCAGTCGCTCCTGGACGCCATCCGCAGCGATTGCGCTCATCGTCAATCAGCCGCGTAAGTGAAACTGGCCGCGCCGATGCCGCCGACCAGTGCGCGCACATGGTTGCCCGGCACCAGCGGAACCATCGGCCCCAGCGCGCCGGTCAGCAGGATGTCGCCCGCCCGCAGCGGATCACCGCGTGCCGCCAGCGTCCGGGCCAGCCACGCCGCCGCCTCCAGCGGATGTCCGAGGGCGGCTGCCCCCACACCGAGCGAGGCGATGGCGCCATCGACTTCGAGCACCATTCCGGCCGAGTACAGGTCGAGCCCGGCCAGTGGCAGGCCATGCTCGGCCAGAACGAAGAAGGCGGACGAGCCATTGTCGGCCACGGTATCGGCAAAGGTGATCTTCCAGTCGGCGATGCGCGAATCAACGATCTCGATCGCGGCATGGACCGTGGCGACCGCCGCCGCGACCTGTTCGCGGGTGGTCGCGGGGTCGGGCAGGTCGGCACCCAGCAACAGCGCGATCTCCGCCTCGGCCTTGGGCTGGAGCGCGCGCGCGGGATCGAGTCGCCCGCCGTCGGCCACGCGCATGTCATCGAACAATACGCCGAAATCGGGCTGGTCCACGCCGAGTTGCGTCTGCACCGCCTTGGCCGTCAGCCCCGCCTTGCGCCCGACGATCCGCCGTCCCTGCGCCTGCCAGAACCGGGTGTTGATCGCCTGCACGGCATAGGCGCCGGTCGCATCGACCGGATCGAGCACCCCGCGCAGCGGCGCGATCGGCCCGCCGGCGTATGCGGCGCGCAAGGCGCTGGCGACGTCTTCAAGACCTTGATCCGGCATCATCATCCTCCGTGGCCGATTGTGGCCTTCTCCGGTTGACAGTCAACCGCTTTACCATTTACATAGCAATCGCACGGTTTGTTGTAAACAAGCGGCACCGACACGGGACTGGGAGCGGACGATGCAGCAGGCACCGCAGATTATCGACGATCCGGCGGGCGCGCGCTTCCTCGTGCCCCGCACGGCCTTCACCAGCCGCGACGTGTTCGATCGCGAATATGCCGCGATTTTCGACCGCTGCTGGCTGTACCTGGGCCACGCGTCCGAACTGCCCGAACCGGGCAGCTTCCTGACCCGGACCGTGGCGCGTCGCCCGGTGCTGTTCAACCGCGACAAGGACGGTGAATTCCGCGCGCTGCTCAACGTGTGCCCGCACCGTGGCGCGATCGTCTGCCGCGAACGGCGGGGAACGTCGCCGGCGTTCATGTGCATGTATCATGGCTGGACGTTCGGTTCGGACGGCCACCTGATGACCCTGCCCGGCAGTTCGGGATATCCCGCCGGGTTCAAGCGCGATCCGCAAAAACAGATGGTTCCGGTTCCGAGGATGGAACGCTTCGGCGACTTCTTCTTCATCAGCTTCGCGCGCGACGGCGAGGACCTGGCCACCTATCTGGCCGACGCCGGGGATGTGCTCGACCTGGTTGCCCAGCATTCGGCCAGCGGCATGCAGATCGTGGGCGGAACGCAGGAATATGCGATCCGTGGCAACTGGAAGCTGCTCGCCGAAAACAGCTTCGATGGCTACCACGCCGCCTGCACGCATTCGACCTATCTTGACTACCTCAAGAACGCCAACGGCGCGCTGGGTGCGACCCCGCTCGCGGGCGTGGGCCGCGATCTGGGCAAGGGGCACGCGATGGTCGAATACAGCGCGCCGTGGGGCCGCCCGATCGCCAGCTGGGTGCCGCTGTGGGGCGAACAGGGCAAGACCGAGATCGCCGCGATCAACGCCGCGCTCGAAGCCCGCGTCGGGACCGAGCGGGCGAACCGCATTGCGCACCTCAATCGCAACATGGTGATTTTTCCCAATCTGGTGGTGAACGACATCATGGCGATCACGATCCGCACGTTCTTCCCGACCGCACCCGACTATGTCGAGGTCAACGCCTGGGCGCTCGCCCCGCACGAGGAAAGCGACTGGCTGCGCAAATACCGCCTCTACAACTTCACCGAGTTCCTTGGACCGGGCGGGTTCGCCACGCCCGACGATGTCGAGGCGATCGAGAAGTGCCAGATCGGCTATGCTGCGGCGGGCGAGGCGCGCTACAACGACATTTCCAAGGGCATGGGGCGTGCCGACGGCGCCTCGTTCGACGACGAGGAGCAGATGCGCGCGTACTGGCGCGAATGGGATCGCCGCCTGGCGATGGCAGAGGCCTGAGCCATGGGAACCGACACCATCACCGATGCGATCCTGCTGCGGCTGCGCGTCGAGGATCTGCTCTATCTCGAGGCAGACCTGCTCGACAGCTGGCGGCTCGAGGAATGGCTCGCGCTCTACACCGCCGACGCGCATTACCACGTGCCCCCCACCGACGTGGACGGCGAAAACGCAGATCCCGACAAGGCGCTGTTCTACATCGTCGATGACGCGGTGCGGATGCGCGAACGCGTGGTCCGGCTCGGCAAAAAGGCCGCGCACAGCGAATGGCCGCGATCCAAAGTGCGCCACCTCGTTTCGAATGTCCGCGTTGAGCGCGATGGCCCGACGATCCGCGCGCGATCCTCGTTCGCGGTGTGGCGCAGCAAGGACGGCACCAGCGATGTGTTCGTCGGCCATTACCTGCACGTTCTTGTCGAGCAGGACGACGGCACGCTGATGATCGCGGGCAAAACCTGCGTGCTCGATATGGAAGCCCTGCGGCCCCACGCCCGAATCAGCGTGATCCTGTGATGGGAAACCCAACGATGCCCCACCCCGTCCGTTTCGGCCGCCTCGGCTTTTGCCGCCTCGCCTGCCGCGATCTTGCCGCGAGCACCGCGTTCTACCGCGACCTGGTCGGCCTGGCCGTCGAACGCGCGGATGACCGCGAAGTCTGGCTGCGCTGCAGCGACCAGCCGCATGACATGGTGCTGGTGCAAAGCGATGCGCCGGGGCTGGTCGGCGCGGGGTTCGAGGTTGAAGATGCCGGACAACTTGACGCGCTGTTCGCGCTGCTCGACGCGGCGGGGCTGGCCCCGTTCCGGCACGATGCGAACGCCTGCGCGACGCGGCTGGTCGCAGGCGCGATCGGGGTTACCGACCCGGTATCCGGCCTCGCCCTCGAATTCTTCTGCGGCCAGGCGACTGCAGCAACGCCGTATGTTGCGCAGCATACGCGGATCGAGCGGATGGGCCATCTGGTGCTCAACGTCGCCGATCTCGATGCGGCGCACCGCTTCTGGGTCGATCTGCTGGGCTTTGCGGTATCGGACCGGGTCGAGGGCACGGCGGAATGGCTGCGCGCCTGGCCCAACCCGCTGCACCACAGCCTTGCGCTGCTGCAGCACGACGCCAACACGCTGCACCACATCAACTTCATGGTCACCGACATCGACGACATCGGCCGGGCAACGAACCGGCTGAAGGCCGCCGGCGTGCCGATCGTGTTCGGCCCGGGCCGGCATCTGCCCTCGACCAGCGTGTTCCTCTATTTCCTCGATCCCGACGGCAACACCGCCGAACTGAGCTTCGGCATGGAGCTGTTCGTCGAAGCCGGTGCCCGCGACGCGCGCGAGCTGGAGCACAAGCCCGAAGTCATGGACACATGGGGCGGGAAGCCGGATCCGCGTTTCGGCAAGGGCCAGCCGGTGCTGGCCGCGCATGTCTGATCCGGCGCACACCGACGCCCCGCGTTCCGGCCCGCTCAGTGGCCGGGTCGCGATCGTCACCGGCGCCGGGCGCGGGATCGGCCGGGCGATTGCGGCGCGGCTGCTGGATGATGGCGCCAGCGTCGCCATCGCCGATCTCTCCGACGAAGCCGCCGAGGAGGCCGCCGCCACGCTCTCGCCCGGCCGCACGCTCGCGCACAGCGGCAACTTGTCCGACGAAGCGCAGGCCCGCGCGCTGGTCGAGGCCACGCTGGCGCGGTTCGGGCGGATCGACGTGCTGGTCAACAATGCCGGCGGCGGCATCCTGCGCCCGTTCCTCGATCACACGCCCGATACCTTGCGCGAAACCATCGACCGCAACTTGTGGACCGCGATCTGGATGAGCTGGCTGGTGCTGCCGGTAATGCGCGCGGCAGGGCGTGGGCGGATCATCAACATCGGCGCGGATTCGGTGCGCAACGGCCTGGTCGATCACGCCGCGTACAACGCCGCCAAGGGCGGGGTCCATGCGATGACCACCGGGCTGGCGCGCGAGTTCGCGCGCGACGGGATCACCGTCAACACCGTCGCCCCGTGCGCGGTGCAAACCCAGCAGCTGGAAGACATACGCGCGGTCAACCCCGCGCTGATCGACCAGGTACTGTCGGTCATCCCGATGGGCCGCGCGGCGCGCGAGAGCGAAATCGCCTCGATGGTCGCCTATCTTGCCAGCGACGAAGCCGCGTTCGTGACCGGACAGGTAATCAGCGTCAATGGCGGCACGACAATGCTCTGAACAGGGCAACTGGGAGAACGGACTTGAGCGAGAATCCCGAAATCGGCGAGCGTATCGACGTTGGCGGCATCGGCACCAACTACATCGCGGCGGGCGCAGGCGCGCCGCTGGTGCTGATCCACGGCTCAGGCCCCGGTGTCACCGCCTTTGCCAACTGGCGCGGTGTGATCCCCGATCTGTCGCAGCATTTCCGCTGCCTTGCGCCGGATACGCTCGGCTTCGGCTACACCGATTTTCCGGCCGAAATCCGTGGCTTCGCGATGTACCGCTGGCTCGATCACCTGATCGGCTTCCTCGATGCGCTGGGGATCGAGCAGGCCCATTTCATCGGCAACAGCTATGGCGGAGCGCTGACGCTGGCGCTGGCGGCGCGTGCGCCCGAACGGGTCGGGCGGATCGTGCTGATGGGCGCGGCCGGCCTGGCGTTTCCGCTCACCGACGGCCTGGCCAAAGTGTGGGGCTACCAGCCCTCGGTCGATGCCATGCGCGACCTGATGACCACGTTTGCCTTCGATCCGACGCTGGTGAAGGAGGAGATCGTGGTGTCGCGCTATCAGGCCAGCATCCGGCCCGGCGCGCAGCAAGCGTACTCAAGCCTGTTCCCCGAACCGCGCCAGCGCTGGCTCGATGCGCTGGCGACCGATGAAGGCACCTTGCGCGCGCTGCCGCACCGCACGCTGATCCTCCACGGCCGCGAGGATGTGATTGTCCCGGTCGCGCAATCGGTGAAGTTCAACCAGCTGATCGAGCACAGCGAATTGCACGTGTTCGGCGGCTGCGGGCACTGGACCCAGATCGAAAAGCGCGACAGGTTCCTCGATCTGGTAATCCCGTTCCTGAAAGGCGATTGATGACCATCGCAGGATCGATGCAGGTTCGCGGCCTGGCGATCATCGACATCATCCGTCACGCCGCCGCCGCGCATCCGACGCGGGAAATCGTCTCGCGCAACGTTGACGAGCCGTTGTGGCGCTATGACTATGTCCGCTGTTTCGAACGGGTCGCGCGCTGCGCGCACATGCTTGTCCGGCTGGGTATCGGGGGCGGAGACCGGGTGTCGTCGCTGGCGTGGAACACGCATCGCCACTTCGAACTGTTCTACGCCGTACCCGGGATCGGCGCGGTCCTCCACACCGCCAACCCCCGCCTGCCTGACGATCACCTGGTGTTCACGATCAATCACGCCGCCAGCCGGGTGCTGCTGATCGATGCCAACATGGTGCCGATCGTCGAGCGGCTGCGCAGCCGGCTGGGCGTGGTCGAGCACGTGATCGTCCTCGCCGATGCGGACCGGACGCCTGCCGGCTATGCCGGCTACGAAGCGCTGATTGCCGACGAACCCACGACTTACGCCTGGCCCGACCTCGATGAACACTGCGGCGCCTTCCTGTGCTATACCTCGGGCACCACCGGCGATCCCAAGGGCGTGCTTTATTCGCACCGTTCGGTCGTGCTGCACGCCATGGCGGCGGGCCTGAGCGGCGCGTTCGGCTTCTCCGCGTTCGATGTCGTGATGCCGTGCAGCTCGCTCTACCATGCCACCGCGTGGGGCCTGCCGTTCGCGGGCACCATCAACGGCGTGAAGTTCGTGCTGCCGGGCGACCGCATGGACGCCGCCTCGCTCCACGAGCTGATCGTGAACGAAGGCGTAACGTTCTCGGGCGGCGTGCCGACGATCTGGACGATGTATCTGGACTACATCGCGCGTACGGCTGCTGGCCCCGGCACGCTCAAGCGCATCGTGATCGGTGGGTCGGCGGTGCCACGCGACATGGCGGTGACGTTCGACCGGATGGGCGTTACCGTCCAGCAGCTGTGGGGCATGACCGAAACCAGCCCGCTGGGGGTGGTCGCCACCCCCACCCCGGCCCTGGCCGAGCTGGGTCGCGAGGCCGAGCAGGAGCGGATCTGGACGCGCCAGGGCCGGATGCAGTTCGGCATCGAGATCCGCATCGTCGATGATGAGGGCCAGCCCCTGCCCCACGACGGCGAGACGTCGGGCGCGCTGATGGTGCGCGGACCGTGGGTGATCGAGCGCTACTACCGCGCCGATGCCACCGCCTGCGACGCGGACGGCTGGTTCGACACCGGCGACATCGCCACGATCGACCGCGAGGGCTTCATGCGCATCACCGATCGCAAGAAGGACGTGATCAAGTCGGGCGGCGAATGGATCAGCTCGATCGACCTGGAAAACGCGGCCGCGGGCTGTCCCGGCGTCAAGGTTGCGGCCGTGGCAGGCGTCCATCATCCCAAGTGGGAGGAGCGGCCGATCCTGCTGATCGAGCCGCACGACGGCGCGACGCTGACCGAGGACCACGTGGTCGCGTTCCTGGCCGCGCGGGTGACGCGGTGGTGGCTGCCCGATCGGATCCTGTTCGGGCCGGTGCCGCTGACCGCGACCGGCAAGATCGACAAGAAGGTCATCCGCGAAACCCACCGCGACATCCTGCGCGATGGCTGAGCCGGCCGCGATCCGCGCGACGTCTTCGCCTGTCGCCGCGCGGCGTTCGCAGGTCGAGCGCAGCGAAGCGATGCGCGCACGGGTTGCATCGGCCGCGTTCGAACTCGTCGCCAAAGGCGGGATGAAGGCGTTGACGGTCCGGGGCGTGGCCGCGACGGCGGATGTGTCGCAAGGCGCGGTACTGCATCACTTTCCCGACAAGAACGCACTGGTGCTTTGCGCGATCGAGCAGGCGCTCGACCTCGCCCGGGTCGACAGCGTGGCATGGCTGGCGCATCCGGTCGATGGCCGCGAGGCAGTGCTGCGCGCCATGCTCGCCGAATTTCGCGGGTTCTTCTTCAGCGAGCGGTTCTGGGTGGCGATGGGCATCACGCTCGAATCGGCGCGGGATCGCACGCTGTTTCCCGCCGTGCGGCGCAAGGTCAACGCCTTGCGCACGCCGATCTACGAAGCCTGGGCGAATCGACTCGAGACGAATGGCTTTGCCCCGCTGGAGGCGCGCCGCGACGTGCGTGCGGCGGCGGCGCTCGTCTCGGGCGCAGCGATCCGCAGATTCTGGGCCGACAGCGACGATGTGACTGCCGAGATCGAGGAACAATGGATCGCCGGTCGGCTGGCACGGCCCGTCTGAAGCCTGACGACTTCAGCAATCTCTCCGCAGCGGGATCGGCTCGATCTCGCTTCCGGTGCGGGTCTTCTGGCCGATGTTGCGCAGGAACGCCTTGAGCCGGATGACCCCGAAGAAGTCGAGCATGGTGGGCAGTGCGAATTCGAGCATCGCAGCCGCCTCGTCCTCGGCGATGCTGCCCTCGACCCGTTCGAGAAACAGCCGGGCCTCTTTACCCGCAACGTATTCCGCCGCTTCGATATAATAATCGACGATCTCGGGCGGGAAGCCGTGCTCCTCGTCGAAACCGACCCGGCGCATCCGCCCCCAGATACCCACCAGCCCGGCGTCGGTCAGGCTCATCAGCTCGGTGTCGCCATTGCGGACGAGCGAAACCACCCCGATCTTGTCGAGCGCATGCGCATCGATCCGGGCTTTCGGGTTTGTCTCGAGCATCGATTCGACCGAGACCATCCGCTCTTCGACCCCGACCCGTGCAGCGACGAGGTTTTCGAGATGCTGGAACGCCGAAGCGCCCAGCGGACGGCGCGGACCGCTGCCGTCGAGCGTCGCCTTGATCTGCGGCAGCGTCATGCCCGAATCGCGCTGCAGCTTGCGCACCGACAGGATCGCGCGAACATGATCTTCGCCATAATCGGCGACATTGCGCGCCGGCCGGCTCGGCTCGGGCAGCAGACCTTCACGGAAATAAACCCGGATCGTCTCGCGGTTGACGCCGGTCTTTGCTTCGAGCTCGCGCATCTTCATTGCCATGGTCCACTAGGATGTTGCAGCGGCTTTGTCGCGGGCTTATGTCCGAACAATCGTCGGATTTGGCAAATCATCGTTTGCCCCTCGCAAGTTTTGCGTATAAGTAGTACGTGAAAATTCGTGACACACGATGGACGCGATGGAGAGGCACATGGATTACGGTCGCTATTACCTGGGCGTGCTGTTGCAGCTGGGCGTCATCGCCAGCTTCCTCGTCGGCGGCCACTGGGTGTGGTTCGGTATCGCTACCCTGCCCGCCTTCAGCCTGATCGATTCGGTCCTGCCCAATGATTTCGCAATCCGCCGCATGGGCAACAAGGCACTGGCCGACATTCCGGTGTGGCTGTGCTCGATCCTGGGGCCGGTGATCTACCTGTTCGCCGCACTGTGGGTTGCACGCAACCCGGGCGCGACCGCGCTGGACTATACCGGTGTCATCATGTCCTGCGCCTGGCTGAGCGTGATCCCGCTGGTGCCCGCCACGCATGAGCTTTACCACCAACGTGGCAAGCTGCGCCGCTTTGTCGGCCGCTACGCGCAAATCTGCTACCTCGACGCCACGCGTGAGATCGCGCACGTGGTCGGCCATCACATCCATGTCGCCACCACGCTTGACGGCGATACCGCCCCGCGCGGCACCAGCCTTTACGCCTTTACACCGCGCGCCGTGGTCATCAGCACGCGCGAAGCATGGCGATCGGAAAGCGACAACCTCGAACGCACCGGCAAGCATCGCTGGGGCCTGGGCCATCGCTTGTGGAAAGCGATCCTGGCTCAGGTGCTGTTCCAGTCGGTGGTCTTCGCGATCGGCGGGCCGGTGGCCAACTTCGTCGTGCTGGCCGGGATGATCGGCGCCCGCTTCTGGGTGGAAAGCTTCAACTATTTCCAGCATTACGGCCTGATCAGGCTCGACGGCGCACCCATCGGCAGGCGCCATGTGTGGAATCACTTCAAGCCGCTGTCGCGCGTGCTCGGTTTCGAGATCACCAACCACGCCGATCATCACACCAATTCGTTCGCCGCGTATCACGAGCTCAAGCCCGACACGCAGTGGGTGCCGATGCCGAGCGTGTTCGTGTGCTTTTTCTCCGCATTGATGCCGCCGCTGTGGCATCACCGGATCGTCATGCCCGCGCTGAAGCGCTGGGACAACGAGATGGCCAGCCCCGAGGAACGCGTGCTGGCGCGCGAACAGAACCGCAAGGCCGGCTGGCCCGACTGGTTCGACGAGCAGGCGACGCCGCAGAGCACGCTGGCTGCGGCCTGACCGGCTCATGACGCTGACTCTGGCCGAGCGGATCGACGCCGCTTACGCCGCCGAGCAGGCCGATCCGCGCCCGCCCCTGACGCGCGCCGACATCCCGCGCGCGTACGAGGCAATCACCGACGCGTGGCTGACCGACGTGGTCTGTCGCCACGTGCCGGGCGCGGCGGTCATCGCCCACCGGCTCGGCCCGCACGACGACGGCACCAACAACCGCCGCCGGATCCACTTGACGTACAACCCTGAAGGCGCTGCGGCCGGCTTGCCCGCGTCAGTGTTCTGCAAGGCGACCTTCGGGCTCGCCAATCGGCAGATGCTTGGCCATTCGGGCGGCGTCCTGTGCGAAGTCACGTTCCACAACGAAGCGCGGCCCCTGCTCGATATCGAAGCACCGCGCGCGCTGCTGGCCGCCTACGATCCGGTCGGGTTTGCCTCAATCGTCGTGTTCGAGGATTTCGGCGAGGACGCCACGTTCTGTTCGGAAGATACCGCAGTCGATGCCGATTTCGCGCGTGCGCAACTCGACATTCTCGCGCGGCTGCACGGGCGGTTCCATGCCGCGCCCGAACTCGCCGGAAGCCTGGCCGTGCTGCCGACGTGGTACGAACGGTTCCACAACCTTGCCACGTTCCACCTTGAGGAATCGTGCGAAGCCGGGGTCGATGAAGCCGAAGCGTTCCTGCCGCCCGAGCTGTTCGCCCGCCGCAGCGAAATATGGGGCGCCACGTTGCGCAGCCTCGACGCCTTGCGCCCGCTGCCGCTGACCCTGTGCCACGGCGATGTACACTTGAAGAACTGGTACGTGCGCACCGGCGGCACGCTGGGTCTGGGCGACTGGGGCGTGGCGCATCGCGGCCACTGGTCGCGCGATCTCGCCTATACGCTGTGCACCGCGCTGACGGTCGAAAACCGCCGCGCGTGGGAGCATGAACTGGTCGGCTACTACCTCGACCGGCTTGCAGCCGAAGGCGGCCCGCGCGTTGCCATGGACGAGGCGATGCGCACGTTCCGCCTGGCGCTGCCCAGCGCGTTTGCGTTCTGGACGCTGACGCTCAAGCCCGACCCGGCCTTCCCCGACATGCAGCCGGCGGAAACCGCGCGCGTATTCATTGAGCGCCTTGGAGCCGCCATGCACGACCACGCAGCGCTCGACGCGGTTTAGGAGTCGTTATCCCGCCTCACGGCGGGTGCGGCCCCGGCCCGCTCCCCCTGCCCGACCACCCGACAGTGGACCTTGGGGGTGGTCGGGCAGGGGCAGTGACTCTCACCCCATCACGTAGATCGACTTGGTGTTCTGGTAGGCGCCGATAGCCTCGGGTCCGAACTCGCGGCCTAGGCCACTCGCCTTGACCCCGCCGAACGGCGCGCCGAGCGAGGGCATGTAGCCGTTGACGCCGACCGTGCCGCTCTGCACCCGCCGCGCGACGGCCGTGGCGTGCTCGCTGTCGGCGCTCCACACCGATCCGCCGAGGCCGAACGCACTGTCGTTGGCGATGCGCACGGCATCATCCTCGCCGTCGTAGGCGATCACCGCCAGTACCGGGCCGAAGATTTCTTCCTGGGCGATGCGCGCCGAATTATCGACATCGGCGAAAATCGTCGGTTCCACGAACCAGCCGTGGTTGGTGCCCTTGGGCCTGCCCCCGCCAGCGACCAGCCGCGCCTCGCGCTTGCCGATCTCGATGTAGCTTTCGACGCGGTCGCGATGCGCCGCCGAAGCCATCGGCCCGACGTGTGTCGCGGGATCAAGCGCATCGCCGACCACCAGCGATCCCGCGAGCGCCGCCAGCCCATCGACCACTTCGCGATAGCGGCCCGTGGGCGCCAGCACGCGCGTGCCGTTGTAGCAGGCCTGCCCGTTGTTGAGCATGCAGGCCATCGGCACACCGGCCAGGAAAGTCCCGATATCCGCGTCTTCGAGCAGGATCGCGGCCGACTTCCCGCCCAGTTCGAGGCTGACCGGACGCAGCAGTTCGCCGCAGGTGCGCGCGATGATCCGGCCCGCCGCGGTCGATCCTGTGAACGCGACTTTGTCCACCCCCGGATGCGACACCAGATAGGCCCCCACATCGCGATCGGCGGCCACCCAGTTGAGCACACCGGCGGGCACGCCCGCCTCCAGCGCCGCCTCGGCCAGCAGGTAGCTGTCGAGCACCGTCCCCGGCGACGGCTTGATCACCAGCGTGCAGCCGACCGCCATGGCCGGTGCGATCTTGTTGAGCGCGAGCGTGACCGGAAAATTCCACGGCACGATCGCCGCGATCACCCCCATCGGCGATCCCTCGACCAGCGTTTCCTTGCCCATTTGCGAGGGGCGCACGTCGGGCTGGCCCAGCGTCCTGGCCAGTTGGGCATAATACTGCACGATGCCGGCCGAAAACTGCCCTTCGAGCGGACCGCTGATCGAGAGCGGCATGCCGTTCTGCGCACTGACGGAGCGGGCAATCGCATCGCCGCGCGCCATGATCGCGGCCATGAAGCGCTCCATCACTTCGGCGCGGGCGGCATAGCCGATGTCGGCCCAGCCCGGCGAGGTAAGCGCCTGCCGCGCGGCGGCGACCGCCTTGTCGACATCGGCCTCGCAGGCTTCGGGCGCAGTGCCGATGACCTCTTCGGTCGATGCATTGATCAGGGTGAAGGTCCGGTCGCTGGCCGGCTTGACCCATTCGTTGCCGATGAAGAACGCGTCTCTGCTCGTGTCGCTGGCCATGTCGGATCCTCTCGTGTTGTCAGGTTTTGTTTGTTGTTCCGGGGTCCCGCCGCTCAGCGGGCCACGGTGCTGGCGTCGGTAAACTTGTCGTAATGGATGTCGGTGAGCGGCACGCCGGCGTCGGTCAGCACCGCGACGGCGGCGTCGATCATCGCCGGTGGCCCGCACAGGTACGCCTGCAATCCTGCAGCCCCTCCCAGATCCGCGATCGCGGCGGGAATCTCTCCGGTAACAAGGCCGAAGCGCAGACCGTCGGCCTGCTCTTCCGAAAGAACCGGGCGGAATTCGAACCGGGCCGGCCACCGCGCCCCGATCGCCGCGATGTCATCCTGGCAGTAGAGGTCGCGGGTCGCCCGGCCACCGAACAGCAGGATCGTGTCGCGCGCGACGCCTTGCGCGGCCGCGTGTTCGAGCACCGACATCAGCGGTGACAATCCGCTGCCCCCGCCGATCAGCAACAGCGGCCCCGCTCCGTCGCGCAACCAGAACCCGCCGTGCGGCGCTTCGATCGTGAATGGCACTTCGGCCAGATCCTGGGCAAACAGCAGTTCGGTGAAGGCCCCGCCAGGAACCCGCCGGATGAAACTGGTGATCCGGACTTTCCCGTCGACCCCGGGCGCGTCGCTGAACGAATAGGAACGCGGCCCCGGCGCGCCCGGCCACGAGACATTCATGTACTGCCCGGCACGGTAGCGGACCGGCGCATCGGCTTCCCAGGTTACGCGCTTGATGTCGTGCGTGAGGTCATCGGTCGCGACGAGCCGGGCCGCGAACGTGCGGGGCGCAAGATCTGCGGGCGCCAGATCCACCTCGACTGCAAGGTCGCTCAACGGCACCGCCTGACACGCAAGGATGAAGCCCGCCTCAAGCTCTTCGCGGGTCAGCGTATAGCCGAACGGGGTGATCGCATCGACCTTGCCGGTGATCAGCCGCGTCCGGCACGAACCGCATGTGCCGACCGTGCAATCGTGCGGATAGGATAGGCCCGCCTCGAGCGCGCTTTCGAGCACCGTCTTGTTGCGACCCACTTCGATCGTGGCGCTTGGTGCGCCGTCGGTGCCGGTGATGGCGACTCGATGCGGCGCCTTGCGACCGAATATCCGGCTTAGCATCCTGCTCTCCAACGAGCGCCGGAATGCGCCGTTTCTACCGACTGCATCCAACCTCGTAAACATGTTGACATTACGTCTTCCTAGCTTAGTTTGCGTACTGAGGTCACGCAAAATTTGCGTTCAGCAAGCGGACCAAACGGGAAGAGGAGGTTGCCATGAAGGCTTTGGGTTTAGTGAGTGCGTTCGCAGTTTCGGTTTGTCTTGTCGCGCCGGTCCATGCCCAGTCATCGCCGCCGGCCGAAGCGGCACCGGCGCAAGGCGGGCTCACCGAAATCGTCGTCACCGCCACCAAGCGGTCGGAAAACCTGCAGAACGTGCCGGTTGCGGTTTCGGCCATTCCCGCCGCAGCATTGCAGGCAAAGGGCGTGTTCGAGACGTCCGATCTCAACAACACGATGCCCAACTTCCAGGTGTCTTCGCCGTATGGCCAGCAGCAGCCGAACTTCTCGGTGCGCGGCGTGGGCGTGGGCACAGAATTCAACGCCAACGCCGCCTCGCCCGTCGGCGTCTATGTCGATGAAGTGTACCAGGCGTTCCGTTCCAGCCACGGCCAGCAGTTGTACGATCTCAACCAGATCGAAGTGGTGCGCGGGCCGCAGGGCACGCTTTACGGCCGCAACACCACCGGCGGCGCGATCAACTTCATCACCCACGCTCCTGCGCTGCAAGGCCAGGAAGGCTATGCCACGATGGGCTACGGCAACTTCAACCGCTTCAATTTCGAAGGCGCGGTCGAGGTTACCCCGGTCGAGGACAAGCTGGGCATCCGCGCGGCGGTGACGTACGTCAATTCCGACCCCTACATCCATAACGTGCTGCCTGCGGGCCTCAACACCTCCGCAGCGTTCGGCCTGTCGGGCCTGAACAAGAACAGCGGACTGAATCCGGGCGGCACCAAGACATTTGCCGGTCGCGTCACCGTGCGGTTCAAGCCGACCGACCGAATCGACCTGAAGGTCAAGGTCTATGCCGGCGAATCGAAGGGCGGCACCGAAGTGCCGATCCCGACCGGATCGTCGAAGAACAGCGACGTCATCAACTACCAGAACCCCAACTTCCTGCTGGCCGGGCTGTTCCAGAACAATGCCTTCGGCCCCGGTGGCGCCGGGTTGCTTCCCGCGACCTACAGCCAGTCGGGCAACGGCCTTGGCATCAACCAGGTGCAGGACGACACCATCGGCCGCGCCACCAGCCGGGCGCGCGGCGCGGTGTTCGATGCGCGGTTCGAATTGACCGATACGCTCAAGCTGATCTCGATCTCGGGCTATGACGACGGCCTGTACCAGCAGACCCAGACCGATTGCGACGCCACCCCGCTGCGGCTGTGTTCGATCGGTTACAAGTCGAAGTTCCACGCCTTCAACCAGGACTTGCGCTTCCAGTACGATGGCGGCCCGCTCAAGCTGATTGTCGGCGGGTTCTATGGCCGTGACAGTGTGACGGCCGACAACACGCCCGATTTCTTCAACCTGCTGAGCGACGTCAACGCTGCCGTCGGCCTGCCGCGCAGCTACTTCAACCCGGGCGGCGGCTTCACCGCCCCGGCCGGACCGCTACCCGCCGGATCGCTGCCCACCGGCATCCGCGCGACGCAGCACTTCACCCAGGTCCGCACCAGTTATGCCGCCTATGGCGAAGGCAGCTTCCAGGTTACGCCCACGCTCAAGATCACGGCGGGGCTGCGGTATACGAAGGACAAGAACCTCTTCAAGGACGGCATCACCACCTATTACGACGATGCCGGCACGGCACGCCTGCTGACCGTGTCGAACTTTGCCGGCGGCGCGTACTTCCTCCAGCCGGTTGCCGACATGGCAGGCAATATCGTGGTGCCGTCGTTCCAGGCATCGCCTGCCAACGGCGGTCTCGGCATTCCGCTTCCCGGCGGGCTGCGTCGCGAAGGCACCTCGGGACGTGTTTCAGGCCGCGTGATCGTGGACTGGAAGCCGGTCGATGGCGTGCTGGTCTATGGCAGCTACAGCCGCGGCTACCGCGCCGGCACCTTCAACGGTCTCGCCTATGGCAGTTCGAACCAGGTGTACTTCGTGAAGCCGGAAACGGTCGATGCGTTCGAAGCCGGCCTGAAGTCGCGCTTCCTCGACAACCGCGCGCAGTTCAACGTCTCGGCGTTCTACTACAAGTACAAAGGCCAGCAGGGCCAGGTGGTGGACGCCACGGCAACCGCCAACCTGATCTCGCTCGACGGCAAGCTCTATGGCGTGGAAGCCGAGGCGATCTTCAAGCCGATCGACAGTCTGACACTCAACGCCTCGATCGGCCTGCTCCATTCGGAGTATGACGATACCGGCGGCTGCCCCGCCAATCCGGCCACCATTCCCAACTTCCCCGCCCAGCTCGGCAGTTGCGTGGTTTCGTCGGGCGGCCCGGTCAACGTGGGCGGCAACCCGTTCCCCTATGCGGCCAAGTCTTCGGCCACGCTGGGCTTCGACTGGGTGCCGATCGACGACGGCAAGAACAAGTTCATGCTGCACGGCGATGCCAACTACACCGGCCGGTTCTACTACGACGCGTTCAAGGACTACAGCCGCGGCGGTCTGCCGGCGGTGGCCTCGGGCAAGTTCGGCCAGGGCGAAGGCAACTACTGGATCTTCAATGCCCGCGCGACCTACACGATGGGCCGCTACTCGCTGTCGGTCTGGGGCAAGAACCTGAGCGATCGCACGTACTACCCGTTCGGCATCAGCCTCGAGAACCTGTTCGGCAACGGCTACCGCGTCCGCGCGCTGCCGCGCACCTTCGGGGTCGAGGGCACCGTCCGTTTCTAAGACGCATCCGGGCGGGAGCGACCCTGCAAAGCAGGGCGCTCCCGCCGCATTTTCAACGGGAGAGGTTTGATGGCTGACCGGGTCGATACACGCTACTGGCGCTTCTGCGCGTGGATGGGCCCGCTGTTCGTGGCGGTGTTCTTCGTGTGCTGGGGCTTGCTCGGCCACAACTTTCCCCCCTTCGCCCCCGATGCCCCCGCGTCCGAAGTGGCGACCTACTTCCGCACCCATGCCAACGGCGTGCGGCTGGGCATGGTCATCGCGATGAGCTTTGCCCCGGCCTATGGCGTGTGGGGCTATGCGGTCGCCAAAGTGCTCGAGCAGGTGATCGAAAAAGACAACATCCTCGTCCAGCTCGCCCGCGTCGGTGCGGCCTGGACCACGATCACCATTCTGGTGCCGACGTCGTTCTGGCTGACCGCCGCGTTCCGGCCCGAGGCGCTGCCCGACTGGATGATCCAGATGCTCTACGACATGGCGTGGCTCTTGATCGACCTCGCCTATGCGGTGACATCGGTGCAGCTGTTCGCACTGGGCGTGGGTTTCCTGGCCGACAGGCGCGCGGTGCCGCTCGTACCCAAATGGCTCGCCTGGTACGGCATCTGGGTCGGCTTCATGTTCGCGGTCGAATGCATCATGCCCTACTTTTTCAGCGGCGCGTTTGCGCGTTCGGGCATCCTCAACTTCTGGATCGAGTTCCTGATCTGGATGGTGTGGGTGCCGGTGCTGACCGGCTACACCCTCAAGGCGATCGGCCGGATCGAACGGGAGCAGGCCAACGGTGCCTGACACCGCCCTCGCCCCTGCCCCGGCCATGGGAATCGCATCCGCTGGAGGCCGCGATAATCGTGTCCTCCCGTCGGTTGCGGCGATGCCCGGCGATTCCGGCGTATGGGTGTTCATCTTTGCCGACATGTGCGCGTTTGCGGTGTTCTTCGCGCTGTTCGCGGCGGGCCGCATCGCGCAACCCGCGCTTTACGAAGCCTCGCGCCGGCAACTCGATCTGGCGCTGGGCCTGACCAACACGCTGGTGCTGCTGACCAGCGGCGCGTTCATGGCGCAGGCCGCCCGCAGCGCGCGTGCCGGCAACGCCCGCGCCACCCTGCGCTGCCTTGCCGCCACGCTGGGCGTGGGATCGCTGTTCGGCGTGTCCAAGACAATAGAATGGAGCGCCAAGCTGAACCACGGCATCGGCCTCACCACCAACGAGTTCTTCACTTACTACTTCGTGTTCACCGGCATCCATTTCCTCCATTTCGTCATCGGGCTGGGCGTGCTGGCGGTGCTGATCGCGCGTGTCCGCGCTGATGAACGGGCAGGCGACACGCTGGCTGCCGGGCGCGGCCGCGACACGCTGCGCTGGATCGAGGCGGGCGGCGCCTACTGGCACATGGTCGATCTGCTGTGGATCGTGCTGTTCGCGATGCTCTACCTGATGCGGGGCGCATGATGGCACCGCGCGCCGAACACGCCGCTGCCGTGCCGGTCTGGGCAATCTGGATCATGCTGGTGGGCGCGAGCGCGGTAGGCTTCGAACTGGCCGAAGGCCACGCCACCGCGCGCACCGCCGCGACGGTGGCGGTGGGGCTGGCCGCACTCAAGATCCATCTGGTGTTCGATCACTACATGGAACTGAAGTGGACGCACCGCCCCTTGCGCCCGATGCTGGCCGCATGGCTGGCGCTGGTCAGCGCCACGCTGCTGGCATCGATCTGGCTGACCTGAATTCAACTGCTGTGATGCAACCACCTGCCGTTCCCCCGGTAATCAAAGGGCGGCCTGAGGAGTAAAGACGATGTTCGACAATTCGGTACTCGCAGAACCCGAAATGGCGATCGACCCCGCGAACGACGGACGGCACGAGCTGCCCGACGTCGCGATGGGGCGCGAGAGCATTCCCTATATCGTCGTGCTGCCCGAGCACAAAATCGCGTTCTTCACCTACACCTGGGTGACCAAGGACAGCGTCGCCGGCGCCGCGCTGGCGGTGTTCGGCCCCGGCGTGGGCGGGCCCCCGATCCAGCAACGGCTGGCCGACCGGCCGGTGCCGCGCACCATGGGTTTCGACAAGTGGGAGATCGAAGGCTTCCGCATGGAGCAGGACCTCAAGTTCGACAAGGCGCACGTCCACTGGGAAACGCCCGAGGCAACGGTCGATTTCGACTTCGAAGCCACGCACCCTCCCTATTCCTACGGCGCCGATCCGCGCGGCTGCCCCGGCTATTGCGCAACCGACCGGGTCGAGCAGGCCGGGCGCGTCACGGGCACGCTGCGCCTTGGTGACCGCACGATCGAATTCGACGCCACCGGCCACCGCGACCACAGCTGGGGCACGCGCGACTGGGTACCGTTCATGCAGTACGAATGGTTCGTCGGCCAGGTCGGCGGGGACATCGCGGTGCACTTCTGGCGCTTCAACGCGCTCGGCAAGGAGCACGTGCGCGGTTATGTCTACAAGGATGGGCTGATGAGCCGCGTCGACACGGTCGAGGTCGATGTCACCTACGACAGCCAGTACTGGCAGACCGGCTACACCGCCCGGATCGTCGATGCCGCAGGGCGCGAAACGAACGTGCAGACAGAGGTGTTCGGGACCTATACGCTGGTGCCCGACCCGTCGATCAGTCTCAACGAAAGCGGCGGCGGGTCGATGATCGACGGCAAGGCGGGCGTCGGCTGGATGGAGTGCGCGTGGCCGACAAGCTACCTCGCCCACATCCGCGCCAACGGCCCGTACTGAAGGCCGGGACGAAACGGAGAGAATGACCATGGCCACCACCGCGCTGACGCGCCCGTCTGCCGATACCGAAATGGAAGCGGTCTATGCCCGCATCCTCAACCGGCGGCGGGACAACCGCCTGCTGCCGCCCTATCGCGCGGCGAAGAACGAGGACGTGGTCGATCTGCTCACGCGCTACTTCGTCGCCGAGCAGCCGGGCGCAACGGTATCGGCCGTGCGGCGCGTGGGCGGAGGCGCGTCGAAGGAGCAGTTCTTCTTCACGCTGACGACGCCCGACGGAAACGCTGAACAGTTCGTGCTGCGCATGGACCCGCGCGAGGCGATCACCGAGACCGACCGCCGCCGCGAGTTCGAGATTCTCGAGGCGATCCGCAGCACCGTGCCCGCCCCGCGTCCGCGCTGGCTCGATGCCGATGGCGCGCATTTCGGCCAGCCTGCGGTGATCATGGATGTGGTGCGCGGCGTGACCAAGCCGAGCGACGCCGGGATCAAGGTCAGCGGCCTTGGCACGTTTCTGGGCGCGGACTTGCGCGCCAAACTGCGCGACCAGTTCCTCGACTACCTCGTCGCGATCCACGGCTTCGACTGGCGCAACGCGCACCTGCCGAGTTATGAGATCCCCGACGCCGACCCCAAGCAGGCAGCGCGCTGGACGTTCAATTACTGGCGCGACCTGTGGCGCGTGGACGAAGGCGAGACACGCCCGATCATGGCGCTGGCCGAGCAGTGGCTGGCCGATAACCAGCCCGACACCGGCGATCTGACGATGACCCACGGCGACTACCGCACGGGCAACTACCTGTTCGACGAGGACACCGGCAAGATCACCGCGCTGCTCGACTGGGAGCTGGCGCGCGTGGGCGATTTCCACGAGGATCTCGGCTGGACGCTGATGCAGATCTTCGGTTGCTGGGAAGATGGCAAGTTCCGCGCGAGCGACCTGTTCGGGCGCGAGGAATTCATCACCGAATACGAGCGCCGCTCGGGCCGCACGGTCAATCGCGAGACGCTGCACTACTACGACGTGATGGCCAGCTGGAAATGCTACATCATCACCGCCGCCAACGGCATGGCCGCCGCGCGGAACGAGCACAACCATCAGGACGTGCTGTTGACGTTCCTTGCCACCGCCGACGCGATGTTCGCCGATGACCTGTGCCGCCTTCTCGCCCGGGAGCCCCGCGCATGACCCCCAACACCGACGACCGCATCGCCAGCGTCATCCGCGCGCTCAACGAAGTGATCCTGCCGCATCTTCCGCCCGAGGCCTCACTCGCGCTCGAACAGGGGCAGCTGGCCATCGGGCACTTGCAGATCCTGCGCGCGCAGCTCGATCACGTCCCCGCGTTCGAGGCCGAGGAGCTGGCCGATGCGAAAGCCATCGGCACCGAGCTGGCCGGCGGCGTGACCGGGGGCAAGGCGACGGCTGGCGCTATCGCCACGCTCCACGCCGCCGTGATTGCCAGCTTGCCTGCGGGCGACGCGCCCGCCGCGCGCAAGCAACGCCAGGCGATCCACGATGCGATCGAAGCACTGGTCCGCGCGGTCGCCGTCGATGGCGATGCTGCAGGCAAGTCCGCGCTGCATGGCATCATCCTGACGATGGAACTGGCGCGCTCGCAAAAGGACCGCAAGTGGTTCGCCCCGTTTGGCTTCGACACGATCTAGCGAGCAAGGACGCGTCGCCATGATCAGGCCTGAAGACTTCGATTTCCATTTCGATGCGGACTCCCATTGGCAGTGGGCCGAAACGATCGCGCTGCTGTTTTCGGTCCCCGAGGCGAACATCAACGTCAATGTCTATGTCGTGACGCGTCCGAAGATGGGCGTGTGCATGGCCGACATCACGATGATGGACCGCATCTCGGACTTGTGGGAGGACCAGCTCTATATCGACAACCAGCAGCACCTGCCCTGCCCGCAATCGCTGAGCGATTTTGCGCTGCCCAACGGATTGTCGCTCAAGGTCATCGAGCCGCTCAAGCGCATCGCGGTGAAGTATGAAGGCATCGACGACACGCGCTTCGATGTCGAATACGTCGCGCTGCACGATCCCTATGACATCAACGATCCGGCAATGGATCCCACCGCCGCCGCGCGCAACGGGCCGGCCTGGGATTCGAGCTGGTCGGGCCATTACGAGTGCACGTATCGCGTGCGCGGCACGCTGACCGTGCGCGGCGTGACCCACGCGGTCGACTGCGTTCAAACCGGCGACCGCAGCTGGGGCCCGCGCCCCGAGCGCGACAATTCGGCGGTGATCTGGTGGAACGCCAGCTGGGGCGAAGACCTGTCGGTACACCTGTTCACCGGGCACGACATCGCCAGCCGCACCGCGATGGGACCGCACATCAGCGGCTATGTGCTGGAGGACGGGAAGACCTACGGGATCACCGCTTCGGAAGGCGACCAGGAATACCGCGGCGCGATGCCGATCGGCGGGTGGATTTCGGTCACCGACGTGCGCGGCAAGACGTTCCCCATGACGTATTCGACCGTCAACGGCTGCTACTGGGCGGCCTACCCGTCAAACACCTACCTGCACGCCTCGCTGCGCGTGGCGCACGAGGGGCGCATCGGGCGCGGGCTGCAGCAACTGGGCCTCAGCCGCGCCTACCTCACCCGCCATCGCGACGCGATCCGCGCGCGCACCTGATCCAACCGGAGATTCCCATGCAAACGCAAGCAGCCGTCCTCAACCAGCCGAACGGCCCGTTCGACATCCAGACGGTCGAAATCGCCGATCCGCTGGCCGGTGAAATCCGCGTGGCGGTGAAAGCGGTGGGCATCTGCCACACCGACCTGGTCGTCGCATCGGGCGCGATGGGGCTGCAGTTTCCCGCCGTGCTGGGCCATGAAGGTGCCGGCATCGTCGATGCGGTGGGCGCGGGCGTCACCTCGGTCAAGCCGGGCGACAAAGTGCTGCTCACCTTCAACAGCTGCGGCCAATGCAAGCCGTGCAGCCATCACGAACCCGCCTATTGCAACCACTTCGTGCCGTACAACATGGTCGGCGTGCGCATCGACGGATCCACCCGCATCACCCGCGACGGCGCAGCGGTGTCGGACAATTTCTTCGGCCAGTCCTCGTTCGCGGGCTACGCCATCTCCAATGAGCGCAACGTGCTCAAAGTCGATGACGATGCGGACCTCGCCGTGCTGGCACCGCTGGGCTGCGGCATCCAGACCGGTGCCGGAGCCGTGCTGCGGTCGCTGGCCGCCAAGGCGGGCGAGACGCTGGTGGTGATTGGCGCGGGCGCGGTCGGGCTGTCGGCGGTAATGGGCGGCAAGATCGCCGGATGCGCCACGATCATCGCGATCGAGCCGCAGGAAGGCCGCCGCGCGCTGGCGCTCGAACTCGGCGCGACGCACGCGATCGATCCCAATGCGGGCGACGTGGTCGCGGCGGTGCGCGGCATCGTGGCCGATGGCGCGGACATGGTGGTCGATACCAGCGGCTACATGCCGGTGGTCGCGCTGTCGGTGAACATGATCGCCAACCGCGGCCGGATCGGGCTGGTCGGCGTCCCCGGCTCGCTCGACGCGGTGCTGCCCATTCCGGTGGTCCAGTGGATCACCATCGGCGGCACGGTGCGCGGGATTATCGAAGGCGACAGCGACCCGCTGGTGTTCCTTCCCGAACTGATCGCGCACCACAAAGCGGGCCGCCTGCCGATCGAGAAATTCTCGAAGACTTACCGGCTCGACCAGATCAACGAGGCGATCGACGATGCACACCACGGCAAGTGCATCAAGGCCGTGCTGCTGATCGACTAGGCGTTTTCCGACTGAGGATTTGTTGCGACCATGACCTATACTTCCATGCGGATCGACCGCGACGGCGGCCTGGCCCGCCTCACGTTCATCCAGCCGCAGCGCGGCAATCCGATCGACGGAGCATTCTGTGCCGAATTCTGCGACGTCGCCAACGAACTGTCGGGCGACCCCACGGTGCGCGCGGTGCTGATCACGGCAGAGGGCAAGGCGTTCAGCTATGGCGGCGACGTCGGGATGTTCCTCCAGAACCTCGACAAGCTGCCGCTGATGATCAAGCGCTGGACTGCCGACCTGCACATGGGGATCGCGCGGATGCAGCGGATGGACGCGCCGATCGTCGCGGCGGTGCACGGCATCTGCGCGGGCGGCATGTCGGGCATGGTCGCCGGATCGGACATCGTCGTGGCCGAACCGGGCACGCGCTTTGTCGCCGCGTATGCAGGGATCGGCTACTGCAACGATGCGGGATCGTCGATCATGTACACCCGCCGCATGGGCATTGCCCGCACGCGGCGGTTCCTGCTGATGAACGAGACGCTCGATGCGCCCGCCGCGCTTGCGCTGGGGCTGGTCGATGAAGTCGTCCCCGCCGACCAGCTGGCGACGCGCGCCGAGGCCATCGCCCGCCAGCTCGCAGCCGGGCCGACCAAGGCCTTCGGTGAAATCCGCCGCCTGCTCACCACCGTCGAGGACCAGCCGCTCGAAGCACAGATGGAACTGGAAGCGCAGGCGCTGTCGCGCATCGCCGCCACGGCCGACGCGCACGAAGGGCTGACCGCGTTCGGCGAAAAGCGCAAGCCTGCGTTCCGGGGGGAATGAACCAACCATGTGGCTCTATCCCGAAGTGCGGACGCTGGGCCAGTTCATCGCCTACCATGCGACGCATACACCCGATCGCCGCGCGCTGGTGTGGGGTGACCGCACGATCAGCTTCGCAGAATACGACCGCGCCGCCAACCGCGTCGCCAACGGCCTGCTCGCGCGCGGGGTGGAGGTGGCCGACCGCGTCGGGTTTCTCGGCCTCAACAGCCCGGATTTCTACTTCGCGCTGACCGGCACGGCCAAGACGCGCGGCGCGTTCACGGTGTTCAACTGGCGGCTGGCGGTGCCCGAACTGGCCCAGCTGATCGCCGATAGCGACACGCGGCTGGTGATCGTCGAACGCGGGCTGGAAAGCCTGTGGTCGGCTGCAGCCGCGCTGACCGATCGCGCGATTGAGGTGATCTGGATCGATGAACAGGCCACGCTCGAAACGATCTTCGCCGCCGAACCCGATACCGCGCCCGACCTGTTCATCAGCGAGGAAGACACCGCGATCCAGCTTTACACCTCGGGCACCACCGGCTTGCCCAAGGGCGTGATGCTGAGCCACGGCGGGTTCAACCGCATTCGCCTGTGCGAACATCTCGAGCCGACCTATCACTGGACCGACGACGACATCTTCATCAACCCGCTGCCCAATTTCCACCTGCTGTCGATCGGGATCGCGTTCCAGTGCCTTTACAACGGCGTGGCGGTGTCGATCGTGCGGCAGTTCGATCCGGCCACCGTGCTGGCGACCATCGCGCGCGACCGGCCGACGCTGCTCACGCTCACCCCCACGATGATCCAGATGCTGCTCGATCATCCCGCTGCGGCGGCCACGGACTTTTCCTCGCTGCGGCTGACGCTGTATGCCGGATCGCCGATCTCGCTGGGGCTGATCCGCCGGGCGATTGCGGTGATGCCGTGCAAGTTCATGCAGTTCTATGGCGCAACCGAAGCCAGCGGCGCGTTCTCGATCCTGCGCCCCGATGAGCATGACCTGAGCGACGAAGAGTCCCTGCAAAGCTGCGGCCGCCCGCTGCCGCTGATCGAGTTCCGCATCGTCGATACCGCAGGCCACGACGTGCCCGAGGGCGAGCCGGGCGAACTCATCATCCGCGCGCCCGCGATCACCGCCGGCTACTGGAAGCAGCCCGAAGCCACCGCCAAGACGCTCAACAACGGCTGGTATCGCTCGGGCGATGTCGCGCGGCGGGATGCCAAGGGCCTGTATTACATCGTCGACCGGGTGAAGGACATGATCGTCTCGGGGGGCGAGAACATCTACTCGGCCGAAGTCGAAAATTGCCTCTCGACCCACCCGTTGGTCGCGGCGGTCGCGGTCATCGGCGTGCCCGATCCGCGCTGGGGCGAGGCGGTCAAGGCCTGCATCATCGCCAAGCCCGGCAGCGTGCTCGACGAAGCTACGCTGATCGCGCACGCCCGGGCGAGCCTGGCCGCCTACAAAGTGCCCAAGAGCGTGACCTTCATGGAAAGTTTCCCGCTGGTGCCCAGCGGCAAGGTCTCGAAGAAAGATTTGCGCGCGCCGTTCTGGGAAGCCGAAGCCCGGGGAGTCGCATGATATCCGACGAACGCAATCTCGCCTGGCAACGTTATGCCGCCTGGTGCGGGCCGCTGTTCGTGATCACGTTCGTCGCGTCGTGGGGCTGGATCGGCATGAACCTGCCCCCGGCCGGACCGGGACTTTCGGCGGTGGAGATCGCCCGCCACTATGCCGAAAACGGCTTT
>NZ_BCTW01000013.1 GCF_001590965.1 Novosphingobium lentum NBRC 107847
GGGACGGTCGTCGGTGGACTCAACCAAGGTCGAAATTCCGGAGTTGCAGTAGCGCCCGTCTCGTCGGTCAGATCACGTCGCCCGCGTCGAACGCGCTCAGGCTGCCCAGCCCTTTGAGCAGGATCGTCTGATCGAACTGGCCATCGTGGTTGGTGTCCCAGAACAGCCAGCCGTCGGTGGTCCCGGCGACGAACACGGCATCCTTGCCCGCCATCAACGATGCGGCACGGCTCGATGCATCGGCGAAAAGGTTCGTCGTGATCGCGCTTTCGGCGTAATTCGCAGACGTCAGCGGCGCCAGCACCGAATCGATATCGATCTTGTCGATTCCCGTCGTGAAATCGGTGATGTTGTCATAGCTCGTCGACACGACCGTCGTGTCGCCGAAGTTGAAACGGAAGGTGTCCGCCTCGGTTCCTCCGGTCAGCGTGTCTTTGCCGAGCCCGCCGATCAGGAGGTCGTTGCCCGCCTGCCCGCTTAGCGTGTCGGTGCCCGCTCCGCCTTGCAGCGTGTCGTTGCCAGCGCCGCCCAGCAGCGTGTCGTTGCCCGCGTCGCCGTTCAACGTATCATTCTCGCTGCCGCCGTTCAGCGTGTCGTTGCCGTTGCCGCCGAACAGGATGTCGTCGCCGGCATTGCCGTTGATCGTATCGTCGCCATCGAGCCCGGACAGCGTGTTGGCGGCGGCATTGCCGGTCAGGATATTGGCCAGAACGTTGCCAGTCCCGTCGATCGCGGTGGCGCCGGTAAGGGTCAGGTTCTCCACCTCATCGACCAGAATGTAGCTGACCGAGGCGTTGACGATATCGACCCCGCCGCCCGACAGTTCGATCACCTGGTCGTCGTTGCTCGAAATCCCGTCGTTGGAGAAGGTATCGACGACGTAAGTATCGTTATCCGCCCCTCCGTTCAGGATATCCGCGCCCGTGCCGCCATCGAGCCGGTCAGCGCCAGCGCCGCCGAACAGTGTATCGTTGCCGCCCATGCCGAACAGCGTGTCGTTGCCGATCCCGCCATTCAGCACGTTGACCGCATCGTTGCCGGTGATCACGTTGTCGAGGTCATTACCGGTTCCGTTGATCGCGGCCGACCCGGTCAGCGTCAGGTTTTCGACGTTCGCGGTCAGAATGTAGCTGACGCTCGCGTTGACGAGGTCTGTGCCTTCATTGAGCTGCTCGACCACGATATCGTCGTTGGCGGAAATACCGTCATCGCTGAACTGACCGACAAAGTAGGTGTCGTTTCCGGTGCCGCCTTCCATGCGATCTGCCCCTAGGCCGCCGTCGATGGTGTCGTTCCCGGCCAGAGCGAAAATCGTGTCGTTGAGCGCGGTGGTCTGCAGCGCCAGGTTGGTGGCGGTTGGTGAGATCGTGTTGTTGCCCGATGTGCCGGTGATGGTGCGGCCGGTTTCGTTCACGTCGGTGACCGTGACCGCCAGTTGCTGATCGTCGAAGAACGTCCCGTCGGTGGCGCGGACGATGACATCGTAGACGCCGTTGTGATCGGCATCGAGCGGCGTCTCGAAGTCGGGCGCGGCGCGGAAGGTCAATGCGCCGGTTTGGGCGTCGATCGTGAACAGCGCGGCATCCGCGCCGCCGGAAATGACGTAGGTCGGCGTCGTGCCATCGGCATCGGTGGCCGCGACGGTCGTCACCGCCGTGCCATTTTCGGCAATGCTGAGCGACGCGGTGGCGCCTCCGCCGTTCGACGTGATGACCGGCGGATTATCGGGTACGTTGGTGACGGTGACCGCCAGCGCCTGATCATCGAAATAGGTTCCGTCGGTGGCGCGAACCACGACGTCGTAGACGCCGTTCTGGTCAGCATCGCCGGGCGCCTCGAAATCGGCAGCAGCGATGAATTTCAGTGCGCCGGTCTGGACGTCGATGCTGAACAGCGCGGCGTCCGCGCCGCCGACGATGACGTATGCCGGCGCCGTGCCGTCAGGATCGACCGCCGCCACCGTGGTTACGGCGACGGTATTTTCGGCGACATTGACCGACGCCGTGGCGCCGCCGCCGTCGGAGGTGATCACAGGCGGACTGTCTGACACGTTGGTGACCGTGACCGAGAGGTTTTGCTGCCCGACATTGGTGCCGTCGCTGGCCCGCACCACAATATCGTAGACGTTGTCGGCATTGGCATCGGACGGCAGCTCGAAATCGGGCGCGGCATTGAACACCAGCACCCCGGTTTGCGGATCGATGCTGAACAGGGCCTCATCGGCACCGCCGACGATCGAGAACACCAGATTGCCGCCATCGGCATCGGAGGCGGTGACCGTGGTCACGGCCGTCTGGTTTTCAGCCGCGCTGGCGGTTGCCGTGCCGGTGCCGCCGCCCGAGGTGATGACCGGGCTGTTGTCGTTCAGATTGCCCACCGTGACCGAAATGGCCTGGTTGTCCGTATTCACGCCGTCGCTCGCCTGGACGATGACATCGTAGACGTTGTCATGGTTCGCATCGCCCGGCGCCTCGAAGTCGGGAGGGGCAACGAACGTGAGCTGGCCGGTCAGTGCGTCAATCTGGAACAGCGCGGCATCGGCCCCGCCCAGGATCGTGTAGCTGACGGTTGGACTGTCTTCGTCGGTCGCCTGGACCACCGTTACAGCGGCGGAGTTCTCATCGATCTGTACCGAAGCGGTGGCCCCGCCCCCGTTAGAGGTAATCACGGGAGAAAATCCGTCGATCACGTCGGTCACGGTGACGGCCAGCGCCTGATCGTCGAAGCCACCATTGTTGTCGGTGGCGCGAACGACGACGTCGTAGACATTGTCGCGACCCGTATCGACCGGATTTTCGAAATTGGGTGCCGAGTTGAACGAGAGGGCGCCAGTCGCAGGGTCGATGGTGAACAGCGCGGCATCCGCACCGCCCGAGATCGAATAGGCGATCGTCTGGCCGGTGTCGGGATCGATCGCCGTGACCGTGGTGACGGCCGATGTGTTCTCCTCGATCGAAAGCGCGGCCGATGCCCCGCCGCCGTCCGAGGTGATCGTCGGTGGCTGGTTGAGATGACCGGAATCGACTGTCTTGTCGGAGAACTGGAAGAACTCGACGTTGCGCACGGTGTCGGTGCCATCCGGCGAACCCGCGCGGGTATCGGTGATGGTCACGCTGCCGTCTGCGTTCAGCACGAAGGCATAATCGTTGGACGAACCGGTGTAGACCACCGTGTCGATATCGGCTGCGCCGTCGATCGTGTCATTGCCCGCGCCGCCGATCAACGTGTCGGCCCCGGCATCGCCGAACAGGGCGTCGGTCCCGTCGCCGCCATCGAGCATGTCGTTGCCGGTGCCGCCGCGCATTTCATCGTTGCCGCCACCGCCGAACAATTGATCGTCGCCTGCTCCGCCGTTGAGGAGATCGTTGGCCGCCGTTCCCGGATCATCAGCGATCAGAATGTCGTTGCCGTTGCCGCCCAACAGCGTGTCACCGCCCAGACCGCCGTACAGCGTGTCGTTACCGTCGCCGCCGTCAAGGGTATCGAACCGCGCGCCGCCATACAGGGTGTCATCTCCCGCCTGGCCGTAGAGCACATCCTCGCCGCCGATGTTATTGAAGCCCAGGTCGTCGCCGTAAATGACGTCGTTCCCCGTACCGCCAGTGATCGTGTCCGCCCCACGATAGCCGATCAGGGTATCATTGCCGTCACCGCCGTCGATCGTGTCCATGCCTGCGCCGCCGATGATGGTATCGTTGCCTGCGTCGCCATGGATGATGATGTTCTTGGCGTAGTCGATCCCGTTCGCCCCGTGTGCGGAAAGATCTATGAAATCGTCGCCGGCACCCATCTCGATCTGCTCGATCGACGAAAAACTGCCGATTCCGCCACTGATCACGCCGTTGTTGTATAGGATCGCATCGTTGAGGTTCGACCCGTAGACAACGTCCGTACCCTCGAGGCCGCTGAAGAAATCGGACGAGACCTGAATGTTCGTGCCCGTAAAGGTGTAGAACGCGTTGGCCGATGTCCTGATGCTGCTTGTCCACACAAACGACGCGATCGTCATGTCGGCGCGGACATGATCGAAGTTGGTGTCATAGGTGAACGCGAAAAAGCGGTCCTGCGCAGTCGATCCGGCAACCGTCGAGCTGCCAAGGATGTTGTAATATTGGGTCATTTCTCGTCCCCCAGGCAACGACTTTGCAAAGGATTGGCAAAAGGCAGGTTTGGGCGAGAATGCCCCGGCAGGGATCGGCAATGCCATCGCCCTTTGGGATAAACGGGCAGGTGCAAAGGGATGCTGCCGGACTAAGATGTCGCGTTCGTTCGGGAGCGGCCGTGCCGCGCCGGGGACATGCGGATGATGACGAAAGTTAATCGATCAGCCTGCGCGTGACCCGTGCCGCCGCAGGTTCTGCCGTAAAAGCACCGTATTCCCAAGGTTTTGGCCGATTTTGCGCGCCAACCTGGAGGGCATTCGGGTCGACTGTCGGCAAGTAGCTGTCCGGCAGTATTGCGGGCTCGTGCTGCACCCTTGCCTTGCGGCAAGTTGCACAGGCCAAACCGGCGCGTAGGTGTTTCTTGTCAGTGCGTTGGCGCTGTTATACGATGACCGGCATGGGGGGAACGCGGACATTGGATCGCGATTTGTTCAGCCATTTCGTGGGACGGTACCGCAGCGGATTGCTCGTTGCGCTTGCCGCCAGCAGCCTGTTCAATCTGCTCGTCTTCGCCAGTTCGCTGTACCTGATGCTGGTCTACGATTCCGTGCTGCCCAGCCGCAGCGTGCCCACGCTGACAGGCCTGTTTGCTATTCTTGTGCTGCTTTACGTGTTTCAGTTCGTGTTCGACATGATCCGCAGCGAAGCCTTGCTGACCGTGGCCAATGGCGTTCACGAAGACCTGTCGCCTACGGTGAACCAAGCCGTCGTCAACCGCGTGCTGCGGCACGGTCCCGCGCCCGAGGGTGACGGACAACAGCCGTTGCGCGATCTCGATCAAGTCCATGCCTTTCTCAGCAGTTCCGGTCCTGCCGCGCTGTTCGATCTGCCGTGGGTGATCGTGTTTCTGGTGATCCTGTTCGCGCTGCACTGGTGGCTGGGGCTGACCGCGCTGGTCGGCGTTGCGGTGCTCGCGGCTATTGCCGCCTTCACCAACAGTCGCAGCCAGGCAGGAACGCGCGAGGTCGCACGAGTAGGCAACTTGCGTGCGGCGACGCGTCAGGCGCAGCTGCGCTTTGCCGAAGTCGCAACGGCACTGGGGATGGAAAGCCGGCTGCGCGCGCGAACGTCCGAATGGGACAGCAAATTCGTCACCGCGCAGACCGGGCTCGGCCGCATGGTCGCACGGCTTGGCGGAGCGGGACGCGGTTTCCGTCTGCTGTTGCAGTCGATCATCCTGACAGTGGGCGCACTGCTGGTGATCGATGACAAAGCGACGGGGGGCGTGATCATCGCCTCCTCGGTGCTGTCGGGTCGGGCGCTCGCCCCGATCGATCAGACGATCGCCAACTGGCGGGGCCTTGCCGCCGCCCGCAACGGCTGGGCCCGCATCGTCGATGTGATCACCACGCAGTCACCGCAAGCAACCCGCAAGATGGAACTGGCGCGGCCGGCGGGCAAAATCGTGGCGAAGGAAGTGACCGTCGTTCCTCCGGGCAGCAGCTCCGTGGTGCTGGCTGGCGTCAACCTGACTCTGGAGCCCGGCCAGGCGTTGGCGGTGATCGGGCCGAGCGCTTCGGGCAAGACCTCGCTGGCCAAGGCCTTGCTGGGTATCTGGCCGGCGGCACGTGGCGAGATCCGCATCGACGGCGCCCGACACGATCAGTGGGACCGCGACATTCTGGGCACTTGGTTCGGCTATGTCCCGCAGAATGCCGAATTGATGGAAGGCACCGTGAGCCAGAACATCGGGCGCTTCGATTCCGATGCCAGTTCCGCCGCGATCATGGCGGCAGCGCGCGGCGCGGCCATGCACGAAGCCATTCTTGCGTTCCCGAACGGGTACGAAACGCACTTGTCCGCCGGGGGCATCGAACTGTCGGCCGGCCAGCGCCAGCGCGTGGCGCTAGCGCGGGCGCTGTACGGCGATCCGGTTCTGCTGGTACTCGATGAAGCGAACTCAAACCTAGATGCACAAGGCGATGCCGCGCTGGCCGCCGCGATCGTGGCGGTGCGCGCCCGCAACGGCGTTGTCGTCATGATCACACACCGCCCCGCCACATTGGCGTCTATGACGCATATTGCGGTGCTGTCCGGCGGCCGCATCGTCGATTTCGGCGAGCGCGAAGCCGTGTTGCAGCGCACGTCGGCGCAGCAAGGCCAGTCGCGCATCGATCGGCCTGTGCGGGTTGAGGCGCGCGCGCCATGAAGTTGCCCGCAGCGATCGCCCATCCCGCTTCCGCGCTGTCTGCCAATTGGCAGGGCGAGGCAAGGATCGCGCCCGGGATGCCGCTACGCCGGACCTTGGGTGTGAGCATTGGATTGCTGGCGGTCCTGCTCGGGCTGGCGGCGTTCGTGCCGATCGGCGGGGCGGTCATCGCCACTGGACAGGTCGGAGTCGAATCGCGGGTCAAGCGCGTCGCCCATCCCACCGGTGGCGTGATCGCCGCAATCGCGGTGGCCAACGGCGATCATGTCGAAAAGGGCGCCCTGCTGATGCGGCTGGACGACCGCGTGACTGGCGCCGATGCTGCTTATTCAAGCCTGACGGTGGAACAACTGCTGGCGCAGCGCGCCCGTCTGGAGGCCGAGCGGCTGGGGCACCGCACCATCGATTTTCCGACCGAACTGCGCACCTCCACGACCGCGAGCGCGGCAAAGGCCATCGCCGAGGAATCACAGCAATTTGCCAACCGCAATGCCGAGCAGTCCCAGTTGCGCGCGCAGCTGGATGCCCGGGTGGTGCAATACGGTGAGCAGATCCGCGGCATGGAAGCGCAGATCGCCTCGCTGCAGCGTCAACACGCGCTGATCGGACCTGAACGGCAGGGTGTGCGCGAATTGTGGGACAAGAACCTGGTGACGATCGCCCAGATGAACCAGCTCGAGCGGACGGCAGCCGATATCGAGGGCAATATCGCCTCGCTACAAGCGCAGATCGCGCAAGTGCGAGCGCGGATCACCGAATCGCGCGAGCAGGCGATCCAGCTGGGCCAGACACGGCAGGTTGATGCCGGCGCTGAGCTTGCCAAGGTCAACGCCTCGCTGAACGAACAATCGCTGCGCAGCATTTCGGCGAGCGACCAGAACGATCGCAGCACGATCCGCGCGCCTTACGCCGGGACGGTCGAAAAGATCGCCTTTTCCGCGATCGGCGAGGTAATCCGTCCCGCCGAACCGATTATGGAAATCGTGCCCGACCACGAAAGCATGGTCGTGGAGGCTGCGGTGGCGCTCAAGGATATCGACCAAGTGCGCAGGGGACAGACTGCACACGTGCGCTTTTCCGCGTTCAATCGCGCCGCCACGCCCGAAATCGCAGGCACGGTGGCTTACGTCGCGACCGACCGCAGTGAGAATGCAGAAACCCACGCCGCGTTCTACACCGTGCGCATCGCGATCGATCAGCTGACGCTGAAGCGCGAGGGGTTGAACTTGCGAAGCGGCATGCCCGCCGAAGTCTATATCGAAACGGGCAACCGTTCGGTGTTGTCCTATATCATCAAGCCGTTGCGCGACCAGTTCGTCCGCGCGTTCAGGGATCGCTGACTTTGGGCGATAGAGGGGGCGGAAATTCGGGCGGAACGGCGGTTGTGGCACGTTGTTGCGCCTTGCTCATTATGGCGGTTTTCGTACCATTTTCAGCACACGCGGGTCCGGTTGACCCACCGCTCGCCCAAACGCAGACGCCCGGAGAGCCTGCGGCTGACATAGCAGTCGAAGACGCCGATCCAACCACTCCGGTAACAACGTTTGGCGATGCAATTCAAAGAAGCTACCGGTTGCAACCGGCGTTGCTTGCGGAACGGGCAAAGGCGCGGTCGGTCGATTACCTGCTGCCTCAAGCGCGTGCGCAGTACGGCCCACGCATCGATTTCCAGGCGACCTACGGGTATCAGCGCGACAATATCGAGGTTGCCCCCGGGACATTCCGCTCGCGCTCGGGCTGGAGCTCCACCGCGTCCGCCATCCTGACCCAACCGCTCTACACGTTCGGCCGCAACGCCGCCGCCACGCGCACCGCTGCGGCCCAGATCTCGTTCGAGCGTGCCGTGTTGCGATCGACCGAAGCGCAAGTGCTGTTCGATGCGACCTCAGCCTACGTGTCGGTAATCCGAGATCGCGCCGGCATCGCGATCGCCCGCGACAACCTCAGCTTGCTGGAACGCGAGCTGTCCGACAACCGGGCCCGTTTCGCTGTGCACGCAGCGACGGCGACCGATGTGGATCAAGTAGAAACCCGCGTCGGTGTGGCGCGCGCGCAGCTCTTGTCCGCCCAACGCGCGATCGAAACCAGCGAGGCGGAGTTCGTCCACATGGTCGGTGCGCTGCCCGGCAACCTGTCGCAGCCCAATCCCCTGCGACTGCCGACAGAGTCGCTGGAAGAGGCTTATGCCTTTGCCGACCTCCACAACCCGGTGATCGAAGCTGCCAATGCCCGCGAGCGCAACTCGCGCGCGCAATGGGACGCCGCCCGCGCCGACCTGCTACCCCGGGTCGATCTGCGCGGACGCGCCGATTTCGGCTCGGCTACCCCGTACAGTGATTCGCTCCGCCAGACCGGCTTGCGCGGCGAGGTCGTGATCAGCGGACCGCTGTTCGACAGCGGGCTGCGCCGTGCGCGCGTCGCCGAAGCGAAAGAGGCCAATGACGCGGACTGGCGGCTGGTCGACCAGGCCGGTCGCGACACTCGCAATGACCTGGCAGCGTCGTGGAGCGAATGGCAGACCCTGCAGGCTTCCACCGTCAGCCTGGAGCATGCGGTCGCTTCGGCCCAGTCGGCCTATGACGGCGCGCTGGTGCAGGAACGGGCAGGCTTCCGGACGACGCTCGAAGTGCTCGACCTCGCCCGCGAACTGCTGTCAGCGCGCACGAGCCTCAACGCCGCAACCAGTGGGGCCTACATTGCGCAGGCGCGGATTTTGCGCGTGATGGGGGTGATGGAACAGGAATACCTGTTCCCCGATCTTCCTGCCAATGATCCCGAGACGCACTTCGATCGGGCCAAGCACAGCGGCGACGTGCCGTTGGTCACCCCCGCCTTGCGCGCGGTCGATGGCGTGTTCCTGTCGTCGCCCGCCAACCGACCGAATCGCGACCGGTCCGCGACCATGCATGCGATTGCTGCTCAGGCATCGCCTGCACCATCGCAGAAATACCGCTGATATCTGAGTATTTCGCCACCGGCCAACGTTCAGATATGGATCGCCCGTCCATACGCGGCCAGCACGCTCTCGTGCATCATCTCGCTCAACGTCGGGTGCGGGAACACCGTGTGCATCAGCTCGACCTCGGTGGTTTCCAGCGTCTTGCCCACGACATAACCCTGGATCAGTTCGGTGACTTCGGCGCCGATCATGTGCGCGCCCAGCAGTTCGCCGGTCTTGGCATCGAACACGGTTTTCACGAAGCCTTCCGCCTCGCCCAGCGCGATCGCCTTGCCGTTGCCGATGAACGGGAAGTTGCCCACTTTCACGTCGTAGCCCGCTTCCTTGGCCTTGGCCTCGGTCATGCCGACGCTGGCGATCTGCGGGTGGCAATAGGTGCAGCCGGGAATGTTGTTGCGGTCCATCGGGTGCGGGTGGACGTCCTTGTTGCCAAGGTCAGCGGCGATGGCCTCGGCGGCGATCACGCCTTCGTGGCTGGCCTTGTGCGCCAGCCATGGCCCCGGCGTCACATCGCCGATTGCCCACACGCCCTTGACGTTGGTGCGGCACAGCCCGTCGATCGCGATGATCCCGCGTTCCGCTTTGATGCCAATCGTTTCAAGGCCGCTGTTCTCGGTGTTCGGCGCAATCCCGACCGCGACGATGACATGGCTGTAATCGCCCTCGGTCACCTTGCCGTCCTTACCCTTGATTTTGGCCTTAACGCCCGATGCAGCCACGTCGATGCTTTCGACGCCCGCGCCGGTCAGGATGGTCATGCCCTGCTTTTTCAGCGCTTTTTCAAGGAACGCCGAAACGTCGGCGTCTTCCACCGGCACCACCCGGTCGAGCATCTCGACCACGGTAACATCGGCGCCCATATCGTTGTAGAAGCTGGCGAATTCGATGCCGATCGCACCCGATCCGATCACCAGCAGCTTGGTCGGCATTTCGGTTGGGGTCATCGCGTGGCGATAGGTCCAGATGCGCTTGCCGTCGGCTTTGGCGAACGGCAGGTCGCGCGCGCGCGCGCCGGTGGCGACGATGATATGTTTGGCGAGGAGTTCCTCGGTCTTGCCGTCCTTGGTCACCGCCAGCTTGCCCGGCGCCAGCAGCTTGCCGTCGCCCATGTGGACCGCGATCTTGTTCTTCTTCATCAGGTGCGTGACGCCCTGATTGAGCTGCTTGGCCACGCCGCGCGACCGCGCCACTACCGCGTTGAGATCGGCGCTGATCTTTTCGGCGGCCAGGCCATAATCCTTGGCATGGCTCATGTAGTGGAAGATTTCCGCCGAACGCAGCAGCGCCTTGGTCGGGATGCAACCCCAGTTGAGGCAGATCCCGCCAAGCAGTTCGCGCTCGACGATGGCGACCTTCAGCCCGAGCTGCGAGGCCCGGATTGCCGCGACATAGCCGCCGGGGCCCGATCCAAGGACGATGACGTCATATTGCTCAGCCACGGGAAAGCTCCTGTCCAGATGGGGTTATAGCGTCGGTCGCCAAAGGCGGAACGGGGCGCGGTTTGCGGTTCTCGTCGATCGCGACGAAGATGAAGCGGGCTTGGGTGACGCATTCGCGCTCGTCGCCGGTGCGCGGACGCCGCCAGGCTTCGATATCGACAGTCATGGACGTACGACCCACCGCAACAAGATCAGCGTAAACAGTCACTTCGTCGCCGATGTGGACAGGACGGTGGAACTTCATCGCCTCGACCGCGATGGTCGCCGCGCGCCCGCCGGAATAGCGTGCCGCCACGATTCCCGCCGCCATGTCCATGTGTCCCATCAGCCATCCGCCAAAGATATCGCCCGCCGGATTCGCGTCCGCCGGCATCGCGGTGATGCGGATCGCCGGGTCGCGCATCGGTGCCGGTGCTAGCGGATCGGCCATCGCCCGGCCCCTCGCCGAAGGACTAGGCCACCAGGCCGAGCGGATTTTCGATCAGCGCCTTGAACACGCCCATCAGTTCGGCACCGTCCGCCCCGTCGATGGCGCGGTGGTCGAAACTGCCGGTCGCGCTCATCACCGTGGCGATGGCGAGCGCGCCGTCGACCACGTAGGGGCGCTGTTCGCCCGCACCGATGGCCATGATCATGCCCTGCGGCGGGTTGATCACCGCGTCGAACTGCTTGATCCCGAACATGCCGAGGTTGGAAAGGCTGGCGGTGCCGCCCTGGTATTCGTGGGGCTGCAGCTTGCCCTCGCGCGCCTTGCCCGCCAGTTCCTTCATCTCGGTGGCGATGGCGCTGATCGCCTTGGCCCCGGCATCGACGATGATCGGGGTGATCAGTCCGCTGGGTGCTGCGACCGCGACCGAGATGTCGGCGCGCTTGAAGCTGCGCAGCTCGGTGCCGGCAAAGCTGACGTTGCACTTGGGCACTTGTACCAGCGCCTTGGCCAGCGCCTTGATGATCAGGTCGTTGACCGAAAGCTTTACGCCCTGTGCTTCAAGCGCCTTGTTAAGTTGCCCGCGCAGCTTGAGCAGCGCATCGAGCTGGATATCGACCGTGAGATAGATGTGCGGGATGGTCTGCTTCGCCTCGGTCAGGCGGCGCGCGATGGTCTTGCGGATGTTGTTGAGCTTGGTCGATTCGAACGGGATGCCGAAGTCGGGCACTTCGGCCACGGCAGTCGGTGCGGGTGCAGCGGGCGCAGCCGCAGTTGGCGCGGGCGCCGGGGCGGCCGCAGCTTGCGCGGCCGGGGCGGCCGCGGCACCGGGCTTCGCGCCCTCGACATCGGCCTTGATGATCCGCCCGTTGGGGCCGGTGCCGGTAACGCCGGCCAGGTCGATGCCCTTGTCGGCGGCAATGCGCTTGGCCAACGGCGAGGCGACCACGCGATTGCCGTGATCGGTCGCGCCGTTGGCCGCCGGGGCCGCTGCGAGTTTGGCGGGAGCCGGGGCTGGTGCTGCAGCGGGTGCCGCTTCCACAGCGGGCGCGGCTTTCGCCGGGGCGGCGGCAGGCGCCGGGCTTGCGCTCGCATCCTCGTCGTCTCCGGCCAGCATCGCGATCACCGTGCCGACTTTCACGCCCTCGGCGCCTTCGGCTACCTCTATGGCGGTGATCGTGCCTTCGTCTACCGCTTCAAATTCCATGGTGGCCTTGTCGGTCTCGATCTCGGCCATGATGTCGCCGGACTTCACCGTATCGCCCACTTTGACCAGCCACTTGGCAAGCGTGCCTTCCTCCATCGTGGGGGACAACGCGGGCATCTTGATCGCGATCGGCATGGGCGCAGTTCCGTCATGGCTGGTGGCGACAGGGGGGAACACCCTGAAAGGCCCTTCCCCCGTGGCCTGCTTGGGTTGCGCCATTTCGCCACCCCTGCGCGACGGGTCAAGGGGCTTGGCGCTTGCACGGCATACGAATGTGCCCGATATCGCCGGACGGAGGGCAAAATGATGCCGCAGCGGGTCTACCTGGTGATCATGGACGAGACGCAGGAGGCCCGGCTGGCGCTGCGATTCGCCGCACGCCGCGCCGCGCGCACCGGCGGCGCGGTCCATATCCTCGCGCTGGTGCCCCAGCAGGACTTTTCGCTGTTCGGCGGCGTTCAGGCCACGATCGAGGAAGAAGCGCGCGATCGTGCCGAAGTGCTGGCGACGAGCGCTGCGGGCGGATTGACCAGCGAATCCGGCCTCGTTCCGGTGATTCTCGTCCAGCAGGGCGATGGCCCGCAGATCGTCCGCGATTACTTGGCGGACCATCCCGAAGTCTCCGCGCTCGTGCTCGGCGCGGCGGCCGATGGCGCGCCGGGCCCGCTGGTGGCGCACTTTGCCACCAGCCACGCCGGGCAACTGCCCTGCCCGCTGATGATCGTGCCGGGCTCGATGCGCGACGAGGATATCGACCGGCTGAGTTAGGGACGGGCCGTTACCGCTTCTTGCCCTGATGGCGGATATTGCCGGGCCGCCCGCGCTTTCCGGCGGGGTGCGTGCCCGCAGGTCGCTTGTCCTCACCGGGTTTGCGCGGCGGAAACTTGCCCCGCACCGCCGGACGCCCGCCGCGTCGATCGATTCGCGAGGCACCGTCGGCGGCATCGACCGGCTCGAACTTCATCGCGCCGGTCAGCGGATTCGCTTCGGCGAGTCGCAGCTTCAGGATCATGCCGCGCACGAACCGGTCGCCCGATTGCTCGCCGACCAGGGCCTGCGCCTTTTCGTCATAGCCAAATCGTTCTGCCCCCAATGTGGAGACAGGCACCAAGCCGTCGCCGCCCAGCCCGATGATCGTGGCGAACAATCCGAACTTCTGCACGCCGGTCACGCGGGTATCGAACACCTCGCCCACGCGCACCGAGAGCCATGCCGCGACGTAGCGGTCGATCGTGTCACGCTCTGCCTCCATCGCGCGGCGTTCGGTGGCGCTGATGGCCTCGCTGATGCGCGCCAGGTCGGCGCGGTCCGCTTCGGACAGGCCACTTGCCGCAGGGATCGTCTGGGCAGAAGGTCGAGGTTGTTCAAGGTCATAGGCATCGACCAGCGCGCGGTGGACGAGCAGGTCGGAGTAGCGGCGGATCGGTGAGGTGAAGTGCGCATAGCTGCCCAGCGACAGCCCGAAGTGCCCGGCATTGCGCGGTCCGTAATACGCCTGCGTCTGGCTGCGCAGCACCGCTTCCATCACCAGCGCCTTTTCCGATTCGTCGGTAACATCCTTCAGCATGCGATTGAAAAGCGACGGGGTTATCACCTGTCCCAGCGCAAAACTGCGGTCGAACGTGGCGAGATAGTCCTTGAGCGCCACCAGCTTCTCGCGGCTCGGCGGTTCGTGGACGCGATAGACAACAGGGGCGACTTTCGCTTCCAGCGCCTTGGCCGCAGCGACGTTGGCGGCGATCATGAAGTCCTCGACCACACGGTGCGCATCGAGCCGTTCGCGCAGCGCGATTTCGGCGATCCGGCCAGCGGCGTCGAGCACCACCCGGCGCTCGGGCAGCTCCAGCGCCAGCGGATCTCGGGCATCGCGCGCCTTTTCCAGCGCGCGCCAGCAGGCCCACAAATTGCTCAGGCTTTCAGCCGCTTCCCCCGCGTCGATGCGCCGTTGTGCTTCCTCGTAGGCGATCACTTCGGCGATGCGCACGATCGCGCGGGTGAAGCGCCATGACGTGACCCGGCCTTGCGCGTCGATCGCCATGTGGCAGGCCATCGCGGCGCGCGGGGCGCCGGCCTTGAGCGAGCAGACGTCGGCGCTCAGCACTTCGGGCAGCATCGGCACGACGCGATCGGGGAAATAGACCGAGTTGCCGCGTTTGCGCGCCTCGCGATCGAGCGCGCCGCCCGGCCGGACATAGAAGCTGACGTCGGCGATGGCGACCACCGCGCGGAACCCGCCCGCGCCATCGGGCTCGGCCCAGATCGCATCGTCGTGGTCGCGTGCGTCCGCCGGATCGATCGCCACGATCGGCAGCGCGGTCAGATCCTCGCGCCGTTCGGGCGTGAGCGGCAGCTTGGCCGAAACCTGCGCTTCCGCGACCGTCGTGTCGGCGAATTCGAACGGAATGCCGTGCTTGTGGATAGCGATCAGGCTGAACGCGCGCGGCGCCAGCGGATCGCCCAGCACTTCGGTGACTTTCACCCCGGCGCGCGCCGACCGTCCTGCCGGTTCGGCAAACACCAGCTGGCCTGCGGTTGCGCCCGCAAGGTCCGAAATCGGCTCGGAATTGCGCACGCGCTTGTCAACGGGCGCCAGCCAGCCCTTGCCTGTCGCGTCGATCTCGACGACGCCCAGCAGTTGGTCAGTGCGCGTGGGCAGCTTCTTCATCGGGTGCGCGATCCAGCCGTTGCCGGCCTCTTCCGTCCGCGCGAGCACGCGGTCGCCCTTGCGCAGCGCGGCTTGCGCACCGCGCCCCTTGTTGCGTTCGATCAGGCGCAGCCGTGGCGGAACGCCGCCATCGTCGGGCGACCAGTTGTCGGGCACCGCGATCGCCTCGCCGTCCTCGATATCGACCACGCGGAGCACGGTGACGCGCGGCACGCCGCCCATGCGGTGGAACGCGCGCTTCTCACCATCGATCAGGCCTTCATCGGCCATGTCGCGCAAGCGCGCCTTCAACGCGATCTTCTCCGCGCCCTGCAATCCGAACGCCCGCGCGATCTCGCGCTTGCCCGCAGGTTCGGCGGACTTCGCGATGAAATCGAGGATCTGCTCGCGATTGGGCAGACCGGGCGGCGGGGGGTTGTGACGGGACATGGCAAGGCTGTGACGGCATTGCCGGTGCAACACAAGCTGGCATGACGCGGCGCAGAGTCCGTGCAACGCAAGCGGGCCTCAGCGCCGTTGCAGAGCGGCCCGTTGCGCACTAGGCATCGTTTCATCTGATCCTAAAATTGCGGGGCTGTTCCTGATGCGCACGATCCTGGCGGGCATGCTGCTTGCCACCACCATCCTTGCCGCTCCGGCGGCAGCCAAACCGGCCAGAATTTCCGCGCCGCAGGCGGCCGCCCATCCCTCCCCGCAGACCGTCGACACCTTCATCGGCACGATCCTGGCCGACGCGCCCGATGCGGCGACGATCGACCGGCGTTGCAACCAGTTCATTGCCGAGATCGACCGCCGGCAGGCCTTGCTCGAAGCGCAGAAGGGTACGGCAACGCTCGCGGCCACCTTGCGTCCGTACGACGACCTGATCGACCTGATCGGCGCGCTGAGCGGCGAGGCGACGCTGTACCGCGAAGTCATGGCCGACGACGCGCGGCGCAAGGCCGGCGGAGCGTGCGAGGTCAAGGCGAGTTCCGCGTCGAGCAAGCTCAGCCTGTCGCGCGGGGTCTACGATCGGCTGAAGGCGATCGACGCTTCGCATGCCGATGGCGCAACCCGGCTCTACCTCACCCGCACGCTGGCCGCGTTCGAACGCGCGGGCATTGCCAAGGATGCCGCAGGCCGCGCCGACGTGCAGAAGATGCAGGACGAGCTGGCGCAGCTTGGCACCGACTTTGAGTCCAACATCGCCAACGGCCGCAAGACGGTTACGGCGGACCCGGCCGAGCTCACAGGCCTGCCCGCCGACTTCATTGCCGCGCACAAGCCCGGTGCCGACGGCAAGGTGACCATCTCGACCGACTACCCCGACTATGTCCCGGTTATGACCTATGCGGCGAGCGAGGCGTTGCGCAAACGGCTGTACGAAAGCTACCAGACGCGCGCGTATCCGCAGAACGACGCCAAGCTGCGTGCGATTTTCGACTTGCGCCAGAAGCTGGCGACCACGCTCGGTCGGCCCAACTACGCGTCGCTCGCGCTAGAAGACAAGATGCTGGACACGCCCGACAAAGTCGAGACGCTGCTGACGCAAATGGCCGACGCCGCGCGCCCTGCCGGCGATCGCGACTATGCCAAGAAGCTGGCGCTGCTGCAGCAGACCAAGCCGGGCGCGACGGTGATCGATCCCTGGAACAACGGTTGGCTGGGTCAGCAGGTGCAAAAGGCGACCTATTCCTACGACCGGCAGGAAGCGCGCCAGTACTTTGCCTATGACAACGTCCGCGACGGCATCCTGCAGCTGACGCAGGACCTGTTCGGCGTGCAGATCCGTCCGTGGAAGACCGCGACGTGGGATCCGCTGGTCGAGACGTACGAGATGCTCGACCACGGCAAGGTCATCGGGCGGTTCTATTTCGATTCGCACCCGCGCCCGGGCAAATACAACCACGCTAACATGGTGCCGGTGCGGTCGGGCATTGCCGGGCGATCGATCCCGGTCGGCGCGCTGGTGATGAACCTGCCCGCGGGCAGCCACGCTACCGGCCTGATGGAACACAATGACGTCGTCACGTTCCTCCACGAATTCGGCCACATGCTGCACGGCATGTTCAGCGGCGGGCAGCAATGGGCGGGCGTGGGCGGCATCAGCACCGAATGGGATTTCGTCGAGGCGCCATCGCAGATGCTCGAGGAATGGGTGTTCGATTACGATACGCTCAAGACGTTCGCGGTGAACAAGGACGGCAAGCCGATCCCGCCCGAACTGGTCGCCAAGATGAACCGTGCGCGCTATTTCGGCGCGGGCATGGGCGACATGACCCAGTTGGGCCTGTCGAATATCTCGCTCAAGTTCCACGAAGCCCCGGCCCCGGCAGACCTTGGCGCCGCGACGCGCGCGTTCGATGCGCGCTATGACATGATCAAGCTGCCCGACACCGTGCAGTTCCAGGACAGTTTCGATCACCTCAACGGCTATTCGGCGTTCTACTATACCTACCGCTGGTCCAAGGTTATCGCCGACGACATGTTCACGCAGTTTGCCAAAGCGGGCTTGCGCGACCGGGCGACGGCCGACCGCTATCGGCGCACGGTGCTGCAGCCGGGCGGATCGAAGCCGGCGGCCGAGCTGGTCGCCGCGTTCCTGGGACGGCCGATCAGCCTCGACGCCTATCGGGCCGAAATGGCCAAGGACCAGTAGGCTTCAGGGCTTCGACGCTGGCGGGGCGGTGGGTGCGAAGCCCCCGCCCGGCACCGCCGATGCGACCGGGCTTTCGCTGCCATCGGCGGCGCGCGCGCTGACGCCAAAGAACCAGTCGTCGCCGCGTACGCCTTCCAGCCGGGCGCTGGTGGCAACCACGTCCTGCACCACGCGGTCCTGCCAGCCCGGCGCATCGGTGCGCCGGCGCCACACGCTGTAGCTGGCGGCGCCCGGCACCGCGTTCCAGCTGACGTCGGTGTACGTCTGCACCGCCGCTTTTGCCGTCGCGACGGGTGGCAGCGGCGCGGCTGCCAGCGCCGCGAGCGCCGCCACGTTCAGCTGCGTAACTTTGGCGAGATAGGCAAAATCCATGGCATCGGCGGTGTCGCCATACTGGATGCCGTTCTGCGTCCGCACGTCCTGGTGCTGCTTGTCGTAATTCTCGACCGCCACCGAAAACCGCACGGCGGGATAGCCCTGTTCCTCGAATGGCAAGTGGTCTCCACCGCGCCCCATCCGATCGGCACGCCAGACCTGCCGCACTTCCAGTCCGCCCGGCTGCCCGGAGGCCAACCCTGCGATCCAGCGCGAGAGGTTGCGCGAGGGGCTGTCGTTCTCGCCGCCATCTCGCCGCTGCGCACTGCGCAAGTCGTCGGTCGCGTCGGCGCGCGGGCCTTCGGAAAACACGCGGACGTGGCCATCATCGACCAGCCCATCCGATCCGTGCGAATTGCCGACGATGTCGTTGTTGAGCACGGCCTTGACCGTCCAGTGCGCCTGCGCCGCATAATCGGCCAGCAGCTTGCCACCAAAGAGCCCCTGCTCCTCGCCTGACACCACCGCGTAGACGATCGTCGTCGGGAAACGTTGCTGCGACAGCACCCGCGCTGCCTCCAGCACCAGCGCGGTGCCCGATCCGTCGTCGTTGGCGCCGGGAGCGTCCTTCTCTGCGTCCATGACGTCCGTCACGCGGCTGTCAATATGCGCCTCGACGATCACCACTTCATCGGGGCGTTCGGTCCCGCGCTGGATCGCCACGACATCGACCAGCCGCACCGGCGTCTTGATCCGGTCACCGGTGACCATGCGTTCGGGCAGCTCGATCGTCAGACAGCCGCCGCACAGCTTCGACGTCTTGCGCAACTCCCGCTCGGCCCACCGCCGTGCCGCGCCGATGCCGCGCTTGCGATCGACTTGCGACGACAGCGTATGGCGCGTGCCGAAGGCAACCAGCCGGTCGACATCGGCGTGAAGTCGATCCTGCGATACCTGCTGCGGCGGAGAGGCCTGTACCGATGATACTGGGGCCGATGCCGCCAGACCGAACGCCAGCAGCGCCATCACTTGCGGTTTCATGTCCTGCCCTCGCTGTTCGATCACCAGCGCTCAAAGCGCTTCAGGACGAAGCCGGTTCCTGACCATAGCGGTTCGGGCCAGGGGTCGAGCGGCGCGACGCGACCAGCACCAGCGCAATTAGCGGTGCCCAGCCCAGGATCGCACCCGGCCATTGCGTGGTCATCGTCACACTCTGCCCCGTGTGCGCCTCCACGCGCGACATCGCGGTACTCACGCGGTCCATCTGCAGCGGCAGCTGGATCAGCGACAGCGCCTGGAATCCCGCCGGCACCAATCCGAACCACCCGGACAGATTGCTGTCATGCAAGCGCCGGACAAGGCTTGCGGCCAGCAGCACCAGGAACCCGATGCCCGATCCGAGCCCGATGTAGAGCATCGGCTTCATCATCGAACCCACCGAGGTCATGATCGCGGTCTGCACGGCGGCGTCGTCTGCCCCGGATTGCTGCGCCGAACGTATGCCGATCAGCGCCGCCTGGACGACCATCGGCACGGCAAACAGGATCGAAACCAGGAAACTGACCAGATAGAGGAACAGCACATACAGCCAGAACGTCTGGCGTGTGTCGCGGCCATCGAATCGCATCAGGTTTCGCAGTCCGTATTTCACTGCTTCGAACATCGATCGAGTACCTCTTGTCGTTTCACCGGATCGTTTCACCGGGACCGCAGGACGATAGCCTTCCGCGATCAATACGACCGCGCAACAAGGATCCGCTCGACCGCCGGTTCGCCGGTGAACGGACAGGACCCCGAGACCGGCAACGCGTCAAGCGGCGTATTGCGAATGGTAAGCTTCAATTCCTTCAGTCGTGCCACGACATCGTCGAGCATTGCACCCGTCGGGCGCGACCACGCCATTTCGACCCAGCCGGGAAATTTGCGATCTTCGGCAAAATGCGTGGCAAGACCCGCCATATCCGTAACGTCGCGCGTGATGTTGGCATCGCGCCGCGCCAGTGCTTCGGCAAACAGCGACTGCTGGATATGCTCGATTTCACTGGCCGCAACCGCGATGAATTCATCGCGCGCCATCGCAACGAAATTGGGCTTGGCATCGTCGCGCCACAGCTTGTCGCGGCGCAGCACACTCACCTGCCCGGCCTCGGCATCGCGTCCGCCGATCTCGAGAATCAGCGGCACGCCCTTTTTCACCCACGTCCACCGCTTGCCGGTGGCCTTGCCGGGGCGCTTGTCGAGCAGCACGCGCAGGCGTTCGCCCAGCGCCGTCTGCTTGATCAGCGCCACACGAATGTCCTCGCAATAGGCCAGCAATGCGGCATCGCCGTCGTTTTCGCGCAGCATCGGCAGGATCACGATCTGCTGCGGCGCGACTTGCGGCGGCACGCGCAGCCCGTCGTCGTCGCCATGGATCATGATCACGCCGCCGATCATGCGCGTGGAAACACCCCAGCTGGTGGTATGGCACAGCGCCTGCTGGCCTTCCTTGTCCTGGTAGCGGATGCCCGCAGCCGCCGAAAACGTCGTGCCGAGGTAATGCGAGGTGCCGGCCTGCAGCGCCTTGCCGTCCTGCATCATCGCCTCGATCGAAAACGTCTCGTCGGCGCCGGGGAAGCGTTCGTTCTCGGGCTTGGGGCCGGCGATCACGGGCATCGCCAGCGGCCCTTCAGCGAATGCGCGATAGACCTCCAGCATCTTGAGCGTTTCTTCCATCGCGTCGGCCTTGTCGGCGTGCGCGGTATGGCCTTCCTGCCACAGGAACTCGCTCGTGCGCAAAAACATGCGCGTGCGCATTTCCCAGCGCACGACATTGGCCCACTGGTTGGTCAGCAGCGGCAGGTCGCGCCAACTCTGGATCCAGCGCGCCATCGCCGCGCCGATCACCGTTTCCGATGTCGGACGCACCACCAGCGGCTCTTCCAGCTTCGCTTCGGGATCGGGCACCAGCCCGCCCTTGCCGTCGGAAATCAGGCGATGGTGGGTGACGACCGCCATTTCCTTGGCAAAGCCTTCGACATGCTCGGCCTCCTTGGCGAAATAGCTCAACGGGATGAACAGCGGGAAATAGCAGTTCTCATGGCCGGTGGCCTTGATCTCGGCATCGAGCAGCGTCTGGATGCGTTCCCAGATGCCGTAGCCCCACGGCTTGATCACCATGCAGCCGCGCACGCCCGATTCCTCGGCCAATTCGGCCTCGGCGATGACGACCTGGTACCACTGCGCGAAATCTTCGTCGCGGGTAACCGAAAGGGCGCGCTTGACGGCCGGTGCGGGCTTGGCTTGGGTCTGGTTCATGCCGCCCGGTTAAGCGGCTATGGCAAATCCCGCAATGCCGCAATTGGGCGAAGGCGCACCGGCCATCGCCATCCGTGACGCGGCAGTATTACTTGCCGATGGCGTCCAGCCGTTCCTGCATCTTGGCCATCTGATCGCGCAGGATGGCCAGTTCGTCTTTCTCGCTGGCCGGCGTCTCCGTACCGTCTGCCGAGGTACCAGGCACGAACGCCGAGGCCGCCTTCTTGAAGATTTCCATGTTGCGCTGGGCGATCTGCGCCAGCGGATTGGCGCCGATGCTTTCCTCGATCGCCTTGCGCATCTTCACCTGGTTTTCGCGGAAGTGATCCATCGACGCTTCGAGATAGCCGGGCAGCAGCGCCTGCATCGAATTGCCGTACATCGAGATCAGCTGGCGCAGGAAGTTGGTGGGCAGGATCTGCTCGCCCGCCGCTTCTTCGTCCATGATGATCTGGGTCAGGATCGAGTGGGTCAGGTCCGCACCCGATTTTGCATCGATCACCTGGAAGTCGACATTGTCGCGAACCATCTGCGCCAGATGCTCCAGCGTGATGTAGCTCGAGGTGTGGGTGTTATACAGCCGTCGATTCGCGTACTTCTTGATGATCACCGAGTCGCCAGCTTTTGCGTTGTTCGCCATGGGGAATTCAGCCTTCCTGCCGAAACCGATCGCGGCTGGCATCACGTAGTATTGGCTAATTTAGCAGATGCAGCATGTGCAGTGCAACAAGTGCTTATGCTAATGCCGCACGGTCGAAGCGACGGCCCAAAAGCGTGAACAGTTCGTACTGCGAAAGGCCGCTGGCCTGCGCTGCAGCGACCGGATCATAATCGAGCGAGAGCCAGTCGCCTTCGCGGCATTCCGGGGCACCGGTCAGGTCGACCACGGTCATGTCCATCGACACCCGCCCGATCACCGGCAGCGCGCGGCCGTGCCAGTGAAAACCGCCCGTGCCCGACCAGCAGCGCAAGTATCCATCAGCGTAGCCCAACGCCACGACCCCCACCCGCATCGGGGAGGGCGCAAGATACGTGGCGTTGTAGCCCACGGCGTCACCTTCTTCCAGCAAGCGTGTCTGCATGATTGCGGCTTCGGGATAGGCAACCTGGCGGATGTGCGCCGCCAGCTCGGGACGCGGGATTCCGCCGTAAAGCGACAGCCCCGGCCGCGTCAGGTCGGCGTGATAGGCTGCGCCGAGCGCAATCCCGGCGCTGTTGGCCAGGCTGTAGCGCCGCGCCGGCACGGCGATGCGAATGGCATCGAACCGCCGCAATTGCTGCGCATTGATCGGCGTGTCCTCATCCGCGCTCGACAGATGGCTCAGGCAGCATTCGATATCGAGCGCGGCGATCGCCGGATCGCCCAGCGCGGACATCGGCAGCCCCAGACGGTTGATCCCGCTATCGACCATCAGATCGCAGACGCCGCCACCCGAGCGCAGCCAGCGCCCCGCCTGATCGAGGCTGTTGAGCACCGGGCGGACGCCGGTGGCGCGGGCAAAGGCGACATCGGCATCGTTCATCGGCCCGTGGAGCACACTGACATGCTGCGCCGCAACCGATTGCATCAACGGCGGCACCTCGTTCCAGTGCGCGACGAAGAAATCGCGGCACCCGCTGTCGCGCAGCACCGGCCCCGCTTCGCGGATGCCGAGTCCGTAGGCGTCGGCCTTGACCGCAGCGCCCGCGCGCGCGGTGCCCGACAGCCGATCTAGCGCGCGCCAGTTATCCGCCAGCGCCGTGCGATCGAGCCGCAGGCGCAGCGCGGACGGTGGCACGGGCGGCGCCGGGTGACTGTCCTCAGCGGGTGGCGGCACTGGCGCGGTCATCGGCATCGAATTCGCCGGCGTAGCTCGATTTCAGGCCCCACAGCGAGACCAGCAACGCGACCGCGACGACCACCCAAGTGTACCACAACCCGGCATAGGGATCGCCCGTCTTGGCCACGATCAGGCTCGAGATCAGCGGCAGGAACCCGCCGAAATAGCCCGTGCCGAGGTGGTAGGGGATCGACATCGAGCTGTAGCGGATGCGCGGCGGGAACATCTCGGTCAGCAGCGCCGCAACCGGGCCGTATGTCGCGCCCGACAGCGCCATGAGCACGAGCAGCCCACTGACGATGACCAGCACGGCACGCAGCGACGGCGTGACTTTGGCCAGGCTGTATCCTGCCCCGGCGAGCACCGATTGCAACTGCTTGCCGCGCGCGGCCTTGTCGGCCCACGGGTACGTGTCGAGCGATACCTGCGTGCCGCCGATCGTCAGCGCCAGCACTGGCGCTGCGGCCAGGTGGTAGTTCACCCCTGCCCCGGTCAGGTCGGCGATCAGCTTGCCGCACCGGGTCTTCTGCTCGGGATCGATCGGGTTATAGTTGCACTGCGGCCCGGCCACCACCACCGGCGCCCGCGCCGCGGCTTCGGACAACCCCGGATTGGCCGCGCCGCCGATCATCCAGAAGATCGGGAACAGCAGCACCAGCGTCAGCACATAGCCGATCACCATCGGCTGCTTGCGCCCGACCCGGTCAGACAGTCGGCCGAAGATCACGAAAAACGCCATGCCGATCGTGGCGGCCACGCCGATGATCAGTTCGGCGGGCGTGTCTTCCATCCGCATCGCTCCCTTGAGGAACGACAGCGCCGAAAACATCGCGGTGTACCAGATCACCGTGAGCCCCGCCGCGACGCCGAACAGCGCGATGAAGATGCGCTTCTTGTTGCCGGGATACGTGAAGCTTTCGACGAACGGATTGCCGGCCAGTTCGCCCTGCTCCTTCATCGCCTGGAACACCGGGCTTTCCGACAGCTTCAACCGCATCCACAGCGACACCGCGAGCAGCGCCAGGCTGAGCACGAACGGCACCCGCCAGCCCCATGCGGCCCAGGTTTCCGCGCTCATCGCCGCCTTGCTCGACAGCACCACGATCAGGCTCAGCACAAAGCCGCCGACCACGCTTGACTGGATGAAGCTGGTGTAGAACCCGCGCCGCGATTCGGGTACATGTTCCGCGACATAGATCGCGGCGCCGCCGTACTCGCCGCCCAGCGCCAGCCCTTGCGCCACGCGCAGCAGGATGATCAGCGCGGGCGCGACCAACCCGATGCTGGCCGCCGACGGCACCAGCCCGACCCCGGCGGTGGCGATACCCATCAGCGTGACGGTGACCAGGAACGTGTACTTGCGCCCCAGCTTGTCCCCCAGATAGCCGAACAGCACCGCGCCCAGCGGGCGGAACCCGAAGCCGACGGCGAACCCGGCCCAGACCAGCAACTGCTGCAGCGTTTCATTGCCGGCGGGGAAAAACGCCTTGCCGATCAGGCCCGACAGCGTGCCGTAGATGAAGAAATCGTACCATTCGAAGATGGTCCCGGCCGACGACGCCGCAATGACCAGCCGGATTTCGGCGGCGTTGGGTTCAGGTATTGCGGCTGCCATGGCGTTTATGCATCCCCTCGCATTTCAGGGGCGCTCTAGCGAAGGCTGACGAGCGGCGAAAGGGTCACGCGCGGATCACGCGGGCAAGACGTCCGTTCAAGGCATGGCTGCCAGCGCGGCATCCCACGCCAGCAAAACGGCGGCATGGCGCGCCGGATAGCCGCGAACCGGTTCGAGGAGCGCGATGCCCGGCCAGTCCGGCGCGTCATCCGATCCATCCAGCCACGCGGCGATGCCATCGCGCGCTGCAGCAAGGTCGGCACGCGATCGACCGGGGGCAGCACGGGCGAACACGAAAGCGGCGGCCTGCCCCACGGCGCAAGCGTGCGGACGCAAGCCGATGCGGGCGACGCACCCTTGCGAATCGAGCGCCAGGCCCATCGCGATGCTGCTGCCGCAACTGCGCGACCTGGCGTCTGCGCGCAGCGGCAGGTCATCCGCCAGCGGAAATCCGGCAAGTCCGGTCGCGGCGGCAAGTATCTCGGGCGTATAGAGCACGCCCGCCCGCGCGGGCGCCATGGCGGGCGTCATGGCGGTCATGGATGCTTCTTCTTTTTGCGCAGCGCGGCGGCGTTTTCGTCTGCCTGCGCACGCCGTTCGTTGATCAGCACCACCACTTCCTCGCTCGCGGCGTTGAGGAACGGATACGTCCGCGCGTGCGAAATCCAGATCGGCCGGCCGTTGACGCCCCAGACGACGTCGTAGCCGAACACCACCACCGAAAACAGCAGCACCACAATCACGAACGTCTTCACCGCGCCGAACCCGAAGCCGAGCAGGCGGTCGATCGGGCCGAGCGTGGAGCTACGGCTGGCATTGCCCGCCGCGCTGGCAACACCTTTGACCACCGCGTAAGGAAGCAGCGTCAGCAGCGCGAAGGCCAACACGCCCGCCCCGGTCTGACTTGGCAATGAGTGCGCCAGAATATCGGTGAGCGGCTCGTGCAGGTAATGCACCGCGAACAGCACGATGCACCACGCGGCCAGCGCCAGCACCTCCTCGACGAAACCGCGAAAGAAGCCGGTGATCGCGCCCAGCGCAACCATCAGGAAGATGACGTAATCGAGGCCGGTCATATCCGGATCGAATTACGGGGCACCCATCACCCGGTCAACGAGATTTGGCAGCAGCCGCATCGGCGAGAACGCAATGCCGCCCACCTGCTCGCCCGCGCCGTCGGGACCATAGGCGCGGGTGAACCCCAGCTTGGCCGCTTCCTTGAGCCGGACCGCGGCATGTGCCACCGGGCGAACCTCTCCCGCGAGCGAGATTTCACCGAACCACGCTGAGTGCGACGCCAGCGGCTTGTCCGCCAGCGCCGAGACCAGCGCGGCGGCAACCGCAAGGTCTGCGGCGGGATCGACCAGCCGATAGCCGCCCGCCACGTTGAGATAGACTTCCGCCGACGAAAAGTTCAGCCCGCAGCGCGATTCCAGCACCGCCAGCAGCATCGCCAGCCGTCCGCTGTCCCAGCCCACCACCGCGCGGCGCGGCGTCGCCCCACTGGCCAGCCGCACGGTCAGTGCCTGGATTTCGACCAGCACCGGCCGCGTGCCCTCCAGCGCCGGAAACACCGCGCTGCCGGGCACGGGCTGGTCACGCCCCGACAGGAACAGCAGCGATGGGTTGGCGACTTCTTCCAGCCCGGCGCCGGCCATGGCGAACACGCCGATCTCGTCCACCGCGCCGAAGCGGTTCTTGAGCGCGCGCAGGATGCGGTACTGGTGGCTGCGCTCCCCTTCGAAGCTCATCACCACATCGACCATGTGTTCCAGCACGCGGGGGCCGGCGATGCTGCCGTCCTTGGTCACGTGGCCGACCAGCACCAGCGCCGCGCCGCTCTGCTTGGCATAGCGGATCAGCTCGAACGCGCAGCCGCGCACCTGGCTGACCGTGCCGGGCGCCCCTTCGATCTGGTCCGAATGCATCGTCTGGATCGAATCGATCACCAGCAGCGCGGGCGCATCCATGTCACCTAGCGTGGTCAGGATATCGCGCACCGAGGTCGCGCTGGCGAGGCGGATCGGAGATTTGCCCAGGCCCAGGCGATCGGCGCGCAGCCGCACCTGCCCGGCCGCTTCCTCACCGCTGATATAGACCACCTGCCCGCCGGCATCGGCGATGCGCGCCGCTGCCTGCAGCAGCAGCGTGGACTTGCCGATCCCGGGATCGCCGCCCATCAGGATCGCCGATCCGGGCACGAGCCCGCCCCCCAGCGCGCGATCGAATTCCGCCAGCCCGGTCGGCCTGCGTTTGGGCAAGGCCATCGGCGAATCGAGCGACACGAAGTTCACCGCGCGCCCGCCGCTCGACAGATCGTGCTTGGATGAGAACACCGTTTCCGGCGCTTCCTCGGCCAGCGTGTTCCATTCGGCGCAATCGGGGCACTGGCCCTGCCACCGGTGGACGACGCTGCCACAGGCCTGACAGACATAGCGACGTTTCGGTTTGGCCATGCGCAGCGACTATATGGAACATAGCACGAACGCAAGTGTGGCCGGGATCACGCCACGGAAAATTCGTAAGGGGCGATCGAGCGCACCCGCTCGTCGAAGCGCAGCACGGCCTCGCGCGGCGGCAGTGCACGCTGGATGCACCCAACGCGGTCGCACCGTGCGCAGCCGGGGCCCACAGCGACGGCAGGGCCGGTCGGCCGTTGCAGACCGGCATGGGCAGCCGCGAGCTCCGCTCCGATCCCCAGCACGACCGCATGGCTCGCCGCCTGCCCGTCGGCTGCGACCCGTGCAACGACGCGCGAAATCGTGTGCCACTCTGTGCCATCCGGCGCCGCGATGGGGGCAACGTGCGTCCGGTCCGGTTCGGCAAAGGCTTGCTGTGCGGGCCAGCGCGGACATTGCCCCGCCTCGCCAGCAAACCCCGCGCCGCTGGCCCCCAGATGGATTTTGGAGCGCTGCCCCGCCCGGTCGGTCCGCACCATGAAGAACGGCAGCCCGGCCCGATCGGGCGCACGCAGCGTGACGAGACGGTGGGCCAGCTGCTCGAAACTGACTCCAAAGCGACGCTGGAGGCCGGCAAGGTCATAGCCGCCCGCCTCGCAATCGGCGAGCAGGCGGCCGTAGGGCATGACCAACGCCGCCGCACAGTATGCGGCAAGATGGCGTCGATAGAGGCGCCATGCCGCGCGATCGGCAAAGTCCACCCCGTTGGCGATTTCGGCGATCGCCTCGCGCTGATCGAGCAGGCCGATCTGCTCGGCCAGCAGGAACTGGCGCGATGCGGGGGTCAACTGGTCCGACAGGTGCAGTTCGCCTGTGGCCGGGTCGAACCGCCGCAGCAGACCGGGCATGCGGTCCGCCGCGACCAGTTTGACGGCGACCTTGTGTTGCCTTGCAAGGTAGTCCGCCAGCACCGGGCTGCCATCCCCGCCGGCAAGGCTAAGGCTGTCGGCCAGTTCCTCGGCCACGCCATCGAGTTCGGGATAATGGCCTTGCCAGCGCTCGATTTCGCTGCGCACCAGATCCAGCGGCGACAGCGTTTCCAAGGCGACCGACGATGCTGGCAACACTGGCGGCGGCGCGGCATCGAACAGCCGGGCAAACGCGCGCGCGGCCTGCGGCGCGGCGGCGATCCATTCCACGATCTCGCCGCGATCGACCCCAAGATCGGCGAAGCGCTGGTCCGACAGGCGTTGCGCCAGCCCCTCCACCCCGCCGTGGTCCTGATCGACGGCCAGGCTGCGCGGATCGAAATCGAAGCGGTCGGCCAAGGCCAGCAGCAGGCGCGCCGTGACCGGGCGCTGGTTGCGTTCCAGCAGGTTGAGATAGCTTGGCGAAATACCCAGCCGCTCGGCCATCGCCGCCTGGGTCAGCGCCTGTTTGCGGCGCAGCCGGCGCAAGGCCGGGCCGGCCAGCAAGGTCATGTCGGTCACGGTGGCTCCTGTGTGGAAATTCACAACGTGACAAAGCTTGTGCACGGGCCATGGTCTATGGCGGGTGAAGCACCCGCAAGCAGAACTACGCAGCCGCAGCGACCTGCGGGCGTACAAGGATCGCGGAAAAGGCATTTTTTAACGCGTTTTGGGCATAAGCACAGCCATGGCAGCCCGCGTCGAACATTTCCTTGGCATCGATCCCAAGATCTATCGTCATTTCGCCGTGGCGACCGTCGCCATTTCGCTGACGATCGCGATGTTCGCCGATGGCGGGAAGCGCGACGTTATCGAAGAGGCGTACCACCAGAACCAGCAGAAGCTGGAAATGAAGCGCGCGCAGGACAAGAAGTTCGGTGCCACGCCGATCGCGGATCATCGCGGCAATGCCCGCGGCGGCGGATGGGGCAGCGAAGGCGGCGGATCGTATGGCCAGCCGATGGACTCCGCCGGATCGGACAGCGGCAGCGCGGCCCGGATTACAGGTGGCGCCCCAGCGCCGGTCATCGCCGAGATCGACCCCCGCCTGCTGGCGACGATGAACCCGACGCAGCGCGCCAGCTATCTGAAGTCGATGGAAGAAGAACGCCGGCGACGCCAGGCACAACCGCCCAGCCAGCCGAGCCAGACCCAGATCGCCGGGCTCATTGCATCCTCGCAAGCCCGTTCGGGTGCCCCGGAATCGGATTGACCGGCCGGGATCAGCTGCCGAAACACTCGCGCGCCAGGAAATTGCGCGTCGCCGTTCCGATCATTGCCGCATGGCCGTAGTTGGGGTGATCGATCAGCAGCATCGCCTGCCCTTCGCCCGATTCCCACGCCGCCACCTGTTCGGCGGTGAAATCGAAATGGAAGAAATGCACCGCACTCGCCTTGCCGTCGCTGGCGCGGGTGCGCTCGACGTCGCCTTCGGGACGTGCGGCGATGCGCCATGACCCCAGCGTGATCGCGATGTGGTCCTCCACCCCGCCGATGCTGCGCAGGAACGCATCGCGGCGCACCGGATCTTCCACTTCGAACAGCACCGTCGCGGTCAGTTCGCTGCCCTTGGGCACCATGGGATCGTAAGCGGCGAGTTCATCGACCAGTTGCGCCTCGCCGCCGCGCTCGATCCGCAACATTTCCTGGATCTGCAGCCACATGCTGTCCCAGCTTTCGAAGATCACCGTGGTGTTCGGGCCCACCGCCAGGCGGGTCAGCGTCTTGCGCAGGATCGCCTCCTGCTTCTTGTCGCTGCGGATCAGTTCGTACTGGTCCAGCGGCAGGATGTCGGTGGCGGTGATGGTGTGCTGGTTGCGGGGCATGTCAGATCCTCAAAGACCGTAGGCCCGGGCAAGGACCTCGATCGGGTGCCCGATGCGTTCGGGCGGGGTGTCGCCGTTGGCTTCCATCACCTGCTTCAGGTGCGGGCCGGCCAGCGGGCATTCGGACACGATCAGGTCGGGCTTGTTCTTGGCGATGGCGCGGGCGGTCGGCTTGCCGATCTTGATCGCGGTGTCGAAATTCTTGGCGAAGATGCCCCACTTGCCGCCGTGGCCCGAACAGCGCTCGGTCAGCATCGGCTTGGCCTCGGGGATCAGCTTGAGCATCTCCATCGCCTTGGGCCCCATGTTCTGCGCGCGGGCGTGGCAGGCGAAATGGACGCCGATGGTGGCAGGCAGGCTGGCGACGGGAGCCAGTCCCACCGCCTTGCCCAAAGCTACGACATATTCCGAAACATCGAACGTATGCTTCGACAACAGCGCAACATTTTCATTGTCCGGCTCGATCAGCGGCCATTCGAACTTGAGCATCAGCGCGCAGCTGGTGGTCAGCGGAACGATGTCCCAGCCTTCAGCAATCAAGGGCGCGAAATAGGCGGAAATACGCTCCGCCGCGTTCGCCACGGCGGCGAGGTCGCCGTTCTCGAACTTGGGCATCGCACAGCAGTCGGGATGCTCGATCCGCACCAGCACGCCGTTGTGCGCCAGCACCTTCATCGCCGCTTCGCCCGGCGTGGCATCGTTGAAGTTGTCGTGGCAGCCGGCGTAAAGCACCACTTTGCGGCCGAAACCGGGCGCATCGGGATTGGGCGCGGGAATGATCGCGGGCGCGCGGTTGACGAGCGAGGTGGCCTCGAACGGCGGCACGTGCGCGCGCGTATCGATACCCAGCGTCATTTCCATCACCGGGCGGGTGAGCGCGTTGCCCGGCTTGGTCGCCCAGTTGGCCAGCCCCGAGGCCATGCTGCCCAGCTTGCCGTTGCGATCCATCTTGGCCAGTTCGCGATCCGCCAGCGAGGTTTCGCCCCTGCGGTTCTCGACCGCGCGATGGCGCAGCATCAGGTGCGGAAAATCGAGATCGAACGTATGCGGCGGCACGTACGGGCACTTCGTCATGAAGCACATGTCGCACAGCGTGCAGGCATCGACGACCGCCTTCAACTGGCCGGTCGACAGGTCGCCCACCTCCTCGTTGGGGCTTTCGTCGATCGCGTCGAACAGCACCGGAAAGCTGTCGCACAAATTGAAGCAGCGGCGGCAGCCGTGGCAGATGTCGAACACCCGCCGCAGTTCCTGCTCGAGCGCCGGCTCATCGTAAAAAGCCTCGTCCCGCCACGCGATCACGTGGCGCGTCGGTGCGTCCAGACTGCCTTCCATGCGAGCCCCTCAACCGTCAAAAAGTTCGTCGTCCTGGAATATCGTCATCCCGGACCCGATCCGGGACCGCTGGCAGATTGACGCATCGTCAGTGTCAACAGGCCACCGGTCCCGGATCAAGTCCGGGACGACGTTATCAAATCAAGATCAAATCATGCGTCGGCGAGCAGCGTGTCCAGCGTCTTCTGAAACTTGCCGGCGTGGCTCTTTTCCGCCTTGGCGAGCGTTTCGAACCAGTCGGCGATCTCGTCGAAACCTTCGTCGCGCGCGGTCTTGGCCATGCCCGGATACATGTCGGTGTATTCGTGCGTCTCGCCGGCGATCGACGCCTTGAGGTTCAGCACGGTGTCACCGATTGGCTCGCCGGTAGCGGGATCGCCGCACGCTTCGAGATATTCGAGATGGCCGTGCGCGTGGCCGGTTTCGCCTTCGGCGGTCGAACGGAACACCGACGCGACGTCGTTATGGCCTTCGATGTCCGCCTTCTGGGCGAAATAGAGGTAACGGCGGTTGGCCTGGCTTTCGCCTGCGAACGCTGCCTTGAGGTTGTCCTGCGTCTGTGAGCCCTTGAGTTCCATCGCACATCGCTCCTTCAGTTTGGAAATGCCCGGCAACCCTGCGCGGATCGCGAGGCGATTGCCATGCGATTTTTTCTTATCCGGTGATCGAGCAAGACGATCAAACTGTCGCGATTAATTCGCAACTGCGATTGAATGTTGCGGGCTTGCGATCAGCCGCCCATCAGCCGTGGGGCATCAGGTGCATGGCTTCCGCACTCAACGCCTCTGCGCCCGTGGCGATCACGGCTTCGGCATCGGGCGCCCAGAACGGGCTGTGCAGCGATGGCATCGGCTTGCCCGATCTGGCGCCTGCGTCCATTTCCGCCTGCGGCACCCCGCCGACCCAGAAGATCAACGAGCGGATCGTGTCGGGCGAGGTCTTGCGGAACAGGCCGAAATCCTCGCCGCCCATCACCGGCGGCACCTTATTCACCCGCGCATCGCCGAACCGGCCGCGGAAGTAGGCGGCCACGTCCTCGGAAAAATCGGGCGTGTTGAACGTGGCGGGGGTGAAATCGTCGGATACGGTGACCACCGGCATGCGATCGTCGGGCATCCCCGCCGCCATCGCCTCGCCCGCCGCGATCCGGCGGATGCCGTCGAGCAGGTGCTTGCGCGATTCATCGGTATAGCTGCGCACGGTCAGCTGCAGCCGCGCATCGTCGGGGATGATGTTGTGCTTGGCCCCGGCGTGGAAACTGCCGACCGTGACCACGGCTGGCTCCAGCGGATTGTTCTCGCGGCTGACCAGCGTCTGCAGCCGCATCACGATCGCACTGGCCAGCACGATCGGGTCCTTGGTCGATTGCGGATAGGCGCCGTGCCCGCCCACGCCCTTCACGTCGATGTCCACGCTATCGACATTGGCGAGCGCAAAGCCCGGCGTGTAGCCGATCCGGCCTGCGGGAAAGCCCGCCGCATCGTGGAACGCCAGCGCGAAGTCCGGCTTGGGAAACCGCGTGAACAGCCCGTCTGCCAGCATCGCCCGCGCGCCCGCGCCGGTCTCCTCGGCCGGTTGCCCGATCATCACCAGCGTTCCCGACCACTGCGCCTTGCGCGCGCCGAGCAGTTTGGCGACCTCCATCCACGCGGTCATGTGCGTGTCGTGCCCGCAAGCGTGCATGATTCCGCTTTCGACCCCGGCGGTGGACGTCCCGCGCTCCTTCGAGGCGAACGCCAGCCCGGTCTGCTCCACCACCGGCAGCGCATCCATGTCGGCGCGGATCAGCACCACCGGACCGGGACCGTTGCGCATCACCGCGACGACGCCGGTGCTGCCCACTTTCTCGGTCACCTCGAACCCGGCCTTGCGCGCGGCATCGGCCATTCTGGCGGCGGACTTGATCTCCTGAAAGCTGAGTTCGGGATGTGCGTGCAGATCGCGATAGGTCGCCATCAGCCCCGGCATATCGGCGTGGATCGCAGCGGCCAGGTCGTCGGCATGGGCGGGGGTGGCCATGGCGGCGCCAGCGAGCAGTGCCGCGGCGAACGTCTGTGAAATCTTGATCATGCCGCCGTGTTTAACCGATGGTCGCGGCAGCGCAATCGCCTGGGCGCTTACTGCACCGACGCAGGCTCGGCGGTTGAGGCGATCCGCACCACCACCGGCTTGGCACTGCCCGATGCGCTGACTGTGACTTCGATCGTAGCATCCAGCGTGCGGATGTTGAGATCGCGCTGCTGACGCGGATCGATGCGCAGGCCGTATTGGCCGGGCCGTACCTGTTCGAAGTAGAACGAACCGTCGGACGTGCTGCGCGTATGCGCGATCACTTTGCCCGCACCATCGAGCAGTTGCAGCGACACGCCGCCCACCGGCTTGTCCGCCCCCAGCCCCGCGAACAGCGCCGTCCCGTCGATTTCGCCCAGCGCGATCATCGCGAAATCGGTGGTGTGGATGCGTCCGGCGCGCGGCACGATGGCGATGCCCTTGGTCACCGGCGCCAGCGTGATGTCGGGCAAGGTATCGGGATCGACCTGCACGCTGGTGCGCTGCCCGTCGCCCAGCCGGGGCAGGAACGCCAGCCCGTGCGCGTCGGTCGTCACATGCTCGGTCGCGGTGCCGAACTCGACCTCGGGCAGCACGACATCGCCGGCATCGTAGCGCCCATCGCCGTTGTTGTCGCGATAGGCGCGGATCGCCATCGCGCCACCGGCCGACAGCCCCGGCGGCGCGAGGAACCAGCGGTCGGTCAGCGGATTGCGCCCGAACCCGAAGCCCAGCCGCAGGGTCAGGCTGTACTGGTTGGGGTGCGTCGAATAGCTGCCGTCGAACGCGAGCGAAAAGCGGTCGAACCGGCGCTGCGCCGAAAGGCCGCCCAGCCACTGCCCGGCGGTGAAATAGCGCGCGGCGGAGAGCTTCACCACGGTGCGATCGTCGATCGACCGGTCGAGCTCGAGCTGCGCCGCATCGAGCCGGGGATGGCGACCGATGGTGTAGTCGAGCGCGGCGCGGTACTGGGTTCGCGATCCCGAAAACGTCGCAAGATCGAACGTGCCGCTGAACCGCGAACTGACGCCGCCGGTGGTCGCGCGCGTGCGGCTGTAATCGAGCGAGTTGGACAGCGTGAACCCCGCCATCGCCGGAAACGACTGGTGCAGCGACACCGTGGTGGCCCGGCGCCCGTCGGCAAAATCGATCTGCCGCGCGACCGCGTAGACCGGGAACACCAGCGGATGGTCGCCACCGCCCAGCTTCAGGCTGCCGTTGATCGAAAGATCGGTCGCGCGGCGCAGCGGGTCGGTCGAGAACGACCGCACTTCGTCGATGAACTGGCCGCGGTATTCGGCATGATTGGCCACGATGTTCACGCCGTGGAAATTGCCGCCGACGCCGGCCTCCAGCGCGCGTCCGTGATCGGCCAGCCCGGCATCGAGCCGCAACGCCATGCCGAGCACACCCGTGCGAACACCCGCCGTCGCCAGCCAGTGCCGGCCGCTCTGGCTGTCATACACCGCGCCGGCCAGGCTGGCGGTGAGACCGGCGGTGACGCCGTACTGGACCTGCCCGACCCCGCGCCACGCGCCGAAATCGGCGCCGGGGATGAATTCGCGCGGGTGGATATCGAACAGGCTGCGGTTGTTCTGCACCGCGCCGAAGGCATAGCTGACGTCACCTTTGGCCAGCCGCCCGTCGCCGACGTTGACCTGCCGCACGGTCTCACGCCGCTGGCCCTGCGGCCCGTACAGCACCAGCCGGAACTGGTTCAGCCCGAACTCGACCGGCACGCGCAGGAAGCGGTACTGCCCGTTGACGGCGGTGCGCGTCGAATCGATCAGCAGGCCGTTGCGGTACAATTCGACCTCGAACCCGTCGGGCAGATCGCCGGTCAGGTCGATCGTGTCGAACACCGATGCGCGATCGAGCGCCGCATTGGTGACCATCGCGCCGCGCCCGGCCGCCGTCGCCAGCCCCATCGGCATCGGCGCGGTCGACACGTCGCCCAGGCCGAACTCGGTCGCGTGCAGGGGGCCGAGCAGCCGCGCATCGGGATCGCGGCGGCCCAGTTCGAGGTTAGCCCCGGTCAGCCCGTCGCGCGACGATCCGCTGGCGAACAGCCGCGCGGTGAGGAACGCCAGATCGCCGCTCATCCTGAGATCGCCCTCGACGCGCGTGCCATAGCGGGTGTCGGAAGCGACGCGGCTTTCGATGTCGGTCAGCGGAATCGCCAGCGCCCGCCACGGCGTGGTCTCGCGCGGCCAGCCCGGCTTCTCGCGCGCGGGCTGGCGGCTGGCGAGCTGTTCGCGGGTATCCTCGCGTTGCAGCCGCTGTTCGTAGGGAAACGGCACCTTGGGCCGCACGATGACCGATTGCGCGCGCAAGCTGACGTCCAGCGCCAGCGGGAACAGATCGGCGAACCGCTCCGCCCGCAAGTAAATCTCGCCGTCGTAGGCGCGCGCATCGGCCGGTCCCAGCGGCAGCGCGCGGCCTTCGACCACCAGCGTGCCGTCGCGCAAGTTCAGCGCGACGGTGTGTTTCGGGTCGACCGCCCAGCCGCTGGCATAGTGCCCGTCGTCGCTCACGCTGATCGCCAGGTCGAGGAACCGCGCGATCGCGCCCAGCGGCAAATACACCGCGCCACGCGCCGAATAGCCGGTCATGGTGTCGGCCATCTCGTGCTTGGGCGTCGCGATCTCGAGGATCAGTTCGTCGTCGTCGGTGAACGTCGGCGGCTCTCCGGCGGTGCGGTTGGTGTGCCCGCCGATCGCAGTGCTGCGCAGCGATGGCGTGGTCGGTGCGGTAACGGACGAAGGCTGCGGAGCAGTCGGCAGCGGCGCCATGACGTCACCCGTCGTCGCATCGACCGGGGCAGCCGCCGCTGCCAGCGATCCACCAAACGCCGGCTTGGGCAGAGGGTCGGCAGCAGGCACATCAGCGTCACGAGCGGCCGGTTCGTCAGCACGTGGTGGCAACCTGGCAACGGCGGGCGGCGGAGGCGGTGCGGCGCTGTCTGGAACCAGCTTTGCGGCAGCGACCAGCTTTGGGGGCGCTGGTGGTTGCCCCCCTGCCCCATCCGGAACTTCGCCGCGAACGGCTTCGTCTGCCGGGCCCGGCTGGCCGAATTTGGGAACCGGCAGCGGCTCGGCGGCCCGCACGACGGCATCTGGCGATGGCTCGGCATCGCCTGCCGTTTCGGGCGGCGCCGAGGGGGAGGCAGCGGCAGCCCCCACCGCTTCGGGTTGGGCAGCGACCGCGTCGTCGCTGGATGTCGTCGAGGAGGGTACGTCCCGGCCGGGGTCAGGCCCGGTGCGATCCGGCGCCTCGGTTGCGAATGCTGTGGCGAACGCAGTTGACGTTGGCGCCGTCGCCGTCGCCGTCGCTGTCGGGTCAGAGCTTGCCGGCACCGTCCCGATTGCCTCCGCGCTGGGAACGGCAACCTGCGGCGATGCAACATCTGTCCCGCCGCGCGATGCTGCTCGCGGCCGTATCGTCGCACTCTTGCGCATCTTCGCAGCCTTGGCTTTCGTCGCCGGCACCACCGCGCGTGCGCGCCTGGTCGACGCTTTCGGGCGGGCGAACGCGGGCTCGGGCGCGGCGACGGCCAGATGCTCGCGCGCAGCATCGTGGTGCCGTGTCGGGTGATCGGAGGACGGGCCGTCCTGCTTGCAGGCCGTTTCGCCGTTGGCCAGCACGGTTGCCGTCAGGACCAACCTGCCGAGACGCCGCTTGCGCCCGGCATGTTGTCCCGCAGATCGTGTCACGGAACGGTGAACTCCTGCCGCGCCAGGATCTTGCCGGGCGCCGCATCGTCATCGGTGTAGGTCACCGTCAGCTTGGCGCCGTGCGCCAGCAGCTGCGGGTCGGTCTTGGCCGCGACCGGGATGTGCACCTTGCGCGCGCCGACTTCGGTGTAGACGCCGATGCCCTTGATCTCCGCCACGGGCGTGCGTTGCCCCTTGGCCGTCACGGACAGGTCACCGAACGCCGATCGCGTGCCGTCGCGCGTGATCACCAGGTCGATCACGCGCGGCGACGCCGTGGGCGCCGATACCGCAAGATCGCGCAAGCCGACCGTCAGCGTCGTTTCGCCGACCCGGACGATCACCGGGATCGATATGCCGAAGCGCGGCACGATGCGCACGCCGATGCCGCCCGGCGACGCGGCGCCAGCAGCACTGTCGATCGTCAGCCCGTCGGTGGCGGGCGGCACCGAGATGATCGAGAAGTGCGAGCGGTATTCGCCCGGCGGCGTATCGGGCGCGGCGTGGGCCATGACCCGCACCGTCTGCGCCTCGTTGCCCGCCAGCGTCACACGGTGCGGCGACCAGCGCAGCAGCGGCCCGGCGGGATGCACCCGCGCGCGCAACGCCGGATCGGTCACCTTGTCGAGCGCGATCAGATCGCCGTCCTCGGTCATCATCAGGTCACCCAGCGTGACTTCATAGTCACCGGACGCTGCCACGCGATTGAACAGGCCGATGCTGCCGATGCGCTGCCGGGGATCGATCACCACGCGCTTGGGGAAGATGTTGACGTCGCCCATCCCGCCGATCGAGCCTTCGGGCGGCTGGACCGGCGCTGCGGCGGGTGTTGCGGTAGCCGTCGCCACGCGCGCCGCTTGGGCGGAAACGCCTGGCGAGGCCGCCACGGCGATGATGCCGGCCAAACCCGCCAACGCTCCGCGCCGCGCCCATCCACCCGCCCGGAAGCGCGCTATGCAATCGAAATCCCTCACTGTGTCCCCCGCGACCCGACGTATTTTTACGTATAGGGAGACCTATGGTGAATCGCGACGAATCTGGCAAATCAAACCTGCAGCCCACCTTGGCAAGCGCGTGCTGCGCTGCCGGTTACTGCAGGATCGTGGTCAGCGTGTAAGTGCCGCTGTACGCGCCCACAGCCTGGTTTCCCGCCACGGTCAGCGTCCCGCCAACGCTGAGCAGGTAGGTCATCGCGGTGCCGTTGTCGGCTTGCTGCTGCAGCGCGCCGGTCAGCAACGTCACCGGCATCGTGCTGGCGCCACTGCTGATGTTGAACGTCGTCGGCCCATAGATCGTGAAGGCGCGGTTCGACGGTGCCACGATCTGGAACGAACCCGGCAACGGTCCGGTGGTGCCTTGGCTGATCGCCTGGTTGCCGGTCACGCCGCCGGTGGTCGTGACGCCGCCCGTCGGGCTCAGCCGCAGCGTGCCGGACGTGGTCGGCCGGGCGATGCTGCCGAAGCGCATGTCGCCAAGGTTGGTCATGCTGACCGGCGCCACCACCTGGGCGATGGCCGAGCCCGAAACCTGGACCGCGTTGCCGCTCCCGGCCACGGCCGGAACTGCGGACAGGCCGAACGCCGCGACGGCCGCGATCGCAAGGATCGTCCGCCTGCGGCGCGTCGTCGTCTGGCGTGCAAGAGCCCCGGCACGCCTCATTGGTACGATACCGTCGCGGTGTAGGTGCCCGAATAGGTGCCCTCAGGCTGGTCGCTTCCGACCGTCAGCGTGCCACCGACGTTGAGCGTGTAGGCACCCGCGGCGAGCGAGGCGCTGGACGGCGCGGTTATGTCGAGCGCCATCGTCGAAGGCGTGGTGCCGCCGGTCGAGACGGTGTTGCCGCTCGACATGAAAATGTCGAATGCGCGCTCCGGGTCGCCGGTTACGGTGAACGCGTCAGCCGCATTGGTGTTGCCCGCCACGGTGGCGACATCGCCGGTGACCGACCCTGAGCCGTTGGGCGAAACAATCACGGTGCCCCCAGTGCCCGACGTGACGGTGCCGAGATTAAGCCCGGCGCCCGCGATGTGCGTGATGCTGATCGGCGCGACGACGGTCGCGTTGGCGCTGCCGCTGGCGGTGTCGGAATTGCCCGATGCCGCATGCGCCGCGTTGGCGCCGAACGGCGCGCCGAGCAGTAACGATAGCCAGATACGCATGATGGCGACTCCAGTCGGCGCACGACCACCCGCCTGTGGTGCAGGCAAGCGGTCGCGCGTGCGACTGAATTACTGGTACGTGACCGTGACGGTGTAGCTGCCCGAATAGCTGCCGGCAGCCTGTGCGGCACCAACCGTCAGCGTGCCGCCGACGTTGAGGGCGTATGTGCCCAGCAGCAGCGCGCCGGTGCTCGGAGCCGAAAGGCTGAACGCCATCGTCGAAGGCAGCGCGCCGCCGGTCGACACGGTGTTGCCGGTCGAGGTCGAGATGTTGAACGCGCGAATCAGGTCGCCGGTCACGGTGAAGGCATCGGCCGAATTGGAATTGCCGGCCACGGTGCCGACGTCGCCGGTAACCGACCCGCCGCCTGCTTGCGATACGACCACGGTGCCGCCGGTTCCGGCGGTCACGGTGCCGAAGTTCAGCGATGCGCCCGCATTGTGCGTGATGCGGATGGGCGAGACGATGATGGCCGTCGCGCTACCCGTGGCATTGGCAGTGTTGCCCGATGCGGCATGGGCGGCAGTCGCGGAGAGAGCGACCATCGCAGCCGAAATAATGATCTTCTTCATCAACACGTTATCCTTCGAATCAAGACCCCCCATGCGATGTTTCGCATGGCCCCGACCTCACAAATGTTTGCGGGTCCTGAAGCGCAGATACGTGCGACTCCTTAAGAAATTCCTGACGCGGTTAAGCATTGCGCTTGACCAGATGCGGGCGGAACGGGCGCCCCGGTCGGGGTCGAATGCGAAGCCGCAATCGATTTGTTTGCAATATCCGTGGTTTATCCACACCATACGGCTTGACATCGGCGGCAAACCGTTAACGGCGAGCTTTGCCGTTAACCGCGCAAAATCAATGGGTTTGTGACACGACGGTCGAACACGTCGCGCTGGATCGGCAACGCGCTGGCGGCGCGGTCTATTCGGACAGGACGCGCGCGCTGATCGAAAGCGGAAACGCCATCGTGGTCCCGTCGCCCTCGCCCGCGATCTCGATCCGTGCACCGAAGTCGATCGACTGGGTACAGGCGGTGCTGGCGCAACCGGTCAGGGTGATCTCGAATGGCTCGCCCGGCTGGACCGCACCGCGCCCGGTCACATCGAACGCCACGATGCGCGCCGTGGCCATTCGCGTCACCACTTGCGGCGCGGTGGTTACCACGATCTGTACGACCACCGATGCCGGCCCGGTCACCCCTGGGGCCCTGGCATGGCGCACCGTGAACCGCGCGGATTGCCAGTCGCGGCGCCCGATCGGGAACAGCCCGATGTCCGTGACCGATCCGGTTGGGTCGAGTGAACGGCTGCCGCTGCCCAGCACCGCGAACTGGCCGAAGCGCAACGACCGGTCGATTTCCACCGAAACCCCAGACTGGATTTGCGACGAGGCGGTGCCGGGCAGCAGCGCTGATGCCACGATAAGCGCCCGACATACGCCCTGGAGGGCGCGGACGGCAGATGACCCGGCACAGGAAGTAAACATCATCTGCATTGCCGCGTGGGGCCTTCGGAATCGTGGTGCGCCCGACGGGATTCGAACCCATGGCCCCCAGATTAGGAATCTGGTGCTCTATCCTGCTGAGCTACGGGCGCCCGCGGCTGCTTTAGGCAGGCAGAGGGGGATTGCGCAAGCGCGAGGGTGGCCAGCGCCCGTCGCCGGGCGTGCCACGGGGCGATCAGTTGGTCTCGCCCGGCGGGGCCAGCGGGAACAGGATCGGCGCGATGTCGATGCCTTCCTCGAACAGCTCGATGGCTTCGTCGGGCGTGGTCTGGCCGTGGATCGCCTCCACTTCGTTTTCACCGTAATGCATAGCGCGCGCCTTTTCGGCGAAGTTGTCCCCCACCCAGCGCGAAGACTTCAGCGCCTCGGCCTGCATCGCCGCCAATGCGCGGAACATGGCTTGCGCTTCGGGCGGCATCGCGCTGGCCAGGACCGGCTGCGATGCCGATGTCGATGCTGGCGCCGGCGCCGGTGCCGGTGCGGACTGTGCGTTGTCGCGATGCGGCGCGATCGCCGGCGACTGGTTGCCTTTGCGGGCCAGGTTGGGCGCCGTCACTGCCTTGACCACGTCCGCCGCGTCGCACACCGGGCACGTCACCAGCCCGCGCTCCTGCTGGCGCGCGAAATCGTCCGTCGAGCCGAACCAGCCCTCGAAGCGATGGCCGCCGCTGCGGCATTCGAGATCGAACACGATCATGTCTGTTGCGATCTAGGGATTTCCCGCTTGTTCGCAAGGCTTGGCAACTGCGCGCGCACTTGGGCCTGCCGTGCGGCATCGATCGTCGCGAAGCCCAAGCCGGGTTCGCTGCCCATGTCGAGCACCACTTCGCCCCACGGGTCGATCACCAGGCTGTGGCCGTACGTCTCGCGCCCGTCGGCATGGTGACCGGTCTGCGCGGCGGCGACCACCCAGGCGCTGGCTTCCACTGCGCGGGCGCGCTGCAGCAAGTGCCAGTGCGCCGTGCCGGTGGGCACGGTGAACGCAGCGGGGATTGCTATGACGTCGCAGCTTTGCCGTCCAAGTTCTTCGAACAAGGCGGGAAACCGGATGTCGTAGCAGATCGTCAGCCCCAGCCGCCCCAGCGGGGTCTGCACGGTGACCACCGCCTCACCCGGCGCATACGCGCTGGATTCGCGCCAGGTTTCGCCGCTGGCGAGATCGACGTCGAACATGTGGATCTTGTCGTAGCGCGCCGCGATGGCGCCGGCCGGGTCGATCAGCAGCGACCGGTTGGCCCAGCGGCCGTCGTCGCGCCGGATCGCCAGCGACCCCAGCGCGACCCACATGCCCGCCGCCGCCGCCGCATCGCGCGCCTTCGCCAGCACGGGATTATCGGCCTCGGGCACGACATGCACTGCAGCGCGGCCGCGATTGCGGTCGATCAGCCCCGACATTTCCGGCGTGAACAGCATCGCCGCGCCCTCGCCCGCCGCGTTGCGGACCGCCTGTACGATGGTCTGCGCGTTGGCGACAGGATCGATCCCGCTGGTCATCTGCAGGATCGCGATCCGTTGCGGATCGCCTGGGGTGGCGGTCATGCCCATATCACCAGCGGGGAGATCACAAGCTGGCAATCACAGGCCGAGCAACGCGTCCAGCTTGCCCGCCCGGTCCAGCGCGGCAAGATCGTCCGATCCGCCGACATGCAGGCCGTCGATGAACACTTGCGGCACGGTGGTGCGGCCGGGCGCGCGATCAAGCATTTCGGCGCGCTTGGGCCCGCCCATGGTGATGTCGTATTCCTCGACCTCCACGCCCTTGCCGCCCAGCAGCGCCTTGGCGCGCATGCAATACGGGCAGCCCCACTTGGTATAGATTTCGACTTTCGCTCCGCTGGCGGGAAGATCGGCCATATGGTTCCTCTTGCAACGACAATCGCCAAATGATCGGCGGGTCTTGAAAACGCCGAAGGCTATCACACATGACGTTTCGTGTCATGCGCCGCTCAGGGCGTGGCACATCGACACCGCCGGGGCGCCGTTGTTTCGGGCTTCGCGCGGGGAAATGCAAATTGCTCAAACACGAGGATATTGCCATGAACCGTTTTGATTTCACCCCCTACCGCCGCACCACCGTGGGCTTCGACCGGCTGTTCGACCTGCTCGAGCGGCAGGCCCGCGCCAACGGCGGCGACAACTATCCGCCGTTCAACATCGAGCGTCGCGGTGAGGATTCGTACCGCATCACGCTGGCGGTCGCCGGCTTCAAGCAGGCCGATCTCGACATCACCGCGCAGCAGAACCTGCTGGTCGTCAAGGGCACGCGGGCCGAGCCCGACAGCAGCGAATTCCTGCACGTCGGCATCGCCAACCGCGGCTTCGAGCGCCGGTTCGAACTCGCCGATTTCGTGCGGGTCAATGCCGCCGACCTGGCCGACGGGCTGCTGACGATCGACCTCGTGCGCGAAGTGCCCGAGGCGATGAAGCCGAAGAAGGTGCTGATCGGCGGGCAGACCCCACTGCAGGTTGTCGAAGGCGACAGCGCAGCGGCCTGAACCGCCAGCGCGAATTGATTGCGCCAAAGTTCGAGGGCGGGCCCTTGCGGGCCCGCCCTCACGCCGTTTCCGGCGTCTCGGTCAAGATACGTTCGTCCGGGTCGCAGAAGACGAACGCACCCTGTCCAAGCCGTGTACCGGCCCGTTACCAGGCTTCGGCAATGTCCATCAGCGCCTCGCGGTCGAGGATCGAGACGCGACCGCCCTTCAACCCGATGACGCCGGTTTCCGCCCAGGCGGACAGCTGCCGGTTGATCTGTTCGCGCGACATGCCAGCAAAGTTGCCCAGTTCGCCCTGGCTCAGCGCGATCTTGAGCTGGCCCTGATCGTTGGCCACGCCTTGCGCGTTGTTTGACGCCATCATCAGCCGCAACAGGAAGCGGGCGAGCCGTGGACCTGACGTATAGGCCCGATCGGCCTCGATCACCGCGTTGTTCTGCCGCAGGCGGCGCGCCATCGCCTTGAGCACGCGCATCGCCAGCCCCTGATGGCGGTGGATGATGTCGGCAAACGACGTGCGCGACAGGCTCAACACCTCCACCGGATCGATGGCGTGGACGCTGGCGGTGCGTTCGCCGCCATCAAGAAACGCGATCTCGCCCAGCACCGAACCCGGCTCGGCATAGTCGAGGATGATTTCGCGACCGTTGGCGGCGATCATGCTGACCCGCGCCAGTCCCGACAGCACGATGAACAGAACATCGCCCTGTTCGCCTTGCGCCATCATTTCCTGGTCGCGCTTGAAGCTGCGCAAGTGTCCGCGCAGGATGATGTCGGAAAGTTCGTCGTGTTCGCAGTCCGCAAAGAGACTTTGCGAGGCCAGCGTCTCTGCAAGTTGCGAGGCGTGCATGGTACCCGTGAGCTCCCTGTTGCAGCGTCCTTAACAAAAGACACAACAATGCCAAGTGATGCTTACCACAGGTGAAGCGTCACGGTCAGCAAGTAACAGGTTTATCGCGGTATTTTTTTATCGCACTGCGGCACAAACGAACAATCGCCAGCGACATCCGAAACTACATGAGGCGCGCCTGCTTGACCGCGGCGGCGATGAATCCGGCAAATAGCGGGTGCGGTTCGAACGGACGGCTCTTCAATTCGGGATGGAACTGGACGCCGATGAACCACGGATGGTCCGGCCGCTCGATGATTTCTGGCAGCAGCCCGTCGGGCGACATGCCGGAAAACACCAGGCCGCCTTTCTCCAGCGGATCGCGATAGGCGGCGTTGACTTCGTAGCGGTGGCGGTGCCGCTCGCTGATCGTGGTCGCGCCATAGATCGTCGAGACGTGGCTGTTGCCGTTCAGCAACGCGTCGTAGGCGCCCAGCCGCATGGTGCCGCCCAGATCGCCGTCTTCGGCGCGCTTTTCCAGGCCTTCTGCGGTCATCCATTCGGTGATGATGCCGACCACCGGTTCGATCGTGGGGCCGAATTCGGTCGAAGACGCATTGGCGATCCCGGCGGTGTTGCGCGCGCCCTCGATGCACGCCATCTGCATGCCGAGGCAGATGCCGAAGAACGGCACACCGCGTTCGCGCGCAAAGCGCACGCTGGCGATCTTGCCTTCCGATCCGCGTTCGCCGAACCCGCCGGGCACGAGGATGCCGTGCATCGGTTCGAGATGCGCGGCGATCTCGTCGTCATCGTCCCGTTCGAACAGTTCGGCGTCGATCCAGCGGATGTTGACCTTGACCCGGTTGGCCATGCCACCGTGAACCAGCGCCTCGTTCAACGACTTGTAGGCATCCTGCAGGCCGACATACTTGCCGACCACGCCGATGGTGACTTCGCCTTCGGGATGCTGGTGGCGATCGACGATGTCGTCCCACCGCGCCAGATCGGGACTGGGCGCGGTCATGCCGAAATGGCGCAGCACTTCGGCATCGAGCCCTTCGGCGTGGTACTGCAGCGGCACCGAATAGATGCTCTTGGCGTCGAGCGCGGGGATCACCGCTTCCTTGCGCACGTTGCAGAACAGCGCGATCTTGGCGCGGTCACTGTCGGGCAGCGGCTTTTCGCAGCGGCACAGCAGGATGTCGGGCTGGATGCCCAAGCCGGTCAGTTCGCGCACCGAGTGCTGGGTGGGCTTGGTCTTCAGCTCCCCCGCCGCCGCGATGTACGGCACCAGCGTGACGTGGACGAACGCCGTCGCTTCCCGGCCCAGTTCGTTGCGCAGCTGGCGGATCGCCTCGACGAACGGCAGGCCCTCGATGTCGCCCACGGTGCCGCCGATCTCGCACAGCACGAAATCGAGGTCGTCGGTCGCGTCCTGCGCGAACGCCTTGATCGCGTCGGTCACGTGCGGGATCACCTGCACCGTGGCGCCAAGATAGTCGCCGCGCCGTTCGCGGGTGATGATGTCGCGATAGACCCGGCCCGAGGTGATGTTGTCAGACTGGCGCGCCGAAACCCCGGTGAACCGTTCGTAGTGGCCCAGATCGAGATCGGTCTCGGCGCCGTCGTCGGTCACATAGACCTCGCCGTGCTGGTACGGGCTCATCGTGCCCGGATCGACGTTGAGATACGGATCGAACTTGCGGATCCGCACGCGATAGCCGCGCGCCTGCAGCAAGGCCGCGAGGCTTGCCGCCATGAGACCTTTGCCGAGCGAGGAGACCACGCCGCCGGTGATGAAAATATACCGCGCCATGGGAGTTGCGCCTTATCGTGTGTTGTCGGGATTGGGCAAGCGATTGCCATGGAATTGTTACGGGCAATCCACAGCCGTGATGGTGGCAGGACGAAGCGGGCCGCGATTGAACGCTGCGTCCCCGTGAAGGCGGGGACCACTTGCCGGTCGAGCGACATCGCCTGAAATCCCCGCTTTCGCCGGGATTCAGTGTGGATCGACGCGCGGTGCGCCGCTTACCTGGTGGTCGAACCCTTCAGCGGGTCGGTCGCCGGGGCGGGAGCCTTGGCCGGAGCGCCAGTTCCCGAAGCAGGAGTGCCCGGCGCGGCCTGGGCCGGCGCCAGCGGATCGGCGGCAGGCGGCGCAACCGGTGCCGGTGCGGTGCGCTGCAGCGAGGTATCGATCTTGCGTCCGCCGGTCTGGCCCACCGCAACGGCGGCCAGCGCGATGCTCAGCACCACGAACAGTGTCGCCAGGATGGTGGTGGCGCGGGTCAGGAAATCGGCCGCGCCGCGCGCCGACATCAGCCCGCTGGGGCTGCCGCCAACGCCCAGGCCGCCGCCTTCGGACTTCTGCATCAGGATAACGCCGACCAGCAGCGCTGCAACCAGCGCCTGCACGACGGTGAGGAAAATGAAGAACGACATGAGACGAAAAAGCCCGAAAAAAGTATCAGAAACGGTTGGCGCGCATGTAGGAGGCTAACGCCCCTTGCGCAAGCGTTGGCCGATGTGTCCTGCCGCGCCAGCGGTTCATCTGGATGGGGTGTGTGGCGGGTATCAGGCCTCGGTCGCGCTCGCAGCCGCTGCCACGATCGGCAGGAACAGGTCCGCACTCAGGCTGGCGCCGCCGACCAGCGCGCCACCGACCCCTACGGCCGCCAGCAGGTCGGCCGCGTTGCCCGCGTTGACCGATCCGCCGTACAGGATCCGCACCAGTTCGCCGGCCTCGCCATAGGCCGCCACCAGCCGTGCGCGCACCGCCCGGTGCATGATGACCACGTCCTCGACCGCCGCGACCCGCCCGGTGCCGATCGCCCAGACCGGCTCGTACGCCACCGCGATCTTGCCCGGCAGCGCCGCGACTGCCGATTCGCCCTGCGGCAGCGATCCGTCGAGTTGCGCGGCGACCACCACTTCGGCTTGCGCGGCATCACGCTGCGCCAGCGTTTCGCCGACGCAGACGATAACGGCCAGCCCAGAGGCCAGCGCGGCTTCGGCCTTGGCACGAACCAGCGCATCGGTTTCGCCATGGTCGGCACGACGTTCGCTGTGCCCGACGATGACGAAATCGGCGCCGGCATCGGCCAGCATCGGCGCAGAAACATCGCCGGTGTGCGCGCCCTTGGGCTGCTGGTGGCAATCCTGCCCGCCCACGCCCATCGCCGTCACCGCTTCGCGCAGCGCCGCGATCAACGGAAACGGCGGGGCCAGCGCCACCTGGACATCGGTGAGGCGGGCCGCCGCGCGATCGATCGCGCGCGCTTCAGCCAGCATGGCCCGGCTGCCGTTCATCTTCCAGTTCCCGACGATGTAAGGACGATGCGGCATGGCGCGGACATTCCCTGAATTACGTTGGGCTCCCTTGCAGGCGCCCGTTGTGAACTGCGTCTGCGCCCTTGCGAGCGCTCCACGGAAATCGCGGATTCGCGCCGCCGCTATCAAACTGACGGCGCGAATGCAAAACTCCTGAACGCGTCCGGCGCAATGCCTGTGGACGAAAGGTCCATTTCGGAGGTCGCGATCGGGTGGTTGGCGCCCACCCTGTACGCAATCGCTGCGCCCCTTCAAACCGCCACCATTGCGAGTTGCGCGAATGGCCCCTAAGGCAGCCCCCGCCATTTCCACCGCGCGGCCCCCGGGTCGCCCGCAACTGCTGATGATCGCGATCCCATGCTCGGCTTCTTCCGCAATTTCTTCAAGTCACGCCTCGGTGTGGGGTTCACGCTCGGTTTCCTGATCCTGATCGCGATCGCGTTCGCCAGTGCCGACGTCACCGGCGGCAACTTCGGCGGCATCGCCGGCGGGGATCGCGCCGCATCGGTCGGCAGCGAGCGCATCGGCACCGGCGCGCTCGAACAGCGGCTGCGCTCGGCTTTCGAGCGCGAGCGCGAAAAGGATCCGGCGCTGACCATGGCGCAGTTCCTGTCCTCGGGCGCGATGGACGACGTGCTCGGCGCGATGATCGATGATGCGGCGATGTGGGAATGGGGCCACAAGCACGGCTTCGGCGTCAGCGACCGGCTGGTCGACAGCGAGATCGTCAAGATCCCCGCGTTCCTTGGTCCCGACGGCAAGTTCAGCGAGGCGCAGTACCACCAGCTGATCGGGCAAAAGGGCTTCACCGATGCCCAAGTGCGTGACGATCTGGGCAAGCAGCTGATGGCGCGGCAGGTGCTGCTGCCCGCCGGCTTCGGCGCGGTGATCCCGCTGAGCGTGGTCACCAACTATGCGCAGCTGTTCAAGGAGCGCCGCGTCGGCTCGATCGCGATGATCCCGTCGCTGGCGTTCGCGCCCAAGTTGCCGGCCGACGACAAGACGCTGCAGGCCTATTACGCCAAGAACACCACGCGCTATCTCCAGCCCGAACGCCGCGCGATCCGCTACGCCGTGTTCGACGAGGCATCGCTCAAGGATGTACCCGCGCCGACCGATGCCGAAGTGGCCGCCAGCTACAAGGCCAACATCGCGGCGTATTCGCCCAGCGAGACGCGCACCGTCACCCAGCTGATCGTGCCGACCGAAGCAGCCGCGCAAGCGGTCGCCGCCGAAGTCGCCAAGGGCACCAGCCTGGAAGACGCCGCGCGCCAGAAAGGCCTTGCCACCAGCAAGCTGCCCGACGTGACGCGTGAGGCGCTCTCGGGCCAAACCTCAGGCATGGTCGCCGATGCCGCGTTCGCCGCCGCGCAAGGCCGCCTGATCGCCCCGGCGAAAAGCCCGATCGGCTGGCACCTGCTGCGCGTCGACGCGATCAACCGTCACACCGGCAAGACGCTGGACCAAGCCAAGGCCGAGATCGTCACCGCGCTGTCCGCCGAAAAGCGCAAAGCCGCGCTGGCCGACGTCTCGGCAAAGATCGAGGAAAAGTTCGACAGCCACGGCAGCCTGGCCGACGCGGCGACCTCGCTCGGCCTCACGCTCTCGACCACCGATCCGTTGCTGGCCGATGGCAGCGTGTTCGGCAAGGCCGGGGTCAAGGGTCCGCCCGAACTGGCACCGCTGGTCGCCACCGCGTTCCAGATGGAGCGCGAAGGCCAGCCGCAACTGGCCGAAATACAGGCGGGCAAGAAGTTCGCGATCTTCGAGGTCAGCCAGATCACTGCCGCCGCGCCGGCCCAGCTGGCGCAGATCAAGGACGTGGTCGCACGCGACTATGCCACCGAACAGGGCGCTGCCGGGGCCAAGGCGGCTTCCGCAAAGCTGACCGCCGCGCTGGCCAAGGGCACGCCGCTGGCCGAAGCGATGAAGGCGCTGGGCGTCGCGTTGCCTGGCCCGCAGCCGATCGACCTCACCCGCGAACAGCTGGCCGCGATGCAGCAGGGCCAGCAGCGCGTGCCGCCGCCGCTCGCGCTGCTGTTCAGCATGGCCAAGGGCACGTCGAAGCAGCTTGAGGCCCCCGGCCATGCCGGCTGGTTCGTGATCTCGCTCGCGCAGATCATCCCCGGCGAAGTCAAGCCGGGCGACCCGATCATCGCCGCCGCCCAGCAGCAGATGAACAGCGTGACCGGCCGCGAATATGCCGAGGAACTGCGCGCGGCGATCCGCACCGAAATCGGATCGAAGCGCAATCCCGCTGCCATCCGCGGGGTTACCTCGCGGCTGACCGGCGGCCAGTAAGCCGCCGATGCCTGGACGGGCGCCATGACCACGACGATCGACGCCACCGTGGCGGCCGGCCGCGCGCTGCTGGAGAACCGCGACGCCGCGCGGGCGCAGCTCGCGGCGGGCCAGCCCGCGCTGGTCTGGCGGCGGCTGATCGCCGATACCGAGACGCCAGTGGGTGCCGCGCTCAAGCTGATCGAGCCGGGACGCGGCGATTTCCTGCTCGAATCGGTGGTCGGCGGCGAAGTGCGCGGGCGCTACAGCCTGCTCGGCATCGACCCCGACCTGATCTTCCGCGCCACCGGCGCCGCGTGCGAAGTCAACCGCGCGTGGCAGCACGACCGCGAGGCGTTCACCGCGCTGCCGGGTGACAGCCTGACGGAACTGCGCGCGCTGGTGCAGGCGTGCCGGATCGACGTTCCGCCCGCCCTGCCCGCCGCGCTGGCCTGCCTGGTCGGCTATTTCGGTTACGAGACCATCGGCCTGGTCGAAAAGCTGCCGCGTGCGCCGCAAAGTGAGCTGGAACTGCCCGACATGCTGTTCGCGCGGCCCACGCTGATCCTGGTGTTCGACCGGCTGAGCGACGAGCTGTTCGCGATCGCCCCGCTGTGGGCCGAGGGCCAGGTGCCCGACCGAGCACTGGCGCAGGCGCAGGATCGCATCGACGAAGCGCTGCGCCGTCTGGCGCTGCCCGTGCCATCCGAAGCCGCGCCGCTCACCCCGCCCGAGATCGCGCTGAACCCGACGATGCCCGCCACGCAGTACGCCGCAATGGTCGAGCGCGCCAAGGACTACATCGAGGCGGGCGACGTGTTCCAGGTGGTGATCGCGCAGCGCTTCACCGCGCCGTTCCCGCTGCCGCCGATCGCGCTCTACCGCAGCTTGCGCCGCATCAACCCCTCGCCGTTCCTGTATTTTCTCGACCTGCCCGGCTTCGCGCTGATCGGATCGAGCCCCGAAATCCTCGTCCGCGTGCGCGATGGCGAAGTCACCATCCGCCCGATCGCGGGCACCCGCCCGCGCGGCAGGACGGTGGAAGAAGACCGCGCCAACGAGATCGGCCTGCTCGCCGATCCCAAGGAACGCGCCGAACACCTGATGCTGCTCGATCTGGGCCGCAACGACGTCGGCCGCGTGGCGCAGGCGGGCACGGTCAAGGTCACCGAAAGCTACACGATCGAGCGCTACAGCCACGTGATGCACATCGTCTCGAACGTGATCGGCCAGCTCGACACCGCCCGCGCCGATGCGGTCGACGCGCTGTTCGCGGGCTTTCCCGCCGGCACCGTCAGTGGCGCACCCAAGATCCGCGCCTGCGAGATCATCGCCGAACTCGAACCCGAAACGCGCGGCGCTTACGCGGGCGCGGTCGGCTATTTCGCCCCCGACGGCTCGATCGACAGCTGCATCGTGCTGCGCACCGCCGTGGTCAAGGACGGGGTGATGCACGTCCAAGCGGGCGCGGGCATCGTGGCGGACAGCAACCCCGAATACGAACAGCGCGAATGCGAAGCCAAGTCCGGCGCGCTGATCGCAGCGGCGAGGGAAGCGCTGCGCGTGGCCAGCGAAGCGGGGTATGGGCAGTGATCCTCGTCATCGACAACTACGACAGCTTCACCTGGAACCTCGTCCACTACCTCATGGAAATGGGCGCGAAGGTCGAAGTCGTGCGCAACGATGCGATGTCGGCAGCACAGGCCATCTCCTCCGGCGCGCAAGGCTTCCTGATCTCGCCCGGCCCCTGCACGCCCAATGAGGCGGGGATCAGCCTCGATCTGGTCGCTGCTTGCGCCGATGCGGCCATGCCGCTGCTCGGCGTGTGCCTGGGCCATCAGGCTATCGGGCAGCATTTCGGCGGGCGTGTGGTGCGTGGCGGGCTGATGCACGGCAAGACCTCACCCGTCACGCATGACGGCAGCGGGCTGTTCGCGGGCTTGCCCTCGCCGTTCACCGCCACGCGCTATCACAGCCTGGTGGTGGAGGACGTACCCGCCAGCCTCATCGTCAACGCCACCTCGGACGATGCCCACGCGATGGGTTTCCGCCACGCGACGCTGCCGATCCATGGCGTGCAGTTCCACCCCGAAAGCATCGCCACCGAACACGGCCACGCGCTGCTCGCCAACTTCCTGAAGCTGGCGGGCATCGACGCGCGGCTTCCGGCCTGACCGCGACCCAGCCGATGCGCCTGCCCCCCGCCGAACCGCACCTCAGCGAAGAGGAAGCACAAGCCGCCTTCGCCGCGCTGCTCGATGGGCAGGTCGATGACGCGGAGATTGCGCGGTTCCTGGTCGATCTGTCCGACCGGGGCGAGACCGCCGCCGAAATCGCAGGCGCGGCGCGGGCGATGCGCGCCCGCATGATCCCGATCGACGCCCCCGCCAATGCCATCGATGTCTGCGGCACCGGCGGCGACGGGCACCACACGCTCAACGTCTCGACCGCCGTCGCGCTGGTCGTCGCGGCCTGCGGCGTGCCCGTGGCCAAGCACGGCAACCGCGCCGCCAGTTCCAAGGCGGGCGCGGCGGATACGCTGGAGGCGCTCGGCCTCGACATGGAAAAGGCCGGGCGCACCGCCGCCGAAACGCTGGCCGACCTTGGCATCTGCTTCCTGTTCGCGGCGAACCACCACCCGGCAATGGCGCGCATCCAGCCCATCCGCAAGGCGATCGGCAAACGCACCATCTTCAACCTGATGGGGCCACTGGCCAACCCGGCGCGGGTCGATCGCCAGCTGATCGGCATTGCGCGGCCTGCCTACGTGCCGATCTACGCCGCCGCGATGGCCAGCCTTGGCACCGGGCGCTCGATGATCGTCTCGGGCGACGAAGGGCTCGATGAACTGAGCTTGGCCGGCGGCAACGAGCTGGCCGACGTGGTCGATCACGATTTCGAGATGCACCGCTTCGATGCGTCGCAGGCGGGCCTCGCCCATGCGCCGATCGAGGCGATCCGGGGCGGCGATGCCATCCACAACGCCGCCGCTTTGCGCGCGTTGCTGATGGGCACGCCCGGCCCTTATCGCGACGCGGTGCTGCTCAACGCCGCAGCCGCGCTGGTAATCGCGGGCGAGGCCGAAAACTGGCACGCCGGGGTCGAAGAAGCCGCCGAGGCAATCGACAAGGGGCTTGCCAAGGCGCTCCTCGACTGCTGGATCGCGGGCGTACGATGAGCGACAAAGGGACGATGACCGACAAACTGGCCGAAATCTGCGCAACCAAGCGCGTCGAAGTCACAGCGCGCAAGGCCGTAACCTCGCTCGCCGAGCTTGCCGCGCGCGCCGCCGGGCAATCCGCCCCGCGCAGTTTCGAACGGGCGTTGCGCGAAATGGCCGTCAACGGCTTTGCCCTGATCGCAGAAATCAAGAAAGCTTCGCCCTCCAAAGGATTGATCCGCGAAGATTTCCATCCAGCCAACCACGCCGCCGCCTACGAACAAGGCGGCGCCGCCTGCCTTTCGGTGCTGACCGACGCGCCGTATTTCCAGGGGCACGAGGACTTCCTCGTCGCCGCCCGTGCCGCCTGTGCCCTGCCCGTGCTGCGCAAGGATTTCATGGTCGATCCGTGGCAGGTGGCTGAAGCCCGCGCCATCGGCGCCGACGCGATCCTGATCATCGTCGCCGCGCTCGATGACGGGCAGATGGCCGAGATCGAGGCCGCCGCGCTCGACCATGGCATGGACGTGCTGATCGAAGTCCACGACGAAGCCGAGATGGCGCGCGCCGCACGGCTCCGCTCGCGCCTCATCGGCGTCAACAACCGCGACTTGCGCCGCTTCGTCACCGACCTTGGCACGACCGAGCGGCTCGCTCCGCTGGCACCCGAAGGCACGCTGCTCGTCGGCGAAAGCGGGATCAACAGCCACGCCGATTGCCAGCGCCTGGCCCGCGCCGGGGTGCGCACGTTCCTGGTCGGCGAAAGCCTGATGCGCCAGGCCGATGTCACCGCCGCAACACGGGCGCTGCTGCTGGGCTGACCAGTCCACAAGGGCCGGGACGCGGCGTTTATCCCTGTCCTACAGTCTGCAAATCTGGCACGCAGCGGTCATGGACATTCGCTTTCCCGCCAGCCGCTTGTATGCCTTTGTCAATTCGCCGCGAAGGCCCCTGACAAACTTCACAAGGGATGTGTCAACTTCGTCAACTTCGGCGGAATTGCGCGCATGAGCGGCCTCACCCACCTCGATTCGCAAGGCCACGCGCGCATGGTCGATGTCGGCGGCAAGGCGGCCACGGCGCGCGTCGCAGTGGCCGCGGGCCGCATCCGCATGAGCGCCCCGGCGCTCGCCGCGATCCGCGACGGCAGCGTCCCCAAAGGCGATGTCCTCGCCGCAGCGCGCATCGCCGGGATCATGGCGGCCAAGCGCACCGGCGAGTTGATCCCGTTGTGCCACCCGCTGTCGCTGGATGCCGTCGGAATCGACTTCACGCTGATCGAGGATGGCGTGCAGGCCACCGCCACCGCCTCGCTCACTGGCCGCACCGGGGTGGAAATGGAAGCGTTGACAGCGGTTTCCATCGCATTGCTCACAATCTACGACATGGCCAAGGCGGTCGACAAGAGCATGGTGATCGAGGGCGTGCGGCTGATCGAAAAGCGCGGTGGCAAGTCAGGGGACTGGCGGGCGCCCGAGGCATGAAAACGCCGCCGCTGACCCTCGCCGAAGCGCAATCGCGCCTGCTGGCGCTGGCCCCGACGCTGGCTGTAGACCATCGCGAGGCCGCCGATTGCGCCGGGTTCTACCTTGCCGAAACGCTGACGGCGCGGCGCAACCAGCCGGCCGCGCCGATGTCGGCGATGGATGGCTATGCCCTGCGATCGGCCGATGCGGCCGGGCCATGGCAGGTTGTGGGCGAAAGCGCCGCCGGCCATCCTTTTGCCGGAGCGGTCGGCCCGGGCCAGGCGGTGCGCATCGCGACCGGCGCGGTGGTACCGGCAGGGGCGGACACGGTGCTGTTGCAGGAAGACTGTGTGCGCGAACAGGATCGGGTGATGTTGGCAGGAGAGTCACCGCGCGCCGGGCGCCACATCCGCCCGTCGGCAATGGACTTTGCGCAAGACGCCGACGTTCTCGCCAAAGGCACGCGCATGGGCGCGGCGCAGCTGGCGTTGGCGATCGCCGCCGGGCATCGCTTGCTGCCGGTGCGGCGCAAGGTGCGGCTGGCGATCATCGACAGCGGCGATGAACTGCGCATGCCGGGCGACGCGTGCGCAGCGCACCAGATCCCGGCGAGCAACGGCCCGATGCTGGCAGCGATGGCGGCGTCGCTGCCCTGCACCATCGAACGCCACGGCCCGATCGCCGATCGCCGCGATGCGCTCGTCGCCGCGCTCGAAGCTGCCGCGTCCGCCGACATCGTGGTGACCAGCGGCGGGGCGTCGGTGGGCGATCACGATCTGGTGCGACCGGCGCTGGCGGCGATCGGCGCCGAACTCGATTTCTGGCGCGTGGCGATCAAGCCCGGCAAGCCGCTGCTGGTCGCGCGGCGCGGGCACCAGCTGATCCTCGGCCTGCCGGGCAACCCGGCTTCGGCCTATGTCACCGGCTTCCTGTTCATGCTGCCGCTGCTGCGCGCCGCGCTCGGCTCCGCCGATCCCCCGCCCCGCCCGATTCCGGCGCAGCTCGCCACCCCGATGGACCGTGGCGGCAGCCGGATGGAGTTCCTCCGCGCCGTCTGGAACGGGACGACCGTTGCGCCGCTCGACTTGCAGGATTCGGGTGCGCTGACTCCGCTGGCGCACGCCAACGCGCTGATCGTCCGCGAAGCCGGGGCCGATGCGATCCCCGCCGGCAGCACCGTTCCGGTCTATCTGCTCGAAAATGGCGCAAGCGGTTGATGTAACCGGTTGACGGGGCCCGTTTGGTTGCTTATTCGTTCCGCATTCGTTCGCCAATGGAGTGAAGCGGCATGCTCACGCGAAAGCAACACGAACTGATCACGTTCATCCAGCAGAAGCTGGAGGATACGGGCATTTCGCCTTCGTTCGAAGAAATGAAGGAAGCGCTGGACCTCAAGTCCAAGTCAGGCGTGCATCGCCTGATCTCGGCGCTGGAGGAACGCGGGTTCATCCGCCGCCTGGCCAACCGCGCCCGCGCGCTGGAAGTGATACGGCAGCCTGAAGGTTCGGTGGCGAAACCGGCGGCCAAGGTCGCGGCCAACGCCAACAGCGCGCTCACCCCGCTGCGCGGCAGCGCGTCCGGCGGTTCAGCATCCGTTTCGGCCCCGGCCCCGGCGAACGACGTGATCGAGCTCCCGCTGCATGGCCGCATCGCCGCCGGTGCTCCGATCGAGGCGCTGGAAGGCCAGACGATGCTGCCGGTGCCCGCCGCGCTGCTCGGCGCGGGCGAGCACTACGCGCTCGAAGTATCGGGCGATTCGATGATCGAGGCCGGCATTCTCGACGGCGATTATGCACTGATCCGCCGCACCGAAACCGCGCGCGACGGGGAAATCGTGGTCGCGCTGGTGAATGGCGAGGAAGCGACGCTCAAGTACCTGCGCCGCGAGAACGGCATGGTGCGGCTCGATCCCGCCAATTCGGCTTACGATCCGCAGTTCTATCGTCCGGCCGAAGTGCAGGTCCAGGGCAAGCTGGCGGGGCTGCTGCGCCGGTATCACTAGCGCTCGGCCTGAGGCTGGGCTGGTATCTTGCGCCCGGCGGCCATGTGGTGAAGCGGTGCGGTTGCGGCCAGCGATACCAGCCGTGATGGCCTTGCGTTTCGGCCACGGTCATGATGGTGCGCCGCTCGAGGTTTATGGCCAGCCCGCCGGTGCGCGCCAATAATGCGCGGTCGGCCTTGAGCAGGCGTGGATGGCAGCGCGGCGGCAGGCGGCGGTCGGAAATGACGATGTCGGCTTCGGCGCAGGCCTGCTCGATCAAGTCACGGTCGATCAGGTCGCGGCCACGGGTCATCAACAGCGCGAAACGGCGGCCGCCCCGGGTGATCGCGATGCGGCACAAGTCCGGATTGCAATCGGCGCCGGGCCATTCGTCGATGGCGCGGACCTCGCCGCTCATACCCGCTGTTTCGAGCAGGTTGTCGGTGGTGAAGCTGCTGCGCCCTTGCCGCAGGACGAGCAGTTCAGGCCCCTCGCCGGTGATGCCGACATGCAGGCCGTCGCCCGACACCAGCACGTCGGGCGTGCGCAGCAGCGCGAGGCTGGCGGTGCCGATCACGACCGGCAACAGGCCCCACAGCCGGATGCGTCCGGTCCACAGTGCCAGCCACAGGCTGCCGGCGATGAACAGCGCGAATGCACCTGCGCCCAGCCCGGGCAACCGCACCACCGCGCCGGGCTGCGACGCTGCGAAATGCGCCAGCCACAGCAGCAGCTGGAGCGATTTGCCCGCCAGCCACCACGCCGGCCCGCCCGCACCAACCAGATCGAGCGCCAGCCCCAGCGCGATCAGCGGCATCGAGGCGAACGTGGTCAGCGGGATCGCCAGCACGTTGGTCAGCGGGCCGTAGATCCCGGCGCGGCGAAAGTGGAACAGCCCGATCGGCATCAGCGCCAGCTCGATCACCGCACCGGTCACGAACAACATGACCACGTGGCGGGCCAGACGGACCGATCGCGCTTCCTCCCGGAAGGCCAGAAACCGGCGCACCGGCGCGGCCGAGTGCAGCGACACGATCGCCAGCACCGAGGCGAAGCTCATCTGGAAGCTGGGCCCGAACACCGCTTCGGGCCAGAAGATCATCACGAACAGCGCCGCCACCGCCAGCAGGCGCAGCGACAGCGGATCGCGGCCCAGCGCCAGCGCACCCAGCACCAGCAAGGCACCGACGCAGGACCGCACCGTCGGCACCTCGGCGCCGGTCAGCAAGGTGTACAACAACCCCGCCCCCGCACCCATCGCGGACGCCACCAGCGGCAGGCGCACCCGCAACGCCAGCCACGGCCACAGCGCGAGCAGCCGGATCGCCAGCAGGTAGGCCCCGCCGATCACCGCGCTGACATGCAGCCCGCTCACCGACAGCAAGTGGGTGAGCCCGGCGTCGCGCATCGCAGCTTCGTCGGACTTGCTGATCGATCCGCGATCACCGCTGGCAAACGCGGCGGCGATTGTGCCCGGCGTGCCCGACAGGTTGGCGCGGACGTGGGCGGACAGCGTCGCCTGCCACCGCCGCAGCAGGCTGCCGTCGCGGGCCGGGCGGACCACCTGCGGCGCCGACAGCACGGTGCCGGTTGCGCCCAGCCCCTCGAACCACGCGGTCCGGGCAAAATCGTATCCGCCCGGCAGCATCGGCGACGCCGGCGGCATGAGGCGCGCCCGCAGTCGCACGATCGCGCCTTCGCCCAGTAGCGCGCTGTCGAGCTTGTCCGGCATGTTCAGGCGGAGGCGCATCGGCGCGGGCTGGCCGGCAATCCGCGCTTCGATCAGCAGGCGCACACGCTCCTGCGCGCCCTGATCGTCACGGGTGATGATCGTGCCGGCCAGCCAACTGATGCCGGGGCGCGGCAGCGGGGGCGTGCCGACCAGCGCGGATTTGATCCAGATTGTTGCGCAGCCCGCCGCGACCATCAGTGCGGTGGCCATCACCGTCATGCGCAGATGCGGCAGATCGCCATCCGCGCGCAGCATCGCCGCGCCGGCCGCGACCGCGCCGCAGATCGCCAGCAGGGCGCACCAGTGCCAGGGATCGGGCAGTGTGATCCACGCCGCCACGCCGCCCGCAAACCCCACCGCAAGCCATGGCGCCCGCTCGAATGCGCGGTCTTCGAGGAAGCGGTCGCACCGCTCCAGCCCGCTGGACAAGCGGGGCGGTTTGCCCCAATGCCCGGTGCGTTCGATCAGGCCGAAAAGGGCTGTTGTAAAGCCGCCTGAGGTGGCGGCGCGACCAGTCGCTGCGGCCGGATCGGCATCCGGGCGGGACCCGGCAGGTTGGGCTGCGGCCTCGGACGCCATGACGGCAACAGGAAAGGAACGCGCGGTCCATGGCAAGCGCCAGTGAAACCGTTTCTGCAGCATCGCCTGCACGACTGACAGACGGCGAAGTTCCCGTGGTGACGCGGTTTGCGCCATCACCCACCGGGTTCCTCCACATCGGCGGCGCGCGCACCGCGTTGTTCAACTGGCTGTTCGCCCGCCATCACGGCGGCAAGGCGCTGCTGCGGATCGAAGACACCGACAAGGCCCGCTCCACCCAGCCCGCGATCGACGCGATCATCGACGGTCTGGCCTGGCTGGGGCTCGACTGGGATGCCGAGCCGGTGTTCCAGAGCGCGCAGGCCGATCGCCATGTCGAGGTCGCTCACGCCCTGCTGGACGCGGGCCACGCCTACAAGTGTTTCGCCACGCCCGAGGAGCTCGAGGCGATGCGCGCCGAGCAGCGCGCAAACAAGCAGCCGATGCGCTATGACGGGCGTTGGCGCGATCGCGATCCGTCAGAGGCGCCTGCCGGAGCGCCGTATGTGGTGCGCCTGCGCACGCCGCTGACCGGCGAGACCACGATCGAGGACCGCGTGCAGGGCCCGGTCACCGTCGCCAACGCCGAGCTTGACGACTATGTCCTGCTGCGCGGCGATGGCTCGCCGACCTACATGCTGGCGGTCGTGGTCGACGATCACGACATGGGCGTGACCCATGTGATCCGCGGCGACGATCACCTCAACAACGCGTTTCGCCAGTTGCCGATCTACCGCGCGATGGACGAGATCGCCAAGGCGACCGGTGCGCCCGGCTGGCCCGATCCGGTCTATGCCCACATCCCGCTGATCCACGGCGCCGACGGGGCCAAGCTGTCCAAGCGGCACGGCGCGCTGGGCGTGGAAGCCTATCGCGACGAGATGGGGATCCTGCCCGAAACGCTGTCCAACTACCTGCTGCGGCTGGGCTGGGGCTTTGGCGATCGCGAACTGATCACCCGCGAGGAGGCCGTCTCGCTGTTCGATCTGGCCGGCGTGGGCAAGTCGCCGTCGCGATTCGACATCAAGAAGCTGCAGAACCTCAACGGCCACTATATCCGCGAAGCCGACGACGCGCGACTGGCCGCGCTGGTGGCGCCACGGCTGGCGGCGCTGAGCCCGCAATTCGAGGCGGAAAGCGGGCTGGCGCTGCTCGAGCGCGCGATGCCGGTGCTCAAGGTTCGCGCCGCCGATCTTGACGAACTGGCCGGCGGGGCGGGCTTCCTGTTCGCCAAACGGCCGCTGTCGCTGGACGAAAAAGCCACCACGCTGATGACCGCCGATGCACGATCCATGCTCGCGCGCATTCTCGCCCGGTTCGAAGCGGAAAATCGCTGGACAACCGACAGTCTCGAAGCCAGTCTTAAAGCAATGGCAGAGGAGCTGGGGGTCGGCCTGGGCAAGCTTGCCCAGCCGCTGCGCGCAGCGCTTACGGGACAGGCTACCTCGCCCGGAATTTTCGACGTGCTGTGCCTGCTCGGCAAGGACGAATCGCTTGGTCGTATCCGCGATCAGGCGATGTGAACCGGGCAGATCGGCGACGCTAACTGGCATTTTACAGGAGGGTTTACGGTGGGCGACAATCAGGCGATTCTGAAGGCGGACGGCAAGGACATCACCATGCCCGTGCGCAGCGGCACGATCGGTCCCGACGTTATCGACATTCGCAAGATGTACGGCGAATCGGGGATGTTCACATACGATCCCGGCTTCACTTCTACGGCGAGCTGCGATTCGGCGATCACCTACATCGATGGCGACGAAGGCGTGCTGCTGCATCGCGGCTATCCCATCGGCCAGCTGGCCGAACATTCGAGCTTCATGGAAGTCAGCTACCTGTTGCTGAACGGCGAACTGCCGTCGACGCCGGAACTGAGCGATTTCAGCCGCACGATCAGCCGTCACACCATGCTGCACGAACAGCTGATGCAGTTCTATCGCGGCTTCCGTCGCGACGCGCACCCGATGGCGATCATGTGCGGCGTGGTCGGCGCACTGTCCGCATTCTACCACGATTCGACCGATATTGCGGATCCCACGCACCGCAAGATCAGCTCGCACCGGCTGATCGCCAAGATGCCCACGATCGCGGCAGCCGCCTACAAGTACTCGATCGGCCAGCCGTTCCTCTATCCCGACAACAGCCTGTCCTACACCGGCAACTTCCTGCGCATGACCTTCGGCGTGCCGGCGGAACCCTATGAAGTGCATCCGGCGGTGGAAAAGGCGATGGACCGCATCTTCATCCTCCACGCCGATCACGAACAGAACGCATCGACGTCCACGGTGCGTCTGGCCGGGTCTTCGGGTGCCAACCCGTTCGCCTGCATCGCGGCCGGCATTGCCTGCCTGTGGGGTCCGGCGCACGGCGGCGCGAACGAAGCCGCGCTCAACATGCTTCAGGAAATCGGCACGCCCGACCGGATCCCGCACTATATCGAGCGGGCGAAGGACAAGAACGATCCGTTCCGCCTGATGGGTTTCGGCCACCGCGTTTACAAGAACTACGATCCCCGCGCGACGGTGATGCAGAAGACCGTGCGCGAGGTGTTCGACGCGCTCAAGGTCACCGATCCGGTGTTCGAGGTGGCGATGCGGCTTGAGGAAATGGCGCTCAACGATCCGTATTTCATCGAGAAGAAGCTGTTCCCCAACGTCGATTTCTACTCGGGCGTGATCCTTTCGGCGATCGGCTTCCCGACCACGATGTTCACCGCGCTGTTCGCGCTGGCGCGCACGGTGGGCTGGGTCGCGCAATGGAACGAAATGATCTCCGATCCAGGCCAGAAGATCGGTCGCCCGCGCCAGCTTTACACCGGTTCGGCAGAGCGCGATTACCTCGCGATCGACAAGCGCTGAATTTCAAGACGTCAAGTCAGGGCGCACACTGCGCCTTGGCGGAAAACAAAACCAGGAGAGCGGCGATGCGGACTTTGCTTATGATAGTCGGCGTCGCCGCGGTCCTGATGGGCGCACTGTGGATCGGCCAGGGCACCGGCGTGGTGATGTGGCCGGCGTCCAGCTTCATGCTGGCGCAAAAGCAATGGGCCATCAACGGGGTCGTGCTGTTGCTGGTTGGACTGGCGCTGCTGTATTTTGCGCGGCGCAGGCCGGGTTAACGCCCGAAGGCTTTAATCCCGCCCGGGCAGGCGCAATACGAAGCGGGCGCCGCCGGTGCTTGCACGCTCCACGATGAGATCGCCGCCCATGGCCCGCGCCAGTCGGCGTGAGATGTACAGGCCCAGCCCGCTGCCGCCGTCGCCGCTGCGGCCCAGCCGCTCGAACTTGCCGAACACCCGCTCGGCCTGATCGGCATCGATGCCCTTGCCCTCGTCCTCGATCGCGGCCCAGGCAAAGGCCCCGCCGCGACCCGCGCTCAACCTCACCGTCGAATCTTCCGGCCCATAGTTGATGGCGTTGGCGATCAGGTTGATCAACACCTGCAGCACGCGCCGGAACTCCCCGGTCGCCGGCACCGGGTCTGCAGGCGTGGTCAGCGTGATCCGGCGGGCACTGGCGCGAACCGCCAGCAGCCCCGCTGCGCGGCGGCAGCAGTCGGCCAGATCGATCGCGTCGGGCGCGGTCGCGAAAGTCCCGGCCTCGATCACGTCGAGATCGGCGATGTCTTCCACCAGATCGAGCAGGTGGCGCCCGGCATTGGCGATGTCGGCTGCGTAACTGGCGTATTGTTCGGCCAGCGGCCCGGCCAGCCGCGTGCGGATGGTCTCGGCGTTGGCGATGATCCGGTTGATCGGCAGCCGCAGCGCCGGCGCGAGTTGCGCGCCCAGCAGGCCTGCCGGTGCTGCGTCGGCTCCCGTGGCCGGGCTGATCGCCGGCTTGGGCGGTTCGGGCAGCCGTTCGATCGAGTCGGGCACGAAATAGAGGTCGAACGCCGCGGTTCGGTCCTGCGCGGTGCCGTGCGGAAACAACCTGACGCGCCAGGTCCGGCCCGAACCCTCGATCGAAACCGGCGTATCATCCAGCAGGCGCCAGTGCGCGGGCTGGCGCAAGCTGGTGCCGAAACTGACATAGTCGGTCCAGCGCGCGCCGGCGATGGCGCCCAGCGCGGTGGCCAGCGGCTGCAGGTCGGGCGCGACCGCTGCGATCGCCAGCACACGCTGTTCCGCATCGACCAGCGCGTGGCCTTCGGCAATGTGGCGGACAAGGTCCTCTTCCGCGTTGGCGGGTTCGTCGGCGTCGGCCGGGCTGGCGGCGCGCCAGTGGCTCAGTTCGATCACGCTGCCGGTATCGCTGGCCTGCACCGAGGCCCACACCGTGATCGGCTGGCCATCGTCGATCGCCACGATCATGCGCGACAGCGGCGCCGTCCGGCCCCGGGCGCTGCGCACCAGTGCCAGCAGCGCCGGAATGGCGATGGTGCCCGGAAAATCGCCGCCGCTGCGCCGTTGCAGCCCGGCCAGCGGCTCGTCGGCTTCGAGCAGGCGATCGTCGCTGTCGCAGCGCGCGCGGATCGGACCGGCGGCAAGCGTCATGTCAGTGCGCCAGCGCCTCGCCGAACCGGGCAAGCAGCGCAGCCGCGCGATCGGCCCGCAAGTGTTCGAGCCCCTTCGGCAAGGTGATCTCGGGGTGGAGCGTTACGAACTGCGCGGTGATGGCCTCGGACTTCAGCCCGCTGGCCGACAGCGCGAGCACGAGCCGGGCAAGCTGGCTTTCGGTCATCGCGAACACGGCGGTGTCACGGTCGAGGCCCGAGCCGATCGCCAGGCCGGTGGCGAACAGGCTGACGCCCGCATTGTCGATCGCCAGCGCGCCTTCAGCCTGGCCGCCCATGCCGCGAATCAGCCCGTCCATCAGCGCGATCCGGCTGTTGCGGCCGTCCTGCCGCGCACGCAGCGCCAGTTCGGCCTGGTGTGCCTGCGCATCGGCATCGGGGGTATCGCCAAGGTAGGACCGCATCGTCAGCATGACGATGTGAAACAGATCGCCGGGCAGTTCGTTCAGCGGCAACTGCATCCGCCGGACCGACTGGCCGAACCGGGCCTGCGCTGCCAGCAGCTTCATCGCCGAGGCGGCCGTGGCGGGATCCTGCGACGCGATCATCGTCTGCAGCAGCGGTGACAGCACCGGATCGAGCGCCAGCCTGACGTGCAGGCGTTCCGCGACGTGCCATTCCAGCGCCAGCGCATGGGCGTGGGCCAGCAGCGCGGGGACGCCGAGGAAGGCCGTGCCCAGATCCTCGCTCGCTTCGTGCGCCCAGGCCTGCGGTTCCTCATGTCCGGCGACTTCGGCGAGCGCAACGATCAGTTGCCGCGCCAGATCCATCATCATCCCGCGCACGCGCGCGATGATCTCGTCGCTGAACACCGACTGGTCGTCATTGGCCAGCAGGTGCCGCAGGATCGGGCCGGTGTTGGCCTGCGCGCGGTCCGCGACGGCCAGCTCCTCGCCCAGCAAGTCCTCGATCGCGCCCGGGCCTGCATTCGAATATGCCATTTGTGCCATGATCGCCGGTCTAGCCGTCGTTGGTTAAGGGCGGGTTAGGAACGCGCAGGATGCCCATCGCCAGCATCAGCGCCAGCGCCAGAATGAGAATGATCGAGGCCCGCAACACCATGTCGAACGGCAACAGGAAGCTCGCCAGCGCCAGTGTCCAGCCCAGCAGCAGGCGATCGCCGAGCCACGCGATCCGGGCTTTGTCGGCCATCACCAGCGGCAGCAGGCGCAGCAGCAGCAGCAGCACGACCGGCGGAAAAAACGTGATCGTCCAGGGCAGGTCGGGTGTCGTCGGCGAAGCGCTGCGCCACGCGGCCAGCCACACCAGCAATCCGTCGACCAGCAGCAGGAACGCGCCATCGGCCAGCCCGCCACCGCGTCCGCCGACCAGTGAATCGCGCTCGATCCGCGTGAGGATCGCGGCGCCGCGATACAGCGTCCAGCCCACGCCGATCACCGCGAAGCCCGCTGTCGGTGACCACAGCCAGCCCGCGCCGAAGCCGAGCAGCGACACCGTGACCGCCGCCGCCGCCACCAGCCACGGCCGGGTTCCGGCATGGAGCAGCGATGGCCCCAGATGCAGCACCAGCCACGCCGCCAGCAGCTCGCCCGGCGTGCGGCTTTGCCCCGTGGCGGCATGCAGCCGCAGCCACGCCGGTTCGGCGGCATGGGCATCCGCTTCGCTGCGCAGCACCTGCCAGCGGCCCTGGCCCAGCAGCGCGACCGGCACGCCGCGCTGGGCGACCCCGCCCTGCACCGCGAGCCGCAGCAGCGCCGAAAACGGGTTCCAGTCGCCGGGAAGTTCGGCAAACTGCGCCGCGATCCGCCCCGGCAGGCGCATCGCGCCCGCGTCCGAACTGTTGAGGTCGATCCGTTCGAAACCCGCGGCCAGCCCGGCCTCGACCGGGAAGGTCAGCACGCCCTGCTTGTCCGCCAGCAGCGCCAGCGCATCGTCGGGCAGCGCGAGCAGCCCGTCGGCGAACACGAACAGATCGTCATCGGCCCCCACCAGCGCCGAGATCTTCTGCGGCGAGGACAGCACATGGAACTGCGCGCCGCGCGCCTCGGCAGCGTGCTGGAGCGACACCAGTTCCCCGGTCAGCGCTTCGGCCGCGCACAGGATCCGGGTGCATCCCAGCGCCAGTGCCAGCCCCAGTTGATGGCGCGCGATGGAGCGGCCGCAGATCGGCAGGTAGCCGTGCGGTTCGGTCGATTCTCCCGAAGCCGGATCCACCAGCGATAACAGCGCGACCCGCAAACCCGTTCTCCTGCACGCGGGCCGTCGATAGGCCGCCGATGGGGCGGGCGCAATCGCGGGTTACCGGTAAAGCGCGTGGAGCCGATCCGCTGGTGGCGGTTCGGGCCGGTCGCAGTCAGGCGTCGGGCGGGATCAGGTCCAGCAGGAAGTGCTCGATGCGGCGGGTCACGCCCGGTTCGCCGGGGACACCGGACAGCGCTTCGTCGGCCAGCCCGATCAACTTTTCGGCATGGAAGCTGGCCGCCAGCCCTTTCAGCCGCATCGCCGCGACCTGCCAGTTTCCGTCGCATCGCGCGCGGCGCATCAGATCGAGCTGACGTTCCGCGCTTTCGATAAATGCTCCGCGCAATTCCCGGAACAGCGCGGCATCGTTGCCGGCGGCTGCCGCGAGATTTGCGTCCAGGGCTTCGCCTTCATACGCCATATCGCACGGGCTAGACCAGGAAGGTTAAGGTGGGGTTTAAACAATCGCCGTTGCCGTGGTAGTGTGCCTGCATGAATGGGGGACCACGGATCATTCCGATCGAGCCCGGCCAGCCGGACAACGCGGCGGTCGAGGATTTGCGCGCCTTTGCGGCGGACGCTCCGCTGCTGTTGCGACCCGAAGACGAATCGTGGGACGACGAATCGCCCACCCCGCAGCGCGACATGCTGGCCTGGCTGGCGCCGGTTGGCGTGGCCATCATCATCGCTGCGTGGACCGGCTTCTTCATCTGGGCGAACCTTGGCGCGATGCAGGCGGGCGCGACGCCAGCCGTGTGGGCCCAGTGGATCGGCCAGTGGTCGGTCCCGGTCCTGCTGTGCCTGACCGCGCTGCTGGTCGCGATGCGCAACAGCCGCCGCGAAGCAGGCCGGTTTGCCGATGCGGGACAATCGCTGCGCGCGGAATCCGAAGCGCTCGAACGGCGGCTGGTCTCGGTCAACACCGAACTGTCGCTCGCGCGTGACTTCCTCGCCGCGCAAGGCCGTGATCTGGAAGCGCTGGGCCGCATCGCGGTCGATCGCCTGTCGGGCAGCGCGGATCGGCTGCAGGCGCTGATCGTCGACAACGGAGCGCAAGTTTCCAGCATCGGCGACGTGTCGGTCAACGCGCTCGACAACATGGAAAAGCTGCGCGGGCACCTGCCGGTCATCGCCAATTCGGTTCGCGACGTGACCAACACCATCGCCAGCGCCGGACGCACCGCGCACGTGCAGCTGGAAGACCTCGTCACCGGATTCCACCGGCTCAACGAATTCGGCGTCGCCAGCGAGCGGCAGGTCGAATCGCTGCGCGGCGTGGTGAACGAGGCGCTGGCCGAATTTACGCTTCAGGCCGACCAGCTCGACACGATCACCACCGCGCGGTTCGCCGCTTTGGCGAGTGAAGGCGAAGCCCACCGCCAGAACCTTGACCAGATCGAGATTGCCGCGCTGGCCGGAATCCGCACCCGCTCCGCCTCGCTCGAGCGCGAGCTGGCAGCCCACCGCGAAAGCACCGAAGCGGGCGAAAACAGCGCCTACGAAGCGCTGCGCGCGCGGCTTGTCGCGCTGCGCGAGGAAAGCAATTCCATCGCCCGCGCCATTGCCGGCGGTGAGAGCGAGGCGCTTAACGCGTGGACCGAACGCGCGGCATCGCATCGCGAAACGCTGCGCCACGCGCTGGAGGGCTTTGCGACCGACCACGAGATGGCGATCGCTGCCGCCTCAACCCGGCTCGGCGCCTTCGAGCAGGCGGCGCGCGGGATCGGTTCGACGCTGGACGACCATCTGCGCCGGATCGACGAGGAATTTGCCACCCGCCGCCAGACCGCCGAAGATGCCGCCGGGGAGCAGGACCGGTTGCTGACGGAGCGACTGGACGCGGTGGACCGCGCGATCACGCAACGCCACCAGGCGATGACCGCCACGGGCGTGTCCGCGTCCGATACGATGACTCAGCGGCTGGGCGAACTCGATCGCCTGATCGCACAGCAGCGCACGCACCAGACCGAACAGGCCGATGCGCTGGCCACGCGGTTCGAGGCGCTGAGCGAGCGGGTGAACGCGTTCTCCGCCGTGTTGCGCGCCTCGGGCGAACAGGGCGCGGCCACCGCCGCAGCCGTGGACCGGGCGATGGCCATGCTCAATTCCCGCCTGGTCGAGAGCGGCGAGGCGCTGGCCGGAACCGACGGCCAAGTCGCCGACCTGACCGATTCGGCCGTGCGGCTGCTCGAACTGATCCAGGCCAGCAGCGACCATACCCGGATCAAGCTGCCCGAAGCCGTGAAGGAAGCCGAAGGCGGCCTGCGGGGCATCGAAGACCGCGTGTTCATGTTGCGCGACACGCTGAAGGATGCCGGCGAGCGCGGACATGCGCTGTCGGAACACGTTCTCGCCTCGCGCAACGACATGGCCGGGGCGCTGGCCGACGTGGGCTCGCTCCACGGCGAATTCACCGCGCGCACGCAGGACCAGCAAAACCAGCTCGCGGCGTTGCGCGAAACGCTCGCCGCCGCCCGCAGCCAGAGCGAGCAGCTGGCAGGAGACATCCAGGCGAGCCTTGCCGGTGCGATTGCCCAGCTTTCGGGCGCGGTGGAAAACGTCGGCGCCAGCCTGCGCCATGGCACCGCCAGCGAGATCGAGGCCATCGCCAGCCAGCTGGGCGATCACAGCAGCGCGGCCATCGCCAAAGTGCTGCAGGGTCGTGGCGCGGAGCTGGTGCTGCGGCTGGAGGAAGCGATCGATCGCGCGGCCGAAGCCGGGCGCGACACCACGGTGCAACTGCGCGACCAACTGGCCAAAGTCGACGAACTGGCCGGCAATCTGGAAAACCGCGTCGATCGCGCGCGCGAACGCGCCGAAGACCGCGTCGACAACGATTTCGCCCGGCGCGCCGCGCTGATCACCGAATCGCTGAAATCGACCGCGATCGACATTGCCCGCGCGCTCTCCAGCGACGTTTCCGAAACCGCCTGGGCTTCGTACTTGCGCGGCGATCGCGGCATCTTCACGCGCCGCGCGGTGAGCCTGCTGGAAAGCGGCGAAGCGCGGATCGTGGCGCAACACTACGACAGCGACGAGGATTTCCGCTTGAACGTGAACCGCTACATCCACGATTTCGAGGCGATGCTGCGCCAGCTGCTGTCGACGCGCGACGGCAATGCGCTGGGGGTCACGCTGCTGTCGTCGGACATGGGCAAGCTCTATGTCGTGCTGGCCCAAGGGATCGAGCGCCTGCGCGCCTGACCGCGCGCCGGTCGGGCCGGCGCTCCGCTGGCCGCGTTGCCGTATCCCCTTGTCCCGGCATGCCGAATTGCCGGAACCGTCCATCGCTTGCGCCATTGCACTTACGAAGCTGCAACGGAGTATCAGCCATGCCGATGATCGAAGCCCGCGACGGGATGCGGCTTTATGCCAAGACCTGGGGTGACGGCCCGCCCGTCGTGCTCATCCACGGCTGGCCGCTGTCGGGCGACAGCTGGGACCCCATCACCCACGCGCTGGCCGAGGATGGCTTCAAGGCGATCGCTTATGACCGCCGGGGCTTCGGCCGGTCCGACCAGCCGTCGGGCGGATATGACTACGATACCTTCGCCGATGATCTGGCCGACGTCATGGCGGCCATGGGTGCTACGCGCGACGTCAGCCTCGTCGGCTTCTCGATGGGTGGCGGCGAGATCGCGCGGTACATGTCGCGCCACGGCGGGAAGGGCGTGGCGCGCGTGGCGCTGGTATCCTCGGTGGTGCCTTACATGCTCCAGACCGACGACAATCCCCATGGCGTGCCGCAAGCGACGTTCGACCAGATGACCGAGGGCATGCTGACCGATCGCGCCAGATTCATGACCGGCTTCTTCAAGGACTTCTACGGCGTGGGCATGCTGTCCAGCCCGGTCAGCGACGAAGTGCTGCAGCTGTCGTGGGCCACGGCGATGCAAGCTGGTCTGCGCCCGACGCTGGCCGCCGCCAAGGCGTTTGCCACCACCGATTTCCGGCCCGATCTGGCAAGTTTTACCGTGCCCACGCTGATCATTCACGGCACGTCGGACAAGACCGTCCCGATCGACGCCACCGCGCGTGAAGTGGTCAAGACGGTGCAACAGGCCACGCTGATCGAATATCCGGGCGAACCGCACGGCGTGTTCGCCACGCAGACAGAACGCCTGACCCGCGACCTGCTGGCGTTCATCGGTGGAGATGATCGCAGCGTGTTCAGCGGGCTGGACGATGCAACGCAGGCCGATCGGCAGGACATCGTCGATGAAGTGACGCGCGAAACGATGGCCACGTCTGCGTCGATGATCTGACACGTCGCCATGGGTCTGAGCGATGACCTTCCCATCATCCGCTCATCCCGAGCGAAGTTGAGGGACGTTGTGCATGTCGATAGCGCGCGGACCTGTCTCGACTCGCGCGACATGAGCGGGGCCGAGTGTGAGCAGCGCTTTGGAGTAAACCACCAGACAACGCCGCACCCGGCAGGGAACAACCCCTGCCCCGCCCCGTTGGTCGAACATCTCTCCCGTTCATACAAAGGGCAATTCGCCATGAAATATTCCGACGGCCAACCCGCAGAAATGAAAGAAAAGTTCTGGAAGGCGATGACGCATTCGCCGTTCGTCATGCTGCAACTCGACCATGATCCCGATTCCGCCGCGCCGATGACCGCGCAGCTCGACAAGGATGCCGACAGCGCGATCTGGTTCTTCACCAGCAAGGACGGGCGTTATGCCAGCGGCGGCGCGGCGACCGCCAACTTCGAGAGCAAGGGCCACGACGTGTTTGCGCGCTTTGCCGGCACGCTGGTCGAGGAAACCGACCGCGCCCGGCTCGACAAGCAGTGGAACAACTTCGTCGAGGCCTGGTATCCCGGCGGCAAGACCGACCCCAACCTGCTGTTCCTGCGCATGGATCTGGGCGACGCCTCGATCTGGTCGGGCGACATGGGCCTGCTCGCCACCGCCAAGATGGCACTGGGCATGAGCGTGCGCGAGGATGCCTCGGGCCAGTACGTCGAGACTGCGCTGTAAGCATTTCACGACACGACAACGAAGAGGGCCGCTCCCCATTTCGGGAAGCGGCCCTTTTCTACGTCATGGGCAAGCGGCTCAAGGGATCGGAGGGACCGACGACGGCGGAATGTCCGCATCGGTTTCATGGACCTCCACCAACCCGCGACCGACGTGGCTGTGGCTCTTGCTGTAGAGGAAGTAGACGGCCAGCCCCAGGATCGCCCAGCCGGCGAACAGTTCCAGCGTGTACCACGACAGGCTGAAGAACAGGTAGAGGCAGCCCAGCACCGCCACCGGCGCGACGATCATCACTGCCGGGGTGCGGAACGGGCGCGTGCGGTTGGGATCGGTCTTGCGCAGGACCACCACCGCGATGGCGACCATCGCAAAGGCGAACAGTGTGCCCGAGTTCGAAATGTCCGCCAGCGCGCCCACCGGGAACAGCGCGGCGAAAATCGCCACGAAGATGCCGGTGATGATCGTGACCACGTACGGCGTATTGTAGCGCGGGTGGACCCGGCTCAGCACTTCGGGAAGCAGACCGTCGCGGCTCATCACGAAGAAGATGCGCGTCTGGCCGAACATCATCATCAGCACCACCGAAGGCAGCGCCAGACCGGCGGCGAGGCCGATCAGGTTGCCGATCTGGCGCCAGCCGATCTCGCGCATGGTCCAGGCCAGCGCTTCCTTCGAACAGACGACGGCCTGGTTCTGGATGGTCGAGCAGGCGGCAACCAGCTCGGTACTGCCCGGCGCGAGGCCGTGGCCGGTGCCGTCAATCAGCGGCTGTGCCCCGACCGAGCCGATGACTCCGGCGGCGACCAGGATATAGAACACGGTGCAGATCGCAAGGCTGCCGATCAGGCCGATCGGCATGTTGCGTTGCGGGTTCTTGGTTTCCTCGGCTGCGGTCGAAACCGCGTCGAACCCGACATAGGCGAAGAAGATCGAGGCGGCCGCCGCCGAAATACCCTTGAAGCCCAACGGCGCGAATGGATGGAAGTTGTGCGATTGCATCACCGGCAACGCCAGAATCACGAACACGGTCAGCGCGGTGATCTTGATCATCACCAGGATCGCGTTGATGTACGCGCTTTCCTTGGTGCCGATCACCAGCAGCCAGGTGACCAGCAGCGCGATGATCGCGGCGGGCAGGTTGATATAGCCGCCGGCCGCCATGGCCGTGACGATGGCGTCGCTCTGCTCGGCACCGAACGCCACCTTGATGTGCGCGATCAGCGCATCGGCGTTGACGATCGTGGAGGGCAGCGAAACGCCCAGATACTCTCGCAACAGGCCCACGAAATAGCCCGACCAGCCAACCGAAACCGCGCCCGCCGCCACGGCATATTCCAGCACCAGCGCCCAGCCGACCATCCACGCCAGCATCTCGCCCATCACGGCGTAGCTGTAAGTGTAGGCGGAACCCGAAACCGGGACCATCGAGCTCATTTCAGCGTAGCACAAGGCGGCCACCGCGCAGACGAAGCCGGCGATGATAAAGCTGATCATCATGCCCGGCCCGGCCTTTTGCGCCGCTTCGGCGGTCAGCACGAAGATGCCCGTGCCGATGATCGCGCCCACCCCCAGCATGGTAAGCTGGAATGCGCCGAGCGATCGATGCAGCGATTTCTTCTCGGCTGTCGCCAGAATGGCATCGAGCGGTTTGACGCGACCGAACATGTATTTCTCCTGCCAGGACCGGAGCGCCTGGGCGACCCCCACCAAAAAGGTTGCTCCGGTAACCAGCTTGTAACCGCCGAAGCTAGCGCCAAGCAGACTTGGCGCAAGGCCTTTTTCCCCAGCCTTGCGCGAGTCCCAGCGCATGGCAGCCCTTGCCTCGGTATCGGTCGGGTGCGGTCAGGTGTCGTTCGGGCCACGGTCGCAATGCTTGCGCGGCCCGGATGAACCTCTAAAACCCCCGGCCATGTCCACGACCTTCCAGCTCGATACCGCGACCAGTCGCGCCAACCCCACCCCGGCGCCGATGAAGCGGCTGACCGTGCCGGCGATCCGCCAGCGCAAGAAGGATGGCGTGACCAAAGAGCCGATCGTGATGCTGACCGCCTACACCGCCCGGCAGGCGCAACTGCTCGATGCGCACTGCGACCTGCTGCTGGTGGGAGATTCGCTGGGGCAGGTGATCTACGGCCTGCCATCGAGCGTTCCGGTCACGCTCGACATGATGGCAGCGCACGGGGCGGCGGTGGTGCGCGGCAGCTACCACGCGGTGGTGATCGTCGACATGCCGTTCGGCAGCTACGAAGCCTCGCCCGAACAGGCTTTCACCAACGCGGCGCGGCTGCTCAAGGAAACCGGATGCGCCGCTGTGAAGCTGGAAGGCGGAGAGGCGATGGCCGAAACCGTGGCCTTCCTGACCCGGCGCGGCATCCCGGTGATGGGCCATGTCGGGCTGACCCCGCAGGCGGTCAACCAGCTCGGCGGTTATAATGCGCGCGGGCGGACCAGGGCCGAAGCGGCCAAGATCGTCGGCGACGCGCGCGCGCTGGCAGAGGCCGGCGCGTTCGCCATCGTCATCGAGGGCGTGGTCGAACCGATCGCGGTCGAGATCACCGCAGCGGTGCCCTGCCCCACCATCGGCATCGGCGCATCGGCGCAGTGCGACGGGCAGGTGCTGGTGACCGAAGACATGCTCGGCATGTTCGAACGCGTACCGCGCTTCGTCAAAGTCTATGAAAACATCGCCGAAACGATCGCCGAGGCCGCCGCGACATATGCCCGTGAAGTGCGTGACCGCAGCTTTCCGGGTGTGGAGCAGACTTACCAGCCCAAGTGATTCTGGATCATCGTAGACAGACCCGAACCGCTCCGGTCCGGGTCTGCGTTGTCGTTACCAATTCACGCGTCTGCGACAATGCGGCTCTCCCCAATCCCGCCCATCCTGAGCTTGTCGAAGGACTGTCCTTTTCTGCCGACGCGGAAGTGAGGTGCAATCCTTCGACAAGCTCAGGACGGACGGATAAAAACGAAGTTATCGATCTGCAGATCGGTGGCAAAACCAGTCAGGACTCCAGGTGCTTCAGCAGTTTCGCGGATCGATCATTTTCACGCTGGTCTGCCTGGTGCTGGCCGCCTTGGTCGGGTGGCTGCGCACGCATACCCTCGCCGGGCTGTTCGAAGTGCTGTGGGTGGTGATCGTGCTGGCGGTGCTGGAGATATCGCTGTCGTTCGACAACGCGGTGGTCAATGCCGCCGTGCTCGAGAAGATGACGCCGGTGTGGCAGAAGCGTTTTCTCACCTGGGGCATGGTGATCGCGGTGTTCGGCATGCGCATCGTGTTTCCGCTGGGAATCGTGGCGATCGCCGCCGGGATCGGTCCGGTCGAGGCGCTGCGCCTGTCGCTGGAACAACCGCAGGAATATGAAAAGATCGTCAGCGGCGCGCATATCGGCATTGCCGGGTTCGGCGGCGCGTTCCTAGCGATGGTCGGGCTCAAGTTCTTCTTCGACAGCGACAAGGACGTGCACTGGATCGGACTGGTCGAGCGGTTCCTCTCGCGCTTTTCATCGATCAGCGCGCTCGAGATGGCGCTGGTGCTGCTGGCAGTGCTGGGCGTGGCGTCGCTGCTGCCGCAGGACGTGGCGATGCGGTTCGTGATCGCGGCGATCTTCGGGCTCGTCTCGTTCGTAGTGGTTGATGGCATCGGCACCATGCTGGAATCGAAGGAGGCGGCCACCCGTGCCGTTGCAGGCGAAGTCGCGCGCGCCGGGCTTGGCGGGTTCATCTACCTCAATGTGCTCGACGCTTCGTTCAGTTTCGACGGCGTGATCGGCGCGTTCGCCTTGTCGAACAACATGCTGGTGATCGCGCTGGGCCTGTCGATCGGTGCGATGTTCGTGCGATCGATGACGATCATGATGGTCGAAAAGGGCACGCTGGGCGAATACCGCTACCTTGAACACGGCGCGTTCTGGGCGATCATCGTGCTGGGCGGGATCATGCTGGCGTCGGCGCGCTTCGAGATTTCGGAAACCGTCACCGGGCTGATCGGCGGCGTGCTGATCGCGCTCTCGCTGGCGTGGTCGGTGCGGTACAAACGGCGCGAGGGCTGAGGGGTTACACGTCGTCCCGGACTTGATCCGGGACCGCCGGCAAGATCATCCGAACGTAGCGGCGATGCGGCCAGCGGTCCCGGATCAAGTCCGGGACGACGAAAACTTCAGTCCAGCCGCACACCCGTCAGCCGCGGAGCCGCCGCCGGCGTGCCGCTGAACCGTGGCGCGGGGGCGGGCATGACCAGCCCTTCGGTTTCCACGAACGTTCCCCGAGCGACCATGTGCGGGTGCTTCGGCGCTTCGGCCAGGCTGAGCACCGGGGCGAAACAGATGTCGAACCCGTCCATGATCGCGCACCATTCGCCGCGCGTCTTGGTCAGGAACAGTTCTGCGATGCGCACTTTGAGATCGGGCCAGCGCGCCCGGTCCATCTGCACTTCGGGCGCGAACGCCGGATCGTCCTTCAACCCGGTCTTCTCCAGCAGCAGCGCATAGAACTGCGGCTCGATCGATCCGATCGAGATCCACTTTCCGTCCGATGTTTCGTACGTGTCATAGAAGTGCGCGCCGCCGTCGAGCAGGTTGACCCCGCGCTCGTCCTGCCACATGCCGCTGCCGAAATAGGTGTAGGTCATCGCCGACAGGATCGCCGCGCCATCAACCATCGCGCAGTCGACCACCTGGCCCTTGCCCGTGCGCTGCGCCGACAGCATGGCCGCGACCACGCCGAACGCCATCAGCATGCCGCCGCCACCGAAATCGCCGACCGCGTTGACCGGAAACGCCGGCTTTTGCCCCGCCTGGCCATAGCTGTGCAGCGCGCCGGTGAGCGAGATGTAGTTGATATCGTGGCCGGCACGCGGCGCCATCGGGCCGTCCTGGCCCCACCCGGTCATGCGGCCGTAGACCAGCCGGGGGTTGTCGGCGAGCAGCACCTCGGGCCCCAGCCCCAGCCGCTCCATAACCCCGGGGCGATAGCCTTCGACCAGCGCATCGGCGTCCTTCACCAGTTCGCGCACGCGTGCGACCGATGCGGGGTCCTTCATGTCGAGCGTGATCAGCGTGCGGTTGCGGTTGAGGATATCGCGGTTGCCGGCGTCGCCTGCAGGCGGGCGCTTGCCCGGACGCTCGATCCGGATGACCCGCGCGCCATGATCGGCCAGCATCATGCACGCGAACGGCCCCGGCCCGATCCCGGCAAGTTCGATCACCGTCAGCCCTTCGAGCACACCCGCCATAATCCCCGCCCCTTGCAATTTAACCGATCGATTGAACCGGGCTTTGCCGCGACCGGGGCGTGGTGTCGAGCAAAATGCGGGCGGGTCAGTCGGCGTCCGCGCCGCTCGGGTCCGCGATGCTGCGCGCCGTCGCAAGGTGCTGGACCGGCGCGGCCAGCATGGCGGACTTGGCGAACAGTTCGCCGGCCAGATTGCTGGAACCGTCCTGCGCGCGCAGGATCATGGCATAGGCCCGGCTCGTGCGCGGACTGGCCGGTTGGGCGGTATAGGCCGCCGCCGCGTCGCGCTGCGCGCCCGCCGCATCGCCCGACCGCAGCTGGACGATGGCCAGATCGGCCAGCAGCGTCGCGCCACCCTGCCGACGAATGCGCAGCGCGGACAGCATCTCGTTCGCCCGCGCCCAGTCGCCGGTGCGGGCATACGCATCGCCGAGCATGCGCGCGGCCTGCACCGAATTGGGGTTCTGGTTGATGTACGCCGCCAACGCCCGGTCGGCCGACTCATCCTGCCCGGTCGCGCGCATCGTCGCCACCAGCCGCCGCAGCACCGGCTCGGTCAGGCGGATCGACGCGGCGCGTGCGTAATCGCCCAGCGCCCCGTTGGCATCGCCGCCCATCAGACGCACGTCACCCTCGATCAGCCAGGTTTCGGCGGAACCGGGATTGCTGGTGCGGAACCTGGCGGCGACGGTCAGCGCCCCCGCGCCCTGCCCGGCGGCCAGCAGCCCGCGCACATACGGCACCACCGTATCGGCGGATCTGGGGTTGTCGTTGTATTGCGCCGCCAGCACGTCCACCGGCGAAGCCACGGACAGCGGCACGAACGGCGCATCGGCGCCCAGCACCGCGCGCTGCAGGAACGGCGCGGCGCGATCGCGCTCACCGCTTTCCTCCAGCGACCGCGCGACCAGCGCCGTGATGTAGGGCGATGCGCCGGGCCGCCGGGCAATGTCCTCGAACCGCTCGACCACCTGTTCGTCATTGCCCTGACGCGCCAGCGCGCGTGCGAGCATGGCCTGCGCCTGCGAATTGTCGGGCTGGAAGCGCAGCAGCCGGTCGAACTGTTCGACCGCAAGGTTGATGTTGCCGGCGCGGTATTCCAGCACGCCGTTGAGCAGGATCGCCGCCGGCACATCGCGCAGCTTGGTCCCGGTCTTGAGCATGATCGCGCGCGCCAGCGCGGTCTTGCCGGCGCGCGCCGCCAGTACCGCCTGCAGCAGATAGCCGCGCGGGTTGCCGGGATCGACCTCTTCCAGTTTGCGACAGACGGTCAGCATCGCCCGATAGCGCCCCAGATCGCCCAGCGTCGCGGCATATTCGCCCAGCAGCGACCGATCGCTTGATGCGCGCTTCAGCCCGGCTTCGAACCACGGTAGCGAGGCGGCAAGGCCATAGCGCTCGCGCACCATCAGGCCTTTCATCTCGAGCGCGCGCACGTTGGCCGGATCGACCGCGAGCGCCTGGTCCGCCGCCCAATCCGCGCCCGCCTGCTGCCCGCTGACGAAACGCATCCGCGCGACCAGCACCCACAGCATGCCATCGCGCGGGTTCAGCCGCACCGACTGGTCGAAGGCCGCCGCCGCGCCGTTCAGGTTGCCTTCGACCAGTTCGAGCTGGCCGCGTGTGCGCCATCCCAGCGCGGCAGAGTCGGGCGTGAACGCGCCGCTATCCAGTACCTTGCGCGCTTCCCGGCGATCGCCTTGCAGCAACATCGCCTCGGCCAGCTGCGCCCGCACGGCATCGGCGGGAGCGCCCTGCCGGATGGCTTCGCGCAGGCGCACTTCGGCGGTCACGCCATCGCCGCGCGCCACCGCACTGCGCGCGGCGGCGCGGGCCGGCTCGACCAGTGCTCGACCGTCACCGCTGGCCACGGCGGGCACGGCCAGCGCCAGCAGGCCGATGACCGCGAGCAGCCCCGCTGCAAGCCGCCGCGCGGGCGCGGGCCTAGCTATTGAGGTCGTATTGCTTGAGCAGGTCATACAACGTCGGCCGACTGATCCCGAGCAACCGCGCGGTGCCAGAAATGTTGCCCTCGCTGCGCGCCAGCGCGTGCCGGATGACCCGGCGATCGGCACTTTCGCGCGCGCTCTTGAGGTTGAGCGGGTTGTCCTGCGCCGTGTCGGGCGCGGCGAGGTCGAGATCGGTGGCGGCAATCAGCTTGCCGTCGGCCATGATGACCGCGCGCTTCACCCGGTTTTCCAGCTCGCGGACGTTGCCCGGCCAGTTCCACGCGTCGATCGCCGCCAGCGCATCGGGCGCAAAGCCCTGAACCTGGGGGTTCATTTCCTTGGAGAACTTGGTCAGGAACGCCTTGGCCAGCAAGGTCGGGTCGCCCGGGCGTTCGGCCAGGCTGGGGATCTTCACGACGATTTCGGCCAGGCGATAGAACAGGTCCTCGCGGAACCGCCCGTCGGCGATCATCGCTTCCAGGTTCTGGTGCGTCGCGCAGACGATGCGCGTATCGACCGCGATCGAGCGGCGACCGCCGATGCGCTCGATCGTGCGTTCCTGCAGGAAGCGCAGCAGTTTGACCTGCAACTGCAGCGGGATGTCGCCCACTTCGTCGAGGAACAGCGTGCCGCCGTCGGCCATTTCGATCTTGCCTTCGGTCATCTTGACCGCGCCGGTGAACGCGCCCTTTTCGTGCCCGAACAACTCGCTTTCGAGCAGGTTTTCCGGGATCGCGGCGCAGTTGATCGCCACGAACGATCCTTGCGCGCGGCGCGACGCCTCGTGCACGCCGCGCGCCAGCAGTTCCTTGCCGGTGCCACTCGCGCCCAGCAGCATGACCGAGACGTTGGTGTTGGCCACGCGTTCGATCGTGCGCGCCACGCGCACCATTTCGGGCGCGGAGGTCAGCAACGACCCCAGCACGCGGTTGTCGCGGCCGCTCTTTTCGGCGAGCGCACGGTTTTCCGCCTCCAGCCGGTGGAGATGCAGCGCGCGCCGCACGATCAGCCCCAGCGCATCGATATCGACCGGCTTCTGATAGAAATCGTAGGCGCCCTGCGCGATCGCCCGCTGCGCACTTTCGCGCGCGCCGTGGCCGCTGGCGACGATCACCTTGGTGTCGGGCTTCAGCGCCATGATCTCGTCGAGCACGGCAAAGCCTTCGCTGGTGCCGTCGGGGTCCGGCGGCAGGCCAAGGTCGAGCGTGACCACTTCGGGTGCCTCGGAACGCAGCAGCGCCAGCGCGCTGGCCCGGTCGCCGGCGATGTGGACCTCGAAATCCTCATAGACCCATTTCAGCTGGGCCTGCAGCCCCGGATCGTCCTCGACGATCAGCAGCCGGGGCATGCGGTCGGGTTTGGCGTCGGTCATCAGGCTACTTTCTGCGAGGCGGAGTGGCCATGGGGGCCGCCGATGGTTTCGAGCAGGTCAGCGGCGACGACCAGCGGCAGCCGCACGACGAAGCGGCTGCCCAGCCCTTCGCGGCTTTCCACGTCGAGCCGGCCGCGCATCGCCTTGACCAGCTCGCGCGCTTCGAACGCGCCGATGCCGAACCCGCCGGGCTTGGTCGATACGAACGGCTTGAACAGTTTGTTGCGCACGAACTCGGCGCTCATCCCGCAGCCGGTGTCGATGACCTCGATGCAGCCGTGCAGGCCGTCGGCGCCGATCGTGACGATCACCGGCATGCCGTTTTGGCTGGCGTCGATCGCGTTCTGGATCAGGTGCATCAGCACTTGTTCCAGTGTCTCGCGATGCGCGACGATCGCGCAATCCGGGCGGTCGGTGACATAAACCTGCGGACCTTCCGGCCCGACGTAGCGCGTCGCCACCGACCGCGCGACTTCGGATGGATCGATCTGTTCGAACCGCGCGACCGCGCTCGATCCATAGCGGGACAGCCGTGCCAGCAGCGTGTTCAGCTTGTCCGCCGCGCTGTGCAGCGTGACCAGCATATCGCTGCGGAAGGCCGGATTGTCGGCGTGGCGTTCGGCGTTGCGCGACAGCAGGCTGAGCTGGCTGGCAAGGTTCTTGATATCGTGCATCACGAACGCGATGCGGCGGTTGAACTCGTCGAACCGGCTCGCCTCGAGCAGCGCGACCTGCCCGGCATGTTCCGCCAGATAACTCGCCAACTGCTGCCCGACCACGCGCAGCAGGTCGAAATCCTCCCAGTCGAGCTTGCGCGCCACCGCCGGGCGGCCGAGCACCACCAGTCCGACCAGCCGATCGAAATGCAACAGCGGCACCAGCGCCCACGCGCTGTCATCGTCCACCAGCCAGCGCGGGACGATGGCGGTCTCGCCCCGGTGGTCGGTGCCTGCGCGCAGCTCGTCCAGATCGACGATGAAGCCGTCGCGCTCGAAATACGTGGCGGCCTGCGGCGGCATGGCTTCGGCCGGCACGTCGATCGTGCGCCATTGCCAGCGCGAGGCCAGCACCAGCTCGCCGCGATCGGCCGTGACCAGCAACAGGCCGCTGCTACTGTCGGTGATGTCGGCCACGGCCTGGACCACGCGTTCGTGCAACGGCAACGCGCTGGTCCCGCCGCGTCCGATGGTGCGGGTGAACCGCTGCCATTCGGACCGGTAGTCATAGCGGTGCTGGAAGAAATGCTTGGACACCGTCACCTTGAGCCAGCTGCGCAGCCGCCCCGAAGGCAGCGCCAGCAGGCACAGCACCGTCATGGCAAAAGCAAAGCCGAGCTGGGTCAGCTGCCCGACATCGCCGCCCATCCATGACAGCGATTCCGCGGCGCCGACCATCACGATCAGGTACAGCCCGATCACCAGCAGCGAGAGCGACTGGAATGCCACCGTGCGCGACGGCGAAAACCGCATGTCGGCGCGGCCGCGCAACGATCCCGCCGCCAGCAGCCCCGAAAACGCGATCGCCGCCAACCCGCGCAACGCCGAAAGCTCACGCGGGACGACGTTGTCGAGATAGCCGACGGTGTAATAGTTGAGGTCATAGCCCCACAGCAGCGCCAGCGCGACGCACGTCCAGCGCAAGCCGCCGCGCAACGCGGGCATCGTCCCTGCATACAGATTGTGGACCAGCACCAGCGCGCCGGTCACCACCAGCAGCCGGAACATCACCGACAAGTGGAAAATCATGTAGGCGGCGCCGGGCAGGCTGCCGAACCGCATCGTCAGGAACAACAGCACCGGCTGCATCAGCTCCACGAACACCAGCGCCGCCAGCACCGGGCGCACCGGGCGCATGCTCTCGTGGCGGCCATCGCGCGCGAACAGCTGATAGATCGTGGCCAGCCAGGCCAGGTTGCGCAACGTCTCGAACAGCTGCGCCGGCCCGCTCATCGCGCCCATGACGCTGACCACCAGCAGCCACGCCGCGCTGATCGCCAGCGCCAGCACCTTGGCATGGCCGCCGATCCCGTCGCGACGCTCGCGCTGCCACATCCACACCGCCAGCAGCACGCACGAAAACGCACCGCCCAGATGGGTCCACTGGCCAAAGCCGTCCCAGGTGAAGGGATTGCCTGTCATAAGCTGGCTGTCGTGGGGATGGCGGTCATGCGGTTGACGGCCCTACCGCGCGCCTTCGTGCCACAGCACGACACGCAAGGTCTGAAGCAGGATCAGCAGGTCCAGGAACGGCGTATAATTCTTGGCATAGTACAGATCGTATTCCAGCTTGTGCCGCGAATCCTCGATCGACGCGCCATAAGGGTAGTTGATCTGCGCCCAGCCGGTGATGCCAGGCTTCACCATGTGGCGTTCAGCGTAGAACGGCAGGTGTTCTTCGAGTTCCGCCACGAATTCGGGGCGTTCCGGGCGCGGGCCGACGAAGCTCATCTGGCCTTTCAGCACGCTCCATGCCTGCGGCAGTTCGTCGATCCGCACCTTGCGGATGAACCGGCCGACACGCGTGACGCGTGGGTCATTCTTTGAGGCCCACTGCGCGCCTGCCGCTTCGGCATCGGTGCGCATCGAACGCAGCTTGATGACGTCAAAGTTCTGGCCGAACAGCCCGACGCGGGTCTGGCGGAAGAACGCGGGGCCCCGGCTGTCGAGCTTCACCAGGATGGCGAACAGCACGATCACCGGCAGCGTCGCCGCCAGCAGCAGCGAGCTGACCGCTATATCGAACACGCGCTTGGCGGCGCTCGACAGCATCCGGCCCGACGAAAACCCGTCGGAGAAGATCAGCCAGCTGGGGTTGACGGTATCGAGATCGACCCGACCCGTCTCGCGCTCCATGAACGTGGAAAAATCGTTGACGTGGACCCCGGTGGTCTTGATCCGCAGCAGGTCTTTCAGCGGCAGCGCATTGCGCCGCTCCTCCAGCGCCAGCACCACTTCGCTCACCCCCAGGTTTTCCACAAACCGGGTGAGGTTGTGCAGCGCCGAGCGGTTGATCGCTTCCTCGACCACATGGACGCTGTCGCTCATCCCGATGTAGCCGACGATGGCAAAGCCCGCTTCGGGCCGCTCACCCAGCTTGCGCAGGCGGTCGGCGCGCAGACCGGCGCCCAGCACCAGCACGCGGCGGCGGAAGGCGGCGGTGCCGATGATCCCGCTCAGCAGCAGGCGGATGGCAAACAGCATCCCCAGCGACAGGAACATCGCGTAGAACAGGTTGGATCGCCACAGCGTGCGGCCCGGCAACAGGAAGTACACCACCGACAGCGCGATGATGCCCAGGCTGATCGCCACCAGCAGCCGCGCCATCGCATAACGCATCGATCGCAGTGCATCCGATCCGTAGACGCCGACCGCGATCATCGCGACCTGGTTCAGCCCGGCGAAGATGACCAGCGGAGTCCAGCGCTCCGTGACGGGGCCCACGTCCATCCCGATCTGGTGCGCGCGGAGAACCCAGCCCACTTCTCCTGCCAGCATCAGCAGGACGAAATCGAACAGGCCCAGCAGCAGCACGGCATGCGGGATGTAGTGTTTGAAAAGCCTGACCATGGCCTCCACGGCAGATGTGACGCCCCGTGTCGGAGCTTTGCCTGACCGGCCTAGGGCCAAGGGGTAAAATGTCGGTTACCTTGACAGCGCCCCGCAAACTATTTTTGCTACCAAAACACGCAAAAGCGCGGAACAGAGCCATCGCCGCCGGGCGCTTTGTCGGTCTTTTTTACAGGGCGGCGCGCTTCGACGGGTTGGGTGGCACACCCGGCGCACGGCAGATCGGGGTGAGCCAATCCGCTGCGATGTGGTCCCAACAATGACCGGAACGGGGCACACAACGCTGGCCAGCCGCGCCCGACCCTGTCATTCTGCCACCATGCGGCAGAAAGAACTGCGCATCGCGCTCATCTGTTACGGCGGCATCAGCCTGGCCGTGTACATGCACGGTGTGACCAAGGAACTGTGGTATGCCACGCGGGCCAGCCGCGGTTTGCACCGCCGTGATCCGCCTCCGCCGGGCGTCGAAGGCGTCTATCGCAGTCTGCTCGATACCATTGCGGCCACGCGCGACGTCAAGCTGCGGCTGCTGCCCGACATCATCGCCGGGGCCAGCGCGGGCGGGATCAACGGGGTGTTCCTCGCCCAAGCCATCGCCAGCGGACAAAGCCTGGAGCCGCTGACGCAGCTGTGGCTCGAAAAGGCCGACGTCGATGTGCTGCTCGATCCCGATGCGCAGCCGTGGAGCCGTTTCGCCAAATTCTGGGCGCAACCGCTGGTGTGGTTCGTGCTGAAAAAGCCGGGCAACGTGGTGTCCAGCACCGTCGCGCACGGAACGCGGGCCGAAGTGCGGCGCAAGGTTTCGCGGCTGATCCGCGCACGCTGGTTCGCGCCGCCGTTCAGCGGCATCGGCTTTTCGCGGCTGATCGCGCAGGCGCTTGAGGCGATGGCCGCGCAGACCGACGGCGCGCCGCTGCTCCCCAACGGCCACCCGCTCGACCTGCTGGTTACGGCCACCGATTTCAACGGCCACCCCGAACAGCTGCGGCTCCACAGCCCGCCGGTGGTCGAGGAAAGCGAGCACCGGCTGTCGATCGGCTTCCGCAGGGTCGCCACCACCGGCCCCGATCGCGATCTGGCCGCCGTGCCCGAACTGGTGCTGGCCGCCCGCTCCACCGCGAGTTTCCCCGGGGCGTTTCCGCCGCTGCTGGTCGCCGAGATCGACACGCTGGTGGCCGAGCGCCGCATCGCCTGGCCGGGGCGCGACGGGTTCCTCGCCCGCATCATGCCGCAACGCTGGAAAAGCGGCGACATCGAAGGCGCCGCGCTGATCGACGGATCGGTGCTGGTCAACGCGCCGTTCGCAGGCGCGATCGACGTGCTGCGCGATCGTCCGTCGCAGCGCGAGGTCGACCGGCGCTTTGTCTATATCGACCCCCGCCCCGACCAGGCGCGCATCGGCGAGAAGTCGGGCAGCTCGGTCGGCTTCTTCTCCGCCATCTTCGGCTCGCTGTCTTCGATCCCGCGCGAACAGCCGATCCGCGACAACCTTGAGGCACTCGAGGCGCAATCGCTGGAACGCAAGCGCCTGCGCACCATCGTCGAGGCGCTGCAGCCCGAAATCGAGGACGCGGTCGAAAAGCTGTTCGGCTACACGTTCTTCTTCGATCGGCCGAACCAGCGGCGGCTGACCGGGTGGCGCAACAAGGCGCAGCAGGCGGCGGCGGAACAGTCCGGTTTCGCGTTCCACGGCTATGCCCAGGTCAAGCTGGCGGGGATCGTCGCCGAGCTGGCCCACACCATCCACGATGCCGCGCCCGAGGCGGCCAGCCAGCAGGACGTCGAGGCGGCGATCTGGGGATTCCTGCCCAGCACCGGGCTCGATCACCTGGTCTCGCTGCGCGGCGGAGCCACCGCCGAAGCCATCGCGTTCTTCCGCCAGCACGACATCGGCTTCCGCATCCGCCGGCTTAAATTGCTCGCCCGCCGCCTGACGTACGACTGGGAGGGGATGACCGAAACCACTGCCGAAATGCGCGAGGAAGCGCGCGACGCGGTCTATCGCGCGCTGTCGCTGTATCAGGGACGCGAGGCGATCGAAGGCTTGGGGCCAGGGTTTTCAGAGACCGCGACGCTGGCGGTGCGCGATCCCGGCGCGGTGCTGACCTCGCTGGCCGCACGGCGCGACCTGACGGGTATCGACCTCAACGTCGATGCGATGCTGGTCGCCGCGCTCGATGGCATGGACCGGCCGCTGCGGCGGCGCGTGCTTTACGCCTACCTCGGTTTTCCGTTTTACGACGTGGCGACGCTGCCATTGCTGCAGGGTGAGGGTCTGAACGAATTCGATCCGGTGAAGGTCGATCGGATCAGCCCTGACGACGCGCTCTCGATCCGTACGGGCGGAACGCTGGCCTGCCTGCGCGGGGTCGAATTCTTCAACTTCGGCGCGTTCTTCAGCCGCGCCTATCGCGAGAACGACTACCTTTGGGGCCGCCTGCATGGTGCCGAACGGGTGATCGACCTGATCGCCTCCACGGTGGAAACGCCGCTCGCGCGCCAGGTGATCCGCACCTTCAAGCGCGACGCATTCCTCGCCGTACTGGAGGAAGAACGCGGCCGGCTGATGGCCGAGCCGGGGCTGATCGACAGCGTCGTGGCCGAAGTGCACGCGGCGATGGGGGTGGGTGCCGCCGATGTCTGACGTCTGTTGGGGCCGAGCACAATCGCTCATCCTGAGGAGCCGTTGAGCCTGTCGAAACGGCGTCTCGAAGGACGGGTGGTTCGAGACGAGCCTTCGACAAACTCAGTCTCCCATCACCATGAGCGGAATTGCGGACCGCCGCAAAAACGCGAACCCATCAGGTCAGGTCGTTCCAGGCTTCCTTGATCCGCTCGAAAAAGCCTTTGGAATTGGGGCATTCCTCGCCGGTTTCGGTCGACTGGAATTCGCGCAGAATGTCCTTCTGGCGCGCGCTGAGCTTGATCGGGGTTTCGACCTGGATTTCCACCACCATGTCGCCCTGCCCGCGTCCCTGCAGCACCGGCATCCCCGCGCCGCGCTTGCGCAACTGCTTGCCGGTCTGGATGCCCGCCGGGATCGGGATCGCGTGGACTTCGCCGTCGAGGCCGGGGATCTCGATCTCGCCGCCCAGCGCCGCCTTGGTGAAGCTGATCGGCGCGCGGGTGAGCAGCGTCGTGCCGTCGCGTTCGAACACGTGGTGGCGCGATACGTGCAGGAAGATGTACAGATCGCCCGGAGGCGCGCCCATCGGCCCCGCCTCGCCCTTGCCGGTCAAGCGGATGCGCGTGCCCGAATCGACGCCTGCCGGAATGTCGACCGACAGCTTCTGCTCGGCATCGACGCGGCCTTCGCCGCCGCAGGCCCGGCACGGGCTTTCGATCACTTCGCCGCGACCGTGGCAGCTGGGGCATGGCCGCTCGACCATGAAGAAGCCCTGCTGCGCGCGCACTTTGCCGCGCCCGCCGCACAAGTTGCAGCGCCGCGCCGCCGTGCCGGGCGTTGCGCCCGATCCGCTGCACGGTTCGCAGCCTTGCGAAACCTCGACCACGATCTCGGCCGACTTGCCGTGGAACGCATCCTCGAGGGTGATTTCCATGTCGTAGCGCAAGTCCGCACCGCGCCGGGGCTGGCCCCGACCGCCGCCACCGCCAAACGCGCCGCCGAAGATCGTCTCGAAGATATCGCCCAGATCGCCGAAATCGGCCTGGCCGCCACCGCCGCCACCGCTGCCGTCGAACGCGGCGTGGCCATAGCGGTCATACGCGGCGCGCTTCTGCGGGTCGCTCAGGCAGGCGTAAGCCGTGCTGATCGACTTGAACTTCGCTTCGGAATCGGCGCAGCCCGGATTCTTGTCCGGGTGGAAACGCATCGCCAGCCGCCGGTACGACGACTTGATCGTCTTGTCGTCGGCGGTCCGCTCCACTTCGAGCAGTTCGTAGAAATCGGTTTCGGTCGCCATCGCCCCGTCCCAAACGTCACCCGCCACCCACGCCTTGGCGCGAGTGGCGGAAACGGTTCAATCCATCATCGACCCTGCGATCAGGGCTTGGCGTCGTCGACTTCCGAGAATTCGGCATCGACCACGTCTTCGCCCGCCGCATTCTCCGGTGCCTCGCCAGCAGGCGAAGCGGCCGCAGCCTGCTCCTTCTCGTAGATCGCCTGGCCCATCTTCATCGCGACCTGGGTCAGCGCTTCGGTCTTGGCCGTCATCTGCGCGGCATCGCCGCTTTCGATGGCGGTCTTGGCCTCGGCGATCGCCGCCTCGATTTCGGACTTGAGCGCGGCATCGACCTTGTCGCCGTTTTCTTCAAGCTGGCGCTCGGTGGCGTGGACCAGGCTGTCGGCGTTGTTCTTCGCCTCGGCCGCGGCACGCCGTTCCTTGTCCTCTTCGGCGAACTTCTCCGCGTCGCGCACCATCTGGTCGATGTCGGCGTCGGAGAGCCCGCCCGAGGCCTGGATGCGGATCTGCTGTTCCTTGCCCGTGCCCTTGTCCTTGGCCGAGACGTTGACGATGCCATTGGCGTCGATGTCGAACGTCACTTCGATCTGCGGCACCCCGCGCCGCGCCGACGGGATGCCAACGAGGTCGAACTGGCCGAGCAGCTTGTTGTCGCCCGCCATCTCGCGCTCGCCCTGGAACACGCGGATGGTGACGGCTTGCTGGTTGTCTTCGGCGGTCGAATAGACCTGGCTCTTCTTGGTCGGGATCGTGGTGTTGCGGTCGATCATCTTGGTCATGATGCCGCCCAGCGTCTCGATGCCCAGCGACAGCGGGGTCACGTCGAGCAGCAGCACGTCCTTGACATCGCCCTGCAGCACGCCGGCCTGGATCGCGGCGCCCATGGCCACGACTTCGTCCGGGTTCACGCCGGTGTGCGGGTCCTTGCCGAAGAACTCCTTCACCGCGTCGCGCACCTTGGGCATGCGGGTCATGCCGCCCACGAGCACGACTTCGTCGATCTGCGCGGCGGTAAGGCCGGCATCGGCGAGCGCCTTCTTGCACGGTTCCATCGTACGCTTGATCAGGTCGGCGACCATGCGTTCCAGATCCGAACGGGTGATCGTCTCGACCAGGTGCAGCGGCGTGGTCGCGCCGCCTTCCATGCGCGCGGTGATGAACGGCAGGTTGATCTCGGTGGTCTGCGCGCTCGACAGCTCGATCTTGGCCTTTTCAGCGGCTTCCTTCAGCCGCTGGAGGGCCAGCTTGTCGGTGCGGAGATCCATGTTCTCCTTCTTCTTGAACTGGTCCGCGAGGTATTCGACCAGCTTGGAGTCGAAGTCTTCACCGCCCAGGAAGGTGTCGCCGTTGGTCGACTTCACCTCGAACACGCCGTCGCCGATCTCGAGGATCGAGACGTCGAACGTGCCGCCGCCCAGATCGTAGACCGCGATGGTCTTGCCGTCCTGCTTGTCGAGGCCATAGGCCAGCGCTGCTGCGGTCGGCTCGTTAATGATGCGCAGCACTTCGAGGCCGGCGATCAGGCCGGCGTCCTTGGTCGCCTGGCGCTGCGCGTCGTTGAAGTAGGCGGGCACGGTGATGACGGCCTGCGTCACGGTTTCGCCGAGATAGGATTCCGCGGTTTCCTTCATCTTCTGCAGGATGAAGGCGCTGATCTGGCTGGGCGAATAATCCTCGCCGCCCGCCTTGACCCACGCGTCGCCGTTCTTGCCCTTGGCGATGGTGTAAGGAACCAGCTCGGTGTCCTTCTTGGTCACCGGATCGTCGAAGCGGCGGCCGATCAGGCGCTTGACCGCGAAAATGGTGTTGTCGCCGTTGGTTACGGCCTGGCGCTTGGCCGGCTGTCCGATCAGGCGTTCGCCGTCCTTGGTGAAGGCGACGATCGAAGGCGTGGTGCGCGCGCCTTCCGAATTTTCGATGACCTTGGGCTTGCCCCCGTCCATGACGGCCACGCAGCTGTTGGTGGTGCCAAGGTCGATACCGATAACTTTAGCCATGGTTTCCCCATATCCTTCCGATTGAGACACCGCCTTGCCGCTGCCCCCCTGATGCGGGCGAGCGCCGGTCCGCGGCTCTGATGGGGGGCGATATAGGTGCGCTTTGGCTTGGCACAAGCCCTTGCGCGTCCTACCGCATGCCCGAAACCGGACAGGAGAATGATCGATGGTGGGATTGGGTCGCGGCGGCATGGCAAGGCTGGGTCTTGTCGCGGTGCTGCCGCTGGCGATGGCGCTGGCCTCGTGCGGCAAGAAAGCGCCCGATGCACCGTCCGCTCCTGCCAGCCAGGGCATCGATGAAACGCCCAGCAACGCCCCCGGCATCGCGCTGACCGGGGCGGTGGTGAAGCTGCCGCTGGTGGGCGGACGGCCCGGTGTCGCCTATTTCACCATAAGCCAGGGCAACGGCGCACCGCGCAAGCTGGTGGGCGTCCACATCGATGGCGTGGGCCGCACCGAAATGCACCAGAGCAAGACCGTCAATCGCGTGTCGAGCATGGACCCGGTCAGCGACGTGCCGCTGGGCGCGGGCAAGTCGATAGCCTTTGCTCCGGGCGGTTATCACGTGATGCTGTTCGATATCGCGCCCACGCTGAAGCCCGGCACCGAGGCCGAGCTGACCATCACGCTCGATGACGGCGACAAAGCCACGATCAAGGCCAAGGTCGAAACTGCGGATTTCGGCACGGGCGCGGGCGGCATGTCGGCAAGTGGCATGTCGGCAAGTGGCATGGCGATGGACCACATGTGATCGGCGACGCGGCATCGGCTGCCTGCCCGGTGGGCGGCGATCGGCCGTTGACGGCAGGCGAGCGCGGGCTGGTGCGCGGCATGTTCCACGACGCGATCCGGTGCGATGCCGTGCGGATCAAGCGCAGGCGGTTCTTTCCGCTGCAGCCTGCGCGCGTCACCATGGCGCCGATGGGGCACCTGCATTTCCACCCCGCGTCGGCCGTCTATTGCGACGACTTTGCGCTGGCCCCGGTGGCGCTGCAGGCGTTCTTCCTGCACGAGATGACGCACGTATGGCAGGCCCAGCAGCGCGGTAAGTGGTATCTGGTGCTGATGCGCCATCCGCTGTGCCGCTACGACTACAGCATCCGGCCGGGCTGGCCGCTGGCCCGCTACGGCATTGAACAGCAGGCCGAAATCGTGCGGCATGTGCACCTGGCCCGGCACGGCGTTCCCGTACCGGGCAGTCCGGGGCGCGCCGCGCTGGAGTCGATCCTGCCGTTCGGAACCTGAAAGGTCAGTCGGGTTTCTTGGCCACCGCGACCATCGCCGGGCGCAGCAGCCGGTCCTTGATCATGTAGCCCGCCTGCAGTTCCTGCACGATCGTGCCCGGCGCGACATCGGCCGACGGCACTTCGAGCATTGCCTGGTGCTGGTGCGGATCGAGCGACAGGCCCATCGCGGCGATGCGGGTGATGCCGTGTCCGGCGAACACCTTGTCGATCTCGCGCCCGGTCGCGTCGATCCCGGCGATCAGGTTCTTGAGCTTCTCGTCCTCGCGCAGTTCGGCGGGGATCGACTGGAGCGCGCGCGTCAGGTTGTCGGACACCGACAGGATGTCGCGGGCAAAGCCGGTGGCGGCGTAGGCGCGCGTGTCGGCGATGTCCTTTTCCATGCGGCGGCGCAGGTTCTGCGTCTCCGCCTTGGCATACAGCACGTCCTGCCTGGCGGTTTCCAGCTGTTCGCGCAGCTGGGCAAGCTCGCCCGCTTCCGCGTCGTCTGCGGGCGTATCGATCATGTCTTCGGGAACGCCCTTGAGTTCTGCTGCCACGTCCTGATCGTGCTGGCGCGTATCGTCATTGGTCATTTGCGGGAAAATCCATCCTGTCCGATGAGTTTGCTCAGGCTCTGAGCGGTAAAGTCCACCATGGGGACGACTCGCGCATAATTCAACCGCGTCGGCCCGATCACGCCGACCACGCCGACCACTTTTCCCTCCCCGTCGCGCCATGGCGAGGCGATCACGGATGAGCCCGAAAGCGAGAACAGCCGGTTCTCGCTGCCGATGAAGATGCGCGTCGCCTCGGCCTCGCGCGCGGCGTCGAGCACCCCGGCGATGGCTTCGGCGTTTTCCAGTTCATCGAGCAGCTGGCGCACGCGCTCGATGTCGCCCAGCGCCGATTCGTCGAGCAGGTTGGCCTGCCCGCGCACCACCAGCACCGGCCGCTGCGCCGCGTCCTTGCTCCACACCGCCAGCCCGCGTTCGACCAGATCGCGGCTCGCGTTGTCGAGCGCGGTGCGCCCGCCAGAAATCTCGCGCCGCACCAGCGCCACCGCATCGACCAGCGTGCGGCCCGCCAGCCGGCTGCTGAGATAGTTGCCCGCCTCCTCCAGCGCCGAGGACGTGACGCCGGGCGGCAAGTCGATCACCCGGTTCTCGATTCCGCCGTCCTCGCCCACCAGCACCGCCAGCGCGCGCGACTGGCCCAGCGGCACGAACGTCAGCTGCGCGAGGCGTGGTTCGGCACGCGGCACCATCACCACCCCGGCGCCGGCGGACAGTTCGGACAAAGCCGCGCTGGCCGCCGCGAACGCTGCCTCGATCGATCCGCCCTTGACCAGCCCGCGCTCGATCTGGAGACGCTCGGCCGCCGTGGGTTCGGCCACTTGCATGATCCCGTCGACGAACAATCGCAGCCCGACGTCGGTTGGCAGCCGCCCGGCGCTGGTATGCGGCGCGGCCAGCAACCCGGCGTCCTGCAATTCCTGCAGCACCGAACGGATCGACGCCGACGACAGGTTGACCCCGCCGGTGCCCGCCAGCGTCTTCGATCCCACCGGCAACCCGTTGGCGATGAAGCCTTCCACCACCAGCCGGAAGATGTCCCGCGCGCGATTGGAAAGTTCTGAGACGGGCGGTGCAGACATGCCCCCTTGTAGAGCCTGCTCTTGCGGCCTCAAGGACATTGCGCCTAACGCGGGCTCAAACCACCAAAGGGAATACACATGCGACCTTCCGGCCGTGCGCCAGACGAAATGCGCAGCATTTCGATCGAGACCAACTTCACCAAACACGCCGAGGGCTCGTGCCTGATCGGGTTCGGCGATACCAAGGTGCTGGTCACCGCCAGCGTCGAAGACCGCATCCCGCCGTGGATGCGCGGCAAGGGCGAAGGCTGGGTGACAGCCGAATACTCGATGCTGCCCCGCGCCACGCATACGCGCGGGTCGCGCGAAGCGGCCAAGGGCAAGCAATCGGGCCGCACGCAGGAAATCCAGCGGCTGATCGGGCGTTCGTTGCGCGCGGTGACCGACATGAAGAAGCTGGGCGAACGCCAGATCACGCTCGATTGCGATGTGATCCAGGCCGACGGCGGCACGCGCACCGCGGCGATTTCGGGCGCGTGGGTCGCGCTACGGCTGGCCGTGCAGAAGCTGCTCGATTCGGGCGCGATCACGCAGGATCCGCTGACCGAGAAAGTCGCGGCGATCTCGTGCGGGATCGTCGGCGGCGTGCCGGTGCTCGATCTCGACTATATCGAGGATTCGGGCGCCGATGCCGATGCCAATTTCGTGCTGATCGAAGGCGGCAAGATCGCCGAAGTCCAGGCCACGGCCGAAGGCGCGACGTATGACGAGGAAGGCCTGCTGCGCCTGCTGCGCCTGGCGCGGATGGGCACCGGCATGATCTTCGAGGCGCAGGAACGCGCGGTTCGCGGATGAGGCATTTGGGCGCAGATACGCTGGTCATCGCCACGCACAACGCGGGCAAGCTGCGCGAAATCCAGGCGCTGCTTGCCCCATATGGCGTGAACTGCATCTCCGCCGGATCGCTCGGCCTGCCCGAACCTGCCGAGACCGGGACCACATTCGTCGCCAACGCGCTGATCAAGGCGCGCGCGGCGGCGGAAGCGGCGCAACTGCCCGCGCTGGCTGATGACAGCGGGCTGTGCGTGACCGCGTTGGGCGGAGCGCCCGGCGTCTACACCGCCGACTGGGCCGAGGCCGATGTGTTCGAAGGCGGGCCGAAGCGCGACTGGTACATGGCGATGGGCAAAGTCGAGGGCAAGCTGGTCGAACTTGCCCCCGCCACCCCGCGCGACTGCTGGTTCGCCTGCGTGCTGGCGATCGCCTGGCCCGATGGCGAACAGGCGGTCTATGAAGGCCGCGCCGACGGCAGCCTGACCTGGCCACCGCGCGGGACGCTGGGCTTCGGCTACGATCCGGTGTTCGTGCCGGCGGGCGATACGCGCACGTTCGCCGAACTCGACCCGGCCGAAAAGCACGCGATCAGCCACCGCGCCGATGCGTTCGCCAAGCTGGTCGCCGAGCAGTTCGGCGGGTAAATCCGCGCAATGGGCCTTGCACTCTACATCCACTGGCCGTTCTGCCTGGCGAAATGCCCGTACTGCGACTTCAACAGCCATGTCCGCGCCAGCGTCGATGTGCCCGATTGGCGGGCGGCGCTGTTCGCCGACATGGCGCATGAGGCCAAGGCCACCGGAAACCGCGAGCTGACCTCGATCTTCTTCGGCGGCGGCACGCCCTCGCTGATGCCGCCGGCGCTGGTTGCCGCGCTGATCGATCAGGCCGCGCGCCACTGGCAGTTCGCGCCCGACATCGAGATCACGCTGGAGGCCAATCCCTCGTCGGTCGAGGCTGCGAATTTCGCCGCGCTGGCGGGCGCGGGCATCAATCGCGTGTCGCTGGGCCTGCAGGCACTCGACGATGCGACGCTCAAGTTCCTCGGTCGGCTGCACGATGCGCGCGAAGGGCTGGCCGCGCTCGACGTGGCGCAGCGCCACTTCGCGCGGGTGAGCTTCGACCTGATCTATGCCCGGCCCGGGCAGACGCCGGAGCAATGGGAAACCGAATTATACCAGGCCCTTGCGCTCGGCACCGGGCACGTTTCGCTATACCAGTTGACGATCGAGGCGGGCACGAAGTTCGCCACCATGGTGCGCGAACACGCGTTCGAGCCGCTGCCCGACGATCCGGCGGGCGACCTGTTCGCGCTGACCCGCGAGATCACGGCGGCGGCGGGCATTCCGGCCTATGAAATCAGCAACCACGCCCGACCGGGCGAGGAAAGCCGCCATAACCTGACCTATTGGCGTTACGGCGATTATGTCGGCATCGGCCCCGGCGCGCATGGGCGGCGTGGCGGTGTGGCGACCGAGCGGCACAAGAAGCCCGAGAACTTTCTGCGCGCGGTTGCAGAGGCAGGCCACGGCATCGCCACGCAGCGCGCGCTGGGCGACAAGGAGCAGGCGGCAGAGGCGGTCCTGATGGGCCTGCGACTTGCCGAGGGGCTCGATCCCGAGGCGCTGGCCCACCGCTTCGGCCTCACCGCCGCCGATCTGATCCGGCCCGACAAGCGCAAATTTTACGCCGATCTGGGCTTCCTGACCGACACGGACCGACACCTGACCGTCACCGAGGCCGGCATGCCGCTGCTCGACGCGCTGCTGGCCGAACTCGTGCCGGCTGCGCTCGTCACGTCTTCATGAGCCGCGCCGATCTGCTCGAAGCCTGGCACGATCACCTTGCGCTCGCCCGCCGCCGTTCCCCGCACACCGTGCGCGCCTACGGGGCGACGGCGGCGCGGTTGCTGTCCACCCTGCCCGGCGATCCTGACTGGACCGCGATCGCGACGCTCGACGCGGCGACGTTGCGCAACCTGCTGGCCCAGCGCCGCGCCGACGGGATCGGCAATGTCTCGGCGGCGCGCGAGCTTTCGGCGCTGAAAGCGTTCATCGCGTTTGCCGGGACGCAGGCCGGGCTCGCGCAGGCACCGCAGCCCCGGCTGCGTGGACCGCGCATCAAGAAGGGCCTGCCCCGCCCGATCACGCCCGACGAAGTGGTCAATCTTGCCGAAGCGGTGGCCGACGATGCCGCCGAGGAATGGATCGCGGCGCGCGACCGGGCGGTGCTGCTGCTGCTGTATGGCGCGGGGCTGCGTATTGCCGAGGCGCTGTCGCTGACCGGCGCGATGCTGCCGCTGGGCGAGGTGATGACGATCACCGGCAAGGGCGGCCGCCAGCGGGTGGTGCCGATCCTGCCGATCGTGCGCGAGGCGGTGGCGGATTATCTCGCCAAGTCGCCGTGGCCGGTCGTGCGCGACCAGCCGGTGTTTCGGGGGGCCAAGGGCGGCCCGCTGGCGCAGGGCATGGTGCAGAAGGCGGTCGCGCGCGCGCGGATCGTGCTGGGCCTGCCCGCCACCGCCACGCCGCACGCGCTGCGCCACAGCTTCGCCACGCATTTGCTGGGCGCGGGTGCGGATTTGCGGAGCCTGCAGGAACTGCTCGGCCACGCCAGCCTGAGTTCCACGCAGATCTATACCAAGGTCGATGCGGCGACGCTGCTCGATGTTTACCGCAACGCCCATCCGCGCGAGCGGTAGAGCCCGTTCCGACTGACGTCGTCCCCGACTTGATCCGGGACCGTTGGCGAACAAGCGCGTGTCCGCCTGCGATCCCGGGTCAAGCCCGGGACGACGTGAACATCGTCACTTCACCGCTGGTGCCGCGCGCGGCAGGCGCAGTCTGGACAGCAGCCCGCCCAGATCCTCGCTTTCGCCCAGTTCGATCGATCCGCCATAGATTTCGGCCACGTCGCGCACGATCGCCAGCCCCAGCCCGGTGCCCGGCTTGCCGGTATCGAGCCTTGCGCCCCGCGCGAAAATCTTCTCGCGCGCGTCCTCGGGAATGCCGCAGCCGTCGTCCTCGACCCAGATCTCGCAGGCGGTGGGATCCTTGGGCAGCGCGTCGATCGTGACGAACACGCTGCCACCGCCGTACTTGGCCGCATTCTCGATCAGGTTGCCGAGGATTTCGTCGAGGTCCTGCCGCTCGATCGCCACCAGCGCGTGGCGATTGCCGTCCATGTCCAGCCGCACGTGCGGGTAGAGCCGCGTCACAGCGCGCTCGACCGCCTCGGCGCTGTCCCAGATCGCGGCGCGCGACAGGCCGACCGCGCGGCGGCCCACGGCGCGCGCGCGCGCGAGGTGGTGATCGACCTGCCGCCGCATCACCGCCGCCTCGCGGATCACGGTGTCGGCCAGATCGGGCGCCTGCGCGGTGGCCGCGTTCATCACCACGGTCAGCGGAGTCTTGAGCGCGTGGGCAAGATTGCCGGCATGGGTGCGCGCTTCTTCCGCCTGCCGTTCGGAGTGTTCGAGCAGCGCGTTCAGTTCCTGCACCAGCGGCTGCACTTCCAGCGGCAGCGGCTCGGTCACCCGGCTCGCCCCGCCGCCGCGCATCGCCGCAATCGCGCGGCGCACGCGGCGCAGGGGGCCGAGGCCGTAATAGGTCTGCAGCGCCGCCATCAGGAACAGCCCGAGCCCCAGCACGAGGAAGCTCCAGATCAGGATCGAGCGGATCCGCCGGATCTGGCCGTTGAGCTCACCCCGGCTGGCGGCGACGGTGAAGCGCCATTGCGTGGCGCTGCTGGGCAGGATGACCGACCGTTCCATCATCCGCAGCGGCTCGTCCTCGAACTGCTTGCTGTCGTAGACGTGCGGCTGGCTGTCGAAGTGGCTGGGTTCGATCTTGAGGCTGCGGTCCCACAGCGAGCGCGAGGGGAAATCGTCATGCCCCTTGCCGCTGATCTGCCAGTACAACCCGCTGTTGGGTTCCAGGAAGCGCTGGTCGCCCAGAGGGCGGTTGAAGAACACTTCGCCATCGGGGCCGATCTCGGCCGATGCGACCATCGCGGTGAGCATGTAGCCCAGCTGATCGTCGAAATTGCGCGTGACGAGGCCGGTCAGCGTGCGATCGAGCGCCAGCCCCCCGCCCAGCAGCAACACCGAAACCCACGCAAACGCGATGAGCAGCATGCGTCGCGACAGCGATCCCGTGTGCCGCGCGGGCACTACGGTTGCAAAGGATTCATCCTCGCCGGGCATGGCAACCCTCGTTGCCCCTCACCCCTTGGGCGACAGGCTCATGAATGGCGGTGCCCGGGATCAGCCCCGCCCCGGCTCGGCCGGATCGTCGAGGCTGTAGCCCAGACCGCGGATGGTGGTGATCACGTCGGCGCCCAGCTTCTTGCGGATGCGGGTGACGAACACTTCAATGGTGTTGGAATCGCGATCGAAATCCTGATCGTAGATATGTTCGATCAGCTCGGTGCGGCTCACCACCTTGCCCTTGTGGTGGAGCAGGTAGGACAGCAGCTTGTATTCCTGCGCGGTCAGCTTGACCGGTTCGCCGTCGAGCGTGACGCGGCCCGAACGCGTATCCAGCCGCACGTCGCCGGCGGTCAGTTCGGACGAGGAATTGCCCGAAGCGCGGCGGATCAACGCGCGCAGGCGGGCGATCAGCTCCTCGGTCTGGAACGGCTTGGCGAGGTAATCGTCGGCACCGGCATCGAGGCCGGCGACCTTGTCGGACCAGCTGTCACGCGCGGTCAGCACCAGCACCGGAAACTGGCGGCCTTCCTTGCGCCACATGCCGAGCACGGTGAGCCCGTCGATCTCGGGCAGGCCGAGGTCGAGGATGACGGCGTCGTATTCCTCGGTGCTGCCCAGGAAATGGCCGTCTTCGCCATCGGTGGACAAGTCCACCGCATAGCCGGTCTGTTCCAGCGTGGTCTTGAGCTGCTTGCCGAGGGTTGGTTCGTCCTCGACGATCAGGATGCGCATCCGGCTGTCCCCTGCTGGCCACGCGAACGGCGTGGCCCTGTTGTAAATGTTGGTTGGGTTGTGGTTGCAAGATGGTGGCTTGCGGCCAGCCGGTCAAGCAACCGCCGGTGCCGACGGCGCACCCTAATGCGATTCACCCATGATCTGGCCGCTGCGCGCATCGACATCGACGAACACCACGCGCCCGTCGCGGATGAATTTCAGCCGGTAGGCCATCGCCGTCGCATCGTATTCCGGCCCCAGGTACTGCATCCCTGGCTTGGTCGGCAGCACGCGCCGTTCGATGTCGCGCAGCGAATGGACGTTGCCGGCGGCGATCTCGCGGCGAATCTGGCCTTGCTCGTCACGGCGCGGCTCTGCCTGCGAAACGGCCGAAACCGAAACCAGGCAGAGCGCGAGGAGCGGGGCGAAGGGGATGGCGGGCCGTTTCATGATGCCCGAATGCCTAGTTCCTGCGGATTGAACAAGGTGTGAATGTTGTCGCAGGCGAGCGTTCAGGCGTATTACAGCTTCAACGCCGGTTCTATTTCACCAGTTCGTATTTGACGGTCACCGACACCGCCGTACCGACGCGGCCCGGTTCGACCGGCGTGCTCGGCGCCTTGGCCTGCGCCATCACTGCGTTGCGCATGAACGGCACCGGCCCGCGTTCGCTGGTGGCTTCCTCGATCGACAGCAGCCGCAGCCCATTGAACCCGGCCAGCTTGGCATATTCGTTGGCGCGCGCCTGCGCCTGCTCGAACGCGGCCTTGCGTGCCACGGCGCGGACCGGCTTGTCGTCGTCGATGCTGAAGCTGGGGCCGCTGATGTCGTTGGCGCCTGCCGCCACCAGCGCGTCGAGCGTCTGGCCAACCTTGGCGGTGTTGCGCAGGATCACGCTGACCTGGTTGGCCGCGTCATAGCCGAGGAAGGCGGGCGGCGCGCCGTTGTTGTACTGGTATTGCGCGTTGAGCGAGATGCCGTTGGTCTGGATGTCGGCGCGCGGGATGCCCAGCGCGCGCAAACGGGCGATGACCTTGTCCATAGCGGCGGCGTTCTGCTGCATCGCCGCGACAGCCGTGGGCGCGCGTGTGGTCACGCCGGCGCCGATGGTGGCGATATCGGGATCGGACTGGACAGTCTCGGTAGCCGAAATCTCGACTACCGGGCCTTGCGAGGCCACCTGCACCTCTGCGGCGAACGCGGGTGTGCTGAGGCCGGCGAGCGCGGCGATGGCAAGGCTGGAACGAAGCATGTGAAGATCCCCTTCGGTTGATGCGGCGACGGATCGCCGCAACGGCATGACGCGCGGCTGAACGGACCGTTCCCGCGCACGCACTGCACTAGACCTTGCGGCGATGCCCCGCTAAGCGCGCCCCATATGGCAGCAGCACCGATACTAAGCTGGGAAGGCCTTGGCCTTGTCCAGGGGAACGGCTGGCTGTTCCGCGACCTCGACATCCACGTCGGCCCGCGGGACCGGCTGGCGCTGATCGGGCGCAATGGCGCGGGCAAGACCACATTGCTCAAACTGCTGGCGGGCCAGGTCGATGCCGACAAGGGCACGCGCTCGGTCCAGCCCGGCACGCGCATCGTCACGCTGGAGCAGGACCCGTTCTTCACCGGGTATGACAAGCTGATCGATTTCGCGCTGGCCGGCCCCGATGCCCCGCCACGCCACGCGGTGGAAGCCATCGCCGGGCAGCTGGGCATCGATCTGGAACGCAATGCGACCAGCGCCAGCGGTGGTGAACGGCGCCGCGCCGCGCTCGCCCGCGCGCTGGCATCCGAACCCGACCTGTTGCTGCTCGATGAGCCGACCAACCACCTTGATCTCGCCGCGATCGACTGGCTGGAAAGCTGGCTGCAACGCTACAACGGCGCGTTCGTGGTGATCAGCCATGACCGCACCTTCCTCACCCGGCTGACCAAGGCGACGCTGTGGCTCGATCGCGGATCGATGCGGCGCAAGGAAGTCGGCTTTGGCGGCTACGAGGCGTGGATGGAGCAGGTCTTCGCCGAAGAGGCGCGCAACGCCGACCGGATGGACGCCAAGCTCAAGATCGAGGCGCACTGGCTGGAACGCGGCGTCACCGCGCGGCGCAAGCGCAACCAGGGCCGCCTCGAAAAGCTGTGGGAAATGCGCGCCGCCCGCGCCGCGATGCTCACCCCCACCGGTGTCGCCAAGCTGTCGCTGGGCACCGACGATGTGAAGACCCGCGCGGTGATCGTGGCAGACAAAGTGGTCAAGCGGTTCGGGGCCGGAGACACCCAGCGCACGATCATCAAGGACTTTTCGCTGCGCATCACGCGCGGCGATCGCATCGGCGTGGTCGGCGCGAACGGTGCGGGCAAGACCACCCTGCTCAAGTTGCTGACCGGCGAGATTGCGCCCGACGAGGGCAAGATCACGCTGGCCAAGACGCTCGACGGGGTGATCATCGACCAGCAGCGCAGCCTGATGTCGCCCGAAAAGCGCGTGCGCGATGTGCTCGCCGAAGGCGGCGACTGGATCGACGTGCAAGGCGTGCGCAAGCACATCCAAGGCTACCTGAAGGACTTCCTGTTCGATCCCAACATGGTCGAGGCGCGCGTCGGCACGCTGTCGGGCGGCGAACGCTCACGCCTGCTGCTGGCGCGCGAGTTCGCGCGCAAATCCAACCTGCTGGTGCTCGACGAGCCGACCAACGATCTCGATCTCGAAACGCTCGACCTGCTGCAGGAAGTGATCTCGGACTACGACGGCACCGTGCTGATCGTCAGCCACGACCGTGATTTCCTTGACCGCACGGTGACGATCACGCTCGGGCTCGATGGGTCGGGCAAAGTCGATGTGGTCGCGGGCGGCTATGCCGACTGGGAAAAGCAGCGCAAGGGTCGCGTGCTGCCCGTGGGCAAAAGCAGGACCGAAGCCGCGCCGCCACCGCCTCCCCCGCCGCCCGCGAAAAAGGCCAAGCTGACCTACAAGGACCAGCGCGACTACGAGATCCTGCCGACGCGGATCGAGGAACTGGAAGCGGCGATTGCGCGCGACGAGGCCGCGCTGGCCGACCCGGCGCTGTATGTCGCGAACCCGGCGAAGTTTGCCGCGCTGACGGCCGCGATCGCCAAGGCGCAGGCGGACAAGCACGCCGCCGAGGAGCGCTGGCTGGAGCTGGCGGAGCTGGTCGAAGGGTAAGCAGCCCCTCCGTCAGTGCTGCGCACTGCCCGCAGGGCCGGTTGGAGGGGCCTTCGCTACGCCGCCGCCAACCGCTCCCGCGTCCGCTCCTCCACCCGCTGTTCCAGCATCGACAACGGCATCACGCCCTCCTTGAGGATGTCGTGGAACCACGGCAGACTGAACTTGTCGCCCAGCGCCGTGCGGGCCTTTTCGCGCGTGGCCACCCACGCGGTATGGCCCATCTTGTAGCTGCACGCCTGCCCGATCATGGTGCAATAGCGCTCGACCTCGCGCTGGCTGCGCGCAGGCGCAAAGCCGACGGTGTCGACCATGTACGCGGTCGCCTTCTCGCGGCTCCATTTGTAGTGGTGGATGCCGGTATCGACCACCAGCCGCGCCGCGCGGAACAGGAACGACTGCAGGTATCCGGCGCGCTCGATGCCGTTGTACGCGCCCAGCTCATCGGACAGCTGCTCGGCATAAAGCGCCCAGCCCTCGCCGTAGGACGAGATGAAATAGTTCTTCAGCAGCAGCGGCAGCTCCCCGCCGGCCTGCGCGTAGCCGCCCTGCAGGTGATGCCCGGGAATGCCCTCGTGATAGGTGAGCGAGGGCAGCGAATATTTCGGCCACTCGGCGGTGTCCTTGAGGTTGATCCAGTAGATCGCCGGGCGCGATCCATCGAGCGCAGCGGAGTAGTAATAGCCGTTCGACGCGCCGTCCTGGATCTCCGGCGGCACGCGGCGGATTTCGAGCGGATTGTGCGGGAACCCGGCGAACGCCTGCGGCAGCCGCTGTTCCATTGCCGCGATCCCGGCGTTGAGGCTGGCGATCAGCCCCGCCCGGCCCGCGTCGGTGTTGGGCCACAGCTGTTCGGGCGCATGGTTCAATGCGGTCAGTCGCGCGCCGACCGACCCAGTGGTGAAGCCGGCAGCTTTCAGGATCGCGTCGAGCTTGCCGGTGATGTCTGCCACCTGGTCGAGCCCGATCTGGTGGACCTGCTCGGGCGTGTCGTCGGTCGTGGTCGCCTCGCGCAGCGCGGCGGCGTAGATCGCGTCACCCTGCGGCAGGCGCCACGCCCCGTCGCCGTCCTTCGTGGTGCGACGAAGCTGCTCCATCAGCGCGATCTGGCGATCGAGCGCGGGATAGACCGTGCCGCCGACGATCCGCGCCGCGCGGGCCTGCCACGCCCCGGCCAGGCCCTTGGCCGTGGTGCGCCGCACCAGCGACTGGACCATGGCGTTGCTCTCGGGCGTGGCCGCGCGCAGCTTGCGCATCTGGCCCAGCGCCAGGTCGATCGACCAGCCCGGCGCCACGATCCCGCGCGCGCCCAGCTTGCGCTGATAGGCGGTTTCATCGTCCAGCACCTTCCCGAAACCCGAAAGCCGCGACAGGTAGGCTTCCGCATCGGCCGACGTTTCAACGGTGTGCTGGCTGTCGAGGAAATCGGGCACCCCGAAGTACGCGCCGCCCTGCTGGGTAATCGTATAAGGGCGCTGAACGGATGACAGCTCGAACCGCGATGCGACCAGCCGCTGTTCGAACATGTACAGCAGCACATCGCGGTTGCGCTTGCCCGCCTGGCTCAGCCCTGCCGGATCAAAGGCGCGGATCCTCGCCAGCGAGCGCCGGTTGGCCGCGAGCGTGACCGCGCGATGGGCCTCGCTGCGATCGTCGAGCCGATATTTCAGCTGTGCGCGCGGACCCTTGTCGAGCCCATACCCGGTCGCATCCTCGGGCGCGAGCAGCAGCTCATCGTAGAAGATCCGGTCGAGCGCAGCGTTGAACGCGGCGTCGGTCGATCCCTTGCCAAACGCCACGCCCGGCCGCAGCAACCCCCACGTCAGCGCCGCGCCGCCAGCGCCCAGGAATTCGCGTCGTTCCAGCATCGAAATGGCCATTGTGCGTCCCGCTGATTGTTTCAATCGTTACCGATTTCCACGCGGTGCGAGCCATGGCAAGTGCGATCGTGCACCGTTGGTCGATTGCCGTCAGCCGTTCATCGGATGCGATAGAAATCCGCCACCCGATCGAGCGCGATCCCGAGCACCAGCTTGCCGCTGCGGACCGGCCAGGCCAGCGCCTTTTCCGCCACCGGCACGCTGTCGCCTGCGCAGACCACGCGCCACAGGATGTCCGACAGCCCGCTGCCGGCGGCCCCGACTGCGCTGTCGAACCGGTGCCGCGCGGCGATCTGCCGTTCGCTGGCGCTCAGTCCGCCGTCGCCGCCGCTCCCTTTGATGCGGACCACATCCCAGCGCATGGTGACGCTGGGCGCGAGTTGCGCGCGTTCCCAATCGGCGCGCAGACGCTCGCCCGCATTGAACTGACGATCGGTCAGATGCCCCCGCGCGTGGAGCCAGCCAAGCGGCGATTCGGCCAGGTTGACCGTCACGCTGCGGCATCCGGTGGCGCGATTTTCGCGCTTGCGCGGACCTGCCGCAGTGAGTTCGCGTTCCACGAGAATGGGTTTCATGACGTCACCTTTGCATTAAGGGGCACATAACAGGAACAATGTCCGAAACGCCCCTTGCTCCCGCATCTGCTTTGTAGGAAAGCGAAAAACCAAACCGGTTCGCCGAGGATCCCGCTGTCATGATCAACCGAATCCGAGACATCAGGAAACAGAAGGGCATGACTCTGTCCGATGTGGCGGTAAACTGCGATCCGCCGACCACTGCGCAAACGATTGGCAGGCTCGAAACCGGGATGCGCAATCTTTCGCTGGTGTGGATGAACCGGATCGGTGCAGCGCTGGGGGTCGATCCGCAACTGCTGGTCAAGGCCGACAACGATGGTGCCCCGCGCGCGGTGGCACGTCTTGGCGCGCAGGGCGCAGAGGCGCTGGCCCGGCCGACCGATGCCGTGCTGCCGATCGAACTGCTGGGCGATGAAAAGCTGATGGCGCTGCTCGTCGACGTCGGCGCCGGCGAATATCGCGCGGACGACCAGGTGTGGCTGCGCGAAGTCGGCCCGGACGACTATGCGCGCGCGCTCAATCGCGATGTGCTGGCCCCCCGCCCTGCCGGACGGTTCGCGTTCGGCCGGATGATCGACCAGCGCGATGGCCGCATCGCGCTGCTGCCGCCGGGACCGGGGCAGCGGCAGGTGGTGATCGACCAGCCGGCCTGGCTCGGCGTTGCGGAAATGCTCGTGCGGCGGCTCTGACCGTGGACGACACGCCGGTTGAGGGCGCGCGCCCGCGCCGCCTGCTGTCGATCGCGACGCTTTATCCCACGCCTCGCCGCCCGGCGTTCGGCCGGTTCGTGGCGCGCCAATTGCATGCGCTCGCCGCGCGCGACGACTGGGACGTCACCGTCATCAACCCCATCGGCTTGCCACCGGTCAAGCTGGCCCGTTATGCCGACGTGGCCGCGACCGTGCCGTTCGAACAGGACGGCGATCTGGCCGTCCATCACGTGCCGTTCACGCTAGTGCCGGGGTTGAGCGGGCGGTTCAACCCGGCGCTGATCGCGCGCGCGGTGCTGCCGCTGGCGCGCAAGCTGCACGCCGAGCATTCGTTCGACCTGGTCGACGCCCAATTCTTCTATCCCGACGGCCCCGCCGCGATGCGCATTGCCGATGCGCTGGGCCTGCCGCTGGCGATCAAGGCGCGCGGTTCCGACATCCATGTGTGGGGCGGCAACGCGTCGGCGCGCAAGCAGATGCTGGCCGCTGCGGACCGCGCCGCGGTGCTGCTGTCGGTGTCGCATGCGCTGGCCCGCGACATGGCGGCGCTCGGCATGGATCGCGGCAAGATCGCGGTGCATTACACCGGGCTCGACCACGACCGGTTCAAGCCCCTGCCCCGCGCCGCCGCGCGCCAGCTGGCCTCGGCGATGCCCGATCAGAACATCCCGGTCGAAGGCCGCCTGCTGCTCAGCGTCGGCGCGCTGATCCGCATCAAGGGCCAGTCGCTGGCGATCGAGGCGCTGGCGCAACTGCCCGCCGACGTCCGGCTCGCGCTGGCCGGCACCGGCGAAAACGAGCCGGTGTTGCGCGCGCTGGCCGCACGGCTCGATCTGGCGGAGCGGGTCCATTTCCTCGGCGCGGTGGGGCACGAAACGCTGCCCGCGCTGCTCAGCGCCGGCGATGTCATGGTGCTGCCGTCAGAGCGCGAAGGGCTCGCCAACGCGTGGATCGAGGCGCTTGCGTGCGGCACGCCGCTGGTCATCCCCGATGTCGGCGGCGCGCGCGAGGTGGTGAACGATCCGGTCGCCGGCCGCATCGTGGAGCGCACCCCCACCGCCATCGCCGACGCGGTGCGCGATCTGCTCGCCGATCCGCCCGCGCAGGATGCGGTCGCGGCCAGCGCCGCGCGGTTCAGCTGGGACGCTAACGCCGCCGCGCTGGCCGGGTTCTATACCGCAGCGGTTGTGGGCAGAGCGCCCGCCATCGACTGATCCAAACGGGTAGCGTCAGGCGCCTTCGCGGGCGAGCCGTTCCTGCCGGTCCTGTGCGGATTCGTTGGGGACGAAGCTGCCCGAGGTCACGCGCAGCCAGATCAGGATCGGCGCGGCCATGTAGATCGAGCTGTATGTGCCGACGAAAATGCCCAGCGTGATCGCCGCAGTGAAGCCGAAGATTACCTGCGGCCCCAGCAGCAGCAGCGCGGTGAGCGTGATCAGCATCATCAGCGAGGTCATGACGGTGCGCGCCAGCGTCTCGTTGACCGAAAGATCGAGCAGCTCGGGCATCGGCATGCGCCGGTATTTCTTCAGGTTCTCGCGGATGCGGTCATAGACCACGATCGTGTCGTTGAGCGAATAGCCGATCAGCGTGAGCAAGGCCGCGACGATGTTCAGATCGAACTCGATCTGCGTCACCGCGAACATGCCCAGCGTCAGTGAAACGTCGTGCACCAGGCTGACGAGCGCGCCCACGCCGAACTGCCATTCGAACCGCACCCAGATGTAGATCGAGATGGCGATCGCGGCGAAACCCAGCGCCTTGAACGCGGTCCAGCCCAGTTCCTTGGAAACTTTGCCCGATACCGAATCGACACCATCGATGCGCACGTCGGCGTGCTTGGCCTTGAGGTCGGCGGTGATCGTGCGCGTCATTGTGTCGGCCAGCGCCGGATCGTGGTCGGCACCCTTGGGCAGCTTCATCCGGATCGAGACCTGGTTGGGCTTGCCATACGTCTGGATGATCGGTTCGCCATAGCCCAGCGCGGTCACTTCGCTGCGCAAGCCGCCGACGGGCGCGGTGGCGCTGCGTTCGAACGTGGCGCGGATCATCTGGCCACCGACGAAATCGACGCCGAAATTCAGCCCCTCGGTCAGCACCAGCGCCCATGACGCCAGGACCAGAAGTCCGCTGACGATGAAGAACGGGATGCGCCACTTGAGGAAGTGGATGTTGGTGTCGTCGGGGACAAGCTTGACGAGTTTCATGTGCCTGACCTCAAATTTCTATGGTCGACGGGCGCGCCTTGCGCAGCCACTGGGATACCCACAGGCGGGTCATGGTCATCGCGGTGAACACCGATGTCATGATGCCGATCACCAGCACCACCGCGAAACCCTTGACCGGGCCCGAGCCGAACAGGAACATCAGCACCGCGGCGATGATGTTGGTGATGTTGGCGTCATAGATCGCGCGGCTGGCTTCCTTGTAGCCCATCTCCACCGCCTGGACCACGCGGCGTCCGCGCTTGCGTTCCTCACGGATACGCTCGTTGATCAGCACGTTGGCGTCCACCGCCGCGCCGATCGTCAGCACGAACCCGGCGATGCCCGGCAGCGTCAGCGTGGTGTTGACGATCGCCATCACGCCCAGGATCATCAGCACGTTGATGACCAGCGCAATGTCGGCATAGACCCCGAACCGGCCGTACGTGAAGAAGATGAAGGCCATCACCGCCACGGTGCCGACCAGCATTGCGATCATGCCCTTGCGGATCGAATCCGCGCCGAGATCGGGCCCGACGGTGCGTTCTTCCACCACCTTGAGATCGACCGGCAACGCGCCCGATCGCAGCGAGATCGCCAGCTGGTTGGCGCTTTGCGCGGTGAAGCTGCCCGAAATCTGCGCGGTCCCGCCGATGATCGGCTCGTTGATGTTGGGCGCCGACAGGACTTTGCCGTCAAGGATGATCGCGAACGGCTTGTTGACATTGGCCGTGGTCAGCTTGGCGAACTTGGCGCCGCCTTCGTTGTTGAAGGTGATGCTGACCACCGGCTCGTTGGTCTGCTGGTTGTTGCTCTGCTGCGCGTTGGTCAGCGTGTCGCCGCGAATGCCGCCCAGCCGCTTGACCGCCAGCCGGGTGCCGGCCTGCGGCGAGCCCGGTGCGAACGGCACCAGCTCGCTGCCCGGGGGCACGATGCCCTTGGCGATGTCGGACGGCAGCGCGGTGGTGTCGACCAGCTTGAATTCGAGCTTGGCGGTCTGCCCCAGCAGGCTTTTCAGCGCGGCGGGATCCTGCAGGCCGGGAACCTGCACGACGATGCGATTGTCGCCCTGCCGGATGATGGTGGGTTCGCGCGTGCCCAGCGCGTCGATGCGCTTGCGCACCACTTCCACGGCAGTGTCCATCGCCTGCGTCACCGCCTGCGCGATGCCTTCGGGCGTGGGGGTGAGGATGAACCGCGTGCCGTCGACGACCTCGATCTTCCAGTCGCGCTGGCCGGTCAAGCCCGCACCGCTGGTCAGCGGCAGGACCATTTCGCGCATCGCGTCGACCTGCGTCGGGTCCTGCACCACGAACGTCAGCGTGCCGTTGGTCTGCGCAATGTCGCTGACGCGCACTTTGCCATCGGACGACGCGACTTTGCCGCGCACCGATTCTTCCATGCCTTCAAGCCGCTGCGACGTGACCTGGCTGGGATCGGCTTCGAGCAGGATGTGGCTCCCGCCGGCAAGGTCGAGCCCCAGGTTGACGCGCGGTTCTGGCAATTGCGAGGGCCAGGCGAACCCGGCGGCGGTGGTCAGCGACGGGATCGCGGCCAGGATGCCGATGATCGTCAGCGACCACAGCCAGATCACCTTCCAGCGGGGAAAATCGAGCATGTCCGGAAAATCTTCCCTGAAATCAGTCGTTGGCCGGCGCGGTGGCGTTGGGCGGGATCACATCGCCGATGGTCGAGCGCACGGCCTTGACCCGCACGTTCGGCCCCAGTTCCAGATCGACGTAAGTGTCATCGACCTTGATCACCTTGGCCACCAGCCCGCCGGCGGTGACGACCTGATCGCCCTTCTGCAACCCGGCGATCTTGGCCTGGGTGTCCTTCTGCCGACGCATCTGCGGGCGCAGGATCAGGAACCAGAAGATGAAGCCCATCGCCACCAGCGGCAGGAACTGCATCCACGCGGGCGGTTCGGCAGGGGCCGCGCTGGTGGCAGCGGCGGACAGGACGGAAAGCAGGGAGGAAGTGATCATGGGTCGGGCGACGTTCTCTTGCATCTGCCACACCGAACAAGTCGCGCGCTGCGCGGCGCTCTTGCCGGGCGGGCCGGGTTCTGGCTTGCCGGATGGACCGGTTTGTGACCCGTTACGGGATGGTCGGCGCGACTAGCAGCAATGCGCGATCAAGGCAACGATGGCCGATGGCGGGACGTCACGCCGCCAGCGCGGACGAATGGTCGGCAGGCGAGCGCTTGCCTTCCCGGATCGTCGTGCCTATAGGGCGCCCCTCGGTCGGGACGTAGCGCAGCCTGGTAGCGCATCACACTGGGGGTGTGGGGGTCGGAGGTTCGAATCCTCTCGTCCCGACCAGTTTCCTTAGAACAGGAAACAGCGACCGGGCGGCCGATGGTCCGTTTTGCGCGACGGCCTTACCGCCCCACCGTGCAGCTTCGCAAAACCATTGTCCTACACGAACCGATCTGGTTACATGCTCCGGCTCCCGATTCTTATGGCGGAGCATGGCGATGGCGCTTCTCGATAGCATTCTTACCCCGCTCGCGGCGATCATCGACAAAGTGATCCCCGATCCCCGGCAGCGCGATGCGGCCAAGCTGGAACTGCTCAAGCTGCAGGGCACGCAGGAACTGGCGGGGATGCAGAGCCAGCTGTCCGCGATCATCGCCGAAGCGCAGTCGCCCGATCCGTGGACCAGCCGCGCGCGGCCCGGATTCCTTTACGTGATGTACGTCATGATCCTGTGGTCGCTGCCGATGGGGCTGATCGCCGCGTTCCGGCCCGACGCCGCGCGCGACATCGCCAGCGGCATCACCGGCTATCTCGCGGCGTTGCCCGAACCGCTCTACGGCCTGTTCGGCACCGGCTACCTTGGCTACACGGCGGCGCGCCAGTGGGGCAAAGCCAGGGGCACCGACCGGTAGAGTTTATTCCACTGGCGTGGAAGCGGCACCAGCCCACTCCCCCGGCCCGGCCACCCGACAGGATATCTTATGGGTGGTTGGGCCGAGGGAGTGGGCCGGTGCCGCACCTGTTTCAGCCTCGCTGAAACAGACTCCATTTCCCCTTGGTTAGTTTCGCGTAACCATTTGCTGCTATGGCGTTTGTTCAACCGAAGTATTTTGCCCGGTCGGGCTGAGGAAGCGAACGCGTGAACAGGCTGAAAGCGGTAGGTTTGGCGGGCATTGCGCTGCTGGGCGGCATGCTCGGCGGTTGTGGCAACGAGCAGGCCGTGCGCGACGCGGCGCTGGAGCGACGGCTGGCCGCCGCCGAATCGAAAGCGGACCGCGCCCAGATCAAAGCCGATGCGGCCGCGGCCGATGCGGCGCATCAAACCCCGGCCGAAGTGCCCGAAGCCGCCGTGGAGGACGACGAAGACGCCGGCCCACCAGCCAACGATCCCGCCGCCGATCTCAACAGCAACAACGATCTGCCCGATACCGAAATGCCACCACCCCCGCCACCCGCGGTGCCCGACAGTGGTGGTGGTGGCGGCGATTCCCCGCCGCTCCACGGTCCTGCCGTCCATTAAGCGGCCAGCACCCGGGGCGGTTGGCCTGACCCCGTGTTGGCCTGACCCCGTGTTGACCTGATCCAGCCCTCGGTCTTGCGTCACGGCGCGCCGGGGCTATCAGGGGCGCCGTTCCACGCCAGCCCGACAGGTCCGCCGATGCCCGCAACTTCGCAAGACAACACGCCAGACGTTTCCGCCGGTACGACGGTGTTCGTGCTCAACGGGCCGAACCTCAACCTGCTGGGCATGCGCGAACCGGCGATCTACGGGTCGGACACGCTCGACGACATCGCCGGGATGCTGGAAGATCGTGCGCGCGAACTGGGGCTGCACATCGACATGCGCCAGTCCAACCATGAAGGCCATCTGGTCGACTGGCTGCACGAAGCGCAGGCCAGCGGCGCCAAGGCGGTGCTGATCAACGCCGGCGCCTATACCCACACGAGCGTGGCGCTGCACGATGCGATCAAGGCAATCCGCACCCCGGTGATCGAAATTCACTTGTCCAACCCGCACACGCGCGAACCCTTCCGGCACAAAAGCTTTGTCGGCATGGCGGCAAAAGGCTCGATCGCGGGATTCGGTGCCCGCAGCTATCTGCTCGGGCTGGAGGCGGCGGCCGGCCTCTGAATCGGCCTCTGAATCGGCCCGGCCGTCCAGTTTTCCACGATTGCGGGCCGGGTTGCGCGCCCGGCACCCCTTGCCAGCCTTGCCTGCCCCGCGCATAGCGACCGCCAGTTTCGGATACCGCGAGGAATAAAATGAGCGCCGACAAGGACAGCACCGGCCATGCCGGGCACGGCGAGAAAATGGCCATCGACAGCGCGCTGGTGCGCGAGCTGGCCGAACTGCTGGGTGAGACCGGCCTGAGCGAGATCGAGGTCGAGGACGGCCATCGCAAGATCCGCGTTGCCCGCACGATGACCGCCGTGGCCGCAGCGCCCGTGGCCTATGCCGCGCCCGCCGCCGCCGCCCCTGCCGCATCCGCCGCTGCGCCCGCCCCCGTCGCCGACCCGCATGCCAATGCGGTCAAGTCGCCGATGGTCGGCACCGTCTATCTTTCCGCCGAACCCGGCAGCACGCCGTTCGTCAGCGTCGGCCAGGCGGTCAAGGCCGGCGAGACGCTGGTGATCGTGGAGGCGATGAAAGTGATGAACACCATCACCGCACCCGCCGCCGGCACGGTCAAGGCGATCCTGGTCGAAAATGCCCAGCCGGTCGAATACGACCAGCCGCTGGTCGTGATCGCCTGATCCGCCGGGACTGAGCGACCAGCCATGGCGATATCCCGCATCCTTATCGCCAATCGCGGCGAGATCGCCCTGCGCATCCACCGCGCGGCGCACGAAATGGGCATCGAGACGGTCGCGGTGCATTCCACCGCCGATGCCGATGCGATGCACGTGCGGCTGGCCGATCGCGCGGTGTGCATCGGCCCCCCCGCGGCGCGCGACAGCTACCTCAATGTCGCCGCGATCATCTCGGCGGCCGAAATCAGCGGCGCCGACGCGATCCATCCCGGCTATGGCTTCCTGTCGGAAAACGCGCAGTTCGCCGAAATCGTCGAGGCGCACGGGCTGATCTGGATCGGCCCCAAGCCCGAACATATCCGCACCATGGGCGACAAGGTCGAGGCAAAGCGCACCGCCGGCGCCCTGGGCCTGCCGCTCGTCCCCGGCTCCGACGGCGCGATCAGCGATCCGGTGGAAGCGGCGAAGATCGCGGCCGAAATCGGCTATCCGGTGATCATCAAGGCGGCATCGGGCGGCGGCGGACGCGGCATGAAAGTCTGCACCGGGCCGGACGACCTGACCACGCTGATGCAGCAGGCCGGGTCCGAGGCCAAGGCCGCGTTCGGCGATGCGACGGTCTATCTCGAAAAATACCTCGGCAACCCGCGCCACATCGAATTCCAGATCTTCGGCGATGGCAAGGGCAACGCCATCCATCTGGGCGAGCGCGACTGTTCGCTGCAGCGCCGCCACCAGAAAGTGCTGGAAGAAGCGCCCTCGCCCGTGATCGGCGCGACCGAGCGCGATCGCATGGGCGGCATCGTCGCGCGCGCGATGGCCGACATGGCCTATCGCGGCGCAGGCACGATCGAGTTCCTGTGGGAAGACGGCGAGTTCTACTTCATCGAGATGAACACCCGGCTGCAGGTGGAACACCCGGTGACCGAGGCGATCACCGGGGTCGATCTGGTGCGCGAACAGATCCGCATCGCCGATGGCAAGCCGCTGTCGGTGGCGCAGGAAGACATCCGCTTCACCGGCCACGCCATCGAATGCCGGATCAACGCCGAAGACCCGATGACCTTCGCGCCCTCGCCCGGGCTGGTGACCAACTACCACGCGGCGGGCGGCATGCACGTGCGCGTCGATAGCGGGTTGTATGCGGGCTACCGCATCCCGCCGTACTACGATTCGATGATCGCCAAGCTGATCGTCTATGGCCGCACGCGCGAAGGTTGCATCATGCGGCTGCGGCGCGCGTTGCAGGAAATGGTGATCGACGGGGTCAAGACCTCGATCCCGCTGCACCAGAAGCTGCTGGAGGACCCGACGTTCCTCAACGGCGACTATTCGATCAAGTATCTGGAAGACTGGCTGGCCGCGCAGCAGGCGATACCGCCGCAGGCCTGACGGGCAAAACGCCGGTCAGGTTTCGTCGGTGCCGGGTCCGGCGAGGCGCGGTTTCCATGTCATCACGCGCCACATGTACGCGATCCCGATCGCCACGATCAGCGCCAGCGCGGCAGGCCCGGTGAACTTCTCCAGCTCGCCGAAATTGCGGCCGAGGTGGAACCCCGCCCAGACCAGCAACGCGTTCCAGATCGTCGCGCCGGCAAACGTGAACGCCAGGAACTTCACGTGCCCCATCCGCGCCAGCCCCGCAGGCAGCGAGATCAGCGTGCGCATGAACGGCGAAAACCGCATGCCGAACACCACCCACTGGCCATGGCGGCGGAAGAACCGCACCAGCGCCTCCACGCCCGTCCAGTCGAGCGTCAGCCAGCGACCCCAGCGCGTCACGAAAGGGCGCAACCGCTCGTACCCGAACGACCGGCCGAGCACGAACCACGCGTAATTGCCCAGCGTCGAGCCGACCGTGCCCGACAGCATCAGCGGGAGCACCTCCATCCGCCCATGTGCCACCGCGATGCCGCCCACGCCCATGATCAGTTCGGACGGGATCGGTGGAAACACGTTCTCCAGCACCATCAGGAACGCAATGCCCCAATAGCCGCCGCCTTCGATGAGATGGAAAATCCAGTCGTTCATGGGTGGGGTAACGTCCGAAACGGGGGGATGGTCCCGACCCTGCGCCGCGTCCCCGCGAAGGCGGGAACCTCAGGCAAACGGGTGCGCTCTGCACCGGCACGAGGTCTCCGCCTTCGCGGGGACGCGGCGGTTGGGGCCAGTCAGAGCCTGGCCTCGATCGCATCCCAGATCATGCCGGGCGTATCGGTGCCGTTGTAGCGATCGATCGCGACGATGCCGGTGGGCGAGGTCACGTTGATCTCGGTCAGCCATTTGCCGCCGATCACGTCGATACCGACAAAGATCAGCCCCATGCGCTTCAGCTCCGCGCCCATTGCCGCGCAGATTTCCTCTTCGCGCGCCGTCAGCGTGGTCGCTTCGGCATAGCCGCCAACCGCCAGGTTGGAGCGGAACTCGCCCTCGCCCGGACGGCGGTTGATCGCGCCGGCGACCACGCCGTCGACCAGCACGATGCGCTTGTCGCCATCGGCCACTTCGGGAAGGAACGGCTGGACCATGAACGGCTCGGGCCAGACCTGTCCGAACAGTTCGGACAGCGCAGACAGGTTGCCGCCATCGGCATCGACCTTGAACACCGCCTTGCCGCCGTTGCCGTGCAGCGGCTTGACCACCACCGCGCCGCTGAAGCCGCCCGCCGCCATCTCGAGCTGGAACGCGCGCACGTCACGCGCCGCACGGGTGATCAGCGTGGGCGGCATGAACCGCGCGTAGTCGAGCACATAGACCTTTTCGGGCGCATTGCGGACCGATCGGGGATCGTTGACCACCAGCGTCTCGCCCTCGAGCCGTTCGAGCAGGTGCGTGGCGGTGATGTAGCCCAGGTCGAACGGCGGGTCCTGCCGCATCAGCACCACGTCGATGTCATGGCCCAGATCGAGCCGCCGCATTTCGCCCAGCTTGTAGTGGCTGCCTGCGATACGCTGCACCGTCACCGGCGAACAATCGGCAAACACCCGGCCCGCCTGCCACGCCAGCGTTTTCACGTCGTAATAATACAGCTCGTGCCCGCGCTCCTGCGCGGACAGCATCAGCGCAAAACTGGAATCGCCGCCGATGTTGATCGAATGAAGCGGGTCCATCTGGACCGCGACGCGAAGGGTCATACTGGAAAACCTCGATGATTAACCCGTCCATTCTGAGCGTGTCGAAGGATTGTCCTTCTTTTGTGCCCAGTCTGGTACTGCACAGTCTGGCGATGCCTCGGAAGAAAAGCAGTGCTTCGACAGGCTCAGCACGGACGGGGTTGGATAACGGTCGGAATTCACACCTGCTGCGGCTCTACGGTTGCCAGGCGTTGGTGATGTGGCGTGGCCAGCGCCCCGGCGCAAGCAGCAGCACGTCGATCCGCATGTCATCGCCATCACGGACATAGCGCGGTGCCAGCACTTCGGCAGCGCGCGCCACGCGTTGCAGCCGCCGCGCATCGATCGCCAGATCGCGGTCGGCCGCCGTGGCGCGCCACTTGACCTCGACGAACGCCACCATGCGCCCGCGCCGCACGATCAGATCGACCTCGCCCGCGCCCACCCGCTGCCGTCGTGCCAACACGCGCCATCCGGCCAGCCGCAGCCACACCATGGCGAACGTTTCGCCCCGCCGGCCCTGCCGTTCCGCCTCGATGCGGCGCGACGTCATGCCTTCAGTTCCAGCGCGCGGGCATAGAGCGCCTTGCGATCGAGCCCATGCGCCTTGGCGACTTGCGCCGCCGCTTTGGACGTCGGCAAATCGGCCAGCGCGGCGAGCAGTTCATCGTCGAGGCTGGCCACATCGGGCGCCGGTGTGGCTGCAGGCGGCCCCGCCAGCACCACGATCTCGCCGCGCGGGGGATGCGCAGTATAATGTGCGACCAGATCCTGCACAGGTCCGGTGCGGCATTCTTCGAACGTCTTGGTCAGTTCGCGCGCCACCGCCAGTTCGCGCCCCGGCAGCCCTGTCGCCATCGCCTCCAGCGTGGCGACCAGCCGGGGGCCGCTTTCATAGAACACCAGCGTCGCCTTCAACGCCGCGAGTTCGGCCATCGCATCGTCGCGCGCCTTGGCCTTGCTCGGCAGGAACCCGGCGAACAGGAAGCGGTCGGTCGGCAATCCCGCCAGCGTCAGCGCGGTGATCGCCGCGCTGGGCCCCGGCAAGCTGGTGATCGCGATGCCGCGTTCGCGCGCGGCGCGCACCAGCCGGTATCCGGGATCGGAAATCAGCGGGGTTCCCGCATCGCTGACCAGCACGACCGCTTTTTGGACCATTTCGGCGAGCAGGCTTTCGCGCGCGGCTTCGCTGGCATGATCGTCGTACCGCCGCATCGGTTTCTTGATTGCAAGGTGATTCAGCAACTTGCCCGTGACGCGGCTGTCTTCGCAGGCTACGATGTCGCAAGCCTCGAGCACCTGGACAGCCCGGCGCGTGATGTCGCCGAGATTGCCAATCGGGGTGGCGACTATATAGAGCCCGGGGTCAAGAGGAGGCGCATCCATGTTCCTCCCAATGGACCGGGTCACGGAGAGCGGCAAGCTATGTTCAAGGGTCAGATCGCGGCGTCCACGCCCGCCATGGGACGCAGCCTGGCGATGCTCGGCACGGTCGCGCTGCTCGCCGGGTGCCAGGTGATCCCGCGCGGACCGGCGCAATCGGGCCCCGCGCCCGTGGCGACCGAGGCGGCGCCGCAAGCCAATGTGCTGCCCACCGACAAGGAGCGCCACCGCGTGGCGCTGCTGGTGCCGTTGTCCGGCCCCAACGGCAGCGTCGGCCAGTCGATCGCCAACGCCACCACGATGGCGCTGCTCGATACCAGCGCGCAGAACGTGCGGATCACCACGTATGATACCGCGACCGGCGCCGGGTCGGCCGCCGCGCGCGCCGTGGCCGACGGCAACAAGCTGATCCTGGGGCCGCTGCTGTCGGACGACGTGGTGGCGGTGTCCAATGTCGCCCGCCCCGCGCACGTGCCGATGATCACGTATTCGAACGACACCAGCGTGGCCGATCGCGACGTGTTCGTGATGGGCCAGGTGCCCGGCCAGTCGATCGCCCGCGTGGTCGATTATGCGCACGGCCATGGGGTCAAGCGGATCGCGGCGATCGTGCCCACCGGCGTCTATGGCCAGCGCGCGTCGGCTGCGCTCGTCGAATCGGCGCGCGCCAGCGGCATCACGGTGACCGACATCGAGACTTACGATCGCGGCAACACCTCGATCGCCAGCGCGGTACGCCGCGCCAAGGACAAAGGACCGATGGACGCGATGCTGATCGCCGACGGCAGCCGCCTGTCGTTGCAGGCCGCGCCGTTCATCGGCACCGGCGTGCAACTGCTCGGCACCGAACTGTGGAGCGGAGAGGTCAGCATCACTCGCAGCCCGGCGTTGCGCGGGGCGTGGTTCGCCGCTGTATCCGACACCCGCTTCGGCCGGTTCGAGACCAGCTATCGCCAGCGTTTTGCCGCCGTGCCCTCGCGGCTGGCGACGCTGGGCTACGACAGCGTCCTGCTCACCATCAACGTCGCGCGCAGCTGGCGTCCGGGCAGCACGTTCCCCACCGCGCGGCTGTATGACCGCGACGGTTTCATCGGGCTGGACGGCGTGTTCCGCTTCAACGGTAGCGGCGTGGCCGAACGCGCGATGGAAGTGCGCCAGGTCGGCGCGGGCACCTTCACCATCGCCAGCCCGGCGCCCGCGCGGTTCTGATGGTTTCTTGGCCCTCTCCCCCTTCAGGGGGAGAGGGTTGGGAGAGGGCGTCGCGCAGGCCGCCCCCCTCTCAACTGCGACTAGCCCGCTACGCGGCCAAGTCTGCGTATCTCTCCCCCTGCAGGGGAGAGAACAGTCATGAACCCGCCAACCTTGCGGATAAGCGCGTGCCCCGGGTTGCACGCGTGAATCCCCGCGTTCTATAGGCGTTCCCCATGGTGGACGACCTGTTCGACAAGCTGCCCACGGGCGGCACAGACAGCTATGACGGTTCGGCGATCGAGGTGCTCGAAGGGCTTGAGCCCGTGCGCCGCCGCCCCGGCATGTACATCGGCGGGATCGACGAACGCGCGCTGCATCATCTCGCCGCTGAAGTCATCGACAACGCGATGGACGAAGCCGTCGCCGGCCACGCCAACCGCATCGAGGTCACGCTTGAGGACGCGCCCGGCAGCGCGGGCAAGCTGACCGTCAGCGACAACGGGCGCGGCATCCCGGTGGATGAACATCCCAAGTATCCGGGCAAGTCCGCGCTCGAGGTGATCCTGACCACGCTGCACTCGGGCGGCAAGTTTTCGGGCAAGGCATATGCCACCAGCGGCGGCCTGCATGGCGTGGGCGTGTCGGTGGTCAACGCGCTGTCGTCGCTCACCCGCATCGAAGTGGCTCGCAACAAGGAGTTGTACGCGCAGGAGTTCAGCCGGGGCCTGCCCACGACCAGGCTGCTGCGCGTGGGCGCGGCGCCCAACCGGCGCGGCACCACGGTCAGCTTCATCCCCGACACCGAGATTTTCGGCGAGGATGCCAAGTTCAAGCCCGCGCGGTTGTTCCGGCTGGCGCGGTCGAAGGCGTATCTGTTCGCCGGCGTGGAAATCCGCTGGAAATGCGCGCCCGCGCTGGCCAGCGACGATGCGCCTGCAGAGGCGGTGTTCCAGTTTCCCGGCGGACTGGCCGATCACCTTGCCGAACAGGTTGCGGGCCGCGAATGCGTGACCGCCCAGTTCTTCCGGGGATCGCAGGATTTCCCGGGCGAGCAGCAGGGCCGCGTCGAATGGGCGATCGCCTGGCCGCTTTGGTCCGACGGATCGTACAGCTATTACTGCAACACCATCCCCACGCCCGACGGCGGCACCCACGAACAGGGCCTTCGCGCCGCGCTGACCAAGGGCATCCGCGCGTTTGCGGAACTGATCGGGCAGAAAAAGGCCAGGGACATCGCGCCCGAGGATGTCGTCACCGGCAGCGAAGTGATGCTGTCGGTGTTCATCCGCGAGCCCCAGTTCCAGAGCCAGACCAAGGACCGCCTGACCAGCCCCGAAGCGGCGCGGATGGTCGAAAACGCGGTGCGCGACCACTTCGACCACTTCCTGTCCGACAACCTCGATCGCGGCAAGGCGCTGCTCGGCGCGGTGATGGAGCGGATGGACGAGCGCCTGCGCCGCAAGGCGGAGCGCGAGATCAAGCGCAAGACCGCGACCAGCGCAAAGCGCCTGCGCCTGCCGGGCAAGCTGACCGACTGTTCGGGCGAAGGCAGCGCCGAAACCGAACTGTTCATCGTCGAAGGCGATTCGGCCGGCGGCAGCGCCAAGCAGGCGCGCGACCGCAAATCACAGGCGATCCTGCCGATCCGCGGCAAGATCCTCAACGTCGCGTCCGCCACCGCCGACAAGATCCGCGCCAACACCGAGATCGCCGATCTGGCGCTGGCGCTCGGCTGCGGCATGCGCAAGGACTGCAACCCCGACAACTTGCGCTACGACCGCGTGATCATCATGACCGACGCCGATGTCGACGGCGCGCACATTGCCACGCTGCTGATGACGTTCTTCTTCCAGGAAATGCCCGAACTGGTCCGGCGCGGGCACCTCTATCTGGCGCAGCCGCCGCTCTATCGCCTCGTGTCGGGCAGCACCTCGGCCTATGCGCGCGACGATGCGCACCGCGCGGAGCTGGAAAAGACCACCTTCAAGAACAAGAAGGTGGAAGTCGGCCGGTTCAAGGGCCTGGGCGAAATGAACCCGCAGCAGCTGCGCGAGACCACGATGTCACCCGCCAGCCGGGGCCTGCTGCGGATCACCTTGCCGCCCGAATACGAAGATCGCGCGGCGGTGAAGGACCTGGTCGACCGGCTGATGGGCCGCAATCCCGAGCACCGTTTCATGTTCATCCAGAACCGCGCGGGCGAACTCGATCCCGACATGATCGACGCCTGATCCGCGCTCGGAACATGATTGCGGGCATACTGGAACGGGCCAGCACAACCGATTCGACGGATTTAACCGGTTCTTAACCATCAATCGACATCGGGGCCCGGGAGTCGGGCCTCGGTTTAACGATCTCTTAGGGGAACTGCGGATACATCCAATGCGGTCGGGGAAGGGACGCCCCGGCAGAAGACATTGGGGACGTTCCTTTTTTCGGAGACCGGACATGAAGTTCATCAAAAAGCTGTTTGCAGACAACGAAGGCGCCACCGCAATCGAGTACGGCCTGATCGCCGCTCTCGTGGCCGTTGCCGCGATCACCGCCATGGGTTCGCTGGGCAACTCGCTGTCGACCACGTTCAACACCGTTTCGGGTCAGATGAACAACGCTTCGGACGGCCATCTCTAAGACTGGCTGACAAGCTGACTACGCGGGGGGCGGTGCCGATGGCGCCGCCCCTTTTCGTTGCGCAATCCGCACATCCCGCCGGGCTGGCATGGAGACCGCACAGACCGCGTTTCGCCCTTGCAAGGTCCCATCGGGCAACCTATCCGCTTAACCGAACGATTAAACGGACAGGACGCGCAGCCCATGAAGACTCCGACGCAGCGTTTCGAAGGCACCCAGAACTACGTCGCGACCGACGATCTCAAGGTTGCGGTCAACGCCGCCGTGCTGCTGCGCCGCCCGTTGCTGGTCAAGGGTGAGCCCGGCACCGGCAAGACCGTGCTGGCGCATGAAATCGCCAAGGCTGTGGGCGCGCCGCTGATCGAATGGAACGTGAAGTCCACCACCAAGGCGCAGCAGGGCCTGTATGAATACGACGCGGTCGCCCGCCTGCGCGACGGCCAGCTGGGCGACGAGCGCGTCCACGACATCGCCAACTACATCAAGAAGGGCAAGCTGTGGGAGGCGTTCACCGCACCGCAGCTGCCCGTGCTGCTGATCGACGAGATCGACAAGGCCGACATCGAATTCCCCAACGATCTGTTGCAGGAACTCGATCGCATGAGCTTCGATGTCTATGAAACCCGGCAGACCGTGGCGGCCGTCGAGCGCCCGATCGTGGTGATCACCTCGAACAACGAAAAGGAACTGCCCGACGCGTTCCTGCGCCGCTGCTTCTTCCACTATATCAAGTTCCCCGACCGCGACACGATGAAGGCGATCATCGACGTCCACTTCCCCGATATCCAGAAGACGCTGGTCAACAAGGCGATGGATATCTTCTACGAAGTGCGCGAGGTTCCGGGCCTGAAGAAGAAGCCCAGCACCAGCGAGCTGCTCGACTGGCTCAAGCTGCTGCTGAACGAGGACATGCCGCTCGACGTGCTGCAGAACCGCGATCCGACCAAGGCGATCCCGCCGCTGCACGGCGCATTGCTCAAGAACGAGCAGGACGTGATGCTGTTCGAGCGGCTGGCGTTCATGGCACGCCGCCAGAGCTGAACCGTTCGCGCCGGTTTTAGATGACGTTGAAGCAGGCGATGCCCGCGCTTTTGAGGCGCGAGCAATACGCGTGCGCGTCGGGTGCCGAAACCCGCAGGCGAAAGACCCGGCGCGACCCCACGATCGCTGGGACGACGGCCTTGCGGAACCGGCCGAGTTCGGGCCGGACATTCAGCAGCTGCGCCCAGTGCGCCTCCGATTCGGCCAGCGACGCGGTCGCGGCCAACTGGATGGTCTGCCCCGTGATCGCGACGGCGGGCTCGATCGCGGCCGCAACGGGCTGGGCGAAAGGTGTCCGCGGGGGCGCGGGGACGGGCGGCGATGCCATGCGGGTCGCCAAGGCGAGCGCGGCGCGCGGCGGACTGCCGGTTGCGGGCAACTGGGGTGGGCGTAGCGCCAGCGCAAAGCTGCGCGCATGGTCATCGGACCGGATCGGCTCGTTGGCGATGACCACGGTCGTCGCAGTTGCTTTGGTCAGCCCGTAAAGCGATCGCGCAAAGCCATAGGGAACGCGGATGCAGCCATGCGATGCGGCGTATCCCGGCAGGCGCCCCGCGTGGATCGCGATCCCGCTCCACGTCAGGCGCTGCATGAAGGGCATCGGCGCGTTGCTGTAGATGTTGGAGCGGTGGAGCAACTGCTTCTGCAGGATCGGGAACACCCCCGCCGGGGTCGCGTGGCCGCGTCTTCCGGTCGAAACGGGGGTCGAATCCCAGGCTTCGCCATCCTTGAACACGTGCATGTGCTGCGATGCCTTGCTGACCACGATCAGCACGCCCGAGCGCAGGGCGTCCTCGACGCTCGGCGGCTGGGGATCGGGCAACGGCGCGGGGGCTTTGGCATCCGCGGCAGGCTGGGCCAGCGGAACCGCCGCGAGCGCAGGCGCAGGAACCGCGCCGACCCGCGGCAAGAACGCAGGCGGCATCGGCCCCGCGAGCAGCAGCAGGCACAACGATCCGAACAGGGAGCGGGCGACCCAGGTAATGGTAAACCACCGGTTGACGACGAGGGTTAACGATTTAACCCGCCGCCCCGCACTCTCCAAGGATTCTTTCGCCCACTATGGGTTACGACCGGGGGTTACGACCGGGGGTTACGACCGGGGGTTGCGTCCGGGGGTTGCGTCCGGGGGTTGCGTCCGTTCACAGCCTGCCCTCGCCTCAGGCGTCCGCCACCAACCGCTCCATCGGCACTTCGGCAACCATCTTCTTCGCCGCCGGCCGCGCCGCGATCATTTCGATCCAGCGCAGCAGATGCGGGGTGTCCGCCTGGTTGACCAGCTCGGCAAAGCCAAACTGCATGCCGCCCGCGATGGCGTAGTTGCAGATGTCGGCGAGCGAATACATCTCGCCCGCCAGCCATTCGTGGTCGGCCAGATGATCGTTCAAACGCCGCACCGACACGCCGATCTTGCGCATTTCCTCGTCCAGCATGTCCTGCGGAAAGCCGTCGCGCGCGCGGCGCCATTTGACCTGCTGTTCGGGGATCGGGATGCGCTTGATCTTCTCCTCGAATTCCTCTGCCGAAATCGCGCGCGCCATGCCGCTGATCATGCGCGACCAGCCGATGGTCGACACGCACCAGCAGAAATATTCATCGACCCACTTGGTCCACACCCGCATCTGCGCGCGGCCATAACTGTCCGCCGGGCGCAGTTTCACGGCGGTGGGATATTCGTCTTCGAGGTATTCGCAGATCACGGTGGATTCGGTGATGACCCTGCCATTATCCACCAGCGCGGGCACCTGCCCGTTGGGATTGATCGCCTTGAACCAGTCTTCATGGTGCTCGAACTGCGCGGGGTTCAGCCGCACGCCCTTGAACTCCAGCCCCTTCTCATAGAGAGTGAGCAGCGGCTTGAGCGAATTCGCGCCGGGTCCGAAACTGTACAGGGTAAGCATCGCTGGGGGCATCCTCTGGCATGGCTTGTGGCCTTGCAGGGAGCCTAGTGATTGTATGTATTACATACAAGCTTTGGAGAACCTTCCCCTTGCGTCAGTTGCGCTTAGCGGTGGTATAGGGGACTGATGCGAGCTCCGATTCACTACGCCTTCCTCTGGCTTAAGCGATCATTCCACCGATCATTTGGAATTGGCGACGCCATCGCGGGAGGTATCGGTTCTGCCGCGAACATAGGGCTGCATTTTCATCCAAGCTGGCAGTCCAAGATGACTGAGATGGCGTGGCAGATACCGCTATTTGGTCTTGCGGCTGCATTGTTGTGGCGGCTTCTAATTGCACCGTATGAACTTTGGAAAGAGCAAAAGGACCGCGCTGACAAGGCAGAATGTGGCTTGGTTTTGGAGGCAAAAAAAGCTTCACTCACAATCGAAATAGACCGGGACGGTGGCGCAAAAGAAATCGCCAGTGTGAATGTAAATTCATGGCGTGGAGAGGCGTTAGTCGCCCGTTCGATAGATGAGGATGGCAAAGTCATCGCCCACGATATGCTGGGGCAATGGTTTTTTGCTGTTTGGTTCGACAGGCCAGTGTTTGATTATGAGGCCACACTTCGCGTAGTCGGTAACGACCTTTTGGCGCTTTCCGTTTCGTGGCAAATTCCACGCGGCGTTTTCTTCACCGTTTCCATTCCAGAAAAATCGGCGGCGGTGCAGTTGGCGATTGAAAGCCGACCAAATGCAGGATGAGCTTCGCAGGCGGCAACCTTGGGCACGGTTTGTAGCCTTGCAGGAAGCCTAGTGATTGTATTTATCTCATACAAGTCTGCACAGGGGAGATGGCGCAATGAGCTATACCGGCCAGTGCAACTGCGGCGCTGTGAACGCTAAGATCGAAGGCGAGCCGGTGGCGGTGCGCCAGTGCTGGTGCCGCCAGTGCCAGAAGGCAGCGGCAGGCAGCGCGACCACCAACGCGATGTTCCCGACCGAGGCGATCACGTTTCACGGAGCGCTGGGGTCGTGGTCATATGAAGCGGCCAGCGGCAACACGCTGACGCAAAGCTTCTGCGCAAACTGCGGCACGCCGGTGATGGGACAATCGTCCGCCCGCCCGCAATTCCGCACGCTGCGCGTGGGCTTCCTCGACCAAGCGCAGGGCCTGAAGCCGCAAGTCATCATCTGGACCGACGACGCGCCGGAATGGGCGGTGATCGATCCTGAGCTGCCCACCTTCGCGCGCCAGCCCCCTCCGCCGCCATCTCAGGGCTGAATTCGCTTGATCGAGCATTTTCCTACATGTCGCGAATGCGCTATCGGTGCGCGATGATCCGCCATTCGGTCCCTTTTGAACCACTCGCTTCAACGTTCGCAGCGGCTCGCAGCGGCTCGCAGCGGCTCGCAGCGGAAAGTCACAGCGGCTCTGGTTTTTCGGATGAGATTATTGCTTTTTGTCAGATGTTTAATGCGATGACCCGACCGTGTGTCGTGCGCCGTTCTGTGTCAACTTCGCGCCATCATCATCTGCCCGCCAAACGGACCTGATCCCATGTTCTTCAACTTCATCGACGAGCTGCGCACCGCCGGGATCAAGGCTTCGTTCAAGGAGCATCTGACGCTGCTCGAGGCGCTCGACAAGGATGTGATCGAGCAGACGCCCGAGCAGTTCTATTACCTGTCGCGCGCCACGTTCGTGAAGGACGAAGGGCTGCTCGACCGGTTCGACCAGGTGTTCAACAAGGTCTTCAAGGGCTTGCTGACCGACTATGGCCAGAGCCCGGTCGACATTCCCGAGGACTGGCTGAAGGCCGTCGCCGAAAAGTTCATGACGCCCGAGGAGATGGAGGCGGTCAAGAAGCTCGGCTCGTGGGAAGAGATCATGGAGACGCTGAAGCAGCGTCTGGAAGAACAGCAGAAGCGCCACGAGGGCGGCAGCAAGTGGATCGGCACCGGCGGCACCAGCCCGTACGGCAACGACGGCTACAACCCCGAAGGCGTGCGCATCGGCGGCGAAAGCAAGCACAAGCGCGCAGTGAAAGTGTGGGAAAAGCGCGAGTTTGCCAACCTCGACAACACCAAGGAACTGGGCACGCGCAACATCAAGGTCGCGCTGCGCCGCCTGCGCCGGTTCGCGCGCGAGGGCAATGCCGACGAGTTGGACCTCGACGCAACGATCGATGGCACCGCGCGGCAGGGCTGGCTCGACATCCGCATGCGGCCGGAACGCCACAATGCGGTGAAACTGCTGCTGTTCCTCGACGTGGGCGGATCGATGGACCCGTTCATCAAGCTGTGCGAGGAGCTGTTCAGCGCGGCGACGACCGAGTTCAAGAACCTGGAATTCTTCTATTTCCACAACTGCCTGTACGAAGGCGTGTGGAAGGACAACCGCCGCCGTTTTGCCGAACGCACGCCGACCTGGGACATCCTTCACAAGTACGGCCACGACTACAAAGTGGTGTTCGTGGGCGACGCCGCGATGAGCCCTTACGAGATCAGCCATCCGGGCGGATCGGTCGAACATTTCAACGAGGAATCGGGCGCGGTCTGGCTCGATCGGCTGGCGCATGTTTATCCGGCCACGGTGTGGCTCAACCCCGTGCCCGAAAAGCAGTGGGGCTATTCGCAATCGACCAAGATGGTGCGCGAACTGCTGGGCGGGTCGATGTTCCCGCTGACGTTGCAGGGGCTGGACGAGGCCATGCGCGAGCTGACTCGCAAGAAGCATTGATGGGTGGCCCGTAAGTGTTTCCCCACGGAGGCGGGGACTCACAATTGCCACCCCCCACCCCTACATCGCGCGGCATGACCAGCCCTCGCCTGCCCGCCCTGTTCCTCGGCCACGGATCGCCGATGACGATGATCACCGACAATCCCGAGCGCGCCGCGTTCGAGGCGCTGGGAGCGGCGCTAGCCCGCCCGCAAGCGATCCTGTGCATCTCGGCGCACTGGGAAACGCAGGGCCGCACGCACCTTTCGGCGGGCGACCATCCGCGCACGATCCACGATTTCCGCGGGTTTCCGCCCGAACTGTACGCCATGCGCTATCCCGCGCCGGGGTCGGCAAACCTGATCGACCGGGTGGCCGCGCTGCTGGGTGAGGACCGCATTGCGCGTGATGACAGCTGGGGCTTCGACCACGGCACCTGGGGTACGCTGCTGCCGATGTTCCCCGACGCGACCATCCCGGTGGTGGCGATGAGCCTCGACCGCTCGCTCGATGCCGACGCCCACCTGGCGCTGGGCGCAAAGCTGGCGCCGTTGCGCGATGAAGGCGTGCTGATCGTGGGCAGCGGCAACGTGATCCACAACCTGGCGCTGTGGCGCGAGGCGCAAGGCACGATCCCCGCCTGGGCCGCCGATTTCCGCAGCCGCACCAACGCCGCGCTGATCGCGGGCGACACCGCCGCGCTCACCCGCTTTTCACCCGATGACCGCGCCGCCGCCAACGCGATCAACAGCGCCGAACATTACCTGCCGTTGCTCTACGTGGCCGGCGCGCGGCTGCCGGGCGACGATGTCGCACTGTTCAACGATACGATCGACGGGGCGCTGTCGATGACGTCGGTGCTGATCGGAGACGCCGCGCCATTGGCCGGAATCGCCGGGGTTCAGAGTTTTTCCATTTGAGACGGCACCAGCCCGCATCCGACGTTAGTCGGACAATTCTACACGGGCTTGCGCGCCACGATATAAAAGCAGTCGCCTTGCCCGATCAGCGGCCCCAGCTTGGCGATCGGCGCGAACACCAGCGCATACGCCAGCCGCTTGGGCATGCGCAGCAGCGCGCGCGGCGCGCCGAATGTGTACGGCAGATCGATGTTGCGATGGACCACCAGCCCGCATTCGAATCCCGCCTTTTCCAGCATCGCGCCCAGCGTGCGGACAGAAAACTGGTACAGGTGGTGCGGCGGATCGGGATGCGGCCACAGGCCGATGCGGTTGGCCAGTGTGTAGGAAAGGCGGGGAAACAGCCCATCGATGTTGGGGGTGGACAGCACAAATTGTCCGCCGCCGCGCAACAGGCGGAAGGCGGCGGCGATGTCGGCACTGGGATCGGGCACATGCTCGATCACGTCGAACATCGTCAGCACATCCACGCTGGCGTCGGGCCGGGTGCATTCGTGGATGCTGCCCCGGTCCACCGTCAGCCCGAACCGGTCGCGAGCGAACTGGGCGGACTCGGCTGAAAATTCGACCCCGGCGACATCGAACCCCTGGCTGCGCGCCAGCGTCAGCCACTGGCCGGTCGAACAGCCCACGTCGAGCAGGTCGCCAGATGAAGCGACCTGCCGTACCACTGCGAGATGGTCGTGCGCGATGCCTTCCATCCGCAGGAACAGTGCGCTGCCCGGCGCGGCGAGGTCGGTGTGGTAGGACGTGGCCGACGAATACAGCCGTTCGAGTTCGGCCGCGTCGGGCGGATTGGCAATAAATGCCAATCCGCACGCCGTACAGGCAACCAGCCGGTAGCCCTTGCTGGTGAACAAGTGCCGGGCTTCCACATTACCGCAATGATTGCACTGCAATTTGGAGACTTTCCATGCGAGCCGTGTTTACGACGCCGCACTAGCCGCCAGATCGAAATATTGGATTAAGGCGTCAGCTTTTGGCCGGTGGCGGGACGAACGACACGTGCTCGTTCACGATCAGCCATTTGCCGTCGGCCTGGCGGTGATAGACATCGGTAAACCGCATGCCACCGGGTTTGCCGGGGCCGGTCTTGCTGGTCATCATCCCCGTGCCCGACACGACGAAATCGTCGCCATCGAGGATCTGGATCTTGCGGTCGGGCACGGCGATCGCGTCGTACTTCTGCTCGGCGAACGCGACCTGCAGCTTGTGCCAGTCACCCCAGTCGGTCGACAGCGGCGCGACGGCGGGATCGAACCCGAAGACGTCGTGCGAATAGACCGATTCGATCGTGGCATAATCGCCCGAAGTCCATGCCTTTTGCGTGGCATCGGCGGCGGCGGCGGCAGCGGCTTCCGAAATCGGAGCGCCTTCACCACCGGCCGCGACTTTCTTGCAGGCGCCCAGCGACGCGACAAGCGCGACGCAGGCGACGGACACGGCAATGCGACTGTTGACGAAGCGTTTCATGGTACATCCCTCCTGTTGGCTTCGCACGGGCTGCGACCCGAGGGACTCGTACGACGCGAGGCGAAAGCTACGCCAGTCAGGCGCGTGCGCAAGCCGTCGCGCGCAGATGACCAAAGCTTAACGGTACAGCAGGAAGGGTGCGATCGTCTCGCGCCAGGCGGCCTCGTCGCGCCCTGCCCGATCGTCGAGATCGCCCGGCATCGCGCCTGCATCATCGACCCATTCGCGCAAGGCCGGGCCGCCGTTGATCACGTCGATCGCCAGCTTGTCGAACACGTACTCGTAGGGAAAATCGCGCCACAACGGATAGTCGGGATAGAGCCGCCGGATCGCCTTGAACGCCAGCGCCTGCAATCGCCAGGGGCGGAACGCGGCGGGATCGTAGAACCGCCCTTCGACGTGGATCATCAACCCGTTGCACAGTGTTTGGGCATGCTTGTGGAACGTCGGCTCGAACCAGCATTCGCGCAAGGCGCAGCCTTCGAGCCAGTGCGGGGCGAGGCCGCGCATTTCCGCCAGCACCGCCTTGGCATCGATATCGGGCGCGCCGAACAGCACCTCCAGCGGGCGCGTGGTGCCACGCCCTTCGGACAACGTCGCGCCTTCGAGCATCACCGTGCCGGCATAGGCGCGCGCCATGTTGAGGTTGGCGGCGTTCGGGCTGGGATTGATCCAGATGCGATCGTCGGGCCAGCCGAAACCGGGGGCCAGGCCGGGTGCCCAGCCTTCCATCGCGATCACGCGGTAATCGACATCGAGCCCGAAATGATCGACGAACCAGCGGCCCATCTCGCCCAGCGTCAGCCCGTGGCGCATCGGCATCGGCCCCGCGCCCACGAAGCTTTCCCACCCGGCGAGCAGCGTGGTGCCTTCCAGCGGGCGCCCTGCGGGATTGGGCCGATCAAGCACCCATACCGCTTTGCCGGACGTAGCGGCGGCTTCCAGCATGTACAGCAGCGTGGTGACAAACGTGTAGATGCGGCAACCCAGATCCTGCAGATCGAACAGGAACACATCCGCGCTGTCCATCATGCGCGGGGTCGGGCGGCGCACTTCGCCGTAAAGGCTGAACACCGGAATGCCGTACTGCGGATCGTTCTCGTCCGCCGTCTCGACCATGTTGTCCTGCTTGTCGCCCTTCAGCCCGTGCTGCGGGCCGAACGCGGACGTCACGTTCACACCGGCCGCGATCAACGCGTCGAACGAATGGGTCAGGTCCGCCGTCACCGAAGCCGGATGCGCAACCAGCGCGACGCGCTTGCCCGAAAGCGGGCGGCGCAGTTCAGGGTCCGCCAACAGGCGATCGATACCGAATTTCATGGCCTTTGCGGTGCCGGAAGTGTCGCGGCGAAGCAAGTGGGGTGGTGGAAATCGGGCTTCCCGGGCGGGTGGGCCAGCGCCCAGTAAGACTTGGTGCCGTCGGTTTCCTCGATCACGGCGGAGAGGGCAATCGCGGCCGGAAGACTTGGGAGCCCCACGAAAGGCAGGTTCGCATCGAACATCCGCGTGCCCTGACTGCCCCGCCAGACGCAGCCCGGATCGCGCGGCATCGGCCGCTCGACCATTCCGTCACGGTAGTCGGCAAAATCATAGGCGGCCCAGCGTTCAGACGGGCTAAGGTTGAATTCGCAATACGCACCCTTACCCGTCATGCGCACAAACAGCTCGAAGCATGTCGCCTGCCACAGGCCATCGGCGCGACCCCGCCCCGCCAGCGGCGGCACTATTACGCTCGAACCGCCCGCGATTATCCAACGCAGCTTTAGCCAGTTCGCGTCGATCCCAAGAACAATTGCCTCGATCCTTGTGACGGCCAATGGGGGTGTGTCCGGGTGGGGTAGCAAAGTGAAGTGCAGCCCCCTTCGGCTGGCGGTTTGCAATATCTGATCAGGACTGGCTTCGACAGGCTCAGGACGAGCGGGTTTGGGTGCAACAGCAATTCCAGATTCCGCCCATCCTGAGCTTGTCGAAGGACTGCCTTTCGCTTTTGCCAGCGCCGAAATGCGATCCCAGTCTCCGCGAACAAGCGCCAGTTTCTTCGTTCGGGACCAGCCCTTCAGCATCTTTTCGGCATGCTTCGCATCCTCGCGGGTCTGGAACTCCTCCGACCACACCAGTTCAACCGGCAAGTGATCGGCGGTAAATCCGGGGATTGCGCCACTCTGATGCTGCGCGATCCGCCGATCGAGATCATCGGTGTGACCAACGTACAGGTAGCCACCACGGCAATGCAGCATGTAAGTCCAGAAGCTCATTCCATCGGGCTAAAAGAAGTACAGTCCTTCGACAAGCTCAGGACGGGCGGGGTGAGGAGGACAGATCGGTTCAGAAGGACAGATCGGTTCGGAAGGACTGGCGGGTTTTTATCGAGAGCGCTCCATGCTAGGCGCGCCGCTCGAAAACGAAGGCTGCCATGACCTACCAGTCCACCCTGCTCCGCCTGCTCGATGAGCGTGGCTATATCCACCAGCTGACCGATGCGGGCGCGCTCGATGCGCTGGCCGCAAAGCAGGTCGTTCCAGGCTATATCGGCTTCGATGCCACCGCGCCGTCGCTGCACGTCGGGTCGCTGGTGCAGATCATGATGCTGCGGCGGTTGCAGCAGGCCGGACACAAGCCGATCGTGGTGATGGGCGGCGGGACGACCAAGGTCGGCGATCCTTCGGGCAAGGACGAGAGCCGCAAGATGCTCACGTCGGCGGACATCGCCGCCAACATCGCCTCGATCCGCACCGTGTTCGAAAAGCTGCTGGTGTTCGGCGACGGGCCGACCGACGCGGTGATGGTCGATAACGACGAGTGGCTGAGTAAGCTCGGCTATGTCGAACTGCTGCGCGACGTGGGGCCGCACTTCACCATCAACCGCATGCTGACGTTCGATTCGGTCAAGCTGCGGCTCGATCGCGAGCAGCCGCTGACGTTCCTCGAATTCAACTACATGATCCTGCAGGCCTACGATTTCCGCGAACTGGCGAGCCGGGTCAGCTGCCGCCTGCAGATGGGCGGGTCGGACCAGTGGGGCAACATCGTCAACGGGATCGAGCTGGCACGGCGGATGGACGGGACCGAAGTGTTCGGGCTGACCACCCCGCTGCTGACCACTGCCGACGGCGCCAAGATGGGCAAGACTGCAGCGGGTGCGGTGTGGCTCAACGAGGATGCGCTGCCCGCCTACGATTTCTGGCAGTACTGGCGCAACGCGGATGACCGCGACGTCGGCCGGTTCCTGCGCCTGTTCACCGACCTGCCGCTCGACGAAGTGGTGCGGCTGGAAGCGCTTGAGGGCAGCGAGATCAACGCCGCCAAGATCGCGCTGGCCAACGCGGTGACGACATTGGTGCGCGGCGAACAGGTGGCGTTGGCGGCACAGGGTACGGCGCAGGCGACGTTCGCGGGCGGCGGCATGGGCGAATCGCTGCCGGTGCTCGATTGCCCGGGCGGGTCCATCGGGATCATCGATGCGCTGGTCGGACTTGGTTTCGCGGCGAGCCGAGGCGAGGCCAAGCGCCTGATCGCTGGCGGCGGCGCACGGATCGACGGCGAAGCGGCGGGCGACGATGGCCAGGTGATCGAACTGGCGGGCGCGGAACGGCGCATTTCTGCCGGAAAGAAGAAGCACGGCATCCTCCGCCCGGCATGATCTTGCCGCCGGGCCTTACGAAACACTGACGGCTTTACGAAATCTTCGCCAATACGGACCTATACCCTTGGTTAGTTCGTAACACGGCAAGGGAGTCATAATGTCCGGCGGAGCACAGCTTTCGGTTACCGATATGCGTCAGGCGACCCGCCATCCGGTGAATATCCCGGTGATCGGCGAACACCGCATCCAGGGCGATGTCATGCTCCAGATCACCAACATCTCGACCACCGGATTCATGGCCGAAGGCGCCGTCGTGGTGGGGCGTGGCGAGCGCCTGACGATCCGCCTGCCGCACGTTGGCCGGATCGAGGCGTTTGCGGTGTGGACTGCCGGGGAACGCAGTGGCTTTCAGTTCGAGCGGATCATCCGGCAGGAAGACTTCGCGCAGATGATCCATTCACTGCAGCCCAACCCGCGCCTGCGCGCCAAGCGCTGACCGCCCGCCCCACCCCGCCGCACGCCACCCGCTGAAGCCATCGCCAACCGGTCCGCGTTTGCGGACATTATCGACCAGTCCGCGCTTGCGGACATGGCCACCCATCCCGCCACCCGGCGAGTTGTCCTTACGGGCAGCCCGCCGCTGGCGACGACACGTTCTGTCGATTGCCGCTTGATATAATATATCATGTCATTAAGCGAGGCATCGTTCCCTCTCCAGAACGGTGCTTCGTGATCAGATTATCGTTGACTGTCGGCTCGTCCCTGCTGGTTTTGGCAGGACTGGCGGCCCCCGCGTGCGCCCGACCGGATGCACCCGATGCAACCCTTCCTGCTGCCGATGTGCCTTCTGGTGCGGACACGCCCGCCGCTGATGCATCCGGCGACGCCCCGATGATCGTGGTCACCGGTCGCGCGTTTTCGCCCGACGCCGATCCGATCACCGCGCCGGTGGTGCTGAGCGGCGACGCGCTGGTGCGCAGCGCCAACCCGCAGATCGGCGAGATGCTGGCGCGGTTGCCGGGGGTCACCACTTCGGGCTTCGCGCCTGGAGCCTCGCGGCCGATCCTGCGCGGGCTGGACGGCGCGCGTGTGCCGGTGCTGCTCGACGGGATCGGCGCGCTCGATGCCTCGGCAGTCTCGGCGGACCACGCCGTCGCGCTCGATACGCTGAACATCGACCGCATCGACGTGCTGCACGGCCCCGAAGTGCTGCTGTATGCCAGCGATCCGGCGGCGGGCGCGGTCAACGCGCTCGACAAGCGCATCCCGCGCGCTGTGCCCGACAAGCCGTTCACGCTGGCCGCGCAAGGCAGCTACGGCACCAACGCCGATGCATGGTCGGCGGGCGCGACGGTCGATATCCGGCTGGCCCCGCGCCTGGTCGCGCATTTCGACGCAGGCCACGATCACAGCAATAACGAAGACATCGGCGGGTTTGTCATCTCGCCCCAGTTGCGCGGCCAGGTGCTCGGCGATGCGGCGGCTTTACGCGCGGCGGGCAACACACCCGATGCCGATTCGCTGCTGGCGCAGGCCAATGCGCGCGGCACGCTGGCCAACAGCGGTGCGCGCGGCACGACATTGGGCGCAGGGCTCGCGTTCATCGACACCGGCGGCAACATCGGCGTTTCGGTCGAGCGGCTGACCACCACCTACGGCATCCCGCCGCGTCCCGAAGTGGGCAACGCCGATCCGGTGACGATCGCGCTGCGCCAGACGCGTGTCGATCTGCGCGCAGGGCTGGCGGTCGGCGGGTTGATCGACCGCATCGAATTTCGCGGCGCGTATGGCGATTATCACCACGCCGAACTCGACGCCGGGGTGCCCGCCACGTTGTTCGCCAACAAGGCGATCGAGACGCGGCTGGAAGCCATCCAGTCCAACCGGGGCGGCTGGCGCGGCAAATCGGGCGTGCAATACGGCATCAACGATCTGGCGGTGACCGGCGACCCGCTGCTGCCCAACACCACTACCAGCCACGTCGCCGCCTTCACGCTGCAGCAATACCGGATCGGCAAGCTCGACCTCGAGGCAGCCGGCCGGTTCGAGCATACCGGCGTTACCGCCAAGCCCAACGGGCTGCGGCGCGGCTTCAACCAGGTTTCCGGCGTGCTCGGCCTTGCTCTTCACCCGACCGATGCGCTCACGCTGAGCATCGATGCACTGCACGGCGAGCGCGCGCCGGCGGCCGAGGAACTGTTCATCGACGGCATCCACGACGCTACCCAGTCGTACGAGCGCGGCAACCCGCTGTTCGCAATCGAGCGCAGCAACGGCATCGAGGGCGGGTTGCGCTATCGTTCGGGCGGCGTGCTGTTCGCGGTGACGGCTTATGCCACCAATTATGCCAACTTCATCACCCCGGTGCCGACCGGGCAGGCGATCCAGGGGTATCCGGTCTATCAGTTCCTGCAGGTTCCCGCGCGGTTTCGCGGGCTGGAGGCGGAAGCGTCCACCACCGTCATGCGTTGGGGCGACAGGACGCTGACCATCGATGGCGGCGGTGATTACATCCACGCCACGCTCAAGGGCATCGGCCCGGTTCCGCGCATTCCGCCGCTGCGGCTGCGTGGTGGCGTGGAATATGGCAGCGCCGCGCTCAACTTGCGCGGCGAAGTCGAATGGAATGCACCGCAAAACCGCGTTGCCGCCAACGAGAACCGCGTCGCCGCGTTCACGCTGGTCAACGCCAGCGCCACCTGGCGGCCGCTGGGCGCCGACAGCCCGCTGTCGCTGATCCTGTCGGGCGACAACCTGCTCAACGTGTCGGGCCGCCTCGCCGCGTCCGAAACGCGCGATTTCGTGCCGATCCGGGGCCGCGATGTGAAGATCACCGCCTCGGTCCGGCTATAGGCCCGCTGCGCGATGCCCGCAGAGTTCTGCGCCGGTTTCCGCAGGGCTAGATTTGCTTGCTTGGCAACACATTGCGGCGCTGCCATGCCATGCGCGTGACAGTCCCCCTGACAGAGCCGACCTCGCCGCTGCAGATCCGCGATTATCGCCTGTTCTGGGTCGCGAGGTTTTGCGCCGTGTTCGCCACGACCGCGATGGTCGTGGTGATCGGCTGGCAGACGTACGACGTGGCGCGCAGTGCGCCTTACAACATGACCCCGGCACACGCCGCGTTCCAGCTCGGCCTGCTCGGGCTGGTGCAGTTCGTGCCGCTGCTGCTGCTGACCCCCGTGGCCGGCTGGGCGGCTGACCGGTTCGACCGGCGCAAGGTCGCCGCGTTCGCCAACGGCGCCGACCTCACCGTCGCGATCGGCCTGGGCCTGGCCACGCAAGCACAAGTGCTGACCTTGCCGTTGCTGTTCACGCTGGCCTCGCTCCACGGCGTGGCGCGGGTGTTCATCGGCCCGTCGATGAGCGCGATCGCGCCAAACATCGTGCCGCCCGCGCTGCTGCCGCGCGCCATCGCGTTCTCCAGCATGTCGTGGCAGGGCGCCTCGGTGCTCGGCCCGGCGGCCGGCGGCCTGCTGTATGCCGCGCACCCGGCCCTGCCCTACTGGATTGCGATCGGGCTGATCGGACTGTCGTCGGTCGCCACGCTGGCGATCCGGCCGATGCCGCTTGCGCAGATGCGCCGCGACCTGCACCCGCTGCGCCAGATGGCCGAAGGCGTGGCGTTCGCGTGGAACGAGCGGTTCCTGCTTGGCTGCATCACGCTCGATCTGTTTGCGGTGCTGCTCGGCGGAGCGACCGCGCTGCTGCCGGTTTATGCCCGCGACATTCTCAAGGTCGGACCGGAAGGTCTGGGCCAGATGCGCGCGGCCCCTGCTGTCGGCGCCGCCGTGGTCGCGCTGTGGCTGTCCTTCCGCCCGCTGGAGCGCAATGTCGGGGTCAAGATGCTGTGGGCGGTGGTGGTGTTTGGTGGGGCGACGCTGGCGTTCGGCCTGTCGCGCAACTACCTGCTGTCGCTTGCGCTGCTGGCACTGCTGGGCATGGGCGACATGGTCTCGGTGTTCATCCGCAGCACGCTGGTCCAGCTCAACACACCCGATGCCATGCGCGGACGCGTATCCTCGGTCTCGGGGCTGGCGATTTCTGCCTCGAACGAACTGGGCGAGATGCAGTCGGGCGTGGCCGCCGCAATGCTCGGCGCCACCGGGGCGGTTGTATTCGGCGGCGTGGGCGCCATTATCATTACTGCGATCTGGGCTGTCATCTTCCCTGAACTGCGCCGCGCCAAGACTTTTGCGCCGCAGTACCGGCAGGACGACCAGCGCATCGCCGACGCCATCACGAAGGAGCCTGTATCATGAAGGCCGCAAGCATTCTCGACACCGTCGGCAACACGCCGCACATTCGCCTGTCACGGCTGTTTCCCGATGCCGAAGTGTGGGTGAAGGCCGAGCGCGCCAACCCCGGCGGCTCGATCAAGGACCGCATCGGCCTCGCCATGATCGAGGCGGCGGAAGCCGACGGCAGCCTGAAACCGGGCGGCACCATCATCGAACCGACATCGGGCAATACCGGCATCGGCCTGGCCATGGCGGCGGCGGTCAAGGGCTATCCGCTGGTACTGGTCATGCCCGAATCGATGTCGATCGAGCGGCGCCGGCTGATGCTGGCCTATGGCGCGACGTTCGATCTCACCCCGCGCGAAAAGGGCATGAAGGGCGCGATAGAGCGTGCGCGCGAGCTGATCGAGCAGACCCCCGGATCGTGGATGCCGCAACAGTTCGACAACCCAGCCAACGTCGATATCCATGTGCGCACCACCGCGCAGGAAATCCTGACGGACTTTGCCGATACCCCGATCGATGCGCTGATCACCGGGGTCGGCACCGGCGGCCACCTCACCGGCTGTGCCGAGGAGCTGAAGCGCCACTGGCCGCAGATGAAGGCGTTCGCGGTCGAACCCGCGCTGTCGCCGGTGATCTCGGGCGGTCAGCCCGCGCCACACCCGATCCAGGGCATCGGCGCGGGCTTCATCCCCGGCAACCTCCACACCAAGGCGATCGACGGCGCAATCCAGGTCGATGCGGGCGAGGCCAAGGAATGGGCACGCCGCTGCGCGCGCGAGGAAGGGATGCTGGTGGGCATCAGTTCGGGCGCGACGCTGGCCGCGATCGCGCAGAAGCTGCAAGACCTGCCCACCGGATCGCGCGTGCTCGGCTTCAACTACGACACCGGCGAACGCTATCTTTCGGTCCCCGATTTCCTGCCGGAATAACCCTGCCCGGAAAATTGCTGAGGTTGGCCATGACACTCGAAACCGTACCCTACACCCACGGCGCAACCGCGTTGACCGGGCGGCTGGCGACACCGCCGGGCACGCCGCGCGGCGCGGTGGTGGTGTTTCCCAACATCGCCAACCACAGCCCTGCGTTCGACCGGCGGGCAACCATGCTCGCCGAGGCGAGCTATGTCGCGATGGTCGCGGATTTCTATGGGACGCATCCCGGCGATTCGATGGAGGAAATCTTCGCCGTCGCCGGAGCGTTGCGCGCGGATGTCGATCATTATCGCGCGCGCCTTGCCGCTGGCGTGGCCGCCTTGCGCGATCATCCCGCCGCAGCCGGTCTGCCGATGGCCGCGATCGGGTTCTGCATGGGCGGGCAAGCGGTGCTCGAACTCGCGCGGCACGGCGCGGACCTTGCCGTGGTCGCCAGCTTCCACGGCCTGCTCGACAGCGACCGCCCGGCAACCGCCGCCACACCGATCGCCACGCGCATCCTCGTCTGCCACGGCGACAAGGACCCCATGGTGCCACGCACCCAGGTCGCTGCGTTCGAGGAGGAAATGGATGCTGCCGGAGCCGACTGGCACTTGCACGTCTATGCCCGCGCGAAGCACGGCTTTACCGATCCGGCGAGCGACAGCCGGGGCATGCCCGCCATCGCCTACGACGCCAGCGCCGACCGCCAGAGCTGGGCGGCGCTGCTCAGCCTGTTCGACGAAGTGTTCGACTGAACGCAGGCAAGGAATGCGCACCCGCCTGAGCGTCTGCAAGCGCAAGCAGCGCTATCCCGACGAAGCGACGGCGACCGCCGCCGCGCAGGCCGCCGGGCTCACTCTTTGGCCTTACCGCTGCGATCGCTGCCGCGCGGTGCACCTCACCAGCCGCAGCAAGGGCCGGCGCATTTCCGGGAACCTGCGCCGCATCGAAGCGTCTGTGTCCGACACGAACGAACCTCGTCCGTGAGCGCCGGTGCCCCTCGCGCCGCTAGGAACATCCATGAAATCGACTTTAGCCGCAGCGATTTTGATCTCGC
>NZ_BCTW01000014.1 GCF_001590965.1 Novosphingobium lentum NBRC 107847
CCCGCCACTATGCCGAAAACGGCTTGCGCATCCGCATCGGGTTCGTCCTGTCGGTGGTGCTGGTGTGCCTCTACCTGCCGTGGACTGCGGTGCTGTCCGCGCGGATGCGGCGGATCGAGGGCGCCTCGCCGATGCTCACCTATCTCCAGCTGATCGGCGGCGCGCTGACGGTCATGGTCGTGTCGATGAGCGCGACGTTCTGGATCGCGGCGGCGTTCCGCCCCGAACGCAATCCCGAGATCACGCAGATGCTGCACGACATGGGCTGGCTCACCATCGACCAGCTCTATCTGTGCACGACGCTCCAGATGATCGCCGCCGCGATCGTCGGGCTGCATGACAAGGCGCCGAAGCCGATGCTGCCCAAATGGGCGTGCTGGTACGCGATCTGGGCCGGCCTGACGTTTTTGCCCGCCAGCCTCACCGCGTTCCTGAAAGGCGGCGTGTTCGCGTGGAACGGCGTGATGAGCTATTAATTCCCTTATTTCGCGTGGCTGAGCTGGTTCTCGATCGTCGCCTATTTCATCCTCGCCGCCATCGCCCGGGAGCGGCGCGGTCAATAGCGTTCGAGCGTGACCGGCAATGCCTCGAAGCCGTGGACGAAGCTTTGTGCGACGCGGATCGGCTCGCCCTCGACATGCACGCGCAGGCGTCGGCTCTGCAGTTCCTCGATCAGGATACGCACCTGCAATTCGGCCAGCCGCGCGCCGACGCAACGGTGCGCGCCGTAGCCGAACGCCAGATGGCGCCGGGCATTATCGCGCCTGAGGTCGAAGCGTTCGGCGTCGGCAAACACGCTTTCGTCGCGGTTGGCCGAGATGTACCACAGCACGACTTTGTCCCCGGCGCGGATGGTCTGGCCTGCCAGCTCGACATCGCGCACCGCGTTGCGCCGCATGTGCGCCAACGGGGTCTGCCAGCGGATCAATTCGGACACCGCGTTGTCGATCAGCCCGGGATCGGCTTCGAGCGCGGCGCGCTGGTCGGGGTATTGGTCCAGCGCAAACACCAGCCCGCTCATCGTGTTGCGCGTGGTGTCGTTGCCGCCGATCACCAGCAGCGTCAGCGCGCCGATGAATTCGTCCATGTCCATCGATCCGGTGACGTCTGAGCGGATCATCCGGCTGAGCAGGTCGGGTGCGGCATCACCAGCGATCCGTTCATCCCACAGCCGCTTGAAGTAATGCCCCATGTCGGCAAGATGGCCGAGGCGTTCGGCCTGCGCCGCTGGATCGTTGAACTGCTCGATGTTGCCCGCAACGTCGGACCAGAACGGCAGCAGCCGCCGATCGTCCCACGGAAAATCGAACAGCACGGCCAGCATCTGCGTGGTCAGTTCGATCGACACTTTATCGACCCAGTCGAAGCGTTCGCCCAGCGGCAGGGTATCGAGCAGCGCGCCGGCGCGGGCGCGGATATCGATCGACAGCCGGGCCATCTCGCTGGGCGTGAACGCGGGGGTGACGACCTTGCGCTGCGCCTGGTGTTCGGCCGCGTCCATGCGGATGAAATTGGGAAAGCCCGTGCCCGGCGGGCGTTCGGCGATGGTGATGCTGGTTACGCCGCTGCGCCAGCTCGAGGAAAACACCTCGGGCTGCGCCTCGACCTCGACAATGGTCTGGTAGGTCGAAACCGACCAGTACGGCCCGAACTTGCTGTCTTCCTGCCGGTGGACCGGGGCGTTCTCGCGCAGCCAGGCGAACGGCTCGCGCCAGCCGTCCTCGGCATAAAGCTCCGCCCGGCTGACGTCGAGGTCGAGCGTCGCGGCGGTCACGCGACTTGGCCCTGGCGCGCAAGGTGCCGCTCGCGCATCACCAGATAGAGCGGGAACGCAAAGCAGGTGCCAAGAAACGACAGCGCGAGGAAGATCCAGCCCCAGCGCGCACCCAGCCCGATCCGCGCGGCATCGCCCACCACCCAGATCATGAAGGTGATCCAGGCCACGACGATGTCGATGGTCAGGAACGCCGCGGCGTTGCCCGAGCGGTAGCTGTCGATGAAAAAGCTGGGCAAGTTCAGGATATTGCCGCCTTCCTGCATCCACGCAAAGGCGTGCGGCCAGACGGCCAGCAGCGATGCCACCGCGAACACGACGTACAAGGAATGCTTGGCTGTGGTCGGCATGGCATCGTCTCCCGTCGCGCAAGCCGGATCATCCGCTTGCGCTTGTTTTCCCCATGGTAAAGCCCGGCCAGCGCATCGGGGCAAGTGTCAATCGCGCCGGGAATTCCTTCGCCATGCAGCAGCCGCACGGTTCATGCAGGCATCCGCATTGCGGCACGCGCTGCCGCATAATCCTGCGCCAGCCAATCGATATAGTCGCCCGCCGGCTCCGCGCGGCGCACGGCACCGATGCCCTGCCCGGCGCTCCAGATTTCCTTCCACGCCCTGGCGTTGTCGCCACCGCCGTCGATGTTGATCGCCTTGCCTTCGGCCCGCTTGAGCTGCGCCGGATCAAGCCCGTTCTCGACCAGCGAGGGCCGCAGGAAATTGGCATCGACCCCGGTGAAGCAGTTGGTGGTGACGATGTCGGCGGCGGTGCCTTCCACGATCATGCGGCGGAACCCCGGCTGGGTATTGGCTTCGTCGCTGGCGAGGAACGGCGAACCGACATAGGCCAGATCGGCGCCCAGCACTTCGGCGGCGAGCACCGAGCGCCCGTTGGCGATGCACCCCGACAGCAGCAGCAGCCCATCCCACCACGCCCGGATTTCCTGGCACAACGCGAACGGTGACAAATCGCCGGTGTGCCCCCCGGCGCCTGCGCCCACGCCGATGATCCCGTCGACGCCGATCTCGGCGCATTTGCGCGCGTGGCGGTCCTTGATCACGTCCTGGAACACCAGGCTGCCGTTGGCCTGCAGCCGCGCCACCAGATCGCGATTGGCGGCCAGCGCCAGCACGACGATCGGCACTTTGTGGCGCAACACCACGTCAAGGTCCGCCTCGAGCCGCGAATTGCTGGCGTGGGCGACGAGGTTGATCGCATACGGCGCGTCGCCCACGGCTTCCCCGATCCTTGCAATATCGGCGTCCAGCGCCGCGCTCGACCGCGGGTTGAGCGCGGGCATCGACCCGATGATCCCGGCGCGGCATTGCGCGATAACCAGATCGGCGGTCGATGCGATGAACATCGGCCCGGCCATGACCGGCAACCGCAGTTTGCTCTTCAACAGCGCCGCCAGCGCCCTGCCCTTCATGCGTTGTCTCCGGCACGGTTCGCAGATGCCTTCGGATCGCGCCGACGACGCGGTAGATACCCGCCCACCGTATTGATGCCGCGCTTCATCGATCACCCCTCCGTCGTGCACCTGGGCTGACGCCCGGGCATTCATCGATGCGATGCTTGACACGCCCCGGCGTTTTTGTAAACAGGTTCACAATTGCTCGCAAGCCGGCAATGTATTTCCGCGGCACGGTGCCAGCGGTCTTTGGGGGCGGTATGAACCAGAAGCGGGACCTGTTTCGCGATGATGCGCTGGACGGCAAGGTCGTGCTCGTCACCGGTGGTGGCGGCGGTCTCGGCAAGGAGATCGCGCACGCGCTCGCCGGTCGCAAGGCCCGGGTCCACATCTGCGGCCGCCGGTTGGCGCTGCTCGAGGAAACTGCCGCCGAAATTGCAAAAGCAACCGGCGGAGAGGTCTTTGCCCACGCCTGCGACATTCGCGATGCCGATGCGGTCGACGCGATGGTCGACACGATCTGGCAGGACAAGCCGCTGACCGGCCTGGTCAACAATGCCGCCGCCAACTTCATCGCGCCGACCAAGGACCTGTCGGCGCGTGCCTTCCGGGCGGTGACATCGACGGTGATGGACGGCACGTTCCACGCGACGCTGTCGTGCGGCAAGCGCTGGATCCGCGACGGCCTGCCGGGTTCGGTCGTGTCCAACCTCACCACGTGGGTCTGGACCGGTTCGGCCTTCGTCGTGCCGTCGGCGATGGGCAAGGCCGCGGTCCACGCGATGACGATGAGCCTTGCCGCCGAATGGGGCGGCTATGGCATCCGGCTCAACGCCACCGCACCGGGACCGTTTCCGACCGAAGGCGCGTGGGACAAGCTCAACCCGATCCCCGACACGGTATCGTCGGCAACCAGCGCCGCGACCGTGCCGATGCGCCGCTTCGGGCAGATGGACGAACTGACCAACCTGATTACTTTCCTGCTCTCCGACGCGTGCGATTATCTCACCGGGCAGACTATCGCGATCGACGGCGGACAGCATCTCGCCGGACCGGGCACGTTCGCCGACCTCACCAATCTCACGCCCGAACAATGGCAGGCCGCGCGCGACAAGATCGCCGGTTCGGTGGCGAAGGAAAAGGCGCAGCGGCAAACGACCTCGCCTGCTGCCGACGGAGGATCCGCAGCATGATCGAACGCCAGCTGTTCAATGCCGAGCACGACATGTGGCGCGAAACCGTGCGCAAGTTCGTCGAAAAGGAAATCGTCCCGTTCCACGCCCAGTGGGAAAAGGACGGCATCGTCCCGCGCGAACTGTGGCTGAAGGCGGGCGAAGCAGGCATGCTTTGCTGCACCGTGCCCGAGGAATACGGCGGCCTGGGGCTCGATTACCTGTTCGACGTGGTGGTGTTCGAGGAGCTGTGGCGGGTGGGCGCCAGCGGCCCCGGCTTCCTGATCCACACCGACCTGGTCTCGACCTACATCCTCTCGTTCGGCACCGAGGAGCAGAAGCGCCACTGGCTGCCGAAAATGGTCACGGGTGAGGCGATCGGCTCGCTCGGCATGACCGAACCGCACGCCGGCAGCGATCTCAAGGCCATCCGCACCCGCGCCGAGCGCGACGGCGATGATTTCGTCATCAACGGCCAGAAGGTGTTCATTTCCAACGGCCAGATGTGCGACGTGCTGGTGCTGGCCACCAAGACCGACAGCAGCGCCGGGGCCAAGGGCGTGACGCTGTTCCTGGTCGATGCCAGCCTGCCCGGGTTCAAGCGCGGCCAGAACCTCGACAAGCTGGGGATGAAGGCGCAGGATACGTCCGAACTGTTCTTCGACAACTTGCGCGTGCCAGCCGGTGCGATGCTCGGGACCGAGGGCGGCGGCTTCCCGCTGATGATGACCAAGCTTTCGCAGGAACGGCTGGCGCAGGCGATCCGTTCGGCCACCGTGACCGAGACGATCATCGAATGGACGGTCGATTACACCGCTGAACGCCGCGCGTTCGACCAGTCGATCGCCGATTTCCAGAACACCCAGTTCGTGCTCGCCGATCTGAAAGCGCGCAGCGTGATGGCGCGCGTGTTTACCGACAAGTGCATCGAACTGTTCATGGCGGGCAAGCTCGATCCGGTCGATGCCGCCATGGCCAAGATGACCACGTCCGAACTGCATTGCGAAACCGCCGACAAGTGCCTGCAGTTGTTCGGGGGCTGGGGCTATATGTGGGAATATCCGATCGCCCGCGCCTATGCCGACGCGCGCATCGTCAAGATCGCGGGCGGTTCGATCGAGGTGATGAAGACGATCATTTCTCGCGACATGTTCAAGGGCCGGCTTGGCCGCACCCGGTGACGGTGCCCGTGGTTCCGCTTGCCTCCGACGCCGCAAAGTCCGACCGGGAGGGATCGCCTCCCGGAGTATCGCCTGTGCAGAAGAACCTCGACGCCAACCTTCGTTTCGGATTCCTGATCCACGACGTTTCGCGCCTGCGCCGCATCGTCGTCGACCGGGCGCTGAAGCCGCTCGGCATCACCCGCTCGCAATGGTGGGTGCTGGCCTTCCTGTCGCGCCGCGACGGCATGACCCAGACCGCGCTCGCCGCCGACCTAGATCTGACCAAGGTCGCGATCGGCGGGCTGATCGATCGCATGGAGACCGGTGGGTTCGTCGAACGCCGCGCCGATGAGCGCGATGCCCGTGCGCGCCGGGTCTACCTGACCCGCGCCGGCAAGCAACTGGTCGCCACGATCCGCGAGAACGTCGATGTCGTCGAAACCGACATCCTCTCGGCGGTCAGCGAAAACGAGCTCGACGATGCCGCGCGCTCGCTCGTGAAGATCAAGGCGCGGTTGCTCGAAATCGTCGGCAACGATGCCGAAAGCGGCCAGGACATCGAAACCTGACCGCAGGTTCAATTGGGATGGAGGATTTGGTGCAGGGATTGGCAGGCAAGGTCGCGATCGTCACGGGCGGCGGACAGGGTATCGGGCGGGCACTGGTGCTGCGGCTGGCGGCGGAAGGCTGCAAGGTCGCGATCTTCGACCTCAGCACTGAAGCAGGTGCCGAAACCGCAAAGCTCGCGGGCGATGCCGTGGTCAGGACGTGGCAGGTCGACGTCAGCGATCTGGCCGGTGTGGAAAAGGCCGTGGGTGAAGTCGAGGCGGACCTCGGCCCGATCTGGGTGCTGGTCAACAACGCCGGGTGGGATCGCCCGCAGCCGTTCCTGAAGACCACCCCGGAATTCTGGGACAAGGTCATCGCCATCAACCTGACCGGCAACCTCAACACGCACTTCGCCGTGGCGGGCCGTATGGTCGCCAATGGCGGCGGGCGGATCATCAACATCGCGTCCGACGCGGCCAAGGTCGGCACCGCGATGGAAGCGGTCTATTCGGCATGCAAGGGCGGCCTGATCAGCTTCACCAAGTCGATCGCGCGCGAATTGGCGCGCAAGAACGTGCTTGCCAACTGCGTCTGCCCGGGACCGACCAACACCCCGATGATGGCCGAAGTGGCCGGCACCGGTCCGGACGCGGAAAAGTGGAAGGCCTCGCTCGAACGCGGCATCCCGCTGGGCCGCATGGGTGAGCCCGAGGATTATGCCGGGATCGTCGCGCTGCTCGCCTCGGACGATGGCAAGTACATCACCGGCCAGGCCATCTCGGTCTCCGGCGGAATGAACATGGTCTGAGAGTGACGGACGGGCAGCAGCAGCACCCCCCCATTGCCGGTGACTGGCAAGCGGGGGAGGTGACCGCCACCGGGCCTTGGACGGTCGGTCAACTGTCGATCGACTGGGCCACGCACCGCTATGCCCTGTGCATCGAGGAACGGCATTGCAACGCGACCGGCGTGATGAACGGTGGGGCCATGGCGACCTTCCTCGATGGCCAGGCGTTCGTGGTCATCAACGACAAGCTGCACGACTACCACCGGCCCACGATTTCGCTGAGCGTCGACTTGCTGGCCCCGACGCTGGTCGGCGATTGGCTGGTGGCCGAAGTCACCTTGGTCAAGATCACGCGCAGCATGATCGTGACCCAGGCGCTGGCGAAAGTCGGCGACCGTGTCGTCGCCCGGTCCAATGCCATCTATAGCAATACCCAGAGAAAGGACGCGCCATGAGCGGCACCCCCCAGTTCGAAGACATCCTTTATGAAGTGCGCGGCCGCGCCGCGTGGATCATCATCAACCGCCCCAAGCTGTACAACGCGTTCCGCGCGCAGACGATCGAGGAACTGATCGCCGCGTTCAAGCTGGCGGCCGACGACAAGGGCGTATCGAGCGTCGTGCTGACCGGCGCAGGCGACAAGGCGTTCTGCACCGGCGGCGATCAAAGCGCCAAGGATGGCCAGTACGACGGACGCGGCATCGTCGGCCTGCCGATCGACGAGTTCCAGTCGGTCATCCGCGACATTCCCAAGCCTGTCATCGCCCGCGTCAACGGCTTTGCCATCGGCGGCGGCAATGTCTTCGCGACGCTGTGCGATCTGACCATCGCGGCCGATACGGCCAAGTTCGGCCAGGTCGGTCCCAAGGTCGGCTCGGTCGATGCCGGCTGGGGTACCGCGTTCCTCGCCCGCCATGTGGGTGACAAGAAGGCGCGCGAGATCTGGTTCCTGAACCTGCAGTATTCGGCGCAGGAAGCGCTGGAAATGGGACTCGTCAACAAGGTCGTCCCGGCCGCCGAGCTCGATGCGGCGGTCGATGAATGGACCGAAATGCTGGGTCAGCGCTCGCCCACGGCGATTGCCCTCGCCAAGCGCAGCTTCAATGCCGACAGCGACAACATTCGCGGCATTTCGATGCTGGCGCTCAATTCGGTGAAGCTGTTCTACGATACCGAGGAATCGAAGGAAGGCATGCGCGCCTTCCAGGAAAAGCGCGCGCCGGACTTCCACAAGTACGTCAAGTAAGCCCATCCGGGCGCGGGGGACACGGGCGATGCACGCCCGGCCCCCTCGCGCCCGGATCGCCCGGCACATCCGCGTCGAGGACATCGCATGACCCAAATCGAGCCCCCGGTGCTGCCGCAGCTCACGCAGTTCCGCGTCGAACCGCAGGCCAGTGGCCTCGTCCACCTCGTGTTCGATTGCCCCGATCGTTCGATGAACGTGTTTTCGAACAAGGCGATCCACGAACTGGGCGCGTTCGCCGAGTGGCTGCATGGCAGCGACGCGCGCGGCGTCGTGGTCCGGTCGGGCAAGGCCAGCGGGTTCTGCGCGGGCGCCGATCTTACCGAGCTGGGCGTGGCCTACGACATGATCGTCGCGGCTCCGCCTGCCGACCGCTTCGACATCGCCTTCAACCACTTTTTTCCGCTCAGCCACGCGCTGCGCCGGCTCGAAACCGCCGGCAAGCCGGTTGCCGCAGCGATTGCCGGGGTAGCGCTGGGCGGCGGCTGCGAGCTGGCACTGGCTTGTCACTATCGCGTGGTGACCAGCTCGCCACGCGCCATTATCGGCCTTCCCGAATGCGCGGTCGGACTGCTGCCGGGCGGCGGCGGCACCCAGCGCATGCCGCGCCTCGTCGGGGTCGACCTCGGGCTCGACGTGCTGCTCAAGGGAACGAACCTGGATGGCACCGCCGCCGTCGCGGCGGGCTTGGCCGACGTCGTGGTCGAACCGGGCGAGGACGTCGCAGCCGCTGAAGCCTGGCTGTTGTCGGCCGCCGCGCACGCCCGCCAGCCGTGGGACGCGCCCGACGCGACGCCGCTGGCCCACGCCAGCTACGCCTCTTCGCTGCTGCGCGAACGCACGCGCGAGCTGGCGCGGATGCTGGGCCACGAACCGGCGCCGCTGGCCATTCTCGATTGTATCGAATTCGGCCTGATGCAGCCGTTCGACGGGGCCATTCGTGCCGAAATGTCGGTGTTTGCGCGGCTGATCCAGCGGCCAGAGCCGCGCAACATGATCCGCACGATGTTCCTGGGTAAACAGGCCAGCGACAAGGCTCGGCGCAGCGGAGACGTTGCGCCGCAGGTCCAGGCTGCTGTGGACGCCGCAAGCGGATTGGTGCGCGAAGCAGCCGCCATCAGTCCGATCCTGGTGAGCGCGGGGTTCCTGCGCGGTACGGATCAGAGCGCGCCGGTCCAGCCTGCAGTCGCTGCAGATTACTGGTTCCGTTCGCATAGCGAGGCCGCAGCCGCCATGCGCACTTTGGCACAGCCACTCGCCGGGATCGTCGCGTCGCTGTCCGACGACGACCGTCTGCAGGTCGATTTCAAGGTGTGCGAGGCAGGGGTCATTCCGGCCTATCTCGGCGGCGTTTCGGGCCTGATTGCAGCCCTGACCTGACAGCGAGCCACGCCCGGTCGCTACAGAAATTGGTCCCGATCAGCGCATGCGACCGGTTCGCTGGTCGCGTGTCCGGGCTTCGGTCCGGCGCCGTCGATGGCGCGGACGAAGCGATCGCAGACCTTGCCTTGGTCTAAGGCGACGGGGTAACCGGTTTGATCGAAACCAACGACGTGATGATCGGGAAATGACATGCGTGTCGGGCCACTGAAGCTCAAGATCCAGCTGATCTGCGGCGACGAGATCGCCATGGGACCGGGCAAGGCGGACGTACTCGAAGCCATCGACCGCGAAGGCTCGATCTCGGCGGCGGGGCGGGCGCTGGGCATGAGCTATCGCCGGACCTGGCTGCTGGTCGATGAGATGAACCGGTGCTTTTCCGAAAAGGTCGTGGAGACGCATCAGGGCGGCCGCCACGATCGCGGCGCCGAATTGACCGAGCCCGGCCGCGCTGTGCTTGCTGCTTACCGGGCACTGGAAAAACAGGCGGGCCGGATTGCCCGCAGCCCGGAGAATTCGCAACTGGCGGCCGCCCTGCGCGACCAGCCGCTTCCCGCCAAATCCGACGTGTGATTGCGCGCAAGCCGTTTCCCAGCCTTTCCTCGCATGCCCTTATCTATATACGATGAGATATATCGAATCGGGCATGCGGGGAAGTTCGGACTCATGCATCACAACTTTATCCCAGCGGCGACGGTCGGATTTGCGCTGGCTCTGGCGGTGTCCGCAGTCGCATCTCCCGCCCGCGCCGGAACGGCTGGGAACGAGATCGAACCCGGCGCAGCGCCTGCGGCCGATGCTGGCGATGCTGGCGACGGCGCCATCGTGATCGTCACCGCGCGCCGCCGGGCAGAGGATGCGCAGACCGTCCCGGCGGCGCTGTCGGTGGTCGGCGGGGCGCTGCTCGACCGGTCGTACACGGTGAACACCCAGCAGCTGTCGCAGCTCGTGCCCGCGCTCAACTACAGTTCGGCCAACCCGCGCAACACTGCCTTCACCATCCGTGGATTGGGCAGCAGCGTGGTCGCGGTGAGCCAGGCCAACGACGGGCTGGAACCCGGCGTCGGGTTCTATGTCGATCAGGTCTATCACGCGCGGCCCGCCACCGCCGCGTTCGACTTTGCCGATCTCGATCAGGTCGAGGTGCTGCGCGGGCCGCAGGGCACGTTGTTCGGCAAGAACAGCACCGCCGGCGCGATCAACATCACCACCCGCGCGCCCACGTTCACGCCCGAGGCGAGCCAGGAATTCTCCTACGGCAGCAACAACTTCGCGCAGGCCAGGGTTGCGGCGTCGGGGCCGCTGGTGGGTGACACTCTGGCGGGCCGCATCTCGGGCGTGGTCACCCGCCGCGATGGGGTGATCGACAACGTCCGCACCGGCCAGGCCAACAACCTGATCGGCAACCAGGCGGTGCGCGGCCAGTTGCTGTTCAAGCCCTCGGCCACCTTCCAGCTCAAGCTGTCGGCCGATTTCACCAACTTCCAGAGCGACTGCTGCACGCAAGTGTTCCTGCGCGTGGCGCCCACGCTCAAGTCGGCGGCGCGCCAGTATCCGGCGTTGGCCGCGCATTTCGGCTACGTGCCGCCCAGCCTCAATCCTTATGACCGGGTGACCGACATCGATGCGCCGATCGGGGTCAAGACCAGCGAGGGCGGCGTGGCCGCAATCGCCGACTGGACCATCGGCGGCGCGACGCTGACTTCGGTCAGCGCGTGGCGATTCTGGAACTGGGACGCCGCGAACGACCGCGATTACACCGGGCTGCCGATCCAGACCACGCAGCACATCCCCTCGCGGCAGGACCAGTACAGCCAGGAACTGCGCATCGCCTCGAACGGCAGCGGTCCGTTCACGTATGTCGGCGGGCTCTACTTCTTCCACCAGCGCGTCACCGGGCGGCCGATCTCGATCTACGGGGCCGACGCGGCCTATTGGCTGATCGGGCCGACTACCGGCACCGCGCCCAACACCATCACCGTGCCCGCCAACCTGCTGGATGGCTACGGCACCGATGGCCATACCGATTTCCGCTCGAGCAGCTACGCCGCGTTCGGCGAGGTCAACTGGCGCCCGCTGTCGCGCCTGACACTCACCGGCGGCCTGCGCTATACTTACGAACGCAAGAGCGGCACATACGACACGTTCGTGTTCGGCGGGCCGGTGGTGAAGGACGCGCGGCTGATCGCGGCGCAACTGTCCATCCTGCGCGGCCAGACTTATGCGGCCAAAGTCAACGGCGGCGCGCTCACCGGGCGCGCCAACATCGCCTACCAGCTGACCGACGCGGTGATGGGCTATGCCAGCTTCGCGCGCGGCGCCAAGTCGGGCGGCATCAACATGTCGGGCCTGCCACTCAACGATGCCAACCAGCCCGCGCTGGGCACGGCGGTGGTCCGCCCCGAACAGAACACCGCCTACGAGGCAGGGCTCAAGACCAGCCTGTTCGATCGGCGGCTGACCTTCAACATCGACGGGTTCTACACCCGCGTCACCGATTTCCAGACCAACGTCACCGACACCGGGGCGGCGGTCGCGCTGCGCACCTACCTGGCCAACATCCCCAAGGTCACCGTGCGCGGGTTCGAGGCCGATGCCACCGCCGCGATCACACGCCGGTTCTCGCTGCGCGCATCGGTCGCCTATGCCGATGGTCGTTACGATTCCTACCCCGCCGGGCCGTGCCCGATCGAGGCGATCGGCAGCGGCACGGCAGCCTGCAACCTCAGCGGACGCGCACTGCCCAGCCTGCCCAAGTGGTCGATGACGCTGGGCAGTGATTACGAACAACCCGTCGCCGCATTGCGCGGCAGCATGCTGCTCCACGCCGATCTCAACAGCCGCACCAGGCAATTCGGCGACCCCACCGGCTCGGCCTACACCGTGATCGGCGGCTACACCATGGTCAACGGCAGCATCGGCTATCGCTCGGACAAAGGCTGGGAACTGGCGGTGTTCGCGCGCAACCTGTTCGACCGCGACTATATCCAGAACGTGACGATCCAGGCGGGCAATTCGGGCCTGATCCTGGGCACACCAAGCGATCCGCGCGTGGTCGGCGTGACGTTCCGCGCGCGGGAGTGATTTTAGGGCCGGGCAGTTTGCAACGCGCCCCGCGCGTCGGTCCGGCTACGCTGCGATAAGCGCGTACTGCGCGCCCAGCGGCACGGCGGCCAACGCCGGTTCAAGGCCGCGCAGCATCCGCAAAAAAGCCCGGGAAGAACATCTTGTACTGGATCGCGGGATTGCCGAACCCGGCCGCCCTCGCCCGCCGGCGCATTTCGGGCGCCGAGATCAGCACGGCATGTTCGTCGAACGGGCCCGGCGCGCCGACTTGTTCGGCAAAGGTTTATTTGTGGTGAGCCCTGCTGGGTTCGAACCAGCGACCTACTGATTAAAAGTCAGTTGCTCTACCGACTGAGCTAAGGGCCCCCACCGACGCGTCACCTAGGGGCGCGGCTGGTGCGGGTCAAGCGCACGCGAAGATGTGTCAGCGTCAGGCCGGTTTGCGGATCGCGCCAGCGCCGTGCGATGGCTTCGGCGGGATCCAGCACGAAGCGGCGCTGGCGGAACGCCGGGTGCGGGATCGATAGACTGCGCGATTGCCAGCTCCCCCCGCTCCACAGCACGATATCGAGATCGAGCACCCGCGCAGACCATCTCCGGCCGCGACGGCGGCGACCGAACGCGGCTTCGGTCTGCTGGAGCAGGGCGAGCAGCGCCGGTGGATCGCGATCCGTGGCGATCACCGCTGCGCCATTGGCATAGCACCGCCGCGACGGGCCCAGCGGCGCGCTGGCGATGATCGGGCCGACCCGTTCGACCACGAGGCCGCCGTGCTCCAGAGCCGCCAGCGCCGCCGCCAGCACGCGCGGCGGCAGCCCGTGGCGCGGGTGCCGCACGTTGGAGCCGAGCGCGATCAGGTAGCGCTGGCGGGCCCCGCCACGATACCCTGCGCTCAAATGTCCTGCACCAGGCGGGTGTAGAGTTCGGGCCGGCGATCGCGGAAAAAGCCCATGCCCGCACGGTGGCGCGCGGCGGCGGCCAGATCGAGCGTCGCGGTCAGCGCGCCGGTTTCGTCGCAGCCGTATTCGCCCAGAAAATCGCCCCACTGGTCGGCGATGAAGCTGTGCCCGTAGAAGCGCTGGCCGCCTAGTCCGTCCCCGACACTCTCGGTGCCGATGCGGTTGGCGGCGACCACCGGCATGCAGTTCGACGCGGCGTGGCCGATCATCGCCCGGCGCCAGATGCGGCTGGTGTCGAAATCGGCGTCGTACGGTTCGGAGCCGATCGCGGTGGGATAGAACAGCACTTGCGCGCCCATCAGCGCCATTGCCCGCGCGCATTCGGGATACCACTGGTCCCAGCACACGCCCACGCCGATGCGCGTGCCGAACACGTCCCACACCTTGAACCCGGTGTTGCCGGGGCGGAAATAGTACTTTTCCTCATACCCCGGCCCATCGGGGATGTGGCTTTTGCGATACGTCCCGAGAATCTCGCCCCCCGCGTCGATCATCGCCAGCGTGTTGTAGTAATGCTGGCCGTCACGCTCGAAAAAGCTGGTCGGGATGGCGACCTTCAGGCTGCGCGCCAGCCGCTGCATTTCGCGGACCGAGGCGCTCTGTTCGAGCGGCTGCGCCAGCGCGAACAGCGCCTCGTCCTCGATCGTGCAGAAGTAGGGCCCGGCGAACAGTTCGGGCGGCAGGATCACTTGCGCGCCCGCTGCGGCCGCCTGTTCGACCAGCGCCGCAACCGCGCCGATATTGTCCGCTTCATCGGCGGCATGGAGCGCCAGTTGCAGCGCGGAAACCGTAAGCGTCGTCATGCGCGCGCTCTAGCCGAGCGTTGTGGCCCGCGCCAGCGCCGGTACGACATTTGATCCGATATGGCCCGAACCGGACAAATGTGCGGGGGCTCCCGGTGACAAGATGCGTGCCAATACCTATCTTCCCCGCAACAATTCCGAAGGAACCCACGGCATGGAACAGGCAATTTTCGCAGGTGGCTGCTTCTGGTGCACCGAGGCGGTGTTTCGCGACCTGATCGGCGTGAGCGCGGTGGAAAGCGGCTATATCGGCGGCAAAGGCGCGAACCCGACCTACAAGCAGGTCTGTTCGGGCCAGACCGGGCACGCCGAGGCGATCCGCGTGACGTTCGATCCCGCGCAGATCTCGTACGGCGACCTGCTCGACATCCATTTCGCCACGCACGACCCGACGCAGCTCAATCGCCAGGGCAACGACGTGGGCACGCAGTATCGCTCGGCGATCTTCCCGCTGGATGACGATCAGCGCGCCGAGGCGGTGGCCGGCATCGCCCGCGCCTCTGCCGACCGCACTCAGCCGGTGGTCACCACCATCGAGGGTCCGGCAACGTGGTATCCGGCAGAAGATTACCATCAGGAATATTGGGAAGGCGAAGGCCAGCGCAATCCCTATTGCCTGGCGGTGATCCCGCCCAAGCTGCTGAAGCTGCGCAAAAGCTTCGCCGATCGCCTCAAGGCTTCGGCGACAACGTGAGGCTGTTATGAAATGGCGTCGTCCCGGGCTTGACCCGGGACCGCTGGCGTTCATCCGCGACGACAGGCCCAAGCGCCAGCGGTCCCGGATCAAGTCCGGGACGACGTAAGTATCAAGCTTGGGGCGAAGGTATTACTCGCGCGTCCACCGCGCGGCGAAGAATCCGTCGATCCCACCCGCGTCGGACATCATGCCGGGATCGCTGCGCAGCCAGCCTTGTTCGGTCGGAACGAGTCCATCCGGCAATTCATCGGCGGCGATCGGGGAGGACACCAACCCCGGCGCGGCGCTTTGCGCGCGCGCTTCGCTTTCCTCCGGCTCCATCGAGCAGACCGCGTAGACCAGCTGCCCGCCCGGCACGACCCAGCGCGCGGCGTCGTCGAACATCGCCGATTGCAACTTCACCAGTTCGGCCAGCGCGGGCGAGCGATGGAGCACGTCGGGGTGGCGGCGGCAGGTGCCGGTGGCGCTGCATGGGGCATCGACCAGCACCGCGTCGAACGGCGCCTCAGGCTCCCAGCGCAGCACATCGGCAGCGATGACCTCCGCCGCCAACCCGGTCCGCGCGAGATTGGCGCGCAACAGATCCAGCCGCCGCGCCGACTTGTCGAGCGCGGTGACGTTCCAGCCAGCCGCCGCCAGCTGCAGCGTCTTGCCGCCCGGCGCGGCGCACAGATCGAGCACGCGGCGGCCCTCACCCGCTCCGAGCAGGCGCGCTGGCAGGCTCGCCGCCAGATCCTGCACCCACCAGCCGCCCTCGGCAAAACCGGCCATCGCCTCGACCGATCCTGCGCGCGCGATGCGCAAGTGGCCCGGCATCAGCGAAGTGCCGCCCAGCCGTTCCTGCCACACCGCCGTCTCGCCCGGATCGCGCAACGTCAGGTCGAGCGGTGGGGCCTGGGCCAGTCCGGCCGCGATTGCTTCGGTCCGGCCGGGCCAGGCCTGCGCCCAGCGCAGCGCGGTGGCGGCCGGCAGCGTGGGTGCGGCGGGCAGTCCGGTGCCTTCGCGCAGGACGGCGGAAAACACGCCATGCGCCAGCCGGCGCGGTCCGCCCTGCAGCAGCGGCAGTCCGGTGGCGACCACCGCGTGGCCCGGCAGGCCCAGACGCAACGCCTGCGCCAGCATCAGCTGCAGCACCGCGCGCGCCTTGGCATCGTGGGGCAGCGGCTGGCGCGTGGCGGCATCGATCAGCCTGTCGAGATCGGCCAGCCAGCGCAGCGCCTCGCTGGCGATGGCGATGGCGAGCTGGCGATCGTCGCCGCGCTCGATCCCGCGCAGGATCGGCGGCGCGGCCTGATCGAGCGGTTCGCCGCGGCGCAGCACCGCATCGAGCATCCGCAACGCGGCGCGGCGGGCGGGCAGGCCGGCGGGATCATCCGAACCCGGTGCGGGGGGGGAAGCGGCGGGATTGGGGGGAGTGGCAGCCATCGCGACGCGCTATCGGCGCTGGCGGACAGTTTGGCAAATGCGGCGGGAGGAGCGCGGTGATTTCACCCGGAGCCGATTGCATCTGCGCGCGCGCGGGCGCATTCTGCGGCGATGGACAATCCCACTCCCCGCGCCACCACGCGTCCTGCCGGGTTCACCCGCCCGGCCCACTGGACCAACGATCCCGCGCCGTCGCCCGTCGCGATCCAGCCGCAGGACGATCCCGACGGTCTCGATCCCACACGCTTCGGTGACTGGGAACGCAACGGGATCGCGATCGACTTTTAGTCCTGCGGGCGAAGGGCTACCCTTGCACCACCGTGCTGGTGGCGGGGTGATGCTTGTCCAGATGGCGCTTGATGATCTTCAGGTTGCGGGTGTTCGAGCGGAACATGAAGTCGAGCGCATCGCCCACCAGCGGCACCAGCCCGATCATCGCGTCGAACCCGACATTGCCCGCCATGCGCCACAGCTTCCAGCGCGGCATGCCCAGGTTGCGGGCTTCCCACACCAGCCAGGCGCCCATCGCGGCGGTGACGAAATCGCCGGCCACCGGGATCAGCCCGACAATCGCATCGAGCCCGATCGGGCGGTTGATGCCGGGGATCACGAACAGCCCTTCGAGCAGGCGCTCCATCGCCTCGATCCGCTGGCGAATGGCGGCGGGATCGTTGCCGAGGCCGGGCAATTCGATGCCCATCCGCTCGACCCGGGATTTTGCTGCACTGGCTTCGACCATGATGTCCGACTTTCCCGATAAGGAAGCATTCGCCCCCTTATCTGGGGATCACGGCCATCGGCGGCAAGGGATGCCAGCCCCACGGGTTCGGCGCGAACCCTGAAACGCGCGCGCGGACCATCGACCAGCGCAGCGGACGGGCGATGGGGATGTAGAAATTGGCGGCGGTGATTTCGGCCTCGGCCTCGGCCAGCAAGGCCGCGCGTTGCTGCGGATCGCTGGTCGCGCGCGCTTCGGCCATGCGGGCATCCCCGGTGGGGCTGCACGGAACCCGGCCCGCGCCGCAGCCCAGCTGGTTGAGGAACCATGTTGCCCGGCCATAACGCGCCACGCTGTCGATCAGCCGCAAGTCGGCGGGTGCGCCTTCGGGCACTTCCCGGACGCCAAGCCCGATCGCGGCAAAATCCTCGGTCAGCCGCGCCAGCACCAGCCGCGAGCCGGGTCCGCCCGGCATGGCCACGCGCAACTGTTGCACTTGCTGCCCGCCGGCCTTCCACCGCGCAACCCGCGCTGCGGCCACGGCGCGCCGCTCGACCATCGACATCGCGGTCCAGCGCTCGCCGATCGTGCCCAGGTCGCCATCGACATCGGGCGACACGATCCGCGTCGTGGGGTGCCAGCCGCCGACGTTGAACGCGCCGATCAGCGCATCGCGGTCGATCGCCATGCCCAGCGCCTCGCGGTTGGAGGGATCGGCGAAGAACCCGCCGTCGTTCTCCACCAGCAGCCCGAACAGGCCGATCACCGGATCGAGCTGGACGTTGCCGCGCGACAGGCTGGTGATCCCGGCCAGCGGCAGCGAATCGATCCGCCCGCCCAGCACCACATCGACATCGCCGTCGTTGAAGCGGCCCACCGCGGCGCGCGAGGATTCGAACCGCACCAGCAGCGCCCTGACGTGCTGTTCAAACGCGGCTTGCGCTGGCAGGCCCCGCTTTTCCGGGGGAATGAGCGTAAGCTGCAGGATCGCGCTATCGCGCCGCTGCGCCATGGGTCCGGTGGCGTGCCCTTTGTAGGGCAGGCCGAGTTCGGGTTGCGCCAGCAGCGTCAGCAGGTCGGGCATCTGGCTTTTGAGGTCGATCTCCACCACCCGTCCGGCCATCGTGCGGACGTCCTCGACATCGGCAAGATCAAGGCCCAGCGCCGTCCCGCGCAGCGCGCCGAGCGCCCGACGCAGCGCACCGGCGGCCGATTCGGCGGTGATCGGCGTACCATCGGGCCAGGTCCCGTCGCGCAGGCGGAAGATGTAGCTTTGGCCGTCGTCGGTCACGATCCAGCGATCGGCGATGGCGGGGACGACACGGCCTTCGGAATCGAACCCCACCAGCCCTTCGACCGTGGCGTTGCGCAGCAACTGGGCAGCGGGCCCAAGCCGCGATCCGCCGGCGCGCACATCGGCGGCGTCGCCGATCACCGAAACCGGCAACGCCCCGCCGTTGCCACGCCCGCAGGCTGCGAGCGCCAACGCGGCGCCAAGCGACATCAGCAGGCGGGGATACCGGGCCATCATCGCGGCCTAGCAGATACGATTGGGGCGGTCAGCGCCGGCGGCGCGCAATCACCGGAAAATCAGCAACGAAGTCCGTCAGATCTTGCGAATGCTGCTGGCCTTGGGGGCGTGCATCGGCGGTTTGACGAAGCGCGGCGTCATCGATTCGCCGACGGGCACCGGCGCGCGCACCAGCTTGGCGTCGACATCCTCGAAAAAGGCGATACCGAACCGGCTGTCCTGGATCCAGGCGACCACGCCATCGGTCCAGCCGATATTGCGAAGGTTGACCTGCAACTGGGTGCCGCGCTGCACCTTCATCGGCCCTTCGGCCATCATGCCGCCGGGCGAAAGGTTGCGCACCTTGATGCGGTGTTCGACATCGGTCCCCGTCAGGCGCACGTCCGCCATCAGGAACAGGCTGTCGCGCCCCAAATGCCGATGGTCGAGCTCTGTCACCGATCGGTTTCCGTTCTTCTCCAGGTGTCCGACTGGACGCGAATCGATCCGAGGTTCGATCCGTTCCGGTGGGATATTCGCAAGTTTTACTGACCAGACCTTATAAGGGCGTGGCCAAGAAATCGTTAACGCGCGTGGCCATTAACCATATTTTGCGCCCGGAATCGACCTTTTTGCGTCACATTCCACAATGCGGCTACATATCGCGGGAAATCTTCTCGCGTCGTTCGTGCGCTTGCTGGGCTTCGACCGTCATCGTGGCGATCGGACGGGCGACCAGCCGACCCAGCCCGATCGGCTCCCCGGTGACCTCGCAAAAGCCGTATTCACCCTCATCGATGCGGCGGATGGCCGAATCGATCTTGGCGATCAGCTTGCGCTGGCGGTCGCGCGTGCGCAGTTCGATGCCCCAGTCGGTCTCGCTCGACGCGCGATCGTTGAGGTCGGGTTCGCGGATCGGTCCATCCTGCAACGACGCCAGCGTGCCCGCAGATGCCGAAAGGATCGAACGCTTCCATTCCTGCAGCAGCCGCCGGAAATAATCCTGCTGGGCCTCGCCCATGTAGGGTTCAGTTTCGTTCGGGACGTAATCTCCGGGCAAGGCCCGGCGGGCTTTTGCAAGGACATCAATTTCGTCAGTCAAAGTCGCCGCCATCCGGCCCTCCGGTTGAACCAAGAATACCGACCCCTGGCCCGCGTCACCCGTCGAAAAGCGATGCAGGCTCGTGGCTTGGCGCGCCTATACGAGCGGGCCGGAATCGGCACAAGTCATTCTGCACGCCCCATAAGGCGATCAACATCAAGACGGGCCGAACGGAGGTGACGGCGATCACGAAATGCCTGCTCGCGGTACATTTTTGCGGCGTTAACCATTTGTTGACCTTGTTTGGTGACTTTGGGGTCACGGACAGGGCCAGGGGGCGCTGCCGAAACGGGGGTTCAACGATCGTGGGAAAAGCATGGATCAATCTGGTCGCGGATGGTGCGGCTACCGATTTCTCGCCCGATTTTTCAAGCGGTGATGATGCCCTGCGCGGCACCGACCTGCTGGTGGCGACATGCCTGGCCGCTGCGGCACAAGGCGATGGCAATGCCTTCTTCGACCTGGGCGTCGCGTTCTCGACCGGCAGCCACGGCGTCGATTGCGACCTGGTCGAAGCGCACAAGTGGTTCAACCTGGCCGCGGTTGCCGGACATGACGAGGCGGCGCTCTGCCGTGCCGACATCTCCGAGGAAATGACCGCGCGTGAAATCGCCGAAGCGCAACGCCGCGCCCGCGAATGGATCGCCGCCTCCAGCCGCCGCGCTGCCTGACACGATCTGACGCAAGACTTGCCGGGTTACGATCCGGCCTTCGCTCCCTGTCCTGTCTCTCCGCCGCGTTCCATCAGGGGCGGCGGGGCAGGAAGCGAGGGCCGGAACTAGCGCTTTCGGTTTGAGTAGACACCGGCCCGTCGCCGTATCCGACGTGAGTCGGAGAAAACCTGACGGCATCAGCCGTCAGTCGTGGTCCTTGCGGAACGGCGTGTGCTGCCCCAGCCACTGCGCGTCCTGCGCCACGCCGGCACGCTCGCGCTCGAGAAAATCGGCCACCGCCGCGCGAAAGCCCCGGTCGACGATGTAGTGCGCCGAGAATGTGCGCACCGGCTCGTACCCCCGCGCCAGCTTGTGCTGGCCTTGCGCCCCCGCCTCGACCCGCGACAGACCCAGCGCGATCGCCGCGTCGATCGCCTGGTAATAGCACAGCTCGAAGTGGAGGAACGGCTTGTCCACCACCGACCCCCAGTACCGCCCATAGAGCGCGTCCTCGCCGATGAAGTTGAGCGCCCCGGCGATCGGCGTGTCCCCGTCGAAGGCCAGCACCAGCAGCACCTTGTCGGCCAGCCGCTCGCCCAGCAGCGAAAATGCGCGGCGGGTGAGATAGGGCGTGCCCCACTTGCGCGCGCCGGTGTCCTGATAGAACTGCCAGAACGCGTCCCAGTGCTCGGGCCGGATGTCGGCACCGGTCAGCGCGGCGATCCGCACCCCGGCCTGCGCGGCGGCGCGTTCCTTGCGGATGTCCTTGCGCTTGCGCGACGACAGCGCGTCCAGGAACGCATCGAAACTGTCGTAGCCCCGGTTTTCCCAGTGAAACTGGATGTCGTTGCGCAACAGCCAGCCCGCAGCCTCGAAATACGGCACCTGCTCCGGCTCGATGAACGTGGCGTGCGCCGACGACAGCTTGTTGGCGACGCACAGCTGCTCGGCGGCGCGCAGCAGCGGCAGGGCGAGGTCGTCGCGATCGCCCAGCAGCAGCCTGGGGCCGGTGGCGGGTGTGAACGGCACGCTCAGTTGCAGCTTGGGATAGTAACGCCCGCCGGCGCGGTGCCAGGCATCGGCCCAGCCCTGGTCGAACACATATTCGCCCTGGCTGTGGTCCTTGAGGTACGCCGGCAGCGCGGCGGCGAGGCGGCCATCGGCGCCGGCGATCGTGATCGGCGCGGGCGACCAGCCGCTACGCCCACCGACGCTTCCGGAATCTTCCAGCAGCTTGAGGAAGGCATGGCTGGTGAACGGATTGCCCGATCTCGCCAGCCGATCCCACGCGTCTGCGGGAAGCGCGCCGACCGATTGCGCGATCGTGGCGGTGATACTCACGCGGGGAGCCCGGCCCCCTCGGCGATCGGGGCATCGGCATGGCGCGCAGCACGATCGACGTGTTCGGCCGATCGCACCGTCCAGGTCAGCAGCGGCAACCCGCGCCGACGCTGCGCGCTGGCAAAGCCGCTGGGCAGGTCGCGGATGTCATAGGCGAGGAACTGCGGCTTGGCCGACCACAGCGCGAGATGGCGGCGCAGGCGCCCCAGCAGCGTGCGCTTGCCATCCTCGGTCACCACCAGCCCGTGCGCGACGTGGCGCGAATGGACATGGAACCAGCGCGACACGCGCGGGTCGAAGCTCATCACCGCGACCGGCCCGCGATAGCCTTCGAGCACGCGCCGCACCGCCAGGCACAGCGGGGCGATGCGCAAGTCGTCCCTCGACTTGATCTCGATCAGCAACGGCACCCGGCCAGCCACCTGATCGAGCAGCTGGCGCAGCGTTGGAATGCAATCCGCGCTGCCCGACAGCGTCATGCGCCCCAGTTCGGCGGCGCTGTGTTCGATCACCGGGCCGCTCTGGCCGGTCAGCCGGTCAAGCTCCCAGTCGTGGAACACCATCGCCGCATCGTCGCTGCTGCGCTGGACATCGCATTCGATGCCGTGCCCGCGTGCGATCGCGGCGGCGAAAGCCGATGGCGAGTTTTCGGGCACGCCGGACCCGTGCAGCCCGCGATGGGCGTACGTCGCGTCGCGCAACCAATCGACCTGACCGGGTTTCGGCGCAGGCGCGAACCAGGCGTCAAGCAGGGTGGAGGGCAACAATCGCATCGATTTCCACTGCTGCGCCCAGCGGCAGGACGGGAACGCCCACCGCGCTGCGGGCATGGCGGCCCGCATCGCCGAATACCGCGACCATAAGTTCCGAGGCGCCGTTGGCGACTTTGGGCTGATCGGTGAACGTGCCGGTCGAATTGACGAACGCGCCCAGCTTGACGATCCGCGCGACGCGGTCGAGCGATCCGCCAAGCGCAGCCTGCACTTGCGCCAGAATCATCAGCGCGCAGGCCTGCGCAGCGGCGACGCCCTGCTCCAGCGTCACATCCTCGCCCAGCCGCCCGGTGACCAGCGCGCCATCGACGAACGGCAGCTGCCCCGAAACGTGCAGCAGCCCGCCCGCCTCGACCGTGGGCACATAGGCCGCCACCGGCGCGGCGGCCTTGGGCAAAGTGAGGCCGAGTTCGGCAAGCCGTGCCGCGACCGTATCCGTCATGTTCGCGATTCCTTCGTCAAAGCTTCGTGCTCGTGCGAGCCCCCGTGCAATTCGGCACCCGTCAGGCGGTCGAGCAGCCACGGCAGCGCGCTGGCCCAATCGTCGATCCGGGCGTGGGCATCGCCCGCCGCATGCGCGCAATCGATGTGCGGGGCAAGCAGCGGTTCGCCGCACAAGTGCAGCCGCGCAATGTGCGGCACCACGTCGCGCGCCGAGCCGTGGTGCTGCGGCAGATCGTCGATGAACACCGCGCGGCTGGGCCGGTATTCGTCGAGGATCGCCTTCAGCGCCGGGCCTTTCGGCCCCGAATTGGTGAACACCCGGGCGTGGATGCCGACATCGCGCAACTGCTGCGCGCGATGTTCCTGCCGGTGATCGCCCAGATTGGTAAGGATCACCACATCGGCGTGTTCGGCCAGCTTGTTAATCCCCTCGACCGCGCCGGCGATCGCCTGCTGGCGGTGCATCTCGGTATCGAAGAACAAGTTGAGGTAGCGCCAGATGTCCGACGGTTCGACCAGCGAGCCGCTGGCGCGATGGCGCAGCGCCTGGCCGAAATCGGCGTTCTTCATCGAAAAGTCGACGTCATGCGCTTCGGCCAGCCAATCGCGGAACGGTGCTACCATGTGCAGCAGCACTTCGTCGCAATCGCTGATGACCAGCGGGCGGCCGGTGGCGGAGAACGTGGCGGAGACCGGCGGGGCGGCGCTCACGACAGCGCCTCGCGCGCGGCGACCAGATCCTGCGGGCGGACGGCCAGCGCATCGGCGGCGGCGACCAGATCGGTTTCGTGCGCCGCCAGGAAATCGAGCACCGCGCCCAGCACGGCGGGATCGCTCAGCCCGGCGCGCAAGTCGTCGGGGGCCAGGCCGGTCAGCGCCAGCAGGCGGTCGGCGCGGGCCGGGTCGGCCAGTACCCAGCCCAGCGCACCCAGCGCCAGCGCCTGCGGATCGGCGGCATGTCCGGATGATTTCTCGCGAATGATTTGTCAGGACCTTTCCGGGTCAATAGAGCGCCTGCCATTGGATTGGGTCGGTCGGCGGGCTTCGATCGGCATGTAGGGGCGGTAGGTGGCAAAAAGAATATTGGTTGTCGAGGACAACGACCTCAATCGCAAATTGTTCTGCGATCTGCTGAGGGCCAACGGCTTTGCGGTGGAGCCCGTGGCCGACGGGCGCGAGGCGATCGACCGCGCGCGCAGCTTTGTCCCCAACCTGGTGATCATGGACATCCAGCTGCCCAATGTCTCGGGGCTGGAACTGATCGAGGCGCTGAAGGCCGACAAGGACTTGCGCGCGATCCCGGTGCTGGCGGTAACCGCCTATGCCGGCAAGGGCGACGAGGAACGCATCCGCGACGCCGGCGCCGAGGGTTACCTGGCCAAGCCGGTGTCGATCGGCCCGTTCATGGAAGCGGTGCGCAAGCTGGTGTGAGCGCCGCGCCGCTTGCTAGCCGTGCAGGTAATGCACCGCATGCTCGATGATGAAGGTCGTCACCGTCAGGCACAGGCCCACCATGAATATCTTGTAGGCGATGGCGAGAAACTTGTACTTCTTGCGCTGCAGCACCTGCCCGTTCTGGTAGATATCGTGCAGCATGGTCCGGAACACGGTTTCATCGGCGCGCAGTTCGCCGATCACGTCATCGATCCATTCCCTTTCGTCCATGTGGGTGAAATAGCCGAAGAACAGCTTGTTCGGGTTGTCGCCGCCCGGGTTGTGCTTGCCGGGGGTCGAAATCGACGGCAGCACCGCGAACACCGCCGACAGCGCCGAGGCGAAGGCGAACATCGCCAGCACCATCAGCGACCACGGCATCGATCCGTTCTTGGCCTGCCCGACCGAGATCGTGAACACCAGGAACGTCGCGCCCATCAGGATCGAGGCCTTGGCATCGGCCATCTGGCTCAACGTGAGGTTGATCTGCTGCGATGTGCGGACCAGGTGGATCGCGTGATTGGAAAAGCCGGTGGGCGAAGGCATCGACGGTGACGCCTTGGGCCGTTCGCCGGCGGCGTCGGGCATATCGGCCATCATTTCCCCCAATTGCTTATAGTTGCACGCAGTTTCAGCAGGGCATGGCATGACACAAAACTGTCATGCTTGACAAGCGGCGCCGCTGGCCGCTTTTCAGCCGCAATCGTCTGCCACGGCGCGCCGGTGTCATGGTAAAACCGCTGATCGGGCCTTCCCGCTGACGGGACCGCTTTGGAGAATATGATGGATCGCGCAGAAACCGCCGCCCGCATCGCCGGGCTGATCGAGCCTTTCAACAAGAAGGGCGTCGCGATCGCCGACTACACCAGCTTTGCCGGCGATCTGGAATGGGACAGCCTGACGGTGATGGACTTCGTCGCCGCGATCGAGGACGAATTCGACATCATCATCACCATGAACCAGCAGGCCGAGATCGAGACTTACGGCCAGTTGATCGACGCGGTGGTCAAGCTGCAGGGTGCCTGAGGGAGCGAGACGATGAGCGAAGGTATCAGCCAGGCCGACCGCCCCGACGTGGCCGAAAGCACCAAACCCGGCCCGGCCCCTGCGGCCACCGACCTGTTCTCCAAATTCGATCCGCTGATCGAACAGCGCCGCGCGCTGCTCGCCGGCGGGGTCGAGGATCCGTTCAGCCTGGTGATGGAGCGCGTGCTGTCGCCCACCGTGGCGATCTGCAACGGCCGCGAGACGATCCTGCTGGGCACGTACAACTACATGGGCATGACCTTCGACCCCGACGTGATCGCGGCGGGCAAGCAGGCGCTCGACGATTACGGCGCGGGCACCACCGGCAGCCGCGTGCTCAATGGCACATACGCCGGACACCGCGCGGTCGAGGAGGCGTTGAAGGATTTCTACGCCATGGACCACGCCATGGTCTTCTCCACCGGATACCAGGCCAACCTGGGCATCATCTGCACCATCGCCGGCAAGGGCGATTACATTGTGCTCGACATCGACAGCCACGCTTCCATCTGGGACGGCTGCAAGATGGGCGACGCCGAAGTGGTGCCGTTCAAGCACAACGACATCGAAGCCATGGAAAAGCGCCTGAAGCGCATTCCGGCGGGCGCAGGCAAGCTGGTCGTGCTCGAAGGCGTCTACTCGATGCTGGGCGACATTGCGCCGCTCAAGGAGATGGTCCGCGTCGCCAAGGAAAACGGCGCGATGGTGCTGGTCGATGAAGCGCACTCGATGGGCTTCATCGGCCCCAACGGGCGCGGCGTGGCCGAAGATCAGGGCTGCCTCGACGATGTCGATTTCGTGATCGGCACGTTCTCCAAGTCGGTCGGCACGGTGGGCGGCTTCTGCGTTTCCAACCACCCCAAGTTCGAGATCATGCGGCTGGTGTGTCGCCCGTACGTGTTCACCGCCAGCCTGCCGCCAAGCGTGGTGGCGACCGCCGCCGTCTCCATCCGCAAGCTGATGCACGGCGCGGCCAAGCGCGCGCATCTGTGGGAAAACAGCCGCACGCTGCACCAAGGCCTGCGCGATCAGGGCTTCACCCTGGGCACCGACACCCCGCAAAGCGCGATCATCGCGGTGATCATGCCCGATCTGGAACGCGGCGCGGCGATGTGGGAAGCGCTGCTGCACGAAGGGCTGTACGTGAACCTCGCCCGCCCGCCGGCCACCCCTGCGGGCATGACTCTGCTGCGCTGCTCGCTGTGCGCCGAACATTCGCCCGCGCAAGTGCAGACCGTGCTCGGCATGTTCGAACGCGCCGGCAAGGCGGTGGGGATTATCTGAGCGGTCGATTAGGCCGGGATACGCAACAGCATGTCCCGGCGGTTAGCTGCAGCGATTCCGCGGGGACACGGTATTCGGTGTCCCCGTCGTCACAGCCGGATGGACGGTGACACGCAGCAGCATGTCACCGGATCAGGCCGCAGCGCTTGCCGCCGTATCGCACTTGGCATCGACTTTGTGGTTGCCCCCGCCGAGCAGCGTGATCGCCAGAAACCCGCCGACCACCAGCACCACGAAGCCCACCGTCACCAGCGCCAGATACTTGTCGATGAACGCCTTGATCGGTGCGCCGAACAGGCGGAACAGCACGCCCACGATCAGGAAGCTGATCGAGCGGCTGATCACGCTTGCGAGCAGGAACGGGCCGATCGGCATCGCAATGAACCCGGCGGTGATCGTCAGCAGCTTGAACGGGATCGGCGTGGCGCCCTTGATCATGATGATCTCGGGCCCGTATTCGCGCAAATAGCACGCCGCCTTGGGAAAGCTTTGCGTCAGGCCGAGCAGGTGGATCAACTGCGTCCCCACCGAATCGTACAGGAAATGCCCGATCGCGTAGCCCAGCATCCCGCCCATGACCGAGGCGACGGTGGCGATCACCGCATAGCGGATCGCGCGCTTGGGCTGGGCCAGGCACATCAGCCCGAGCAGCGGATGCGGCGGTATGGGGAAGAAGCTGGCTTCGACGAACGCGAACAGCGCCAGCCACAACTCGGCGCGTGGGTGCGCGGCCTTGGCCATGGTCCAGTCGTAAAGGCGGCGCAGCATGGCGGGAACTCCGGCGGGTGCAGTGGGCCGCGTGTTAGGCGAGCGGATCGAAAAGGGCCAGCCCCGATCAATTAACCTATTTGGCACTTTGCCATTGACATCGTCACGCTGTTTGGGTACATAAACGGAACATCGCGAAAGACCGAGTCGCTCCGGCGGCCACCTCCGCCTCCTGCTCCCCACCAGCAACGGACACACGATGGCTCCTTCATTCCGGGTCGCGCTCACCGCGCGTGCCCCCCGCAAGCCTGCGCGCCGCCCCAAGCCGACGCCCAAGTGGGTGCGACCGTTCCTCGCCGCGCTGGCCGACACATCCAACGTCAGCGCCGCCGCGCGCAAGGCCGGCATCGCCACGTCGGCGGTGTACGAACGCCGCCGCGCCGACAGCGATTTCAACCGCCGCTGGCAGGTGGCGTTGTGCGAAGGCTACGACAACCTCGAGATGGAACTGCTCCACCGCCTGCGCACCGGCGAGGTCAAGGTGGCACTGGGCGCGCGCAAGGGATCGCGCAGTTTCGACAATGCCACCGCGCTCCGCCTGCTGGCCGCCCACCGCGACAGCACGACGCGGTCCCGCGCGCTGCGCGACAACGTCGATGCCGCCACCATCCGCGCCTCGATCGACCGCAAGGTTGCCGAAATGCGCGACCGGGTGCTGGCCGCCAAGGCCGCGCGCGAGGCAGCGGCGCAAGCCGACGCCGGCGTTGTCGTACCCGGACAGCTTTGCATCGAACACAGCCGAAAGGATGCGGATGAACCCGCCTGACGCATTCGACTGGCTGGAGGAAGCCGCACCCGACGACATCGACGAACTGGGAGAAGGCTTGTCCGATAACGAACGCCACGAATGGCCGTACAACTGGCGCCTGTGGGCGCGCAACGAACAGCTGGCACCGCAAGGCGAATGGCGGCTGTGGCTGGTGATGGCCGGACGCGGCTTCGGCAAGACCCGCGCCGGGGCCGAATGGGTCCGCACCATTGCCGAGGGCATTCCCGAGGCGCGCATCGCGCTGGTCGCCGCCTCGCTGGGCGAAGCGCGCAGCGTGATGGTTGAAGGCGACAGCGGCTTGCTGTCGGTCAGCCCGCCCGCCCGCCGCCCCCGGTTCGAACCCTCGCTGCGGCGGGTGACCTGGGACAACGGCGCGCAGGCGACGCTGTATTCGGCGGGCGAGGCGGAATCGCTGCGCGGCCCGCAGCACAGCCACGCCTGGTGCGACGAGATCGGCAAGTGGGACGATGGCACCGGGCAGGCGCGCCGCAGCTGGGACAACCTGCTGCTGGGCATGCGCCTGGGCGAAACGCCGCGCATCGTGGCCACGACCACCCCGCGCACCGTCCCGCTGATCCGGCGGCTGGTGAAACAGGCGGGCGAAGAGGACGACGTCATCCTGACCCGTGGATCGACCCGCGACAACATCCGCAACCTGCCGGGCCGGTTCATCGCGGATGTCGAGCGCGAGTTCGCCGGCACCACGCTGGGCCGGCAGGAGCTGGACGGCGAGATGATCGAGGACTTGCCTGGCGCACTGTGGACGCGGGCGCTGCTGGAACGGTGCCGCGAAGCCAAGGCGCCGCCGTGCACGCGCATCGTGGTGGGGGTCGATCCCCCGGCGAGCGCCACCGGCGACGCCTGCGGGATCGTGGTTGCGGGCATGGGAGACGATCGGATCGCGCGGGTGCTGGCGGACGCCTCGGTCGAACAGGCCAGCCCCGAGCGATGGGCGCGCGCCGTGGCCGAGGCGGCGCGCGCCTGGGGCGCCGACCGCGTGGTGGCCGAAGCCAACCAGGGCGGTGCCATGGTCGAAAGCGTGCTGCGCGCGGCGAACGCCTCGCTGCCGCTGCGGCTGGTCCATGCCAGCCGGGGCAAGTCGGCGCGGGCGGAGCCGGTCGCCGCGCTCTATGAAGCGGGCCGCGTGCGCCACGCCGGGCTGTTCGCGCGGCTGGAGGACGAGCTGTGCGGGCTGGTGCCGGGCGGCGGCTACCACGGCCCGGGCCGCTCGCCCGACCGCGCCGACGCGGCGGTGTGGGCGCTGACCGAGCTGATGCTCGGCCGCGCCGGTGAACCGCGCGTGTGGTGGGATTGAAAGGTGAGCACGCACACTGCGGCAGCCGTGACGCACAATGCTCAAACAACTTAACCGAAAGGCGTTTCATGTCGTTTTTCCAATCGATCGCCGACGCCTTCAAGGGCGCGCCGGTGACCGCGCGTCCACCGTTGGGGCGCAGTTTCGTCTCGCCCTGGCTGAGCGCCGACTGGCGCGCCGGTGGCGGATCGGGCGGCGAGGCGCGCGGGCCGTTCCACTACACCGCCGCGATCCGCGCGGGCTACCTGCAGAACCCGGTGGCGCAGCGCGCGGTGCGGCTGATTGCCGAAGGCGTGGGCGGCGCCCCGCTGGTCGCCTCCGATCCCGATCTCAAGGCGCTGGTCTGCGCCACCAGCGCGGGCCAGTCGCTGCTGGAAACGGTGGCGGCGCAGCTGCTGCTGCACGGCAACGCCTTTGTCCAGGTGCTGCGCGACAGCGGCGGGCACCCCGCCGAACTGTTCGCGCTGCGCCCCGAACGCGTGACGATCGTGCCCGACGCCAGCGGCTGGCCGGCGGCCTACAACTATCAGGTCGGCGAAAAGGCGGTGCTGATCGACGCGGTCGATGATCTGGGCCACGCCAATGTCATCCACCTCAAGACCTTCCACCCCGCCGACGACCATTACGGCGCGGGCTGCCTCGAGGCGGCGGTCGAGGCGGTGGCGATCCACAACGCGGCGAGCGTGTGGAACCGCGCACTGCTGGAAAATGCGGCACGGCCATCGGGCGCGCTGGTTTATGATACCGGCGAACCGGGCGCGGCGCTGTCGTCCGACCAGTTCGACCGGCTGAAGGCCGAGCTGACCGCCGCCTATTCGGGCCAGGCCAATGCCGGGCGGCCGATGCTGCTGGAAGGCGGGCTGAAATGGCAGAGCCTGGCGCTGTCGCCCGCCGACATGGATTTCGCCACACTGAAGGCCGCGGCGGCGCGCGACATCGCGCTGGGCTTCGGGGTGCCGCCGATGTTGATGGGGCTGCCCGGCGACAACACCTATTCCAATTACCGCGAGGCCAACCGCGCGCTGTGGCGGCTGACGCTGCTGCCGCTGGCGGGCAAGATCCTCGCCGGGCTGCTCGAGGGCCTGACGCCATGGTTCGACGGCGCCGGCCTGTCGATCGATCTCGACCGGGTGCCCGCGCTGGCCGAGGACCGCCAGCAGCTGTGGAGCCAGGTCAGCGCCGCTGGCTTCCTCAGCGACGAGGAAAAGCGCGCGATGCTGGGCATTGCCCCGGCGGTGGCGGCATGAGCCCCTCGCTCGCTCCGGCGATGAACCGCGAAGACATGCTCGCCCGCCTGATCGCGCAGGCCGAGACCGAAGGCTGCGAACTGGTCACGCTGCGCGCGATCGTGGAGGAAGCCTGCGATCTGGGTGCGGCGCGGGTGCTCACCCGGATGGGCCTCGCCGATCAGGGCGCGCACGAGGATCTGGTTCAGCTGCGCGAACTGCTGCGCGCCTGGCGCGACGTGAAATCGAGCGCGTGGAAGGCCGCCGTCGGCTGGATCGTGCGCGGGGTGCTGGCGCTGCTGCTGCTGGGCATCGCGGTGCGCCTCAATCTGGGGAACGTGATGCCATGACCGATCCGACCCATCCCGCCACCCCCGCCGCTGGCTCCGCCCCGGTCCGGTTCGCTGGCTATGCCGCGATCTTCGGCAAGCGCGACAGCGGCGGCGACGTGATCCTGCCCGGCGCGTTTGCCGCGACGCTGTCGGCGCGCGCCGCATCGGGCCAGCCGCTGCCGCTGTTCTGGCAGCACCGGCCCGACCGTCCGATCGGCTGGATCGATACCGTGGCGGAAGATGCGCGCGGCCTGCGCGTGACCGGCACGCTGAGCGATCCCGCCGCGACCGGCACCACGCTGCTGCGCGCCGGCAGCGTCAACGGGCTGAGCTTCGGCTACCGCGCCACGGCGGCGCACGGCACGCCCGAGGGGCGCACGCTGCAGGCGGTCGACCTGGTCGAGGTCAGCCTCGTCACCCGCCCGATGCAGCCGATGGCACGGGTGCATTTCGTCGCCGGGTAACGCTTCACGTCAATCCTCCGGGCACATCCCGGCACACCCCACGATTCCGACCGGCCGCCCCATCCATGGGCGGCTTTTTTCATGCAGAAAGGACGTTGAGTTCCATGGACATCGCAACCGAAACCAAGGCCGACCCGCTGGCCGCATCGTTCGACATCGTCGCCCGCCAGGATGCGCAGGACGTGCAGATCAATTCGCTGCAGGGCGATGTCGAGGAAGTGAAAGGCCGGCTCGACAAAGTCAGCATCGCCGCCTCGCGTCCGCCGCTGGCCGGCGGCGACATCGTGTCACCGCAGGTCAAGGGCTTCGTCGACGGCTACTTGCGCCACGGCCGCGAGACCGAGCTCAAATCGCTCACCCAGGGCAGCCTGCCCGACGGCGGTTTTGCCGTGCCGCGCCAGATCGATGAAATGATCGCGCTGCGGGTGGTCGAGATCAGCCCGATCCGCGCGATTGCCTCGGTCGTGCAGACCGGGACCAGCGGCTACCGCCGGCTGATCTCGATCGGCGGCGCGGCATCGGGCTGGGTCAGCGAAACCGCCGCCCGTCCCGAAACCGCCAACCCCAAGCTGGCCGAAATCGTGCCGCCGTCGGGCGAACTGTACGCCAACCCCTCGGCCAGCCAGCAGATGCTCGACGATTCGGTGTTCGATCTGGAAGGCTGGCTTGCCGGCGAGATCGCGACCGAATTCGCCCGTGCGGAAGGGGCCGCGTTCGTCAACGGCACCGGCATCAACCAACCCAAGGGCTTCCTGACCGGGCCGACCAGCAATGCCGGCGATACCGCCCGCCCGTTCGGCACGCTGCAGTACGTCGTTTCGGGCAACGCCACCGGGTTCGACACTTCGCCCGACAGCAAGATGATCGACATGGTGTTCCAGACCAAGGCGCCGCTGCGCCAGGGCGCGTGCTGGGTTATGAATTCGGCGACGCTGGCGGCGGTGCGCAAGTTCAAGGCGGCCGACGGCAACTTCCTGTGGCAGCCGGGCCTGGTCGGCGGCCAGCCCGACCGCCTGCTGGGCTATCCGGTGATCGAGGCGGAAGACATGCCCGATATCGCGGCGGGCAACTTCCCGATGGCATTCGGCAACTTCCGCGCCGGCTACCTGATCGCGGAGCGCAACACGACCACGATCCTGCGCGATCCATTCACCAACAAGCCCTACGTCCAGTTCTACGCCACCAAGCGCGTGGGCGGACAGCTGGTCGACAGTGACGCGATCAAGCTGCTCAAGATCTCGACCTGAGCCGGCTGGCCCGAACGGGCCCGACGCACTGAACGGACCGGCGCGCAATCCCTCTCCTTGCGGCCGGACCTGCGCCCGTGGCGGGTATCCCCTTGCCCGCCACGGGCGCCTTTTTCCTCCCCATTTTTCCGGAGATTGCCATGAAGCGGGCAATAATCGCGCCGCCTGCGCTGTCCCCGGCGGCGCTGGACGAGCTCAAGGCGTGGCTCGGCGTCACCACCACGGGCGACGATGCCGAACTGATCGCGCTGCTGCGCACCGCGCTGGAGCTGTGCGAAGGCTTTACCGGCCGGATGCCGCTGCTTTCGACCTGCGAGGATGTGCTGCCCGGCTGTGCGGGGTGGCAGGCGCTGTCGGTGCGGCCGGTCCAGACGATCGCCGGGGTGGCCGCGCTGGCGCCCGACGGCACGCGCAGTGCCGTGTCCGCTGCGGGTTACGAGCTGGACCTCGATGCCGAGGGCGGCGGGCGGGTCCGGTTGCTGGTGCCGATCTCCGTCGCCACGCTGTCGAGCCGGATCGTGGTGACGTTCACCGCCGGGCTGGCCCCGACGTGGGACAGCCTGCCCGATGCGATCCGCCATGGCGTGATCCGGCTGGCGGCGCACCACCACACCAACCGCGACGCTGGCGCGGGGGCGGCGGAACCGCCTGCCACGGTCGCGGCGTTGTGGCGGCCCTGGCGGCGGGTGCGCGTCCTGTGATCAGCGCCAGCGCCAACACCGCCGCGCTGTTCGCGCAGCTTGTCCGCCAGGCGCAGGCGCTGGCGCAGGCCCGCGCGGCGATGGCCGCGCAAGGCCGCAACGCTGCGCGCTGGCGCAGCGCGAGCCTGCTGTGGCCACTGTTCGGACAGGAGGGAGCATGACCATGGAAATCGCCTTTCGCGCCGCCCTGCTGGCCTGGCTGGCCGCCGATCCCGCGCTGGCGTCGGGCCTCAACGCCATAGTCGAGGAAGCGCCGCTGCGCACCGCCCTGCCGTGGCTGGCGCTGACCGCGAGCGCCAGCATCGACTGGGGCACCAAGGACGGCGCGGGCCGCGAAATCCGCGTCGCGCTGGAGCTCAACTATCGCGGCGACGATCCGCTGTCCGAAAGCGCGCTGGTCGCGGCGGTCGAACGGCGGATCGAGAGCCTGCCCGCCACCCAGCCGGGGTTCCGCCTGGTGACGCTGACGTTCCTGCGCGCGCGGGCGGAGCGGCGCGGCGAAGCCCGGCGCGCGCTGGTGCTGGAATACCGCGCGCGGGTGCTGGCCGGATAGAATTTGTTCCTCTGGCGTGGAAGCGGCACCGGCCCGCTCCCGCAGACTTTCCCTCACAATCACAAGGAGAACCGACCATGGCAGCCCAGAAGGGAAGCGCCTTCCTGCTGAAGATCAGCGATGGCGCGGCGACGCCCACTTACGCCACCGTGGCGGGCCTGCGCACCACGCAGATGTCGATCAACGGCGAGACGGTGGTGGTCACCAGCAAGGATTCGGGCGGCTGGCGCGAGCTGCTGTCGGGCGCGGGCACGCGATCGGTCTCGGTCAGTGCCGCCGGAATCTTCCTGGGCAGTGCGGCCGAAGCGCAAGTGCGCTCGCGCGCGCTCGACGGGACGATCACCGATTACCAGCTGTCGTTCGACGGCGGGGAAAAGCTGCAGGGCCAGTTCTTGATCCAGCGGCTGGACTACTCGGGCGATTTCAACGGCGAGCGCAACTACACGCTGACGCTGGAAAGCTCGGGCGCGGTGGCACCGGCGTGAGCATGACCACACCGACCGACGCCCCGGCCAATTCCTGGCGCGGCGAAACCACGCTGCGGCTGGGCGAAACGGCGCATGTGCTGCGCCCCAGCTTCGCAGCGCTGGTGGCCGCCGAGGACGAGCTGGGTCCGCTGTTCGCGCTGGTCGAACGTGCGAGTGCGGGCGAGTTGCGGCTGGGCGAGATGGTCGGCCTGTTCTGGCACTGCCTGGCGTCCCGCGAAGGGCAGACCCGCGACGCATTTGCCGAGGCGGTCGCGCAGGCCGGGCTGGCCGCCTGCACCGCGCCGCTGCGCGCGCTGCTCGTGCAAGTGCTCAAAGGCAGCGCGTGAGCGAGCGCTTCGGCGCGGCGGCGGCGCGGCTGGCGGGACAGGCCGCGCTGCTGCTGGGCTGGCTGCCCGGCCAGTTCTGGGCCGCGACGCCCGAGGAATTCGCCGCGATCCTGTCCGCCGCCGCGCCCACCGGCGGCGCGGGCATGGACCGCACCACCCTCAACGCCCTGATGGAGCGCGAACGCGATGCAAGACCTTAATGCACTGGTGATCGACGTGCGCGCCAGCACGTCGGGCTTTGCCGCAGACGTGGCGCAGATGCGCGGCAGTTTCGATTCGATTCTGGTCGACGGGTTCGTGCGCAGCGGCGACGTGCTCGAAAAAGGGCTGCTCGGCGCGATCCGCCGGGGCAGCCTGGGCTTCGAGGACTTGCGCAAGGTCGCGCTGGGCGTGGTGGGCGACATCGCCTCGCAGGCGGTGCGCGCCGGTATCGGCTCGCTCGGGCTCGGCGGCGGTGGCGGCGGCCTGGCGGGCGGTGCGGTGCAAGGCCTGGGCAGCCTGATCGGTTCGATCTTCGGCCTGCCCGGGCGCGCCACCGGCGGTCCGGTCGCCCCGGGGCGCGGTTATCTGGTGGGTGAACGCGGGCCCGAACTGTTCGTGCCGACATCGTCGGGCAGCATCGCCGCCAATGGCGCCGGCGCCGGCGGGTCGCGCGACGTCAACGTCTCGATCCGCGTGGTCGCGCCGGCTGGATCGGGCGCGCCCGAAAGCCTGCAGCGATCGAGCCGCCAGGTCGCGCAGGCCGTGCGCCGCGCGCTGGCCGATTACTGAGAAAGGCCAGATCCGATGACCTATTGGCTCGCCACGCGCCGCACGGTGCAACAGGCGGACACGATCCAGCGGTTCGATCCGGGGTTCTGGACCGTGGACTTTCCCCGCCCGGCGATGGCGGCGGCGACCACGCCCGCGCCCGACGCGTTGCGCGTCGATGCCGTGTTCCAGAAGGCCGACGATCTGGTCGGCGTGATCTGGGACAGCGCGGATCGCTGGGACCACCCCCTGCTCGCCTACGCTACCGACCGCGATTACGGCCGCACCGCGCTGTCGTTCCGCTGGCGATCGGGCGGCGTGCTGCCGCTCGACGCGGTCAACGGGCCGACGCTGACGATCGAAGGCCACGATGCCGCCGGCGCGCCGCGCAGCTGGTACGTGCGGCTGTGGAACTATGCCACCGGCACGCCCGAGGATGCGACGGTGCGCCTGCCGTTCTCGGCGCTGGCGGGCGGGTTCCTGCTGCCGGGCGAGGCCGACCCGGTGTTCCCTGGCGCGATCGACCGGATGTTCATCTCGCTGGTCGCGCCGGGCTATGCCCCCGGCGTCGCCACCGCGTTTCCCGCTCCGGTAAGCGGTTGGGCGGAACTGAGCGAAATCCGCTGCGACGGCCATCGCGCGATGCTGGAGATCGGCGACGTGATGGTTCCGGAACACGCGCTGGGCATCGCGACGGGTTATGACGACGCCTACAACCAGACCCCCGCCCGGCTGCTGCGCGCGATCCGGGGCCTCGGCTATCGCGGCAGCATCAACCATTACGTGGGCATGAGCCATTTCTTTCCGCTGGTCCCCGACGGAGCGGGCGGGTTCGTGGTCGATCCGGCGCTGCCCGCGCTCAATCCGGCGTCGCTGGCCTGGCATCGCGCATTTTTCGCCGAAGCAGCCGCCACGGGATACAGCGTGATCGTCTCGCAATCGTACGAACTGCTGGCGCAGCACTGCCCGCCGGCATGGCAACAGCGCAGCGCCAGCGGCGATCCGGCGCGAACCGGCTGGGTGCCCCCGTCCGCGCTGCTCTCACCCGCCAATGGCGCGGCGATGGCGTGGCTGCGCAAGGTCGCAAGCGCGTTCGTGGCGTTGCAACGCGAGGCGGGCCTGCCGGTGCGGTTCCAGGTGGGCGAGCCGTGGTGGTGGGTCACGTCCGACCGGCGCATCTGCCTTTACGACGATGCGGCGAAGGCGGCGCTAGGGGGCAATCCGGTGGCGATTGCCGACCTTGCCGCACCGCTTTCGGCCGCGCAGAAGGCGCTGCTCGATCAAGCCGGCGGCCTGCTATCGGCATCGACTGCCGCGCTGACAGCAGCGGTGCGGCTGGCGGCCGGGAGCGCCGGGGCTGAGGTCCTGCTGCTCGCGTACCTGCCCACGGTGCTCGATCCCGCGATGCCCGAAATGGCACGTGCCAACCTGCCGACCGGGTGGGCGTCACCCGCGTTCGACGTGCTGCAGCTTGAGGATTACGACTGGGTCACGCAAGGCGCGGATGCCTTGCGCATCACCGCCCGCGCCACGGTCGAAACGCGGCTGGGTTATCCGCGCAGCCGCCAGCATTACCTCTCCGGCTTCGTGCTGCGGCCCGAAACCGCCGCCACCGACTGGGCGCGGATCGACCGTGCCGCCAGCGACGCCGTCACGCTCGGCGTCGCCGAAACGTTCATCTGGGCGCTGCCGCAAGTGGCGCGCGACGGCTTCACCCGCCTTCCCGACCCCCCGCTGGAGGATACCATGCAAGCCTTCGATGATGTCGTGTTCCCGCTGGCGCTGGGCCGGGCGGCGACCGTGACGCCCGAATTTTCCACCAACGTCACGATCACCGCCTCCGGCTTCGAGCGGCGCAACAGCCTGTGGGCCGATGCGCGGCTGCGGTTCGATGTCGGACCGGGCATTCGCTCCGAGGCCGAACTCGGCGAGCTGATCGCGTTCTTCCGCGCGCGGCGCGGGCAGGCGCGCGGGTTCCGCCTGCGCGATCCGGCCGACTTCAGCTCCAGCGCGATGACCGGCACGCCCGGCATCGCCGACCAGCCGCTGGGCACGGGCGACGGGGCGACCGCGCGGTTCGAACTGGTCAAGCTGTATGGCGAGGGCGCGGATGCGCAGCGCCGCCGGATCACCCGGCCACGGCCCGGCAGCGTGCGGATCAGCGTCGGCGGGGTCGCGCCGGGCGGCTGGTCGCTCGAGCCGCTGGGCACGATCGCCTTCGCCGTGGCGCCGCCCGCTGGCGCTGCCATCCGCGCCGGGTTCCTGTTCGACGTGCCCGTGCGCTTTGCCGAGGACCGGCTCGATATCGCCGGCACCGTGTTTGCCGCCGGCGAAGCGCCCAGCGTGCCGCTGATCGAACTGCGCGAGGCGACATGAGCCGCGCCTGGTTCAGCACCACGCTGGAAACGGTTGCGACCTGGTGGCGGATCGAACGGCGCGACGGCGTGACGCTCGGCTTCACCAGCCACGACCACGATATTGCGTTCGACGGCCTGCTCCACCGCACCGCGCCCGGCATGGTCCCCTCGGCCATCCGCCGCACCGCGACGTTCGAGGCCGACAGCGCCGAAATCGCGGGCGCGCTGAGCCACGATTCGATCCGCGAGGACGATCTCGCCGCCGGGCGCTTCGACGGTGCGCGCGTGGTGGTGGGGCTGGTCGACTGGGAAACGCGCGAGCACGACACGCTCTATGCCGGCACGATCGGCGCGGTCGGGCGCGAAGGCGCCGGCTTTTCGGCCGAACTGCGATCGATCAAGGCGATGCTCGATACCGAACTCGTGCCGCGCACCGCGCCGACCTGCCGGGCCGATTTCTGCGGGACGGGCTGCACCTTGTCTGCCCTGCGCTTCAGCCATGAAGCCTGGCTGAGCGCCGTATCGACCGATGGAACGGCGGTGCAGCTGACGCTTCCCGTCGATGCATCACGGTTCGCGTTCGGAACCTTGCGCTGGGTCGATGGCGTCGATGCAGGCGAGGTCCAGCGCATCGAAGACGTCGCGGACGGCTGGCTGGTGCTGGAACGCCCGATCGACCCGGCCACCCCGGCCGGGCTGCGCGCAACCTTGCGCGAAGGCTGCGATCACACGCTGGATACGTGCGCCACGCGGTTTGCCAACGCGATCAACTTCCAAGGCGAACCGTTCCTGCCGGGCAACGACCTGCTCGCGCGCTACCCGGCGGCACAATCTTGAACCGCGCGTTGGCCGACGCGGCGCTTGACCTCGTCGGCGTTCCGTTCCGGCTCCACGGTCGCGATCCCGCCACCGGGCTCGATTGCGTTGGGCTGGTGGCCGAGGCCGTGCGCCGCACCGGACGCACCGTGGCACCGCCCCGGGGCTACCGGATGCGCATGTTGACGGTCGCGCCGCTGCTGCGGTTCGCCGAGGCGAACGGCCTGGAGCCGACCGCCGCCGATCCCGACGTGATCCTGGCGCAAGTCCATGCGCTCCAGCCGCATCTGCTTGTCGTCGCGCCGGGCGGCATGGTCCACGCGCATGCCGGACTGGGCCGCGTGACGTTTCTTCCCGATCCGCTGCCCTGGCCGATCATCGCCGGCTGGCGCGCCATCCCGACCATCCTTCCGACCATCCCTGCGACAAGGACCTGATAGCATGGCCACATTGCTGCTCACCGCGGTCGGCACCGTCTTCGGCGGCCCGCTTGGCGGCGCACTGGGTGCGCTGATCGGCCAGCAAGTCGATAGCGCGATCATCGGTTCGCGCACCGTCGAAGGCCCGCGCCTCAAGGAACTGACCGTTCAGACGTCGAGCTACGGGTCGACCCTGCCGCGCCATTACGGGCGGATGCGCGCAGCGGGGACGGTGATCTGGTCGACCGAACTGATCGAGCACCGCGAGAAGCAGGGCGGCGGCAAGGGCAAGCCTTCGGTCACCGCCTACAGCTACACCGCGTCATTCGCAGTCGCGCTGGCGAGCCGGCCGATCGCCGACATCAAGCGCATCTGGGCCGACGGCAACCTGCTGCGCGGCGCGGGCGGCGATCTCAAGGCAGGCGGCGCGATGCGGCTGTACACTGGGCATGGCGATCAACCGGTCGATCCGCTGCTGGCGCAGGCGGAAGGCATCGCAATGTGCCCCGCCTTCCGCCATTCGGCCTATGTCGTGTTCGAGGACTTGCAACGGGCGGACTTCGGCAACCGCCTGCCCTCGCTCACGTTCGAAATCCTCGCCGATGACGCCGATATTCCGATCGCGCTCATCGCAGGCGACATCGTGCCCGATGCGGTGGCGACGGGGCTCGACGAGCAGTTGTCGGGCTTCACCATCGATCGCGGCACGGCTGGCGATGTGCTGGCGACAATCTCGGCGGCCATCCCGCTGGCGTGCAGCGTGCGCGGCGACAGCCTCGACATCCGGCTGGCCGAATCCCGGCTGGCCGCCCCGCCTGCCAGCCTGCCGCTGCCCGCCGCAGCATCGGGCAGCGACCGCGCAGGCCAGCAGGCGCATCATGCCACCGGAATCAGCCGTCGTCGCGAACCGCTGCCCCGCGCGCGGCAGATCGCGCTGCGCTATTACGATCCCGATCGCGATTACCAGCCCGGCCTGCAGCGCGGGCGCGGGCGGGCCGAGCCCGGCGATCTTGCGGTGATCGACCTGCCCGCCACGCTCGGCGCTGCACAAGCCATGCGCCTTGCCGACAGGGCCTGCCGCCGGACGACCCGCGCCACCGAAACGATGCAGTATCGCGTGACCGAACTCGATGCCGGCGTTGCGCCCGGCGACATCGTACGCCTGCCGGCCGAACCCGGCGACTGGCGCGTCGAGCAGTGGGAGTGGCAGGCCGATGGCGTCACCCTCGACCTGGTCGCGCTCGCTGCTGCCGCGCCCGGATCACCCGCTGCTACCGACCCGGGCCGGATCAACCTCCCGCTCGATCTTACCGCCGCGCCCACCGTGATCGCCGCGTTCGAACTGCCGTGGGACGGCATCGGCGAGCGCGACCGTCCCGCGCTGTTCGTGGCCGCATCCGCCGCCAGCGCGGGCTGGAGCGGCGCCGCGCTGTTTGCCGAACAGCCCGGCGGAACGCTGGTCCCGCTTGGCGCGACCGGGCGACGCCGCGCCGTACTGGGCACCACCACTACGCTACTCGGAAGCGGCTCACCACTGCTGGTCGACCGCCGGAACAGCGTGGTCGTGCAGTTGGCCGGGGCCGACCTGGCGTTGGTCGATGCGACGATGGCGCAGCTGCTGCAGGGCGCCAACCGCGCACTTATCGACAATGAAATCGTCCAGTTCGGATCGGCTCAGGCGTTGGGCGCAGGGGCCTGGCGGTTGTCGCAATTGCTGCGCGGTCGCGCAGGTTCGGAATGGGCGATTGACGGTCACCGCATCGGCGAGCCGTTCGTGTTGCTCGACGATGCGCTGGTGCCGCTCGATCCCGCGCTGCTGGGGGATGCCGCCTTGGCCGGCGTGGTCGCCAGCGGGCTTGGCGATACGCTGCCAGTGACCTCACCGGTGCACGGAGCCTGCACCACCGTACAGCCGCTGGCCCCCGTCCACGGCACGATTGCGACGGGCGCTACCGGAGATTTGACGGCCACCTGGGTGCGGCGCTCGCGCGGAGCATGGGCCTGGGCCGACCTGGTCGACGTGCCGCTCAACGAACAGTCCGAAGCGTGGGACATCGCGCTGGGCGACCCCGATCAGCCGACGCTGCGCTGGCGGACGACTGAAGCGATGATCGACATTCCGGCCAGCCAGATCGTCGCTCTGCCGTCCGGCACTCCGCGCATCCTGTCGATTCGTCAGATCGGCAGCCGCGCGCTGTCCCACGCGCTGTCGCTGCCGTTCTGACCGGCGCCCAATTCTGCACCGACTTCATTCTGCAAAATCCCAACGCCAGGAACAATCGCAATGACCGATCCCATCAGCTTTGCTTCCAGCACGCCACGCTTCGCGCTTCCGCTGCTGTTTTCCGGACAGGCGCAAAAAGAGGTGACCGTCAACGAAGCGCTGCTGGCAACCGACGTGTTGCTGCACGGGTGTATCGAGGCTGTCGCCAACACGCCGCCCGTCTCGGCCACCACTGGCCAGACATGGCTGGTGGGGGACAACCCGACCGGTCTCTGGGCCGGCCATCCGGGCGCGTTGGCCGCGTGGAGCGATGGCGGTTGGCGGTTCGCATCGCCGCGCGACGGCATGCGGATATTCGACAAGGTGCAAGCAGCGGACCACCTTTATAATGGCGGCTGGAAGCTTGTTGTATCGCCCGCGCCACCGGTTGGAGGAACAGTAATCGATGCCGAGGGGCGCAGTGCCCTGATCAACTTGATCGCCGCGCTGAGGTCGGCAGGGATTTTTGCGGCCAATTGACGGGAACCATCCCTGCATTTGATCATTTCGGCAGGACATGAGGGTACTTTCCGCCGCAGACTTGCTTCAATCCGGTCGCCTCAAAGTGGCCTTTTTGCAACAGTCGGCGTTCATGCCCGCTTGCACGAGTATAACATAATCGGTAGACAAACTGCCACGACGTGGCATCTCAATTGCTAAAAGGGGAAATGATAATGCGGAAAGTGGTCCTTGGCTTGGCCTTGGCCTCTACTGCCATTGCAGCGCCGGCATTCGCTCGCGACAAGCAGTGGTACGTGGAAGGTGATGCTGGCGGCGTGCTCGTCGAAAACATCGCAAATCTCGAAGGTTCGAACCAGAACGGCGTGCTCGACACCAAGTCTGGTTACGATTTCGGCGGCATCGTCGGTTACGATTTCGGCGGTTTCCGTCTCGAAACCGAAGCCAGCTATCGCCGTGCCGAAGAGAGCAACTATCGTACGGCCGTCGCCACCTTCAACGACCCGCAGGTCGGTGGTGGCGCTGAAGCTCTGAGCTTCATGGTCAACGGCCTGCTCGATTTCGGTCCCGATGACGGCCTTCAGGGCTTCGTCGGTGGCGGCGTCGGTGTCAGCCGTGCCAAGATCTCGGTCATCACCGCAGCCAACCGCCTGTCCGATTCGGACACCGGGTTTGCCTATCAGGCTCTCGCCGGCGTTCGCTATCCGCTGACCGATCACATCGATCTGGGCCTGAAGTATCGGTTCTTCAACCAGGACCACATCAAGCTGGTTCGTGACGATGGCGTCAAGGCAAAGACCCGCTTCCGCTCGCACTCGCTGCTGGCGACGCTGGCCTACAACTTCGGTGGCGCTCCGGTAGCACCGCCGCCGCCGCCGCCGCCGCCCCCGCCTCCTCCGCCGCCCCCGCCGCCCCCGCCGCCCCCGGCGCCGGTGTGCAACAAGGGTCCGTACATCGTGTTCTTCGACTGGGATAAGTCGGACATCACGCCTGAAGCGGCGACGATCCTCGACAACGCGGTTACCGCTTACGGCAACTGCGATCGCGTTCCGATCATGCTGGCCGGCTATGCCGACCGTTCGGGCAGCACCCGCTACAACCAGGGCCTGTCCGAGCGTCGCAACACGCAGGTCCGCGGTTACCTCACCACGCACGGTATCCCGGATGGTTCGATCACCAGCCAAGCGTTCGGTGAAAGCAACCCGCGTGTCCCGACCGCCGATGGCGTTCGCGAACTGCAGAACCGTCGGGTGGAAATCACCTACGGTCCGGGTTCGGGCATGTAAGCTTCGATTTCGATCGAACGTTGAAAGAGGGGTCGGAGAAATCCGGCCCCTTTTTTCATGGCGCTACTCAATCCTCAGCCGATCGGTTAGGATAGGCCAGCCACCCTGGTGCCCACCCCGCTGCGGAGTCTCACCATGAAGACATTCACGCCTGTTGCGCTTGCCTGCGTTGCCTTGATCACCGGCTGTGCAACCACTGGGCGGATGGCGCCATCCCGTCTCGCCACGGCGACGATCACCACCAGTGCGGGCATGCCAGCCGGCACCGCGCAGATCAGCGCCGCGGGCGATCGACTGACGATCGACGTGGCCGTGTCCGGGCTGCAGCCGGGTGCACACGGTTTGCACCTTCATGCCGTCGGCATGTGCGACGCTCCGGGATTCACCACCGCCGGTCCGCATCTCAACCCGGCTGGCCACATGCACGGCATGATGAACCCCGCCGGCCACCATCTGGGTGACCTGCCCAACATCGTCGTCGGCCCGGACGGGACCGCCACGCTCTCGGCACAAATCGATGGAACGCGCGAGGCCATGCTCGCCAGCCTGTTCGATGCCGATGGAACCGCCATCGTGATTCACGCCGGCCAGGATGACTACAAGACCGACCCCAGCGGCAACAGCGGCCCGCGCATTGCCTGCGGAGTGTTCAGCAGGCCGTGACCACGGTTTCGCGCCGCCGCAAATCGCGCCAGGCGATGGCCAATGCGATCAGCGCCGGCGGCACCACCAGCAATGTCGCGGCAAGGCCATTGCGCAGGCTGCCGGTGACGGTCGAGACCTTGCCTGCCGTATAGGGGCCCAGCGCCAGTCCGATCATGGTGGCGCCGATCAGGAACGTGGCGGTCGCCGTGCCGCGCGCATTGGCCGGCACGATGTTGACGATGGTTCCCGATGACGCCCCAAGCGCGGCGCTGAACAGGAACCAGCTGGGAAAGACGGTGGCATAGAACACCACTTTCGAACCGGTGAGCAGCAAGATTGCCGCTGGGACCAACGCCAGCAGCAGCGCGATGGCGATCACCGCCACCCGTCGCGCGTTGCTGCCGCCCCGCCCTGCGAAATCGGCCATGGCGCCGCCCGCGATCACCCCGGTCGCACCGCCGAGTGCGCCCGATCCCCCAACCAGCAGCGCCACTTCCGACACATCGGCATGAAAGCGCTCGATCGCGTACAATGGCCCGAACGCGGCGTTGGCATAAGCGATAAATGCGATCAGCCCATAGCCCACGGTGACGCCGAGCATGGAACGCGATCCCCATATCGCCGCGTAAACCGGCGGATCCCGCTCTTTGACCGCCAGCCGCCACGACGCCACCGCGTAAGCGCCGATGCCCAGCGCCGTCCACTGCAGCGGATCGCCGATCAGGCGGGCAAGCCCGAACGCGGCGAGCGCGACCAGCGCGGCGACGGCAAGGTTGGCCCGTAACGCCGCCTGCCCCCGCCGCATCGCCGCGACCAGCGTAAAGGGCGGCACAATATCGCCCAGGTCCGCGACAAAGCCGAGCCACAGGTCCACGCCAGGAACCACGCGGGCGGCGTCGGACGGCGCGGCCCCGTTCACTCCATCGGTTGGCCCGGCATCGTGGCGACCGCGCACCGGCTCACGCAAGGTGCGCACCCACAACGCCAGCAACAGACCCGGCAGACCGATGGCCAGAAACGCCGCCTGCCATCCGGCCAGCCCGAGCGGCGCGCTGCCGGGAGGAAACGCCGCGTTCCAGCCTTTCGCAATGCCGGTGCCCAGCGTCAGCGACAGTCCCCCGCCAAGGTAGATGCCCGCCGAATAGATCGCGATCGCGGTCGCGCGCTTGCGCGGCGGGAAGTAGTCGCTGATCAGCGAATAGCCGGTTGGCCCCGCCGTCGCCTCGCCGATGCCGACACCGATCCGCGCCGCGCCGAGCTGGCCGAAATTGCGCGACAGGCCGGACAGCACGGTCATCGCGGACCACAGCGCCAGCCCCAGCGCCAGCAGGCGCACGCGCACCCAGCGATCGGCCAGCTTGCCCAGCGGAATTCCGAACAGCGCGTAGAACACGCCGAACGCCGTGCCGTAGAGAAAGCCGAACTGGGTATCGTTGATATGCAGGTCGCGCTTCACGTCGGGCGCGAGGATCGTCAGCAGCTGGCGATCGATGAAATTCAGCACATAGACCAGCACCAGCAAGCCCAGCGCATACCAGCTGTATCCCTCGATCCGGGGCGATTTCGTCGTACCTGCCGTGCCCGCCTCAGCCGGGGGCATAGCGGGCGCCATCGACCAGACCGGCTTCGGCGAACCCGGCGCGGCGCAGGCGGCAGCTGTCGCAGGCGCCGCAGGCCCGGCCATCGGGCAGCGGATCGTAGCACGACCAGCTTTCCGCGCTATCGAGCCCCAGCCGGGCCGCCTCGCGCGCGATGTCTGCCTTGCCCAGGTGCTGTAGCGGCGCGTGGACGCGGACGGTCCCGCCCTCGCTGCCGAACTTCGTCGCCAGCCGCGCCAGCCCTTCGAACCCGGCGACGAATTCGGGGCGGCAATCGGGATAGCCCGAATAATCGAGCGCGTTCACGCCGATAAACAGATCCTTTGATCCCGCCGCCTCGGCCCAGGCGAGCGCCAGCGACAGGAACACCAGATTACGCGCCGGTACATACGTGACCGGAATGTCGTCGCCGATGCCGTCCTTGGGAACCGCGATCGCGTCGGTCAGTGCCGATCCGCCGAACGCCCGCAGATCCAGCGGGAGGACGACGTGCCGTTCCGCGCCCAGCCGCTGCGCGATGATCTGCGCGGACTGGAGTTCAACGCGGTGGCGCTGTCCGTAGTCGATCGTCAGCGCACACAGACGAAAGCCCTGTTCGCGCGCCAGCCCTCCGCATACCATGGAATCGAGCCCGCCCGACAGCAGCAGGACGGCGAGCGGGGCGTCGGGCGAAGTTTCAGCAGCAACCATGACCATGGGCTAGCTTTCGCCGCGCCCGCTGGCAATGTTTGCGATGGTGCCCAGCCGTTTGGAACCCGTTGACGCTAAGGTCGGCAGCTGCCGATGCGCCGCGCCTCGGCGCTGAAGTCGAACGGCAGCCCCGCCGATATGCCCTGCGTCTCGATTTGCGCCAGATGCTCGTTCTCGACGCGGATATGCGTGCGGCCATAGCCGTTGCCTGGGCAGGTATAATGGACCGTCATCGACGTCGGCGAATCCTCGACCACGAAGCTGCGGCACAGATCGCGCGGGTGGCGGATCTGGATCAGCGCGCGGCCGTTTTCGATGCACACCTGCTTGTGGCCGCCATCGGCATCGCGCGATCGCACGTCCCACAAGCCCGCTTCGATCCGGTCGAGCCCGGCCAGCGAGGGCGCCTGTGCGATCACCGTGCTGGCCGCGAAACCGGATGCAAACACGGCCAGGGCGATCAGGGCCCGGCGCAGCAACGGCGTTGAACGGAGGACGCGTTTCATCGGCGACGAGCCATTCCATAGGCGGCGAATCGACCCGATGCCGATCCGCACAACACCGCAGTAGCACAGGCGTTTATACGATGAAATGGTCTGTGCGAGCGACGAGCAGAGCGCAGTGTCTCAATCGGGGATGTCGATGGCGAACTCGCGCGAGCAAAAGGCGCAGTCCACCACGATAAGTCCTTCATCATTCTGCATTTCCACGCGATCGACAGCGGGGAACCGCGACAGCACATCGCGATAATGTTCGACGCTGCAGCGGCAGCCACGCGTGAGCGCCGCGCCGGTTTCGACGCGAATCTCGCGCTCCTCGTGGAACAGTCGCCAGACTATGGTTTCAAGGCCCAGCGCCGGATCGAGCAGTTCGTCGTGGCTGATGCTGCCCGCCAGCGCCGACACGTGATCCCATTCGGGATGATCCATGCGGACGTGCAGCCGCTCGCGCCCTTCCTCCCCTTCGGCCAGGTGCTGGACGAGAATTCCCCCGGCGAGGCAATCGCCTGGCGTGTTGTCCACGGCGACGCGGATCAGCGTGGGCACTTGTTCGGACTGCGCGAAATAGCGCTCGCACGCTTCGGCCAGCGATGCGCCTTCCAGCGGGACGATGCCCTGGTAGCGCTGGTTGGTGGAGGCCAGATCGAAGGTGATCGCCAGAAACCCTTCGCCGAACAGCGAGAACAGCGATGGGGTGGGGCCAAGCTCGTCCAGCCGCGATCGATCGTGGCGGGCATAGCCGCGCAGTTCGCCGGCGCGATAGTCACACACCAGCAGTTCCACCGCGCCATCCTCGGTCTTGGCCTGCATGGTCAACTGGCCCAGCCCGTCCTTCAGCAGCGTGCCGAGCAGCGCGGTCACCGTCAGCGCTTCGGCCAGCAGGCGGCGGATCGGCGCGGGATAGGCGTGCGACGACAGGATCGTGTCGAGCACCGGCCCGAGCCGCACCACCCGCCCCCGCGCGTTGCGGCCGGGCAGAGTGAAATGCAGCGGCCGGTCGAAACCGGTCTCGCCATCGGCGGGACCGGCATATTCGGGCGTCGTTCCGCTCACAGCTGGCCGAACGCCCAGCGCAGCACCGATTTCTGTGCATGGATGCGGTTTTCCGCCTCATCCCACACCACCGATTGTGCGCCATCGATCACCGCGTCGGTCACTTCCTCGCCGCGATGCGCGGGCAGGCAGTGCAGGAACAGCGCATCGGGCCGGGCCTGCGCCATCAGCGCCGGATCGACCCGGTATGGCGCCATCGCCGCCAGCTTGGCCTCGGCATGGTCCTGGCCCATCGAGATCCAGGTGTCGGTCACCACCACGTCGGCGCCGCGCACGGCTTCGGCGGCATCGCGGGTCACGGTGATGCCGGCGCCCGCCGCCATGGCGGCGGCGATGAACGCGGGGTCGGAATCGTACCCTGCCGGCACGCCGATGCGCACGTTGAACTTCATCAACCCGGCCGCCTCGACGATCGAGTTGAGCACGTTGTTGCCATCGCCCAGCCATGCGACCTCAAGCCCCGGCAGCGCCTTGCCATGTTCAATCACCGTCAGCAGATCGGCCATGATCTGGCACGGGTGCGACAGATCGGTCAGGCCGTTGATCACCGGCACGGTGGCGTGCGCGGCCAGTTCCTCGACCTTGGCGTGATCGTCGGTGCGCAACATGATCGCGTCGGCCATGCGGCTGAGCACGCGGGCGGTGTCGGCAATGCTCTCGCCCCGGCCCAGCTGGGTCGTCCCGGCATCGAGGATCACTGCGCTGCCACCCAGCTGGCGCATCGCGACATCGAACGACACGCGCGTGCGGGTCGAGCTTTTCTCGAACACCATCGCCAGCACGTGCCCGGCGAGCGGCGCATCGTCATCGGCGCGGCCCTTGGCGTATCCGGCGCGCGCGGCCTTGCGATCGATCGCATCGCCAATCATCGCCGCGATCGCATCGCCGCCGGCATCGCCCAGATTGAGAAAATGCCTGGTCATCACGCAACCGCCTCGGGCTGATAGCTGGCGGCGCCGGCCGAGAGCCGGTCCATGAACTCGTCGATGTGGCTGTCGTCGATCACCAGCGGCGGCAGCACGCGCACGGTGTTGTCGCCCGCCGCGACGGTGAGCAACTGGTGCCGGTCGCGCAAGTGGGCGACGAAACCGCGTGGTTCGATCTTCAACTTCACGCCCAGCATCAGCCCGCGCCCGCGCACCGAATCGAACAGCTCGGGGTAGTTGCCGATGAACTGTTCCAGCCGGCCGCGCAGCCGCTCGCCCTTGGCGCGCACTTCGGCGAGGAAGGTGTCGTTGGCAACCACGTCGAGCACCGCTTCGCCCGCCGCCATCGCCAGCGGGTTGCCGCCATAGGTGCTGCCGTGCGTGCCCACGACCATGCCGCGCGCCGCCTTTTCGGTGGCGAGGCACGCGCCCATCGGGAACCCGCCGCCGATGCCCTTGGCGGTCGCCATGATATCGGGCGTCAGGCCGTATTGTTCATAGGCATAAAGCGTGCCGGTGCGCGCTACGCCGCACTGCACTTCGTCGAAGATCAGCAGCAGGTCGTGCTCGTCGGCCAGATCGCGCAAGCCCTGCAGGAACTCATCCGACGCGGCGCGGATGCCGCCCTCGCCCTGGATCGGCTCGACCAGGAAGCCTGCAGTGTGCGGACCGATCGCCGCTTTCGCGCCTTCAAGATCGTCGAAATCGACGTACTTGAAACCCTCCAGCAGCGGCAGGAAGCCCTTGTGCATCTTGTCCTGGTTGGACGCGCTGATCGTAGCCATGGTGCGGCCGTGGAACGCGTTCTTGAACGTGATCAGCTCGTACCGGTCGGTGTTGCCGGCGGACTGGTGATAGGCGCGCGCGGTCTTGATCGCACACTCCACCGCCTCTGCGCCCGAATTGGTGAAGAACACCGTGTCGGCAAATGTGAGGTCGACCAGCCGCTGCGCCAGGCTTTCACCCTGCGGACTGCCATACAGGTTGGACACGTGCATCAGCGTGGCCGCCTGGCGCTGGATCGCGCCGATCAGGTGTTCGTGACTGTGGCCCAGCAGGTTGACCGCGATGCCGCTGGCGAAATCGAGGTAACGCGTGCCGTCCTCGGAAATCAGGTGGCAGTTCTCGCCACGCACCGGACGCACGCCGCACCGGGGGTAGACGGGCATCAGCGGGGTGATCGACATGGGATATTCCTTTGCATTTCCGGCCGGGTCTGAATCTGGGCAGGATATGTGAAACGCAAACGACAAATGGCGGCCCCCCGGTCACTGGGGAGCCGCCATTTGCGCGTATTTAAGCTGTTGCAGGCTCTCGGTCAAACCCGAGAGCAGCACTGCGATCGGTGTCAGGCCTGACGCGGCACCAGGTTGACCGCCGAGTGCTTGCCTCGTCGATCGACTTCGAGGTCGAACTCGAGCTTGTCGCCCTCGTTCAGCTCGCGCATGCCGGACCGTTCCACCGCGCTGATGTGCACGAACGCATCGGGCTGGCCATCATCGCGGGTGATGAAGCCGAAGCCTTTCATGGCGTTAAAGAACTTGACCGTGCCGGTCGCCTTTTCGCCGGTCAGCTCGCGCTGCGGCGAAGCGGCCTTGGCCGCCACCGGGATGACATCGCCCACGACCTGGAGATCGGCGGCGGAAATCTTGCCCCCGCGATCGACCAGATTGAATTCGAGCTGCTGCCCTTCGGCCAGACCTTCAAGACCCGCACGTTCGACCGAGCTGATGTGCACGAACACATCCTCGCCGCCGTCTTCGCGCTGGATGAAGCCGAAGCCCTTCTGGGTGTTGAAGAACTTGACCACGCCCTTGCCGGTGCCCACGACCTGGGCGGGCATTCCGCCGCCACCGCCGCCGGCACCACCACCACCGCGGGGGCCGCCGAAGCCGCCACCACCGCCGCCGCTGCGCGGGCCGCCGAAGCCGCCACCGCCGCCGCCAGCACCGCCGCCGGAATAGCCGCCGCCACCGCTGCGGTTGCCACCGCCGAAGCCACCCCGATCGCCACCGCCGAAGCCGCCGCGATCGTTGTAGCCGCCGCCGGAAAAGCCGCCGCCACCGCCGCCGCCGCTACCGCCGCCAGCATAAGGATCGAATGTTTCTTCGCCGAAACCGTCACGCTTGTCACGTCCGCGACCGCGCCGCCCTCTATCAAAACCCATAAAAACCGATAAACCTTCGCTCCGCCCCGAACTTCCCCGACACCGCTGGCCGGACGCGGAGGCCGACGGCGCGACAAGGGAAACCGTACCGGATTTCGGCCGGTCCTCTCCATTGCGCCAAGGCTTATAACCAAAAATCCGATCAAGTGCGAACGGATTCCTCGTCTTCTTTCAAAGTCAATTCCGGCGGTGTGACATTTCTGCCCAGAATTGCTTTCCTTGCCTCTTCTGCCGGGTTTCGGCACAAGCCGGACCATGGATATCATGGCTCTTCTTTCCGATCCCGCAGCATGGGTTGCGCTGGCCACACTGGTGGTTCTCGAAATCGTGCTGGGCATCGACAACCTCGTGTTCATCGCGATTCTGTCGAACAAGCTGCCGGCGCAGCAGCAGGCCAAAGCGCGGCGGTTGGGCCTGCTGCTGGCCCTGGTGCTGCGGCTGGGGCTGCTCACGCTCATCGGCTGGCTGGTCACGCTGCAGGCGCCGCTGTTCGATCTGGGGATCGCCGGAAGCCCCGGACCGCACGGCGAACCGACGTTCGAGACGGCGTTTTCAGGACGCGACCTGATCCTGCTCGCCGGCGGACTGTTCCTGCTGTGGAAGGCCACCAAGGAAATCCACCACACCATCGATCCCGAACCGAGCGGCGAAATGCTCGATCACAAGGGCCACGCCGTGCTGGGATTCGGCGCCGCGATCCTCCAGATCATCGCGCTCGACGTGGTGTTCTCGGTCGATTCGATTCTCACCGCCGTGGGCATGACCGATCAGGTGCCGATCATGTATGCCGCCGTGGTGATCACGGTGGGTCTGATGCTGTTTGCCGCCGATCCGCTGGCCCGGTTCATCGATCACAATCCCGGGCTGGTGATGCTCGCGCTGGCATTCCTGGTGATGATCGGGCTGGTCCTGTTGGCAGACGGGTTCGGCGTTCACATTCCCAAGGGCTATATCTATGTGGCCATGGGCTTTTCGCTCGGCGTCGAACTGCTCAACATCGTGGGCCGCCGCCGCCGCGAGGCACGCCTTGCCAGCACCGAGTCCAAAACCGGAGAGACGATCCATGTTCCACAAGCTTGACGACCGCACGTACGCCAGCCCGCAGATCGAGGTTGCCGACGTGGCCGAGGCCAAGGCGCTGGGCGTGGGCCTCATCGTCAACAACCGGCCCGAGGGCGAATCGGCCGACCAGACGCCGGGCGACGCGATCGAAGCTGCCGCGCGCGCGGCAGGCATCGCCTATGTCGCAATTCCCGTGACCCACGCCGGCTTTTCCGCCAGCCAGCTCAACGCGCTGCGCACCGCGATGGATGCGGCGGGCGCTGCGCCGGTGCTGGCCTATTGCCGTTCGGGCACGCGATCGACCCTGCTGTGGGCACTGACCGAAGCGCAGGCCGGGCGCAGCCCGTCCGCGATCGCCGCCGCCGCCGCGCAAGCCGGCTACGACGTCAGCCCGATCCGTGCGCAGATCGACATGCTGGCCGCGCAGTCGCGCTAGCCCGGCGGCGCCGACCTTGAAGGATTCCCGCATCATGGGCCCTGGCCTGTTGCTCCAGCTCGGAACCTCGCTGGCCGCGATTTTCGGGATCACCTGGCTGGCGCGCAAGCTGCGGCTGGGCGGCGGTGACGTGCGCATCCGCGATGAGGATCACGTGCGCGAACTGGCCGACCAGGCGGTCGACGGGTTCGATCCGGTGGCGATCGGGCTCGATCGCGCCCGCGTCGGCGCCATCGCGCGCGATGCCGGCGGTCGGGTGCTGCTGCTGCGCCGCCACGGTTCGCACTTCGTCGGCCGGCTTCTGACCGATCATGCCGGCGCGCGGCTCGACCGCAACTTCCTGACCATCTCCACCGGCGATCGCCGCTTCGGCACCTGCGCGCTCGACCTCGGACCCGAGGCGCAAGTCTGGGCGAGCAGCCTGCGGCACTTGCCCGGCGGCGCGGCGGGGCGTGCGATCGGACCGGGCGGCGGGGCCTGACCACGCGATGCAACCGTTCGATCCGGTCAAGTACGCGATACCCGGCTTCATCGCGCTGATCGTGGCCGAGATGATCTGGGCCAGGCGCAACGCCCCGGACAAGTACGAACCGCGCGACATGCTCAATTCGCTGGCGCTGGGACTGGGCAGCACGGTGGCCGGAACGCTGGCGGCGGGTGCGATCTACGCCGCGGCGACGTGGCTGTACGACCATCGCATCGCCAGCCTTGGCTGGGCGTGGTGGATCTGGATCGCCTGCTTCGTACTCGACGATTTCAACTACTACTGGGCGCACCGCACCGGGCACCGCGTGCGCTGGTTCTGGGCGAGCCACGTCAACCACCATTCCAGCCAGCATTACAACCTGTCGACCGCGCTGCGGCAGACCTGGACGGGGTTCGTCGCGCTGAGCTTCGCCTTCCGCATCTGGCCCGCGCTGGTCGGTTTTCCGCCCGCGATGATCCTGACGGTGGGCGGGATCAACCTGATCTACCAGTTCTGGATCCACACCGAGGCGATCGGCCGCATGCCGCGCTGGTTCGAGGCGGTGTTCAACACCCCGTCACACCACCGCGTCCACCACGCGACCAATCCGCTGTATCTCGATCGCAATTATGCCGGGGTGTTCATCGTGTGGGACCGCCTGTTCGGCACGTACGAGCGCGAACGCGACGCCGACGCGCCAGACTACACCCCGATCCGCTACGGCATCGTCAAGCAGCTGGGCGGCTTCAACCTGCTGTGGGCGGCGTTCCACGAATGGATCGGCATCGCGGGCGATGTGTGGTCCGCGCCGTGGCGGCACAAGCTGTCATACGTGTGGCGCCCACCCGGCTGGAGCCACGACGGATCGCGCGACACCAGCGACGCGATCCGCAAGCGGTGGCTGGAGCGGCGGGGCTGATCCATATCCGTGGTCCCGGGCTCGACCCGAGACCGCTGGCAAGTCTGCGCTTTCCTGGCAGCGGTCCCGGATCCGGTCCGGGACGACGGTTCCGCCCCGCCCCGCCCTTCCTCGCCAGCGACCGCAAGATCGGGTCCGGGACAACGTAGTGCATCCAGGCCACTGTCCTGCTCACCCCTCAGACGCACGAAAAGAGGCCGGAGCGGGCTAGCGCTCCGGCCTTTAGTGTGTTCGCAGGAGGAACATGGTCTGGCGGGACCGGGGGGTGTGAGGGAGAGGATCGTTCCCCCCGCGTCCCGCCAAGCTCGGTATTCAGTAGTTGCCAATCAGTAGTTGTAGGCGCGTTCGCCGTGCTCGCTGATGTCGAGGCCTTCGCGCTCGGCTTCCTCGCTCGGACGGAGACCCAGGGTCGCCTTGAGGATGAGCAGCAGCACGAGGGTGACGAGACCCGACCACAGCAGCGTGAGGCTGACAGCCTGAACCTGGATCCACAGCTGCGAAACGATCGAATAATCGCCCGGTGCGACTGCGACGGCAGGGAACTTCGTGTAGTCGAAGTAGCCCTGACCGCCCAGGCTGGGTGCCGCGACGATCGCCGTGGCAAGCGCCCCGGTGATCCCGCCGATGCAGTGGACACCGAACACGTCGAGCGTATCGTCGTACTTGAACTTGCTCTTCACCGTTCCGACGAAGAAGAAGCACAGCGGCGAAACGATCAGGCCCAGGACGATCGAGGTCATCGGCGCGCCGAAACCCGAAGCCGGAGTGATCGCGACGAGGCCGGCAACGGCACCCGAGGCGGCGCCCAGCATCGACGGCTTCTTGTGTACGATCTGTTCGACAACCGCCCAGCTTACGGCAGCGGCGCAAGTGGCGAGCATCGTGTTGACGAACGCAACCGCGGCGACACCGTTCGATTCCAGGTTGGAACCGGCGTTGAAGCCGAACCAGCCCACCCACAGCAGCGAAGCGCCGATCATGGTCATGGTCAGCGAGTGCGGCGGCGTGGCTTCCTTGCCGAAGCCAAGGCGCTTGCCGACGATGATGCAGCCGACCAGGCCGGCGATACCGGCGTTGATGTGAACGACCGTGCCGCCCGCGAAATCGAGCGCGCCCTTGGCGAACAGGAAGCCGGAGTCGGTCGGTGCGTCGGGCAGGAAGTCGGGGCCGGCCCAGTACCACACCATGTGTGCGATCGGGTAATACGCCAGCAGCGACCACAGCACCGTGAAGATCATCAGCGGGGTGAACTTGATGCGTTCCGCGAACGATCCGATGAACAGCGCCGGGGTGATCATGGCGAAGGTCATCTGGAACACGAAGTAGCTGAGTTCCGGAATGTAGACGTTGTTGGAGAACGTCGCGGCATACGTGCCGCTGGTGACGCCCGCCATCAGCGCCTTGCCGAAGCCGCCGATGAACGGCGAACCGCCGGTGAAGGCGAGCGAATAGCCGACCGTTGCCCACAGCAGTCCGGTGACCGAAACGATCATGAACACCTGCATCAGCACGCTCAGCATGTTCTTGGTACGGACGAGGCCGCCGTAGAACAGGGCCAGGCCCGGGACGCTCATCATGAGCACCAGCACGGACGAGACCAGCATCCAGGTGGTGTCACCCTTGTTGACCATGGTGGCCATCTGCTCGACGGTCGGCGCCTTGATCAGCGTGGTGGCCGCCGTGGCGACGGCGGAAGCGGAAGCAGCAACGGAAGGCGCGGCGGTGGCGGCGGCATCGGCCGCAGCCGACGAGGCCTCCTGTGCAAAAGCGGCCGTGGCGGCGAAGAGCGAAACGCCCACGCCGGCCAGGCCACCGATCGTCTTTCGGATCATGGTGTTACCCCTCGTGTCGGATGGTAAGGCGCTCACAGCGCGGTATCCCCGGTTTCGCCGGTGCGGATTCGCGTGGCGGATGCAAGATCGATCACGAAGATCTTCCCGTCTCCGATCGCTTCGGTGCTCGCGGTCTGCTGGATCGTCTCGACGATCTGCGGTGCAAGATCGTCGCTCGCGGCGATCTCGATCTTAACCTTGGGCAGCATATTGGTCGAATATTCGGCACCGCGGTAAATCTCGGTCTGGCCTTTTTGCCGACCGAAACCCTTGACCTCGGACACCGTCATCCCGGCAACGCCCAGGCTGGAAAGCGCTTCACGCACTTCGTCGAGCTTGAACGGCTTGATGATGGCGATGATGAATTTCATTCACGCCCCCCTTTCGCTGATTGAACCATCCGGGCGACCCGGCTTTCGCAAGCGCAGCAAGAGACGTGCCAGATTCAAAAATTGCGGATTCCGGTGCCCTGCGCGAACATTTCGCCGCGAGCGATACCGCACCAGCGCCCGAATCTTGTGCAGTGCGGGGTCGCTGCCTGTTTTTTAGGCAGTCACCGTTGCCCGTTTTCAGGCTGGCAGCGTCAACCGGGCCCACACCGGCAAGTGGTCCGATCCAATGGCCGCGAGCGCGCTGTGGTGGACGCCGGCCTGCTCGACGGTCCAGTCGCGGGTGACCACGATGCGATCGAGATGGGCCACCGGCCGCCGCGCGGGAAAGCTGCGCCCCGGCGCCAGCACGCGGAATCCGTCCGAAAACCCGCGCAAGGCCCCGCCGTGCGCCGACCACTCGTTGAAATCGCCCATCATCACTGCGGGCATCTTGGCGCCCCGCCCGACGTGGGCGCAGACCGCATCGACCTGGTGCCGGCGCCTGAGGCCCGACAGGTCGAGATGCATGCCCACCACGCGCAGCCGGCTTCCCCCCACGTCGAGTTCGGCGCAGACCGCGCCGCGCGGCTCCAGCGTGGGCAGCGGCACCACGCTGACCGCGACCACGTCGATGTCCCGGCGCACCAGCAGCACGTTGCCGTGCCAGCCCATGCTGGCCGAGCGCATGCCGGGCGACACCGGCTTCCACGGGCTGTGATCGTCGATCGCCTGACGCGGGATCACCGCTTCGCGCGCGCCGAACCGGCGATCGGCCTCCTGCAGTGCGATGATGTCCGCGTCGATTTCGCGCAACACCGCCAGGATCCGCTCGGGATCGCGGCGCCGGTCCAGCCCCACGCCCTTGTGGATGTTGTAGCTGGCGAACGTGAGCATCATGCGGCTGCCAAGCGCCAGCGACGGATTTCAGTTCCCGGCAATGTAGCGGTCGGTGGTGCGCGTCGGCAGCCCGTCGATGCTGGTCGTGCGGCCCTTGACCTTGGCGGTCCACGCTTCGGGATCCGCCTGCGCGTGATACTTGGCCAGCGTCACCCGCTCATGGTCGAGCGTCATCACCGGCACGCCCCAGCCGCAGCTGGTCTGCACGCTTTCGACCGCGACGTCGAAGATCTGGCGCGTGCCCGGCATCAGCGTGAAATGCGCGGCCAGCGCGTCCCAGCCCGCCTCCCACGGCAGCACCGGCTTGCCCCGGCCGTAGATCCGCAGGATCAGCGCGGGCTGCTGGAAGTTGCACATCATGATCGTGATGCGGCCCCGGTCGATCTGGTCCGCGAGCAGGTGCGCGTTGGTCTCGTTGCCCGAGCCACCCAGGTCGAGCCAGGCCACCCGGTTCGGCCCGAGTACGCGGAACGCATCGTAGCCCTTGGGGCTGAGGTTGATCCGCCCATCGGCAGCCGCCGTGGCGACGAAGAACACGCTTTGCGCGCCGATCATCGCGCGGTGATCGTCGGTCAGGTGATCGCTGAAATCCATCAGAGGAACCCCTTCAATGTCGCAACGAACCGGTCGAACTGGTCATGGTGGAGCCAGTGCCCGGCATTCTCGAACTCGACCGCCTCGGCGTTCTGGAAATGCGCGATGCGCCCGTCGCGCACCGGGTTGCCGGCCCAGCTGTCGGCGCCGTTGAGCAGCAGCGTCGGGCAGGTAATCGCTTCCCACATCGCGTGCTTGCGCTCTTCGGTGATGTCATACGGCGAATCGACGTTGAGGTGCGGATCGAACTTCCAGGTGAACGTCCCGTCCTCGTTGCGGTTGATGCCGTTGACGGTAAGGTGCCGGGCCTGCTCGTCGTTGAGGTAGGAGTTTTCCTCCTTCATCCGCGCATAGGCTTCCTGCAGCGTGGCGTAACGGCGCGGCAGGCGGCCGGCGGCCTTGCGCTTGGCGGCCATGAAATCGCGCACCCGGTCGTTGAAATGCTCCAGTTTCAACTGTGCGCTACGCTCTGGCGTCGGGAAAATGCCCTCGATCGCCACCAGCTTGCGCATCGCCTCGGGGTAGAGCCCGGCATAGCGCAGGCACACGTTGGCGCCCATCGAGTGCGACACGATCGTCACCGGCGCCAGGTCGAGCTGGTGAACCAGCTGCGCCACGTCATAGACCATGTCCATGCCGCGATAGTTGCCATCGGCGGTCCATTCGCTGTCGCCGTGGCCGCGATGGTCCATCGCGATCACGTGCCAGTCCTCGCGCAATGCCTGCGCGGTCCAGTCCCAGCTGCGGCAATGATCGCGCCCGCCGTGGACCAGCAGCAGCGGCGGCTTTTCGGCATTGCCCCAGTCGACATAATGCAGCCGCAGCCGCTGCGAGATGAAGCTGTGCGAAGTGGGTCCGTGGATCGTCATGCGATTCGCATAGTCAATTCAGCCCCGCCCGTCACCGTTCCTTGGTGGCGCTGAAGGTCAGCTCGGGGTTGCGTTCCTGCTGGTAGCCGACGTCCCATGCAGAGCGCGCCATGAACACCGGATCGCCGTCGCGATCGTGCGCCAGGTTGGACTTGTTGATGTCGGTGAACGCCTTGATCGCCGCTTCGGAGCCCTTGACCCAGCGCGCGGTATCGAACGGGGAGGACTCCAGCCGGGCATCGACCTTGTATTCCGCCTCCAGCCGCGAGATCAGCACTTCCAGCTGCAGTTGCCCGACCACGCCGACGATCCACTGCGCGCCGATCTCGGGATAGAACACCTGGATCACGCCTTCCTCGGACAGATCATCCAGCGCCTTGCGCAACTGCTTGGTCTTGGTCGGATCGTTGAGCGCGATGCGGCGCAGGATTTCGGGGGCGAAGTTGGGCAGGCCGGTGAACCGCACATCGTTGCGCTCGCTCAGCGTATCGCCGACGCGAAGGGTGCCGTGGTTGGGGATACCGATGATGTCGCCCGCCTCGGCGGTATCGGCGATTTCGCGGTCCTGCGCGAAAAACAGGATGGGCGAATGCACCGCGATCGGCTTGCCCGATCCCGAAGGCGTCAGCTTCATACCGCGCCGGAACGTGCCCGACACCATGCGCATGAACGCGATGCGGTCACGGTGCTGCGGGTCCATGTTGGCCTGCACCTTGAAGATGAAACCGGTCACGTCGGCGCGGTCTGGCGCGATCGTGCCCTGATCGCTGGGCTGCGGGCGCGGCGGCGGCGCGAACTTCGCGATCGCCTCGATCAGTTCCAGCACGCCGAAGTTCTTGAGCGCGGAGCCGAAATAGACCGGGGTCATGTCCCCGTGGCGATAGGCTTCGATGTCGAAATCGGGATAGGCGCCTTGCGCCAGCTCGATCTCCTCCGCGAACTCGGGAGGAATATCGGTCGCGATTTCCACTTTGCCGAGGAATTCGCGGCTGGGGCCTTCGGGTCGGCTGACGAGGTTGGTGGCGAGGTCCATCACCCCCATGAACTGCCCGCCCATGCCCACCGGCCAGCCCATCGGCACCACGTCGAGCGCCAGCGCATCGGCCACTTCGTCGAGCAGTTCGAACGGGCTGCGGCCCTCGCGATCGACTTTGTTGATGAACGTGATGATCGGCACCGAGCGCATCCGGCACACTTCGAACAGCTTGCGCGTCTGCGGTTCGATGCCCTTGGCCGCGTCAATCACCATGATCGCCGAATCGACCGCGGTCAGCGTGCGGTAGGTGTCCTCGGAGAAATCCTCGTGCCCCGGCGTATCGAGCAGGTTGAAGGTGATGCCCTGCCGCTCGAACGTCATCACCGAGCTGGTCACCGAGATGCCGCGCTGCTGTTCGATCTTCATCCAGTCGGACCGCGCGCGCCGCGCCTGTCCCCGCGCCTTGACCTCACCGGCCAAGTGGATCGCGCCGCCCTGCAGCAACAGCTTTTCGGTCAGCGTGGTCTTGCCGGCGTCAGGATGCGAGATGATCGCGAACGTGCGGCGGCTGGATGCGGGGGTGGAAGCGTTGGATTCTGCGGTCATGCGCCGGGCGGTTAGCCCGGTCGCACGGTCACGTCCATGCGGAAGCGGCGCGTATCGCCCGGCGGCAGTTCCAGTACCCCCGGCTTGTCGCGGAAATCGCCATCGAAACCCACCGGATCGGCGATCCCGGCCCATGGCTCGATGCACAAGTATGCGGCGCCGGGTTTCTGCCAGATGCCCAGCATGGCGGTATCGGGAAACGCGATGTCGAGCGCGCTTCCGCCCGGCGCACCCCAGCGCAGCGCACGGCTGGACAGATGGCCCCAGATGATCGCGTCGGGTACGAACAGCGCCGCATCGGGCGCCAGATCGCGCCCATCGACCGGCGTGGGGAAAGCCTTGGGCAGCAGTAGGCCGCTGGGCGGATCGATACGGCGGATAGGCTGCGGTTCGGCATCCGCAAACGTCACGCGATGCGCCGCCTTGGGCGCGTCACCGGGCAACGGCCAGGCAAACGCGGGATGGAAGCCAAAGCTGAACGGCAGCGCGACCGCGCCGGGATTGGCCACGCTGGCCTCCATCTCCAGGCGCATCCCGTCGAGCCGGAATGCGAGCTCCAGCACGAACGCGAACGGATAGGCCGCGTGGGTCGCCGCGCTGTCGGTCAGGCGGAAGCGGGCTGCATCTCCCGTCGTTTCGACCACCTCAAACAGACTGCCGCGCGCAAAGCCGTGCTTGCCCATCGGGTATTCGCTGGTGCCCAACCGATAGCGATCGCCCGCCAGCGCGCCCACGATCGGAAACAGTACCGGTGCATGGCCGGTCCAGAACGCGGGGTTCGCGTCGGTCATGTACTCGCGGCCCTGCGCATCGGTCAGCGACCAAAGTTCGGCTCCCAGCGGATTGATCCGGGCCGACAGCCCATCCGATCGTACCTCGACAAGGCTCGCAGTCACCGCAGCACCTCCGGAATGAACAAGGTTCCCCAGCGCCCTTTAAGGTTAATTAAGTCGATCGTGCTAGCCGCATGATCTGAAATCGTCGGATTGGGCAGACGCGGGGGATCGGGCCATGCTCTGGGAGAAAATGAAGGTCACCTGGCACATGGTGCGGCTGGCCGCGCTCGGTTCGCTGGCCCTGCTGGCGGGCTGCGGTGATGGCAAGGTCTATCCCAGGCCGGTGGCGCAAGTGCGCGATACGCTGCGCGATACCCATGTGCCGTCGATGATCTTCGGCGAGAACGAGGTGGTGTCCGACGTCGTCCAGCCCGGCAATGACCGGTTCGTGTGGGTGGTATCGGAACCGTCCGGCCCCGAAATCCTGCGCTTTGCCGCCAACACCAGCGCCGAAGGCCCCGCTGCCACGCGCGTTGTCGTCACCATCCTGCCGCCCGAAGGCGAAAACAAGCAGGGCGTGTCGGGCCGCCTGAAGGAACGGCCCGAGATCGCCAACCTCTATCAGGCGGCGATGGCCGAGCAGATCGACGCCAGGCTGGAAGGCAGGCCGTTCAACTTCAACGCAATCAGCGGACAGATGGCCGTGGCCGCGATCGGCAACATGGGCAACATGCAGAAGTCGGTCGAAGCAGCGGCCAGGGCGTCCGAGGAGATGGAACGCAGCCACCCCCGCCCGACGATCAACGAGGCCCGCGATATCGATGCGGAAAAGGTCCTGAAGGCGAAGGACGACAGCCAGCCGATGGATCAGGCGCAGGGCGATTCGGGCGGCAGTTCGACCGAGTAATCAGGCTCTCAGCACGCCGCCCACTTTGGCCGCCGCTGCAACAACCTTGTCGGCAATCGCCTTGAGCGCGGCTTCGTCGTAGCTTTTGTCGCCGGGCTGGAGCGTGATTTCGACCGCCAGCGACTTGTGCCCATCGGGCACGCCCGCGCCGCGAAAATCGTCGAACAGCCGCGCCGCGACGATTTCGACTTTGTCCGCGCCGCGCACCGCGCGCACCAGATCGCCCGCCGGCAGCGTATCGGTCACCAGGAACGCGAAATCGCGCGTCACCGCCTGCAAGGCGGGCGGAGCATAAGCCGCGCGCGCGAAGCCTGCCGCCGCCTTCTTGGCCGGGATGCGATCGAGGAACAGTTCGGCCACGGCCACCGGCCCATCGATGTCGAACGCCTTGGCCGTCGCCGGATGAAGCATGCCGAACCGGGCCAGCACCGCCTTGGGGCCCAGCCGCAACGTGGCCGACTGGCCGGGGTGGAACTGCGACCCCGCCTCGCCCATGACTTGCAGGCTGTCGACCGGCGCGCCCGCTTCGGCCAGCAAGGCCAGCGCTTCGGCCTTGGCGTCGAACGCGTCGAACGCCCTGGCCTTGCCCCCGTTGACCTTCGGATCCCAGCCACGCGGCGCCGCCTCGCCCGCCAGCACCACCGCCAGCGACAGCTTTTCGTCGCTCGCGCCGTTTTCGCCGCGCAAATACCGCCGCCCGACCTCGAACAGCCGTACCGACGCCGCGCCGCGCATCAGATTGCGCCGGGTCGCCGCCAGCAAGCCGGGCAGCAGCGACGGCCGCATCGCCTTGAGATCCTCGCTGATCGGGTTGGCCAGCAGCCACAGCCCGCCGCTGGCTTCGGCAAACGCGCTCGCGTCCGCTTCGGGCAGGAACGACCAGGTGATCGCCTCGTTCAACCCGCGCGCTGCCGCCGCGCGCCGCACGCGCCGTTCCAGCGCCTGCACCGGCGTCGCGGTGGGCCTCGCCACGCCGTCGGCACGCGACAGCGGGGTGGAGGGCACCGCGTCGAGCCCGTGGATGCGGATTACTTCCTCGACGATGTCGGCCGCGCCATCGATGTCGGGACGCCACGACGGTGCACTGACCGCCCAACGCTCGCCGCCCGAGGCATCGGCCTGCGCCACGATGCTGAAGCCCAGCGCCTCGAGAATGCGCTTCTGCTCGGGCAGCGGCACATCCACCCCGCCCAGCTTGTCGGCCAGCGCCGGATCGTAGCCGACCACGTGCTGCGCCGATGGCGGCGTACCCGCGCGAACCACTTCACTGGCCTCGCCGCCGCAGATGTCGAGGATCAGGCGGGTCAACAGGTCCAGCCCGCCGTCAAGGAACCCCGGATCGACCCCGCGCTCGAATCGCGTGCGCGCGTCGCTCGACAGCGCCAGTGTCTGCCCGGTGCGCGAAATGCGCTGCGGGTCGAAGTAGGCCACCTCGAGCAGGACATCGGTGGTGGTGTCGGCCACGCCCGAATGCTCGCCGCCCATGATCCCGGCGATGTCGTGCACCTGCACGTCGTCGGCGATCACGGTCATCCGGTGATCGAGCAGGTAATGCTTGCCGTTGAGCGCGGTCACGCCCTCACCGTCGCGCGCGCGCCGCGCCACCACCGCACCCGAAAGCTTGGCGAGATCATAGGCATGCGCCGGGCGGCCATAGCCGAGCATGACGTAGTTGGTGATGTCGACCAGCGCCGAGATCGGCCGCTGTCCGGCCGCCTTCAGCCGCGCCTGCATCCAGTCGGGCGAGGCGCCGTTGGTCACGCCCCGGATCACCCGGCCATAAAACGCGGGGCACCCTTCGGCATCGTCGGTGCGGATTTCGGTCGGGCAGGGAAAGCTGCCGGCAACGTGATCGACCGCGACCGGCTTCATCTTGCCCAGACCCGCTGCCGCCAGATCGCGCGCGATCCCGGCAACGCCCATGCAATCGGGGCGGTTGGGGGTGATCGCCACGTCGAACACCGGATCGCTGCCGCTGTAGTCGGCAAAGCTTTGGCCCACCGGCGCATGGGCGGGCAGCTCGATGATGCCGTCATGCTCCTCGCCCAGCCCCAGTTCGCGGGTCGAGCACATCATGCCGTTCGATTCGACCCCGCGAATCGCCGACTTGCGCAGTTCCATGCCGTTGGCGGGCACCACCGCGCCGGGCAGGCCGAGCACGCCGAGCATCCCGGCACGGGCATTGGGCGCGCCGCACACCACCTGTAGCGGCTGGCCGGACCCAATATCGACCGACAGCACCTGCAGCTTGTCGGCCTGCGGATGCTTGTCCGCCGTCAGCACGCGCGCGATGCGGAAACCTTCGAGCTTGGCGGACGGATCCTCCACCCCCTCGATCTCGAGCCCGAGCGAGGTCAATTTGTCGGCGATCGCGGTCGCATCGGCGTCGGTTGCGAGGAAGTGCCTGAGCCAAGAGAGCGAGAACTTCATGCGCGCGCTCCTGCCTGCGTTCCGACCCCGGCCGACAGCGTCGGCACATCGCCCGCGCCGAAACCGTAATGCGCCAGCCAGCGGCCATCGCCGTCGAAGAACGCGCGCAAATCATCCATCCCGTACTTGAGCATCGCCAGCCGATCGACGCCGACGCCGAACGCGAAGCCCTGCCACACGTCGGGGTCAAGCCCGCCCATCTCAATCACCTTGCGGTTGACCATGCCGCTGCCGAGCAGTTCCATCCAGCCTTCGGAGCCGCCCAGCACGCGCTTCCCCGACACCAGCGTGTAGCCCACGTCCACTTCGACCGAGGGTTCGGTGAACGGGAAATAGCTGGGGCGCAGGCGCAGGACGATGTCGTCGCGCTCGAAATACGCCTTCAGGAACGTCTCCAGCGTCCACTTGAGGTGGCCGAGGTGGATGCCCTTGTCGATCACCAGCCCTTCGACCTGGTGGAACATCGGCGTGTGCGTCGCGTCGCTGTCGGAACGGTAGACCCGCCCCGGCGCGATGATCCGAAGCGGCGCGCCCCCCGGATTTTTTTCGACAACTGCCAGCATCGTGCGGATCTGCACCGGCGAGGTATGCGTGCGCAGCAGCATCGAGCGGCCGGCGGCATCCTGATCGGGGAAGTAGAACGTATCGTGCATCGCCCGCGCCGGGTGCGTTTCGGGCATGTTGAGCGCGGTGAAGTTGTGCCAGTCGTCCTCGATCTCCGGCCCGCTCGCCACGGCAAAGCCCATGTCGGCGAAGATTTCCGCCAGTTCGTCCATCACCTGGCTGACCGGGTGGATCGATCCGCGTGGGCGCTCGGGCGCGGGCAGCGTCAGGTCGATCGTTTCGCGCGCCAGCCGTTGCTCCAGCTCGGCATTTTCGAGGTCGGCCTTGCGCGCCGCCAGTGCCGCCGTGACCGATTCGCGTGCCGCATGGATGCGCGGCCCCTCGACGCTGCGCTGATCGGGGGTCATCGCGCCCAGCGTCTTGAGCAGGGCGCTGATCCAGCCCTGCTTGCCCAGCGCGGCGATGCGGATCGTTTCGAGAGCATCTGCCGAAGCTGCGGCAGCGATCGCGGCCAGCGTTTCGGCCTGTTGGTGTGCAAGCTGTTCCATCGGCGCTGCCGCTAGCGCCAAATGCCCCGCGATAAAAGCGGTAGTGCTATCCGCCGGTCACCAGACGTGTCGCTTCGGGCAAGTGCAGCGCCTGCACCGCCGCCCCCGCCGAGGCCATCCGGGCGTGCATCACCGCGCCGAGGATGGGATGCGGCCGCGCGGTATATTCGCGCGGTCCCATGCCCATGAACCGGTGGAAGTCCCGCACGAACTGTGCCTGATCGTGATAGTGCCCGTCGATCGCGCCGATCCACTTGAGCGAGGGATCGAGCATGTACTGCGCCAGGCTGCGCATGAACCGCTGGCGGCGCAGCAGCAGGCTGGGCGCAAAGCCGAAATGGCGGCGGCACAATCGTTCGAGCGTATGCGGCGGCAGGCCGGCGGCGCTTGCCATGTCCGACACCGTCCACACGTCGGTATCGACCAGCGCGGCGTGGCAGGTTTCGATGCGCGCTTCATCGGCCAGCGGTTCCGCCAGCCGCGCGGCGAAGTGCGCCTCGATCCGCGCCAGCTCGGCCGCTTCGTCCGGTGCATCGCCGAACAGCGTATCGAGCAAGGGCACGAAGCGGGCGAACGCGGGTTCCTGCCGCGCATCCAGAAGCGAATCGGCCAGGTTGTTGGCGGGCGTGGTGACGAACTTGGACCAGCCCAGCGGCAGCAGGCCGATGCCCCAGATGCGCGCGCGACCGATCGTGAACCGGATCGTCGTGCTGGTGGGCCCGGTCGCGATGTCCCGGATATCGTGGCGTGGCGTGACGCCGGCGATCTCCGCTTCGGGCGGATCGCCCGAGATCATGCGCAGGTTGCCCCATTCCGGGTGGAGATAGTCGGTGACCCGCTGGCCGTCCGGCACTTCGATTTCGGTGAGATAAAACGTCGTGAAAAAGCGCCGCAGCGCGAGCGGCGGTTGATGAAATTGAACCCTGACCCTGCAATCGCCGGTCAAAATGCGCCCCTGTTTCATTGTCTTATCGCCGTTAGCATACCGTGTCTAAGCGACGGTTAAAAGCCTCCAAAAAGGACCAATGTGCCCTCAATCACTCGGCGACGAAAAAAGGCTGCCGACCGGTCAACGGTCGACAGCCTTTTTCAAGCCGAAGGACCCGCAGGGTCCCGAAGCAATGATTCTCAGGCCGGCAGCGCAGCCTTGGCTTGCGCGATCACGGTCGAGAAGATGCCGCCTTCGTTCATCGCCAGATCGGCCATGACCTTGCGGTCCAGGTCGATCCCGGCCAGCTTGGTGCCGTGGATGAACTGCGAATAGGTCAGGCCTTCGGCGCGGACGGCGGCGTTGATCCGCTGGATCCACAGCGCGCGGAAGGTGCGCTTTTTGACCTTGCGGTCGCGATAGGCGTACTGCCCGGCCTTTTCGACGGCCTGGCGAGCGACGCGGATGGTGTTCTTGCGACGACCGCGATAGCCCTTGGCCTGTTCGAGGAGCCGCTTGTGCTTGGCGCGCGTGGTAACGCCGCGTTTGATACGTGACATGCTTCAGTACTCCTCAATTCACAGCCCGTAGGGCGCCCACTTCTTGATGACCTTCGCATCAGCGTCGGAAATCACGTCGGTGCCGCGTTGCTGGCGGATGTACTTGGCATTGTGGCTCATGAGGCGGTGGCGCTTGCCGACCACGCCATGCTTGATCTTGCCGGTTGCGGTGAGCTTGAAGCGTTTTTTGACGCCGCTCTTCGTCTTGAGCTTGGGCATTTCGGTCTCCTGTGGTGTGACGCATGCAACCAGCCTTGGCAGCCCTTACAGCCAGGCCGGTTCCAGAATCCCTTGCGAGATTCGAATCCGCGTCGATTGAAGGACGCGCCCTTAGGCATGTGGGGGGCAAAAGGCAAGCCGCACGCGATAGCTCTAGCGGCGGCTGGACCTCTAGCGGCGGCTGGACTTCTACCGCCGACTTGCGCCCTCATCGCCCGACGACAGCGCGGCAAATCCCGTGTCGCGCAGGAACCGCGCAAAGTCGCCGCCCGGCACGCGGCGCATCGCCGGGGTCAGCTTGCGCATGAACACATAGGCTTGCGCCTTGCTGGTCGTTCCGGGAACGGGGCGGACGCTGATCGTTTTGCGCACATACTCCGATGCCGCCGGATGATGCGGCAGATAGTTCTCGTAAGCGTCGAGCAAACGCAGCAGGCGGCGGTCGAAATCCGGCCCGGTGGTATAAAGGTAGCCCCACACCCGGTTCTTTCCGCCCGTTAGCAGCACCGGATACCAGCCGTCTGGCGTGCGCACCGCGTGCAATTGCCCGCGCACAAACGCCCGGCGTGGCGGGCCAAGCGCACTGCGCACGCGCGCGGTCACGGGATTGGCGTGTTCATGCGTCAGCGTGCCGTAGAAGAAGAACCGCGTGGCCGCCTCCCCGGTCCTTGACCTGCGCGCCGCATCAATGCGCGCAGGCCAGTGCCTCGATCACATCGTCAAGCCGCGCGGGATCGCCCACCGCGATGACCTGGCCGTTCGATCCGGCGTGGAGCGGATCGCCGTTCCAGTCGGCCATGGAGCCGCCGGCGCCTTCCACCACCGGCACCAGCGCCGCCCAATCGTGCAGCTTTAGGTTGGCCTCGCACACCACGTCGAGTTGCCCCGTGGCAAGCATGGCGTAGTTGTAGCAGTCCCCGCCCATCACCATCCGGCGATGATCGGTCTTGGCGGCAAGGCCCATGAAGTGCGCACCGTCGTGATCGTCGAAGTAGTGCGGGCCGGTGGTGGCCAGCGTCGCATCGGCCAGGACGCGGCAGAGGCGGGTGCGTACCGGCTTGCCGTTGAGCGTGGTCGGGCGCCCGCTGACGCCGATCCAGCGCTCGTTGAGGATCGGCTGGTCGATGATGCCCAGCACCGGGAACCCTTCGACCACCAGCGCGATCAGCGTGCCGAACAGCGGCCTGCCCGCCAGAAACCCGGCGGTTCCATCGATCGGATCGAGCACCCAGCTGCGCGAACTTGTGCCCGGCGTAGCGCCGAATTCCTCGCCGATCACGGTGTCCTGCGGCGCTTCGGCCTTCAGCAGCGCCCGCATCACCTGTTCCGCCGCGCGGTCCGCCAGCGTGACGGGCGAGGCATCGTCCTTGCGCTCGACCGCCAGGCCCGAACGGAAGTGCGGACGGATCGCCGCGCCGGCAGCGTCGGCAAGGCGGATCGCAAGCGCGATATCGACATCGAGTTTCATGGGCAGCGCTGTGCCCGTGCCGACCGCGCCCGGTCAAGCACCGGGTTGGACGTGCGGCGGCAAGCACTTGATCTTGTGTCGAAATGCTTTTCGAGCCGCACCGAGGTCGCGCACCGCCAATTCTGGAAAAATTCTGTGACAGTATCTTTCCAGCAACCCCACGGGATCGGTTCCCGACATCGCCCTAAACGACCATCACGGCTGCAACGCCGCAATCGTCGGACGAATGACCGATGACACAGCGCTACCACACCCGATGTCTATCGGGTCTGGCAGCGCAACAGGAACGGGGACGCGCCATGAACCATATCAGACCCGCGCTGGACCGATCGATTGCTTCGGGCAGCGGCGCGACCCGCGATGGTCAGCCGATGTCGTTCAGCCGCGCGCCCGCCGCCGACCTGGCACCGTGGATCGCACGGCTCTATGTCACGGTGGTCGAGGCCCCGCAGGACTATTCGTTCGAATGCGGCCTGTTGAACGACACCGCCTTCGTGCGCATGCAACTGGGCGGTCGGTGGCGGGCCGATACGGTTCGCGGGCGGTACCACTTCGGCCGCGAGGCGCTGTTCTTCGGCCCCCATTCGCGCCGCATGCCGCTGCGGGTGACGGGACCGTTCACCAGCCTGGGCTACTCGCTGCGCCCAGGCGCTTGCCACGCGCTGGGCGGGCCGGTGGTGGCCGACCATGTCGATTGCATCACCCGGCTCGACGACATCGGCCAGTCGGGCCAGCGCATGCTCGGCCTGATCGATCCCGATGCCTGCCACGAGGAATGGCTCGTGGCGCTCGAGGATGAATTTCGCACGCAACTCGCCAAATCCGGCGCGCGCGAGCCCGATCCCATCTCAGCCCGGTTCGAGGCTACGGCGTTTACCGATCCTTCGGTCACCATCTCGGGCTTCGCGCGCGAATGCGGGATCGAGCTGCGGCGGCTCGAACGCCTGATCCGCCGCGACTTCGGCATGCCGCCCAAGCAGGTGCTGCGCCGCGCCCGCGCGCTCGACATGGCCAGCCACTTGCGCGGCGTGGCCGATCATGAGGAAGCCGAGGCGCTGGCCTTGCGCTATTACGACCAGAGCCACCTGATCCGCGAATTCAGCGAACTGTTCGGCCTGTCGCCCAGCCAGTTCGTCGACACGCCCCAGCCGTTGATGACGCTGGCGCTCGAAACCCGCCAGGCCCGCCGCCTCGAAATGACCGAGCGGCTGGCCCCCGGAGCGATACGTCCCTGGCAGTGAACCGGGACGCGGGGTCGGTTTGGGTCAGTCTCGGCCCTAACCCGGATCGGCCCCGACTTCGCCCCCCACTGCGATTCCGATCAGACTTTCCGACTGACGTCGGTGCGACACCAGCCCGGTGTCGTCCACCCGATCAGTCGAACAGCGAGCTGACCGAGCTTTCCTCGGCCGTGCGGCGCACCGCCTCGCCGATCAGCGGCGCGATGGTGAGGATGCGGATGCGCTTGCATTCGCGCGTCGCGTCGGTCGGCAGGATGGTGTCGGTGATCACCAGTTCCTTCAGCGCCGAATTGGCCACACGCGCCACCGCACCGCCCGACAGCACGCCGTGGGTGATGTAGGCCGAAACGCCTGCGGCACCGGCTTCCATCAGCGCCTGCGCGGCATTGCACAGCGTACCGCCCGAATCGATGATGTCGTCGATCAGGATGCACATGCGGCCCTTGACGTCGCCGATGATGTTCATGACTTCGGACTGGCCCGGTCGGTCGCGGCGCTTGTCGACGATCGCCAGCGGCGCATTGTCGAGCCGCTTGGCCAGCGCGCGGGCACGCACTACACCGCCCACGTCGGGCGAAACCACCATCAGTTCCTGCCCGTGGTAGCGGGACTGGATGTCGGCCGCCATGACGGGCGCGGCATACAGGTTGTCTGTCGGAATATCGAAGAAGCCCTGGATCTGCCCGGCGTGCAGATCGACCGACAGCACGCGGTCGGCGCCCGCCTGGGTGATCAGGTTGGCCACCAGCTTGGCCGAGATCGGCGTGCGCGGCCCGGGTTTGCGATCCTGCCGGGCATAGCCGAAATAGGGCACCACCGCAGTGATCCGGCGCGCCGACGCCCGGCGCAGCGCGTCGATGCAGATCAGCAGTTCCATGAGGTTGTCGTTGGCGGGAAAGCTGGTCGATTGCGCCACGAACACATCCTCGCCGCGGACGTTCTCGTGGATTTCGACGAACACTTCCTCGTCCGCGAAACGGCGCACGCTGGCGTCGGTCAGCGGAATTTCGAGATACGACGCAATCGCCCGCGCAAGCGGCAGGTTGCTGTTGCCGGCCATGATCTTCATTTTGCGCAAGTCCCTGCAGTCGTCTTTTCCCCGTGACTGCCCTTACCGGATGGTCGCGCCATTGCAATGTTCGCGCACCCTTCGCCCACTGCTTTGCGTCCAAAACGGGATGCAAGCCGCAATCGAATGGCGGAACAGGGCGTCAGCCGGGGTTGCGGCGAGCGGCTCGCGCGGCCTAGAGCGGGAACATGGCAGACCAGCTCATCATCACCCTCGCCCAGTTGAACCAGAACGTCGGCAATCTTGCCGCCAATGCCGAAGCGATGCTCGCGGTGCGCGCGCGCTCGATGCACAGCGACCTGATCGTCTATCCCGAGATGCAGCTGGTCGGCTATCCGCCCGAGGACCTGATCCAGAAACCGGCGCTGATCACCCGCGCCGCCGCCGAGCTGGAACGGCTCGCCCGCGTCACCGCCGATGGCGGCCCGGCGATGCTGGTGGGCTCGGTGTTCGTGCGCGACGGCGCGCTGCACAACGGCGTGGCGCTGCTCGATGGTGGCAAGGTCGCGGCGGTACGCTTCAAGTACGAGCTGCCCAACTACGGCACGTTCGACGAAAAGCGCTATTTCCTGCCCGGCCCGCTGCCCGAGCCGGTGCTGTTCAAGGGCGCGATGATCGGCCTGCCGATCTGCGAGGATATCTGGCACCCCGACGTGTGCCGCCACCTGGCTGAACTGGGCGCAGAAATTTTCATCTGCGTCAACGGCAGCCCGTACGAGATCGACAAGGACGAGCTGCGGATCGACGGCGTGGCCAAGCGTCGCGCGATCGATACCGGCATTCCGCTGGCCTATCTCAACCGCGTCGGCGGTCAGGATGAGGTGGTGTTCGATGGCGCCAGCTTCGTCGTCGGCCCCGAAGGCGCGGTGTGGGCGCAGCTGCCCGACTGGGAAGAAGCCGTGGTCGATACCCGCTGGAGCCGCGTGCCCTATGGTTCGGGCCACCGCTGGCGCTGCGAGCCGGGCGAGATCGCCACGCTGGCCGAACATCCCGAGGACATCTACTGCGCAATGGTCCTCGCGCTGCGCGACTATGTCGACAAGAACCGCTTCCCCGGCGTGGTGCTTGGGCTGTCCGGCGGGATCGATTCGGCGATCTGCGCGGCGATTGCCGCCGATGCGCTGGGGCCGGACCGGGTGTGGTGCGTGATGCTGCCCAGCGCCTACACCAGCCAGGACAGCCTCGACGATGCCGCCCAGTGCGCGGCAATGATCGGCTGCCGGATCGACACGATCCCGATCGAGCCGGCCGTCGCCGGTTTCACCGAAATGCTCGCCGCGCCGTTTGCCGATGTGAAGCCCGACCTGACCGAGGAAAACCTGCAGTCGCGCATCCGTGGCGTGACGCTGATGGCGCTGTCGAACAAGTTCGGCCCGATGCTGATGACCACCGGCAACAAGAGCGAGATGAGCGTCGGCTACGCCACGATCTATGGCGACATGGCGGGCGGCTACAACCCGCTCAAGGACGCCTACAAGATGACCGTGTTCGCCATTTCGAAATGGCGCAACACGAAGAAGCCCAAGATCGGGCTGGGCCCGACCGGCCCGGTCATGCCCGAGCGGATCATCACCAAGCCGCCCAGCGCCGAACTGCGTCCCGACCAGAAGGATTCGGATTCGCTGCCACCCTACGACGTGCTCGATGCCATCCTGCTGCGGCTGGTGGAGCATGAGGAAAGCGTCGAACAGGTCGTCTCCGCCGGGTTCGATCGCGACACCGTGGTGCGGATCGAACGCCTGCTGCACCTGGCCGAATACAAGCGCCGCCAGGCGCCGCCGGGAGTGAAGCTGGGCGTGCGCAACTTCGGCCGCGACCGCCGCTATCCGATCACCCACGGCTTCCGCACGGCGTGACCACCGTTACCCGCTTCGCGCCGTCGCCGACGGGCATGCTCCACGTCGGCAACATCCGCACCGCGCTGCACAACTGGCTGCTCGCCAAGCAGCACGGCGGTCGGTTCCTGCTGCGGATCGACGATACCGATGCGGCGCGCAGTGCCGAGCATTTCGTCGATGCGATCCGCGCGGATCTGGGCTGGCTGGGGCTGGATCCCGACGGCGAGGAGCGCCAGTCGCTGCGCTTCGATCTTTACGAAACGGCGTTCGCGCGGCTGGTTGCGGCGGGGCGGCTCTATCGCTGCTATGAAACCGCGCAGGAGCTGGACCTCAAGCGCAAGGTCCAGCTGGGGCGCGGGTTGCCGCCGATCTACGACCGGTCGTCGCTGGCCCTGACCGAGGCCGATCATGCCGCAAAGGCTGCGGCGGGAGACGCCCCGCACTGGCGCTTCCTGCTCGACCACGCGCAGCCGATCACGTGGGACGACGGCATTCGCGGACCGCAGCAGTTCGATCCGGCGCAGCTGTCCGATCCGGTGGTGCGCCGCGCCGACGGATCGTGGCTGTACATGCTGCCGTCGGCGATCGACGATGTCGCGATGGGCGTGACCGACGTGCTGCGCGGCGAGGATCACGTGTCCAACACCGCCTCGCAGATCCAGATGTTCACCGCGCTGGGGGCCAAGCCGCCGCGCTTTGCGCACGAGGCGCTGCTGGTGGGCAGCGAGGGCAAGCTGTCGAAGCGGCTGGGTTCGCTGGGCGTGGCGGAACTGCGCGATGCGGGGATCGAGCCCGAGGCGCTGGTCGCGCTGCTGGCGCGGCTGGGCACGTCCGATCCGGTCGATCCGAAGCTCGATGCAGCGGCCTTGGCCGACAGCTTCGACCTTGGCCATTTCGGGCGGGCACCCGCGCGGTTCGACGAGGCCGAACTGCACCGCGTCAACGCCGCCATCGTCCACCGCCTGCCGTTCGCGCGCGTGGCGCACAAGCTGCCCGCCGAGATGGTCGCGGGCGGCTTCGGCGAAGCGGCGTGGGAGGGGATCCGGCCCAATCTTGCGCATATCGACGAGGCAGCGGACTGGTGGCGCGTGATCCGCGGCCCGGTAACGCCGCCCGCGTTCGACACCGAGACGCAAGGCTATTTGACCAAGGCTGCGCAAGTCGCGGCGACGCTCGATTGGTCGGATGCCCCCTGGGCCGCGCTGACCGGCGCACTCAAGGCGAGCACCGGGCGCAAGGGCAAAGGGTTGTTCCTGCCGCTGCGTCAGGCGCTGACCGCGCTGGACCACGGGCCGGACATGGCCGCGCTGCTGCCGCTGATCGGCCAGGACGAGACCGTGCGGCGGCTGGCGGCGGCCTGAAACGCGCTGCGCTTCAGGCGGCGATCGGCTTGAGCTTGCGGTCTTCGGCCGCTTCGAGCAGCCGTTTCTCCACCGCTTTCAGCCTCGGTTCGCTTTCCACTTTCTCGCCCAGCAGATCGGTGACGTAGAACGTATCGACCGCGCGCTCGCCATACGTGGCGACGTGGGCGGAGTGCACGATCAGCCGCGCCTCGAACAGCGCCCGCGCCAGCCGGTTGAGCAGAGCCGGACGATCGCGCGCGCCGATCTCGACCACGGTGAAGCGGTTGGAGGCGGTGTTGTCGAAGATCACGATCGGCCGCACGTCGAACGCATCGGCGCGGGGGCGCGCCAGCGGGCGCGCGGCGAGCCGGGGCACGAGCTTGACGCGGTTGGCCAGCGCATCGCCAATCGCGCTTTTCAGGCGTTCGATCTGGCTGTCCTCGTTCAACGGCCGCCCCAGCGGATCCTGCACGAGGAAATTGTCGACCGCCATGCCGTTCTTGGCGGTGTGGATGCGCGCGTCGATGATGTTGCCACCGGCGAGGTGAATGCCCCCCGCGATGCGGTAGAACAGCCCCGGGTGATCGGCCGCCAGCACGGTGACCAGCGTCGCGCCGCGCGCGGGATACCAGTGCGTCTCCACCGTCAGCGGCTGGTCGAGCGCGCGGTCCATCTGCTGAAGGTTGAGCGCGATGATGTCCTCGGGCTCGGCGATCCAGTAGGCATCGCCCAGCTGGCGCCCGACCGTGCCGATCAGCGCATCGCGCTCCTTCAGGACCTGACCGACGGCAGCCTTCTTGGCGGCGATCCGTTCGGCCCGGCCATGCTGCTTGTAGCCCAGCCGCAGCACTTCCTCGGTCGACTGGTACAGATCGCCCAGCAGCTGCCGCTTCCAGCTGTTCCAGATGCCGGGGCCGACCGCGCGGATATCGACGACGGTGACCAGTAGCAGCAGCCGCAGCCGTTCGACACTCTGCACTTGCGCGCCGAAATCGGCGATCGTCTTGTAGTCGGCCAGATCGCGCTTGAACGCGGTCGCGCTCATCAGCAGGTGATAGCGCACCAGCCAGGCCACCAGCTCGGTCTCCGCGCCCGACAGGCCCAGCCGCGGGCACAGCTTCATCGCCACTTCGGCGCCCAGCACGCTGTGATCGCCCTGCCGGCCCTTGGCGATGTCGTGCAGCAGCGTGGCCAGGTACAGCACCCGGCGCGAGGCGATCTTGGGCATCACCACGCTGGCCAGCGGATGGTCGTCCTTGAAATCACCCTTTTCGATCCTGGCGAGCAGCCCGATCGCGCGGATGGTGTGCTCATCGACCGTGTAGTGGTGGTACATGTCGAACTGCATCTGCGCGACGACGCGGCCGAAATCGGGCACGAACCGCCCGAACACGCCTGCCTCGTTCATCCAGCGCAGCACCGTTTCCGGATCGTTGCGGCTGGTCAGAACGTCGAGGAACAGCGCATTGGCGCGCGGGTCCTTGCGCACGGCGCCATCGATCAGCTTGGCATCGCGCCGCGCCAGCCGCATCGCATCGGGATGGATCTCGACCTTCTCGCGATCGGCCAGCACGAACAGCTCGATCAGCCGGACCGGATCCTTTCGGAAGAAGTCGTCGCCCGATACCGAGATCTTGCCGCTGTCGACCGTGAACGCCCCGACTTTTTTCGGCCGGCGCCGCAGGCCTGCCAGGAAGCCGCGATTCTTCGGCGGAAACTGGTCATCGAGTTGGGCCAGGAACACCCCGGTCAGCGATCCGACCTGTTTGGCCTGCAGGAAGAAGTACTGCATGAACCGCTCCACCGCGCTTTTGCCCGGCCGGTCGGAAAACTGCATCCGCGACGCCACTTCGCGCTGCAGATCGAACGTGAGCCGGTCCTCGGCGCGGTTGGTGATGTTGTGCAGGTGGCTGCGCACCGCCCAGAAGAAATTCTCGGCCCGGCGGAATGCGCGATATTCCTCGGCGGTCAGCAGGCCGACATCGACCAGCTCGCTGGGATCGCGCACTTTGTGGATGTACTTGCCGATCCAGTAGAGCGTGTGCAGGTCGCGCAGGCCGCCCTTGCCTTCCTTGACGTTGGGTTCGACCACGTAACGGCTGTCGCCCAGCCGCTTGTGCCGGTCGTTGCGCTCGCCCAGCTTTTCGGCGACGAACTGGCGCTCGGTGCCCGATACGACTTCGGCCCAGAACCGCCGCGAGCCTTCCTCGTACAAGTCGCGATCGCCCCAGACATAGCGCCCTTCGAGCAGCGCGGTGCGGATCGTGAGATCGCTTTTGGCCATGCGCACCAGATCGTCGAGCGAGCGGCTCGATTGCCCGACCTTGAGCCCGAGGTCCCACAGGAAGTAGAGCATCGCCTCGATCACCTGCTCGCACCACGCGGTCTGCTTGGAGGGCGTGAGGAAGGCGATGTCGACGTCCGAATGCGGTGCCATCTCGCCGCGCCCGTAGCCGCCCACGGCCATGATCGACAGACGTTCGCCCGTGCTGCGGTTGCCGGTGGGATAGACATCGGTGACGACATGGTCGTGGATGATCCGAACCAGCTGATCGACCAGGAACGCCTGCGCCGCGGCACAGTCATGGCCGGCGGACGGTTTTTCCATCAGCCGCCGGGCGATTTCGGTGCGACCGGCCGCGAGTGCTTCGCGCAACAGTTCGACCACGGCGGGGCGCGCCTTGGCCCCGCTTTCGGCCACGGCGGCGGCAACGGCTTCGGCAAGCGCGCGGCGATCGATGATCAGGCGCTGGTTGGCAATGCGGTGTAGGGTCATGGCCGCGTACCTAGGCCAGGATCGGTTTCAGCGACACACCGAAACCGACCCGAACCGGCCACCTCGTCGATTCCCGCCAAACCCTAGCTCCCCGCCCCGGCCCATTCGCGGGTGAACCGTTCGCGCAACGCGCGCTTGTCGACCTTTTCGGTCCCGAGCCGGGGCAGCGGTTCGTCCACTTCCCAGAACCGCACCGGGATCTTGAACGCGGCGATGTGCCGCGCCAGAAACGCCCGCAGATCGTCGTCGTGCAGCACCCGGCCGTCCTTGGGCTTGTAGACCGCCGCCGGCACTTCACCATAGAGCTCGTCGGGCAGGCCGAACACGCTGGCTTCGGCAATGTCGGGATGGGCGTAGATCGCGCTTTCCACCTCGATGCAGCTGATGTTCTCGCCGCCGCGGATGATGATGTCCTTCTTGCGATCGACGATGAACAGATAGCCCTCCGCGTCGAGATACCCCAGATCGCCGGTGCGGAAATATCCGTCGTCGGTGACGGCGGAACGGGTGGCGGCTTCGTTGTTCCAGTAGCCGATGAAGTTGGCGACGCTGCGGATCGAAACCTCGCCGGTCGCGCCTTGCGCCACCGGCTTGCCGTCATCGTCGAGGATCGCCAGATCGACCAGCGGGCGCGATGCAGTGCCGGTGCTGCCGGGCTTGGCCAGGTAGTTCTCATTGAAGTTGCCGGCGCCCACGGCATTGGTCTCGGTCAGGCCGTAGCCCAGCAGCGGAAATGCATGCGGCAGCGATTCGCGAATGCGCGAGACGTGATCGACCGGGCGCGGCGCGCCGCCGGCGGCAAACAAGGTGCAGCTGGACAGATCGTACCTGGCGCGATCGGGGTGCGTCGCGATCTCGAAGCTCATCAGCGGCACGCCGACGAAGTAGGTGATCCGTTCGCGCTCGATCAGCTGCATCGCCTGTTCGACGTCCCACTTGGGCATCAGCACCAGCTTGCGCCCCAGCGCGAAGCTTTGCAGCAGCACGGGGATTTCCCCGGTGACGTGGAACAGCGGCAGGTTGACCAGCGTGGACGGCTGCACCGTGGGCGCCTTGCCCCGCTCGGTCATCAGGCTGAGCATCAGCACGGACTGCGCCAGATAGCTGAACGTGCCCTGCACGACCTGACGATGATCGGAATAGGCGCCCTTGGATTGCCCGGTGGAGCCCGAGGTGAACAGGATCGTGGCCAGATCGTCGGGTGCGATGCCGGGCAGCGGGGTATCCGCGCCGCCGCCCTTGGCGGTCAGCGCGGCCAGGCCTTCGCCCGGCGGCACATCGTGCACGACCGGCACGATCGTGGCGCAGTGGGTCACCTGGGCAAGCCGGGCCGCACGCGGGCCATCGGCCAGGATCAGGCTGCAACCTACCAGATCGACGCCTTGCGCGAGTTCCTCGCCCTGCCACCAGCCGTTGAGCAGCACCGCGCACCCTCCGGCCATCAGCACCGCCATGTACGCCACGATCCAGCTGGTGGAATTGCGCGCGGCGATGCCAACGCGGTCGCCTTTCTGAAGGCCATGGCCGGCAACGAGCCCGCCGGCCGCCACGCGCGCGGCGGCATAGGTCTCGGCAAAGCTCAGCCGCATCGGTCCATCGACGATGAACGGCAGATCGCCATGCGCGGCGCAGAAATGCGCGAAATAGTCCGCCAGCGTCGCCGGGGCGGCGGCGATCATCGGCAGATCGCGCCCGAAGCGGTGGTACGGCACCGTTTCGAACATTCCGCCGTGCGCGGACAGCGATTCCATCACCCGGGCCAAGTCGCGATCAAGTTCGCTCTGCATCAGATCGACTACCTCTCCCGTTGCCCCGCGCCGCTTCCGGCTTTTCGGGTTTGCTTGCGCCTGTCGCTATGCCAAAAGCCCATCCCAACGGGGGATGGGGCGCGCACCGACGCTTGCCCTGACCCGGTTCTAGGGAGTTCGCTACTTGCTGTCACTATTGGCCGCGGCATCCGCCGCGATCCACCCGCTGCAATGGGATGAGCTGGGACTTTCGCCGATCGCGCTCGATCTCGGGTTCTTCACGCTCAAGTGGTATTCGCTGGCGTATCTGGCCGGCATCCTGCTGGGCTACTGGCACCTGTCGAAGATGATCAAGGCGCCCGGCGCACCGATGGCGCAGCGCCACGCGGACGATCTGTTCTTCTATGCCACGCTGGGCATCATCCTAGGCGGGCGGATGGGCTATGCGATCTTCTACGCGCCGCAGCTGCTCACCCACCCCGCGGATCTGGGCAAGTTGTGGGAAGGCGGCATGAGCTTCCACGGCGGCCTGGTCGGCACGCTGCTGGCGATCGCCTGGGTTTCGTGGCGCGGGAAGCTGTCGTTCCTGCGCACGTGCGACTATCTCGCGGTGTGCGTGCCGTTCGGGCTGGGCTTTGGCCGGCTCGCCAATTTCGTGAACGGTGAGCTGTGGGGCCGCGTTGCGGGGCCAGGCGTGCCGTGGGCCATGGTGTTCCCCGGCGGTGGCCCCGCCGCGCGCCACCCCAGCCAGCTTTACGAAGCCCTGCTGGAAGGGCTGGTGCTGGCGATCGTACTGGTCACGCTGTTCTGGAAAACACGCGCGCGGTGGCGGCCCGGCCTGCTCGTGGGCCTGTTCGCACTCGGCTATGCGCTGTCACGCTTCACGGTCGAATTCTTCCGCGAGCCCGATGCCCAGCTTGAGGATTTCGCCCACGCGACCGGTCTGTCGATGGGCCAGTGGCTGACCATCCCGTTGATGGCGGTGGGCCTGTTCTTCACCATCCGGGCGCTGATGAAGCCACAAGTGTCGGCGCAAGGATCGCCGCCAGTAGCGGCGGGTTCAGGGACGATCCCTGCGTGAACGACGGCGGAGCCGCAGGCGGACAACCGCCTGCACGGGCGCTTGCACAGGTATTCCACCGGCTGATCGCCAACACCGGCCCGATCAGCCTCGCCCACTTCATGGCCGAATCGAATGCGCGGTATTACAACACGCGCGACCCGCTGGGCACGAACGGCGATTTCGTCACCGCGCCCGAAATCAGCCAGATGTTCGGCGAACTGATCGGCCTGTGGCTGGCCGACATGTGGATCAGGTCCGGCCGCGACGAGCCGGTGCACTACGTCGAACTCGGCCCCGGACGCGGCACGCTGGCGCACGATGCGCTGGGTGCGGTCGGTCGCTATGGCCTGACCCCGCGCGTGCACTTCGTCGAAACCAGCACCGCGCTCAAAGCCGTGCAGCTGGACCTCCACCCGGGCGCGCAGTGGCACCATGACCTGTCGACCCTGCCCGACAACGGGCCGTTGCTGGTCGTCGCCAACGAATTCCTCGATGCCCTGCCCGTGCGCCAGCTGGTGCGCACCCCGGCGGGGTGGCGGGAACGGATGGTGGGGCTGGAACGCGGCGGGTTGGCGCTCGTCGCCGGCGACCGGCCGATGGACGCCGCGGTCCCGCCGGCGATGCAGGCGCTCGATCTGCCCGACGGCGCGATCATCGAGACGAGCCCCGCCGCCGCCGCGATCGTTTACGAACTGGCCGGTCGTCTCGCGGCGCAAGGTGGGGCGGCGCTGATCATCGATTATGGCCAGGCCCATTCCCGGCTCGGCAGCACGCTGCAGGCGGTGCGCGAACATCGCAAGGTGGATCCGTTCTCCACGCCGGGCGAAGCGGACCTGACGGCGCATGTCGATTTTGCGGCGCTCGCCGCGATCGCCCAGTCGCGCTCCGCACGCTGGCTGGGCACGGTCGAGCAGGGCCGCTGGCTGCGCGCGCTGGGCATCGAGGCCCGCGCCGAAACGCTGTGCCGGGCCGCACCCGAACACACCGCGGCGATTCTCGCAGGCCGCGACCGCCTGATCGGCGAAGGCCAGATGGGCGCCCTGTTCAAGGTAATGGGACTGGCCGGGCCGAACTGGCCCGACGGCGCGGGGTTCTGATGATTCCGGCAGCGGCGCGACAACGGCTGCAAGGCCCGCGATTCCCCGAGTTTCGCGATGCCAAAATGCCTGTTGGCAAACCGGCGTTTTTGCGTCTATCAGGCGCGCCAAGTGGGGTCCGTTGCGCCGTTGAAACAGGCGTTCGGTCCTCCGGCTGCGAGGGCGTTTTCACGAAAATGCCGTCTCGCGGCCAAGTGGGGGCAAGTTGGACCACGGGCGATCCGTGCCCGGGGCGGCAGCAGGCAGGGAATTCAAATGGCTGACGATGCAGGCATCGACACTCCGGTGCATGAGACCGGGGAAGGCGTGCGGCGCCGCGATTTCATCAATGTCGCGGCGGTAAGTTTTGCGGGCGTCGGCGGTCTTGCCACGCTGTGGCCGCTGATCCGGCAGATGAGCCCGTCGGCCGACGTGCTGGCCGAAAGCTCGACCGAAATCGACATTTCGCAGATTGCGGCGGGCCAGGCGATCAAGGCCATCTGGCGCAAGCAGCCGGTGTTCCTGCGCAACCTGACCCCGGCGGAAATCGCTTTGGCCAACAAGGTCGACATCGGTTCGCTGCGCGATCCGCAGACGCTGGCCGAGCGTACCAAGCCCGGCAAGGAAAACTGGCTGATCACCATGGGCGTGTGCACCCACCTGGGCTGCGTTCCGCTGGGTGCCGGCGAGGGTGAGCCGCGCGGTGAATTCGGCGGCTATTTCTGCCCGTGCCACGGATCGACTTACGATACCGCTGCGCGCATCCGCAAAGGCCCGGCTCCCAAGAATCTTGAGGTTCCGGTGTATGAGTTCAACAGCGACACTGTCGTGAAGATCGGCTGAGGATAAGATCCGATGAGCTTTCCCTGGGCGCAACATTACGAGCCTCGCCACCCGTTCATGCAGTGGATGGACGAAAAACTGCCGCTTCCGCGCTTCGTCTACAATGCGGTGGGCGCCGGATACCCGGTGCCGCGCAACCTGAACTACTGGTGGAACTTCGGCGTGCTCGCCGGCTTCTGCCTGGTCATCCAGATCGTGACCGGCGTGATCTTGGCGATGCATTATGCCGCCAACGCGGGCGTCGCCTTCGATTCGACCGAGCACATCATGCGTGACGTCAACTGGGGCTGGATGATGCGCTATGCGCACGCCAACGGCGCCTCTGCGTTCTTCGTGGTGGTCTACACCCACATCTTCCGCGGTTTCCTGTTCGGTTCGTACAAGGCCCCGCGCGAGATGATCTGGCTGCTGGGCGTGGTCATCTTCCTGCTGATGATGGCCACCGCGTTCATGGGCTACGTGCTTCCCTGGGGCCAGATGAGCTTCTGGGGCGCCAAGGTCATCACCGGCCTGTTTTCGGCCATCCCGCTGATCGGCACGCCGCTGCAACAGTGGCTGCTGGGCGGTTTCGCGCCCGATAACGCCGCGCTCAACCGCTTCTTCAGCCTGCACTTCCTGCTGCCGTTCGTGATCGCTGCAGTCGTGATCCTGCACATCTGGGCGCTGCACATCCCCGGCTCGACCAACCCGACCGGCGTGGAAGTGAAGACCGAAAGCGACACCGTGCCGTTCCACCCGTACTACACGGCCAAGGACGGCTTCGGACTGGGCGTGTTCCTGATCCTTTACACCGCCGTGGTGTTCTTCGCGCCCAACGCGCTGGGTCACCCCGACAACTACATCCCCGCCAACCCGCTTTCGACGCCGGCGCACATCGTGCCCGAATGGTACTTCTGGCCATTCTACGCGATCCTGCGCGCGTTCACCTGGGACTTCTTCTTCATCCCGGCCAAGCTGATGGGCGTGCTCGCCATGTTCAGCGCGATCCTGGTGTGGTTCTTCCTGCCCTGGCTGGACACCTCGCCGGTGCGCTCGTCGCGCTATCGCCCGCTGCTGCGCAAGTTCGTGTGGTTCGGCCTGCTGCCCGACGTGATCATCCTGGGCTACTGCGGCGGTTCGCCCGCTGCCGAACCTTTCGTGATGATCTCGCAGATCGCCGCGGCGTACTACTTCCTGCACTTCCTCGTGATCCTCCCGATCGTCTCGTCGATCGAGAAGCCCGAGCCGTTGCCGTTCTCGATCACCGAGGATGTGCTGGGCAAGGATGACCACGCCGTGCTCGCCCCCGCCCAACCCGCTGCCGCCTGAGCGCAACCGGAAAGATCGAGAGAACCCCATGGTCCGTCTTTTTGGCCCCCTGATCGGCCTCTTCTTCGCCGTCGCGCTACTGTGGTCGTTCGGTAACGGCGCCTACGTCGCGATTACCGAACCGGCTGCGGCCACCGCGGAGTCGGTGTTCCACAAGCACCCCAAAGAGGTGCACTTCGCCAGCGACGGCGTGTTCGGCCGGTTCGACAAGGAACAGCTGCAGCGCGGGTTCGCGGTGTACAAGGAAGTGTGTTCGACCTGCCACAGCCTCAAGCAGGTCTCGTTCCGCGACCTGACCGCGATCGGCTACAGCGAAGCCGAAGTGAAGGCGATCGCCAAGCAGTGGGGCAACAAGGCGCAGACTTTCGATCCCAAGACCGGCGACCGCGCCGACCGTGAGAACCTGGCCTCGGATCACTTCCCGCCGGTGTATTACGCCGGTCAGGGCAGCCCGCCCGACCTGTCGCTGATGACCAAGGCCCGCCACGAAGGCCCGGCCTACGTCTATTCGCTGCTGACCGGGTACGAGGCGCAGCCGGCCGCGATGCTCAAGCAGTTCCCCGATGCCAAGACGCCGGACGGGCTGCACTACAACCCGTACTTCGCCAACCTCAACCTCGCCATGCCGCCGCCACTGACCACCGATGGTCAGGTGACCTACAGCGACGGCACCAAGGCGAGCGTCGACCAGATGGCCAAGGACGTCTCGGCGTTCCTGGTGTGGACGGCAGAGCCCAAGCTCGACAAGCGCAAGCAGACCGGCTGGCCGGTGGTGGGCTTCCTGATCGCCGCGACGATCCTGGCCTACCTCGCCAAGAAGAACGTCTGGGCCGACCAGGCGCACTAAGGCCGGCAAGGCTGAACAATCACGAAAGGCCACCGGCGACGGTGGCCTTTTTCGTATCTGCGATTATCGCTGGAGACATGATGAGCCCCGACGATCTCAAGGCGCTGGTGCGCACCGTGCCCGACTTCCCCTCACCGGGGATCCTGTTCCGCGACATCACCACGCTGATCAGCCACGGCGATGGCTTTGCCGCGTCGGTCGAGCATCTGGCCGATCTGGCGCGCGCAGCCGACGCGGAAGCGATCGCCGGGATGGAAGCCCGCGGCTTCATTTTCGGCGCGGCGGTGGCGGCGCGCCTGGGCATCGGCTTCGTGCTCGTGCGCAAGCCGGGCAAGCTGCCCGTCCCCACGATCGGGATCGACTATGCGCTGGAGTACGGCCGCGACCGGCTGGAGATCGATCCCGGTGCGGTTCCGCCGGGCCAACGCATCGTGATCGTCGATGATCTGATCGCGACCGGCGGCACCGCGCTCGCTGCCACCGAGCTGCTGCGCCGGGCGGGCGCGCGCATCGACCACGCGCTGTTCATGATCGACCTGCCCGACCTGCATGGTGCCGAACGGCTGCGCGGAGACGGGGTCATCGTGCAGGCGCTGATGGATTTCGCCGGGCATTAGGGCCTGATGAAATTTGATTCATCCACACCGTCACCGCTCGTGTCGAGCGTAGTCGAGACACATTGCGCAGCAGGCGAACGCGGCGCGGAGTCCCTCGACTTCGCTCGGGATGAGCGGATCGGGGGAATATCGTGATTCTGTCCGGCTGATTCCCGCGAACGCCAGGGAAGGCCCATATCACCGCACCAGCATCAGCGCATCGAGCGCAACCACGCCTTGGCCCGCCGGGTGCAGGATCACGGGGTTGAGGTCGATCTCGGCGATGCGCGGCTCGGCGCGCAGGATCTGTCCGACCGTACCGATCAGGCGCGCCAACGCCGCCACATCCAGCGCGGGCGAGCCGCGATAGCCCGACAGCAGCGCCGCGCTTTTCAACCGCATCAAACCCGCCACGATCGCATCGTGCGGCAGGTCGGCAGGAAACAGGCATACGTCCTGCAGGATCTCGGCAGTCACCCCGCCGAAGCCCGCGAGCACCACCGGACCCCATTCCGGATCGGCTTTTGCGCCAATGATCATTTCCAGTCCGCGCTGGCCCATGCCCTCGATCAGCACGCCGTCGAGGTGGATCGCCGCCGAATAGCCCGCGACATTGGCGTGGATGCGGTCCCAGCCGCCACGCACCGCCGCGTCGTCGGCCAGGTTGAGCAGCACGCCGCCCGCGTCGCTTTTGTGGCCCAGCGCGGCGGCTTGCGCCTTCATCGCAACCGGATAGCCGACGGCCCGGGCCGCCTCGACGGCTTCGTCCGCGCTCGCCGCGAACCGGCCCTGCGGGAACGGGATGCCGAGCGGTGCCAGCAGCTGCTTGGCGCGATATTCCGGCACCACGCCCGCCATGCCGGCAAGCCCCGGAACCGGCAGCGGCGCTGCGTGGGTCGCGTCGAACGCGCGCGCCGAAAAGGCGGTCAACCGCTGCACCGCGCGAAACGCGCGCTCGGTCGAGGGAAACCACGGAATGCCGGCGCCGCGCAGCGCGGCAATGCGCTCGGCCGGGATGCCCGCCCCTTCGTCGAGCCCGGCAAAGATCACCGGCTTGGTCGCCGCCCGTCCCTCCAGCGCCGCCAGGATCGGCGGCACCTTGATCGTGCAGGTCACCGGATCGCTCTGGATGATGCCCGCGATGATCGTGCCGACCGCCTCGTCATCCAGCAACGCCGCCAGCGTGCGCGTGTAGATCGCCGGTTCGCTGAGGCCCTGCGCGGTGATGTCGAGCGGATTGCTCACTGGAACGAACGGCGGCAGCACCGCGCGCAAGGCGGGCGCATTGTCGTCGTCCAGATCGGCCAGCGGCAGCTCCAGCTCCTCGGCCAGATCGAGCACCAGCGCCTTGAACGCGCCCGATTCGCCCAACACTGCGGTGGCGCCCGACGGCAGCACCGCGCAGCGCACCGCGATTTCGGCAATGTCGCCCAGTTCTTCCAGCGATTCGGCCATGACCACGCCCGCGCGCTCGACCATCACGCGCATCAACTTGTAGTCGCCCGCCATCGCGCCGGTGTGCGTGGCGGCGGATTCGCGCGCCGCGCTCGATTTGCCCGGATGCAGCAGCACGATCGGCTTGCCCGCCGCCTGCGCACGCCGCGCCGCATCGAGGAAGCGCTGCGGTTTGCGGAACTGCTCCACGATCATCGCAATCACATGCGTCGCCGGATCGTCGACCAGCCAGTCGACGTAATCCTCCACGCCGCTGGCCGCCTCGTTCCCGGTCGAGATCGAAAAGCTGACGCCCACGTCGCGCGCGACCAGCGTGGTCGACAGCACCGCCGCCATCGCGCCCGACTGCGAAACGATGCCCGTCGCGCGGCGATTTCCCGGCGGCACGGCATTGGTTTCGACGAACGTCAGCGGGATGCGATCGACGTAGTTGACCAGGCCCAGGCAGTTGGGGCCTTCCACGACCATCCCCGCCGCGTGTGCGATCCGGGCGATTTCCTGCTGTTCGGCCAGACCTTCCTCGCCGCCTTCGGCAAACCCGGCCGAAAAGATCACCACGCCGCCGACCTTGCGCCCGGCCAGCGCGAGCACGGCATCGAGCACGCCCGCGCGCGGGATCGCCAGCACCGCCACGTCCACCCCTTCGGGCAGCGCATCGACCGAGGCAAGGCACTTGCGACCCATGATCTCGTCGCGCTTGGGGTTGACCGGATAGATCGGCCCGGCAAACCCGTTGCGATCGAGATTGCCCAGCAAGGTCGTGCCCAGCGCCCCCGGCTTGTCCGACGCGCCAACCACCGCCACCGAGCGCGGACGCAGCAAACGGTCGATCGCCCCTGCGGGCAATTGCGGGTCTTGGCTCATCGGCATCCTCCAGTGTTAGTTATACGGTATAACAAACTGGAGAACCGGTAAAGGCCCGCAGGCTGGTGGTGTCACGCTGCGCCCGCACGGCGCCGCCGGGAGAAACGCCCGCAGCGGGTTGACGACGGCGCGCCCGCCGTGGCAATCGCCCCCACGACGCGGGTATAGCATAGTGGTAATGCACTAGCCTTCCAAGCTAGCTAGGCGGGTTCGATTCCCGCTACCCGCTCCATTTTCCCCACCGACATCAGGCACGTTGCAAGTGGATCACCATACTGCGGGCACGCCGCCGTCTGGACATTTTACGCGCAGCTTACGCCGGCAAGGCGCATTCCGTCTCGCGGCTTAACGGGCAAGCGCAGCATATCGGTCGCCAATCAGGAGGCCGACGCCATGTTCCCCGATCCCCAATCTCTCCACGTCCCACCCAAGGCCTCGAACCATGTCCGTTGACCTTGTCCTGGGCGGCTTCGTCGCGCTGGTGATCCTGCTGTACCTGCTGGCCGTGCTGGCGCGTCCCGAACGGTTTTGATGGAGCCTGCCATGACGCTTGCCGGTTGGGGGATGATCCTCCTGTTTACCGCCCTGTTCATCGCGCTGGCCAAGCCGGCGGGTGACTGGATGTTCACGCTCTACAAGGGCGAGGCGATGCCGCTCGGCCGGGTGCTGGGGCCGCTGGAGCAGGGCTGCTACCGGCTGTCGGGCGTCGATCCGGCGCGCGAGCAAGGCTGGGTCGGCTATGCCGCCGCGCTGATGTGCTTCAACCTGGCCGGGATCGGCCTGCTGTTCGCGATCCTGAAACTGCAGGCGGTGCTGCCGTTCAACCCGCAGCATTTCGGCGGTATCGACAACTGGCTGGCGTTCAACACGGCGGTCAGCTTCGTCACCAACACCAACTGGCAGAATTACGGCGGCGAATCGACGCTGTCGAACTTCTCGCAGATGGCCGGGCTGACGGTGCAGAACTTCCTGTCCGCCGCCACCGGCATCGCGGTCGCCTTCGCGATCATTCGCGGCTTCGCCCGGGCCAGCGCGCAAGGCATCGGCAATTTCTGGGCCGACATCACCCGCGTCACGCTGTACCTGCTGCTGCCCGCGAGCATCGTGCTGGCGCTGGTCTACGTGCTGCTGGGCGTACCGCAGACGCTCGATGCATCGGTCGGCGCGACCACGCTGGAAGGCGCCAGGCAGAGTATCGCGCTGGGCCCGGTGGCATCGCAGCTGGCGATCAAGATGCTGGGCACCAACGGCGGGGGATTCTTCAACGCCAATTCGGCGCACCCGTTCGAAAATCCCAGTGCGCTGTCCAACTACATCCAGATGCTGAGCATCTTCGTGCTCGGCGCGGGGCTGACGCTGACGTTCGGCAAGGCGGTCGGCAATGTGAAACAGGGCTGGTCCTTGCTCGCCGCGATGGTGCTGCTGGTGCTGGCGGGCGTGACCTTCGCCTACTGGGCGGAAGCTGCGGGCAATCCGATCCATCAGGCGCTGGGCATCGCCGGCGGCAACATGGAGGGCAAGGAAGTGCGCTTCGGCATTGCCGCCACGGTGCTGTTCGCGGTGGTCACCACCGCCACCTCGTGCGGGGCGGTGATCGGCATGCACGACAGCCTGATGCCGCTGGCGGGGCTTGTACCGATGTTCAACATGCAGCTGGGCGAACTGGTGATCGGCGGCGTTGGATCGGGACTTTATGCCGTGCTGATCTACGCCATCCTGGCGGTGTTCATCGCCGGGCTGATGGTGGGCCGCACGCCCGAATACGTCGGCAAGAAGATCGAATCGCGCGAGATGAAGCTCACCGTGATCGCCATCGTCATCCCGCCGCTGTGCATCCTCGGGCTGGCAGCGCTGGCGAGTGTCGTCGGGCCGGGGCTGGCCGGGCCGCTGGCCAAGGGCCCGCATGGATTTTCCGAGATCCTCTATGCCTATTCCAGCGCGGCGGCGAACAACGGCAGTGCGTTTGGCGGGCTGAGCGGCAATACCCCTTTCTACAACGCCACGCTGGCGATCGGCATGTTCTTCGGCCGGTTCGGGGTGATCCTGCCAGTGCTGGGCATTGCCGGCGGACTGGCCGTAAAGCGCCGCGTCCCGCCGGGACCGGGATCGTTCCCCACCACCGGTCCCCTGTGGATCGGCCTGCTCGCGGCGATCATCCTGATCGTTGGCGGCCTGACCTTCCTCCCCACGCTCGCCCTCGGACCGATAGCCGACCAGTTCCAGGTCGCTGCCGGCACGCTGAACTAGGTCCCCCAGACGATGAACGCCCCATCTCCCTCGCTGTTTACCGGACCGCTGATGGCAGCCGCCACCCGCGACGCGGTCCTCAAGCTCGACCCGCGCAAGCTGATCCACACGCCGGTGATGTTCGTGACCGCGCTGGTCGCCACGCTCTCGACCATCCTGCTGGTGCGCGAGATCGTCATCGGTGGGGGCCAGATCGTGTTTCAGGCGCAGCTGGTGTTCTGGCTGTGGCTGACCGTGCTGTTCGGCAACTTCGCCGAAGCCATGGCCGAAGGGCGCGGCAAGGCGCAGGCGGCATCGCTGCGCGCGACCAAGGCAGAGCTCAAGGCCAAGCTGCTGATCGGCACCGGCGACCTGTTCGAGACCGTGGCCGCCAGCCAGCTCGAGGTCGGGGATGTCGTGCTGGTCGAAACCGGCGACCTGATTCCGGCGGACGGTGACGTGGTCGCAGGTGTCGCCTCGGTCAACGAAGCCGCGATCACCGGCGAAAGCGCGCCGGTGATCCGCGAGGCGGGTGGCGATCGTTCGGCGGTGACGGCGGGCACCCGCGTCATCTCGGACCAGATCAAGGTCAAGGTGACCGCGGCCGCCGGCCAGGGCTTCCTCGACCGCATGATCGCGCTGGTCGAAGGGGCACAGCGCCAGAAGACGCCGAACGAGATTGCGTTGACCATCCTGCTGGCGGGGCTGACGCTGATATTCCTGATCGCGGTCGGCACCCTGCCCGCGTTTGCCTCCTACGCCCACGGCACCATCGCCGTGCCGGTGCTGGTCGCGCTGTTCGTAACGCTGATCCCGACGACCATTTCGGCGCTGCTGTCGGCGATCGGCATTGCCGGGATGGACCGGCTGGTGCGGTTCAACGTGCTGGCCAAGTCGGGCCGTGCGGTCGAGGCGGCGGGCGACATCGACACGCTGCTGCTCGACAAGACCGGGACGATCACCATCGGTGACCGGCAGGCGACCGAGTTACTGCCCCTGCCCGGCATCGCGCACGCCGATTTCGTGTCCGCCGCACGCCTCGCCAGCCTGGCCGACGAGACGCCCGAGGGCCGCTCGATCGTCGTTCTGGCGGGCCATGGCGACCCGATCCCCCAAGACGCCGTGGCGATCAAGTTCACCTCGCAGACGCGCGTCAGCGGCCTGCAGATCGGCGATCGTGCGCTGGTCAAGGGCGCGGTCGATGCCGTGCTCAAGCGCATCGGCGCGGCGGCCGATCCGGCAGCGGTGCAGGCGATGCGCGACATTTCCGACGGCATTGCCCGATCGGGCGGAACCCCGCTGGCGGTGGCCGAAGGCAACCGGCTGCTCGGCGTCATCCACTTGAAGGACATCGTCAAGGCCGGCATCCGCGCACGCTTTGGCGAACTGCGCCGGATGGGCATCCGCACGGTGATGATCACCGGCGACAACCCGCTGACCGCCGCCTCCATCGCCGCCGAGAGCGGGGTCGATGATTTCCTCGCCGAGGCGACGCCCGAGGACAAGCTGGCGCTGATCCGCAAGGAACAGGAAGGCGGCAAGCTCGTCGCGATGTGCGGCGATGGCACCAACGATGCCCCGGCGCTGGCGCAGTCCGATGTCGGCGTGGCGATGAACACCGGCACGCAGGCCGCGCGCGAGGCCGGCAACATGGTCGATCTCGACAGCGACCCGACCAAGCTGATCGAGATCGTGGGGCTGGGCAAGCAGCTGCTGATGACGCGCGGCGCGCTCACCACGTTTTCGATCTCGAACGACGTCGCCAAGTATTTCGCGATCCTGCCCGCGATCTTCATCGTGCTGTATCCGGGATTGGCGGCGCTCAACGTGATGAAGCTGGGCAGCCCGCAAAGCGCGATCCTTTCGGCGATCATCTTCAACGCGCTGATCATCCCGGCGCTGGTGCCGCTGGCGCTGAAGGGCGTGGCCTATCGCCCGGCCCCTGCGGGCACGTTGCTGGCGCGCAACCTTGCCATCTACGGGGTCGGCGGGCTGATCGCGCCGTTCGCCGGCATCAAGCTGATCGACCTTGCCGTCACCGGCCTCAACCTGGCTTAAGGCCCCATACGCTTACGGGCTCCCGTCATTCACAGGAACTTTGCGATGCTCGCCGAAATCCGCTCCGCCTTGCGCCCCGCCGTCGTCATGCTGCTGCTGTTTTCGGCGCTGACCGGGCTTGCCTACCCGCTGGCGGTGACCGGGATCGCGCAAGTCGCGTTCCCCCACCAGGCCAACGGCAGCCTGATCCGCGACGGCGGGCAGGTCGTCGGGTCCGAACTGATCGCGCAAGGCTTCGCCAGCCCGCGCTATTTCCATCCGCGCCCGTCGGCCGCAGGCAAGGGATACGACGCCGGCGCGTCGGCGGCGACCAACCTCGCGCCGGGATCGAAGGACTTGCGCGATGCGATCGCCGCGCGCGTGGCCGATCTGCGCGCGCAGGGCCTGACCGGGGCGTCCGTGCCCGCCGACCTCGTCACGACATCGGCGTCGGGACTCGATCCCGACATCAGCCCCGAGGCGGCGCTGGCGCAAACCGCACGCATCGCCAGGGCGCGCGGCCTTGCCGAGCCGCAGGTTCGCGCGCTGGTCGAAAGCCGGACCAGCTATCCGCTGTTCGGCCTGATCGGTGAGCCCCACGTCAATGTGCTGCTGCTCAATCGACAACTCGACCGCCTGTCGGTTAAGCAGGTGCAGTGACCCCAGCCCAGCCCAGACGAGCCACGCCGGACGATCTGCTGAAGCAGGCGAAGAAGGAAGCGCGCGGCAAGCTCAAGCTGTTTCTCGGCGCCGCGCCGGGCGTGGGCAAGACGTTCGAGATGCTGCGCGAAGGCGCGGAAATGCTGGCACAGGGCCAGGACGTGATCGTCGCGCTGGTGGAAACGCACGGCCGCGCCGAGACCGAAAAGCTGGTCGCGCCGTTCGAGGTCTTGCCCCGCAAGGCCATCGCGCATAGCCCGCACCAGCTGTCCGAACTCGACATCGACGCGGTGATCGCGCGCAAGCCCGCTGTCGCGCTGGTCGATGAATTCGCGCACACCAACGCGCCGGGCAGCCGCCATCCCAAGCGGTGGCAGGACATCGAGGAGCTGCGCGACGCCGGGATCGACGTGCTGACCACGCTCAACGTCCAGCATGTCGAAAGCCTCAACGACGTCGTCGCCGGCCTGACGCGGGTGCGGGTGCGCGAAACGGTGCCCGACGCCTTGCTGGACGACGCCGAGATCGAACTGGTCGATCTGCCGCCCGACGAACTGATCGAGCGGCTGAAGGCGGGCAAGGTCTATATCCCGAACGAGGCGACGCGCGCGCTCGGGCATTTCTTCTCCAAGTCCAACCTTTCCGCGCTGCGCGAACTGGCCTTGCGGCGGGCGGCACAGACGGTCGACCTGCAGATGCTCGAACATGTCCGGCTGGCCGGCGAACCGGGCAACTGGGCGGCGGGCGAGCGGATCGTCGTCGCGGTGGGTGAACAGCCCGGCGGCGATGCGCTGGTCAGGGCCGCCAAGCGGCTGGCCGATGCGATGCGGGCACCTTGGACGGCGGTGACCGTGGAGACACCGCGCAGCGCCATCCTGGGTGGAGACGCGCGCGGGCGCATCGCGGCGGCGCTCAGGCTGGCGTCCGAACTGGGCGCGAGCCTGGCCACCGTCCCGGCCGCGTCGGTGCTCGACGGCCTGCGCGCCCACATCGTCGAAGCCAGGACGACGGTGGTCGTGATCGGCAAGTCGCAGCGCAGCTGGTGGTTCGAGCTGCGCCACGGCTCGGTGGTGGACCAGCTGGTGCGCGGGCTGGAGAACGTCGCGATCCACGTGATGCCCACCGTTGTCCCGGCGGGGATCGTTCGGGCCGAAGCGGGCACCCGGCGGCCGCTCAACATCTCGGGGACCGGCATCGGCCTGTTGCTGGTGGCGCTGACCACGGCCGCCGCGATCCCGCTGGCGCGGCTGATCGGGCACAATTCGATCGATCTGCTGTACCTGGTTCCGGTCATCGCGACCGCGGCGCTGTATGGCTTGCGCTCAGGGCTGATCGCCAGTCTGGCCGCGGCGCTGGCCTACAACTTCTTTTTCCTGCCGCCGATCTACACTTTCACGGTCAGCGATCCGCAGAACGTGATGACGATGCTGGTGCTGACCGGGGTGGCGATCTTCGCCAGCCAGCTGGCCGGGCAACTGCGCCGCGAAGCAACCATCGGCGCGCGCACCGCCATCGAAAATGCCGCGATCGCCGCCTTCGGGCAACGGCTGGCCTCGGTGTCCGACGAAGCGGGCACGGCGGAGGCCGTGTGCGAGGAGGTCGCCAGCCTGCTCGGCGTCACCACGCTGCTCGCCACGCGCACGAATCGCGAGGTCATCGTCATCGGTGCGACGCCGGCCCATCCCGCGCTCGGCCCGATCGACATTGCCGCAGCCGAATGGGCGTTCGAACGGCAGGACGTGACCGGGCGTGCCACCGCCACGCTCAATGCCAGCGACTGGCAGTTCCACCCGCTGACGACCTCGCTGGGCGTGCTCGGCGTGCTCGGCATCGCCCGGCCCGACCAGAGCGAACCGCTGCCCGCCGACCGGCGCATCCTGTTCGCCACGCTGCTCGGCCAGGCCGCGCTGGCCCAGGAACGGATCAAGCTCGATGCCGAGGCGCGCAAGGTCAGCGCGCTGATCCAGCGCGACGATCTGCGCGCGACGCTGCTGGCCTCGATCGGCCACGACCTCAAGACCCCGCTCACCGCCGTGGTCGCGGCGGCGGATGCGCTCGCCGCCCGGTCGGGACCGTCGGCCACCACCGACACGCTGATGGCCGAAGCGCGCAGGCTGCGCCGGGTGTTCGACGATCTGGTCGAGATGACCCGGATCGAATCGGGTGTGCTGGCGGTCCGCCGCGAAGCGATCGACCTGATCGATGCGGTGGCCGCAGCGGTGCAGGATCTGCGCGCGGAACTCGGCCAGCGCAAGCTGGTGGTCGATGTGCCGCCGACGCTGCCGCTGGTCGATGCCGATCCGCGCATGCTGCATCACATCCTGATCAACCTGATCGGCAACGCCGCAAAATTCACCCCGGCGCACAGCGAGATCCGGATCGAGGCGCGGCGGTCGCCCGACCGGCTGGTGCTGGCGGTGATCGACGACGGGCCCGGCTTGCCCGCCGGCGGTGAAGCGGCGCTGTTCAACCGCTTCACCCGCGTCGAAGGCGGCGACATGACCGGCGGCACCGGGCTGGGCCTGGCCATCGTCAAGGGATTTGCCGACGCCATGGGCCTTGCGGTCACCGCCGGCAACCGCGCAGACCGCAGCGGATCGCGGTTCGAGATCGTGTGGCCCGGCTCGCTCATCCGCCGCGCGCCCAAGGACGCCGGATGAACGCGCATATCCTGATCGTCGACGACGAGCTGGCGATACGCCGGCTGTTGCGCGGGGCGGTCGAGCGCGCCGGGTTCGCCGTCGCCGAAGCCGCGACGGCGGGCGAGGCCCTGATCCTGGCCCGGCGCGAAGGGTGCGAGCTGGTGCTGCTCGATCTCGGCTTGCCCGATCGCGACGGGATCGAGCTGGTCCCGCTGATCAAGGCGATTGATCGCGCGGTGATCGTGCTGACCGCGCGCAACGCAACTTCCGAAAAGGTCGCCGCGCTCGATCTGGGGGCCGACGATTATGTGGTCAAGCCGTTCGACACCGACGAACTGCTGGCCCGCATACGGACGGCCTTGCGGCACAAGCTGCCGTTCGCCTCTGCCCACGGCGAGGTCACTGTCGGGGCCATCTGTGTCGACATCCTCGCCCACCGGGTGACGCGCGACGGCGTCGAGGTCCGGTTGACCCGCAAGGAATTCGCCCTGCTGGCCGAACTGGCCCGCCATCCGGGCCGCGTGGTGACCCACGCCCAGTTGCTCCGCACGATCTGGGGCGAGGCCCACGTCGACGATGTCGAGTACTTGCGCGTGACCATGCGCGGATTGCGGCTCAAGCTGGAAGCCGACCCCGCCGCGCCGGTGCTGCTGCAGAACGAGCCGGGCGTGGGTTACCGGCTGGTCGACAGCTGAGGCGCGCCTACCAGCTGCCGGTGTTTGCCATGCTGGCCCACGGCTCTGCCGGCGGCAGGTGGCCATCCTGCAGCAGTTCGACCGAAATTCCATCGGGCGAGCGCACGAACGCCATGTGGCCGTCGCGCGGGGGGCGGTTGATGACCACGCCAGCGTCCATCAGCCGCTGGCAGGTTTGGTAGATGTTGTCGACGCGGTAGGCCAAGTGCCCGAAATTGCGGCCGCCGCTGTAGTCTTCCGGGTCCCAGTTGTGCGTCAGTTCGACCTCGGCGATCCCGTCCTGGCCCGGCGCGGCGAGGAAGATCAGCGTGAACCGCCCCTTCTCGCTATCGAACCGGCGCACTTCCTCCAGACCGATCAGCTTGAAGAAACGGATCGTCGCATCGGGATCGGTCACCCGGATCATGGTGTGGAGGAACTTGGTCACGGCGGGTCTTTCCTGACGGCGATGGGATGAGCGCTTGCAACGGGTTCATCGCCGGTTAGCCAATTCAATGCAACAATCGCGCGCCGCAGTCGGCTTGCCGGCCGCAAGGCCACTCACTATAGGCACGTTCCGGAACCGGGTCTCCAGTCCGGTCGTGATCGCAAAACGATGATCAACAAACTTCGCGCCCTTTTCACGCGGTCGTCCGCCCCCGTCCTCGCTGCCGAGGTGCCCGCGGGTCAGCGCGTCTATGCGGTGGGTGACATCCACGGGCGGCGCGATCTGTTCGATGAACTGATCGCCATGGTCGAGGCGGACGATGCGGCGCGCGGGCCGGCCGACACCACGATCGTGCTGCTGGGCGACCTGGTCGATCGCGGACCCGACAGCGCCGGGGTGATCGCCGCCGCACGCGACCTTGGCCGGCGGCGCGCGGTGCGGACCATCGCGGGCAACCACGAGGAAATGTTCATCGGCAGCTTCAAGCGCGACGAAGTGCTGCGCCACTTCCTGCTCCACGGCGGCAAGGAAACGCTGCTGAGCTACCCGATCGAGCGCGAGGAATACGATCGCGCCACGCTGGGCGAACTGCGCAAGCTGATGCCCGGTTTCGTGCCCGCCGAAGACATGGAATTCATCGCGGCGATGGAAGACCAGGTGCTGATCGGCGATTACCTGTTCGTCCACGCCGGCATCCGCCCCGGTGTGCCGCTGGACCAGCAGCACAAGGCCGACTTGCGCTGGATCCGCAGCGAGTTCCTCGAAGACCGGACCGACCACGGCTGCATCGTGGTGCACGGCCACACCATCACCGACGATGTCGTGCAGCGCGCCAACCGCATCGGCATTGACACCGGCGCCTATGCCTCGGGCCGGTTGACCGCGGTCGGGCTGGAAGGCGCAGGACGCTGGTTCCTCTCGACCGAACCGCCGCCCGCCGGGGACGACGACGATGGAGACGAAAACGAGATGCCAGGGGGCCTGTAAGCCGGGTTCTGTGACGCCGCCCGTTTCCCTTGCGGGACGGCAGCGGCGCCGGCAGCCATTCCTCTAGGCGATGCCTTGCGGCAACGCTCCAGCAACCAACCCGGGCGGTCGTCGATCTTGCGATCGGGGTGCGAAACACACCCGCCTCTCCTTGCGGAAAAGCCCGCCGCCCCTATTCGGTCTTGCTCCGGGTGGGGTTTACCATGCCGGTTCCGTTGCCGGTCCCGCGGTGCGCTCTTGCCGCACCCTTTCACCCTTGCTGCCCCCGCCGGAGCGGGGGTTAGCGGTCTGCTCTCTGTGGCACTTTCCCTAAGCCGGCACCGAAATGCCGACCCGGCGGGCGTTACCCGCCACCCTTGTTTCGTGGAGCCCGGACTTTCCTCGGCATTGCTTGCGCAATGACGCGGCTGCCCGGCCCCCTGGCGCACCGCGCATAGCACCATGCGCCAGAAAGGAAACGCCTCACCTTGCCTGCCCCATGTCGCGCTGCAGCAGCAGTTCGAACAGCATCGCGCCGATCTGGCCATCGGGTTCCCCGGCGATCTTGTGCGGGCGCCAGCGCCGCTCGAACGCGCGGATCGCGGCGTGGCCATCGGAGATGTCGTAGCCGAACCGTTCGAGCGCGAGGAAGAACGCGCTGTCGTTGTCATAGACCAGCCGCATGCGCGGCTTGGGCACGGGCAGCGCCAGGTGGTGGCGCGCCAGCAGCGGCCAGTCGAACAGTTCGCCCGGGTCGTCCTTGCGCGCCGGGGCCACGTCCGAATGCCCGACCACGTTGGCGCGCGGGATGTCGTGCCGGTCGACGATCGCGGCGAGCAGCGGCAATAGCGCGTCCATCTGCGCCTCGGGGAACTCGCGGTAGCCCCATTCATGCCCCGGATTGACCAGTTCAATGCCGATGCTGGCCGAATTGACGTCCGAAATGCCGCGCCAGAAGCTGCGCCCGGCGTGCCACGCGCGCTTGTCCTCGGGCACCAGCCGCACCACGCAGCCGTCTTCGTGGATGATGTAGTGCGCGCTGACCTGCGCTGCCGGATCGACCAGTCGCGCCTCGGCTTCCGCGCCGGTCTGCATGCCGGTGTAGTGGAGCACGAGCATCGTCACCGGCAGCGTCCGCTCGTTCCAGTTGGGCGAGAGGTTTTCGCGGGTGACGAGTTCGTCGTCCATGGCGGGTCAGCCGACCGGAAGCACCGCGCCCATCACCAGCGCATCGGCGGTCACCGCAAACTGGATGCCCCCGCCCAGGCTGGAGGCAAGCTGGTGGACCATCGCGGCGGCGGCGGTGCGGCTGGACAACTCCTCGACCGGCAACGATCCGTCGAGCGCGGCGCCGATCGTGGGATCGAACGCGATGCGCGGGCCGGCGGCGCGGATCGCGATCTCGCTGGCGCCGCTGCGCTGTTCGGCGGCGATGTCGAGCGTACCGCCGCGCACCAGCGACTCGATGCCGATCAGCGCGAGGTTGAGCAGCGTCTTGACCGCAGGCTTGGGCAGGCTGTCGCAGCCCAGCGACCAGTTGACCTCGATGCGCCGGGCGTTGCCGACCAGCGCGTCGACCAGCGCGCGCGGTTCGGCCACCGGCACCATATCGCCAAAGCCGCCCGCCGCGCCGAACGCGAGGCGGAAGAACTTGAGCTTGTCGGCGGAAATCCGCGCGCTTTGCTCGAGCAGTTCGAAGCAGCGCTTGCGCATCTCGGGGTCCTTTTCCTCGGCCAGCAGCTCAAGCCCGTTGGAGAGCGCGCCGACCGGGCTCAGCATGTCGTGGCACAGCCGCGAACAGAGCAGGCTCGCCAGATCGAGCGAAGAGGTGGTGAGCGTGGCAGTGGTCATGTTCAGGATTCCGGCCTTTTTTCTGGCGAAGTTGACGATGTTTACACGCCTTGGCGCACAATCACCCCCTTTTCCCTGCGGCGCACCGCCCGAATGCCCTTAGTTATCCACGATCGTGTAGAAAAGTGGTTCGAAGCCGTGGGCGGTATCGCGCCAGCACCCGACCCGGCCGCCGGCGATGATCGCCCAGACCCGGCCATCGCCGCTGGCCATCGTCGCATCGCACGGCGACGGATCGCGCCGCCCGTTGGGGTGCGAATGGTAAAAGCCGGCCAGCACCGGTCCGCCCGATCGCGCGGCGCGGTGCGCGCCCAGCAGCGCCGCCGGATCGATTTCGAAGCTTTCGTGCGGGGTGGCGGAAACATTCGCTGTCGGGACCAGTGCGGTCACGCGGCCCGGATCGGCCGCTTGCGCCAGCAGCAGCCCGCAACATTCGAGCGGAGCCGCGCGCTGCGCTTCTGCCAGCAGGCGTTCGAAAACATCGCCCGCCAGTGCAATTCCCGTCGCATCCAATCTTGTCATGCCCGACTCCGTCCCCATCTTCCCTAGCATGGGGGGCCATGGCGAAAACATCCTTGCCGGCGTGATCGCCAGCGACGCAGCGCGGCTGGACAAGGCGCTGGCCGACGCCAGCGGCCTGTCGCGCGAACGCGTCAAGGCGCTGCTCGACGACGGGCGCGTGCGGATCGACGGCAAAGTGCCCGTGCAGGCATCGGCCAAGGTCGCCGCCGGATCGGCCTGGTCGATCGCCATCCCGCACGTGACCACCGCCACCGCCGTGGCGCAGGACATCCCGCTCGTCATCGCGTTCGAGGACGAGCACCTCGTGGTGGTGGACAAGCCCGCCGGGCTGGTGGTGCACCCTGCCGCCGGCAACCTCGACGGGACGCTGGTCAACGCGCTGCTGCATCATTGCCGGGGCCAGCTTTCGGGCATCGGCGGAGTCGCGCGGCCCGGGATCGTCCATCGCATCGACAAGGACACCTCGGGCCTGCTGGTGGTGGCCAAGAGCGATGCCGCGCACGAAGGCCTGGCCCGCCAGTTTGCCGACCATTCGATCACCCGCGCTTACCTTGCCGTCACCGGCGGCCAGCCGATGCCGCCTGCAGGCACGATTCGCGGCGCGATCGCCCGGTCCGTCCACGATCGCAAGAAAATGGCGCTGGTCGATGCCCGCGACGGCAAGGGCGAAGGGCGCGGCAAGCATGCGGTGACCCACTACCGCACGCTGCAACGGCTCGACGGCGCGGCGCTGATCGAGTGCCGGCTCGAAACGGGTAGGACTCACCAGGTGCGCGTTCACCTTGCGTCAATTGGCCATCCGCTATTGGGAGACCCTGTCTATGGACGCGCACCCTCCCCAATCCGGCCGATTCTCGCCAGGCTCGGCTTCCGACGCCAGGCGCTGCACGCAGCGCAGCTGGGGTTCATCCACCCGATCACCGGCGCGCCTGTTCTTTTTTCCAGCCCGACGCCGGTCGATATAGGGGAACTGATCGTCGAACTGGGGGGTTCAAGCTGATGCTCGCGCGCTACAACAAATGATGTGTGGTCCCACCGCACGATGCCCGGGTAGGGGTTAATGCTCCAGGGGTCGACGCAACGGGTTCCGACGCGACGAAAGGAAGTGTTCAGGTGAGTAACCAGAGAAATGCGCTGTCCGTCCCCGCGCTGGGTGGCGAAGCCAGCCTCAATCGCTACATGTCCGAGATCCGCAAGTTTCCGGTGCTGAAGCCCGAGCAGGAATACATGCTCGCCAAGCGCTATCAGGAACATGGCGATCCCGAAGCCGCCGCACAACTGGTGACCAGCCATCTGCGACTCGTGGCGAAGATCGCCATGGGCTATCGCGGCTATGGCCTGCCGGTGAGCGAGCTGATTTCCGAAGGCAACATCGGCCTGATGCAGGGCGTCAAGAAGTTCGAGCCCGATCGCGGGTTCCGGCTGGCGACGTATGCGATGTGGTGGATCAAGGCCTCGATCCAGGAGTTCATCCTGCGCTCGTGGAGCCTGGTGAAAATGGGCACCACCGCCGCGCAGAAGAAGCTGTTCTTCAACCTGCGGCGGATGAAGAAGAACCTCGAGGCGTTCGAGGATACCGATCTTCACCCCGACGACGTGCTGAAGATCGCGACCACGCTGGGCGTGCCCCAGCAGGAAGTGGTCAACATGAACCGGCGCATGATGATGGGCGGCGATGCCTCGCTCAACGTCCCCATGCGCGAGGACGGCGACGGCACGTGGCAGGATTGGCTGGTCGATGATCGCCCGCTGCAGGACCAGACCGTGGCCGATGCCGAGGAAGCCACCGTGCGCCACGAAATGCTGGTGGAAGCGATGGAAGGCCTCAACGACCGCGAGAAGCACATCCTCACCGATCGCCGCCTGGTCGATGATCCCAAGACGCTCGAGGAACTGAGCCAGGTCTACAACGTCAGCCGCGAACGCGTCCGCCAGATCGAGGTGCGCGCGTTCGAGAAGCTGCAGAAGGCGATGCAGCGCATCGCCGGCGAACGGCGCCTGCTGCCCGCGATGGCGTGATCTGCCACTTGCTCCCCTCCTCTTCAGGGGAGGGGTCGGGGGTGGGGTCTTTCCGCATCCGCCACGTTTTCAAGTCACCACCCCAACCCCTCCTCTGACGAGGAGGGGCCAGAACTTATCTGATCCGCCGCGCCACGCCGATCATGATCGCGTAGTCGGGCGTGTTGTGGTTGAGCCCCGCGTCGCCTTCGAGATCGAGCTGCCAGTCGTCCGCGACTTGCCAGGCGAGTGATCCGGCGGCCGTGACTTGCGTGGCGTGGCCGCCGGGATCGTTGTCGCGGAAGGCCGCCAGTTCGCCGGTGAGCGTCAGCGCCTTGGTCAGGGGATGCGACAGGCCGCCAGCGCTGCCGTAGGCAAGGTGGCGCCCGTTCCCGCTCGAATTGACCGCCGCATCGACCTCGGGCGTCAGCGCCAGCGAAAATCCGTGGCCGATGTCGAACTGCATCGGCAGCAGCACGCCTGCGCCCCAGTCACCCGCGCCGACGCCCGCCTTGCCGGTGGGTAGCGTGGCATAGACCTGGATCGCGACCGGGCCGTTGGGGCCCGCCAGCCCACGCCGGATCGCCACGAACGAATCGCCCACGCCGCTGGTTGTCGAACGCTGGCCCGATGCATCGGTCTCGCGGTCGCGCACGAATCCGGTCACGCCCAGTTCCAGTTCGGCGCTTTGCGCGATGCCTACCCTGAGCGCGAGATCGGCGGCGGTCAGCACGTCGCTGCTCGCCCCGCCGTCGCTGCTGTGCTGGATGCCGGCGAGCCCTACTTCGGCCATCACCGTGCCCGGCGCCATCGTGCACGGCGGCGTGTCGAGCCCGGGCCGGTTGGCACAGAACTCGCGATCTTCGGCCAGTGCAGGTGCGGCGGTGAACACCCCCGCTGCCAGCACGATGACGAGCGACAAGGCTCGGGGATGATAGGCATTTGTCATGCCAATCGCGGTAACGCGCCGCATCGCGCCGCGCACATGAATTTCCCGCCATCTCTCGCTCCGCCCGCTTTGCGGCCCGGCAGCGAACGGCTACAGCTTGGCGCGATGTTCAAGATGCTCAAGCCTTCGCGACCGACCGCCAGCCACGGGCCCGCCTTTCGCCTCGGCTGGTTCCTGGGCCGCCTGATCGTGTGGTTCCTCGCGCTCAGTGTCGGGCTGGTGCTGATCTACCGGTTCGTGCCGCCGCCGGTGACGGTGACGATGCTCGCCGACCCCAGCGGCTTCTCCAAGGACTGGACCTCGCTGGGCGAGATCGATCGCAACATGGTCGATGCCGCGATCGCGGGCGAGGATGCCAAGTTCTGCCTGCACAACGGCTTCGATCCGGTGGCGATCGAGAAAGCCTTTGTCCGCAACCGGCAGGGCGGGCGCATCCGCGGCGGATCGACGATCAGCCAGCAGACCGCCAAGAACGTGTTCCTGTGGCAGGGCGGCGGCTATCTGCGCAAGGGGCTGGAAGCGTGGTTCACGCTGCTGATCGAGACGCTGTGGGGCAAGCGCCGGATCATGGAGGTGTACCTCAACGTGGCCGAGACCGGGATCGGCACATACGGCGTGGAAGCCGGTGCGCAGCGGTACTACAACAAGCCCGCGCTGCACCTGAGCCCGGTCGAGGCCGCGCGCATCGCCGCCGCCTTTCCCCAGCCCAAGGTGCGCGCAGTCAACGGCGCGACCGGGTTCACCCGCCGCCACGGCAACGCCATCGCCGCGCGCATCGGCACGGTGCGCGGCGCGGCGCTGGACGGCTGCGTGTATCGGTAGAGCCGGTCAGTTGCCCCCGTCGGTGGCCGCCAGCGTGTAGCCGCCGTCGCCATCGTCGATGCCGTAGGCGCGCACCTGCACCAGCACCTGGCCGGTGGTGCGCGCGGTGAACGCCAGCTTCTCCTTGCCCGACGTGCCGTCGTCCTTGGTGCGCAGCGCGGAGAAGCCGTCGCCGGGTTCGTCGCTGCCGTCGGGTTCGATCGGATCGGCCATGCCCACCTCGATCACCGCATCGTACGCCGCATCCAGATCGAGCCGGTAGGCGTGCCCCGCGATGACCGGCAGCACGTAGATGCGCCGGTCGTCACCGCTGGCGAGCTTGCCGCTGACCGTCGTCCCGGCCTTCAGCGCGAGCGGGGGTGGCGGTGGTGGCGGTGCCTGGGTCGGTTCGATCAGAATGGTGACGTCGTCCGGGTCGCTGGCGAGCGATTCGAGCTGGACGTAATACGTGCCGCCCCGGACCAGCCTGGTCGTGATGCGCGGATTGAGCCCGTCGGCATCGTCGTTGTCGGCCAGCACGGCATAGCCGCCGCCCGGCGCCGCGCCGGCAAGATGCAGCACGGTGTCGCTGGGCGAATTGGCGGTGATCCGCACCCATTGCCCCGGCTTCGCCTCGAACGCGAACACGCGCGGGGTGGTCTTGGACACCTTGATGAAATCGCTGCCGCCAAGGTCCAGCTTGATCACGCTGGTCCCGCCTGGCGCGATCGCGCGGTGCCGCAGCAGCAACTCGCGCGGACCGTCGGCGGGATCGGCGACGATCACATAGCGACCTGCCGCCGGGGCGACGAAGCGCAAGTGCAGGCCATCGTCGCCGGCGGTGAGGCTGCCGCCCTTGACGAACACCTCGCTCGGCAGCGGCGCCAGCACCGATCCCCGGCTGTCGCACGCGGCAAGCCCGGTGGGTGCCGCGTCAGCGCCACCCGACCCGTCGCTTTTGTCCGAACCGGCGGGATCGCCGGCCGTTGTCAGATCGACCTGCACGCCTTCACCGGCGGCCAGATCGACCGCGAACCGCGCGGCCGCGCCGGGCGCGATCGCCATCAGCTGGCCCACTGTGACGGGGGTCGCGCCGGCGCTGGCACAGGCGGTGGCTTGCGCCGCGCCCGATCCCGAAACGATGGCCGCGATGGCCGCACCGGCAAGCAGAAATATCCTCGACATTCTCGTCATCCCCAAAGCCCTGAGTTGCGCGCCGCCCGGCTTTTGAAACGGCACGTCGCTCGTATGAAACCGTTGGTCGCAGCCATGAGTGGAAAATCGCACAATCGGCGCCCGCCGCAAACAAAAAGCGCGGGGGAAGCAATGTGCCTCCCCCGCGCCTCAAGCACGGCACTGTTCGATCGGATCAGAAGCTGAGGCGGACGCCCACGCGGATCGTGTAGAGCGACGATCCGTTGGTGGTGATCAGCTGGTCGGCCAGCGTGGTATCGTTGCTCGGCGACGAATATTTGTACTGCGCGCAGGCATTGGCGCCGACCGCCACGCACGTCACCTTCGACACGATCTTGCTGTAGGGGAAGTTGGCGCGAAGCTGCTGGCCCCAGTTGTGGTTGATCAGGTTGGTGACGTTCTCGATATCGCCGAACACCGAGAATTTGGAACCCAGCGGCAACGGCACTTCCTGTTCCAGGTGAAGATCGATGCGCGTGAATGCCTTCGACCGGAACGCGTTGCGCGGTGCGATCTGCCCCCGGTATTGCGCCAGCCCGCTGCCCGCGATGATCTGGTCGATCCGGGTGGCAGTGGCCGCGCTGTCATACGCGACCAGCGGATCGTTGATCCCCGTCGGCACGTAGAACAAGTAGCGGCTGTTGCTGCCCGCCGTGCCGAACGTGGTGCTGCGCCCGCCAGAGGTATCCTGGAACACATAGCTGTACGGCGATCCCGCGCGCGTCTCGCCGAAGATGTCGAGGCGGGTCTTGGCATCGCCGAAGAACGCGTGCTCGAACGAGACGTTGTACTTGAATGCCCAGCGCACTTCGTCGTTCGAATGGCCCGGCGCACCGAAGTTGGGATCGAGGTACGATCCGTTGTTGTACAGCGACGAGGCAATCGACGAGGTCAGCGCACCAGCATCGCGGACGTCCTGGTAGGTGTAGGCGATTCTGGTATCGAGGCCGAAGTCCCAGTGCTTCGACAGGCGGGCCACGCCGATGTAGCTGCGACCGTACTTGGTGTTGGTCAGCAGCAGATCCTGCCCAGTGTCGTTCGCGTTGCCGATCTTGCTGGTATAGCGCTGGCGGCCGTCGGGCGTGAGCGAGCCCGCGATCGGGATCGAGCGCAGATCGGTGACGATCAGCTGGCTTCGCACCTTGGAATACAGCCCGTCGAGCCCGAACACCCAGCCATCGCCCAGCGGGCCGAGGTTGGCGGTGTACGAAGTCGAAAGCGTCGCGCGGAACTGCGACGGGATCTTCAGGTTGGGGTCGAGCGCGTTGAGCGTGGTGGTGGCGTTGGGGTTGGTGGTCAGCCCCGCCGCCGCCGCCTGCAGCGCGGTATCCGCAGCGGTGGGGATCGTCGTGAACGACGGGTTGTTGAGGATCGTCCCCGCAGCGGCACTGGCCGCGCCGTTGAGCTGGTACACGCCGCCATCGGTCTGGCGCGCGGTGATCGAGGTGTTGAGCACGCCGGTGTTGGAGAACGCGTTGCCGGCATAGACATCGGGCGAACCGCCGCCGAAGATGCCGCCGCCGCCGCGCACGATCAGCCGTGGCATCGGCTTGAACGTAAAGCCGAACCGCGGCTGGAACAGCCCCCGGCCGCTGAGGAACGAGGTGTTCGAATAGCCGTAGCGCTTGAACCAGTTGGGGTTGAGCGCGGGCCGCGAACCCGACCCGAACAGGTCATAGCGGACACCGAGCGACACATTGAGCATCGGATTGACGCGCCAATCGTCCTGCAGGCCGAACGTGTAGGTGGTGTAGCTGAACTTGGCGGCGGCATCGTTCGGGTTGAGCGACCCGGCGTTGTTGTAGCTGAAGCTTTGCGAGTTGCCGTTCTGGAAATCGGCCAGCGAATCGAAATAGTACGTGCCGGCCGAGGGATTGACGAACAGGTTGTACGTCTTGGTGTGGTTGAATTCGAACAGTTCGCGCACATTGTGATCGCCCGCGATCAATCGCCCGACGAGCGATCCGCCCCAGCTGCGCACGGTCAGGATGTTCGACTGGCTGGGACCGCCCGAGCCGATCACGACGGTCGGAACGTTGGTCGGGCAGCTCAGGCTGACGTTGGTCGTGGTGGCGCCACCGGCGGTGCGATCGGATGTCGGCGCGGTGCAGATCGTGAACGCGGCGGTGCGGCCCAGCAGCGGGAACTGGCCGCTGTCATACGCCTTGTAGATCGCGCGCGCTTCGGTCGAAAAGTTGTCGCTCCACTGTGAGTTCAGCTGCAGAATCCCGGCGCGCAGCTTGTTCGGCTTGATGTAGGCGTTCGATTCCAGCCCCAGCGAGGTGTTGCTGGTGGTGGTGGCGACCAGCTGCGAATCCTTGGTGTACAGCCCGGTCAGCGACAGGCGCTGGGTGTCCGACAGGTTCGCGTCGAGCTTGCCGACGATGCGGTCGTCCTTGTCACCATTGGTACGCAGGATGCCGCCCGGATCGAAGTTGTAGCGCGCTTTCGAGATCGCCTGGATCTGCGCGACCGTGGCGCTGGTCAGGTTGGTGACGGGCGAACCGGCGTTGTCATCAACCGTGCCGTTGGGCACCGGCAGGCTGGCGCGCACGCGCTCCGCCGCGACCATGAAGAACAGCTTGTCGGCAATGATCGGGCCAGAGAGCTCTACCCCGAAGTCCTTGCTGGTGAAGTTGGGCTGGGTGACCACGCCGGTCGGGTTGGTGATGTACGACTTGGTCTTCTTGCCGGTCAGTTCATCCGAGCTGAACGAATAGAACGCGGTGCCCTGGAAGCTGTTGGTGCCCGACCGCAGGATGGCGTTGATCACGCCGCCCTGGAAGAAGCCTTCGCGGATATCGTAGGGCGCGACCTTGGTTTCGAACTGGCCGATCGAATCGAGCGGCACCGGCCCGCGCCGCGAAGGCAGCGCATCGGGGTTGAGCCCGAAGCTGTCGGTGATCGCCACGCCATCGATGGTGAAGCGGTTGAAGCGCGGGTTCTGCCCGGCGAAGGTCACCTGGCGGCCGGACGACTGGCTGGTGTCGAGCGTGGCGAACGGATCGCGCTGGATCAGGTCGCGGATGTCGCGATTGACCGAGGCCACTTTGGCGATGTCCTGCGTGGTGAGCACCGTGGTCGGCCCGGCGGAAAGGCTGCCCGCGCCCTTGATGCGCGTGGCGGTGACGATGATCGCGCCGCCTTCGCTGCCCGGGCTCGACAGGTCGCTGCTCGACAGGTCGATCGGCAGGCTGAAGGTCTGGCCGACAACGGTGTAGACATCGGTGATCGAGGCATCGGGATAGCCCGCCGCCGATACCTTGACCGTGAACGGTCCGCCCGGACGCAGCCCGTTGGCGTTGAACACGCCCGAACCGTCGGTGGTGGCGACCGTGGTCGTGCCCGAGGGGACATGGGTGATCGTGACCGCCGCACCGGCAACGGCCTTGCCGCTGGCGGTGACCGAACCCTGCATCGCGGACGAGGTTTCCTGCGCCATCACCGGCGTGGAGAGACCGGCGGCGAGCGACAGGCTGGCTACGCTGGCGGCAAGGAAGAATCTGAGCTGCATCGTGTGACCCCGAGCTTCGGCCAGCTTGCTTGCTGGCAGGAATTGTGTGGAAAACGCGAACGATTACATTGGCTTCACCAGGCAAAGGCATGGTTCAACGGCCAATCGACCGCCCCCGTGAATCACCCCCGTCCGGTTCGCAGGAACAGCAGTTAGCCGCGCTTGCCCGGCGCAAAAACGGCCCGGATGTTACAAGCGCATGACGGGGTTGCGGTTCGGCTACGGACGAGCCGCAGGATCTGTAACAGAACGCCATGAATGGTTGCGTCTGTAACTGTAAAGTTACCGGAAACCGCAAGTTTCTGAACTATTGTTAGCGATGTTGCACCCGCGCAACGCACCCGATTTTTTTGCCGCAATGCAATATCAAATCGTTGTGGCCTGTCGGATCGCGCACCGCTAGCGAGGCACGATGAACGAGACACACACAGGCGGCCAATCCAGCGATCATGGTCATCACGATCATGGGCATCATGGCCACGGGCACCACGGTCATGCCCACGGGCTGCCCGCGAGCCGGGGCCGCGCGTTTGCGATCGGCATCGCGCTCAATGCCGGATTCGTGCTGGTGGAGGCCGGCTTCGGGCTGCTGACCGGATCGATGGCGTTGCTGGCCGACGCGGGGCACAACCTGTCGGACGTGCTGGGGCTGGTGATCGCCTGGGCGGCGAGCGTGCTGGCGGCGCGCCCGCCCTCGGCGCGGTTTACCTACGGCTTCAAGTCCAGCTCGATCCTGGCCGCGCTGGCCAACGCCTCGCTGCTGATGGTGGCGATCGGCGCGATCCTGGTCGAGACGATCCGCCGCCTGTTCGAACCCGTGTCGGTGCCCGGCGGCACCGTGATCGCGGTCGCGCTGGTCGGGATCGCGGTCAACACCGCCACCGCGCTGCTGTTCATGCGGGGCCGCGAACACGACATAAACATCCGCGGCGCCTACCTGCACATGGCATCCGACGCGGCGGTTTCGGCGGGTGTGGTCGTGGCGGGGCTGCTGATGGCGTGGACCGGCGCCAAATGGATCGATCCCGTCACCAGCCTGGCCATCGTCGCGGTGATCGGCATCGGCACGTGGGGATTGCTCAAGGAATCGCTGAAGCTGGGGCTGCTCGGCGTCCCGGCCGGGATCGACGAGGGCAAGGTGCGCGCATTCCTGTGCAGGCTGCCCGGCGTCACCGCCGTCCACGATCTGCACATCTGGCCGATGAGCACCACCGAAACCGCGCTGACCGCGCACCTCGTGATGCCCACGGGCCATCCCGGAGACGCGTTCCTGCACGATCTGGCGGGGGAACTCGAACACGATTTCGGCATCGGCCACGCGACCGTGCAAGTCGAGATCGCCGCCGACGAAACCTGCAAGCTGGTAGCCGAGGAAGTGGTCTAGGATCCTCCCCGTTCCGCAGGAATGGGGAAGGGGACCGCCCGCGCGGCGGTGAAGGGGTGTTCAGCCGCTTGCGAACGCGAGCGCGTCAGTCACTTTTCAAGTTCGAACTCTACACCCACGGATGCCAGCACCGCCTGAGGACGAGTCTGTATCGGGGTCGAAGCCGTATCAGCCGCGAAACTCATCGCGGGCTTGGGCCGGTCGCTGGCGTAGGCCGAACGATCCTCCACCGAAACAACCCTGCGAACCTTCATTCCCAAGGCTACGGCATAGTCGTTGGCTTTGGTCATGGCGTCCTTGATCGCGAGGGCGCGGGCGCTTTGCAGTGCTGCGGCGTCGATATGATCCGCATATCCCCAAGAGCGGTTAACCGAAAGATCCTGTACCCCGGCAGATACCATGGCATCCATGATCTTTCCCGCTTTGTCGGCATCACGGATCACGATGGACAAGCGGTGACGGACGGCGAACCCTTCGGCGGGTTGGCCATCGTGTTCGTCCGGATCGCGCGCTTTCTGAAAGCTGAAGTCAGAGGTGCGAAAGTCTGCCTTGGCGACCCCCATCTGCTCAAGTCGGGCCTGAAGCCGACTCATGCCCTGCGCGTTGTCGGTCATCGCTGATGAGGCACTGCGTGACCAGGTCATCGTTGCCGCGTTGACGGACACAAATTCCGCAACCTGTTCGGAATATCCCTCGCCGCTCAGCGAAAGACGCGTGAACCGACCATCGCTGTTTTCAGCCGCTGTAGCAGCGCCCAAAAGCAAAGGGGCCGAAATTAAAGCAATCAGCTTCCAGTGTCTTACCAAAGATTTCGACAAAGATTTTTCGGATTCGAACATGGATAGCCTCTCGCGCATCACCAGATGCACGAGATAACCATCCCTCAAATAACAATCAGTTACTGCAGAGCGCTTTTTCGTCGAACTACTTTAACCGGATCGGTCAGATCAAGCCGCGCTGGCTTCCTTGTCCTTGTCGCCCTTGAGCACCTGGACGGGTTCCTTGCGGCCTTCGACCACGTCCGAATCGACCACGACTTCCGAGAGGTTTTCGGTCGTCGGCAGGTCGAACATGGTGTCGAGCAGGATGCTTTCCACGATCGAGCGCAAGCCCCGCGCGCCGGTCTTGCGCTCGATCGCCTTCTTGGCGATCGTTTCCAGCGCATCGTCGGTGAACGTCAGAGCCACGTCTTCCAAGTCGAACAGCTTCTGATACTGCTTGATCAGCGCGTTCTTGGGTTCCTTCAGGATCTTGACCAGCGCCTCGATATCGAGGTCTTCCAGCGTGGCGATCACCGGCAGGCGGCCGACGAATTCGGGGATCAGCCCGAACTTGAGCAGGTCTTCCGGTTCGGCCTTCTGCAGCAGTTCACCGACCTTTCGCTTGTCCGGATCGGCGACGTGCGCGCCGAATCCGATCGAGCGCTTCTGCAGGCGATCGGCGATGATCTTTTCCAGCCCCGCGAACGCACCGCCGCAGATGAACAGGATGTTGGTGGTATCGACCTGCAGGAATTCCTGCTGCGGATGCTTGCGCCCGCCCTGCGGCGGCACCGATGCGGTGGTGCCCTCCATCAGCTTGAGCAGCGCCTGCTGCACGCCCTCGCCCGACACGTCGCGCGTGATCGAGGGGTTTTCGGCCTTGCGGCTGATCTTGTCGATCTCGTCGATGTAGACGATGCCGTGCTGCGCCTTTTCGACGTTGTAGTCGCTCGACTGCAGCAGCTTGAGGATGATGTTCTCGACATCCTCGCCGACATAGCCCGCTTCGGTCAGCGTGGTGGCGTCGGCCATGGTGAACGGCACGTCGAACGTCTTGGCCAGCGTCTGCGCGAGCAGGGTCTTGCCCGATCCGGTCGGCCCGACGAGCAGGATGTTCGATTTCGACAGCTCGACCTCGCCACCCTTGCCGCTGTGCTTCAGCCGCTTGTAGTGGTTGTGGACCGCCACCGAGAGCACGCGCTTGGCGCGGTCCTGGCCGATGACATAGTCGTTCAGCGTCGCGAAGATGTCACGCGGGGTGGGTACCCCGCCATCCTTCTTGCCCGCGATGCCGGCCTTGGTTTCCTCGCGGATGATGTCGTTGCACAGTTCGACGCATTCATCGCAGATGAACACGGTCGGCCCGGCGATGAGCTTGCGCACTTCGTGCTGCGACTTCCCGCAGAAGCTGCAGTAGAGGGTGCTCTTGGTATCCGATCCGGAAAGCTTGGTCATTCTTGAGTCCCAATCGTCTCCCCACGGGAGACGGGTCTGGCCATCCTAATAGCCTTAGGCCATTAATCAACCTGACACGATCAAAGCGAAAAAAGCCCTACCGCACAGTCGCTTTCGCAAAGCTTAAGCGCCTGTACGGGGGAAAGAATCAGGCGTTGGGCGCGCCGCCGGTACCTTCCGCACCGCCGGTAGCTTCAGCAGCGGGGCGCGATTCGAACACCTTGTCGACCAGGCCGAACGCCCTGGCTTCCTCGGCTTCGAGGAACGTGTCGCGATCCATGACCTTCTCGATCTCTTCCAGCGACTTGCCCGTGAACTTGACATACAGGTCGTTCATCCGCGCGCGGATGCGCAGGATTTCGCGCGCCTGGATCTCGATGTCGGACGCCATGCCGCGCGCGCCGCCAGACGGCTGGTGCACCATGATTCGCGCGCTGGGCAGGGCGATGCGCATGCCCGGCTCGCCCGCGGCGAGCAGGAAGCTGCCCATCGATGCCGCCTGGCCGATGCACACGGTCGACACGCGCGGGCGGATGTATTGCATGGTATCGTAGATCGCCATGCCCGCCGTCACCACGCCGCCGGGCGAGTTGATGTACATCGAGATATCCTTCGACGGATTCTCGCTTTCCAGGAACAGCAGCTGCGCCACGATCAGCGAGGCCATGTTGTCCTCGACCTCTCCGGTCACGAACACGATGCGTTCGCGCAGCAGGCGGCTGAAGATGTCGAAGCTGCGTTCGCCCCGGCTGGTCTGCTCGACCACCACGGGAACGAGCGCGCCGGTGACCGGATCGTGCGTGAACTTACCTTGTGCGCCATAGGCGCCTGCGCCGGAAGCGCCGAACAGATCGAGCATGAAATCCCTCTTTGCGTTGCGGCGCCTATGTCGCGCGCCCATGCCCGATGTTCAAGGGCATTAACCCATTGGGGATGAATCAATCGCCCCGAGGGGATCGTTTAGCGGCGCGCGTTGCCGCCGGGGCCGTCTCCGGCAGCCGACGCCAGCACGATATTGCCTTCGGGCTGGTCGTCTGCGGCGGGATCGGCCTTGCCCGGCCGATCGCCGTAAATGAAGCCGCGCGCCGGGTTGGGGCGCAGCCCGAGCGCATGGATCGGCGCGAACCACACCTTGACCAGGCTCCAGTCGCCGGCGCTCGACACGTCTTCGGCCAACGCGCCGTGCTCGATCATGCCGGGGCGCGACCAGTTGGCGTGATCGAGCAGGATGTGGCGATCATCGACGATCTTGCGCACGACCGCGACGTGGCCCGCGCGCATCGCATGGGTTCCGTTGAACGCCAGCACCGCACCGATGCGCGGACGGCTGCCGCGATCGTAGACACCGGCGGCCTGGTTCCACCAGGTGCGCGCATCGCCGTGCAGGTTGATTGCGGAATGTTCACGGGCATACGGCACGCACTGGAGTCGCGCGAGAGCTGTTTGGGGGGCGGCACCGGCCAGCATCGCAACGAACATCGCGAACAGGACATGGTGCCGCCTGAGCACCTGGCTCACGGTTGCAGTAAAGCCACGGCCAAACAGCCGTGAAAACGTGATAGCCAAGACTTGAACCCCGCGACCCGAAAATTATTTTCCCGTGACGCGGTGTTAGCGAAGCGCGGCGCCGGGCGGAACCGGAGGGTCCCGGCAGTCGTCGCTTTCAGGTAACGGTTCGTCCCAAAACTGTGCAATCGATCACATGATGGACAAAAAAAGGGGCACGCCTTGCGACGCGCCCCATTTTTGGAGTCGGCAGAGCGTGCGGCCGATGACCGCGCCGTGCTCAGTCTGCCGCAGCGGCCTTCTTCTTGGCCGGAGCCTTCTTGGCCGGAGCTTCGTCAGCGGCGACCACGTCGTCGGCCTTGGCGGCCTTCTTGGCCGGAGCCTTCTTGGCAGGCTTTGCCTCGGCTTCGGTGGGAGCAGCCTCTGGTTCGGCCGCCTTCGCCGCCTTCTTGGCCGGGGCCTTCTTGGCGGCGGGCTTGTGATCGTGCCCGTGATCGTGATCGTGATCGTGATCGCAATCCGGGCCGTGGACGTGGCCCCCGGCGCCAGCGGTGTCGCCATCGGCCTCGATCGCGGCCTGCAGTTCGTCCTTGGTCACTTCGCGGGTGGTGACGTCGGCCTTGTCGAACAGGAAGTCGACCACCTTGTCCTCATACAGCGGCGCGCGGATCTGCGCGGCGGCCAGCGGTTCGGAACGGACGTAGTCGATGAAGCGCTGGCGATCGGCTTCACGGTACTGCTGCGCCGCCTGGCGGATCAGCATGTCCATTTCCTGCGCCGTGACCTGCACATTGTTGGTCTGGCCGATTTCCGACAGCAGCAGCCCCAGCCGCACGCGGCGTTCGGCGATCTTGCGGTAATCGTCCTTCTCGGCCTCGATCTCGGCCATCGCGGCAGCGGGATCTTCCTCGCCGTCGGCTTCCTGCTTCAGCTGCTGCCAGATCTGGTCGAATTCGGCTTCGACCATCGAGGGCGGCACGTCGAAATCGTGGCCGGCGGCCAGCTGATCGAGCAGCGCGCGCTTCATCTGCGTGCGCGTGAGCCCGGCGGTTTCCTGTTCCAGCTGCCCGCGCAGCAGGCCCTTGAGCTGGTCGAGGCTTTCCAGCCCGAGCATCTTGGCGAACTCGTCGTCGAGCACCATTTCACCCGGGTTCTTCACCGACTTGACGACGATGTCGAACGTGGCGTCCTTGCCCGCAAGGTCCTTGGCCTGATAATCGGCGGGGAACGAGACGGTGATGGTCGTCTCGTCGCCTTCCTTGGCGCCGACCAGCTGTTCCTCGAAGCCCGGGATGAACCGGCCCGAACCGATTTCGAGCGGCTGGTCCTGCGCCGTGCCGCCTTCGAAGGCGACGCCGTCGACTTTGCCGAGGAAATCGATGATCAGCTGATCGCCGTCCTTGGCCTCGGTGCCCTTTTCGGCGTCGGTGAAGCGCTTCTGGCCACCGGCGATGCGGCCGACAGCTTCGTCGACTTCGGCATCGGTGACCGGCACGACCAGCTTTTCCAGCTTGAGCCCGTCGAGGTCGGGCGCGGCGACATCGGGCAGCACTTCTAGTGCGACGGCGATTTCGGCGTCCTGGCCTTCTTCATAGCCACCGCCCAGCTCGATCGTGGGCTGCATCGCGGGGCGCAGCTTGTTGTCGCGCACCAGCTGGTCCATCGCCTCGCGGATCGAGGTCTGGAGCGCTTCCTGGTGCAGCGCGGGGCCGTGCATCTTGCGCACGAGGTTGACCGGCACCTTGCCGGGGCGGAAGCCGGGCATGCGCACTTGCGGTGCCATCTTCTTCACTTCGCCGTCCACGCGCGCGGCGATATCCGCGGCGGGGATCTTGACGGTGTAGGCGCGCTTCAGGCCCTGGTTGGCGGTTTCGACGATCTGCATCCTGAATTCCAACTTTCTCAGACGTGTTAGGGTGCGGTTGTCGGCCGGGGCGGCTGGTGCGGGCGAAGGGACTCGAACCCCCACATCTTGCGATACTGGTACCTAAAACCAGCGCGTCTACCAATTCCGCCACGCCCGCGAACCCGCGAAAAGCAGGGCGCAGCCTCTATCGAAGCGCCTCGCAAAGGGCAAGCCGCTTGGAACAGTGCGCGGATCTGGCGGAACTGTTAGGTCTCGGCACGCGTTTTCCCGGTGATTTCCACGGAGTTATCGACATGGCCAGCATCCCCGAACCGCCGATTCCCGACACCATCGAACCGCAATCGCCGCCCGAAATGCCCGAGGGACCCCAGCCGAACGAGGCACCGGGCAGCGAACCGCCCGAATTCGAGCCGCCCCAGCCCGACAGCGATGTGCCCGACAGCGCGCCGTCCGAGATACCGCCGCCGCCCGATTGAAGCGTCCCGCCTAGCCCAGCAACCGGGCGAGGATGTGTCCCAGCCAGCCTTTGGCGGATGGCACGGCGCCGTTGGTGGTCGCCACGCCCGCGCATTCGAGGCAGTACGCCTGCGCGCCCTGCCCCGACAGCAACAGCGACAGGTCATGGTCCAGCTGCGCCGCAAGACCGCGCTGGTGCGCGGACGCCAGCGCGATGATGTCGCCCGCCGAACCATCGTCGCTGCCGCTGTCGCTATCGACGTTCTTGCCCATCGCCTGTTCGATCACGCTGGTCAGCGTATCGGGCTTGTTGCCCAGGAACACCGGATGCCATGCGCCCGGCGCGAGCTTGGCCGCGCCGGCGGCAAAGACCAGCGCATCGTCGAGATCGCCCAACTGGTCGACCAGTCCCAGTTGCCGCGCGGTGCCGCCATCCCAGATCCGGCCTTGCGCGATCTTGTCGATCTCGGCCGGAGTCTTGTTGCGCGACTTGGCCACCAGCCCGAGGAAGCGGGCGTAGTTCTGCTCGATTTCGGCTTGCGCGATCTGCTCGACTTGCGGGGTCAGCCCGCCGAACAGGTCGGGCTGGCCCGACAGCGGCGTGGTGCGCACCCCGTCGGCGTGGACGCCCCAGTTGGCCAGCGTGTCCTCGAAGCTGGGGACGATGCCGAAAATGCCGATCGATCCGGTGATCGTCGCGGGTTCGGCAAAGATCCGGCTGGCAGGCGTCGATACCCAGTACCCGCCGCTCGCCGCCAGATTGGCCATCGACACGATCACCGGCTTGCCGCTGGCCTTCCATCGCTCGATCGCGGCGCGGATGCGTTCGGAGGCCAGCACCGAGCCGCCCGGCGAATCGACCCGCACGACCAGCGCCGGGTAATCCTTCAGCGCCGCGTCATCGAGCAGCTTGGCGATACGGTCTCCACCAGCGATGCCCGGCCCGGCATCCCCATCGACGATCTCGTTGGCGATGGTGACGACGGCAATGCCCTTGCCGGGGTGCGGCTCGCCCAGGTCTGCCAGATAGGCGCCGAGCTGGGTCGAGCGGAACGTGCCCGCGGTCGCGCCGCTCTCCGCGCCGACGATCCTGGCCACGCGCGCGCCGAACGCCGCCTTGTCACCGATCTGGTCGACCAGCCCGGCCTGCTTTGCCGCCAGCGCCGAATCGTTGCCCGCCGCCGCCAGCCACTTGACCGGATCGCCGGTCACCAGCGCGATGTCGGCTTGCGGTCGCGCCTTGTGGACATCGGCCTGCCACGCTTCCCACACCGCCGCATAGACCGCGCCCAGCGCCTCTTTCGAGGCGGGTGAGGCATCGTCGCGGATATAGGGTTCGACCGCGCTCTTGAACGTGCCGACGCGGAACACGTGCGCTTTCACCTTCAGCCGGTCGAGCAGCGACTTGTAATACAAGTTGGTCCCGCCCGGGCCCGAGATCACCGCGCCGCCGATCGGATCGACCCACACCTCGCTGGCGTGCGCGGCCAGCAGCATGCTCGAATCGGTATAATAGTTGCTGCGCACCAGCACCGGCTTCTTCGCGGCGCGGACTTTGTCCATCGCTTCGCCGATCCGCGCGAGGTGGACCTGCCGCCCGCCGCCGAACTTTTCGAGGTCGATCACCACGGCCTTGATCCGCTGGTCGGTGGCGGCACCCTCGATCGCGCGGACGAGGTCGCGTTCCTGGTATTCCTTGCGCGGGCCGTTGCGGCTGATCAGCAGCTGGGTGGCGTTGATCCGGGTGCGTTCTTCCACCACCGGGCCTTCCAGCGGCAGGTACAGCGCGCCCTCGCGGACCATGCCGCCGCCCGGTCGCACGGTCAGCGCGGCGTAGATCGCCCAGAAGAACAGCAGCAACAGCACGAGCACGAGCCCGTCCTTGATGGCGACGAGCGATTTCCAGATGAAGCGGGCAAAGGTCATGACGCGATCTTTATGGGAGCGCGACACGCCGCGCCAGTTCAATTCCCACGAGTTCAATTCCCACGGCCGGGTCCATGCCGGACCCGAACGGCGAAAGCGCTTGAGCAAGCGGGGGGTGGCGACTAGGGCGTGGTCTTCGATGCAGAACGAAACCCCCGCGGCCGCCGGAACCATCCGGACGGGCCCGGCCGCAAGCGGCCGTTATCCTGCGGGCGGCCTCGCTTTTCCCCACCGCGACCTGACCGGCATCGGCCAGCTGGCGCGGCACGAAATCCTCTACCTGCTCGACGAGGCGGAACAGTGGGTGGCGCACAACCGTCAGCCGCATGGCGCGCAACCGCTCACGCAACCGCACAGGCGCGCGGACCTGCTGCGCGGCCTGACGATCATCAACGCGTTCTTCGAGAATTCCACGCGCACGCTGCTGTCGTTCGAGATCGCGGGCAAGCGGCTGGGCGCCGACGTGGTCAACATGCACGCTGCGCAATCGAGCGTGAAGAAGGGCGAAACGCTGATCGACACGGCGATGACGCTCAACGCCATGCGTGCCGATGCCATCGTCATCCGCCACGCCAGTTCGGGCGCGGTGCGGCTGATCGCCGACAAAGTCGATTGCCCGGTGCTCAATGCGGGCGACGGCCAGCACGAACACCCCACGCAAGGTCTGCTCGATGCGCTGACCATCCGCCACGCCGCCGCCGAGCAATGGGGCTGGTCGAGCGCGGGCGGCGACCTCAATGGCCTGAAGGTGACGATCTGCGGCGACTTGCTCCACAGCCGCGTCGCGCGTTCGAACATCCTGTGCCTGACCGCGCTGGGCGCCGATGTCACCGTCTGCGCCCCGCCCGCGCTGATGCCCGAGGGGATCGAGGCGATGGGCGTGGCCCCGACCTATGACTTCGATGCCGCGCTCAAGGGCGCGCAAGTGGTCATGATGCTGCGCCTGCAGCAGGAACGGATGCAGGGCCAGTTCATCCCCTCCCCGCGCGAATATCGCCACCTGTACGGCCTGACCGTCGACCGGCTGGCGCGTTGCGAGCCGCAGGCGCTGGTGATGCACCCCGGCCCGATGAACCGCGGGGTCGAGATCGACAGCCAGGTCGCCGATCATGCCACGCGCAGCCTGATCACCCGGCAGGTCGAGATGGGCGTGGCCGTGCGCATGGCCTGCCTCGACGTGCTGACCCGCCGCAGCCGCAACGTGGCGGGATGGGGCGACGTGCCATGACGCCGCGCCCGCTGACGATAACCGGCGGCAAGCTGGTCCTGCCCGAAGGCGAGCCGCGCGCGGGCGCGATCCGCTGCGAAGATGGCCGCATCGTCGCCGTGGGCGACGTCACCCCGCACGATGGCGACGAAGTGATCGACGCGCGCGGGCTGCTGGTGGCGCCCGGGCTGGTCGATCTGGGCGTGTTCGCGATCGACAAGCCGGCGTTCCATTTCGGCGGGATCACCCGCGCCGCGCTGATGCCCGACCAGGGTCCGCCGCTCGACCATCCGGCGCGCGTGCGGTTCGCCGCGCAAAGCGGCAAGCCCGACTTGTGGGTCCATCCGCTGGCCGCCGCGACGCAGCGGCTCGAGGGCGTGGAACTGGCCGAACTGGCGCTGATGCGCGACGCCGGTGCGCGCGCCGTCGCCACCGGGCGGCGCTGGATCGGCGATTCGGGGGTGATGCTGCGGCTGTTGCGCTATTGCGCGATGCTGGGCCTGACCGTGGTCAGCCACGCCGAAGACGCCGGGCTGGCGGGCCATGCGGTGGCCACGGCGGGCGAAATGGCGACGCGGATGGGCCTGCCCTCCGCCCCGGCCGAAGCCGAGCAACTGGCCGTTGCGCGCGACATCGCGCTGGCCGAACTGGCGGGTGCGGCGCTGCATTTCCGGCAGGTGACCACCACCGGATCGATCGCGCTGGTGCGCGCCGCCAAGGCGCGCGGCGCTCGGATCACCGCCGGGGTGACGCCCGCCCACTTCATGCTGTCGGACCTCGAACTCGCCGATTTCCGCACGTTTGCGCGGATGTCGCCGCCGTTGCGCAGCGAAGCCGATCGGCAGGCGGTGATCGCGGGGATCGCCGACGGATCGATCGACGTGATCGCATCGGGCCACGATCCGCGCGGGCCGGAGGACAAGCGCCTGCCGTTCGCCGATGCCGAACCGGGCATGGCCGGCGCGGAAACGCTGCTGCCGCTGACGCTGACGCTGGTGCGCGATGGGCATATATCGATGGCGCGGGCGTTCGCGCTGATCGCGGGCAACCCGGCGGCGCTGCTCGGCGTCGAGGCCGGGCGGCTGGCGGTGGGTGCCGAAGCAGACATCGCGCTGATCGACCCGGTGCGCCCGTGGATCGTCAATTCGGACAAGATGGCGGCCAGCGCCGGCAACACCCCGTTCGATCGCCGCCCGGTGGAGGGCCGCGTGACCAAACTGTTCAAGGGCGGCGCCAGGGTCGGCTGACAGCTGCCAGCCGGTCCTGCCGGTAAAGCCTTACTTGCGGCGCGCGTTGCCGACCTGGGCCTGGAACGGCATCACCGGGCGCAGATCATGCGGCGCGGCGAGCACGAGGCAGGCGCCGCCACGCGACTTGACCGAATGGCACAGCGACTGGGCCGATGAAGCCCCGGCAAAGCCACCGGCGGCCACGCGCCAGAACTGCTGGCCGTTGACGGTCGCCTGCGTGGTCACGTTGCGATAGTTGGCCAGCGCCGGGTTGCGGCGCGCGAAGTGGCGCCAGGCGCGCTTGGCGCCATCGGCCGAAGCGAATGCGCCCAGCTGGACCAGATGCGTGCTGCGATCCGGCGTCGCGGCGATCGCCACGGTGCGCGGAGCGGGTGCTGCGCCGCGCGTGTGCGCGGTACGCGGCTGGATCCGCATCGGGTTGGCGGGAATATAGGCACCCTGCACGCGATAGGCCGGAGCCGGCGTGGCCATCTCCGGCGCCGGTTCCTGCGGCGCGGGCGCGGTCACCTGCTGCGACGCCGGCGGCAGGTCGAGCGCGGCCAGCTGGGTCGAAGGTGTGGCGTTGAGGCTGGGCGCTGGCGCTGCAGCAGCGGCGGGCTGTTCGGTCGCGGGCAGTTCCTGACTGGCGGCCTGTGCCAGCGCCGGCGCCGACTGGCCATCGCTTTGCGCAGCCCCGAGCGCGGCGGACGCCGGGCCCGTCGGCGAAGTGGACAGCGCCAATGCGGCAGGCTGGCCTTCATCGCCGCGCACCGGCACGCCGAGCAGCGAGGCGACGCGCTTCTGCGAATCTTCGGGACGCGACATCATCGCCCATTCGCGGATGCGGTCGTCGAGCTTGTCGGCGGTCACGTCCTGCGACGCCATCACCCGCGCTTCGTTCCAGCGCCCGTCGAGCGCATAGGCCAGCGCGAGGTTCTGGCGCACCTTGCCGGTGTTTTCACCGCCGCGCAGCACGTCGGACAGCACCGCAACACCCTGGCTGGTCTGCCCGGCCAGCGCCAGCGCGAGGCCGTAATCGCTGGCCGGAATGGTGTCGCGGTAGGTGTGCAGCGTATCGACCGCTTGCGGATAATGGCCCACCGCGATGTCCGACAGCGCAAGGCTGAGCGCGGTGCGCGGCGAATCGTCGCCCAGCTGCATCGCATCGTCATACGCCTGGCGCGCCGAAACGAACCGGCCCGCGCGCATGTAGACGTTGCCCAGCAGCAAGCGGTACTGCGCGTTGCGCGGTTCGGCGGTGACGGCCTGTTCGGCCAGCGAGACGGCCTTTTCGATCTTGGCGTGGTCCAGCGCCGATTGCGCCCCGGCCGCGAACTTCGAAGGGTGCCCGGCGCCGCCCGCTGCGGCGCAGCCGGTCAGCAAGCCGGCGGCGAGCGCCGTCGTAACAGCGAACTTCATCATGCGCGGCGCCGCCATCAGCTGGCCGGCGAAAGACTTGGAAGCGGTCTGCATCGGTCGGTCCCCCCTTGGGTAATCGGTTCAGCCGCGCTTGACGCGGCGAGTGAGCTCATCGAGCCCGGGCAATTCATCCAGCAGGCGGTCGAGCGCCTCGATAATCACGAGCTGCGCACTGCGGTTCTGCAAGGTGCAGGCCAGCCGCAGCCGCAGATGGCGCTGCGCATCGACGCGCAAGGTGAAGGCGGCGCGGCGGCCTTCCTTCAGCGCCGAACGCAAGTTGCGCGAAGGCTGGTCGGCCGGTGCCGCCGCGATCGATTCGGCCAGCGCCGAAAGCTGGCGCAGCACTTCGGGCTTGATCACCGTTCCATCAGACAACGGGCCATCGGACGGGCGCTTGTCGTCGGCGGTCGGAGCGGCCAGCGCCACGACCACGTCGGCAGGAGCCTGGCTGGCAGCCTCGGGCCGGAGGGTTTCGAGCTGGTGCGGTTCGGGGCGATCCTCGCCCATGTCGTTCCAGCCGAGATCCTCGTGGCTGTCGTCATGGCTGGCGGTTGCCGCGACCGTGGCGAAGCCGCCGCCATTCTTCTCGTGGAAGCTCAGCGGCTGAAGCTGCGGGCGCATCGCCGGGCGGGCAGCGCCCTTGCGCGCCAGCAGCGAGGGCGAGAGCGATGCGAAAGGCTTGGGTTCGTTCATCTGTCGGCCCTTTCGCTCAAGAGCCGGCGATGCGGCGGCCGAAGCCACCGCCCGGACGGATCGCACCCAGCGAGCGTGACGCGCCGACCGCCGGAGCCGTGGAACCCGGTGCCGCGAACACGGTGCGGCGGAAGTTCTTTTCCAGCCGCTCGGAAATGTAGTTCCACAGCACAGTGATCTCGTTGGCCGAACGGCCGTTGGGATCGACTTCCATCACGGTGCGGCCATCGATCATCGACGCCGCGAAATCGGTGCGGTGGTGCAGGGTAATGGGGGCGACGGTGCCGTGCTGCGACAGCGCGACGGCGGCCTCTGCGGTGATCTTGGCCTTGGGCGTGGCGCCGTTGACCACGAAGATCAGCGGCTTGCCGGCGCGATCGCACAGATCGACCGTGGCGCCGACAGCGCGCAGATCGTGGGGGCTGGGGCGCGTGGGCACGACGATCAGTTCGGCGACCGAGATCACCGACTGGATCGCCATGGTGATCGCGGGCGGGGTATCGATCACCGCCAGCTTGAAGCCCTGCTGGCGCAATGTGGCCAGATCGGCGGCCAGCCGGGCCACCGTGGTTTGCGCAAACGCGGGATATTCCGCTTCACGTTCGTTCCACCAATCCGACAGCGAACCTTGCGGATCGATGTCGATCAGCACGACGGGGCCGGCGCCGGCGCGTTGCGCCTGGACCGCAAGATGACCCGACAGGGTCGTCTTGCCCGAACCACCTTTTTGTGAAGCCAATGCCAAAACGCGCAAATCAACCCCCTGAAGCCAAAGCGCCTGAACAGGGCAATCGCAGATGACCTTAAATTTTTGGTTAACCTCGAAGCGGATCGTGCGCTTTTGTCGCATGCCGTAGCGAAAATCCGGCCCGTTCCTGGCGCGATAAAGGCTTTGCTAATCGTTGATTGACTATGGCAGTTTGCATGTGGGGGTGCCCGTTGCCGTCGTTTGCGATCAAACGGCGGGTGGAGCCGGACATTCGGGTTAACCACCGCGCACGCCCGTGCCGGTGCGCAAAGGGACAAGACATGCGCCATACCGCGACCATGCTCGCTGCGACTGTGCTGGCTGCAACCGGCGCAGTGGGATGCGCCGTCACCGCGCGCGCCGACGTCAAGACCGGCGTCGATGCCTGGTCGCACGGCGATTATGCCGCCGCGATCAAGCAATGGCAGGTTCCCGCCGCCACCGGCGATCCCGATGCGCAGTTCAATCTCGCGCAGGCGTACAAGATGGGGCGCGGCGTGCCGCTCGATCTCAAGAAGGCCGAAGAACTGTACCGCCGCGCCGCCGAACAGGGCCACCTGCAGGCGGGCGACAACTATGGCCTGCTGCTGTTCCAGACCGGGCGCCGGCAGGAAGCCATGCCCTGGCTGACCGCTTCGGCCGGACGGGGCGAGCCGCGCGCGCAATACGTGCTGGGCATCGCGCATTTCAACGGCGACATGGTGCCCAAGGACTGGGTCCGCGCTTATGCACTGATGAGCCGCGCCGCGTCGATGGGCCTGCCGCAGGCGACCACCAGCCTCGCCACGATGGACACCATCATCCCGCTCGACCAGCGCCAGGAAGGCGTGGCGATGGCGGCCCAGCTCGAACAGCAGGCCGATGCCACCCGCCACCGCCAGCTCGCGTCGGCGGATCTGGGCGTGAAAGGCGCCGCGCCTGCTGCGATCCGCCCGTCGCCGATCCGTCCTTCCATGGTGCCCGCACCGGTCGCTCCCACGCCGGTGCCGCCGTCGACCGAAACCGGGCTGACGCGCATGCCCGAGGTTGCGCCGCCGCCCGCGCCGGTCATGGCAGGCGCCGATTATGCCAACCCGGTGGCCGTGTCCTCGCAAGACAGCCGCGGCGGCAAGCACATTCGCGTGCCGGGCCGGGCCGCAGAAACGCCGGCACCGCACGTCGCGGCCGCCGCGCCGATGCCCGTGATGCACACCGCCCCGGCCAAGGCGATCCCCGCTTCCGGCGGCGGCTGGCGCGTCCAGCTGGGCGCGTTCGGGCAGCGCGCGAACGCCGACGCGCTGTGGGCGCGGGTCGGCAAGCGCGCGGAACTCGCCGGTCACGAGCGCATCGACGTACCCGGCGGCGCGGTCACGCGGCTGCAGGCGGGCGGCTTTGCCGGCCAGGCCGATGCCGACCGGACTTGCGCCGCGCTGAAAGCCGCCTCGGTCGTGTGCCTGCCAGTCAAGCCCTGATGATGGTCAAGCCCTGATGATACGTAGAGCGCCGACATCGCCGCACGCTTGATCGAACCGCCGTCCGCCCCGGGCGAGGCGCCCGCGCGCATCGCCAGCCTCGATTTCGTGCGCGGCTGCGCGATCCTGGGCATCCTGGCGATCAACGTGACCGGGTTCTGGGGGCCAGAGGTCGCGTCCTATTCCCCCCGCCTGCCCCACCCCGAACCCGGCGCAACGCCATGGTTCGCGTTCGCCTTCGTGGTGTTCGAGGGCAAGATGCGCGCGCTGTTCACGCTGCTGTTCGGGGCGAGCATGATGCTGTTCATCGCTGCGGCGGAGCGGCGCGGTCGCAACGGCGATCTGATGCAGGCGCGCCGCCTGCTGTGGCTCGCCGCGTTCGGCTACCTCCACTACCTGCTGCTGTGGTGGGGCGACATCCTGTTCGCCTATGCCGTGTGCGGCGCGGCGGCGCTGGTGGTGCGGCGCCTGCCCGCAGGCGCGCTGGCGGCGGCGGGGCTGGTGCTGTTCATCGGCGCACACGGACTGGGCAGCGCGGCGGGCCTTCCGGGCATTGCCGCCGAGCAGCGCGTGCTGGCGGGCACCGCCACGCCGAACGAGCGCGCGGACGAAGCGGCGATGACCGCGCGCATCGCCGGGATGGTCACCTATGACGAGCGCGTGCTGCACCAGGGCTTTGCGCAAGCTGCGCAAACCCGCTGGCAGCAACGCCCGGCGCAACCGCTCGATGTCGCGCAGATCACCTTCAGCGAGACGCTGCCGCTGATGCTGATCGGCATGGCGCTGCAGATCAGCGGGTTCTTTGCCGGCGGCTGGAACCGCCGTGCGCTGCAACGCACCGCGATCATCGGGATCGGCGCGGGCGGCGCGATGACGCTGGCGCTGCTCGGCTGGCTGTGGCGCCACGACTTTCCGCCGCGCGCGATGTTCGACGCGATCAACCATTGGACGCAAGTGCCGCACCTGCTGGTGGCGACCGGGTATGCTGCCGCGCTGGTGCTGCTGTGGCCACGCCTTGCGCACCGTGCCCTGGCGCAGCGGATCGCGGCAGCGGGGCGCACCGCGTTCAGCAACTACATCGGCACCACCATCGCGATGAGCGCGATCTTCTGCGGCTGGGGGCTGGGCCTGGCCGACGCCACCCCGCGCGCCGCGCTGCCGCTGTTCGTGGTGCTGGGCTGGGCGGCGATGCTGGCATGGCCGCAATGGTGGCTGGCGCGCTTCGGGCAAGGCCCGCTCGAAGCGCTGTGGCGCAAGCTGACGTGGCTGGGGGTCGAACGGAGAGCCCAGGCGACCGCGTAACTGTTAACCCTGCCCCAGAGACACGGTATTCCGTGTCCCTGCCGACCCAAGGAGAACCGCCATGCGAAACCGGCTGGTTCAAGCGATGCAAGTGCTGAGAAATTATGGCAATTATATACTCGAGAAAGCAAATTCGACGTGGCGCAGGATTCGGGACAGGCCGAAGCTTCACTGACGTAGAGATTACTCCTGCAATGATTGAGGCAGGTGTCGAGGTGCTATCGGAAGCGTATTTGGGCGATGACCTTTCGCGCATGGCCGGCCGAATATTCGTTGCTATGCAAAGTGAGTCTCTGCTTCAGTTACCATCTGGATGATCCAAGCGAGACCGGTCTCTCCGACGTGGAGAGGGGACAAATCTTGTATTATCTGCCCTTTGTGTGAGATCGGCGCGCCATATATCTTTTGCCTATCTCTGTTCCGCACTTCGGTGAGTGCGGGACCCGGACCCTGCCATGCGACGATTTCCAATGGGACGCCTGTATCAGCGTCACAAGCGAACCAACGCCCTAGGCTAGGATCGGGTGGCAAAATACGTTGGCCTGGCAAAACTTTGTACAGGTGCTCTCCGCCTGACATTGTGACGGATCGAATTAGGCCATGATGCTCGTCATTGCGGGCTTCGTATAGGTATTGGACGACACCATCTCGGCGACGTTCGGCGTTTTTCCGTCCCAGCCAGTTTTCGGCTTTTTTGGATGGCGGCGTGGCCTCGTTGAACACGGTGAATACGCCGTGGAAACCTAGTAAAAAGACGTGCCAATGGTCCGAAAATTCCTCAAAGTTTGCCGCTTGCCCGAGGGATTGGATCGCTCTCTCTGCTATGCGAAGCCTGGACTTGGCTAAGTCGAGGGGATGCTCCATGACTGACACCGATCAAACGAAAGAGGACTAGGTTCTAGAGCGGATGCTGCGGACCCCGCCGAAGCAGCACACCACGGAGGGTAAGCCGGGACGGGCCGAAGCCCGCCCCAACCTTTCACGCAAGAAACAAGGTGATCAGGCCCACTAGCGCCCAGAGGCATTTGTGGACGGTTACATCAATGTTCCACGTTACCGTGGTTCGGGTTTTCATTGGATGATCCCCCGAGCCGCGACGCGCCGCTGGCCCGAAAGGGTTTGCGGTTAGGCCCCGGACGAACGGATAAGCCCCCGTTCACCGGATGACGGACTCACCATTCATGGTCATGAGCCACTCATGATGAAGCGAAGTAGACTCCATTGGAACGCGCTCGGCGGCAGCGTAGACGCCCGTTTTGCCCGGCGGCGGCATCTGGTGGCCCTTGCAGGTCCAGACACGCCCTTTCTGTTCCTTTGGCTTCGCCTTGCACCAATCCACGTGTTCGCTGGTCTAGGGCGAGTGCTTCCCGGTACAGGCGAATGGTGGGTAGTATTCGCGCAAGAGTCGAGTCAGTTAACCGCTTGTCCGGCGCTTGCGCCTCTCCCCAATCTGGCGGGGTGGCTTGTAGTGATCAGGTGGCGAGCCTGTCAGTCCGCCGATAGGTGAGGCGCTTGCCGTCGATGTCCTTCAAGGCTTCATCGGCGCGCTCGCCATTGGTGATGGTGGGGGAGTTGAAGCGGAAGTCGAACTCAACGGTGTTGCGGCCAAGGTGCGCTTGGTTATGGTGATACTTTACTTACTGGCGGGGACACGGAACACCGTGTCCCGACGACAGCTTCAGCATATCGCGCCGCATTTCCTACAAGCCCCGCCCGCGCTATCATCGCCGCGATGCTGCAATCTCGCCCAACCCCTTGCCCGACAACGATATTCGCCGTCACCGCTGCGACTCGTGGCAGAAAACATTCCGTGCGCGATACGGGAGAAGTTAGAGAAGTTGCGGACGCTGGCAGTCGCTCGGCAACCGGCTTTGGCGGCTGGGGCGGGTGCGGGAAATGCCCGGCCCTACCCCACCAGCCGCTTGACCATCGCGCGCACTTCGTCGGCCATGTCGGGCCGTTCGAGCGCCAGCGCCAGCGTCGCCTCGACGAAGCCGATCTTGCTGCCGCAATCGAAGCGCCGGCCGGCAAATGTCACCGCGTGGAACGGCTGCGTGCCGATCATCTTGGCCATCGCGTCGGTCAGCTGGATTTCGCCGCCCGCACCCTTTTCCTGGCCTTCGAGCGTGCGCATCACTTCGGGTTGGAGGATATAGCGGCCCGAGATGATCAGGTTCGACGGCGCCTCCTCGCGCCTGGGCTTTTCGACCAGCCCGGTGACTTCGGTCAGCGCGCCGCCCATGATGTCGAGCGTCTTGCCCGGCGCGATCACGCCATAGCTCGACACTTCGTCCTCGGGCACTTCGAGCACGCTGATGAGGTTGCCGCCGACTTCGTTGTAGGCCTCGACCATCTGCTTCATGCAGCCCGGTTCGCCGATCATCAGTTCGTCGGGCAGGAAGATCGCGAACGGTTCGTCCCCCACGATCCCGCGCGCGCACCAGATCGCGTGGCCCAGCCCGAGCGGAACCTGCTGGCGCACGGTCACGAGGTTACCCGGTTTCAGCCGCGTCGGCTCGAGCACGTCGAGCGTCTTGGCCCGGTCGCGCATCGTCGCCTCGAGTTCGTAGGCAACGTCGAAATGCTCGACGATGGAGGTCTTGCCGCGCCCGGTGACGAAGATCATCTGCTCGATGCCCGCCTCGCGCGCTTCGTCCACCGCATACTGGATCAGCGGGCGATCGATGATCGGCAGCATTTCCTTGGGGATGGCCTTGGTCGCCGGAAGAAACCGCGTGCCGAGGCCGGCGACGGGAAACACGGCCTTGCGGATCGGCTTGCGCACAGTTTTATCGGTCATGAAGGCCCTGTTGCCAGTGGTATGTTGCGGTGCAGTTAAAGGCTTTAGCGGGCGCTGCGCAAGCTGTCGAATGTGGTGCACTTGCACGCGAACCCAAACTGGCTAAACGCCTCTGATGGACAAGATCATTATCCGTGGCGGCAAGCGCCTGTCGGGCACCGTTCCGGTTTCGGGCGCCAAAAATGCTGCGCTGACCCTGCTGCCCTGCGCCTTGCTGACCGACGAGCCGGTCACGCTGCGCAACCTGCCGCGCCTGGCCGACATCGACGGTTTTCAGCACCTGATGAACCAGTTCGGCATATCGACCGCCATTGCCGGATCGCGGCCCGAGGATTTCGGCCGGGTGATGACGTTGCAGGCCACGCGGCTGACCAGCACCGTCGCGCCGTATGAACTGGTGCGCAAGATGCGCGCCTCGATCCTCGTGCTTGGCCCGATGCTGGCGCGTGCGGGCGAGGCGACGGTGTCGCTGCCCGGCGGCTGCGCGATCGGCAACCGCCCGATCGACCTGCACCTCAAAGCGCTCGAAGCATTGGGCGCGGAGATCGAGATGGCGGCGGGCTACGTCCGCGCGCGCGCGCCCGACGGCGGGCTGCCCGGCGGGCGCTACAGCTTCCCGGTGGTGTCGGTCGGCGCGACCGAGAACGCGCTGATGACCGCGGTGCTCGCCAACGGCAAAAGCACGCTGCACAACGCCGCGCGCGAGCCCGAGATCGTCGATTTGTGCAACCTGCTGGTGGCGATGGGCGCGCAGATCGAGGGCATCGGCACCTCGGACATCACCATCCACGGCGTTCCCCGCCTGCACGGCGCGACCTACATGGTCATGCCCGACCGGATCGAGGCGGGCAGCTATGCCTGCGCGGCGGCGATCACCGGCGGCGAAGTGACGCTGAAGGGCGCCAAGATCGAGGAAATGGAAGCCACCGTGCAGGCGCTGCGTGATGCCGGGGTTCATGTCGAGCCCGTTCCCGGCGGTTTGTACGTCGCCGCCGACGGCCCGCTGCGGCCCGTGACCCTCTCGACCGCGCCGTATCCCGGCTTTGCCACCGACATGCAGGCGCAGCTGATGGCAATGCTGTGCAAGGCCGATGGCGCCAGCGTGCTGACCGAGACGATCTTCGAAAACCGCTACATGCACGTGCCGGAATTGAACCGCATGGGCGCGCATATCGAAACCAAGGGCCGCACCGCGATCGTCCACGGCGTGGACAAACTGACCGGCGCCGAAGTCATGGCGACCGACTTGCGCGCCTCGATGAGCCTGGTCATCGCCGGGCTCGCCGCCGAGGGCGAAACGCAAGTCCACCGGCTGTACCATCTCGATCGCGGGTATGAGCGGCTGGAAGAAAAGCTCGCGCTGCTGGGTGCCGAAATCGAGCGCGTCGGCGGGGATTAGGACCCGGCATCAGCCTCGCGCGACCGCGCCACCAGCCAGACGCGGATCGCGCTGGCCAAGCCCGGCGGGGTCGGGCTGGCGATTCGCTCGACATCGATCCGCGCCACCAGCGCATTGACCGGCACGCCCTCGCGCTCGGCCCAATCCCGCAGCATGTCCCAGAACACCGGCTCCAGGCTGATCGAGGTCTTGTGCCCGGCAATTTCGACCGAACGCTTCATGGGCGGATGATAGAGGCTGGTCATCGATCACAGCCTACGCCGCCGCCTTGCTGGCTGGATACGAATAATTCGGGGTGGCCCGCATTTTACTGCGACCCTACATCGTGGCCATGACCGAGGACTATCGAGCGCTGACCGAAAAGGAAAAGCAGACCTTGCGCCTGCTGGTGAGCGGCCACGACGCCAAGAGCATGGCGCGAGAGCTGGGGCTTTCGGTGCATACCGTGAACGAGCGACTGCGCGACGCGCGGCGCAAGATGTCCGTATCCAGCAGTCGCGAGGCGGCTCGCCAGCTGCGCGAGGCCGAGCTCGACGCCCCCCAATCGCTGGGGGACAAGCCATTGGGGGATGCCCCGGCGCAGGGCGACGCGCAGACCGTCGCCAGCCACCAGTCCGGCAGCGCAACGGGGCGCCGCCGCTGGCTGATCGGAGGAACCGTCATGACCCTTGCCCTGGCCGTCTACGCCCTTGCCGCCCTGTCCAGCCCTGCAGCCGACCCGGTTGCGCCAGCCGCCACATCTGCCGAAGCGCCCGCGACGGCAAATCAGGCCGCCGCGACGGAGGCAGCACGCGCCTTCCTGTCGCTGGTCGATGCCGGCGACTGGTCGCGCAGCTATCGCGCCACCGCCCAGTCCTTCCACCAGATCAACAGCGAGACGCTGTGGGCCGAAGCGTCGCAGAAGGTCTATCCGCCGCTTGGGCTTCTGCGCAGCCGCACATTGGCCGGGGCCGATTTCGTCCCCGCGCCGCCGAACGGCCAGTGGATCGTCAGGTTTCGCAGCAGCTTCGCCAACCGCGCCAGCGCGACCGAAACCCTCGCGCTGGAAAAGGAAGACGGCGTCTACAAGGTCACCGGCATCTTCGTGGAATAGACCCGCAACGGCGGTCAGTACATGTGCTGCCCGCCGTTGATGCTCATCGTCGATCCGGTCACGAAGCCGGCGTGTTCCGAGCACAGGAACGCCACGCCGCGCGCGATCTCGTTCGCCTGGCCGAGGCGGCCGACGGGGATCTTGGCGACGATCTTTTCCAGCACCGGCGCGGGCACCGCCGCCACCATGTCGGTATCGATATAGCCCGGTGCGATGGCGTTGACGGTCACGCCGAACTTGGCGCCTTCCTGCGCCAGCGCCTTGGTGAAGCCGTGGATGCCCGATTTGGCTGCAGCATAGTTGACTTGGCCGTATTGCCCCGCCTGCCCGTTGATCGAACCGATGTTGACGATGCGGCCCCAGCCACGCTCGCGCATGCCCGAAAACGTCGCCTTGGCCATGTTGAAGCATCCGCCCAGATTGATGCGCATGACATCGTTCCAGTCCTCGAAGCTCATCTTGTGGAGCACGCCGTCGCGCGTGACGCCGGCATTGTTGACCACGGCGTCGACCGGACCGAACTGCTCCGCGACCTGCTGGCAACCCGCAAGGCACGCCTCATGATCGCCGACATCCCACTTCATCGTCGGAATCCCGGTGGCGGCGGTGAACGCCTTGGCTCTTTCGTCATTGCCGGCGTAGTTGGCGACGACGGTGAACCCCTCGTCGCGCAAGGCCAGGCTGATCGCCTCGCCGATGCCCCTGGAACCGCCGGTAACAATTGCTACTCGTGCCATGGTTTTCCCCTTTCAAGCCTCTCGCCCGACAGGCTACGGCGCAAGGCGGATGCCGACAAGCGCCATCCGTCCGAAATGGCAGAACATAGGGAAAAAGTATAATCCCCGTCGGGGAGCCGACCGAAATCGGCAGGGTGCCAATCGCCTGAACGCGATCAGAAGCGGAACTGGGTTCCGACATAGACCGCCTGGCTGTCTTTCTTGCCATCGGTCAGCGGCACGATCCGGTCACGGTCGGCCGAATAGCGCAAGCCTGCGGTCAGCTTGACGTTGCGAGACAGGCGATAGCTGCCGCCGACATCGACCGAATAATCGCCCTGCCCTTCAAGCGTGCGCGGCGCGCGGCCCGGCTTGGACTTTTCGTCGAGTTCGATCTGCGGCGCGAACCGCGCCGGCGTACCGCCCGATTGCACCGCAGCACCCTTGCCCGCGCCAAACGTGGCCAGATCGGCCATCTTGATCCGCTGGATATCCTTGGGCAGCGCAGTCTCGATCGCGAAGCTTTGATAGCCGCGCGCCAGCCCCAGGTTGTACGCCGTGGGTGCGATGCGGATCGGCGCCACGCCCGGCGCGGTCGCCGCCGTCGCCAGCACGTTGCGCACCGACGCGACATGCGCGTTGTCGTTGTCGATCCGTACCGCGACCGTGACCGAGCGATCGGGACGGTTGCCGTCACCGGCGGGCGTGAAGCGGAACAGACGACCGCTCAGCGCGCGGACCGTGATCTGTTCGGCAAGCCGGGGATCGATCGTGGCGGGCGTGAACGAGCCGATGCTGCCGCGTGCGGCGAGGCTGACCGGGTGCGAGGCGAAGCCGCTGGAAAACGCGCTGCTGACGGTGGGGGCGGCCAGCACGCCCAGCGCGATCACGGCGCCGGCCAGCAACGGCGCGCGCAGAGCAAAGCGGCGCTTGCCACCCTTCCCACGATCGTTGTTGCGATTGCCCGCCATGATGTTCAAAACCCTTTCCATTCCGCCCCAGCGAGCCCGGTAGCGCGGGACTCGCGCAATTCCGGGCCTTTCTTGATTTCTTTCGTGTAACATACGTTTGCAGGGGCGAAGTTTCCAGTGTCCCGTGAAATTTTTGAATCTTCTCGCGCAACTGTTGCGCAATACACACAGCCTCTGGCGCAATTCATCTACCGTTCACGGATGCTGCGGCCATTAGGCGCGCCTTCAATGTCGCTTGCCCGGTGTGACGCGGCAGTGATAGAGGCGCCGGCAAGCTGCCAAACGCGGCCAATTACGGCAGGGCTGCCAATGCTTCGCCGCCAGCAAGGACTGATACGCCTGTGACCCATCGCATTTCCAATCTTGTTGCCCGCGGAATCGCGCTGGGTGCGCTGGCCGTTGCGATCACTGGCTGCGCCCATCACAATCGCCACGCCAAGGCCGAAATCGCGCCGAGCCAGGTGACCACGATCGGCGTCAACGCCTATCTGTGGCGCGCCAGCCTTGAAACGCTGTCGTTCATGCCGCTGCTGCAGACCGACAGCAACGGCGGCGTGATCGTGACCGACTGGTATACCAACCCGCGCCAGCCGGGTGAGCGGGTCAAGGTGACCGTCTCGATCCTCGACCAGGATCTGCGCGCCGATGCCGTGCGCGTGGCCGCCAGCCGCCAGGTTTCGCAGAACGGCCAGTGGGTCGATGCCCCGGTCGCGGCTGCCACCGTGCAGAAGCTGGAAGACATCATCCTGACCAAGGCACGCGACCTGCGGCGCGGCACGATCAAGGGCTGAGAATTTTCCCGAGTCATTTTCCCGCCTCACGGCGGGAGCGG
>NZ_BCTW01000015.1 GCF_001590965.1 Novosphingobium lentum NBRC 107847
CCCGCCGATGGCAAGGATGCCGGAGACCGGCTCGCGCGCCTGCCAGGCGTGCGCGGCGGCGATCGATCCGCGGATCATCGCGTCCTGGCACTTGCCCTCGTGGCCCAGCGCGCGCACCGCCTCGATCGTGGTGCCGGCCGCCTGGGCGACCTGTTCGGGTGAAATTTCCGCTCCGCCGACGGTCTGGCGTATGCTGGGGTCCAGATGCACAACGCGCACGCCTGCTGCCTCCAGCGCCCGCCGGGCAAAGCGCGCTTCTTCTTCCTTGGTGTCCTGCGTCGCGATGAGCAGGACGCTTGGCAAGTCGTCCATTCCCGGTTCTCTCCCTGCGACCATAGCTGCGTCATCGCGGTTGACATTGCACCATGCTTTCGCGACGCAGCGTTCCACAAGGTGAAATACCGGGGATGAGGATGCGGCCATGCTGGATCGCAAGGTAAAGACCGTCAGGGCGCTGGAACGCGGGCTCGACGTGCTGCTGGAAGTGCAGGCGCGGCGGGCGGTGAGCCTGCACGAACTGCATCTCGCGTTGAGCCTGCCCAAGGCGACGTTGCTGCGCATGTTGTTGACGCTGGGGCGAAAAGGACTGGTGTGGCAGCGCCTGGCCGATGGCGCCTATCTGCCGCATGTCGACAACATCGCGCGTGCACAGTTTGCGTCCAGCGAGCAAATCGCCGAGATCGCCTCGCCCCATCTCAAGGCGCTCAGCACCCGCATCGCCTGGCCCTCGATCCTGGCGGTTCCCCGGCTCGACCATATCGAGATCATCGAGACCAACAGCCCGCTGTTCCGGCTCGATGCGGCCACGCTGGGTCCGGTCGGGGTCAAGCTTTCGTATATCCACACGGCCACCGGGCGGGCGTATCTTGCGGCTTGCGACGATGCCGAGCGCGATGCGATCCTGTCGCGCCTGCGCCCGCCGGGTGCCGACGAAGCGAGCGAGGCCGAATTGCACGCGATCCTCAATCTGGCGCGGAGCAGAGGATACGCGGTGCGCGAACCGGTTCATGCCTGGCCCGACCGTTCGCGGCAGCTCGTGCTGCGCGACGGACGGCGTTCGATGGGCGTGGCGATCAAGGTGCGCGGTGCCCCGGTGGCTGCGATCAACGTTACCTGGCCGGCCAAGCGCACCATCGAAGATCGGGTCATCGCGCGGCATCTGGGCGCGTTGCAAGATGCGGCCCGGATCATCGGCACCGAACTGGAAGCGGGACCGCAGCCTGAAACTTCTTCGACAAGTTAGTTTCACACCGTGAAACAACCCACTCATGGTCGATTGGGACTTGGGCCGGCTTCGGCGATGACAGGCAAGGGCAGAGGAAACGAACATGCGGCAGTGGCTGATCAGGAAGGGCGCAGCGTCGCTCGACGATCTCGACATGATCGAGGTGGCCCGGCCCGAACCGGGTCCCGGCGAAGTGCTGGTCAGGGTGCGCGCCTGTTCGCTGAATTTTCGCGACCAGCTGATTCCGCAGGGGCACTACCTGGGCGGCGCGGTCGATCGAGACACCGTGCCCCTGTCCGACGGTGCGGGTGAAATCGCCGGGATCGGCGCGGGTGTAACCGGGCTGGCGCTGGGCGATCGCGTGGCGGGCACATTCTTCCTCGACTGGATCGACGGGCCGCCCAACGCCGGGCACGGCCCTGCGCTCGGCGCGCCGCCGACGACCGGAATGCTGCAGGACTACGTGGTCCTCCCCGCCCATGCGGTGGTGCCGCTGGCCAGCAGCCTCAGCTTCGAGGAAGCGGCCTGCCTGCCGTGCGCCGGGGTCACTGCCTGGAATGCGCTGATGGAAGGCCCGCGACCCGTGAAAGCGGGCGAGAGCGTGCTGGTGCTGGGCACCGGCGGCGTGTCGCTGCTCGCGCTGCAGATCGCCAAGGCCGCCGGAGCGCGCGTGATCGCCACGTCCTCGTCCGATGAAAAGCTGGCGCGGGTCAAGGCGATGGGCGCCGACGACACGATCAACTACCGCTCGGTGCCCGATTGGGGCGCTGCTGCGGCGAAGCTGGTCGGCGGGGTCGATCATGTCGTCGAAGTCGGCGGCTCGGGCACTTTGGCGCAAAGCATCGCGGCGGTCGGCTACAACGGCGAGATTTCGCTGATCGGCGTGCTGACGCGCCAAGGCGATACCGGCCCGCACGCGCTGATGTTCAAGGGTGCGACATTGCGCGGCATTTTCGTCGGTTCGAAAGGCATGGCGCAGCGCCTCAACGCGTTCGTCGATGGCCACGCCATCAAGCCGGTGGTCGACCGCACATTCCCGATCGAGCAGGCGCTCGATGCCTATCGGTATCAGGGATCGTCGTCGCTGTTCGGCAAGGTCGTCATCACGCTCTGAAGCGGGAACGCAAGGTCGCCGTCCGGGCAAGCCGGACGAAAGGCCACTTGCATTCTTCCGAAAATTGTATCTGTTACGTACAAATAAACCAAGATCGAAGTGCGCCGCGACGAGCGCGGACCACAACGACCCGACCCCGATTGCGGGGCGGAAAAACGGGAAAGGGCACAGCGCGAAACGGCTCCATTTGGGCCTGGATCGGTCGCTGTCCCGGGGAGAGTGACAGCGCATGGCACGGCAACTCGGCTTCGGCCAATCGATCGGCGGGATCATGCAGACGGCGTTCGTCGTCGCGGACATCCACGCCGCGATCGATCACTTCATCCGCGATTGCGGGGCAGGGCCGTTCTTCCTGCTCGACCACTTCCTCGCGCCAGACCAGGTCTATCGCGGTGAAGCGTCACGCGCCGACGTGACCATTGCCATGGGCTTTGCCGGGCACATGCAGATCGAACTGATCCAGCCGCTCGACGATCATCCCTCGGTCTATCGCGAGACGGTCGAGCAGCGCGGGTACGGCTTCCACCATTTCGGCATTGCTTGCGCCGATGTCGATGCGGACCTGCCCGGCTATCTGGCGCGCGGGTACCAGCTGGCGTTCCGCGCGGCCGTGCCGACCGGCGGCGCCGTCGCCTACCTCGAAGGCGGACACGCCGCGCAGCCCGGCTTCATCGAGCTGATTCCCGCAACGACGGGCATGGACGAACACTTCACGCGGTTCTGGCAGGCGTCGCGCGATTGGGATGGCCGCGAGCCGGTGAGGTCGTTCCTGTGAGCGCGTCGATCGACGCAGCAACCACCGGCTCCGGACAGCGCCGTGGCGGTGGTTATCAGGCGTGGGTGGTGGGGCTGCTCAGCCTCAACTTCGGCATCCTGTTTTTCGATCGCAACGCGCTCAATTTCCTGATGCCGTTCGTGCAGCCCGACCTGCACCTGTCGAACACGCAAGTCGGCACGCTGAGTTCGGCGCTGTCGCTCACCTGGGCGCTGGCGGGCTTCGGCGTCGGGCGCCTGTCGGACAAACTCGGGTCGAAGAAGCCGGTGATCGTGCTGGCGACGATCGCGTTTTGCCTGTGCTCGTTCGTGTCGGGCGTCGCCACCACCTTCATCATGCTGCTGGGCGCACGCCTGCTGATGGGCGCTGCGGAAGGCGGCGTGATGCCGGTCAGCCATGCGATGGTCGTGTCCGAGGTAGCGCCCGAGCGGCGCGGGCTTGCCATGGGCGTGGCGCAGAACCTGGGGTCCAACTTGCTCGGATCGGGGCTGGCGCCGTTGCTGCTGGTGCCGATCGCCCTGGCCTATGGCTGGCGCACGGGGTTCTACATGGCGGCCATTCCCGGCCTGATCTCCGCCGCGATCATCTGGTTCACCTTGCGCGAACCGCCGCAGGACGTGAGCCACGAAGCGCATCCGACGGTGTCCCTGCGCGAAGCGTTTCGGCATCGCAACGTCGTGCTGTGCGCGCTGATTGCGATCCTGCTGGTCTCGTATCTCGTGGTCTGCTGGGCGTTCATGCCGCTGTTCCTGACCAAAGTGCGCGGGTTCGCGCCCGAGACGATGGGATGGCTGATGGCCACGCTGGGCATTTCGGCGGGCATCGGCAGCTTTGTGGTCCCCGCGATTTCGGATGCGATCGGCCGCCGCCCGGTGCTGGTGTTCTTCTCGTTCCTTGGGGTGACGCTGCCGCTCGGCGCGCTGTATTTCAACGGATCGACCGTGGTGCTGGCCGCGATCTTCTTCTTCGGCTGGGGCCTCAACGGCGTGTTCCCGCTGTTCATGGCGACGATCCCGTCGGAGTCGGTCGATCCGCGCCTGACCGCGACGCTGACCGGCGTGGTGATGGGCACCGGCGAAGTGCTGGGCGGGGTGCTCAGCCCGTTCATCGCGGGGGCGGCGGCCGACAAGTGGGGGCTGACCGCGCCGGTGTGGCTGATGTTCGGCCTCGCCATCGCGGCGGGTTTCTGCGCGCTCGGGCTGATCGAATCCGCCCCGCGCGTGGTCGCGCGACGGGCGGCCGGAGGGCTATCGGCACAAGCGGCCTGATCTGCGGGAAGGGAGTGAACGATGAGTGTCGTGGAAAAATTCGCCACCGCCGGCGTCGCACCGCCCGAACGGCTGCGCTATTGGAACGATCTGGTCGACCGCGTCTATGGCGGCACGTTCGTCAATACACCCGATCAGGACTTCTCGGGCGAAATGTGGTGCTGGAGCGTGGGCGAACTCGACATGATCCGCCCGCGTTCGGGTCCGTCGATGGTCGGGCGCCTGCCGCGTGACAGCGCTTCCGAACGCATCATCCTGCATCTGCAATGTCGCGGCACCAGCCAGCACCGGCAGGACGGGGTGACCAGCGTTCTGGAGCCGGGCGACTTCGTGCTGGGTTCACCGCATCGCCCTTATGCGATCGACTTGTCGGCGCACGAACTGCTGGTCGTGGAATTTCCCCGCCAGCCGCTGGTCGAACGTTTTCCGGGACTCGACGATGCGCTGTCGCGGCGGATGTGCGGATCTTCGCCGGGAGGGCGCGTGTTCCACGATTTCCTGCTGTCGCTGTGGCATCAGGGCGATCAGGGCATGCAGGATCCCGAATGGGAGCAGGGCGTGAACGCGGTGTTCTACGATCTGGCCGCGCTGGCCATGCGCGGCGCCGGGCGTGATGAACCACGCAAAGTCGAAACCGCGTTCCGCAACCGGGTGCTGGCGGTGGTCGATGCCCAGTTGTGCGACCCGTTCCTGCGCACCACGACGATTGCGCAAGCGTGCAACGCATCGGTCCGCACCGTGCAGAACCTGTTCGCCGCGATGGGCACCACGCCCAGCGGGTATATTCTGGAACGCCGGCTGCTGCGCGCATCCGACCGGTTGCTGGCCCGCCCCGAAGCCAGCATCACCGAAGTCGCATTCGAACACGGGTTCAACGACAGCGCCTATTTCACGCGCTGTTTCCGCCAGCATTTCGGCCTCGCGCCGCGCGAATGGAGGAGCCGGCCCTGACCGGGGCAACTTTTGCGTATCAGTCCTGATCGGCTTGCGCCCCAGTGCAAGCAGGGGACTGCCCGACGTGCCATCAACGGTGACCCCGAGGTGAAGCATTCCTTCAAACGCTTCGCCCGGTAAAAAATAAACAGGAGAGGGAAGAACCATGAAGTTCGCACCGGTTTCAATCGCGGCCCTGGCCACCGTGCTGGCCACGCCCGCTTTCGCGCAGGACACAGCGCCGCAAGCGCAAGCCCAAGCCTCGGAAGGCGGGATCGAGCAGATCGTCGTCACCGCGCAAAAGCGCGCGGAAAACGTCCAGGACGTGCCGATTTCGATTTCGGCGTTCACCGCCGCGGCGTTGCAGGAACGCGCGGTCACCAGCGTCGCGTCGCTGTCCAACATTTCGCCCAACGTGACGCTTGACGCCGGAACGCCGTTTTCCGGTTCGTCGTCGGTGCTGTCCGCCTATATCCGCGGCATCGGCGCCAACGACTTTGCGTTCAACATCGATCCGGGCGTGGGCATCTACCTCGACGGCGTCTATCTCGCACGATCGGTCGGTGCGAACCAGGATCTGCCCGACGTGGAGCGCGTCGAAGTACTGAAGGGCCCGCAGGGCACATTGTTCGGCCGCAACACCATCGGTGGCGCCATCTCGATCGTCACGCACGATCCGGGCGACGAGTTCCACTTCAAGGGCAGCGTCACCACCGGCCGGTTCAACTACATTTCGGTCAAGGGCACGGTCGATGTGCCGTTGACGACGGGTCTGTCGTCGTCGCTCAGCTTCTCCACCACCAAGCGCGACGGTTACCTCAAGCGGATCGCGTTTCCCGGCGCCGCCGGCTTTGCCGAAGATCCGATCACCTCGTTCAAGGCGGCGGGATACAACAACATCGGGCTGGGCACCGAAGGCGGCGACAACAACTACAACCTGCGCGGCAAGCTGCGCTACGACAACGGCGGCGCGTTCCGCATGACCCTGAGCGGCGACTATACCAAGGTCGATACCTCGCAGATCGCCAACAAGGTCATCACCACGTTCCCGGCCGTGTTCGCCGGCACCTACAACTGCGCGATCGCCGGCAACCCCACGGTGACGATGGGCGCGGCGACCGGCCCGTGCGACAGCTTCATCGGCGGACCGCCGGCCGGCGCACTGTTCGCCAATCGCGGTGGCCTGACCTCGGTGGTCGACCTGCCGTCGATCTATGGCGTCAACGCCGATGCCAACCCCAACAACAACCGCCTGCCGTATGACAACCGCTTCGTCACCAACAGCATCGACACCAGCTATGCCAACGGCAACAACTTCTCGAAGCTGAAGACCTACGGCGGTTCGGCTACGCTCGACTATGACCTGTCGGACAGCATCTCGATCAAGTCGATCACCGCCTACCGCGAGCTGCACTGGAAGACCGGGATGGACCTCGACGGGTCGCCGCTCGATTTCCTGCACACCAGCTTCGAGATGAACCAGAAGCAGTTCAGCGAGGAACTGCAGCTGACCGGCCATGCCATGGACAAGAAGCTGAACTATGTGCTGGGCGCCTACTACTTCAAGGAATCGGGCAACCTGCACGATTACGTGACGTTCGCCGAAGGGCTGTTGCAGGTCGATGGGCCCAACAACCTTTCGACCAAGAACTATGCATTCTACGGTCAGGTCGACTACAAGTTCACCGATCAGTTCGCGATCACGGTGGGCGGCCGCTACACGCATGAAAACAAGGAGTTCGAAGGGTTCCAGTCGGACAACAACGGCCTGAACTACAAGCTGGCGCAGTTCTTCGGCGATCCCAATTGCGCCTCGCTCACCCCGATCAGCGACCAGTGCCGCATCGACAACGGCTTTCCCAATCCCGGCCAGCCGCTGCGCTACTATATCGCAGGCGTGCAGAAGAAGGTGTTCAACAACTTCTCGCCCAAGGTGGGGCTGCAGTTCCACCCCACCGACGACGTGATGCTCTATGCCAGCTGGTCGAAGGGCTACAAGACCGGCGGCTGGACCACCCGCCTGTCGAACCCGCTGCCGACTGCGCCGGACTTTGGCCCGGAAAAGGCGACGACCTATGAAGTGGGCTTCAAGTCCGAACTGCTCGACCGGCACCTGCAGGTCAACGCGGCGGCATTCCTGACCAACTACAAGGGCATCCAGCTTAACTTCCAGCAGGGCATCTCGCCGACCATCCAGAACGCCGGCGACGCCCGGATCAAGGGCTTCGAGCTGGAAGTGACCGCAGCGCCGGCCACCGGCTTTACGGTGACCGGTTCGGTGGGCTATACCGATGCGCACTACACCACGGTGCTGGCACCGGCGCAGGTCGCACCTTCGCCGCTCCAGGCCGGTGTGTTCGCCGGGGTTTCATTGCCCAAGACGCCCAAGTGGAAGGCCAACATCAGCCCACGCTACGAGGCCGATCTCGGTGGCCACGGCAAGCTGGTGCTGCTGGGTGACGTGACCTTCACCGGCAGCATGAAGAACGACACCGAGGGCACGTTCCTGCTCGTTCGTCCGCACACCACGATCCTCAACGCCAGCGCCACGTACAAGGCACCCAGCGAGCACTGGGACGTGACCGTGGGCGGCACCAACATCACCGACGAGCGCTATCTGACCACCGGCCAGGCGCAGCTTGCCGGCGGCCAGATCTACGGCACCTACAGCCGCCCGGCCGAATGGTACGCCCGGCTTGGCGTGAAGTTCTAGGTTCACGAAAACGGCGGGGCGGGGACGAATTGCGATCCCCGCCCGCCAACGGAGACAGCCCATGCCCGAAACCGCACATTCCGAATTCTGGGGCGGCCTCAAGCCGGTCGCGAAAGTGTTTCGCGAGGGCAGCCTGCCCGAAGTCTACCTGCCCAAGATCGCCGAGGGCGACGAACGCTACTGGGTGCCGATCAGCGAGACGGTCAGCTCCAAGCCCGTCTGGATCAGCCCGTCGAAGAACATGTGGGCCGATGTGCTGATGTCGAAGTCGGCCGGGCTGGTTAACCGGCATTATCACCCGCATCCGATCTGGGCCTACACGATCAGCGGCAAGTGGGCCTATCTCGAGCACGAATGGACCGCCACGGCGGGCGACTTCGTCTATGAGACGCCGGGCGAGAGCCACACGCTGGTCTGCTATGAACATGCCGATCCAATGAAAGTGTTCTTCGTCGTCTCGGGCCCGCTGATGTGGCTGGACGAGGACGGCAACACCACCGGCCATTACGACGTGTTCGACTACATCGCCGCCGCGCGGGCGCACTATGCCTCCAACGGGATCGGTGCCGACTACGTCGATACGCTAATCCGCTAGGAACCGCGCCCGTGGCCATCATGACCGCCCCGCCGTCCGACGCCAAGACCATCGTCGACGTGCCCAACAACTACAAGCACCTGGTCGAACGGCTGAGCCCCGGCGGTCGCTACATCGATGTGCAAAGCGATGACGACAGCCCGTGGGTGCCGTTCGGCGACAATGCCGCGATCAAGCATCTGGCGTTCGACGTGCGGCAGAACCTGTTCTCGAACATCCTGTGGGTGAAAGGGCCGGGCACGATCGGCACGCACCTTCATCGCGGCACGATCACGATGGTCTGTCTCGAAGGCAGCGTGCGCTATCTCGAATACGACTGGGTCGCCTCGCCCGGCGGGCTGATCATCGAGGTGCCGGGCGAAAGCCACACGCTGGTGACCGAGCATCCACAAGGCGTGAAGCTGTTCGGGTGGATGCAGGGCCCGATCGAGTTCTACGATGCGCAGGCCCGGCTCGTCGAGACGGCCGACGTCTGGTGGTACATCAATCACTACGAAACATACTGCAATGCCAATGGCATAGCGATCAATCCCAAGCTATATCTTTAAGGACCAGACGATGACCGGAATGAAGGCGCCGCCATCGGGCGCGTACAAGATCGTGGCCGTGCCGGAACTGTACGGCGACCTCATCAAGGCGCGCGGGCTGGAGGGCAGCTACGTCGGCAAGTCCGAGGCCGAAAGCCCGTGGGTGCCGTTCGGCGACAACGCCGCGATCCGCCACCTGGCGTTCGACGTGCGCGAGAACGTCTACGTCAACATCCTGTGGATCAAGGGCCCCGGCGTGATCGGCACGCACAAGCACCGCGGCAAGGTCTGGGCGATCGGGCTGGAAGGCTCGTTCCGCTACCTCGAATACGACTGGGTGTGCAGCGCCGGCGAATTCATCACCGAAATGCCCGGTACCGCGCACACGCTGGTGACCGACGATCCCAACGGCATGAAGGCGCTGTTCCACATGCAGGGCGCCAACGAGTTCTTCGACGAGAACGGCAACCACGTCGAAACGCTCGATGTGTGGTGGTTCATCAACCACTACGAAAGCTACTGCAAGGAACACGGCCTGCCGATCAACCCGCAACTGTACCTGTGACGGACCGGACGATGGGGACGCTGGGCAAGTTCGACATCGCCGGGCGCAGCGCGCTGGTGACGGGCGCCGCATCGGGTATCGGCCTCGCTTATGCCGAGATCATGGCCGAGGCGGGTGCCAAAGTGACCCTCGCCGACATCGATCGCGACGGCGCAGAGCGCGAGGCCGAGCGCCTGCGGGGCGAGGGGTTCAATGCCCGCGCCGCGCGTCATGACGTGGCCGACCGCGAGGAGACCAAAGCAGTTTTCGATGCCCATGCAGCGGTTTACGGCGGGCTCGACATCTGTTTTGCCAACGCGGGGATCGATCCCGGCGCTGGCTTCTGGAATCCCGAAGGGCGCCGCAATGACGATGGCCAGGTCGATACGTTCGACCCGGCGCGGTGGGACCGGACGATCTCGATCAACCTCACCGGCGTCTACAACACCATGCGCGACGCAGTGCGGCTGATGAAGGCGGGCGGCAAAGGCGGTTCGATCATCGCCACCGCGTCCAACGCCGGGCTGGTGAGCGAGCCGATTGTCGGCATGGCCTACATGCCGGCCAAGGCGGGCGTGCTGCACATGGTGCGCCACCTCGCGCTGGAACTGGCGGAGTTCCGCATCCGCGTGAACGCGATCGCGCCGGGGCCGTTCGTCACCAACATCGGTGGCGGCTGGCTCAAGAAGGATCCGGTCGCGCGGGCGGCGTGGGATGCGCTGGTGCCGCTGGGCGCGGTGGCGGAAACCGACCAGCTCAAGCCGCTGGCGCTGCTGCTGGCGTCCGATGCGTCGGACTACATGACGGGGAGCCACGTGGTGATCGATGGGGGCATGATGCTGGGGAAGTTCAGATGAGGCGCACCGTGCTGATCGCCGCCGCGCTGGTCATGGCCGGAGCGGGCACCGCCTGGGCCGCCGGGCAGCAGCTGGGCCAGCCACTCGCCCCGCGCTCGCCCGAAAAGGTCTATGCCAGCACGTGCGGCTACTGTCACGGGACCAACGTCGGACCGATCATCCTGGGGCGGCACCTGCCGGCAGTGACCGTGGTCGGCATGGTGCGCGAAGGGCGCAACGCGATGCCCGCGTTCCGGCCTACCGAAATCAGCAACGGCGAACTCGAAGCCCTGAGCCGCTGGGTCGAAGCCAGCGCGGCCAACCCGCAGGAGAAGGGCCAGTGAGCACGCTTCCGATCGATCGCCGGGGCTTGCTCGGTGCAGGCGTCGTCGTCGCTGCCGCGCTGGGCCTGGCCGCGTGCGAACGCAAGGCGCCGGTGTCGCTGGCCCCCGGGGTCAGCAAGGCGGACTTCGCCGGGTTCATCGCCGCCGCTAAGTCGATCGTCGGCGCCGAATGGGTCGCAGGCGATGCGCAAAGCGTGAAGCCGTGGACCAAGAAGTACATCCCCGACCCGGGCAATGTGCACGCCCCGGTCGGCGCGGTGGCACCTGCCTCGGTCGAGGAAGTGCAGGAGCTCGTCCGCATCGCCAACACCTACAAGCAGCCGCTGTGGCCGGTCTCGACCGGCAAGAACATGGGCTATGGCATGACGAGCACGGCCGCGCCGGGGCAGATCGTGCTCGATCTCAAGCGGATGAACCGGATACTTTCGGTCGATCCTGAACTGTGTACGGCGCTGGTCGAGCCCGGCGTGACCTACCAGCAGCTCAAGGACTACCTGGTCGAGAACAACCTGCCGTTGTGGATCGACGTGCCCACGGTCGGCCCGATCGCCAGCCCGGTGGGCAACACGCTCGATCGCGGGGTGGGTTACACGCCTTATGGCGAACACTTCATGGTCCAGTGCGGCATGGAAGTGGTCATGCCCAATGGCGATCTGCTCAAGACCGGCATGGGTTCGACAAAAAACCCCTCGGCGTGGCAGGCGTTCAAATGGGGTTACGGGCCCTATCTTGACGGCATCTTCACCCAGTCCAACTTCGGCGTGGTGACCAAGATGGGCATGTGGTTGTTGCCCGCGCCGCCGGTCTATAAGCCGTTCGTGGTGCGTCACAAGAAGATGGAGGACGTGTCGCGCATCGTCGATGCGATGCGGCCGCTGCGCATTGCCAACATCATCCCCAACGTGGTGCTGATGATGGGTGCGGGATACCAGCTGGGCATGTTCGCGCGGCGCGCCGAAGTGTGGGACAAGCCCGAGCCGGTGCCCGACGAAGCGTTCGAGGCCGCCGCCGCCAAAGTCGGGCTGGGGATGTGGAACACCTACTTTGCGCTGTACGGCACCGAGACGATGGTGGCCGAAAGCGAGAAGATCGTGCGCGCGGCGTTCGAGGCGATCGGCGGCGAGGTGCTGACCGAGGCGGACATGGTCGGCAACCCCTATTTCCATCACCACGCCACGCTGATGCAGGGCGGGTTGAGCCTTGAGGAAATCGGCATCGTGCGCTGGAAGGGCGCGGGCGGGGGCTTGGCCTGGTTCGCCCCGGTAGCCCCGGCCAAGGGCAGCGAGACGGTGGGGCAGGTCGCGCTGGCCAAGGAAATCCTCGGGCGCCACGGCTTCGACTATACCGTCGCCTTCGCCATCGGCAGCCGCGAACTGCACCACATCATCGCGCTGCTGTATGACAAATCCGATCCGGCAGACGAGAAGCGCGCGGCCGAATGCTACCACGATCTCGTCACCGGGTTCGGGGACAAAGGCTGGGCGTCGTACCGCACCGGGGTGCAGGCGATGGACCTTGTCGCGCAGCAGTACGGCGAGGTGAACCGCGCGGTGAACGCCGCGATCAAGCAGGCGCTCGATCCCAACCACATCATCGCCCCCGGCAAGTCGGGCATCGCGTGATGCGCGTGGCTGCCGTGATCGCGGCGCTGGTCTTGGCCCTGGCTGGGTCGGCGCCGTGCGCCGAAGCTGCGGCTGACGCCAGCCCCCTGACGGTCAAAGTGCTGCGCACCAGCGCCGGATCGCTCTATGCCAACATTGCGCTGATCGAGGGTGAGCACGACGCGGTGCTGGTCGATGCGCCGTTCACGCGGGCCGATGCGCACCGGGTGGTGGCGATGGTGCTCGACAGTGGCAAACACCTGACCACGGTGTTCGTAACCCACGATCATCCCGACCACTTCTTCGCGATGGAAGTGATCCAGGATGCGTTTCCCGATGTGAAGATCGTGGCGCATCCGGTTGTCGTTGCAGACATCTGGCGCTCGCTGCCGTTCAAGGTCAAGCGGTGGGGCCCGCTGCTGGGCACCAACGGTCCGCGCCATCCCAGCGCGCCGCTGCCGCTCGACAGCGACACCATCCTGCTCGAAGGGCGCGAACTGAAGATCATCGGCCCGATGCAGGGCGATCACCTGCACGCCACCGCGCTGTGGGCACCATCGATCAAGGCGCTGTTCCCCGGCGATCTGGTCTACAACCAGATGTATCTGTGGTTCGGCGAGCATGATCCCGCATCGATTGCGGCATGGGGCAAGGCGATCGACCAACTGGCTGCGCTCCAGCCGACGATGGTGGTCGCGGGCCACTCGAAACCCGGTCTGCCCAACGATGCGTCGGGGCTCGACTACAGCCGCCGTTACATCGCGGCCTGGCCGGGCCTGGTCGCGGCATCGAAGGATGCGACCGATCTCGGCGCCAGAGTGACCAAGGCCTTCCCCGGATCGGTGGATGTGCTGGGCGATTTTCTCCTCGGAAATTCGTCGCGCGTGGCCAAGGGGGAGCAGGCGGCATGGCAGGAATAGGCGGCGCATTCGCCGGCAAGGCGGTGCTGATCACCGGCGGCGCGACCGGCATCGGCCGCGCTTCGGCGCTGGCGTTCGCTGCAGCGGGCGCGAGCGTGATGATCGGCGACATCGACGATCGCGCGGGAGAAACCGTCTCGCTGATCCGAACCGAGGGCGGGGCGGCCGAATTCGTCCGCGCCGATGTGACCGATCCGGCGGCGATGGACGCGCTCGTCGCGGCCTGCGTGGCGCGGTTCGGTCGGCTCGATGCGGCGTTCAACAACGCCGGGGTGCTGCCGCCGCAGCGTCCGTTCCACGAGATTCCGCCCGACGAATTCGCGCTGGCGATCGATGTCGACCTCAAGGGCGTGTGGTTCGCGATGCAATCCGAAGTGCGCCATTTCCTGCGGGTGGGTGGGGGCGTCATCGTCAACACGGCTTCGGTCGGCGGATTGATAGCCGACCCCAACATGGCCGCCTATGTCGCTGCAAAACATGCCGTTATCGGTGTGACAAAGGCGGCCGCGATCGAATATGCGCAACGGGGTATCCGGGTGAACGCGATTGCGCCCGGCTTCGTCGTCACGCCGATGACGCAGCACTGGGCCGACAGCGCGGAGTTCCGCGCCGCGTTCTTTGCCGGCAACATCAGCGGGCGCGCGGCGCAGCCCGAAGAGATTGCCGGGACGGTGCTGCACTTGTGCTCGGACGCGGCCAGCTTCGTGAACGGCGCCACGTTCGCGATCGACGGCGGCCAGACCGCGCACTGACGCCCAAGGAGCGGAACCGACCATGCGCGCAGCCGTGATGCAGGGCCTGCACCAGCCCCTGATGCTGGAAACCGTCGCCGATCCCGATCCCGGCGCGGGCGAGGTGGTGGTCAAAGTGGCTCGCTGCGGCATCTGCGGCTCGGATCTGCACATGACCGAGGACCCCGCCTTCGGCATGGGCGCGGGCGACATCCTCGGCCACGAATTCGCCGGCGAGGTGGTTGCGCTGGGCAAAGGCGCCGAAGGGCTCGCCAAGGGCGACCTGGTGTCGGTCATCCCGCTCAAAAGCTGCGGCCACTGCGCCTCGTGCCGCGTCGGCGAGGTGGCGTGGTGCGAGCAGTTCGGGCTGCAGGGCGGCGGCTATGCCGAATACGCGATCACCCGGCCCAACCAGTGCGTGAAGCTGCCGCGCTCGGCCAGTCTGGCCGACGGAGCGATCATCGAGCCGCTCGCGGTGGCGCTGCACGGCGTGAACATGAGCGGAATGCGCCCCGGCGACCGCGTGCTGGTGCTGGGTGCGGGCCCCATCGGCCTGGCGGTGGCGTTCTGGGCGCGGCGACGCGGTGCGGGCCGCGTCGTGCTGCAGGATGTGACGTCATGGCAGCGCGACCGGGCGCTGGCGATGGGCGCCAACGCCTTCATCGACGATCCGGCGGACCCGGTCGACGGCGCAGAGCGCGCGCTGGGCGGCAAAGCCGACATCGTGTTCGAATGCGTCGGCATACCCGGGCTGATCGCGCAAGCGGTGCAGCAGGTGCGCAATCGCGGCACGATCCTGCTGCTCGGGCTGTGCACCCGGCCCGACACGATCGACAGCTTTGCGATGCTGTCCAAGGAAGTGCGACTGGTGACGTCAGCCTTCTTTACCCGCCAGGAATACGAGGCGGCGCTCGACGCGCTCGACCGGGGCGCTGCCGAACCACGCCTGCTGATCACCGACACGATCGGCCTGGCCGCCGCGCCGCAAGTGTTCGAAAGCCTGCGTCGCCGCACGCAGCAGTGCAAGGTGCTGATCGATCCGACGGCACCATGACGTCACCGTGAAGCCCCATCAACGCGGTGATCGCGCGCCTATTGCCAAAGCGCGTTGAGCGCGGGCAGCAGGTGATCGCGGTGTTCCGCGGGCACCATGCCGAGCAGGTCCAGCTCGAACGCATCGATGATCGTCCGCGCCTCGGCGAGCCGCGCCCGACCGGTATCGGTGAGCGACAGCGACTGCGACTTGCCGTCGAGCGGGGTGCGCGCGATCAGGCCCGCACCTTCCAGCCGGTTGAGCAGCGGCACCATGTTGGCGCGCTGGATGTCGAGCGCGCGGCCCAGCGCGCTGGCCGTAATCGCCGGGTTGGCGTCGATCAGGATCAGGCACGAGGCATCGGCATAGCGCAAATCGACCGCCGCCAGCCGCGACGACAGCTCCGACAGCATCGCGTTGGCGGCGCGGCGCAGGGCATAGCCCGGAAGATGGGAAAGCGGATCCTGCATCGCCACGACCCTAACGATCGCTGTTGCACATAGCAAACGACATTGTTATGTTATATAACAAATGGGAGAGTCGAAATGCAGTTCGAACGGATGAACCCGCTCACCGGCGCTGTGGCATCAACCGCACCGGCGATGCAGGCGGCCGATATGGCGGGCATCGCCGAACGCGCAGCGGCCGCATGGCCGGTCTGGGCGGCGATGGGGCCCAACGCCCGCCGCGCGGTGCTGATGAAAGCCGCGACCGCACTCGAACAGCGTGCCGAAGCGTTCGTCGAGGCGATGATGGGAGAGATCGGCGCGACGCGGGGCTGGGCGCTGTTCAACCTCGGGCTGGCCGCCGGGATGGTGCGCGAAGCCGCCGCGCTGACCACGCAGATTTCGGGCGAGGTCATCCCGTCCGACAAGCCCGGCTGCCTGTCGATGGCGCTGCGCGAGCCGGTCGGCGTCATCCTCGGCATCGCGCCGTGGAACGCGCCGATCATCCTGGGCGTGCGCGCGATCGCGGTGCCGCTGGCGTGCGGCAACGCGGTGATCCTCAAGGCCAGCGAAAGCTGCCCGCGCACGCACCAACTGATCGTCGAGGCGTTCGTCGAAGCGGGCTTCCCCGATGGCGTGGTCAACGTGGTCACCAACGCACCGGCCGATGCGGCCGAGGTCGTGGGCGCGTTGATCGATGCGCCGCAAGTCCGGCGGATCAACTTCACCGGGTCGACCACCGTGGGCCGGATCATCGCGCAGCGCGCCGCCGGACACCTCAAGCCCTGCCTGCTCGAACTGGGCGGCAAGGCCCCACTGATCGTGCTGGAGGACGCCGATCTCGACGAGGCGGTCAAGGCGGCGGCGTTCGGCGCGTTCATGAACCAGGGCCAGATCTGCATGTCGACCGAACGGATCATCGTGGTCGACAGCGTGGGCGATGCCTTTGCCGCCAAGTTTCGCGACAAGGTCGCCGCGATGCCGGTGGGCGATCCGCGCGCCGGCAACACCCCGCTCGGGGCGGTGGTGGACACCCGCACCGTGGCGCACTGCCGCAGCCTGATCGATGACGCCTTGGCGGCGGGCGCCGAACAACTCGTCGGCGGCGAGACCACCGAAGGCGTGCTGATGCCCGCCCATGTCATCGATCGCGTGACGCCGGCGATGAAGCTGTTCCGCGATGAAAGCTTCGGCCCCGTGGTCGGCATCATCCGCGCGCGCGACGAAGCGCACGCGGTCGATCTCGCCAACGACAGCGAATACGGCCTGTCTGCCGCCGTGTTCACCAGGGACATCGCCCGGGGCCTGTCGGTAGCGCGCAGGGTGCGTTCGGGCATCTGCCACGTCAACGGCCCGACCGTCCATGATGAGGCGCAGATGCCGTTCGGCGGCGTCGGGGCGTCGGGCTACGGGCGTTTCGGCGGCAAGGCGGGCATCGACAGCTTCACCGAACTGCGCTGGATCACCATCGAGACCCAGCCGGGCCATTTTCCCATTTGAATTTTCGCACAACAAGGATGAATATTATGTCGGATCGTCTTGAAGAAGATACAGTTTCGTTCCGCGTCGAGAACCGCATCGCGTGGGTCTATTTCAACCGGCCGGAAAAGCGCAACTGCATGAGCCCCAAGCTCAACCGCCAGATGTTGCGCACGATCGAGGAACTGGAATTCCGCGACGACGTCGGCGTTCTCATCCTGGCGGGCGAAGGCTCGGCCTGGTCGGCCGGCATGGATCTCAAGGAATACTTCCGCGAGAACGAGCACAAGGGCATCGGCGCGGTCCGTCAGGCGCAGCGCGAAGCGTACAGCTGGTGGGAGCGCCTGCGCTGGTTCGAAAAGCCGACGATCGCGATGATCAACGGCTGGTGCTTCGGCGGCGCCTATGGCCCGCTGTTCGCCTGCGACCTCGCGTTTGCGGCGCAAGACGCACAGTTCGGCCTGTCCGAAATCAACTGGGGCATCCTGCCCGGCGGTGGCGCTTCGAAAGTTGCCGCAGAGCTGCTCTCGTTCCGCCATGCGATGTACCACGCGATGATGGGCGAGAACCTGACCGGCACGCAGGCCGCCGAATGGGGCTTGGTCAACGAGGCGTTGCCCGCCGACAAGCTGGAAGCGCGCGTGCTCGAAGTCGCCAACGTGTTGCTCGCCAAGAACCCGACCGCGTTGCGCTCGACCAAGTTCGCGGTCCGCCGCGTGCGCGAGATGACGTACGACAATGCCGAGGACTACCTGATCCGCGCGCAGGAATCCGCCAACAGCTTCGACGGGGAAGGGCGCAAGGAAGCCACGCGCCAGTTCATCGATGAAAAGGCGTTCAAGCCCGGATTGGGCGCCTACGACTTGTCGAAGAAATCCTGATCCACGGAGCGGCGGTCGCAACGCAGCGGCCGCCGCACTGCCCGTCAGACTTACTGAAAATTCTCGATGCCGTCGCTAATGCACTGATTTTTCATTGATCGAAACGTCACGGAGTATTCCCGCCAGTTTCGCAAGGGTCAGGGGCTTTGACAGGTGGGCCTGCATTCCTGCGGCAGTGCATCGGTCGATCACATCGGGAAATGTCTGCGCGGACAGCGCCACGATCGGCAGGTCGTCGGCTCCCAGCCCGGCCTTGCGGATCATCGCGGTGGCCTCGATCCCGTCGAGTACCGGCATTTGCAGGTCCATCAGCACGACGTCGTAGCCTTCGCCCGCGCGGTGGCGCTGCAACGCGAGATCGACCGCTGCCTGGCCATCGCCGACCTCGTCATGCGCCATGCCCAGCCGATCGAGCATCGCGGCGACGAGAAATCTGTTCACCTTGCTGTCTTCGGCCACTAGCGCGCGCCCGGAAAAGCGCGGCAGTTCGGCAGGCTGGCTGGCGTGGCGCGGGGTCCGCGTCGAACCCCCGGCCGACGGCGCCGCGATCAACGGCAAATCAAGCATGAAGGCCGACCCCGTTCCGGGCGTGCTCGCGACCGTCAGCGACCCGCCCATGGCCGTTGCCAGTTCGCGCGAGATCGACAGGCCGAGCCCCGTGCCCCCGAACCGCCGATGGATGCCGGAATTGGCTTGGGTGAAGCCTTCGAAGATGCGTTCCTGCGCATCCTTGGCTATGCCGATGCCGGTGTCGGTTACGGTAATGCGCAACCGCGACCGCTGTTCGTCGAGCACCTTCGCGGCAATCACAATCGTGCCCTGGTCGGTGAACTTGATCGCGTTGCCGATCAGGTTGTCGACGATCTGGCGCATGCGCTGCCCGTCGCCAAGGATAGCCCGGGGCAGCGCCGGATCGAGATCGAGACGCAGTTCGACCGGTTTGTCGGCCAGTCCGGATCGCAGCAGGGACATCGAGCTATCAACGAGTAACGCGAGATTCACATCCTCGATTGTCAAGTTCAGCAGGCCGGATTCGATCGACGACAGTTCCAGCGCATCGTTGAGCAGCCGCATCATGCCGCGGCCCGATTCCGCGATCAGCTCGATCTTCCGGCGCTGATCGGGTTGCAGGCTTCCGGCAAGCAGCACATCGGCAAATCCCAGCACCCCGTTCATCGGCGTGCGGATCTCGTGGCTCATGTTGGCCAGGAACGTGCTCTTGGCGCGCGCAGCGTCCTCGGCGGCTTCCTTGGCGGCGTGCAGATCGCGCTCCAGCTGTTTGCGCTGGTCGATCAGGCGCACGGTGGCGATGATTTCGATCGGCCGGTCCGCGTCGTCGCGCACCAGCCTGCAGCTGGCTTCGAGCCACACGGATTCGATCAACTCCGGGGGGCGCAACTGGCGATACTCGATGGTCCAACTGTTCATCTCGCCACGCGCGAGGCGCTGAAACTCGTGCCGCACCCGTTCCTGATCATCGGGATGAAAATGATCTAGTAACGTGCTGCCGATGATGGCTTTTGGTGAAAATCCGACCACATCCCGTGTGGCTGGCGACGCGTAAATGCAAATGCCTTCGAGATTGAGCCGGAAGATCGCGTCGTTCGAATATTCGGCGAGCAGCGCCAGTTGGCTTTCGCGCTCCTTGAGGCTGGCTTCGGCTTTGACGCGGTCGGTGATATCGACGGTGGAGCCGACGTGCGACACGATTTCGCCATCGGCGCTGGCCTCGGGCGCGGTGACGACATCGACCATGCGGATCTGGCCATCGGGATGAAGCCAGCGAAACCGGATGGTGGCTCCGGTCTGCGCATGCCAGGCATCACTCCATCCATCCAGCACCCGCTGGCGGTCGTCGGGATGGAGGTTGCGCGCCCAGCCATCGCCGAGCGCCTCCTGCGGCGATATCCCGGCTGATGCGGCCCACGCGGCATTGGCGAAGGTCACCTTGCCTTGCGTGTCCGTCCGGAAAATTCCGACCGGGGCGAGTTCGGTCAGCGTTGCATAGCGCCGCTCGCTGATTTCGAGCGCCTGGGTCGCTTCGAACTGCCTGGTGACGTCGGTCATGACGCCGATGAAGCCGCGCAAGGAGCCATCGGCGCGAAATTCCGCACGATTGACCGACTGCATGAGCACCGGCTCGCCATCGGGAGCGCGGAACCGGATCAGCCGGATACGGGTGTCGTTCTGCGGTGTGAAGCCTTGCCAGACCGGCGTCTCGGCCAATTGTTCCGGGTCGTCGACCAGATCCTTCCAGCCCTGTCCGAGCGCCAGATCCGACACACCGCCCAGTTGTCTGCCGAGTGTGCCGTTGACGTAGATGATGTTGCCCTCGGCATCGGCCTGATAGACGCCGATCGGCGCGCTTTCGGCAATACGCCGGAACCGGTCGTCGGTTGCCGTGATCAGCGCGTCGCGTTCTAGCTCGACGGTGCGGTCGCGGATGGTTCCGGAAAATCCGCCTGCAGTCCCGTCCGGATCGCGGTTGGCCTGGAGCCGGAGTTCGACGAACTTCGGCTGGCCGGTCAATGTCGTTATCGGCAGCGTTGCCGACACCGGAACCCCGATGGCGTTGCGGGCATCCGTTGCCGTGGCTTCGAGCTCCACGATCGCGCCCGGACTGAGGAGTTCGCGCCACCGGGTGCCGACCTCGGCCGTCGGCATCCCGGTCAGCGCTTCCCATGCCGCGTTTATGAAGGTGATGGTGCCCAATCGGTCGGTGCCGAACACGACATCGGGCAACCGGTCGAGCATGTGCTGAAAATCGCCATTGTCCATCGTCACGAACAAACCCTATCCTGCAAGCGGTCCGATTCCGGATAACGCGTGAACGAACGCCCCATACCCCGAGAGGCCAGGCGCTTGAGCGACGAATTGCCCGACAATGTGCTGCTGGTCGATGGCACCGCATTGGCAGAACTGGCCGACGTGGTGGGCCAGGACAATCTGGAAAAATTGCTCGTTCTGTTTAGTAGAGCAACTCGAGAAACTGTTGATAAAATAGTCGGATTACAGATTGCAGGGGACTGGACCGGGTTGCGACGCGCAGCCCACGCGCTGGCCGGCGGAGCGCTCAGCCTGTCGGCAGGGTCGCTTGCGGCGGCGGCGCGGCAACTGGAATGCGCGTCGGTCGATCCCGCGCGCGCCGAGATCACGGCGCTGTGCAACTTGGCCGACGCGACGATTGCACAAGCAGAGAGAGTGGTTGCAGAGATCGCTTCAAACCGCTGATTGTTAACTAAAGTTATGTTGCTAGCCTTGGCGTAGCGCGAGAATGGCCTGGCTACGGTTGCTGACCCCCAGAACGCGAAAAATGGCCGACATGTGCGATTTGACGGTGGGCTCGGCGATCCCGAGATCGTGGGCGATGATCTTGTTCGGCTTGCCATCGGCGAGCGCGGCCATCACCCGCAGTTGCGCCGGGGAGAGCCTGGAGATCATCGCATCGCCGCCGTGCAGCGCCTCGAGTTCGGATGCGTCGGCAAACCAGCGCCCGCCCGCCAGCAACACACTGATCGCAGAGACCATTACCGAAATCGCCGAAGATTTCGACAGGAAGCCGCGCGCGCCCATCGAACGCACCCGCGCCTGCGTCTCCAGCCCGTCGCTGCTGCTGACCACGATGACCGGCAGGTGCGGCTGCATCTGACGCACGATCGACAGCGTCATCAGGCCCTCGCTGTCCTTGAGCGCCAGATCGAGCAATAGGCCATCGTACGTATGGGCCGCCACCAGATCCTTAATCGCGGCCATGCTTTCGGCGGTATCGACGATCAGCGCGGATTCGACGGTATGCGCAGCCATCGTCAGGGCGGCGGTGCAGATCGGATGATCGTCCGCGATCAGAAGGCGTTTCATGATATTCATATGGCGACCCCAGTGCCTTACGATTCGTGTTCAGGACGTTTCCTGCAACCGTTTGTCATGATGCGTCATACAGAAGTATGATTGGCGGACCGTTAACCTGCATACTTAGGTATGAATAGACCCCGCAGGTAAGAAGTCGATAACCAGACGACGCGCATCGGCAGCGTCATGGAACGCGCAAAAACCCGTATCGCCGCCAGCTCGCTGGCCCTTGCAACCCTTTTCTGGGCAGGATCTGCCCATGCGACCGGCGTCACCGCGGGCACGCTGATCGAGAATACGGCTTCGGCCACGTACACGTCGGGCGCCTCGGGCGGCTCGATCACGTCGAACACCGTCACCGTCAAGGTCGACGAACTGCTCGACGTTGCCGTCGCCGGCCTGACCACCACGCCCGAACCCATCAGCTCCACCAATGCCGTGCTCGTCTATTCCGTCACCAACACCGGCAACGGCAACGAAGCTTTCAACTTGACCGCCAACCCCACCGTCACGGGCAACAAGTTCGACGGCAACATCGTTTCGATCGCCATCGATACCAACAAGAACGGCGTTTACGATGCCGGCGACGTCATCGTCACGCAGGGCGGCGCATCGCCCAGCATCGCGCCGGATTCTTCGGTGCAGGTGCTGGTGATCGTGTCCGTACCGCAAGGCGTGACCGACGGTGAGCAGAGCCAGGTTCGCCTGATCGCTGCCGCAGCGACCGGAACCGGCACCGCCGGCACCGTGTTCAGCGGACAGGGCCAGGGCGGCGGCGACGCCGTAGTCGGCACCTCGACCGCGCAGGCCAATGCGCTCGACGCGCTGGTGGCCAGCGTCGCGACGGTCGCGCTCGCCAAGACGGCGGTCATCGACGACCAGTTCGGCGGACACCAGCCGGTTCCCGGCGCGACCGTGACCTACACCATGGTCGCCTCGGTCAGCGGCAGCGGCAAGGCTGAAAATCTCCACGTCACCGACGTTATCCCTACCGGGACGACGTACAAGGCGAACTCGCTCAAGCTGGGCGGAACGGCCCTGACCGACGTTGCCGATGGCGACGCCGGCGTGGGCAGCGCTTCGGGCATCGATGTCGGGCTTGGCGCGATTGATGGCGGACAGTCGCGCACGGTCAACTTCCAGGTAACCATAAACTGATATTCGGTTCGGAACTTAGAAGGACCACAACAATGAAAAAAATGATTGCGGATATCGTTGGCTTTCTCGTCCTTGGCAGCCTGGCTGCGCCCGCGTTCGCAGCGCCGGCCAGCCCGGTCACCCTCAAGGGCGACGTGAAGCTGGAAAAGACGATCGTTGAAAATGGAATTTCCAAGCAGACGCTGACCGATCCCAAGGTCGTCGTCCCGGGCGACAGGCTGCTCTTTTCCACGGCCTATCGCAACGGCGGCGCTGCCCCTGTCGAACATTTCGTGGTGACCAACCCGCTGCCGTCGGCAGTGACGCTGGCCCCCGAATCCGCTGCTTCGCTCGAAGTGTCGGTCGATGGCGGCAAGTCCTGGGGCAGCCTTGCCAAGATGACCGTTGCCGATGGCAAGGGTGGTCGCCGCGGGGCACAGGCCGCCGATGTAACCCATGTCCGCTGGACCCTGGCGACGATCGCCCCGGGTGCGTCGGGCGCGGTTCAATATCACGCCATCGTCCGCTGAGACGCGGGGGGGACCGCCCGGGCCCGCGGGCGGATAAATACGCGGGCCACATCACGCAGTGGGGACTAATAACATGAAACTCAGCAAAAAACTGCTGAGTACGGCCGGTGTTCTCACACTCGCCGTGCTTGGCGCACAACCAGCGCTCGCGGCGCAGACTACTGCGGGCACTACGATCACCAACACCGTTTCGGTGGATTTCCAGGTCGGCGGGTTCTCGCAGACACAACAATCGGCGTCCGACACGCTGACGGTCGACCGCAAGGTCAACGTGACCGTCGCCGAAGTCGGCACGACCACGACGACCGTTTCGCCCGGTCAGACCGCAGCCGTGACCACGTTCACCGTCACCAACCTGTCGAACGCCGTGCTCGATTTCGCGCTCACGGCAACTCAGCAGACCGGCGGCGCGGGTGCGCACTCGAACACCGACTCGTTCGATGTCACCAACGTGAAGATCTACAAGGACGCCAACGCCAACGGCGTTTATGATGCCGGTACCGACACGCTGGTCACGTACCTTGACGAGCTGGGTGCCGATACCGGCACCGCGACGGTGTTCGTGGTCGCCGACATCCCGCTCAGCCTGACCACCGGCAATGTTGCCGCTGTCACGCTGACCGCGACGGGTCGTGAGGGCGGAACTGCCGGCACGCAGGGTATCGCTCTGGTCCAGACGACCGGCGCGAACACCTCGGGCATGGACACCGTGTTTGCCGACGCAGCGGGTGCCACCGATGCGGCGCGCGATGCGGCGTTCTCGGCCAAGGATGACTACACGATCTCGGCCGCGGCACTGACCGCCGTCAAGACGTCGACGATCATCAGCGATCCGGTGAACGGGACGACCAACGCCAAGTTCATCCCCGGCGCCACGCTGCAATACTGCATCGCGGTCACCAACGCCGCGGGCAGTGCGACGGCGACCACCATCCTCATCCAGGATCCGCTACCTGCCGGCCTGACTTATGATGCCGGCTACGGGATCAAGATCAACGGCACGGTGACTTCGGGTGTCTGCAACACCGACGGGGCCACTGGCGGCTCGTTTGCCTCGAACAAGGTGAGCGGCACGCTCACCAGCGTCGCGGCGACCGAGACCAAGACGCTGCTGTTCCGCGCAACGATCAACTGATGGATCTACCGGCTGCGTCCAGGCGCAGCCGGTAACGGATCGCACATAACCAGATGCTCAAGCTTCAATCCATCCGCAACTTGGCAGCGACAGTGCTTGCACTGCCGCTGCTCTTTTTGTGCGGATCGGTTCAGGCGCAGACCATCACCAACATTGCCCGCGCCAGCTGGACACAGGGCGACCAGGTCCTGTCGGTCCAGTCGAACGCGGCCACATTCGAAGTCACGCAGACCCCGGTCACGCTCGACGTGCTCCAATCCGCGCCGGGTTCGCCCTCGACCACCATCGCGCCTTCGCTGTGCGGCGGACACTCGCTGTCGGCAGCGCTGCTGGGCACGATGACCAACCTGGTTTCGGCCTCGGACGTCAGCACGATCAAGATCGGCCAGCAGCTGATCTTCCGTCTGGTCGACCACGCCGCCAACCGCTCGACCACGGCCGTCGATCAGGTCGATGCGGTGATCACCACGATCAGCGGCGATCGCGAAGTCGTCACCGTGTTGGAAACCTCGGCCAACAGCGGCATCTTCATTGGCGCCGTGCCGACCACCGCCGTCCCGCCAACGCCGGTGCAGGGCGACTGCCGCCTCAGCGTCGCCTCGGGTGACAAGATCTCGATCGAGCTGCGGATGCCCTCGCAGATCCAGCCGATCGCCATGGCGGCGGTCAACGTGCTGGCCGACCCTTACGGCGTCGTGTTCGACAGCGAAGACGGCACGCCGATCAACGGCGTGCGCATCTCGATGGTCGATGCCCTGACCGGAGCGCCCGCCAAGGTGTTCGGCGACGATGGCCTCACCCCCTATCCTTCGACGATCGTCACCGGCGAGACGGTGACCGATGCGGCGGGCAATCTCTATCCGATGCCGGTGGGGGAATACCGGTTCCCGCTGGCGCCGCTTGGCAGCTACCGATTGGTGGTCGAGCCACCCTCTCCTTACGTGGCGCCGTCCAAGGCGAGGGTCGCGCAGCTTTCCGGTCTTACCCGCCCCGATGGGGGCGAACTGACTCTGGGCGATAGCTCGTTCGGCGCCCGGTTCAGCCTGTCGAACCCTTCGCCGGTGCGCGTGGACATTCCGGTCGATCGCCCGGGCGTTGCGGTGGCGCTGACCAAGACCGTCTCGGCCCCTTCGGCGGTTCCCGGTGACGTGGTCTATTACACCGTGCTGGCGACCAACACCGACGGCACCCGCGCCAAGCGCGACGTGGTGCTGTCCGACACGCCTTCGCCGTGGTTGCGCCTGCGCGCCGAATCGATCCGGGTCGATGGCACCGCCAATCCGGCGGCGATCACCGTGGCCGCCGACGGCCACCACCTGACCATCCGCCTGGGCACGATGCCCGCCGCATCGACACATCGCGTGACCTACGCGATGACGGTGCGCGCCGATGCGCCTCCGGGCCAGGCAGTGAACCGCGCCGAAGCCACCGACTCGCGCGGGCTGACGTCGGTCGCCAGCGCGGTGCTCAAGATCGATCGCGAGACGATCGCCGGGCGGATGACGCTGATCGGCCGCATCACCGAAGGTGCCTGCTCGGTCAACGATCCGCGCCTCGGCATCCCCGGCGTGCGCGTGATGCTGGAAGACGGCAGCTTTGCCATCACCGATCGCGACGGGCGCTATCACTTCGAAGGCCTGATACCGGGCACGCACGTTGTCGCGGCGCAGGAAACCACGCTGCCGCAGGGCAGCCGCTTCGTCGACTGCAGCCGCTCGACGCGCAATGCCGGCAGCACCAGCTCGCGCTTCGTGATGGGGCAGGGCGGCAGCCTGATCGTCGCCGATTTCTCGGCGGTGGTGCCGCCGCATGCCGCAGCGCCCGCCAAGGACCCGGCCGAAGCCGCGACCGACAAGGAAGCTGCCGGCGGCGACATCGACTGGCTGACGCTGGGCGATGGTCCCACCGACTTCCTGTTCCCCGCGACGGACTATAACCCGCGCGCGCCCGCCGTGCGCATCGTGATCCGTCACCGCGCCAGCCAGAAGGTCGACCTCAGCATCGACGGCAAGCCGGTCGACAAGGTGGCGTTCGATGGCGCCAAGGTTTCGGCCGACAAGCGCTATGCCGTCAGCGTGTGGCGCGGCATCCCGCTCGACGGCGAAGTCACTCACGTCTCCGCCGTCGTCCGCAACCTCGACGGCAGCGCCGACAAGACCCTGACGCGCGACATTCACTTCACCGCCAGCCCGGCGCGGGTCGAGATCGTGGCGGCGTCGTCCAAGCTCGTGGCCGATGGCAGCACCCGCCCGATGCTCGCGGTGCGCGTGCTCGATCGCAGCGGTCGTCCGGTCCACTCGGGCCTGACCGGCCAGTTCGCGGTCAACGCGCCTTACGAAAGCGCGCAGGCGCTCGACGCCATGCAATCGCGCGCGCTGACCGGTCTGGGCCGGTCGAGCCCGACGTGGACGGTCAAGGGCGACGACGGCATCGCGCTGATCGAACTGGCGCCGACCATGGTCAGCGGTGCGGTCCACCTCGACTTCACCTTTGCCAACGGCGAACTGAAGCGCCAGCAGACGCTGGAAGCCTGGATCGTACCCGGCCAGCAGAAGTGGACGCTGGTCGGTCTGGCCGAAGGATCGGTCGGCGAAAAGAGCGTGGCCGACAACATGGAGCGCACCGGGCGTTTCGACAGCGACCTGGGCGATCACGCGCGTGTCGCGTTCTATGCCAAGGGCCGCGTGCTGGGCCGCTACCTGCTGACGCTGGCCTATGACAGCGCCAAGCAGGCCGACGACCAGCGCCTGCTCGGCGCGATCGATCCCAACGCCTATTACACCGTGTTCGCCGATGGATCGGACCGCCGCTTCGATGCCGCCAGCCGCAAGAAGATTTACGTGCGGATCGAGACCGGCACGTTCTATGCCCTGTTCGGCGACATCACGACCGGCTTCGACCAGACCGTGCTGGGCCGCTACCAGCGCACCACCACCGGCCTGAAGGGCGAGTTGCACACCGGCGGCCTGCACGCCGAGGGTTTTGCGGCGCGCGTTGAATCCACGCATCGTCGCGACGAATTCCAGGGCGGCGGCATCAGCGGCCCCTATCGCCTGACCAGCCGCGCGATTATCGCCAACAGCGAAAACGTGACGATCGAAGTGCGCGACCGCTTCCGGTCGGAACTGGTGGTCAAGACCACCACGCTGACCCGCTTCATCGATTACGACATCGACTTGCTGTCGGGCACGATCAGCTTCAAGCAGCCGATCCTCAGCCGCGATGCCGATCTCAACCCGCAGTTCATCGTGATCGACTACGAACTCGATACGGCCGCAGCCGGCGCGCAAGTCAACGCCGGTGGCCGCGCCGACTACACCACCAAAAACGGCAAGCTGCGCGTGGGCGGAACCGTGGTCAGCGACAAGGGCGACGATGCCCGCACCACGCTGGCCGCGATGGACGTCAAGGCGCGGGTGGGTGAGGGCACCGAACTGCGCGCCGAAGCCGCCGCCAGCCGCAAGGCAGGCAGCAACGCCACGGCCTGGCTGGTCGAGGCCGAGCACCACGATGGCAAGCTCGATCTGCTGGCGTATGCGCGCTCGGTCGATCCCGATTTCGGGCTCGGCCAGGAAAGCGGGGCCGAACGCGGCCGTCGCAAGCTGGGCGTCGATGGCCGCGTGCTGCTGAGCGAAGGCTGGTCGGTGACCGGCAGCGCCTGGTACGACGACAGCCTGACCGACGCCTCGCATCGCAACGCGGTGCAGGTCAGCTCGTCCTATCGCAAGGGTTCGACCGAGGCCCGGGTCGGCATCGCGCGGTTCGCCGATACGCTGGCCGATGGCAGCAAGACCAACTCGACCGTGCTGGAAGCCGGCGCGGCGCACAAGTTCTTCGGCAACAAGCTCGAACTCGACGCATCGACGAGCATCGCGCTGGGCAAGAGCGAATCGATCGATCTGCCGGCACGCCAGCGCCTTGGCGCACGGTATTCGATCACGCCGGGGATCAAGCTGGTCGGCACTTACGAAATCGCCAAGGGCGACGCGATCGACGCGCGCACGTTCCGCGCCGGGTTCGAGGCCGCCCCGTGGTCGGGCGCACGGCTGGTCACCTCGCTGGGCAGCCAATCGGTATCCGAACAGGGCAAGCGGACGTTCGCCGCCTACGGCCTGTCGCAGTCGCTGCCCGTCGGCGCCCACCTGACGCTGGATGCCACGCTCGACGGCAACAAGGTGCTGGGCGGGATCAATCCTGCCGCGATCATCAATCCCGCGCAGCCTGTCGCCAGCGGCGGCCAGATCAACGACAGCGGATCGCTGGTGGAAAACTTCACCGCCGTCACCGTGGGCGCGGCCTGGCGGGCCGGACGCTGGAGCGCGACTTTGCGCGGTGAGTATCGCGACGGCCAGTATGCCAACCGCAAGGGCTTCATCTTCGGCGCGATCCGCCAGCTCGGCGAAGGCAGCGTCGTGGGCAGCGGTTTCAGCTGGACCCACGCGACGGCCGTCGGCGGCGCGACCACCGAAGTGATGGATGCGGCGATTTCGGCGGCGCACCGCCCGGCCGACTCGCACTTTGCTTTCCTGACCAAGATCGCCTTCCGCAGCGACAAGGTGACCGGTGCGGTCGATGGGCTGGCCGGGGCCGCCGGGCAGACCGCGCTGATCGTCAATGGCGATGCGCAGTCGCGCCGCCTGATCGGCAGCGTTTCGGGCAACTGGTCGCCGCAGGGCCATGTCGACGGGGATCGCGTGCAGCGTTCGGAACTCGGCGTGTTCGCCGCCGTGCGCTACAACTTCGATCGCTACGAAGGTTTCGCGCTGGCCGGCACCACGCTGCTCGGCGGGCTCGATGCCCACATCGGCATCGGCGACCGGATCGAGATCGGCGGCACCGCCACGATCCGCGCCAGCCTGGTCGACCACACCACCAGCTTCGCGTTCGGCCCGCAGATCGGCATCGTTCCGGCGGACAACGTGCTGCTCACGCTGGGCTACAACATCAGCGGGTTCCGCGACCGCGATTTCGCGGCGGCGCGCACGACCGACAAGGGCGTGTTTGCCAGCATCCGGCTGAAGTTCGACAACAGCACGTTGGCCATGCTGGGCCTCGGCCGGTGAAACGACGGGTTGTTGCGGCGATGGCCGCAGGTTGCTTCAGTTTGGCATCCGTACCGGCGCTGGCGGGCACGTGCAGCGCCGCCAACACGTTTGCCTTCAGCTATGCGAACCAGGCGGCGGCCACGCTTGCCTACGGTTCGACCTACAACTACACCGCCACCAGCACCGGCGGGGCCACGCGCGGGTTCAGCGTCACGATCGCGCAGAACGGGCTGAGCAACACGCAAGTCGCTGCCACCCAGATGCCGAACATCTCGACGATGATCACCGGGCCGACCACCACCGCCAACGACTTGGTGTTCGGCGGGGTGTTCTCGTCGCGCACCGCGAGCATGGCCGGCTCGACCCGGGTCATCACCGTCACGTTCACGTTCGCGCAGCCGATCCGCGATTTCACCATGGCGGTGCACGACGTCGACTATTCCGCCAACCAGTATCGCGACTGGCTGCAGGTGACCGGCAGCGACGGCACCACCACGATGACACCGGCGCTGACGACACCATGGGGCAACGGCAACAACGGCGTGCTGCCGCACAGCGCCACCGGTTCCACCTCATTGATCGGGTCGACGACCACGCCGCTGTCGCTCACCAACCAGCAGGCGGGCGGGACGGCCACGTCGAACAACAATTCGGACGACGGCACGATCAACGCCAGCTTTACCCAGCCGGTCACCTCGGTCACGCTCAAATACGGCAACTTCCCGCTGACCGGTAGCGAGACCACGACCGGCCAGCAGGCGATGGGCATTGCCGGGATCACGTTCTGCCCGATGCCGGCGATCGCGGTCGCCAAGACATCCGCCCCCGCAACCGGCACCTACGGCGCCTACAACATACCCGGCAACGACGTGGTCTATACGCTGACCGTCACGAACAGCGGTGCGAGCCCGGTCGATGGCAGTTCGATCGTGCTCACCGATTTGCTGCCGGCGGCGACCACGTTCCGGAACAGCGCGTTCGACGGGACGACGACGTTGCCGGTCAAGCTGGTCTCGGCGGGCGGCACGACACTGGCCTCTGCGAACATCACCTACAGCAAGCTCGCCGACGCCACGTTCACGTACACGCCCGTTGCGGGCTATGACGCGCAAGTCGACGGAATCAAGATCGTGCCGGGAGGGCAGCTTGCGGCCAATTCGACGCTGCAGTTGCAGTACATCGTCAGCGTGAAGTAAGCGTCACGCGTCGGTCAGGCGGTAACCGATGCCGGGCTCGTTGCGAATCAGGTCGGGATGCGCCGGGTCGGCCTCCAGCTTGAGGCGCAGCGCGCGCACGACCACGCGCAAGTAATCGACATCGTGCACATGGGCCTTGCCCCACACCTTCTCCAGCAGCGCGGCGTGGGTGACGATGCGGCCACCGGCCTCGATCAGCGCGCCCATCACCGCGAATTCGCGCGGGGTCAGCGCGACCGGTGCGTTATCGCGGGTGAGCACATGGCGGGCAAAGTCGATGCGCAGCGGGCCGTGGACCAGCTGTTCGGCGCTGCGTCCGTCGGGCCGGGCGCGCCGCAACGCCGATCGCAGCCGGGCGAGCAGTTCGTCGCCGTCGAACGGCTTGGTCACGTAATCGTCCGCGCCCAGATCGAGCGCGGCGATCTTTTCCGCGACATCGCTGCGCGCGGTGACGACGATGATCGGCACCTGGCTGCTTGCGCGCACCGCCGCGATCACCTCCAGACCGTCACGATCGGGCAGGCCCAGATCGAGCACGATCGCATCGATCCCACCGCGCGCCAGTGCTGCCATGGCCGCTGCGGCGTCGCTGGCGGGCACCACGTCATACCCGCCGCGCCCCAGCACGGCTCCCAGCAGCCGCAGGATCGCCGGCTCGTCATCGACGGCGAGGATGCGATTCATGCGCCGTCCATCGCACGGGCGGGCATGGTCAGGGTGAAGCAGGCGCCGCCGCCCGGTGCATCGGTGATCGCGATTTCCATCGCCATGGCATCGGCAAAGCCTTTCACGATGGCAAGCCCCAGGCCGCTGCCGCCGCTGCGGTCGCTACCCTCGATCCGCGCGAATCGTTCGAACACCGCCGCTGCTTGCGCGGGCGGCACGCCCGGTCCGTCGTCGGACATCGACAGCCAGACGTTCCCGCCAGACGTTCCGGCATCGATCGTCACCTGGCTGCGGGCGTGGCGCAAAGCGTTGTCGATCAGATTGACCAGAACGTGCCGCAACAGCACGGCATCGCCGGCGACGAACGGCAGGTCCGGCGCGATGTGCGACTGCAGCGCGATGTTGCCGGGATCGGGAGCGACGGCGGCGCACGCATCCGCCACCACGTCCACGAGATCGATCGCATCGCGCGCTGGCGCCAACCCGCCATGCTCGATGCGGGTCACGCCGACCAGATCGTCCATCTTGCGGTCGAGCCGCCGAGCCGCGGCGAGCGCGCGGACGACCGCCGATTGGCCATGATCGAGGCTTTCGAGTTCGCCCATGACGACGGTCAGCGGCGTGCGGAAATCGTGCCCCAGCGAGGCCAGCAGTGCGCGACGCAGCCGGTCGCGATCCTCCAGCCGCTGGCGGTCGAGCCGCGCCTGCTCGAGCGCGAGCCGGTCGGCGGCCTGCCCGATCAACCGGCACAGCTGCTGCAGGTGGGCAAGCTGGCCTTCCGCGCGAACCGCACGGCCGCCGGGTTGGCCCAGCGCGACGATCGGGCCGCCGCCCGGGCGGCGCGGCGCCAGCGGCAGAAAGGTCCAGCGCGCTTCGGGCATGATCTGCGTGCCGTGGCCGGTCATGTCGCCGTTGTGCATCGACCACGCCGCGGCCGAATGCTCGAGCGAGTTGAACGCGGCAGCGGTACTTTCAATCTCGTCCTGCGGCAGGAACAGCGCACGGCCATAACGGGCGGTCAGGAACGCCAGCGCGTGTTCGATCGCACGCACCGGCGGTGCGGCGTTGAGCGCGGCCGACAGTTCAGCCAGTTCCCCGCTGGCATCGGCGCGCTGCGATGCCTCGAGCTCGCGCAGGCGCAAAGCGGTTGCCAGCCGGCTGGAAACATAAGCGACCACGATCAGCACCACCACGCTGACGATGTTTTCCGCCTCATGGATCCGCAGCGAAAACTGCGGCGGAAGCAGCAGGAAATTGTAGGCAAAAGCTGCCAGCACGGCGGCCATCAGGCCCGGGCCCAGGCCGCCTTCCACCGCTGCCAGCAGCACCGGCAACTGGAACAGCAGCGCGCACGATGCCAGCCCGAGCCAGGGCAGGAACGCCAGCGTCAGCCCCCCGACCAGCGACACCGCCAGCGCCGCCACGACATAGGATCGCGCCGGGGAACGGGCTGGATGGCGCAAGGCGGGGCTTCGATCGATCATGCCCGCAACGCTATAGCTCGATTTGCGTCCCCAGTTCGACCACGCGGTTCGGCGGAATCGCGAAATAGGCAGTCGGGTCGGCCGCGTTGCGGTGCAGGAACGTGAACAGCACCGTCATCCACCGGGGCAGGGCCGGGTTGGCGGCGCGCCGGATGGCGTTGCGGCCGACGAAGAACGACGTGCCCCCGCGCCCGGTCAGCAGGCTGGGGCTGCGCGCGAGGTCGCTTGGCACGTCGGTACGGTCCATATAGCCATAGTGCAGCGACGCGCGGGTGAAGCGTTCGTCGATCGGCTCCATCGTCAGCCGTTCCGCCAGCGGAACATGCGGCCGCTGCTCGGTGGTGACCGCAAGCAGCACGTTCAGCCGGTGCAGCGCCTTGTTGTGTTTGAGGTTGTGGAGCAGCGCGGACGGGGTGATTTCGGGGTTCTGGGTCAGGAACACCGCCACGCCTTCGACAATCGTCGGCGGTCGGGCGGCCAGCGCCGAGGCAAGGTCGGTCATCGCCACGCCCTGTTCCGTGGTGCGTTGCAGTGCCGCGCTGCGCCCGCGCATCCAGGTGGTGATGATCACCCCCATGATCGCGGCGACCAGCAGCGGCACCCAGCCACCCTCGACCACGCGCAGGATGTTGGCGCCGAAGAACACCATGTCCAGCGCCATGAACGGCACGAACAGCACGGCGGTCCACAGCGGGTTCCAGCCCCACAGCTTCCACGCGATGATGAAGGCCAGCCAGGTGGTGACGACCATCGTCCCGGTCACCGCGATGCCATAGGCGGCGGCCATGTCGGAGCTGTTCTTGAACGCCAGCACCAGCACCAGCACGCCGGCCAGCACCAGCCAGTTGACCACCGGCATGTAGATCTGGCCGATCTGGTCGGCGGAAGTCTGGCGGATCGTGAGGCGGGGCAGCAGGCCGAGCGCGATCGCCTGCTGCGACAGCGAGTATGCCCCGGTGATCACGGCCTGGCTGGCGATGATCGTTGCGACCGTGGCGAGGATCACCAGCGGCGCGCGCATCGTTTCGGGAGCCATCAGGAAGAACCAGTCCGCGTTCTCGAACGGCTTTCCAGCTGCTTCAGATGCCTTCATCGTCGCCAGCGCCAGCGCGCCCTGGCCGAGGTAGTTGAGCGTCAGCGACGGCCACACCATCGCGAACCAGCCGAGCTGGATCGGCTTGCGGCCGAAATGGCCCATGTCGGCGATCAGCGCCTCCGCGCCGGTCACCGTCAGGAACACCGCGCCGAGTACGAACAGTCCGGACACGCCGTGCCCGATCATGAACGCCACCGCCTCGTAAGGGTTGAACGCGGCCAGCACTTCGGGGGCCTGGAGGATGTGCCAGAACCCGAGAACGGCGAGCACGAGGAACCACAGCACGCAGACCGGGCCAAAAAACCGGGCGATGCTGGCGGTCCCGCGCGACTGGATCGCGAACAGGCCGAACAGGATGCCGATCGTGGTGCCCAGGATCACCGGCAGGGTCATCAGGTGCGCCAGGCTCGGGACGGTCCTGAGCCCTTCGACCGCAGACAGCACGGACAGCGCGGGGGTGATGATCGCGTCGCCATAGAACAGCGCCGCGCCGGTCGCGCCGAACAGCAGCACGACGATCCACTTGCCCTTGGTCGCCCGGCTGGCCAGCGCCATCAGCGACAGCACGCCGCCCTCGCCGTTGTTGTCGGCGCGCGTGAGGAACAGCACGTACTTCAGCGTGACCACCACGATCAGCGCCCACAGCGCCAGCGACAACACGCCGATCACCTCGCTGCGATCGATCCCGCCGGCGGCGGTTTGCGCCAGCGCTTCGCGGAACGCATAAAGCGGACTGGTGCCGATATCGCCATAGACGACGCCCAGCGCGCCGAGCGTCAGCGCGCCCAGCGTCGATTTGTGCGCCGATGCCGATTCTGTCATCAAGTGGCCCCCATGTCAGAGCCCGCCATGGGCGATCAAACGATTACGGCGCCATAAGAAATCGGTCTGCCCGCCATTACGAGAGCATTAAAGTTGCCGCCTGTGGCGATGATGCGCCTGGCGGATTCCACCCGCTTGGGGTTTTCGCCAAACCTTCTAGGGTGGCGGGCGTGAGCAAGGCGATGTGGCGATTCTGGGTCGATCGGGGCGGTACGTTCACCGATGTGGTGGCCGTTGATCCTCAAGGCACGTGGCACACCGCCAAGCTGCTGTCGGAAGATCCGGGCCGCTATGCTGACGCCGCAGTCGAAGCGATGAAGCGCCTGACCGGCACCGGGGCACACTTGCCGCCCGCCGAACTGCGCCTGGGGACCACCGTGGCGACCAACGCGCTGCTCGAGCGCAACGGCGAGCCGACCCTGTTGGCGATCACCCGGGGGTTCGGCGATGCGCTGCGGATCGGCACGCAGGAACGGCCCGATATCTTCGCCCGCGCCATCCATCGCCCCGATCCGCTTTATGCAGAGGTGATCGAAATCGACGAGCGGGTCGGGGTCGATGGAACCGTCATTCAGCCACTCGACGAACGAGCGACTCATGCCGCGCTGTCCCATGCGCTCGAGCGCGGTTTGCGATCGGTTGCGATCGTGCTGATGCATGGGTGGCGGCACACGGCCCACGAGATTGCAATCATGCGAATGGCGCGCGAGATCGGCTTCACGCAAGTGTCCGCCAGCCATCTGGTCGCGCCGCTGATCAAGCTGGTGTCGCGGGGCGATACGGCGGTGGTCGACGCGTACCTGTCACCGGTGCTGCACCGTTACGTCGCGGGGTTGGAGCACGGGCTGGGGCCGGACGTGGCCGCGCTCTACATGCAGTCGAGCGGCGGCCTTGCCCGACGCGCGGCGTTCCACGGGCGCAACGCGATCCTGTCCGGCCCGGCGGGCGGCATCGTGGGCATGGCCGAAACCGCGCGGGCGGCAGGTTTCGACCACGTCATCGGGTTCGACATGGGCGGCACGTCGACCGATGTCTCGCACCATGCCGGGCGGTACGAACGCGACAGCGAGACGCATGTTGCCGGGGTGCGACTGCGCGCGCCGATGATGCGCATCCACACCGTGGCCGCCGGGGGCGGATCGATCTGCGGGTTCGACGGCATGCGCTATTTCGTAGGTCCGCATTCGGCCGGAGCGGTGCCGGGCCCGGCCTGCTACCGGCGCGGCGGGCCGCTGACGGTGACCGATTGCAACATGCTGCTGGGCAAGCTGAGCCCTGCGCATTTTCCGCAGGTGTTCGGCCCCGCCGGCGACCTGCCGCCGGACGCTGAGGCGGCCCAAGCACGCATCGACGCGATCTGCGACGAGGTGGCGCTGGCCACCGGCGCGCCACCCGATCCGCTGGCGCTGGCCGAAGGCTTCGTCCAGATCGCCGTGGCGAACATGGCCAACGCGATCAAGGCCATCTCGGTGCGCCGGGGCCATGACGTCACCCGCGCGACGCTGGCGTGCTTCGGCGGGGCGGGCGGACAGCACGCGTGCCTGGTGGCCGATGCGCTGGGGATGACGCAAGTAATGGTCCACCCGCTGGCCAGCCTGCTGTCTGCCTATGGCATGGGCCTGGCCGACCGGCGCGAGGTGCGTGAGGCAACGCTGGGCCTCCCGCTCGACCCGACCGCGACCGATGCGATCGAGGCGTGCGTTGCACGACTGGCGGACGATGCGGGTCGGGCCTTGGGCGAGCAAGGTGCGCAAGGCAAAACGCTGCGCCGTGACGTGTCGCTCGACTTGCGCCCTGTCGGCAGCGAAAACGTCATCGAGGTCAGGCGCGCCAGCCTCGCGGAAATGACCGCGCAGTTCGAACGCGACTGGAACGCCCGCTTCGGCTTTGCGTCAACTGCCGCGCTGGTCGTCGAGACAGTGCGGGTCGAGGTCGTGGTGCACAACGCGCAGACCACGCCCTACCTCGCGGCGCTGCCGGAACGATCGACGCCGGGGACCGAGACGATTGCGATGCGCGCAGCGGGGATCGACTGCGCCGCCGTGCTTCTGCGCCGCGAACACCTCGCCGCCGGGTTTGCGATCGACGGACCGGCGCTGGTGGTCGATCCGGTCTCGACCACCGTGATCGAGCCGGGCTGGCGCGCGCGGGTCGATCCCATCGGCAATCTGCTGCTGTCGCGCATCTCAGCGCGCGCAACTCCTGCGGGCGACACCGCCTGCGACCCGGTGCGGCTGGAGATCATGGGCGGGATGTTCATGGCCATTGCCGAGGAGATGGGCGCGGCGCTTCAGCACAGCGCCTCGTCGGTCAACATTCGCGAGCGGCTGGATTTCTCCTGCGCCATCTTCGATGCGGCGGGCAACCTCATCGCCAACGCGCCGCACATGCCGGTGCATCTGGGCTCGATGGGCGAAAGCGTGCGCACGATCCTGTCGCGGCGCGGTGCGGGGGCAGACAGTCGCGGAATCCTGCCCGGCGATGCCTACGCGCTTAACGCGCCGTACGACGGCGGCACGCATCTGCCCGACATCACGGTGGTGATGCCCGTGTTCGCGGAGGCGGGCGACACCGCGCCCGCGTGGTTCGTCGCCGCGCGCGGCCACCATGCCGACATCGGCGGGATATCGCCAGGATCGATGCCGCCGGGGAGCACGACGCTGGCCGAAGAAGGCATCCTCCTCGACAACGTGCTGCTGGTCGATCGCGGCCGCTTGCGCGAGGCAGACGTGCGCGAACTGTTGGAGCAGGGCCCGTGGCCGTCGCGCAATCCCGACATGAATCTGGCCGACCTTCGCGCGCAAGTCGCCGCCTGCCAGCGCGGCTCCAGCGAACTGCGCCGCATTGCCGCCGATCAGGGCCGCGCGGTGGTCGATGCTTACATGTGCCATGTTCAGGCGCAGGCCGAACGCGCTGTCCGGGCGCTGCTCGATCGGCTCGACGACGGACGGTTCGTCTACGCCATGGACAACGGCGCGCAGGTCAGCGTCGCGGTCACGATCGATCGCGCCCACCATCGCGCGACGATCGACTTCACCGGTTCAAGCCCGCAACTGGCCGACAACTTCAACGCGCCGCTGCCGGTGGTGCGCGCGGCGGTGCTGTACGTCGTGCGCACGCTGATCGACGATGCGGTGCCGATGAATGAGGGCTGCCTGCGTCCGATTGAAATCATCGTGCCCGAAGGATCGATGCTGCGTCCGGTCTCGCCGGCGGCCGTGGTGGCGGGCAACGTCGAGACCAGCCAGGTCATCACCGATGCCCTGTTCGGCGCGCTGGGCGCGATGGCGGCGGCGCAGGGCACGATGAACAACTTCACCTTCGGCAATGCCCGCCACCAGTATTACGAGACGATCGCGGGCGGATCGGGCGCGGGGCCGGACTTCGATGGCTGCGACGTGGTGCAGACGCACATGACCAACAGCCGGCTGACCGATCCCGAAGTGCTCGAAACCAGCTTTCCGGTGCGGCTGGAGGAATTCTCGATCCGGCGCGGATCGGGCGGGCCGGGCTTGCACCGGGGCGGGGATGGCGCGACGCGGCGGGTGCGCTTTCTGGAACCGATGGCGGCCGGTATCCTCTCCAACCGGCGGATCGTCCCGCCGTTCGGGCTGGCGGGCGGGATGCCGGGCGCAACGGGCTGCAACAGCATCGAACGCGCGGACGGTAAGGTCGAACCGCTGCCCGCCACCGCCACCGCCAGCATGGCCCCCGGTGATGTGTTCGTGATCGAAACGCCGGGTGGTGGCGGGTTCGGCAGGAAGGGCGACGACTGATGCTGGTGCTGAGCGGGATCGGCGTGATCGTCGCGGGCTTCCTGCTGCGGTTCAATCCGCTGCTGGTCGTGCTGGTCGCGGCGTTGGTCACCGGTCTTGCCGCCGGGATGGACCCGCTTACGATCGTCGCGGCGCTGGGCAAGTCGTTCAACGACACGCGCTATATCTCGGTGATCTGGATCGTGCTGCCGGTGATCGGGATGCTGGAGGCCAAGGGCCTGCAGGAACGCGCCCGCGCCATCGTGGCATCCATGGCGGGGGCCACGGCGGGGCGCCTGTTGTGGGGCTACCTGCTGCTGCGCCAGCTGACTGCCGCGGTCGGCCTGATCTCGATGGCGGGCCACGCGCAGACGGTGCGCCCGCTGCTGGCGCCGATGGCGGTCGCGGCCGCCGAGCGCCAGGGGTTGAGCGGTGACGACGAGCTTGACCGGATCAAGGCGCTGGCGGCGGCGACCGACAACATCGGGGTGTTCTTCGGTGAGGACATCTTCCTCGCGATCGGTTCGATCCTGCTGATGAAGGGCATCCTCCAGTCTGCGGGCATCGCCCTGCCGCCGTTCGCGCTGTCGGTCTGGGCGATTCCTTCGGCGGTGTCCGCGTTCCTGATCCACGGGTTCCGCCTGTGGCGGCTCGACCGGCGGCTGACCCGGCGATTGGAGGGCGCGCGGCCATGATCTCGCTGGCGATGGTCTATGCGTTCGCGGGTAGCCTGTTCGCCGCGTTTGCGGTGCTGGGCGCGGCGGACCGCAGCAACCCGCGCCGCTGGACGACCGCGCTGTTCTGGGCATTGCTGGCGCTGTCGATGCTGGCGGGCGACCGGCTGGGCGATCTGGCCAACGGTGTCCTCGTGCTGGCGCTGGTGGCGATTGCCGGGGCTGGCGGGCTGGGCCGGGGCACCGCGCACGAGGTGTCAGCCGCGACGCGCGAGGCAGGCGCCACCCGGTTCGGCAATGGCCTGTTCGTGATCGCGCTCGCCATCCCGGCAACCGCGCTGGCGGGAACGATTCTGGCCAAGTACGCGCCCGGCTTGCTCGATGCCAGGCAGGCGACGCTGATCTCGCTGGCGTTCGGCGTGCTGGTGGCGCTGGCGGCAGGCTACGCATGGCTGCGCCCCGCCGCGCTGATGCCGCTGCAGCAGGGTCGGCGGCTGCTCGATCATGTCGGCTGGGCCGCGATCCTGCCGCAGATGCTCGCCAGCCTCGGCGCGATCTTCGCGCTGGCCGGGGTTGGGGGAGCTGTGGGGCATATCGTCTCGGCCAGCCTGCCCGGCGCCGGGCTGACCGCGCTGGTGCTGGCCTATGCGCTGGGCATGGTGGTGTTCACGATGGTCATGGGCAACGCCTTTGCCGCGTTCCCGGTGATGTTCGCCGCGATCGGCTTGCCGCTGCTGATCCGCGCGCACCATGGCGATCCGGCGATCGTCTGCGCGGTGGGGATGCTCGCTGGGTTCTGCGGCACGCTGATGACGCCGATGGCGGCCAACTTCAACCTGGTCCCGGTCGCGCTGCTCAAGCTGAAGGACCGCTATGCGGTGATCCGGGCACAATGGCCCACCGCCTTGCCGCTGCTGGTGTTCAACATCGTGCTGATCCGCGTCATGGCCTTTCCATGAGCCGCATCGACGAAGCCACCGCCGCCGGTTTCATGGCGCTGACGCTGGGCCATCTCGACCGGCGCTGGCCCTACAAGCCCGATCTCGTGCTGGCGGGCCCCGACGACTTTCGCCTGCCCGAACAGCTTCACCCGATCTTCCACGGCAGTTTCGACTGGCACAGCTGCGTCCATGGCTGGTGGCAGGTGCTGCGCCTTGCCCGCCTGTTTCCGGACACGGACCAGGCGGCCGAGGTGCGGGTGCACGCCAACGCGATGCTGGTGCCTGAGAAAGTGGCAGGCGAACTGGCGTTCCTGGCACGCCCGACCGCCGCAGGGTTCGAGCGGCCGTATGGCTGGGCGTGGCTGCTGGCGCTGCACGGCGAAGCGACGCGGCATGATGCAGGCTGGGGCGAAGCGCTGCGCCCGCTGGCAGAGGCGTTCGCGCTGCGGTTCCACACGTTCCTGCCCAAGCTGACCTACCCGATCCGCGTCGGCACCCATTTCAACATCGCGTTCGCGCTGGTGCTGGCGCGCGAGTGGGCGGTGCGGTTCGATCCGGCGCTGGCGGCCCTGATCGATACCCGGTCGATCGACTGGTTCGTCGGCGATCGGGCTTGCCAGGCGTGGGAGCCGGGCGGCGACGAGTTCCTGTCGCCCGCGCTGTGCGAGGCGCTGCTGATGAGCCGGGTGCTTGGGCCAGCGGCATTTGCCGACTGGTTCGACGGCTTCCTGCCGGCGTTGCCGCAGAGGGAACCCGCAACGCTGTTCCGTCCGGTCGTGGTGTCGGATCGCAGCGACGGCAAGATCGCGCATCTCGACGGCTTGAACCTCAGCCGGGCGTGGTGCTGGCGCGCGCTGGGCCGCACGCTTGGCCCCGGTCATGCGCTCCACGCGGCGATGGAGCAGACGGCGCAAGACCACCTCGACGCGGCGCTGCCGCACGTCAGCGGTGATTACATGGGCGAACACTGGCTCGCGACATTTGCGCTGCTCGCGCTGGAGGGATAGCCGCTCGCGACAATCGGCCAATGATTTCATTGCAGAATTTATCCGGTCCTTGCCTCACGCCCAAACGCATCCCCGCATCGGACGCATTATCTACCTCGGGCGTTGACAATCTGCTCGGGTCGGCGTCTTGCTCATGCCATGCTGTCGCAGAAGACGCGCTATACCATCCGGGCTCTCCAGCACCTTGCCGACCGTTTCGGTCAGGGTCCGGTCCGGCTGGACGCAATCGCGGCGGACCAGAACATTCCGCGCAAGTTCCTCACCGTGATCCTGTCGGAAATGGCGCGCGAGGGCATCGTCAATTCGCATCGCGGGCGCGAGGGCGGCTATGAACTGGCGCTGGCGCCGGTGGACGTCCGCTATGGCGACATCATCCGCCTCACGCGCGGCAGCCTGGCGCTGGTGCCCTGCGCCAGCCGCAACGCGCACGAACATTGCCCCAATTGCCTGCCCGAAGCCGAATGCCGCCTGCGCGGGCTCATGCTGCAGCTGCGCGACGAAACCGCCGCGATGCTCGACCGGATCACGCTGGCCGATCCGATTGCACTGGAACCGCCGTTTCCCGAAGCCTGACGATCTGTCGAGTGGCAGTGCGATCGCCGGACAACTTCACTTGGCGTTCAGGGGCGTGCTGGCTATAGGGCGCGCATGATGCACAACGCCCATGGCCGCACTCCGCTCCGGCTCGCCGTCCTTGCCGCTGCAATCCTCGCCATCGGGACGACCGCCGGTTGTGCCGCGGGCGGCAAGGGCAAGCGCGATACCGCCTATGTCGCGCGCGATGTCGATACGCTGTACATGGCGGCCAAGGACCGCCTGGACAAAGGCGATGCCAAGGCGGCTGCCGCGCTGTTCGACGAAGTGGAACGCCAGCATCCCTACTCGCCGTGGGCCCGCCGCGCGCAGTTGATGAGCGCGTTCAGCTATTACGTCGCGCGCGATTACAACAAGTCGGTGCAGGCCGGGCAGCGCTTCCTGTCGATCCATCCGGGCAACAAGGATGCGCCGTACGCCTATTACCTCGTCGCGCTGTGCTATTACGAGCAGATCGGCGACGTCACGCGCGACCAGAAGGTTACGCAGCAGGCGCTGACCGCGCTCAACGACGTGGTCCGCCGCTACCCCACCACGCAATATGCCACCGACGCCAAGCTGAAGATCGATCTGGTCAACGATCACCTTGCCGGCAAGGAAATGGAGATCGGGCGCTTTTACGAACGCAGCGGCAAATGGCTGGCCGCCACGCTGCGGTTCCGCTCGGTGGTGGAAAAGTACCAGCAGACCAGCCACACGCCCGAAGCGCTGTATCGCCTGGTCGAAGCCTACCTGTCGCTCGGTATTCCGGAAGAGGCGCAGAAATCCGCCGCTGTGCTGGGTGCCAACTATCCCGGCAGCGAATGGTACCAGCGCGCGTTCAAGCTGATGAACGCCAAGGCGGCGGGCACCACCGCCACCTGATTCGCTGCGGTAAGCAGTACCATCGATACGTTCACGGGCCGCGCAAGTGGCCCGTTTTCGTTGGCGCGCCGGCTCGGTGATATTCAGCCCACCGCACGGCGCGCAAAACGCCCGCTTCGGCGACGCAAAGGCAATCTTTGATTGTCTATTTAAAAAGTAGAGTTTAAAGATCGGCGCGCCAGGAGATCATTCCATGTCGCTCAAGCCCGTCTCGTCCACGATCCCCTCCCACAAGTCCGACAACGCCCCGCTCGACACTGTCGTCGAGGCGCTCGGCCGCATGAAATACGGTGTCATCCAGATTGTCGTCCATGACGGCCGGCTCGTCCAGGTCGATGTCACGGAACGCCGCCGGTTCACCTGATTCTCCCTGAAACGGGGGCTTTTTTCATAACCACATTCGATGCAGACCGGACCACCGGATGCATCCAATTCCCTTTTCCAAAGGATTTGGATATGCATTCGTTCGTCCGCAGTTCGCTGCTTGCACTTGCCGTCGCCACGGCATTTCCCGCCTATGCCGCCACGCCCGAGCCCGATTCTTCACCCAATCCAGCCCCCGATCCGGGCGCTGCCGATGATCAGCAGTCGACCTCGGTCGGCACCGGTGCCAGCGATGCCAACGCTGACATCGTGGTCACCGCGCGCCACCGCAGCGAAAGCTCGCAGGCGGTGCCGGTGGCCATCTCGGTGGTCGGGGGCGATCACATCGACAGCACCGGCGCGTTCAACGTCGGCCGCTTGCAGCAGCTCACCCCGACGTTGCAATTCTACTCATCGAACCCGCGCAACACCTCGGTCAACGTGCGCGGCTTCGGCGCGCCGCTGGGGCTGACCAACGACGGGATCGACCAGGGCGTCGGCATCTATGTCGATGACGTTTATTACTCGCGCGTCGCGTCCTCCACGTTCGACTTTCTCGATGTGAAGCAGATCGAAGTGCTGCGCGGCCCGCAGGGTACGCTGTACGGCAAGAACACCACGGCGGGCGCGATCAACATCACCTCGCGCGCGCCGACGTTCGACCTTGAGGGACGCGCCGAAATCTCGGCGGGCAATTATGGCTACGCGCAGTTCAAGGGCGCGATCTCGGGTCCGCTGTCGGACAAGGTGGCGCTGCGCCTCGCTGCATCGGCCACCCGCCGCAACGGCACGGTCGACAACATCACGACCGGCCAGCGCGACAACAACCTCAGCAACGTGGGCCTGCGCGGCCAGCTGCTATGGAAACCGGCGGGCAATCTCGAAGTGCTGGTTGCCGCAGACTACAACCACCAGAACACGGTGTGCTGCGCCACGGTCTACGTGAAGAACGTCCAGACGCAAAAGGCGCTCAACCGCCAGTACGCGGCCATTTCCGCCGTGCAGAGCTATGCCATTCCGCTGGCCGCGCAGAACCCGTTCAACCGGATCAGCGATGTCGATGCCACCTTGCGCGCGCGCCAGTCGATCGGCGGCGCTTCGGTTCGCGCCAAGCTTGATCTGGGTGCGGGCACGCTGACCTCGATCACCGCGTTCCGCTATTGGGACTGGGATCCGTCCAACGATCGCGACTTTACCGCGCTGCCGATCACCACGATCAGCCAGAACCCGTCGAAGCAGCGCCAGTTCACGCAGGAACTGCGCTACAACCAGCACAGCGATCACCTCGATTTTCAGGTCGGCAGCTTCTATTATTACCAGAAGATCGATACCGACGGCTCGCAAGTGCAGGGCCCGGCGGCCACCAAGTGGCTGCTTTCGCCCAATGCCTCGGCCAGCAATCCCTACAACCTCGACGTCCTCAACGGGCTGACTTCGACCAACACGATCCGCCTGAGGAACACCAGTTTCTCGGTCTATGGCCAGGCAAGCTGGCACCCATTGCCGGGACTGACGATCCAGCCCGGCGCGCGCGTAAACTATGACAAGAAGACCGGTTCCTATGACGCGGTGGTCACCAACGCGGCGGGTACAGTCCTCACCGGTGGACTCGTCACCACCGGCAATGCCACCCAGAAGGCGCAGCTTGGCGTGCTGCTGCCCGAAAGCTATGCGGCCCGGACGTCCAAGTGGAGCTTCTCCTACGATTTCACGCTCAGTTATGACCTCGCGCGCGATGTCCACGCTTACGCGACGTACGCCAAGACGTTCCAGACCGGCGGCATCAACCTCAACGGCGTGCCCGCCGACGCGATCACCGGCCTGCCGTTGCTGCAGTTCGCCAGCGTCGCACCCGAATCGGTGCACCACTACGAAGTCGGCCTGAAGTCGCAGTTCCTCGATCGCAAGGTCACCCTCAACCTCGCCGCGTTCCGCACCGATATCGGCAATTACCAGGCGGTGTTCAGCGCCAACAACGCCGCCTCGCTGAGCACGTTGCGCGGCTATGTCGCCAACGTGCCCAAAGTGCGCTCGCAGGGTATCGAAAGCGACTTTTCGGTGCGCCCGAGCGAGCGCTTCAACGCGTACGTCAATTTCGCATACACCGACGCGACCTACCGCGAGTTCACCAACGCGCCGCCGCCGCTCGAACTGTCCGGCGGCACGACCTTCAGCGGCACCAACTGCACGATTCCCACCGCCTTGCCCAAGGGCACCAGCCCGGTATCGTGCGACATTTCGGGTCAGCGCCTGCCCGGCGCTTCGAAATACTCGCTGTCCTTCGGGGGCGAGGCGAACCTCCCGGTGCAGCTGGCCGGCCGGCCCGGCCAGATCTATGTCGGGGCCGACGGCAACGCCCGCACCAACTTCTCCTCGAACGCGACACCTTCGGCCTCGACCGACATTGCGGGCTATACCATCGCCAACTTCCGCCTCGGCTGGCGGTCCGATCGCGACGCGCCCGGGCCTAAGCTCAACATCTACGGGTGGGTGCGCAACGCCTTCGACAAGGGCTATCTCGAACAGCTCCAGATCGCGCCGAACAGTGTCGGTCTGGTGGTGGGCAACCTTGGCGATCCGCGCACGTTCGGCGGCACGCTGCAGATCGAGTTCTGAGCAATCGACCGGCATGGGCACACTTTGGCGCCCATGCCGGTCATTCAGTGAGCAAGTTCAGGCGGCGACCGCCGTGTGGACCTGCTGCGCGTCGAGCAGCGCCTGTTCGAACTGGTCGGTCGCCCGCTCCCAGCTGAAGCTGGCGCCATGCACCGCAGCGCCCAGCCGGTCGCAGGTCAGCGCGCGGCCGATGGCATGCACAAGGTCTTCCGCCAGCGCACCGACCGTCATCGGCAGGTTGCCGGCAGGGCCGCGCCCGTCGCGCCCGACGATGTCGAGCGGTCCGGCTACCGGGAAGCCCGCCACCGGCACGCCGCAGGCCAGCGCCTCGATCATCACCAGCCCGAACGTATCGGTGCGACTGGGAAACACGAACACGTCGGCCGAGCAATAGGCCCGCGCAAGGCGTTCGCCCGACATCGTGCCCATGAACTTCACATCGGGATAGCGCGCCTTCAGCATCGCCAGATCGGGGCCGTCGCCGATCACCACCTTGGTTCCCGGCACGCGGGCATCAAGGAACGCGGCCATGTTCTTTTCCACCGCCACCCGGCCGACGTTGAGCATGATCGGGCGGGGCAGGTCGGCCAGTTCGGGCAGCGGATCGTGGCGCGGATGGAACAAGGCCGCATCGATCCCGCGCGACCACAGCGCCCAGTGGCCGATCCCTTGCGTGGTCAGTTCCTGGCCCAGCGAGGGCGTGGACACCAGCACGGCGCGGCTCGCGGCGTGAAAACGCTGCATCACCGGCCAGAAATGCCGGGCATCGATCCCGGTGCGCACCGCTGCGTACTCGGGAAAGCGGGTGTGGAACGCGGTGGTGAACGGCGCACCGTTGCGCTTGCACCAGCCGCGCGCGCTCCAGCCGATCGGCCCTTCGGTGGCGATGTGGACGATGTCGGGCGCGAAATCGGCCAAGCAGCGCGACGTGCCGAAACGCGGCGCCATCGCCAGCCGGATCTCGCTGTAGCCCGGCAAGGGCATCGTGCGGAACTGGCTGGGCGTGATCAGCTCGACCTCATGACCGCGCGCCGTCAGCCGGTCGACGGTCATGGCCAGCGTGCGCACCACGCCGTTGACTTGCGGATGCCACGCATCGGTGCAGATCGCGATCCTCATGCCGGTTGCTCCTCCCGGACCGGGCCGGTTGCGACGGGCTCCGCCTCGCGCACATCGTCGGCGTGGGCCGGCTTGCGCTTTTCCGCCGCCCAGTCGAGGATCGAGAGCGCGCCGTCGCGGTCTTCGACCAGCGCGGTGCAGCTTTCCACCCAGTCGCCGTCGTTGTAGTAGGTGACGTTGCCGATCTCGCGGATTTCGGCACAGTGGATGTGCCCGCAGACCACCCCGTCCACGCCGCGATCGCGCGCGGCATGGGCCACGGCTTCCTCGAAGTCGCACACGAACTGCACCGCGTTCTTCACGCGCTTTTTCATGTACGAGGACAGCGACCAGTACGGCAGCTTGAACCGGCGGCGAACGGCGTTGAACACCACGTTGGCTCGCAGCAACAGCTCGTAAGCCTTGTCGCCCAGGAACGCGAGCCAGCGGGCATACAGCACCACGCCGTCGAACCCGTCGCCGTGCGTCACCAGCAGGCGGCGACCGTCAGCGGTTTCGTGGATCGCCTCGAGCGCCAGTTCCACCCCGCCGAAGCCCATGCCCGCGTAAGGGCGCAGCATTTCGTCGTGGTTGCCCGCAACGAGCACCACGCGCGTGCCGCGATGCGCCATCTTGAGGATGCGGCGGACGACTTCGTTGTGCGCGTCGGGCCAGAACCAGCCCTTGCGCAGGCGCCAGCCATCGACGATGTCGCCGACCAGGAACAGCGTGTCGCATTCGATCGATTGGAGGAAATCCAGCAGCAGCGCGGCGTTGCATCCGCGCGTGCCCAAATGGATGTCGGAGATGAACACCGTGCGGTATTTGCGCTTGGGGCGGAAGCCGCGCGGTTCGGGCAAGTCGAGCCACGCGGGGATCGACCCCCGCGTCGGGCTGGCGGCGGTAAAGGCGGCGATAGCGGGGATGGCGGCGGCTGCAGTCGGGAGCGCTTTTCGCATCAGCGTACCTTTCTCTCTGGTTCGCAGGGAGAATTTACGCCGCTCAGGTTTCCGTTCCGAGGCGCAGTGTCACAGGTCTGACTTGTCGCGGATGCGCACCGCGACGGATGCGATGCCCGGTGCATCGTCCGGTATGGGGCATTAATCGACGGTGACGGGGGCCGATCGACCCGCTAAGACGGGACAAGGCCATGCTGACCGCGCTTTCCATCCGCAATATCGTCCTGATCGAGGCGCTCGACCTGACTTTCGGTTCGGGGCTGGGCGTGCTCACGGGCGAGACCGGCGCGGGCAAATCGATCCTGCTCGATGCGGTCGGTCTGGCGCTGGGCGACCGGGCGGACAGTGCCCTGGTGCGCGCGGGCGAAGACCAGGCCAGCGTCACCGCCAGCTTTGAATTCGACCGGCTGCCGCCAGCGATTCGGGCCATTCTAGCCGAAGCCGAAGTGGATGTGGAACCGGGGGAACCGCTGATCGTCAAGCGCCGGTTGCGCGCCGCCACCGACGATTCTGCGGGCGGCAGCAAGGCCTTCGTCAACGATCAGCCGGTCGGCGTGGCGCTGCTGCGCGACATGGCGCGGCATCTGGTGGAACTGCACGGCCAGCACGACGATCGCGGGCTGGTCAATCCGCGCGGCCACCGCGCGCTGCTAGATCGCTTCGCCGGGGCCGATACCGTCGGCGTGGGCGAGGCATGGACGCGCTGGCGCGGCGCCGAGGACGCGCTGCAGGCGGCGCGCGAGCAAGTCGATCGGATCGCCGCCGACCAGGACCTGCTGCTGGCGCATCTGGCCGAGCTGACCGGACTGGCGCCCGTCGCCGGCGAGGAACAGGAACTGGCCGATGCGCGCGCCGACATGCAGAAGGGCGAGCGGTTGTCGGGCGACCTCGCCGAATTGCAGCACTTGTGGGCCGGATCGGACTCGGCGCTGGCCGCGCTGCGATCGGCGGCACGGCGGCTCGATCGCATCGCGGCGGAGCATGTGCTGCTGACCGAAGCGCTTGAATCGCTCGATCGCGCGGTGATCGAGGCGAGCGAGGCGGAAGACCGGCTGGCGCGCGCCTCCGAAGCGCTGAGCCACGATCCGCAGGCGCTCGACCGGATCGAGACGCGGCTGTTCGAACTGCGGGCGGTGGCGCGCAAGCATGGCTGCCAGGTCGACGAGTTGCCTGCGAAGATGCACGACATGCGCAGCGCGCTCGATGCGATCGAGGGTGGCGAGGCGCATCTGGCGGCGTTGGACAAGGCGGCGCGCGATGCCGGGCTCGATTATCGCGCCAAGGCCGAATCGCTGTCCGTCTCGCGGGCCGAGGCCGCCCGGCGGCTCGACGTTGCGGTTGCCGCCGAACTCGCCCCGCTCAAGCTCGACGCCGCACGCTTCCGCACCAGCGTCATGCGCATGGAGCAGGATCGCTGGGGCGCCCACGGCATCGATCTGGTCGAATTCCTCATTTCGACCAACCCCGGCGCCGATTTCGCGCCACTGGCCAAGATCGCGTCGGGCGGCGAACTGTCGCGCTTCATCCTCGCGCTCAAGGTGGCGCTGGCCGAAGAAGGCGGCGCGGCGACGGTGATCTTCGACGAGATCGATCGCGGCGTCGGCGGCGCGGTCGCCAGCGCGATCGGTGAGCGGCTGGCGCGGCTTGCCAGCGGCGGACAACTGCTGGCGGTCACCCACAGCCCGCAAGTCGCGGCGCGCGGCAACACGCATTACGTCATCGCCAAGTCGAGCGAGGGCACGGTCACGCGCACCGGCGTCACCCGGCTGGACGCGGCGGGGCGCAAGGAAGAGATCGCGCGGATGCTGTCGGGCGCGGAAATCACCAGCGAAGCGCGGGCACAGGCCGATCGCCTGCTGGAGCGGGCATGATCGCGCCGGGAATGTCACTCGGCCGCCGGGAATTCGTCGGCGCGGCGGCAGCGGCGCTGCTCATGGTCCATGCAAGGGGAAATGCGATGGAAGAACTGACCGGCGACAAGGACCTGTACGGCCGGATCGGCGAACTGCGCGCGATGCCCGGCAAACGCGCCGAACTGATCGGTTACCTGCTCGACGGGTCGGACGGGATGGACGGCAACCTTGCCTACATCGTGGCCAAGGATGCCGGTAATCCGGATTCGATCTGGATCACCGAGATCTGGAAGGACGCGGCATCGCACAAGGCCAGCCTGAAACTGCCCCAGGTGCAGGCGGCCATCGCCAAGGCGCGCCCGATCATCGCGGGCTTCGGCACCTCGGCGGAGGTCATCCCGGTCGGCGGCAAGCATTGAGCGAGCCTGGCCAGCCTCCCTTGTCCGAAGCCGATGCCGCCAACGAGCTGATGCGGCTCGCGAAGGCGATTGCGCACCATAACCGGCGCTATCACGCCGAGGATGCGCCGGAGATTTCCGACGCGGAGTACGATGCGCTGGTGCGGCGCAATGCCGAGCTTGAGGCGCAGTTCCCGCAGCTGATCCGGCCCGACAGTCCGTCGCAGGCGGTCGGCCATGAAGTCGCCGCGTCGCCGCTGGGCAAAGTGGCGCACGAGGTTCGCATGATGAGCCTCGATAATGCGTTCGCGGACGAGGAAGTCGCCGAATTCCTCGCGCGGGTGCGGAGGTTCCTCAATCTGCCCGCCGATGCCGAAGTGGCGGTGACCGCCGAGGACAAGATCGACGGGCTGTCCTGCTCGCTGCGCTATGAACAGGGCAGGCTGGTGCGCGCGGCAACGCGCGGCGACGGGCAGGTGGGCGAGGATGTGACGCCAAACGTGGCGCATATCGCCGATATCCCGCAGCAACTGGCCGGCACCGTGCCCGCCGTCTTCGAGATTCGCGGCGAAGTCTATATGAGCAAGGCCGACTTTGCCGCGCTCAATGCCGCGCAACTGGCCAACGACGATCGCCTGTTCGCCACCCCGCGCAACGCCGCCGCCGGCTCGCTGCGGCAGAAGGATGCGCGCGTCACCGCCGCCCGCCCGTTGCGCTTCCTCGCGCACGGCTGGGGGGCGGCGAGCGAAGTTCCCGCCGCCACGCAGTTCGGGATGATGCACCTGATCGCGGCATGGGGCGTGCCGGTGTCGCCGCAGCTGGTACGGTGCGCCTCGCTGGAGGCGATGCTGGCGCATTACCGCTCGATCGGGGCCCAGCGCGCGTCGCTGCCATACGATATCGACGGCGTGGTCTACAAAGTCGACAGTCTGGAATGGCAGCAGCGGCTCGGCTTCGTCGCCAAGGCCCCGCGCTGGGCGCTGGCGCACAAGTTTCCGGCGGAACAGGCTGAAACCGTGCTGGAAGCGATCGACATCCAGGTCGGGCGCACGGGCAAGCTCACCCCGGTCGGGCGGTTGAAGCCGGTGCTGGTCGGCGGCGTGACCGTCACCAACGTGACGCTGCACAACCGTGACGAAATCGGCCGGCTGGGCCTGCGCATCGGCGATCGCATCGTGATGCAGCGGGCAGGCGACGTGATCCCGCAAGTGGTCGAAAACCTCACCCGCGACGAACCGCGCGCCGCCTATGCCTTTCCCGATCACTGCCCCGAATGCGGCAGCGAGGCGGTGGCGGAAGATGGCGAGGTCGATGTGCGCTGCACCGGCGGGCTGATCTGTCCGGCGCAACGAACCGAGCGCCTGCGCCACTTCGTCAGCCGCGCCGCGCTCGATATCGAAGGGCTGGGCGACAAGACCATCGCCGAATTCTTCGCGCTCGGTTGGCTGGAAAGCCCGGCCGACATCTTCCGCCTGAAAGCGCGCCGCAGCGACATCGTGGGGCGCGAGGGCTGGCAGGACAAGTCTGTGGACAAGCTGTTGACAGCGATCGAGGCCAAGCGCGCGCCCGATGCCGCGCGGCTGCTGTTCGGGCTTGGCATCCGCCATGTCGGCGTGGTCACCGCGCGCGACCTGATGAAGCGGTTCGTGACGCTGCCCGCGCTGCGTAGTGTGGCGGAACGGGCGCATTCCTCCCCGGATCGGGGAGGGGAACCAGCGAAGCTGGTGGAGGGGCAGGTTGTGGTCGTGGATGGTCCAGCCGCCAGTGCCCAACCGCCGCTGCCCCTCCACCATCCTGCGGATGGTCCGCCTCCCCGGTCCGGGGAGGAATTGGAGGCTCGCGCCGAACTTCTGTCGATCGAGGGCGTCGGCCCGGTGGTGGTCGAGGCGCTGGGAGATTTCTTCCACGAACCGCACAACATCGCGGTGTGGGACGATCTGCTGGGCGAAGTCGCGCCCCCGGATTATATCGTCATTACCAAGGACAGCCCGGTGGCGGGCAAGACCGTGGTGTTCACCGGCAAGCTAGAAACGATGAGCCGCGACGAGGCCAAGGCACAGGCCGAGGCGCTGGGCGCGCGCGCTGCCGGATCGGTCAGCGCGAAGACCGATCTGGTAGTGGCAGGGCCGGGGGCAGGCTCGAAGCTCAAGCAGGCGGCCGCGCTGGGCATCGAAGTGATCGACGAGGCGGCGTGGGCCGAGATTGTCAGGGCGGCGGGCTGACCGGGCGTTGCGACGTTAGCATCGGGGGACGCATCGAAGGGCGGGGAATCCACTTCATCACCCCGCCCGCGAACGGCGTCCACCAGCCGATCCGCACCCCGGCCGCAGCCAGCATGTCGCTGGTCCACTGGTTGCAGGTCAGCGCCACGCTGTAACGCCCCCGCGCATCATAGAACGCATCGTAGTCCGCATACCCGCGATAAGCCTGGCGCGCCGGGCCGGGCGGTTGGCGCACCGCCGCTTCGATCCGGCGCACGAGGCGGGCGTATTCATCGCTGGTCAGGCGCAATGGGCGGAAATCGTCGTCGGGCGCGGGCCTGACGAAATGCTCGACGTGGAGCAGCGGCGATCCGTCCAGCGCGGCCCATGCCGCCGTGCGCGGCGACAGATCGCCCCATGTTGGCGTGTGGAGGAACACCTCGCGCTCGCCCCAGCTGATCGCCAGGTGCGTGTAGTCGCGATCGGGAACGGGAATGTCCGAGGCGGGAAAGTCCGTGCGCCAGTCTTTTTCCGGCGTCACCAGCGGCACCACGATCTCGGTGTGGACGGCGTTGCCCGCCACCATGATCTCGATGCCGTCGCTGGGCTCGCGCCACGCCCTGTTGCGCGGGATCGATGAGCCGAGCAGCGCCGACAGCATGAACAGTCCCGCCGCCAGCAGCGTCCACGCGGCGATCGCGCGCAGCACCCTCAGGCTTGTCCCGAGGCTGGCGTGCAGCGCTTTCACCAGCGTTGCGGCCGGCCCGTCTGGCGTCCGGCGTTGTGCGATCGACCGCCGCCACGCCGACGCAGCCACAGGATCGACCAGTCGCCCCGCACGACGCGCGCGGCGAGCCGGAAGCCCGCGCGCCGATACGCCATGCGCACGGCTGGCTCCTGCGTTTCGAGCAGGCCGGCCAGAACGAGGCTGCCGCCAGCAACGACCGCATCGGCAAATGCGGGCGCCAGCTCCACCAGCGGTCCGGCCAGGATATTCGCGATCAGCAGATCGAAAGGCGCGCGGCTCGCCAGCAGCGGATGGTCCATCCCTTCGGCCACCGCCATCGCCAGCTGGCCCGCGCCGCCACCCGTCGCGATGCCGTTGGCGGCGGCGTTCTCCAGCACCACCGGCACGCACACCGGATCAATGTCGCTCGCCGTCGCCAGCGCGCGCGGCCACAAGTGCAGCGCGGCAAACGCGAGCAGGCCGGTGCCCGTGCCGATATCGGCCAGGTTGCGCACGACCGCACCCTCGGCCCGGATATGCGTGAGCATGGCCAGGCATCCGGCGGTCGTCGCGTGCTGGCCGGTGCCGAACGCGCGGCTGGCGGGCACGAGGAAGTCGCGCACGCCGGGTGCGTTCAGCGCGGGATAGTCGGGCGTGTGGACATGGAACGGTCCTTCGCGGATCGGCTCCACGCCGTGCTGGCTCAGGGTGACCCAGTCGGTCGGCGGCAGCTTTTCGACCGTGAAGGCGGGCGCATCGGCGCCGAACAGGGCCGCGAACGCCGCGCGGTCGGCCGCCTTGGGCTTGCGCGGCAGCCAGGCTTCGAGTTGCCAGTCGTCGGGCCGGTCCTCGGCCACCTCGCTGCCGCCGATGACGATGTCGGGCGACCAGTCGAACGCATCCTCGTGCGCGATCAGCGCGGCCTGCACCACTTCGCGCGGTGCCAGCGCGGTGATCTTCCAGCTTTCGTCAGCGGACATAGCTGGCTCCGTTGGCGTCGATCACGGTGCCGGTCATGCTCGGCGGCGCGTCGAGCGCGCAGAACCGGGCAATCGCCGCGATTTCCTGTGGCGTGGCGACGCGGCCGAGCGGGATGTCGGCGAGCAGCGCCGCGCCGCCGCGACTGGCGAGGTAATCGCCCGCCATGGCGGTGTCGGTAAACCCCGGCGCGATCGCGAAGCTGAGGATGCCGCTGGCCGCGTAACCTCGGGCAATGGTCTTGTGCAGCGCGATCATCCCGCCCTTGGCGGCGGCATAGTGCCAGTGATCGGGCGAATCCCCGCGATAGCCGGCGCGGCTGGCGATATGGACGATGCGGCCCCTGACGGCGTCATCGGCGCCGTCCGACGCCAGCCAGTGACGGACCGCAAACCGCGAAAGCTGCGCTGCGGCGGTCAGGTTGATCCGCAGCGTGTCTTCCCAGTTGTCGAGCCACACGATGTCCGACACTTCGAGCGGGCTGGCTTCGAACTGCCCCGCGTTGTTGACCAGGACATCGATCCTGCCGCCCGCCAGTTCCAGCGCCTGCTGCCACAGAGCGTCGGGTGCGCCGGGCGCGGCAAGATCGGCGCCGATCACACCGGCTCCGTTCCTGCTACCGTGGCGAATGACCGTTGCGCCCGCGCTGGACAAGGCATCGGCAATGGCCAGGCCGATGCCACGGGTCGAGCCGGTGACGAGGATGGTGGGTGCGTGCATCCGGCATCCCTAGGCGCAAGCCTGCCATGGCTGCAACTGCGCCCCCGGCTTGCGGCAATTTTCGTGGGCTAGCGCGCTTGCGCGGGGCGGCAAATCGACTAATACCGATTCTCAATTGTGCCGCGCGAAAGCGTGGCTCGACGCGACGCGAGGGGGCTCCACATGGCGCAGACGCACAGCAACCGACCGCTTTCGCCGCACCTCCAGATCTGGCGCTGGGGCCCGGCCATGCTCGTCTCGATCCTGCACCGGGTCTGCGGCAACGCGCTGGCGTTCGGCGGGCTGGGCTTGCTGCTGTGGTGGCTGGGTGCGCTGGCCAGCGGGCCAGAGGCGTATGGCACGTTCATCCACTGGGTGTGGACGCCCGAGCCGGACCGCGCGATCCAGTCGTTCACCAGCATCCTGGGCAAGATCGCGATCGTCGGGCTGACGTGGGCGTTCTTCCAGCACATGGTGTCGGGGCTGCGGCACTTCGTGCTCGACGTGGGCGCGGGTTACGAGCTGGAAACAAATTCGCGCTGGTCGATCGCCACCATCGGCATTTCGATCGTGCTGACCATTCTGTTCTGGGCCGTCGTGCTGCTGCGCTGAACGCGCGGCCGGATGATCTTTTCAATGCGGGGAAACCATGGGTAACGGAACGTCAATCGGACGCGTGCGGGGGCTGGGTTCCAGCCATCATGGCGCGCAGCACTGGCTGGTGCAGCGCTTCACCGCGATCGGCAACCTGATCCTGGTGATCTGGCTGCTCGCCAGCCTGGCGTTCATGCCGGGGTATGACTACGCCACGGTCTCGACTTGGCTGGCCAAGCCGGTTTCGGCCACCGCGATGATCCTGCTGATCCTTAGCACGTTCTGGCATGCGCGCCTTGGCGTGCAGGTGATGATGGAAGATTATGTCCACGATCACGGGCTGAAGTTTGCCGCGCTGGCCGCGCTCAACGTGGTGCCGCTCGCCGCCGGAGCGTTCGGGGTGATCTGCGTCCTTCGTCTCGCGCTGGGAGCACACTGAGATGGCCACCGCTGCTTCGTCGCAACCCGCCTACAAGATCATCGACCACACGTACGACACCGTCGTGGTCGGCGCGGGCGGTTCGGGCTTGCGCGCCACCATGGGCAGCGCCCAGGCCGGCCTGCGCACCGCCTGCATCACCAAGGTGTTCCCCACCCGCAGCCACACTGTTGCCGCGCAGGGCGGCATCGCCGCCAGCTTGGGCAACAACAGCCCGGATCACTGGACCTGGCACATGTTCGATACCGTCAAGGGGTCTGACTGGCTGGGCGATCAGGACGCGATCGAATACATGGTGCGCGAAGCACCTGCCGCCGTCTACGAACTCGAACACGCCGGCGTGCCGTTCTCGCGCAACCCCGAAGGCACGATCTACCAGCGTCCGTTCGGCGGCCACATGCAGAACATGGGCGAAGGCCCGCCGGTGCAGCGCACGTGCGCTGCTGCCGATCGTACCGGCCACGCCATGCTCCACGCGCTCTACCAGCAGAGCCTGAAGTACGACGCCGACTTCTTCGTCGAATACTTTGCGATCGACCTGATCATGGAGAACGGGGAATGCCGTGGCGTGATCGCCATGTGCATGGACGATGGCTCGATCCATCGCTTCCGCAGCCACGCCGTGGTGCTGGCGACCGGCGGATACGGCCGCAGCTATTTCACCGCGACCAGCGCCCACACCTGCACCGGCGACGGCGGCGGCATGGTGCTGCGAGCGGGCCTGCCGTTGCAGGACATGGAATTCGTGCAGTTCCACCCCACCGGCATCTATGGCGCGGGTGTGCTGATCACCGAAGGCGCGCGGGGCGAGGGCGGATACCTCACCAATTCCGAGGGTGAGCGGTTCATGGAACGCTATGCCCCGTCGGCCAAGGATCTCGCCAGCCGCGACGTGGTCTCGCGCTCGATGGCGCTGGAAATCCGCGAAGGCCGGGGCGTGGGCCCGCACAAGGACCACATCTACCTCCACCTCGACCACATCGACGCCAAGGTACTGGGCGAACGCCTGCCCGGGATCACCGAAAGCGGCAAGATTTTCGCGGGCGTGGACCTTACCCGCCAGCCGCTGCCGGTGGTGCCCACGGTGCACTACAACATGGGCGGTATCCCCACCAACTATCACGGCGAAGTCGTGACGATCGGTGCGGACGGCAACCCCGAAACGATCATCCCCGGCCTGTTTGCGGTGGGTGAGGCGGCGTGCGTCTCGGTTCACGGCGCCAACCGGCTTGGCTCCAACTCGCTGATCGATCTCGTCGTGTTCGGCCGCGCCACCGGCCTGCGCCTCAAGGAACTGATCAAGCCCGGCACTGCGCATCAGGCCCTGCCCAAGGACAGCGCCGACTTGTCGCTGACCCGGCTCGACCATTTCCGCAACGCCAAGGGCGGATCGCCCACCGCCGAAGTGCGCACCGAGATGCAGCGCACGATGTCGGCGCACGCGGCGGTGTTCCGCACCGACGAGCTGATGGCCGAAGGCAAGGTCAAGCTCGCCGCCACGTATGAGAAGATGCAGGACATCCACGTGTCCGACCGCTCGCTGATCTGGAACTCGGACCTGATCGAGACTCTCGAACTCGACAACCTGATCAGCCAGGCCTCGGTGACGATGCATTCGGCATTCAACCGCAAGGAAAGCCGCGGCGCCCACGCGCACGAGGATTTCCCCGATCGCAACGACGCCGAATGGATGAAGCACACCGCCACCTGGTTCGACGGCTGGGGCGGCAAGGGCGGCGGAATCAAGATCGACTACCGGCCCGTGCATGAGTATACGCTGACGGACGATGCGGAGTACATCAAGCCGAAGAAGCGGGTGTACTGAGTGGCAACCGTCCGCGAGATTTCGGAAGCATTTCACGTTTTTTATGAAGCACTTCGGGACCCTGAATTCTCTAAATCACTGCGACTTAATGAGTGGACTGAACGCGAACTTTTGCCGTTAGTTCGCACATTCCTTCTCGGTTGGTTCGGTCAAGGACAAGTCGCACCTGAAGTGATGAGTGCATTGCCGGGTAAAATTACTGGTTACGGACGTCTCGACTTTGTTGTCCGCGGCGTTGCTGTTGAATTGGCTGTTCGATGTAGGGGAGGGTCTCGCAGTAATCTTTCTGCTACGGTGAACGCGGATGAAATTAAAAAACTAATGAAATTTGACGGACTTGCCGTACTTATTTTGTTGGATTTTACCAATGACCCACTTGATGACCAAGCGATCGAGAAATTTCGCGAATGGCACTCTTTGCTGCATGGTCGTCACAAGAAATCTCCATTTAACGTGTCACACCACTACCGCGATCCAGATACCAAGTTGTTAGTCCATCATACTATAAATGTGCGGGTTTGAAGTTTCGGCAGCAATCCACTAATTGCCGCTGACAGCATTTCTATCCGCCGTCGCCCCTGCGGAGGCAGGGGCCTATCCGCGCTCTCATCATTACGCGCCTGCCAGTTATCCTCCGCGAGGTTGGCTGGGCTCCTGCCTGCGCAGGAGCGACGGGGTTGAGAATGCGGGGACATGCTATTGCGTGTCCCTGACCGGAGCGCACGCCCGTGTCGCGCCTGACGAATTACCGTGTGACAATTCCGACTCGCGCTTTCCTGTGCCATAGGCACAATCGATGATTCCGCGCTTTGTCCACGCTGCTTTTGCCGTCGCGTTGTTCGCCGGCGCCGCGCCGTCCGCCTTGGCACGCCTGCCCGATACCTTGTCCGCGCGAACGATCGATGGCGCCACCGTCTCGCTCGCCTCAACGCACGGGCAGGTGCTGGTCGTGAACTTCTGGGCGACGTGGTGCGCGCCGTGCCGGGCGGAGATGCCTGCGCTCGATGCGGTCTATCGCCGCCATCGCGGGCAGAGCATGCAGATGGTCGCGGTGTCGCTCGATGCCGGGGCTTCGACCGCCAAGCTCGCCACGGCGACGCGTGGGTTCGCGTTCCCGGTGGCGCTGATCGCCGAGACGAAGATCGCGCGCCGGGCGATCCCGACGCGGTTGCCGGTCACGCGGATCTATGGTCGCGATGGGCGGCTGCGCTACGATTCGGCCGAGCTTGGCGGGCGGGCAATGACCGAGGTGGAACTGGAGCAGGTCCTGGCGCCGCTTCTGGCCGAAGCGGCGCCATCTAACCGATGATCCCCTAAAGCCGCAGCTGCAGCCCCACCGATGTGCTGAAGCGCGGCACCAGCTGGAAGCCGTTAACGCGGCGGTAGAGCGGCAATTGCATGAAGGCATAAGCCGACACGCGCGGGCTGATGCTGGCCACAAGGCCCGGTGACACGTTCAGCAGGTCTCCGCCGCTGTTGGGCCGGTCCGAATTGTCGCCGCTGTCCCTCGCGCTGGTGCGGAAGTTGACTTCGACTTGCGGGGTGATCCCGCGCCAGCCGGTGTACTGCAGCCCGGCCGAAATGTCGGCCGACGCGCCGGGCTTGTAGAGTTCGCGGCGGTTCAGCGCGACCTGGCCCTGCACTTGCACGATGTAGTCCACCGTCGGCGCCAGCGTCCCGAACGCATACGCGCCGACGGCGACCTGGGTCGTGCCGGTGCCCGGCTGCAACCCGCGATCGACCGGGTTGCCCGCTTCGGGGCCAGAGCGGAACGCTTCATGAAAGTGCCCGGTGGGCAGCACCAGGCCTGCCTGCAGCCCCACGATCCGGCCCGGCGAACTCAGCCCCTGCCAGCGCGCGGTGATGCGCAGGTCACCGACGCCCTGTGCGCGCGAGAAGCTGGGGTCGGTCTCGCCCTCGGTCACGGTCCGGTGCGGGCGAGTGACGATCGGCAGCTGGACATTGACGCCCCAGTCGCTGGCGAACTGGTGGTCGATGCTGGCGGTGACGACGTGGTTGTAAGTGTAGGCCTCGATCTCGCGATCGTTGGGCAGCGCCTTTTCCGCGTCGGTCACCGCGCGGGTATCGGTGTGGAGCAGCGTTTGCGGGATGTAGTCATAGCGCAGGCCCACGGTGGTGCCGGGCTGGCTGACCAGCCCCTGGCTCAGCCAGTCGGAGGTCAGGGTGCAGCCGCAACTGGCGCAAGCATGGGCGGGGCTGGCGGCAAGCATGGGCGCAGCCAGCAGCGCGCCGCCAAGCGCGGCTGCGCGGTGTGTCATGGTCATCGGTCGTATCCTCGATCCGGCCCGCATCGGGGCAGGCCGGTGGTGCGCGAACGCGCAAAAAAGGGGTCAGGTTGGCGAGGAAACCAAACGGGGAGGGCCGCGCAACGGCGGTCTCAGGCGCGGAGCTGTGCGCGGTTTGCGGCGCGCGACGGGGCGCCAGCCCATCGCAATGATGTAGGCGAGCGCCACCGCCAGCAGCACGGCATCGGTGCCACCGATCACGGGCAGCGCCGCGGCGGCGAACGGGCAGGGCGTGTCGGCGTGGGCAGAATGGTGACCTTTGCCGCCGTGGCCCATGGCGCCGTGATCCATCGTGGCATGGTCCATCATGGCGTGGTCCATCCCGGCAGTCGGCATCGCCGTCGCGAGCGGGGCCTGCGGGCCATAGCCCGAGCACAGTTCGAGCGTGACCGACCCGTCGACCAAGCCCGGCATGTAGCCCGCCGGGACCAGCACCCGCACCATCAGCGCAAGCGCAATCACAGCCCATGCGGCCATCGGCGTGGCGATCAGGAGATGGCGCACGCGGTGCATGCGGGTGCCTTACTGCCCAGCCATCGACGTGTCACCGCACGATTGGTTCAGCGCGGACGCAGGCGATCGCGGTTGAGCTGGGCGACGCTGGTGATCCCCATCAGCTTTGCGCCGCGTTCGATTTCGTCGCTGAGGATGGTCAGCGCGCGTTCGACGCCGGGCTGTCCGGCGGCGGCGAGCGCGTAAAGGTACAGCCGCCCGCCCGATGCGGCGGTGGCACCCATGCTCAGCGCTTTCAGCACGTGCGTACCGCGCCGCACGCCGCCGTCGCAGATGATCTCGATCTCGCCGCCCACCGCGTCGACGATCTCGGCCAGCTGGTCGAACGGGGCGCGGCTGCCGTCCAATTGGCGGCCGCCGTGGTTGGAAACCATGATCGCATCCGCGCCAATCTCAACCGCGCGGCGCGCGTCGGCCACGCTCATCAAGCCCTTGAGGCAGAACTTGCCGCCCCACTGGTGGCGGATATCCTCGGCCACTTTCCAGTCCATCGACTGGTCGAGCATCGAGTTGAAGTAGTTCTGGATCGAGATCGGCTCGCCGGTGCCCGCGCTGATGTAGCTGTCGAGGTTGGGCAGGCGGAACTTCTCGCGGAACACGTAGTCCATCGCCCAGCGCGGCTTGATCGCATAGCTCAGCGCCGATGATGCCGTGAAGCGGGGGGGCGAGGTGAAGCCGCTGCGCAGGCAGCGCTCGCGCTTGCCCGAGACGATCGTGTCCACCGTCAGCGCGATCGCGTCGAACTTGGCCGCCTGGCAGCGCTCGATCAGCGAGGTGTTGAGCCCTTTGTCCTTGTGGACGTACAGCTGGAACAGCTTGGGCGTGGAAATCGCCTCGCCGATCTGTTCGATGCTGACCGTGGCGAGGCTGCTGATGCCGAACCACAGCCCGAACTTTTCCGCCGCCTTGCCCACGGCCATTTCGCCCTGCCAGTGGAAGATCCGCTGGAGCGCGGTGGGCGACAGCATCAGCGGCAGCGGCGTGGTCTTGCCCATGATCGTGGTGGACAGGTCGATCGTTTCAACGCCCGCCAGCACATCGGGAACGAGATCCCACGACGCGAAGCTTTCGGTGTTGCGCACGCGGGTCAGCTCGTCGTCCGCAGCGCCGTCGATGTAATCGAACACGGGCCACGGCAGGCGGCGGCGGGCTAGCTCGCGAAAATCGGCGACGTTGTGGCAATCGGTCAGGCGCATGGTTAGCGCGATAGCTATGAATGGCGCGCGCGCAAACCCACGATAAAGGCCAGCCATCCGGATCGCGTCGTCCCGGGGTTGACCCGGGACCTCAAGCGGCCAAGCGTTGTCAGGCCAGAGGTCACGGATCAGGTCCGGGACGACGTGGATCGGGACCTAGCGGTGCTTGCGGCGAACGACCTTCTTGTGCGCCTTGACCGGGGTCGCGGCGCTGTCGCTGCTACCGACATTCGATGCCAGCGCCGATCGCGCCGGGTAGCCGCAGCCGCGCTGCTGGCCCACGCCCTTGAGGAAGGCGCGGCGCACCGACCCGGCGTAGACGGCGGCCTGCACCTTGCGTTCCTGCGCGTTGGCGCCGGACAGTTCACGGATCACGCCACGGAACGGGATGAACGAGCCGACCACCGATTGCGCGACGCGGCCGGGATTGACGCGCTCGTTCTTGGCGGCCGCGACGTCGATGTCATCGCCCAGCACGGCGTCCAGCTGCCGCACCGCGCCGCTCAATCGTGCGCAACTGCTCATCCCTGCCAGATCGTAGGGATGGTCCTCTGCGGTCAGCAGCAGCTGCGGGATGTTGTCCTTCTTGAGGTTGAGATCGGTGACCGGGGTCATCGCGACGTCACCGGCGGAAACCTTGCCGTCGTTCATCGGCTTGGGCGCCTCGGTTTTCGACTGTTCGGAAGACGATCCCTTGTCCTGGACGCGGGCTTGGGCCGGAACGACCAGAAACGCAGCGGCAGCGGCCACCGATAGAAGTGCAGTACGCATGAATATGTGCCCCAACGATAAAGTTGCTTGGCACTGTTACGCGCGGGGCGGCGCAAGGTTCCGTTCCGCCGGTTTTCCTGCACCTCCTACCGCTTGATGTCGGCGAACGTGTCGCACTGATCCTCGTCGCCGGTCTCCAGCCCCTTGCGCAGCCACTGCATGCGTTGCGCGCTGCTGCCGTGGGTGAACGCGGCCTCGACCGGGCGCTGGCCGGCGCCTTTCATCAGCGTATCGTCGCCGATCTGGTGCGCGGCGTTCAGCCCGCTTTCCATGTCGCCCGGATCGAGCCGGTCCTTGTTCCGGGCCGCCCACACCCCGGCATAGCAATCGGCCTGCAGTTCCAGCCGCACCGACAGCTGGTTCGCGGCGCCGGGATTGGATTGCTGCGCGCTGCGGATCTGGTCCGACGTGCCGAGCATGTTCTGGATGTGGTGGCCATATTCGTGCGCGATCACGTAATCGCGCGCGAATTGCCCGCTTGCGCCCAGCCGCTGGTCCATTTCCTTGTAGAAGTCGGTGTCGAGGTAGATGCCCTGGTCATTGGGGCAATAGAACGGGCCCATCGCGCTTTGCGCCGCGCCGCAGCCCGATTGGCCCATCTGCGAATAGAACACCAGCTTGGGCGGCGTGAAGGCGATGTTGGCCTTCTGGAACAGCGGGCCCCAGGTCTTGTTCAACGATGACAGCGCGTTGCAGCTTTCGTGGCTCAATGGATCGATGTTGCAGCTTTCGGCCGCGGTGTGGCCGCCGGTGGTCTGAACCTGCCCGGTGTCGGCGCCCTGCATCTGGCCGAGCATCTGGCCGGGATCGACTCCGAACACCACCGCCGCGATCAGCGCAATCACGATGCTGCCGCAACCGACCTTGCCGCCCGCACCGCCGAGCGAGAACCCGCTGCCGCGCTGGTCTTCAACGTTGATGGAATTGTCGAAATCGTCGAGTCGCATCCGCATCCCCCGTTTTGCCGCTGGACAAGCCGTGCGCCTGTCGCGATTGCCGTGATCACTTCTTGCACACAATAACCGGAGTTGGCGAATGTTCCTCAAGGACAAGTGCGCACTGATCACCGGATCGACGTCGGGCATCGGGCTTGCTTATGCCAAGGCGTTCGCGGCCGAGGGCGCCAATCTGGTCATCAACGGCTTCGGTGATGCCGCCGAGATCGCGACGATCTGCAAGGAACTGGCCGTAACCAGCGGCGGGCGGGCGATCCACAGCGCCGCCGACCTGACCAAGCGCGCCGGGACCGAACAGATGATGGCCGATGCCGTCGCCGCGTTCGGCGGGGTGGATGTGCTGGTCAGCAATGCCGGGATGCAGCACGTCGCGCCGGTCGAGGAGTTTCCGGTCGACAAGTGGGACGCGATCATCGCGCTCAACCTCACCGCCGCGTTCGATGCGGCGCGGCTGGCGATACCGCACATGAAGGCCAAAGGCTGGGGGCGGATCATCCAGACCGCGTCGGCGCATTCGCTCACCGCGTCGCCCTACAAGGCGGCGTACGTTTCGGCCAAGCACGGCCTGGCCGGGCTGACCAAGACGCTGGCGCTGGAACTGGCGACGTTCGGCATCACCGCCAACTGCATCAGCCCGGGCTATGTCTGGACTCCGCTGGTCGAAAACCAGATCCCCGACACGATGAAGGCGCGCAACATGACGCGCGAACAGGTGCTCAACGACGTGCTGCTGGTGCGCCAGCCGACGCGCCAGTTCGTGCTGCCCGAACAGGTGGCGGCGATGGCGGTGTTCCTGTGCAGCGACGCCGCCTCGCAGATCACCGGCGCGAACATGAGCATGGACGGCGGCTGGACGGCCGAATGAACCGGCAAGCGTGGGCATGCTATTAATTGCCGTGCCTTTAACAAACTGAAATAGCGATATTTCCGCGCGCGAGTGCAACAAAGCGGACCATTGGGAACTTGCGCCCGCCCGATGGTTTTGAGACTCTGTGATGCGATAGGGCGTGGGGATACGGCGATGAGTCGTTGTGGCAGATGGCAGGGGGTCTGCGGCGCGCTGGTCGCCGTGGTTGCCGTCGTGCTTTTGACTGGTGCCTCCCCGCGCCGCGAAAAGCCGCTCGAGGCCACGTTGCGCGCGCACATCGCGACGCTGGCGAGCGACGATTTCCAGGGCCGCGAGCCGGGCACCGATGGCGAGACCAAGGCGCTGCGCTACCTCGCGCGGCAGTGGTTCGACATCGGGCTGGAATCGGGCACCAACGATCCGGGCCACGCGTGGTTCGCGCCGGTCGATCTGGTCGAGCGCACGCCGCTCGGTTCGCGCGCCGTGTTCATGCGGGGGAAGCGCCGGGTCATCGCGCCCGAGGGACAGGTCTATGTCGTAACCTCGGGCATCCGCAGCCTGGTCGAAAGCGCTCCGGTGCTGTTCGTGGGCCACGGCACGGGCGCGGTGCCCGCACGGCCCGAACTGTCGGGCCGCATCGCATTGATGCTCGACAGTCTGCCGCCGGGGGTCACGGCCGATCAGGCGCCCGACCGGCAGGGGCGCCTGCTCGATGGCGGCGCGGCGGCGGTGATCACCGTGCTCGACGATACGCGCACGATCGATGGCGTCGTCGCCCGGCGGCAACGGTCGGGCTATGCGCTGGCGGGTGACCGGCTGGGCAGTGACATCGAGGCGTTCGTCAGCCCGGCGCTGGCGCAACAGATGCTGGCTGCAGGCGATACATTGGCGGGATTGCGCGGGCGGGCAGAGGCCAAGGTGTTCGTACCCGCACTGATCGGGATGACGGCCACGCTCGAGGCGACGAGCAAGGAAACGCGGATCCACACCCACAACCTGATCGGCAAGCTGGAGGGACGCGATCCTTCGGCGGGCGCGGTGCTGGTGGTGGCACACTGGGATCATTTCGGCATCTGCGCGACGCCGCCGGCCGAGGACCTGATCTGCAACGGCGCGATCGACAATGCCAGCGGATTGGCCGTGATCACCGAGGCGGCGCGCGCGCTGTCTTCGGGACGTCCGCTGGATCGCGACGTCTATTTCCTCGCCACCACCGGCGAGGAACTCGGGCTGCTCGGCGCGCAGGCATTTGCCGAAAACCCGCCGGTGCCGCTGGCCAGCATCGTCGCGGCGTTCAACGTCGACAGCGATGCGCTGGTGCCCGCCGGGCGCCCGGTGGCGATCATCGGGCGCGGCATGACCGGGCTCGACCCCGAGATCGAGAAGGTCGTGCGCCAGATGGGCAAGAAGCTGGCGTCGGGCGATGCCGCCAATGCGTTCGCCCGCCGGCAAGACAGCTGGGCGCTGCTGCAGCACGATATTCCAGCGGTGATGGTGTCGACCAGCTATTCCGACATGGAGCGCGTCGATCGATTCATGGAAACGACCTACCACCGTCCATCCGACGAACTGCGCCCCGATCTCGATCTGGGCGGCGCGGCGGACGACGTGGCGCTGCAGGTCGCGCTGGTGCGCGATTTCGCCGATGTGAAGCGCTATCCGGGCAAAATCGTGCGCGTCGTTCCGGGCAAGCGCTGACGCCGGTGTCGCGCCGCCGGCGCCATCCGGGCGAGCAATCCGTCAGCCCGGTGGTTACCCCCTAGCCGACTGCCCCCCGCTTGGTTACATGGGCCGCCACGATTCTTCAGCGGGACAACCTGTGGCACGCAACCTCGACATTCCGATCGGCCTTACCTTCGACGACGTGCTCCTGCGTCCGGCGGCCTCGGACATCGTGCCGATGCAGGCCGATACGCGCACGCGACTGACCGCATCGATCTCGCTCAACATCCCGGTGATCTCGTCGGCGATGGACACCGTGACCGAAGCCGACATGGCGATCGTCATGGCGCAACTGGGCGGCATCGGCGTGCTCCACCGCAACCTTTCGGTCGAGGAACAGTGCGCCGCCGTCCGCGCGGTGAAGCGCTTCGAAAGCGGCATGGTGGTCAACCCGATCACCATCGCGCCCGACGCCACGCTGGGCGAGGCGCAGGCGCTGATGCTGGCCAACCGCATCAGCGGCATTCCGGTGGTGGAACGCGACGGCAAGCTGGTGGGCATCCTCACCAACCGCGACGTGCGCTTTGCCGCCAATCCCCTGCAGCCGGTCAGCGAGTTGATGACTCGCGACAATCTGGCGGTCGTGCCGCTGGGCACCGGTCAGGAAGAAGCGCGCCGCCTGCTGCACGCCCGCCGCATCGAAAAGCTGCTGGTGGTCGATGATGCGTTCCACTGCGTCGGCCTGATCACGGTCAAGGATATCGAAAAGGCGGTCACGTTCCCCAACGCGACCAAGGACGCCACCGGACGCCTGCGCGTGGCCGCAGCGACCACGGTCGGCGAAAAGGGGCTCGAACGCACGCGCGCGCTGATCGACGCCGATTGCGACGTGGTGATCATCGATACCGCGCACGGCCACAACCGTGACGTCGCCCGCGCGGTGGAGGCGGTCAAGAAGCTGTCGAACTCGGTGCAGGTGATCGCGGGCAACGTCGCCACCGCCGAGGCGACGCGCGCGCTGATCGATGCAGGTGCGGACGGCATCAAGGTCGGCATCGGCCCGGGATCGATCTGCACCACGCGGATCGTCGCGGGCGTGGGCGTGCCCCAGCTCACCGCGATCATGGAGAGCGCCGAGGAAGCCGAGAAATCGGGCGTCCCGGTGATCGGCGACGGCGGCCTGCGCACCTCGGGTGATGCGGCCAAGGCGCTGGCGGCGGGGGCATCGTCCATCATGATCGGATCGATGCTGGCGGGCACCGAAGAGGCTCCTGGCGACACCTTCCTGTACCAGGGCCGCGCCTACAAGTCGTATCGCGGCATGGGCTCGGTCGGGGCGATGGGGCGTGGCTCTGCCGATCGCTATTTCCAGGGCGACATCAAGGACCAGATGAAGCTGGTGCCCGAAGGCATCGAGGGTCAGGTGCCGTACAAGGGGCCGGCCAAGGACGTGGTCCACCAGCTTGTCGGCGGGATCAAGGCCGCGATGGGCTATACCGGTGCGGCGACGATCGACGATCTGCGCAGCAATTCGCAGTTCGTGCGGATCACCAACGCCGGCTTGCGCGAAAGCCATGTCCACGACGTGACCATCACGCGCGAGGCGCCCAACTATCCCTCGCGCTGAGCTGTGACTCCCGCCGCACGCGTCCAAGCGGCGATCGATATCGTCGATGCCGTGGCGCAAGCTGCAAGGACCAACGGCGCCCCCGCCGATCGCGTGGCGGGCGAATGGTTCCGCACGCGCCGCTTCGTGGGATCGAAAGACCGCCGCGCGATCCGCGATCTGGCCTGGTCGGCGATCCGTGCCTGCGGCGATATTCCCGCAACGGGCCGCGCCGCGATGCTGCGGCTGGCGACCACCGACGACACGCTGGCGGCACTGTTCGACGGAACGAATTACGGTCCGGCAGCGATCGGCGAGGACGAGGACGTGGCCAGCGGCGGGGTCGCGCCGGGCTGGCTGATCGAACGGCTGGCTGGGTCGGGGCTATCGACCGAGGAGCAGGTGGCGCTGCTCGATCGCGCACCGCTCGATCTGCGCGCCAACCGGCTCAAGATCAGCCGCGAGGAACTGGCGGCCGCTCTTCCCGTCCCGGCGGAATTTACGTCTGCGCCCGATGGCTTGCGTCTGGCAGCGGGCACGGCGGCGGAAAGCTGGCCCGCGTTTGCCGAGGGCCTGTTCGAAGTGCAGGACACCGGCAGCCAGCTGGCAGGCGCCGCGCTCGATGTTCAGCCGGGCGAGGCGGTGATCGACCTATGCGCCGGGGCGGGGGGCAAGACGCTGGCGCTGGCCGCCGCCATGGACAATCGCGGCATCCTGCTCGCCTGCGATACCGATCGCACGCGACTGCAACGGCTGCCCGCACGGGCAGAGCGTGCGGGCGCGATGGTCGAAACGCGGCTGATCGATCCCAACCGCGAGCTTGCCGCATTGGCCGATTGGCACGACCGCGCCGACGCCGTGCTGATCGACGCACCGTGTTCGGGCACCGGCACCTGGCGCCGCCATCCCGACGCGCGCTGGCGGCTGAGCCCGGCGGCGATCGATCGCTATGCCGCCACGCAGGCCCGGTTGCTGGAGATTGGCGCGCAACTGGTCCGCCCCGGCGGCAGGCTCGGCTACATCACCTGTTCGCTGCTCGACGCTGAAGGCACCGACCGCATCGCCGCGTTTCTTTCCGCGCACCCGGGTTGGCGGTCCGACCCGATTTCATGCCCGTTGGGCCGGGCGCATGGAACCGGCTGGCGGCTGACGCCGTTGCACGATGGAACGGACGGGTTTTTCTTCGCAACGCTCCGGCGACTGTGATAAATTCCATTGCCATGGACGCCGGACCTCATACCCTGGGCTTTCGGCTCAAGGAGTACATTATGCGCTTTGCCCCCGCTGCCCTTGCCCTTTCCCTGCTGGCGGCGGTCACGTCCAGTATCGGCTATACGAAAAACGCCGACCCGGTCGATCCGCGTGCCCAGTCGCTGCTCGACAATGGGCGGGCGCTGCTGGCGCGGGGCGATACAGCGGCGGCGACGGATTCGTTCGAGGCCGCGCTGGCGGTCGATCCCGGCTACATCGGCACGTACCTCGCGCTCGGCGATGCCGCGCGCCATAGCGGCTTGCAGGGCAAGGCGATCCATTATTACCGCGTGGCGCTGGACCGCGATCCCAACAACCTCGCCGCCATTTCGGGCGAAGGCGGGGCGATGGTCGAAAAGGGCGCGCTCGACAAGGCCAGGCGCAATCTGGCCAAGCTCGAAGGGCTATGCGGCAAGACCTGCAGCGAAACGCAAGTGCTGGCGTCGACCATCGCGCGCGGTCCGCTGCCCAAGGTGGTCTCGGCGCAGGCGGTAACCCCCAAGCCGGTGGTCGAGGCGAACTGACGGGTTGAGGGCGGGCTTGCCAAAACTGGGCCTAACCCCACCACCAACCCCGCTCGTCCTCAGCTTGTCGAAGGGCGCTGTGCTTAGCTTTCGCTCACATGCCGGGACCCTTCGACAGGCTCAGGGTGAGCGGGGGGCAGGGCCCTGACGCCCCACGCCCTCAAATCAGCGGGCCGAATTCCTCCAGCACCTGACGGTAGACGCGGCGCTTGAACGGCACGATCAGGTCGGGCAGCTCGTGCGGCTCCACCCAGCGCCACTCGTTGAATTCCGCAGGATCGTGCGCGTCGAGCACGATGTCGGCGTCAGATCCGGCAAAGCGCAGCAGCAGCCACCGCTGACGCTGCCCGCGAAAACGCCCTTTCCACAGCCGGCCCAGCAACTCCTCGGGCAAGTCGTAGAACAACTCCTCGCGGGTTTCGGCGATGATCGTTACCAGCGAGGAGGCCACGCCGGTTTCCTCCGCCAGTTCGCGCATCGCGGCGGCGTGCAGTTCCTCGCCATCGTCGATCCCGCCTTGCGGCATCTGCCAGGCGTCGCCTTCCTTGTTGTCGATCCGCTTGCCCACGAACACCCGCCCGGCGTCGTTGACCAGCATCACGCCGACGCAGGGCCGGTACGGCAGCGAGGCCGCGTCGATGGTCATGCCAGCAACAGCCGGATCGCGGCGAAAATGCGCTGCATGTCGTGCTGGCCCGAAGGGATCGCCTTGCGCAGCTGGGTGAAGCCGTGGATCGTGCCCTTCATCTCGAGGAACACCACGTCGGACCCGGCCAGCATCAGCTGGGCACCGTAAACCCGGCCGCTGTCACGGATCGGATCGAGCCCGGCGGTCACCAGCACCGTCGGCGGCATGTTCGCATGATCGCCGTGGATCGGAAACGCGCGCTTGCTGCCGCGCTGGGCGCCATAGCTGCGGCCGAACCAGCCCATCGCATCGGCGTTGAGCAGATAGCCTTCGGCAAAATCCTGGAACGACTGGTGATCAGGTCGTTCGTCGCTCAAGGGATAGATCGGCACCTGCAGCACGACCGGCGCGGCGGCGGGCTGTTCCATCAGCGCCTGCGTGATCACGATGGTCAGGTTGCCGCCCGCGCTGTCTCCCATCGGAATCAGGCCGGTGATGGTGCGGCCCAAAGCCTGCGGGCTGGCGGCGATCCAGCGGCTGGCCGCCTCGCAATCGTCGGGCGCGGCGGGGAACGGATGCTCGGGCGCCAGCCGATAGTGGACCGCCACCACGGGCAAATCGAGTTCGGCGGCGATTTCGGTGCACAAGTTGTGGTGGCTGTCGAGATCGCCGATGACGAAGCCGCCGCCGTGGAAGAACATCACCACCGGGCCGGGATCGCGTGTTTCGCGCGAATCGTACAGCCGCAGGGGGATTTCGCCGGCCGGGCCGGGGCAGGACAGGTCGCGGATCACGGCCAGCGGACGCGGATCGGCTTCGGCAAAGGCCTGCATCGCGTTGAACGAGGCCCGCGCCTCGCTTAGCGACATCGCGCTCATTTCCGGGCGCGCGAGGCCGTTCAGCAGATCGAGGAAGCCCTTCACGTCGGGCCGGACGAAATGCGACGGACGCTCGGTCGTTTCGGTGTCGCTCATGCGGATCTCCTCTAACCACAGGAATCGGTTCTGCACCCCTGCCTAAGTCGGCTTTTGCAACTTGACTAGGAGTGCCGAAGCGAATCTAGACCCAGCACCGGTTTGTTCAGCGATGGTTTTTCTACTTTGCGCGATAAGCCATCGGAGAATAGGCGACCGGCAGCGCAAGACCGCCAACGCGATTTGGGCGCATGACAGGTTGGCGCAGAGCAGGGTTCGGCGCATAACGGGGCGCAGCAGAGGATTTTCATGGCTACAGCACTTCTAGACCAGCCGGCTCCGCACGACGCGGGACGCTCGGCGACGGACGCGGTTGTCGTCCGTTTCGCGGGCGACAGCGGCGATGGCATGCAGCTTACCGGCGGTCAGTTCACCCTTTCGACCGCGCTGGCGGGCAACGACCTGGCGACGTTCCCTGATTTTCCGGCCGAAATCCGCGCGCCGCAGGGCACGCTGTTCGGCGTTTCGGCGTTCCAGATCAATTTCGGCTCGACCGAGATCGACACGGCAGGCGATGCGCCCGACGTGCTGGTGGCGATGAACCCGGCGGCGCTGAAAACCAACGTCGATGCGCTCAAGCCCGGCGGCCTGATCATCGTCGACACCGGTGAGTTCACCAAGCGCAACCTCGAGAAGGCCAAGTACGCGGTCAGCCCGATCGACGACGGCAGCCTTGAAAAATGGCAGGTGCTGGCCTTCGACATCAGCGCGCTGACGCTGGAAGCGGTCAAGCCGTTCGGCCTTGGCAACAAGGAAGCGCTGCGCTGCAAGAACATGTGGACGCTGGGGCTGGCGTTGTGGATGTTCGATCGCGACCGCAAGCCGCTGACCGACTGGCTCAACGGCAAGTTCGCCAAGAACCCGGTGCTGGCGCAGGCCAACATCGCCGCGCTCAACGCCGGGCACGCTTATGGCGAAACGGCAGAGCTGTCCGGCCCACTGAAGCAGCACCACGTCGCTGCGGTTGACAGCGCGCCGGGGCTTTATCGCACGGTCACGGGCGCCGAGGCGATCAGCCTCGGGCTGGTGGCGGGTGCACAGCTGGCCGGGCTGCCGATGTTCTTCGGCGGGTATCCGATCACGCCGGCGTCCGCGATCCTGCACAACCTGGTGCGGTACAAGGAATTCGGCATCACCACGTTCCAGGCCGAGGACGAGATCGCCGCGATCTGCTCGGCCATCGGCGCCTCCTACGCCGGACAGCTGGGCGTCACCTCGTCGTCGGGGCCGGGCATCGCGCTCAAGGGTGAGGCGATGGGGCTGGCGATCATGACCGAGCTGCCGCTGGTGATCATCAACTCGCAGCGCGGTGGCCCTTCCACCGGCCTGCCGACCAAGACCGAGCAATCGGATCTGTACCAGGCGATCTATGGCCGCAACGGCGATGCACCGCTGCCGGTGATCGCCGCGCGCAGCCCGTCCGATGCGTTCGAATGCGCGATCGAGGCGTGCCGCATCGCCACCCAGTACATGACCCCGGTGATGCTGCTGACCGATGGCTACATCGCCAACGCCGCCGAACCGTGGAAGGTGCCGGACCCTGCGTCCTTCGCGCCGTTCCCCGTCACCTACCTGACGACGCGCAACGGCGAAGACGGCGAACTGCTGCCGTTCAAGCGCGACGAAAAGGGTGCGCGGCCGTGGATCAAGCCGGGCACGCCCGACATGATGCACCGCATCGGCGGCATCGAAAAGGCGATCGACACCGGCCACATCGATTACTCGCCCGGCGTCCACCAGACGCAGACCGACGCGCGCAAGGCCAAAGTCGATGGCGTGGCCAGTGGCATCCCCGCGCAGGAGGTTACCCTTGGCACGACCAGCGGCAAGCTGGCGATCGTGGGCTGGGGATCGACTTATGGTCCGATCCACCAAGCGGTGCGCCGCGCGCGCCGGCGGGGGCTGGACGTCAGCCAGATCCATGTCCGCCATGTCTGGCCGCTTCCGGCAAATCTGGGCGACCTTCTTAGGGGTTACGACAAGATCCTCGTACCCGAGATGAACACCGGCCAGTTCAAGACGGTGCTGCGCGACCAGTATCTGGTCGATGCCCACCCGCTGACCAAGACCAGCGGCCAGCCGTTCACCATCGCGGAAATCCATGCCGCGATCTGCGAAGCGCTTGGCGCGCCGATCGAAGGCGAGTTCGGCGGCGAAGTCGATGCCGACACCACGCAACTGCCCAGCATCAAGGCGGTAAATCCATGAACGACATGACCCCCATCGCCAAGTTCCCGACGACGCTGAAGGACTGGGAAACCGATCAGGAAGTGCGCTGGTGCCCGGGTTGCGGCGACTACGCGATCCTCAAGGCGGTGCAGCGCACCATGCCCGAGATCGGCGCCGATCCGGCCAAGACCGTGTTCGTATCGGGCATCGGCTGCTCCAGCCGGTTCCCGTACTACATGGAAAGCTACGGCTTCCACACGATCCACGGCCGCGCCCCGGCGTTCGCCACGGGCATCAAGCTGGCCAACCCCGAACTCGACGTGTGGATCGTGACCGGCGATGGTGACGGCATGTCGATCGGCGGCAACCACACCATGCACTTGCTGCGCCGCAATCTCGATTGCCAGATCATGTTGTTCAACAACGAGATCTACGGGCTGACCAAAGGCCAGTATTCGCCGACCAGCCGGGTGGGCACGACCAGCCCGACGTCGCCGGGCGGCTCGGTCGATCGCCCGGCGCTGCCCTGCGCGTTCGCGCTGGGCTCGGGCGCGCGGTTCGTGGCGCGCGGGTTCGACGTGTCGAAGGAACTGCCGTCGGTGCTGAAAGCGGCGCACGCGCACAAAGGCGCGGCGTTCATCGAGATTTTCCAGAATTGCATCGTTTACAACAAGGACGTGTTCAACGATTTCGCCGCGCCCAAGGGTGCCGAGGATCGCCAGCTGTGGTTGCAGAACGGCGAGCCGATGGTGTTCGCCAAAGGCACCAAGGGCATTGCCCTCGACGCCGAAAAGCTGACGCTGACGGTTGTCGATGTGACCGATGGTGATTGGCAGGCGGCGGGCGTGATTGTCCACGATGTGACCAACCGTTCGGTCGCGCACATGCTGGTGGAACTGCCGTTCGGTCCGTTCCCGATGGCGCTGGGTGTGATCTACGACGATCCGCGCCCCACGTTCGAGGCGGCGGTGATGGAACAGAACCGCGTGGGCAGCGTGGGCAAGAAGCCCGACCTCGCCGCGCTGCTGTCCAAGGGCCAGACCTGGACGGTGGACGGCGAGCACCACGCGGGCTGATATTTACGTCGTCCCGGGCTTGACCCGGGACCGCTGGCGGCCAGGCGCCAACTCGCCAGCGGTCCTGGATCAAGTCCGGGACGACGTAACTTCCGCCACCACTTTCGCCGGGCGGTGAAGCGCCGCCGATGCCAGGAACGTCCAACCCGCGCCGCCCAGCCATCCGGCGGCCACGTCGCTGGGGAAGTGCACGCCCAGCCACACCCGGCTCACGCCGATCAGCACCACCAGCACCGTGGCGCAGGCCACCAGCGTGACCCGCACCGACTGGCGCGGGCTGATCGCCGCAAACGCCAGCGCGATGGCGAGATAGACCACCGCCGAATTGAAACTGTGCCCGCTGGGAAAGCTGAGCCCCGCCGCCTCGGTCAGGTGCGGGACGATCTGCGGACGCGCGCGGCCGACCAGTGCCTTGATCAGCGAATCGACGATCCAGCCACCGCCGATCGTACCCGCCAGCAGCACCGCCTCGCGGCGCAGGCGCAGGAACAGCAGCGCGACCAGCGCGGCGATGGCGAACAGGTTGCGCAGCAGCACGCCGCCGAGCGCGGTCATGTCGCGCACGCCTTCCAGCAGCCACGGTGGCCCGCCGGGGCGCAAATCGTTGCCCGATCGCCAGAACAGCAGTCCCGCGCTGTCGATCGCGCCGGTCCGGCCGGTCTGGACCATCGCCACGATCGCCGCGAAGCCGATCCAGCATACCGCGCTGGCGATCAGCGCATGACGCGGATCGATGCGGAACGTGCGCGCAGGAAGGGGGATGGCGGGAAGCGGAGAGGTTGTCATGCAAGGCGGAACCCTGCACGGGTCAGGCTGTTCCAGCAAGGACTGCGATGAAGGTTCAAGCATGACGGTTCACCAATGATCGGCCCCCGCATCGTCTGGCTGCGCCGGGACTTGCGGCTGCGCGACCAGCCCGCGCTCCACGCCGCCGCCGGTGAAGGGCCGGTGATACCGGTTTACGTACTCGACGATGCGCGGCCGGGCAGACACCGCATGGGCGGCGCCACGCGCTGGTGGCTTCACCATGCGCTGGCGGACTTGTCCGCAGAGCTGGCCGGGCACGGATCGCAGCTGGTGCTGCGGCAAGGCGACGCGGTGGCGCAGATCGCGCGGATCGCGCGCGAAATTGGCGCCTCAGCGGTCCACGCCATCCGCCATTACGAGCCGTGGTGGCGCGCGGCGGAATCCGAACTGGCCGATGTGCTTCCCCAAGGATGCGAGCTGGTGCTGCACGACGGCAACTATCTCGCGCCGCCGGGCAGCGTGACCACCGGTTCGGGCAGCGCCTACAAGATCTACACCCCGTTCATGCGCGCGCTGATGGATACGCTGATCCCGTCCGATCCGCTGACCATGCCGAGCCTGCAGGAACCGGCGAAGTGGCCTGCCTCCGACACGCTCGACGCGTGGCGCCTCCTGCCCGAACGGCCCGATTGGGCAGCGGGCTTCGGCAAGGCATGGACCGTGGGAGAACAGGCTGCGCACGACCGGATCGAGCACTTCCTCGATCACGTCGCGGCTTATGAAAAGGATCGCAATTTTCCCTCGATCGACGGATCATCGCGTCTTTCGCCGTTCTTGCACTTCGGTACGCTGTCTCCCCGGCAGGTGTGGCATGCGCTGTCGGGGCGGCGGGGCGAGGGCGCGGACAGCTTTCGCCGCGAGCTGGTGTGGCGCGATTTCGCGCAGAACCTGATCCTGGCCGAACCGCGTTATGCCACGCACAGCTATCGCGCGGCGTTTCGCGAATTCCCGTGGCGCGATCCCCGGAGCAGCAAGGCAGCGCGGGCAGACCTGACGGCCTGGCAGCGCGGGCAGACAGGCTATCCCATCGTCGATGCCGGGATGCGCCAGCTGTGGACGACCGGGTGGATGCACAACCGCGTGCGGATGATCGCGGCCAGCTTTCTGATCAAGCACCTGCTGATCGACTGGCGTCACGGCGAGCGCTGGTTCTGGGATACGCTGGTCGATGCCGATTACGGCAACAACGCTGCCAACTGGCAGTGGGTTTCGGGCACGGGCGTGGATTCCAGCATGTTTCCGCGGATCATGGCGCCGCTGTCGCAATCGGATAAATTCGATGCAGCGGGGTACATTCGCGAATGGGTGCCAGAACTGGCACAGCTTCCCGCTGGCGAAATCCACGATCCGCTGTTTCCCGTTGCCGGTTATCCGGCCAAGCTTATCGGCCATCGCGAGGCGCGCGAGCGGGCGCTGGCGGCCTATGCCCGGATCAAGGCATGATCGCACTTGCGCCATCACCAAGCGCATTGCCCAACGGCCTGCGCGAAGGCATAGCCGCGCGATGAACGCACACACGCCAGTCCGCGGCGGGCACCTGGTGAAGGGCGCCAAAGTCATTGCCGCCGGCACCGGCTGGATCGGGCGCGTGTTGTCAGGCCCGTTCCAGCGGCTGGTCGACCGGATCGACGCGCGGCTCGAACATGGGTCGATGCAGGCCGCGTTGCCCGATGGATCGCATCGGATGCTCGGCGGGCGGGGCGAGGGGCCTGCCGCGATCATCGAGCTGCACGACTGGCGGGCGCTGGTGCGGCTGGCCACCGGCGGCTCGGTCGGCTGGTATCAGGCGTGGGAGGCGGGCGAGTGGTCCAGCCCCGATCCGGTGCAGATTTTCGCGCTGTTCATGCGCAATGCGGGCACGCTGGGCGATGTCGCGCGCGCCAAGGGTCCGTGGCGGCTGGCGGTGCGCCTGCTTCATCGTACACGCGCCAACAGCCGCCGCCGCGCCGCACTCAACATTTCGGCGCATTACGATCTCGGCAACGATTTCTATGCGGCGTGGCTCGACCCGACGATGAGCTATTCCAGCGCGTTGTGGGCGGGCATCGCGCCCGACGCGCCGCTGGCGGAGGCGCAGGCCAACAAGGTTGGTCGGCTGGCCGCAAGGCTGCAACTGCAACCCGAAGCCCGCGTGCTCGAAATCGGCTGCGGCTGGGGTTACCTGGCGACGCGCTTGGCGCAGGACTACGGCGCGCAGGTCACCGCGATCAGCCTGTCGGACGAGCAGCTGGACTGGGCGCGGCGGATGCAGTCGGCCGACGGCGGTCCGGTGATAGACTTCCGGCACCAGGATTATCGCGACGTGGTCGGGACATTCGATGCGATCGCCAGCGTTGAGATGGTCGAGGCGGTCGGGCGCGAATACTGGCCGGCGTTCGTCGATTGCGTGGCGCAGCGGTTGAAGCCCGGCGGACGCGCGGCGCTGCAGTTCATCTCGATCCGCGACGATCTGTTCGATGCCTATGCCGCGTCGGCGGACTTCATCCAGACATTCGTGTTTCCCGGCGGGATGCTGGTGCGCGACAGCGAATTGCGCAAGCTGGCCGCCGACTGCGGGCTGGACTGGCATGACCAGCACGACTTCGGTGCCGATTATGCCCGCACGCTGGCGCAATGGCGCATCGCGTTCGATGCGGCGGTGGACGAGGGGCGACTGCCGGCGGGCTTCGACGCGCGCTTCGTGCGATTGTGGCAGTATTACCTGATGTATTGCGAAGGCGGTTTCGCCGGCGGCGGAATCGACGTGAGCCAGGTGACGCTGGTGCGCCGGGGCTGAGGGTTTACACCAGCCGGAACACACCGTTGCCGTGATACCGCTGCAGGATGTTGTCGTGCACGACCGGGCTGAGCAGGTTGGCGAACGCGCAGCCGACGATGCTGCCTTCCCACCACACCACTTCGGCCTGCAGCGCCTCCAGCCCGGGCAGCGTCAACCAGCACAGCGTCCCGGGATGCTGGCGCACCACCGCCGTTGCGGCAAATCCGGCCAGCGACAGATCCTGCACGATCGTGGGAAAGCCGCGCGATCCGGTGGGGCGCAGCGCAGCGGGAATATGGACCGTGTTGCGCAGCGAACAGCGATCATCCAGCACCGTCGTGTCGCGGCGAAAGGTTTTGGTTATGTCTTCCATGGGCACGGTCCTGCCGTTGGGGACATGGTACGTCCCGGGTTGCGCCCCTTTCGCAAAGTATAAGCGAACGCCGTTACCGGCGGTTTGCTAAGCCTGGTTAACCGTTTCGCGGTGTGGGGTGGCGAACCGTTCACCAAGCAGGGCGACAAGCCGGTCGGCCACCACTTCGGGCGGCTTCACGCTTTCGGGTGGCTCACCGGGATAGGCGCGAGCGCGCATCGCGGTGCGCGTCGCGCCGGGGTTGACGATGGCAACGCGGATCTTCGACACGTTCTGCACTTCCTGCGCATACGTATCGAGCAGCACCTCGAATGCCGCTTTCGACGCGGCATAGGCGCCCCAGTAGGCGCGCGGCGCGGTTGCCGCGGTGGACGTCAGCCCGATCACGCGCGCATCGGCGCTACGCTTCAGCATCGCGTCGAAGTTGGCGATCAGCGCCTGGGTGGACAGCAGGTTGAGCGTGACGGTCTTGTTGAAATCGCGCGAATCGATCTGCCACACCGGGCCCAGTTGCGGAAACGCCGCCGCACCGATCACCATGATGTCGAGCGCCTGCCAGCGCCCCGAGATCGCCGCCGCCAGCCGGGCGATGCCTTCGGGCTCGGTCAGGTCGACAGGGGCGATCGTGGCATGGCCGCCGGCCGCGAAGATCGCTTCCTCGACGGCTTCCAGTTCCTTGACCGTGCGCGCGGTGAGCACGACATGCGCGCCCGCCGCCGCCAGCGCACGCGCGGTCGCCGCGCCGATTCCGCGACTGGCGCCGGTGACAAGCGCCAGCTGGCCGTCAAACGGCCGGGCGGCTGCGGTGCTGGCCATTACGCGACCTTTTCGACGGGGAACGATAGCTGCGCGGGACTCTCGCGCTCACCCAGGTCGGTCAGCCGGGTGGGATATTCTCCGCTGAAGCACGCGTCGCAGTATTGCGGGCACGCCTTGTTGCGCTGTTGCTCGCCCACGGCGCGGTACAGGCCGTCGATCGAGACGAACGCGAGGCTGTCGGCCTGGATGAAATCGGCCATCGCCGCCACGTCCATCTGCGCGGCGAGCAGCTTGGACCGCTCGGGCGTGTCGACACCGTAGAAACAGCTGTGCTCGGTCGGCGGGCTGGCAATGCGCATGTGCACTTCGGACGCGCCGGCATCGCGCATCATCTGCACGATCTGCAAGCTGGTGGTGCCGCGCACGATCGAATCGTCGATCAGCACGATCTTCTTGCCCGCGACCAGCGCGCGGTTGGCGTTGTGCTTGCGCTTCACATCGGCATTGCGCGCGCCATCCGACGGCGTGATGAACGTGCGGCCGACATAGTGCGAACGGATGATGCCAAGTTCGAACGGGATGCCCGATTGCTGGGCGTAGCCGATCGCAGCGGGCACCCCGCTGTCGGGCACGGGGATCACCAGGTCTGCATCGGCAGGGCTTTCGATCGCCAGCTGCGCGCCGATCGCCTTGCGCACCCCGTATACCGAATGGCCGTTCAGCACCGAATCGGGGCGGCTGAAATAGACATGCTCGAAAATGCAGGGGCGCGCGGGCGTTTCGCCGAACGGACGGTGGCTGCGCACGTTGCCGTCGAGATCGACCTGCACCAGTTCGCCCGGCTCGACTTCGCGCAGATACGCGGCGCCGACGACGTCGAGTGCGACCGTTTCGCTGGCGAAGATCACGGTATCGCCGATCTTGCCCATCACCAGCGGGCGGATGCCCAGCGGATCACGGCAGGCGATCATGCCGTGGTTGGTCATGCAGATCAGCGAATAGGCGCCCTCGACCAGCCGCAGCGCATCGACGAAGCGGTCGAGCAGCGTGGGATAGCGGCTGGTGGCGACAAGGTGGATGATCACCTCGGTATCGGACGTCGACTGGAAGATCGCGCCCTTGCGCACCAGATCGCGCTTCAGATGCATTGCGTTGGAGATGTTGCCGTTGTGCGCGATGGCGAACCCGCCCGACGCCAGATCGGCGAACAGCGGCTGGACGTTGCGCAAGCCCGAACCACCGGTGGTCGAATAGCGGACATGGCCCGCCGCCATCATTCCCGGCAGTTCCGCCAGCGCGGACCCGGACGAGAAGTTGGCGGCGACATGGCCGATGCCGCGCCGCGAATAGAACTCCTGCCCGTCGAAACTGGTGATGCCGACGGCTTCCTGCCCGCGATGCTGGAGGGCATGGAGGCCGAGCGCGGTGATCGCCGCAGCGTCGCGCGCGCCGAGAATGCCGAAAATGCCGCATTCCTCACGCAGCTTGTCGTCATCGGCGTCCCACGGGGCAGCGTCGCGAAGGTCTGTGATGTTCATGCGTCCCATGGACTCGCGAGGGCGTCAGGCGCCGGCCACTGATCCGCGCATGTGGCGACGTTTGCCGCTAAAGGCAAGCGTCACGAAACTGTCGCGGTCGCATCGACCCCGGTCCTGCGACCGGCCGCACGGACGGCCCGGTCCGGTGCGCGCATGCCCCGATCGCGCCAATGCTGTAAGGTGCGTGTCATGATGAGCGCAGAAACGTGGCCCGCGATGACGATGCCCGGCATTTCTGAGCCCGCCGTGCGGACCGGCACCGGCGAACCTGGCGCATCTTTGCGTCAGGTCGAGATTGTCGGTCGCGTCGGCAACGGCTAGGCGCCAAGCCCATGCCTGCCGTGGATCTCCTTTCGTCGCCGTCGCGCTACCGCGCCTCGACTCGCAGCCGGCCCGTGGCGATCGTGCTGTCGCTCGCGGTCATCGTGGTGATCGCGCTGACGATGCTTCAGCTTGGCGCGTTCAATCCGTTGATCGATCGCCCGGGCGGTGCGCTGGTCGCGATCACGCTGACGCCCGATTCGCCCAAGCACGCGCAGGAAAAGCAGATGAAGTCTGCCGCGGCTCCGGCTGCCGCCATCAAGGTCGCCGTGGTCCACCCCCCCCCAGCGCGGCCGCCGGCGATCAAGCTGCCGTCGAAGAACACCATCCCCGACGTCATCGCGCTGTCGCACGACGAATTCGCCGCGTCGGACATTTCCAAGCTGGGCAACCACGGCGCGGGGTCGTCATCGAGCAGCGCGGGCAGCGGCGCCAAGGCTTATGGGCCGGGTCAGGGGCCGGGCGGCGCGCACCTGTATGCTGCGGAATGGTATCGCGAACCGACCGATGCCGAACTCCAGCCGTACATGCGCAACATGGGCGCGCCCGGCGACTGGGCGACGATCGCGTGCAAGACGATGGATCACTACCATGTCGAGAACTGCCAGTCGCTCGACGAATCGCCGCCGGGCTCGGGACTGGCGCGGGCGCTGCGGCTGGCGGCATGGCAGTTCCTGGTGCGCCCGCCGCGCGTCGATGGCAAACCGCTGATCGGCGAATGGGTGAGCATCCGTTTCAATTTCCGCCGCGAGGCTGCGCCCTCGGCGGGAGAATAGGCCACGTGCTGCTGCCTTGCGCAGCGGGGTGACGTCATGCCGCAACGCATCATGCCTCGCGACAGCCCCATTGCCCTCGTCCGGTTCTGCCCCTAAATCGCCCGCACCCTCCCATCGCCCTCCCGCCTGCGAGCACCAGTGATCCTGTCACCCTTCGAATGGACGATCGCCAAGCGGTACATGCTGCCCGGCCGGGGCGAGGCGTTCATCGCGCTGGTCGCCGGCATCAGCCTGGCCGCCGTCATGCTCGGCGTAGCCGCGCTGGTCATCGTGATGAGCGTGATGAACGGCTTTCGCGCCGAACTGCTCGACAAGATCGTGGGGCTCAATGGCCACGCGATCATCCAGGCCTATGGCGGGCGGCTCGATGACTGGCAGGACATCCTGAAGCGCGTGCGCGCGACGCCGGGCGTCACCCGCGCCTCGCCGCTGATCGAACAGCCGCTGCTCGCCAACTTCAACGGCCGGGTCGAAGCGATTCTGGTGCGCGGCAACACACCCGACGATCTCAAGCGGCTGGAAGCCAAGCGCACGGCCGGATCGTTCGCCACGCTGCAGCCGGGCACCGGCACGGTCGCGATCGGATCGCGGCTGGCCGAAAACCTTGGCGCGCGGATCGGCGACACGATCACCGTGATCAACCCGCAGGGCCGCTCCACCCCGTTCGGCACGGTCCCGCGCGAGATCGGCTACAAGATCGGCGCGATCTTCGAGATCGGGGTTTACGACTACGACCAGGCTTACGTGGTGATGCCGATCCCCGATGCGCAGACGCTGCTGCTGACCGGCGATTCCATCGGTATGATCGAGGTGACCACCACCGATCCCGATTCGGTCAGCGAAACGCTTGCCCCCTTGCGCGAACAGCTGGCGGGCCGCGCGGTGGTGACCGACTGGAAGACCATCAACGCCTCGCTGTTCGAGGCGCTGGCGGTGGAGCGCGTGGCGATGTTCGTGGTGCTGTCGATCATCGTGCTGGTGGCGGTGTTCAACATCCTGTCGTCGCTGATCATGCTGGTCCGCGCCAAGACCCGCGACATCGCGATCCTGCGCACGATGGGGGCGACGCGGCGCTCGCTGCTTAAGATTTTCGTGACGATCGGCTTCGTGATCGGCGCGCTGGGCACGCTGGTGGGGCTGTTGCTCGGCTTTGTGTTCCTGTTCTTCCGCCAGCCGATCGTCCACGCGGTGGAGATCGTGACCGGGCAGAACCTGTGGGACCCGTCGATCCGCTTCCTCACCGAACTGCCCAGCCGCAGCGATCCGGTGGAGATCACCACGATCTGCATCATGGCGCTGGTGCTGAGCTTCCTGGCCACGCTGTATCCGGCGATGAAGGCGGCGGGCACCGATCCGGTACAGGTGTTGCGCTATGAGTGATGGTGAAATGCCGGTTGTCCGCCTGACCGGGCTCAAGCGCAGCTTTTCGCAAGGCGGCGTGACCATAGAAGTGCTGCGCGGCATCGATCTCGACGTGCGCAAGGGCGAGATCGTGGCGCTGCTCGGGCCATCGGGATCAGGCAAGTCGACCATGCTGCAGGCGATCGGTCTGCTCGAGGGCGGGTTCGAGGGCCGGATCGACATTGCCGGCACCGATGCCTCGTCGCTGTCGGGCGACGATCGCACCACCTTGCGCCGCGATCACTTGGGTTTCGTCTACCAGTTCCACCACCTGCTGCCCGATTTCAACGCCGCCGAAAACGTGATCCTGCCGCAACTGGTGGCGGGCACCAGCCAGATCGATGCTCGCGCCCGGGCCGAGGAATTGCTCTCCGCGTTGGGCCTTGCCGCGCGGCTCGAACACCGGCCCAGCCAGCTTTCGGGCGGCGAGCAGCAGCGCGTGGCGGTGGCCCGCGCGCTCGCCAACCGGCCGCAACTGGTGCTGGCCGACGAGCCCACCGGCAACCTCGACGAGGCAACGGCGGATCGCGTGTTCGCCGAATTTCTCAAGCTGGTGCGCGAAGAAGGCAGCGCAGCGCTGGTCGCCACGCATAACGAACGGCTCGCTGCCAGGATGGACCGCGTGCTGCGGCTGCACGAAGGGCTGCTGGAACCGGCTGCGCCATAATCATACCCGCCCGTCCGGGATACTGGGGCGGCGTAGCGCGTTGTGGGGGAAAGGAGTTCCCCGACCATGACCGACGCGCCCGAAACGGCCAACCCCACCGCCGACGCCTCTAACGCTGCGACGGACACGATCGACTGGCAGGACCACGCATCGGTCCGCCGCCGCGAATCCGAGGGTGTGCTGGGCGATTTCGCGATCCTGAACCAGGGCACGTTTGCGGAAATGGTGGCCTATGTCGCGCACCTTCCGGCGATCGAACGGGCCGGACTGGTCGTCGAAAAGGCGGGAGACCGGCGCTTCGATGCCGCCGAAGTGGCCGCACTGGCCCGGCGGCCGGATTTCCCCGGCTGACACCACGCGGATCAGCTTGATTGCGGTCCGCTCCCGTGCAAACGCTGCGCCTGAGCCGGGGCGGCCCGACGGCATGGGATTTTCGATGGACGCGATGGACTGGAACGCGGATGCCACGCTGCACGAACGCGACGATGGCGGTTCGGAGATGCACTACAATTTCCGCACCTTGCGCAAGGCACCGCTGGGCCAGCTGGTGCGCGATGTCGCGGCGATGCCGGCCGGTGATCGCGCGCGCATGGTCATCGATGTCGCCGGCGGACGCACGTTGAACGTGGGCGACATCATGGCGCTGTCCACGCGCGACGATCTGCCTTGAAGGATCCCCGCACGATTGCGGACTTCACCGCTCTGCTTCCCGATGGCAGCGATGTGTCGCTGGCGGACCGGCTGGGCAAGGTCGTGCTGGTGGTCAACACCGCCAGCCGCTGCGGGTTCACCCCGCAATACACCGGCCTTGAAGCGCTGTGGCGCCAGTATCGCGACGCCGGGCTGGAAGTGATTGCCTTCCCTTGCAACCAGTTCGGCGCGCAGGAACCGGGTGACGCCGCCGAAATCGCCAGCTTCTGCTCGCTGACGTACGACGTGACGTTCCCGATGATGGGCAAGATCGACGTCAACGGCAAAGCCGCGCCCGCGCTGTGGGACTGGCTGAAAGCGCGCGCGCCGGGGCTGTTGGGCAGCAAGGCGATCAAGTGGAACTTCACCAAGTTCCTGATCGACCGCGAAGGCCACGTGGTGCGGCGCTATGCCCCCACCGACAAGCCCGAAAGCATCGCCCGAGACATCGCGAAATTGCTTTAGCAAGTAATGCCATGCCTTGGTTCGCTCATCCCGCGCGAAGCCGAGGCATCCCGCGCTGCGTTCGCCGTCGCTGTACATGTCTCGACTGCGCTCGACACGCGCGGTGACGGGGTGATGGATTTAACGCTTCAACCGCTCTGATGCCGGCCCGTTCCGCGATGGGGATAAGGCGGCATCGCCCCCTCCCAAATCGCGGCAGGAGTGACTAACTTGGGGCCATGCCCCACGCCCCATTCGTCCCGCTTCGCATTTATTCGTCATACACGATGCTGGATGGCGCGATCGATCCCAAGGCGATCGCCAAGACGGCGGCCGACCGGGGGTTTCCCGCCGCCGCCATCACCGATCGCAACGGGCTGTACGGCGCGGTGCCGTTCGCTGCCGCCGCGCGCGGGGTGGGGGTGCAGCCGGTGATCGGCTGCATGCTCGCGGTCGCCCGGCCGGAGAACGGCGGCGCGGCCACCGGTTTCGGACCCGCCGCGCCGACGATCGACTGGATCGCGCTGTATGTGCAGGACGCCACGGGTTACGACAACTTGTGCCATCTGGTCAGCCGCGCGCACCTTGAACGCCCGCTCGAACACGCACCGCATGTCGTGCTGGCCGATCTGGTCGGACACAGCGACGGCATGATCGCGCTGACGGCGGCCAACGAAGGCGCGCTGACGCGGCTTCTTGCCGAAGGGCAGGACAGCGCCGCGCTGGCCTATGCCGATCGGCTGCAGGAACTGTTCCCCGACCGGCTCTACATCGAGCTGGCGCGGCGCGGCGATGCGATCGAGGATGCCGCCGAGGATGCGCTGGTCGCGCTGGCCTACGCACGCGACCTGCCGCTGGTGGCGACCAACCCCGCCTGCTTTGCCGATCCCGGCTTTTACGCCGCGCACGACGCCTTGCTGTGCATCGCCAGTTCCACCCATGTCGACAACCACGACCGCCCGCGATCGAGCCGCGAATGGTACGTGAAATCGGCGGCGATGATGGAGGAGGCGTTCTTCGACCTGCCCGAGGCGTTGGCCAACACGCTGGTGGTGGCGCAGCGCACCGCATTCGCCCCGCCCAAGCGCAAGCCGATCCTGCCCAGCCTCGCCGGTGACCAGCAGGGCGAGGCGCTGATGATGGCGCAGGACGCGCGCGCCGGGCTGGAACGGCGGCTGGTGCCGTATGGCGAGATGAGTGCGGAGGAGCGCACCGTCTATCTCGACCGGCTGGAGTTCGAGATCGACGTCATCAACCGCATGGGCTTTGGCGGCTATTTCCTGATCGTGGCCGACTTCATCAAGTGGGCCAAGGACAACGGTATTCCGGTGGGGCCAGGGCGCGGATCGGGTGCGGGCAGCGTGGTCGCCTGGGCGCTGACCATCACCGATCTCGACCCGCTCAAGCTGGGGCTGCTGTTCGAACGCTTTCTCAATCCCGAACGCGTGTCGATGCCCGATTTCGACATCGACTTCTGCGAAACCCGGCGCGGCGAGGTGATCCGCTATGTCCAGGCCAAGTATGGCCACGATCACGTCGCGCAGATCATCACCTTCGGCAAGCTGAAGGCGCGCGCGGTGCTGCGCGATACCGGCCGCATCCTGCAGATGAGCTACGGCCAGGTGGACCGGCTGTGCAAGCTGGTGCCCAACCACCCGACCGACCCGTGGACGCTGCCGCGCACGCTCAACGGCGTGGTCGAATTCAAGCGCGAGTACGATCGCGACGAGGACGTGAAGCGGCTGATCGATCTGGCGATGCAGCTGGAAGGCCTGCCGCGCAACAGTTCCACCCACGCCGCCGGTGTGGTGATCGGCGACAGGCCGCTGGCACAACTGGTGCCGCTGTACCGCGATCCGCGATCGGACATGCCGGTCACGCAGTTCGACATGAAGCACGTCGAGGATGCCGGGCTGGTCAAGTTCGACTTCCTCGGTCTCAAGACGCTGTCGGTGCTGCGCAAGGCGACCGACCTGATGAAGCGCCGCGAGATCGAGATCGACCTCGACGCGCTGCCGTGGGACGATGCGGCGGTCTACCGCCTGCTGCAATCGGGCGACACGGTCGGCGTGTTCCAGCTCGAATCCGAAGGCATGCGCCGCACGCTGGCGGCGGTGAAGCCGACCAGCTTTGGCGACATCATCGCGCTTGTCTCGCTGTACCGGCCGGGTCCGATGGACAACATTCCGCTGTTCGGTCGCCGCAAGAACGGGCTGGAACGGATTGAATATCCTCATGAAAAGCTCGCGGGCATCCTGTCCGAAACGTACGGCATCTTCGTCTACCAGGAACAGGTGATGCAGGCCGCGCAGATCCTGGCAGGATATTCGCTGGGCGATGCCGACTTGCTGCGCCGCGCGATGGGCAAGAAAGTCCAGGCGGAGATGGACGCGCAGCGCCAGCGGTTCGTTGACGGATGCCGCGAGATTTCGGGAATCGATGCCAGGAAGGCCAACGAACTTTTTGACTTGATTGACAAGTTTGCAGGCTACGGTTTCAACAAGAGCCATGCTGCGGCGTATGCGCTGCTTGCGTACCAGACGGCCTGGCTCAAGACGCACTACCCGCACGAATTCTATGCCGCATCGATGTGTTTCGATATGCATCAGTCTGAAAAGCTGGCAATTTTCGTCGATGACATGCGCCGCGCCGGGCTGACGCTGGCGGGGCCGGACATCAACCGGTCGGAGGCCGAATTCATCGTCGAGCGCACCGACGAAGGCTATGCCGTGCGCTATGCGCTGGCAGGCCTGCGCAACGTCGGCGAAAAGGCGATGGAGGGCATCGTCGCCGAGCGAGAGGCGCATGGCTGGTACGAAAGCCTGGAAGACCTGTTCCGTCGCCTGCCCGCAGGCGCGATGAACCGGCGCGGGCTGGAAGCGCTCGCGGCCGGCGGCGCGCTCGACACGCTTGAACCCAACCGCGCGATGGTCGCGGCCAACGCCGAACTGCTGATGGCGGTGGCCGATGAGGCGGCGCGGTCGCGCACCAGCGGGCAGGGCGGACTGTTCGGCGGCGAGGAGCATGCCGTGCCCGCACTGCGGCTGGCCGATACCAAAGCCTGGTCGCGCGCTGAACAGATGGCGGCAGAGCGCGAGAACTTCGGGTTCTACTTCGCCGCGCATCCGGTCGAGGAATATCGCGCGGTCGCCTCGGCCAACGGCGCGCGGACCTATTCCAGCCTGATGGGCACCGGCCCGGCAGCCTCCGAGTCCACCGAAAGCGGGCCGCAACGCAGCGGCGCGGTGATGGCCGCGATGGTCGAGAACGTGCAGCGGCGTCGAACAAAGCGCGGCAAGGAGTTCATCCTGGCCGAATTTTCCGATTCGAGTGGGCAGTTCTCCGCCTCGTGCTTCGAGGAATCGCTGGTCGATCCGTTCCTGAAGTGGGCGGCCGAGGGCACCTGCATCCTGCTCAATGTCGAACTCGACCGGCCCAATCCCGACGAACCGCCGCGCGTCACCATCCGCAACGGGCGCCCGCTCGATTCGGTGTCGAGCGCCGCGCGCATGGTGCTCGAACTCGAAGTGCATCGCCCCGATGCGCTGGCGGAGCTGGCGCTGCTGTTGCCGCGTGGTGCCGACGGCAAAGGCGAAGTGCGTGCCAGGCTCCACACCGCCGGGGGGCGCGAACCGCTGGTGCGGCTAGGCAGCGACTTCCGGCTGGACAGCGATCTGGTCGAACGCTTGATCCCCATCGAAGGACTTGCCAATGTCGCGCTGACGGCGCGGGCGGAACGGCATTTGCGCCTGGTCGAATAAGGCCGGATATTGGGGGGTATGATGCAGCTTGGCGCCATGCAGGACTGGAAGCTGCGGGTTACGCACCTGATCGATCACGCCGCGCGCGAATATGGACAGCGCGAAATCGTAACGCGCTGGGCCGATGGCGGCGAGACGCGCACCAACTGGGCGGGCATTCGCCGCGATGCGCTGAAGATGACGCAGGCGTTGCGCGCGCTGGGCGTGGGCCAGGGCGACCGCGTCGCCACGCTGGCGATGAACCACCACCGCCACCTCGTCAGCTGGTACGGCGCGGCGGGCGTGGGCGGGGTGCTGCACACGATCAATCCGCGCCTGTTCGAAGACCAACTGGAATACATCGCCAACCACGCCGAAGATCGCGTGCTGCTGTACGATGCGATGTTCGCGCCGCTGGTTGAGCGGATGAAGCCGCGCTGGACCACGATCGAGCACTACATCTGCTTCGATTCGAGCGATTCCGCGCCGGCGTTCGAGGACTGGATCGGCGCGCACGACGGCAACGCCGCTTGGGCCGATGGCGACGAGCGCGACCCGTGCATGTTGTGCTACACCAGCGGCACCACCGGCAACCCCAAGGGCGTGCTGTACGAACACCGCTCTACCATGCTCCACGCCATGTCGATCCTCCAGCCCGCCGCCTTCGCGCTCGAACCGCGCAGCGTGATGCTGCCGATCGTGCCGATGTTCCATGCCGCGAGCTGGGGCCTGCCGTGGGCAGGCGCAGCAGTGGGCGCCAAGTTCGTCTATTGCGCGAACAACGATGCGGCGGTGTTGTGCGACCTGATGAAGAATGAGGGTGTGACTCATTCAGCTGGAGTCCCAACGGTTTGGCTGGCAATGTTCCAGCAGCTTGAGAAGTCTGGCGAAACGATCGAGCAAGGCCTGCCACACTTGCGCCAGACGATTATCGGCGGATCGGCCGCGCCGCGCACGATGATCGAACGGCTGATGCGCGCGGGTGTTCGCGTGGCACACGCCTGGGGCATGACCGAAACCTCGCCGGTGGGCACGCTGGGGGGCACGACCGACGATTGGGACGAGCTGAGCTTCGACCAGCAGGTCGATGTGGTGGCGATGCAGGGCCGCGTGCTGTTCGGCGTGGAGCTGCGCACGGTGGACGATGACGGCCACGAGCAGCCGCGCGACGGGGAAACCGCTGGCGCGCTGCACGTACGCGGGCCGTGGGTGGTGAAGCGCTATTTCAAGGCCGATGCCGATGCCGCCGATGCGGACCAGTGGTTCGACACCGGCGATGTCGGCACGATCCGTCCCGACGGGATCCTGCGGCTGACCGACCGTGCCAAGGATGTGATCAAGTCGGGCGGCGAGTGGATCAGCTCGGTCGATCTGGAAAACGCCGCCGTCGGCTGCGCGGGCGTGGCCGAGGCGGCGGCGATCGGGTTGCCGCATCCCCGATGGGACGAGCGACCGGTGCTGGTGGTGGTGCGCAAGCCCGGCAGCACTGTTTCCGCCGAGGAGATTCGCGCGCATCTCGCTGAGCATGTCGCCAAGTGGTGGCTGCCCGACGCGATCCTGTTCAGCGACGCGCTGCCGCACACCGGCACCGGCAAGATCAGCAAGAAGGACTTGCGCGAGCAGTACCGCGACGTGACGCTGGAGGCCTGAGGCGATGGAGCCCGACGTGCTGAACTACATCGATCCCAGCCGCGAAACCTTCTCCGTGTTCAAGGCGCTGCCGCGCGACACGCCGATCCGCATGCTCAACCTGATCAAGTTCCGCGAAGTGGCAGCCTACCCCAAGGGGCATGACTGCGCGATCAGCGGGTGGTCGGGGCGCGAGGCGTATGCGGCGTATCACGATGCGATCGCCCCCATTCTGGCGCGGGTCGGCGCGGAAATGGCGTGGTCCGGCGCGTTCGAATGCGTGGTGACCGGCCCGGCGGACTGGCCGTGGGATGCCACGTTCGTGATGGGCTACCCCGATGCCGCTGCGTTTCTCGCGATGGTCACCGACGCGGAATACAAGCGGGCGGTGGTCCACCGGCAGGCTGCGGTCGAGGATAGCCGGCTCGTGCGGTTCGGGGTTCAGGTGGGTTAGGATCAGCGCGCCGCATCACAGCAGCCGCATCTGCCCGTCCACATCCGGCGCGCGGAAGCGCGAGCAATCGAGATCCAGTTTGGCCTGGTCGATCCCCGAGCGCTTGCAGGCGAGGCGGAAGCGGGTGCGGAACAGGTCGGCCCACACGCCTTGCGGTTTCATCCGGCTGAAGAACCCGGGATCGTTGTCGCGTCCGTTGCGTACCGACTGGACGATGGCCATGACCTTGTCACCGCGATCGGGATAATGCGCGGCGAGCCATTCACGGAACAGCGGGGCGACTTCGTGCGGCAGGCGCAACATGATCCAGCTGGCCGACCGCACGCCGAGAGCGCCGGCCCGGGCGAGGATGCTTTCGATGAACTCGTCGGTGATCGAGGGGATCACCGGTGCGATCGAGACGTGCGCGGGGACGCCGGAATTCACCAGTTTTCCCAATGCTGATAGCCGCTTGCCGGGTGATGCTGCACGGGGTTCGAGCAGGATGGACAGATGCGGATCAAGGCTGGTGACCGAGATGCCGACCGCGACGAGCCCGAGCTTCGCCAGTTCTGTGAGCAGATCGAGGTCGCGCAGCAGGCGGTCGGACTTGGTCGTGATCGTCACCGGGTGGCGCGCTTCGAGGCACACTTCGAGCAAGTCGCGGGTGATGCGATAGCGTCCCTCGATCGGCTGGTAGGGATCGGTGTTGGTGCCCATCGCCAGCGGGCGCGGCCGGTACCCGCGCCTGGCGAATGTGCGCCGCAGCAGGTCGGCCGCGCCCGGCTTGGCGAACAGCTTCGTCTCGAAATCCAGCCCTGGCGACAGGTCGTGATAGGCATGGGTCGGCCGGGCGAAGCAGTAGATGCAGCCGTGCTCGCAGCCGCGATAGGCGTTGACCGAACGGTCGAACGGAATGTCGGGCGACTGGTTGAAGCTGAGGATGGTTTTGGGAAATTCGTCGATCACGGTGGTGCGCAGGCGGGGCGCCTGACCGTCTATGTCGCTGCGGGCGTCGAGCCAGTCGCCGTCCGCCTCACGCGTGGCCAAGCCGAATCGCGTCGATACCGTGGCCGATTGCGCGCCACGACCGGAGACAAGGGGAGAGTCGCGCCGTTCCATCCGACGATATTAGAACAAATGCGGAACATTGGGCAAGAAGGGTTTGCGCCATCTCGCCTGCGGTCCCGGATCAAGTCCGGGACGACTATAATCGGGGCAACGGCGTCTTACGCTTCCAGCAGCCTCGGCATCAGTTCGACGAAGTTGCAGGGGCGGTTGCGGCTGTCGAGCTGTTCGGCAAGGATACCGTCCCAGCCGTCCTTCACTGCGCCGTTCGATCCGGGCAGCGCGAAAATGTAGGTGCCGCGCGCGACCACCGCACAGGCGCGCGACTGCATGGTGGAGGTGCCGATCGTCTGGTAGCTGAGCCAGCGGAACAGTTCGCCGAACCCCGGAATGTCACGCGTCTTGACCTTGTCGAGCGCTTCGGGCGTGACGTCGCGGCCGGTCAGGCCGGTGCCGCCGGTGATGATCACCGCATCGATGCTGCGATCGTCGATCCACGTGCTGAGGCGATCGGCGATGCGGGCCGCGTCGTCCCTTTCCATGGCGCGCACCGGCAACTGGTGCCCGGCGTCGCGGATGCGTTGGGCGAGAATATCGCCCGAGGTATCATCGTCCGGCCCGCGCGTGTCCGAAACGGTCAGCAAGGCGATGGCGATGGGCTTGAACGTGCGCGTCGGATCAATTGCCACGCGAGGCGATCCTGACCGATTCGGCGCCGGCCAGCCCGGGGAACTTCGGCCACATGCCTTGCGCCAGGCCCAGCCGGCTGTCGGACGCGCCGCCCGCCTGCTTTTCATACATCCAGTAGTTGCGCATCACGATCGCGACATAGCCGCGCGTTTCCCAGTACGGGATCGATTCCATCCACAGCAGCGGATCGCCGTGATCGTGGATCTCGGTGTTCCAGCGGCCGATCGGCGCCGGTCCGGCGTTGTAGGCCGCCATGACTTTCGGCAGCAGGCCTTGCGTTACCCCGTTGTCTCGCAGCGCTTCGAGATGAAGCTGGCCGAACGCAAGGTTCACTTCGGGGCGCGAGAGGTCTGAGGCGTTGCCGGCTACACCGAGGTCGCGCGCATGATCGCGTGCGGCGGCGGGCATGATCTGCATCAGGCCCTTGGCACCCGCCGGGCTGGTCACCGCGGTGCGGAAGTTCGATTCCTGCAGGCTGTGCGCGAACACCAGCGCGGGATCGACCTGCCAGCCGTTGGCGGGCGTCCACTTGGGCGCGGGGAAACGTGCGGCGGCATCGGGACGCGCGCCCGACGGCGCGTTGTAGGCCATCCACAGTTGGGTCGAGGGCAGGCCCAGATCGCGCGCGAGGCGCGAAAGCGGGGCATACTGGCCCGGCGCACCGATGCGCGCCTGGTAGCGCAGCACTTCGTCCGCCAGCCCGTCTTCGCCGATGTCGGCCAGCTGCACGGCGAGCCGCACGTTGCCGACTTCGCGCAGCTGCTGCCAGTCATCGTTGGAGAAATCGGGTGCGATGGAAGCCTGCGCCTCGCGCATGCCCAGCGTTTCGGCGGCGAGCATGCCGTACATCGTATCGGTGTTGCGCGCGGCGGCGCGCAGCGCGGCCGATACCTTCTCGGGCTTGCGGCAGCGCAGCCAGGCGCGACCGGCCCAGTAATTGGCGGCGGCGGACAGTTCCTCATTACGCGCGGCCATGGCGCTTTTTTCGAAGCTGTCGGCAGCGGACAGGCAATCGTCCGTGCGCCAGCTGGCGAGCCCCGCCGTCCACAGCGCTTCCGACACCCAGGGGCCGTCACCCTCGTTGGCGCTGAGCGAAACGGCGCGGGCCGAGGCATCGTCGTTCTCGATATAGAACGCCCAGCCGACCTTCTGCCGCCATTCGGCGCGGGCCGAGGACGACAGCGCGGCGTCGATCCCGTCGAGCAGGATCTTGGCGCCGGTGGGATCGTCGCCCTTGATCCGTTCCTGGATCGCGGCGGCGATCGAGCCGGGCATCGTGCCGTCGCCGGTGGACTGCGGGCGGATGCGCTTGCTGGCGGAAGGCAATGTGTACAGCGCCTGCGTATCGGGCAGGATCGGCATGCCGGTGGCGCCGCGCTTCATCGCCAGCCGGGCGATCTGGTCGGCCCAGGGCATGTCGGGCGCCTGGCTGAGCAACTGGGTCAGCGCGGGCAGCTCCGCCTTGGGCGAGGACGCGGCGAGATAATATTGAGCGCGGGCCACGGCATGCAGCGGACCATCGGGGCGCTGCGCGAACAGCGCCTGCACCATCGTCCAGTCGCCCTTGTCGATCGCGCCGAACAGCGAGGTGTAGTAGCTGCGATCGTCCTTGGTCAGCAGCGTCGGCACGGCGGTGCGATCGGCGCGGTTGCGGAAATAATCGACCGCTGCGCTGTTGGCCGACGCGGGCACGGCAGAAAGGCCCGCAGTGCATGCGAGGCTCAATGCGGCAGCGCGGGCAATGCGCCGGAATTTCATGTCTTGTCGGTCCCCGTCGTTTCGAGCCAGCGGTTCCACAACCCCGCCTTGAGTGCCGGCTTGGCCAGCAGCGTCTCAAGGTCATAGGCCGCTACGAACGGCAAACTCACCCCCTCATGGTTAAAAAAGGGTGAATCGGCAGCTTTATTCGCCAGATCGTGGCCCAGCAGCGTTGAAATGCCGGCCCGACCGAAAACGAGCAGCCGTTGCGGCGCGGCCAGCGCGACATGGTGGCGCAGCACGTCGGCCAGGCCGCGCGCGGCCAGCACCGGCCATTCGGGCACCGCGATTCGGCTCGGCAGCGCGCTGGCGAGGTAGATTTCGGCACGTGACAACCCCATCGCGGCCAGCATCGCGTCGAGCAACTTGCCCGTCGGACCAGCCGCCAGCGCGGCGTCGTCACCCTGTTCGGGCATAACAAGCAGCACCATCAGCGGCGCATTGGCCGGCCCCGATGGCGCGACGCGGTAGGCGGCCGGGGCGTCGTCGATGGCGGGGTCGGTCAGCCACCACGCCGCAAAATCGGCCAGCGATGTCGGCCATGCCGCGCGGTTGACTTCTGCCGGTCGGGCGGGAGCGTCGTTCGTGCCGGGGAGGGGAGGCTTGGCGGCGGCGCGGGCACGGCGATCGGGGGCGGGCTGTGCAGCAGCAGCGGCGCCCGAATCATCGGCATCGCTCGACCGTGCGGATTCCAGCCAGTCCGCCGGATTATCGATGAATGCGCTATCGACGCCCGCATCGCGCCACCAGTCCAGCGTTGCTGCCAGCAACGCCTTGGCATCGTGTTCGCGTTGTTCGAGCAATCCGTTGCGTTCCCTTGAGGTTCGCGCAACCCGCGCGCTCGTTCCGGTCTTGACCTTGCCGATGCCAGCTTTCAAGGCGTTATGCGAAGACAATCGCGCGGTAGAACGGAGCTGGGGCATGAGCGAACGCGAATCGATGCCGTATGATGTGGTTATCGTCGGCGGCGGACCGGCCGGACTGGGTGCGGCCATCCGGCTGAAACAGGTCGATCCGGACCTTACCGTGTGCGTGCTCGAAAAAGGCTCCGAGATCGGCGCGCATATCCTGTCGGGCGCAGTGGTCGATCCGCGTGCGCTAGACGAACTGCTGCCCGACTGGCGCGATGACGATTGCCCGATGGCCGAAGTGCCGGTGACCGACAACTGGCACTGGCTGCTCACGCGCAACAAGAAGTTGGCGATCCCGCACTGGCCGATGCCGCCGTTCATGTCGAACGAGGGCAACTACACCGGCTCGCTCGGTAGCCTGTGCCGCTGGCTGGGCGCAAAGGCCGAGGAACTGGGCGTCGAGATCTTCCCCGGCTTTGCCGCCGCCGAAGTGCTGTTCGATGCGAGCGGCGCGGTGATGGGCGTGGCCACCGGCGACATGGGCATCGCCAAGGACGGCACGAAAAAGGCCGATTATCAGCCGGGCATGGAGCTCCATGCAAAATATACAATGTTTGCAGAGGGTGCGCGTGGACACCTGACCAAGCGCCTGAAGCAGCACTACGACCTTGAGCGCGACTGCCAGCCGCAAGTCTATGGCATCGGCATCAAGGAACTGTGGGACATCGATCCAGACAAGCACATGCCCGGCCGGGTGATCCACACGCAGGGCTGGCCTTTATCGGAAAGCGACAGCTGGGGCGGCGGGTTCCTCTACCACCAAGCCAACAACCAGGTGGCGCTGGGCTTCGTCACCGCGCTCGATTACGCCAACCCGTGGGTCTATCCGTTCGAGGAATTCCAGCGCTGGAAGCTGCACCCCGAAATTCGCGCGATCCTGGAGAGCGGGCGCCGCGTGTCCTACGGCGCGCGTGCGATCAATGAGGGCGGCTGGCAATCGGTGCCCAGGCTGGCGTTCCCCGGCGGGACGCTGATCGGGTGCTCGGCCGGGTTCGTAAACGTGCCGCGGATCAAGGGCAGCCACACCGCGATCAAGAGCGGGATGCTCGCCGCCGAAGCTGCCGCCGCCGCGATCAAGGGCGGGCGCGAGCATGACGCGCTGGACGAATACGATGCAGCGGTGCGCGACAGCTGGATCGCGACCGAACTGAAGAAGGTGCAGAACGCGCAGCCGCTGGTCGCCAAGTTCGGTGGCGAGCTGGGCACCGTGCTGGCAGGCGCCGACATGTGGATGCGCACGCTCAAGATCGGCGTGATCCCGGCAATGAAGCACCACCGTGACAGCGAGGCGACGCAGCGCTCCGACTTGTTCAAGCCGATCGTCTATCCCAAGCCCGACGGCGTGATCACGTTCGACCGTCTCTCGTCGGTGTTCATGTCGAACACCAACCACGAGGAAGACCAGCCGAGTCACCTCGTGCTCAAGGACCCGTCCGTACCGGTGCGGATCAACCTGCCGCTGTATGCCGGGCCCGAGGCGCGGTTCTGCCCGGCGGGGGTGTACGAGTTCATCGGCGTCGAGGAAGGCACCCCGCGCCTGCAGATCAACGCGCAGAACTGCGTCCACTGCAAGACCTGCGACATCAAGGACGCGACCCAGAACATCGAATGGGTCACGCCGGAGGGCGGCGGTGGGCCGAACTATCCGAACATGTGAATTCCTCCCTGATAGGTGGAGGAGCTAGATGCGTGAAACCGCTTACGCCAAGATCAACCTTGCGCTGCACGTCCGTGCCCGGCGCGAGGATGGCTATCACGAGCTGGAGACGGTGTTCGCGTTCGTCGATGCGGGCGACGAGCTGAGCGTACAACCCGCGCCGCGCGACGAATTGCGCGTCGTGGGCGAATTTGCCGCGGGGCTGACCGATCCGTTCGGCAACATCGTGGCGCGCGCGCTGTCGCATCTGCCGCACGGACCGGGCGGCTGGCGGGTGACGCTGGACAAGCGGCTGCCGGTCGCGGCCGGGCTGGGCGGCGGTTCGGCCGACGCCGGGGCGGTGTTCCGGCTGGTCGATCGCGCGCACAAGCTGCCCGACGACTGGCCGCAACGCGCGGCAAAGCTGGGCGCGGATGTACCCGCCTGCGTCGCCAGCGTGACCTGCATCGGGCGCGGCACCGGTACCGACCTGGAACCGCTCGACAGCGACCTGACCGGCACTGCCGTGCTGCTGGTCAACCCGCGCATTCCGCTCGCCACCGGGCCGGTGTTCGCGGGCTGGAACGGGATCGACCGCGGGCCGCTGCCCGATGGCGATGCGCGGGCGATTGCGCTCACTGGACGCAACGATCTGGAGCCGAGCGCGCTCGCGCTGGTGCCGGCGATCGGCGATGTGCTGGCGGCATTGCGCGGCACCGCGCCGCTGCTGGCGCGCATGTCCGGATCGGGCGCCACTTGCTTCGCGCTGTACGAAAACGCTGACGTCATGGCAGCGGCGGCGCACCGGCTGCGCGCCGCGCATCCCGACTGGTGGCAATTGCAGGGCAAACTTCGGTGATTGACCCCAGTTTCCGTTCGCGTCGGGGATGATGTCCGAGGCTTGCCAGCTTGTTGGCACACCCCGTTTCGGCGGCATCCTCGTCGTGTCGGACCATGCCTCCAACCGCGTGCCCGATGACATCAACCTCGGCATCGAGGCCGCGCTGCTCGACCAGCACGTCGCCGTCGACATCGGCGTGGCGCAAGTTGCGGCGCTCATGGCGGCACGTCCCGGCATCGCCGCCTACCTTGGCCACGTCAGCCGACTGGTGTGCGATTTCAACCGCGACGAGCATCTGCCCACCGTGTTCCCGATCGCCAGCGACGGGCACGCCATCCCCGGCAACGCGCTCGATCATGCCGGACACGAGACGCGGCTGGCGCGGTTCTTTCGGCCCTATCATGACGGGTTGGCCGCGCTGCTCGACGCCACGCCGCAGTCGCTGATCGTGTCGCTGCACAGCTTTACCCCGCATCTCGCCAGCCATCCGGACGAGCAGCGGCCGTGGCAGGTCGGCGTGCTGTACAACGAGGACGATCGCGCCGCCCGTATCGCGATCCCGCTGCTGGCGGCCGAGGGGCTGGTGGTGGGCGACCAGCAGCCGTATTCGGGCAAGCTGCTCAACGCGACGATGAACCGCCATGCCGAGGCCGAGGGGCGGCCCTATCTGGGCATCGAGATCCGGCAGGACCAGATCGGCGATGCGGCGGGCCAGGCCGTGTGGGCGGAACGGCTCGCACGGATAGCGAACAAAGTGGCGTTGATGCTGGTGGATTAGAGGTGTAGGGCGCGCCCAACCCCATATCCCGTTCGTCCTGAGCTTGTCGAAGGACCGTCCTTTTTCTTCATGCCGGTGCGGGCATTTTCAAGAACGAGTGCAGTCCTTCGACAAGCTCGGAACGGACGGGACAAGATCGCCATACCGGAGTTCGTCCCATGCCTGCCTATCGTTCGCGCACGACCACCCATGGCCGCAACATGGCCGGGGCGCGGGGCCTGTGGCGGGCCACCGGGATGAAGGACAGCGATTTCGGCAAGCCGATCATCGCCGTGGTCAACAGCTTCACCCAGTTCGTGCCCGGCCATGTCCACCTGAAGGACCTGGGCCAGCTGGTCGCGCGCGAGATCGAGGCGGCGGGCGGTGTCGCCAAGGAATTCAACACCATCGCGGTCGACGATGGCATCGCCATGGGCCACGACGGCATGCTCTACAGCCTGCCGTCGCGCGACCTGATTGCCGACAGCGTGGAATACATGGTCAACGCGCACTGCGCCGATGCGATGGTGTGCATCTCCAACTGCGACAAGATCACGCCGGGCATGCTGATGGCCGCGCTGCGCATCAACATCCCGGTGGTGTTCGTGTCGGGCGGCCCGATGGAGGCCGGCAAGGTCGTGCTCGACGGCAAGGAAGTCGCGCTCGACCTGGTCGACGCGATGGTTGCCGCCGCCGACGATCGCATGACCGACGCCGAAGTCGATGTGATCGAACGCTCGGCCTGCCCGACCTGCGGATCGTGTTCGGGCATGTTCACCGCCAATTCGATGAACTGCCTGACCGAAGCGCTGGGCCTGTCGCTGCCTGGCAACGGCTCGACGCTGGCCACCCACGCCGATCGCAAGCAGCTGTTCCTGCGCGCCGGGCGCACCGTGGTGGACTTGTGCCACCGCTATTACGAGCAGGATGACGCCAACGTCCTGCCGCGCAACATCGCCTGCTTCGAGGCGTTCGAGAATGCCATGTCGCTCGACATCGCGATGGGCGGTTCGACCAACACGGTGCTGCACCTGCTCGCCGCCGCGCACGAGGCGGAGGTCGATTTCACCATGGCCGATATCGACCGCCTGTCGCGCCGCGTGCCGGTGCTGTCCAAGGTCGCGCCGGCCAAGGCCGACGTGCATATGGAAGACGTCCACCGCGCGGGCGGGATCATGGCGATCCTGGGCCAGCTCGACCGGGCCGGCCTGATCCATTCCGACCTGCCGACCGTGCATAGCCCGACGCTGGCGCATGCGCTGGATGCCTGGGACATCAGCCGTACCAACGATCCCGAGGTGCAGAAGTTCTTCCGCGCGGCGCCGGGCGGCGTGCCCACCCAGGTCGCGTTCAGCCAGGACCGGCGCTGGGCCGAACTCGATCTCGATCGCAAGGACGGCGTGATCCGTTCCGCCGATCACGCGTTCAGCACCGACGGCGGCATCGCGGTGCTCAGCGGCAATCTCGCGATCGACGGCTGCATCGTGAAGACGGCGGGCGTGGACGAATCGATCCTGGTGTTCGCAGGCCCCGCCAAAGTGTTTGAAAGCCAGGATGCGGCGGTCGCCGGGATCCTGACCGGGCAGGTCGTGGCGGGCGACGTGGTGGTGATCCGCTACGAAGGCCCCAAGGGCGGGCCGGGCATGCAGGAAATGCTCTATCCCACCAGCTACATCAAATCCAAGGGGCTGGGTGCGGCGTGCGCACTGATCACCGACGGGCGGTTTTCCGGCGGCACGTCGGGCCTGTCGATCGGCCATGTCTCGCCCGAAGCGGCCGAAGGTGGCGCGATCGGGCTGGTGCGCAACGGCGACCGGATCGAGATCGACATCCCCAAGCGTTCGATCACGCTGGCGGTGCCCGATGCCGAATTGGCCGAGCGGCGCGCGGAAGCCGAGGCCCATGGCTGGCACCCCGCCAAGCCGCGCCCGCGCAAGGTGTCGATCGCGCTGCAGGCCTATGCCGCGATGACCACCAGCGCCGCGCGCGGGGCCGTGCGTGACATCTCGCAGCTGAACGCGAAGAAGGTCTGAGCGGCACGTGACGGGCCGTGCCGCCCTGATGATCGTGGCCACGGCCACGGTCTCGCTGGCGGCGTGTTCGCGCGGTGCCGATCAGCCGCAGGGCCAGGCGATCGACTGCGCCATCGGCGCGGCGGCAAAATTCAGTCGCACGTGCCATGTTGAAAAAGCGGTGCAGGGCGGGCGGCACCTGCTGGTGGTGCGTCATGCCAACGGCGGATTTCGCCGGTTTCAGGCCGTGACCGATGGGCGCGGCGTGATCCCGGCCGATGGGGCCGAGGATTCGTCCGCGCAATGGACCGCCGATGGCCGGCTGCAAGTCACCGTCGGCACCGACCGCTACCTGTTTCCCGCCACGCAGAAGCCGACCGATGCCGCGACGCCCTGACTCCACGCTCGCGCAAGTCCTGTCGGTGGCGCAAATGCGCGCCGCAGAAGCGGCGCTGATCGCGGGCGGAACCGATGTCGATCAACTGATGCAGCGCGCCGGGCGCGGCGCGGGCGAATATGTCCGCCGGATCGCCGCCGGTCGTGCGGTGACGGTGCTGTGCGGGCCGGGAAACAATGGCGGCGACGGCTATGTCATCGCCGAACACTTGCGCGAACACGGCAACCCGGTGACGGTGATCGCCGCGCGCGATCCCGCGACGCCTGCCGCGCGCACGGCGCGGACGCTGTTCGGCGGCGACGTGCGCGGCCCCGGTGCTTCCGTTCATGGCGACGTGCTGGTCGACTGTCTGTTCGGCAGCGGTCTGACGCGCGGTTTGCCCGACGATCTGCTGGCATTGCTGCGCGGGCTGGCCAACCGCCATCCGCACCGCATCGCCATCGACCTGCCCAGCGGTATCGCAAGCGACAGCGGCGCGGCGCTGAACGAAGGCCTGCCCGACTGGCAGCTGACGATCGCGCTCGGCGCGTGGAAATTCGCGCACTGGACGATGCCGGCCAGCGTGGCGATGGGCGCGTTGCGGCTGGTCGACATCGGCGTGGCGGCGGTTGGTGGCGCGGCCCATGTGCTGCAACCGGCGCGCATCGCACCGCCTTTGCCCGATTCGCACAAGTATCGTCGCGGACTGCTGGCGATCGTGGGCGGCGCGATGCCGGGGGCGGCGTTGCTGGCAGCCGATGCGGCCCTGCGCGGCGGCGCCGGCTACGTGAAGCTGCTGGCCGCGCAACGCCCCGATGGCGTGCCACACGATCTGGTCTGCACCCAAGGCACCGATGCCGGCGCCCTTGCTGCCGCGCTGGAAGACAAGCGCATCGCCGCCGTTCTCATCGGCCCCGGGCTGGGCCGCGACGCTGCGGCGGTCGCACGACTCAGGCCGGTGCTGGCGCGTAACGGTCCGCTGGTGCTCGACGCCGATGCGCTGATGCTGCTCGAACCGGCCATGCTGCAAGGATGCCTTGCCGCGACGGTGATGACGCCGCACGAAGGCGAGATGGCGGCGCTCGAGCGCGCGTTCGGCCTGCCGGGCGACGGCTCCCGGCGTGAACGGGCGCTGGCGCTGGCCAAAGTCAGCGGCGCGGTCGTGCTCCTGAAGGGTCCAGACAGCCTGATCGCCGCGCCCGACGGCGCGCTGGTGCTGGCACCGCGTGCGTCGAGCTGGCTGTCGGTCGCGGGCAGCGGCGATGTGCTCGCCGGAACCATCGCCAGTTGCCTCGCCACGCATGGCGACGCCTTGCGCGCGGCGCGCGAGGGCCTGTGGCTCCATGGCGAAGCCGCGCGGTTGTGCGGGGCGGCGTTCACCGCCGGAGACCTCGCCCACGCAATGCAACGGGCGCTGACGGCGGGACTGGCATGACCTCGATCGATACCATCGTGCGCATCGCGGCCAAGGGTGACGGGGTCACCGCCGATGGCCGCTATGCCGCGCTCGCCGCGCCGGGTGATCTGCTGCTGGCCGATGGCACCGTGCAGCGCGGGCCGCATCACGCCGATCCCGCCTGCCGCCATTTCCCCAAGTGCGGCGGGTGCCAGCTCCAGCATCTCGACGAAGCAGCACTGGCCGATTTCGTTGCGGCGCGCGTCATCGGCGGAGCGACGGGGCAAGGGCTGGACGCCCCGGCCGTGGCCGCGCCGCATGTCTCCCCACCGTACACGCGCCGCCGCGCGGTGCTGCATGCCGCTGCCATGGGCAAGCGCGTGGTGATCGGCTTTCGCGAACAGGGCTCGCACCGCATCGTCGACATGCGCGAATGCCATGTGCTGGTGCCCGAACTGTTCGCGCTGGTCGATCCGTTGCGGCGCCTGCTGGAAGGCTGGGGCGGCCGCAAGCTGGCGGTCGATGCCGAACTGACGCTGCTCGACCAGGGCGTGTCGGTGTCGCTGACCGGGCTGGCCGCCGAGGGCCTGACCAAGACCGAGGCGCTGCTCGATTTCGCGCGTGACCATGCGCTGGCGCGGCTGATGCTCGATGGCGGCTATGGCCCCGAAACGGTGTGGGAGCCCGAACCGGCGACGATCACGCTGGGCACCAGCGCCGTCGCATTTCCGGCCGGCGCGTTCCTGCAGGCGACGCTGGATGGCGAGGCCGCGCTGGTAGCTGCCGCGCGCGCGTGGCTGGCCGGAGCCGTCACGGTCGCCGACCTGTTCGCCGGGCTGGGCACGTTCGCGTTTGCGCTGGCGGGCGCGACCAACGCGGACAAGCCCAAAGTGCTGGCGGTGGAAGCCGCGCGCGACGCGCACCTCGCCTGCCAGTCCGCCGCGCGCAGCCAGGGCCGCCCAGTCCATGCGCTGCATCGCGACTTGTTCCGCAACCCGTTGCGCACCGAGGAGCTCGACCGGTTCGACGCGGTGCTGCTCGATCCGCCCCGCGCCGGCGCGCGCGAACAGATCGAACAGATCGCGGCGAGCCGCGTGCCGCGCGTGGTCTATGTCAGCTGCAACCCCGCCAGCTGGGCCCGCGATGCAGCGACGCTGATCGCCGGCGGCTACACGCTGGCCGAACTGCGCCCGGTCGGCCAGTTCCGCTGGTCAACCCACGTCGAGCTGGCCAGCCTGTTCACCAAGGGCTGAATTGGGGGGCAATTTATCTGTTTCAGCGAGGCTGAAACAGGGCGGCACCGGCCCGCTCCCCCGGCCCGACCACCCATAAGATAACCTGTCGGGTGGTCGGGCCGGGGGAGCGGGCCGGTGCCGCTTCCACGTCAGTGGAGAAATCTAAAACACCACCATCGCGGCGTGCAGGCACAGCGCGATCAGCACCAGGCTCGACAGCGCGAACACGATGAAGCGCACGACCACGCGGTTGACCGTCGCCTGGATCAGGCTGTGGACGATCCGCAGCACGACATAGGCCCAGCCGAGCTTGGCATTGATCCCATCGCCGGAACCGACGATCGCCAGCACGATCGCCACCGCATAAAACACCGTAGGTGCTTCGTGCAGGTGATTGTAGTTGTGTGCTTTCCACTGGACATCAGCGGGCAGCACGTCGTCGAGCGACTTGCCCGTTCCGCCGACCAGCTTGCCCGTATCGATCCCGGCCTTGCCCATCGCGGGGATGCGCGTGGCATACATCCACAGCCACATGACCATGGTCCAGCCGGCCAGTACGACCACGGGTTTGAGGATTTCCATGCCGATCATGATGCGATTCCCCTCAGGCTGAAACGATCGACGGATCGTGGAACAACGTGGCGATCACCGCGCGGATGGCGAGCACCAGCAGGCACACCGTCGACAGCCCAAACAGCACGAACCGCACCGGGATACGGTTGACCGTGGCCTGCCACACCGAATGGACGATGCGCAGCGCGACATAGGCCCACGCGAGCGCCACGTCGATCGCGCCCGCCCCCATGATCGCCAGGATCACCACCGTGGGATAGAAGATCGTCGGCTGCTCCATCAGGTGGGAGAAGTTGTGCGCTTTCCAGTTGACCTGATCGGGCAGCACGCCTTCGAGCGCCTGGCCACGCCCGCCGGGCGGCGACACCTTGAGGTCGATGCCCGCCTTGCCGAACGCGGCGAAGCGCGTGTGCACCATCCATAGCAGCATAACCAGCGACCACAGCACCAGCACAGCGGCCGGCGCGAGCATTTGGGCCTGCATCAGGCTTCCCCCGTTATTGTTATCGCGGCCGAGGCCGTTTTCGCGGGAAAGACTGCGCGAGCGACATTCGATTGTCAAATGCAACCGGTTCTCCGCCTCAGCGGACCCGGCCCAGTATCACCATCTGGTAATAGCCGCCCAGTCCGATGCGGCTGCGGCAGCCTAACCCGCGTCGCGCCGCCTGGGCCAGGGCAAGGCGTACCAGGTCGTTGCGGGGCGCGACGTGAAACCATGTCAGCCAGCGGCGCAGCGGGGCGCGGATGATCGCCGGCATCCGCTTCATATCGCCGAAATCGACCACGTGCAGCGATCCACCCGGCGCCAGCAGGCTTGCCGCATGGAGCAGCGCCTGTTCCCAGTCGGGGATCATCGACAGCGCGAACGAGATGACCACGCGATCGAACGTGGCGGCGCCGAACAGCGCTTCGGGATCGAACTGCGTGGCATCGCCTTGCGCCAGCCGGGCCATGCCGCTGGTCCGCTCGCTCGCCGATTTGAGCATCTCCGCCGAAATATCCAGACCGTAGAGCGTGGTGCCCGGCCACCGCTTGGCGATCCGCGCGAGGTTGCGACCGGTGCCGCACCCGATTTCCAGCACGTTGCCGCCATGAGGCAGCGCGAGCCCGTCGATCAGCTGGTCGCGACCGAACAGGTAGAACTTGCGCGTGGCATCATAGACGTGGCGCTGCTTGCGATAGACCGAATCCATCAGCGCGCCGTGATCGGGCGTCAACACCGGCGCGGTGCTCATGGCTTGAGCCGATAGAGATGCAGGCCGCCGTAGATCGACGAGCGATCGGCCTTGACCAGCCGCTGCGCGTCGTCGGGCGAATAGTCCCATTTGGCCAGAATATCGTCGGGCACGCGGCCCGGCAGCAGGCTGGGTTCGGCAGCGGTGCGGAACAGCACGCGCGCGCCGGGGCGGGCGGTGCGGGTGATGTCGCGCCACAGGCTGGTCAACTGCGCATCGTCCATCCAGTCCTGCGCATCGAGCAGGACATAGCGATCGAGGCTGGCATCGGGCTGCGCGGCGACATGCTCGGCAAAGTTCGCGTGCAACACCTCGATCCGTCCGATCCGGTCGCGCACCGCCTCGTAGTTGCGCTTTTCGAGGTACGGCGGCACCGGCGCACCGGGCCCGCGACCATAGCCGCGCGAGAACGCCTGCCAGGCGAAATAGTTGTCGTTCAACGGAAAATCGCAGGCCAGCTTTTCCAGCCGGCGCTTGAGCACCACCGCCATCTGCTCATCGCCGGCCAGCGCATCGTATTGCGCGGGCGGAATGCCGAGCCCGAACAGCGAGGCGGGCTGGCTGGTGATCCACTTGATCAGCCGGCGGTCGAACAGCGGCGAGAACGTCTCCTCGAACACCTGTCGCTGTTCCTCCAGCGTGGTGGCGGCCAGGATCGCGCGCGGATCGATGCCATAGGCCCGCGCCAGCAGATGCGCGACACCGATGAAGTTGCCGAGCAGCCCGCGCTTGTAGATGCCCTTGGAAAAGCCGCCAATGCGCCGGCGGCCGACGAGATCGCGACCTTCCCAGTATCGGCGCGTGACATCGTCCAGATGGGGCGCGAGCAGGCTGTGATAAGCCGCGACGTTCTCGGACCGGTCGGCTTGCGCAAAGAACCGGTGGAGGTGGGCGTGATCGGGCAAGTGGCGCACCGCCGCGATCTTCAGCTTGTTGAGCGCGACGTGCGCGGTGTTGAGATCCAGCGCGGTGACCGAAGCCGGGTTCGCCGCCAGATAGGACAGGGCGTTGCAGCCGCCGCTGGCGATCGTGACGACGCGGCTTTTGGGCGTGATCGCCAGCGCTTCCATGTCGATCACCGGGTCTTCCCAGATCTGCGCATAGACCAGGCCGCGAAAGGCGAAGGCGAATGCCTTGTCGAGCAGACGTGCGCCGGGTTCCGCATCGTGGCGGATGACGGCGCGATCGATCGCGGAAGAAGCAGTTCGGGACGCGGGGCTGTTCATGGACTCGATCCTTTTCGAGTCCGCGTTAGGTGGCGTCCGTTGCGACGTGGTGACCGTTTCGCGACGGTTTTCTTTCAGTTGCCCCCAGCCATCATGTTTCGGTCGAAATCATGTCTCGGTCGAAATCACTTTTCGGTAGGAATCATCTGGGCGAACGCGGCCGGATCAACGTTGCCGCCCGACAGGATCACCGCCGTGCGTCCGTCGGCGGGGACTTTGCCTGCCAGCACGGCTGCCAGAGCGGCCGCGCCGCCCGGCTCGACCACCAGCCGCAACCGCGCGAACGCCAATCGCTGCGCATCGCGCACCTCGCGCTCGGTCACGGTCGTCCCCGCGATGCCGCGCGCCTGCATGACGGCGAAGTTGATCGGATACGTCGCCGTCGTCTGCAGGGCGTCGCACGCGGTGGGTGGCGGATCGGCGTCGATCGGCAGGATCGTTCCGGCGGCAAGGCTGCGCGTCACGTCGTCCCAGCCGGCGGGCTCGACCGGGCGGATCTCCGCTTCGGGGCAGGCCAATGCCAACCCGGCGGTCAGCCCGCCACCCCCGCACGGGCAGACGATGCGGGTCGGTGCGCCGCCCGCCCATCGTTCCATCTGTGCGGCAAGTTCCAGCCCGGCCGTGCCCTGTCCCTCGATCACCCACGGATCGCCATAGGCATGGACCAGCGTTGCCCCAATTCCCGAACACAGCGCGGCGGCGATGGCGTCACGCGATTCGCGCATCCGTTCGTACAGCACGATCTGCGCGCCCAGCGCATGTGTGGCATCCAGCTTCACCTGCGGCGCATCGGACGGCATCACGATGGTGGCGGCCACGCCCAGCCTTTGCGCGGCCCAGGCCACGCCTTGCGCATGGTTGCCGCTCGACACCGCGACCACGCCACGCGCGCGTTCTTCATCCGACAAGTCGGTCATGCGGTGCCATGCGCCGCGAATCTTGAACGCACCGACCGGTTGCAGGCATTCGGCCTTGCACCAGATCGTCAGGCCATCGACATCGAGCGGCAGCAGCGGCGTGGGCGGCAACAGCGCGGCGATCTTCTGCATCGCGCGGGCGACGCCGGCGGCAGTCGGGGTTCGGCTCACGATGTCGGGGGGAGTTGGAGGACTTGGGCCAGTGGGACTTGGGCCAGTGGGACTTGGGTTTGTCATGACGATCCCCTAAGGCGCGACGGAGGACGCGTTGCCCGCGCGGGAACGCAACAGACGCACTACAGTTGGAGCGAGCATGGCGAAAGTACTGGTAATCGGCGCAGGCGGCGTAAGCTCGGTTGCGGTTCACAAGATGGCGTTCAATGCCGACATCTTCACCGGCATCGCGCTCGCAAGCCGCACCAAGACCAAGTGCGACGCGATTGCCGAAAGCGTGAAGCAGCGCACCGGCATCGTGATCGACACGTTCCAGATCGACGCCGACGACGTGATCGCGACCACCGCCCTGATCCGGCAGGTGCAGCCGGTGCTCGTGGTCAACCTTGCGCTGCCGTACCAGGATCTGCACATCATGGACGCCTGCCTGGAAGCGGGCGTCAACTACATGGACACCGCCAACTACGAACCGATCGACGAGGCCAGGTTCGAATACAGCTGGCAGTGGGCCTATCAGGAACGGTTCAAGGCCAAGGGCCTGATGGCGCTGCTGGGTTCGGGCTTCGATCCCGGCGTCACCAGCGTGTTCGCGACGTGGCTGAAGAAACACAAGCTCGACACGATCCGCACGCTGGACATCCTCGATTGCAACGGCGGCGATCATGGCCAGCACTTTGCCACCAACTTCAACCCGGAAATCAACATCCGCGAAGTGACCGCGCCCGCGCGCCATTACCTCAACGGCCAGTGGATCGAGACGCCCGCGCTGAGCACGAAGCAGACGTTCTCGTTCGAGGGCGTCGGCCCCAAGAACATGTACCTGATGTACCATGAGGAACTGGAGAGCCTCGCCAAGCATCTGCCCGAGATCGAGCGCATCCGTTTCTGGATGACCTTCGGCGATGCCTATATCACGCACCTCACCGTGCTGCAGAACGTGGGCATGACCCGGATCGACCCGGTGATGTACAACGGGCAGGAAGTGGTGCCGCTGCAGTTCCTCAAGGCCGTGCTGCCCGAACCGGCGTCGCTCGGCGCCACGACCAAGGGCAAGACCAACATCGGCGACATCGCCACCGGCTACAAGGACGGCGAGGAGCGCACGTTCTACATCTACAACATCTGCGACCACGAGGAGGCTTATGCCGAAACCGGCAACCAGGCAGTCAGCTACACCACCGGCGTGCCGGCGATGATCGGCGCTGCGCTGATGGTGCAGGGCGTATGGAGCGGGGCGGGCGTGTTCAACATCGAGCAGATGGACCCCGATCCGTACATGGACATGCTCAACGCCCATGGCTTGCCGTGGCAGGTCAAGGAACTGGCGGGGCCGCTGGAGTTTTGAGCGCGCCATTGCCAGGCTCGCCATGATCCTTCGACAGGTTCAGGATGAGCGGGAATTGTATCTGTATTGAACCAACGCCGCTCATGCTGAGCTTGTCGAAGCACGTGCGCAACATCGGGCCCAGGTAATGGAAACCAGAGCAGGAGACCCCGGGGCCTTCGCCCATTTCGACCTGTCGCGGGTCGATAGCCCGGCATTCGTGGTCGATGCCGCGCGGTTGCGCGCCAACCTCGCGATCCTCGCTGACGTCCGCGACCGCGCAGGCATCAAGGTGCTGGCCGCGCTCAAGGCGTTTTCGATGTGGCGCGTGGCGCCGCTGGTGGGTGAATATCTCGACGGGGTTTGCACATCGGGCCTGTGGGAAGCGAAGCTGGCCGCCGAGCATTATTCCGGCGAGATCGCGACGTATTGCGCGGCGTACAAGGCGCAGGACCTGCCCACGATCTGCCAGCTTTCCGATCACGTCATCTTCAATTCGCCCGGCCAGCTAGCGCGGTTCGTGCCCGAGATCGCGCTGGCGCGGTCGCGCGGCGATGCATTCGATGTCGGTCTGCGCATCAACCCGCTCCATGCCGAGGGTGAAGTGCCGCGTTACGATCCGTGCGCCCCGCATTCACGGCTGGGCTTCCCGGTCGACCAACTGACCGATGAGCATATGGAAGGCGTCGACGGCCTCCATTTCCACACATTGTGCGAGCAGGACTTCGCGCCACTGAACCGCACGTGGGACGCACTCAGGCCGCGCATCGCGCGGTATTTCCCGCAGCTGAAGTGGCTCAACTTCGGCGGAGGCCACCACATCACCCGCGCCGACTACCAGCGCGACGATCTGGTCGCGTTCCTGAAAGGCGTGAAGGCCGAGACGGGTTGCGAGATATTCCTCGAGCCGGGCGAGGCCGTCGCGCTCGACGCCGGTATCCTCGTCGGCACCGTGCTCGATACGCAGTGGAACGGCATGCGCCTCGCCATCACCGACATTTCCGCGACCTGCCACATGCCCGACGTGATCGAGGCGCCCTATCGCCCGGCGATGCTGGGCGAACGCGATGCGCCGGACGAAAGCGGCGGCGACGTGGGTGAGGGCGATCGCGTGCGGCTGGGCGGGCCATCCTGCCTCGCCGGCGACGTGATCGGCGATTACCGCCTGCCGGTGCCGTGCGAACCCGGCGCGCGGTTCGCGTTCCTTGATCAGGCGCATTACTCGATGGTCAAGACCACGACGTTCAATGGCGTGCCGCTGCCCTCGATCTGGCTGTGGGACAGCGAGAGCGACGCGCTGGAGCGCGTGCGCAGCTTTTCCTACGAGGACTTCCGCGACCGCCTTTCGTAAGGCATGCTGCAGCCCGATAAATCGGGAGAAGGCAGGATGACGGACCGCGTGCTCGATGGCGTGACGAGCGATCCTGTCGCGATGGGCTGGATGCAGGGAATGCCCCCGCCGCTGGAACGCCGCATCGTCGCGGCACACGCCGACCACATGCGGTTCCCGACCAACCGTTATGCCTATTCCAACATGCGCGAGTTCCTGCCGACGCTGAATGTTGCGCGCGGGCAGGGCGCGGCACGGGCGCTGCCGGTCGCGCTGCGTGACGATATCGACGCGATCGTGTTCACGCCGTTGGGCGACGGCGCGCCGGTGCGCTGGGATGACGGCCTGATCGGCAACTACACCGACGGCATCGTCGTGCTGCATCGCGGCGCGGTGGTGTACGACCGCTGGTTCGGCGTGACCGGGCCTCAATCGCGCCACATCGTGTTTTCGGTGACCAAGAGCTTTGTCGGCACCGTTGCCGAAATGCTGATCGAGCAGGGCCTCCTCGATCCTTCCGCGCCCGTCGTGGACTTTGTGCCCGAACTGGCCCGCAGCGGCTTTGGCGATGCCACGGTGCGCCAGGTGATGGACATGACCACCGCGCTCGATTTTTCGGAGGACTACACCGACCCGACCTCGGGCATTGGCGCGTTCAGCGCCGCGCTGGGCCTCACCCCGCGCCCGCCGGGCTATGCCGGGCCGCAAGACCTTTATGCCTACCTGCCGACCGTGGCGAAGGCGGGGACGCATGGCGAGCGGTTCACCTACCGCACCTGCAACACCGAAGTGCTGGGCTGGATCGTCGCGCGGATCGAGGGACAGCGGCTGCACCGGGTGCTGTCCGACCGGCTGTGGGGGCCGCTGGGGCTGGCCGACGATGCCGACATGCTGGTCGATTCGGCCGGAACGCCGTTCGCCGGCGGCGGGCTGAACCCGACGCTGCATGATCTTGCGCGATTCGGCGAAGCGCTGCGGCTGGATGGGGCCGGGGTGATCCCCCCGGCAGCCGTCGCGCGCATCCGGGCGGGCGGCGACCGCGCACATTTCGCGCAAGCCGATTATCCGCAGCTGCCCGGCTGGAGCTACCGCAGCCAGTGGTGGATCAGCCACGACGCGCACGAGACCTTCAGCGCGCGCGGCATTCACGGCCAGACGCTGCATGTCGATCCAGCGGCGGAGATGGTGGTCGCACGGTTCGCGTCGCACCCGATTGCAGCCAACGGCGCCAACGACGTGCTGTCGCTGCCCGCGTGGGCGGCGCTGGCCGAGCACCTCCAGCGCGGCTGACCACCCGCCCGTCATTCCGCCGTCTTTGTTTCATTTTTGTGACCGTGGCTTGAACCTGCCGGATTTTCACTTGCAGTTCAGGACTGTGCTTCTATAGCGACCCCCCGCTGCCCCATGGGGACTTCCTAACCGCAAGGCAGCCTTGTTGAAACAAACCGTTTGGGGGTCCCTTGAGTTGCACCATTATCCTGACGCACTGGCTGTAGTTCGCGCATCATCGCCTGAGCAACCTGTCATCCTCAACCGCCCGCATGCCGCGGCGCGGGCCGCGCGTTTCTTTGTCGATAAATTCCCCGGCCGCTCGCTTTATGCGGTGAAGGCGAATCCTTCGCCCGACCTGCTGCGCGTGCTGTGGAATGAAGGCGTGACGCACTTCGATGTCGCCTCGATTGCCGAGGTGCGCCTGGTGCGCGAAACGCTGCCGCAGGCCACGCTGTGCTTCATGCACCCGGTCAAGACGCCCAGCGCCATCCGTGAGGCTTATGCCGCGCATGGCGTGCGCGTGTTCAGCCTCGATTCGCTCGAGGAGCTGGAAAAGATCGTCACGGCCACCACCGGCGACGACGGCAAGGCGGCCGAGGACCTGACGCTGTGCGTGCGCCTGCGCGTTTCGTCGGAATATTCGGAGTTGAGCCTGGCGTCGAAGTTCGGCTGCGACCTGACCGAAGCGCGCGACCTGCTGCAGGCCACGCGGCAGGCCGCCGATTCGCTGGGCATCTGTTTCCACGTCGGCAGCCAGTCGATGAGCCCGCACGCCTATGTCCAGGCGATGGACCGCGTGCGCGCGGCGATCGTCGATGCATCGGTGCTGGTCGACATCATCGACGTCGGTGGGGGCTTCCCGTCGATCTATCCGGGGATGGAGCCGCCGCCGCTCGAGGATTACTTCGCCATCATCGACCGCACCTACGAATCGCTGCCGGTCTCGTACTCGGCCGAACTGTGGTGCGAGCCGGGCCGTGCGCTGTGTGCCGAATACAATTCGATGATCGTGCGCGTGGACAAGCGGCGCGGCACCGAACTGTTCATCAACGACGGTGCCTATGGCGCGTTGTTCGATGCGGCGCATGTCGGCTGGCGTTTCCCGGTCAAGCTGCTGCGTGACGATACGATGGTGGACATCACCGGCGCGCTCGAACCGTTCAGCTTCTATGGGCCGACGTGCGACGACATGGACCACATGGACGGGCCGTTCGAACTGCCGGCCGTCATCAAGGCGGGCGACTACATCGAGATCGGCATGCTCGGTGCCTATGGCGCGGCGATGAAGACCGCGTTCAACGGCTTCGGCTCGACCGACGTGCACGTCGCCAACGATGAGCCGATGGCCAGCCAGTATCGCGGCGACCGGCGCGACCCGCGCGTGTCGGACAACGTGGTCAGCCTGCGCTAAGACTTTCGGAGAGGACTGAAACGAAAAAGCCCCTGCGCGAGCGGGGGCTTTTTTGTTGGTGGAGAAATTTGGCCTGGATCGGCGACGGGAAACTTACGCCGCCTTGCGCAAGTCCAGTTCCATGCGCTGCCAGATCTCGATCAGCGCGCTGGTCAGTTCGCGGCGCATGTCTGCGGTGTGCGCCGGGCCGGGGGTGAAGCGCAGACGCTCGGTGCCGCGCGGCACGGTGGGATAGTTGATCGGCTGCACATAGACGCCGTATTCGGCGAGCAGGATGTCGGCGATCTTCTTGGTCCGCACCGGATCGCCCACCATCAGCGGCACGATGTGCGTGGTCGAATCCATCACCGGCAGCCCGGCATCGCGGAACATCTGCTTGAGCGAGGCTGCGGCTTCCTGCTGGCCTTCGCGTTCCGCGCTCGATGACTTGAGGTGGCGTACCGAGGCAAGCACGCCCGCGACCAGCACCGGCGACAGCGAGGTCGTGAAGATGAACCCGGGGGCGTAGCTGCGGATCACGTCGATGATCCGCGTGTCGGCCGCGATGTAGCCGCCCATCACGCCGAACGCCTTGCCCAGCGTGCCTTCGATGATGGTGATGCGGCTGGCGGCGTCCTCACGCTCGGAAATGCCGCCGCCGCGTGGGCCGTACATGCCCACCGCGTGCACTTCGTCGATATAGGTCAGCGCGTTGTACTTGTCGGCCAGGTCGCAGATCGCGTGGATCGGGGCGACATCGCCGTCCATCGAATAAACCGATTCGAACGCGATCAGCTTGGGCACCGCCGGATCGGTTTCGGCCAGCAGCTGTTCGAGATGCTCGACATCGTTGTGGCGAAACACCTTCTTTTCCGCGCCCGAATTGCGGATGCCGGCGATCATGCTGGCGTGGTTCAGCTCATCCGAAAAGATGATGCAGCCGGGCAGGATCTTGGCCAGCGTGGACAGCGTGGCATCGTTCGAGACATAGCCCGAAGTGAACAGCAGCGCGCCGTCCTTGCCGTGCAGGTCGGCCAGCTCGCTTTCCAGCTGAACATGGTAATGCGTGTTGCCGCCGATGTTGCGCGTGCCGCCCGAACCGGCGCCGACATCGTGCAGCGCTTCTTCCATCGCGGCGATGACCTTGGGGTGCTGGCCCATGGCGAGGTAATCGTTCGAACACCACACGGTGATCGGCTTGGGCCCGTTGTGCCCGGCAAAGCAGCGCGCGTTGGGATAGGCGCCCTTGTTGCGCAGGATATCGATGAACACGCGATAGCGGCCTTCGGAATGCAGCCGTTCGATCGCCTGGTCGAAAATCTGTTCGTAGTTCAAGCCCCGCTCCTCTGGCCCGGCCGATTCCCTGTCACCAAGCCCGACCCCGCGGACATCCGGCGAATGGGCAGGCTTTTACCGTCCGCAAGCGGGCTTGGCCAGCGCCATTTGGTGGATAAGATGCTGTTTTGGTTTTGCCGAAATAGGCGCGGTTAGGGGGCCGCGTCCGGGGTGAAGCCCTCGTGCAGCAATGCGCGGGCGCGGGGGCCGTTCAGCCACGTGAAATCGCGCGCGTAGACGATGGTGAGATCGGGCTGCTGCTGCTTCAGTTCGGCCAGCGCGTGGAGCCACGCGATCGCCTGCCCGCGGTCTTCTGGCGCCAGCCAGTCGGCCAGCAGCCGCGACCGGGGGCGCAGCCAGGTGACGTTGCGCTGCATCGCCGCGATATCGCCGGGAAACACGAACTCGTGGCCGTTCTGCAGTTGCACGAAGATCATCTGCGATCCCGGGGTGTGGCTGGGCGATCGGATCAGGACGATGCCCGGCGCCACCGCCTTCATGCCGGTGTAGACCAGCGGTGCGGGCAGCGCGGACTTGTCCGCTGGCCACGGCAAGTTGCGCGCCAGCGGCGCCTGCGGGCTCTGTTCGGGCGTCAGGATCGTGTGGCGCGCGATCGTGCCGAACTCGGGATGCGCCAGCAGTCCGCCGATCTGGTCGAGATGTTCGTGCGTGAACAGCAGGCGCCGCGCGCTCGACAAGGCCTGCTGGATCTGGGCCACGCGCGCTTCGTTGATGATCGTGTAGCCCATCGCGTGCGCCTGTTGGCGGGACAGGCCGCTGTCGATCATGGTGTCGCCGCCAGGGGTCAGCAGGCGGAACGCGATGGTGGCCACGGGCTGGCGTTTCAGCCCGCCGCCCGCCACCAGCAGCGTTCCCGGCGAAAGCCGTCCGGCCGCCCACTCGTATTCGATGGCCACCGGCTTGGCGCCCGGCATCCGGTTGGCCTCGACGCGCAGCGCGGCAATGTCGAGGTGGTGCGGTGCATCGCCGCCGCTGCTGTCGATCAGCAGCCAGTAGTAGATCGGCACCAGCACGCTAACGAGGATCAGCAGCGCCCAGCTCGACCGGTGCATGATGCGCACCGGCTGGTCTGCGTTCAGCTGCATCTGTGCCTTTTGCTGCATCTGGTCCTGTCGTTGCATCCGGTCCTGCTGCTGCATCACAGCACCACGCTTTGCGACAGCCCGTAGCGGACGAGCGCCGGCGCGAGCCGGCCGACATCTTCGCCGCCGCGCGTGAAAAGCGCAAGGTCGGGCCGGTCGCGCCGCCACGATTGTCCCTGGGTCAGGTAGGCGATGCGCCGGGCAATGCCCTGCGCGCCGTCGACGAACGCCACGCCGGGGCCGAACGCCTGCGCCAGTTCGTCGCGCAGCAGCGGGAAGTGCGTGCAGGCCAGTACCACGGTGTCGATATCCTTCCCATGCGGCTGGCCGCGCAAGCCTTGCGCGGCGCGGGCAAACACCTCCGGGTCCACCGCCTCGCCGCGCAATTTGGCTTCGGCGGCGGCGACGAGTTCGGGCGCGCCGTGGCGCAACAGGCGCTTGTCGCTGGCGAATTCGGCCTCGAGTCGGTCGACGTAGCCCTGCCGGATCGTGGCTTCGGTGCCGAGCAGGCCGATCACGCCGCTGCAGGTCATCGCGGCGGCGGGCTTGATCGCGGGCACGGTGCCGACCACGGGCAGGTCAAGCGCCTCGCGCACGGTGGCCAGCGCGATGGTGGAGGCGGTGTTGCAGGCGATCGTCACCAGTCGCGGGCGATAGCGTTCCACCATACGGCCCAGCAATGCGGGCACGCGGCTGGCGATCTGCGCCTCGCTCTTGGTGCCATAGGGCAGGCCGGCGTTGTCAGCGGCGTAGATCACCGGCGCTTGCGGCAGCAACTCGCGCAGCGCCGCCAGCACCGACAGGCCACCCACGCCCGAATCGAAGATAAGCAGCGGCGAACTCGCCCCGATTTCGTCCGCCACGTGCCCGTCGTACCCCGCGATGACCGGCGCGCCTGCCGCGCCTGCGCTGCCCCATATCGGTTTCATATCGGTTTCGGCAGCAAAAAGGAAAGACGCCCCTTTCCCAGTCGGCCCGGCCGGGGATATGACGGCGGCGTGAATGTCCTGATCCCCCTTGTCGCTGCCTACCTGCTGGGCTCCATCCCGTTCGGGCTGATCCTCACGAGGGCAACCGGCGCCGGCGACTTGCGCAGCATCGGGTCGGGCAACATCGGCGCCACCAACGTGCTGCGCACCGGGCGCAAGGGCCTGGCCGCCGCCACGCTGCTGCTCGACATGGCCAAGGGTTTGCTCGCCGTCGTGCTGGTCCGCGCGCTGTTCCCGGGGCTTGAGGCGCTGGGCGCGGCAGGCGCGGTGCTGGGGCACTGCTTCCCGGTTTGGCTGGGCTTCCGTGGCGGCAAGGGCGTGGCGACGCTGATGGGGGTGTCGCTGGGCCTCGCGTGGCCGATCGGGCTGGGCTACGCGGCTGTGTGGCTCGGCGTGCTGGCGGTGACGCGCACGTCGTCGCTGGGCGGCATGCTGGCGGCGATGTCCGCGCCGCTGGTCGCGCTGGCGACGGCTCATGGTGATTACGCCCCGGTGCTGGCCGCGCTGGCGGTGCTGGTGTTGTGGCTGCACCGCGCCAACATCGCCCGGCTGCGCGCGGGGACCGAGCCGAAAGTCGGCGCACGATCGTGAACCTCGCGATCCCGGCGCTGTCCCAGGACGAGGCGTTTGCCCGCATCCGGCTGCTGCGTTCGCCCAATATCGGCCCGGTCAGCTATGCCCAGCTGCTCCGCCGGTTTGGCGATGCGATCGCCGCGCTCGAGGCGCTGCCCGATCTCGCGGCACGCGGCGGAGCGCCGTACAAAGCCGCGCCGGTCGACCGGATCGAGCGCGAGATCGCGGCCGTCCGCCGGGCGGGTGCGCGCTATCTGTTCCACGATTCGCCGGAATATCCCGCGCTGTTGCGTGCCAGCCAGAATGCGCCGCCGATCGTGACGCTAAAGGGCAACACCGCGCTGCTGGCCCGCAACGCAGTCAGCGTGGTGGGCGCGCGCAACGCCTCTGCCGGGGCGGTCAAGCTCGCCCGCGATTTCGCCGCCGAACTCGCCGCGCACGGACTGGCGGTCGTCTCCGGGCTGGCGCGCGGGATCGATGCGGCGGCGCATCGCGGGGCGCTGGCGACCGGTGCGGCCGACAACGGCGGGGGCGGCACCATCGGCGTGATCGCCAGCGGGATCGACATCGCCTACCCGCCCGAAAACGCCGCGCTCCACGATGAAGTCGCCGCCAACGGCCTGCTGATCGCCGAGCAGCCGCCCGGTACCGAGCCGCTGGCCCGCCACTTTCCCCACCGCAACCGGATCATCGCCGGGCTTTCCGCAGGCACGGTAGTGGTGGAAGCCGCGCCGCGCTCGGGATCGCTGATTACGGCGCGGCTGGCGGGGGAGGCGGGACGCGAGGTGATGGCTGTACCCGGCTCGCCGCTCGACAGCCGCTCTCAGGGCTGCAACCAGTTGATCCGCGATGGCGCGGTGCTGGTCCAGTCGGCCGAGGATATTCTCGAACTCGTCACCGGTTTCGATGGCATCGCCCGCTCCAGTTTTCGCGAGGCGGGTTCGGCGTTCGACGTGCCCGACTTCGTGGCGCCCGAACCGCTTCCCGACCACTCCGCCGATATTTCCGCGCTGCTGGGGGCTGCGCCCGTCGCCGTCGATGAACTGATCCGCCAAAGCGGAGAACCGGCCGCCGCAGTGCAGTTCGCGCTGCTCGAACTGGAGATCGCCGGGCGGCTGCAGCGCCACGCCGGAGGTCGGGTGTCGCTGGCGACCTGACCGCCGCGCCGGCCGATCCACCGCGTTGGCATCCCCCGGTTGACGCCATAGCGCGCGGTGTCCACACTCCGCGAAAATAAATGGGTCGCTTCGCAAGTCCACAGGGGGAGACTTCATGAAGCCGTTGTACCAAATCACGCCGCGCGTCGCCGCGATGGCGCTGGCGCTGTCCGTGCCGAACGCCCTTTCCAATACCGCCCAGGCCAAGGATTCCGCGCCGCTCAAGGTGTCGGGCAAGGATGCGCTGACTGGCGCCAGCCAGATCGCGATCGGCGCGTTCAACGTCGGGTTCATCTTCCAGTCGACCGATCAGACCAAGGCCACCGGCGGCATGATCGGCGCGTTCGGCGGCACCACCAAGGCGCAAAGCACGCTGGTGGGCGTGACCCCACAGATGATGCAGACCGTGGCCGACGCCGCCCATGCCGATTTCGTGCGCCAGCTGACCGCTGCCGGCTTCACCGTGCAGGATCCGGCCACGGTGTTCGCCGCGCCGGCGCTCGCCAACCCGCACGGGCAGGTTTCCCCGATCGACATCAACATCGCGCTTGAAAAAGGGAGCAAGGGCAAGGCGACGTACGTCAAGCCCGCCGTGCTGCCCACGCTGATCCTGCTGCCGGGCGATTTCACCGGCACCGGATTTTCCAGCATGGGGCTGGCCATGGCCTCGGGCCAGGCCAGCGCCGCGCTATCGGGCTATGCCAAGGCGGCCGGGGTGCCGGTGATCGACGTGACCTACGTGATCGACTTTTCGCAACAGAAACGCCCCGGTGCGTTCAGCCTCGGCGGCCTGTCGGTCAACGCCAACCTCTCGGTCACCTCGGGCTTCTCGCGCATGACCGTGCTGGGCGCCAACGGCAAGACGGTGACGGTCACGCTCAACGAAGGCATTTCGGTCGATGGTGATTTCATCGACGAACGCGACGCGAGCAGCGGCACCGCGAAAACCACGCAGGCGGCGGCCAACGTCGCCGGCGGGCTGATGGCCGCGATGGGCCACGGCGGGATGATGTTCGGCAAGACGCGCAAGTTCGAATTCACTGCCAAGCCGGGCAACTATGAACAGGGCGCCACCAAGGCGGCCTCGCTCACCAGCGCGCTGCTCGTCAACCAGATCGCGTCGATGCGCTGATGCAGCAGGCACCGGGCCGCCGCAGGTGCGCGGTCCGGTGTCAACACGTCACGATTACGGGCTCTCGCCAGCGCTGAGCCGGCACTCGGGGGCCTGGCTGAGCGGCGCGCAGTACGAAATGCCACCCAGCACGTTGCCGGCCCAACGCACATCGTCGGCATCGGGCACGCGGGCGAATGCGACCTGTTTGACGTGCATGTCGTCTGGTCCTTGCACCGCCAGGATGAAGAACGTCTCGGGCTGCCGCGACTGCGGGTTCTGCGGGCAATCGGCGCGTAGCCGGGCGGCAGGGCGGCCCGACACGGTCAGAGCCTCGGCCACCGTCATCTGCGCGCGCGGGCAGCTTCCCGGCAGGTCGCGCGCCACCACGGCCAGATATTCCATCGCGGTGGCGTGGCGGGCGAGCCCGGTAAAGCGCTGCGTGGTGATCATCCGCGTCCAGTGCTCGACCGATTCGCCGCGCGGGATCTCCTCGGTGATCGATCCGCGTTCGTTGCCCTCGGTGAAGCCGATCTGGAAGTCGCCAAGGCGCGGCGCGGCCAGATAGCCGTCACCGCCCGATGGTTCCGCCGCACCTGCGCTGCCTGCACCAGCCAACGATAGCGCGGCAAACACAGCACAATGGCCAATCAAAGCTTTCATCACGGTCTCAATCATCGGTTCGTGTCATCTCAACGCTTGACGGGATGCGATCCGGCTCGCCACCCTCGCGCGTACGTATACGCGTAGAGGAATGTCCAGACCTGCCATGCAGCTTGTCATCGTTGAATCTCCCGCCAAGGCCAAAACCATCGAAAAGTACCTGGGACCCGGGTACAAGGTGCTCGCCTCCTACGGTCACATCCGCGACCTGCCGCCCAAGGACGGCTCGGTTCGCCCCGACGAAGATTTTGCAATGGACTGGGAGCTTTACGGCGACAAGACGTCGCGCGTCAAAGCGATCACCGACGCGGTCAAGGGTGCCGACCGCCTGATCCTGGCGACCGATCCCGATCGGGAGGGAGAGGCGATCTCGTGGCACGTCCGCGAACTGCTGAAGAAGCGCAAGCTGCTGCCCAAGGAGGTCGAGCGGGTCACGTTCAACGCGATCACCAAGCAGGCGGTGACCGATGCGATGAAGGCCCCGCGCGAGCTGGACCAGGACCTGATCGACGCCTACCTGGCGCGGCGCGCGCTGGACTATCTGTTCGGCTTCACCCTGTCGCCGGTGCTGTGGCGCAAGTTGCCCGGCGCCAAAAGCGCGGGCCGTGTGCAATCGGTCGCGCTGCGGCTGATCGTCGAGCGCGAGCGCGAGATCGAGAAGTTCCGCGCGCAGGAATACTGGTCGGTGATCGCCCGGCTGGAGCAGGGCGGCACCGAGTTCGCTGCGCGACTGGTGAAGTTCGAGGGCGAGAAGCTGGAGCGGCTGTCGCTGGGCGAGGAAGGCGTGGCGCTGCGGGCCAAGGCCACGGTCGAGAACGGCACGTTCCGCGTCGAGGAAGTCGAAACCCGGCCGCAAAAGCGCCATCCCTATCCGCCGTTCACCACCTCCACGATCCAGCAGGAAGCCGCGCGCAAACTGGGCTTTTCGGCCAGCCATACGATGCGCGTGGCGCAGAACCTGTATGAAGCCGGCGCAATCACCTACATGCGGACCGATGGCGTGCAGATGGACCACAGCGCCATTTCGGCGGCGCGCGTGGCGATAACCGAACGTTACAACGGCCACTACCTGCCTGAAAAACCACGGATCTACGAAACAAAGGCCAAGAACGCGCAGGAAGCGCACGAGGCGATCCGGCCGACCGATTTCGGCAAGGACAAGTATGGCAGCGGCGACGAAGCGCGGCTGTACGACCTGGTCTACAAGCGGGCGATGGCCAGCCAGATGGCCTCGGCGCAGATCGAGCGGACCACGGTCACCTTGCGCGACGGCACCGGCAAGCACGAACTGCGCGCAACGGGTCAGGTCATCAAGTTCCCCGGCTTCCTCGCAGTCTACGAGGAAAGCCGCGACCACAAGCCCGATGCCGAGGACGAGGAATCGGGCCTGCTTCCCGCGATGGTCAAAGGCGATACGCCGGGCAAGCGCGGGGTCGATGCGACCCAGCACTTCACCCAGCCGCCGCCGCGCTATTCCGAAGCCAGCCTGGTCAAGCGGCTGGAGGAACTGGGCATCGGGCGTCCTTCCACTTACGCCGCGACGCTGCAGGTGCTGAAGGATCGCAACTACGTCCGCACCGAGAAAAATCGTTTCTTTGCAGAAGAGTCCGGGCGACTTCTCACCGCATTTCTGGAACGGTTCTTTGAACGTTACGTCGCCTATGACTTTACCGCCGGGATGGAGGACGAGCTTGACGACGTGTCGGGTGGCCGCGCGGCGTGGAAGACCGTGCTCGAAGCCTTCTGGCGCGATTTCAAGCCCAAGTCCGATGAGGTCATGGAGCAGAAGCCTTCGGACATCACCAAGGCGCTCGACCTGTTCCTGGCCGATTACCTGTTCCCCCCGCAGGCCGACGGATCAGACCCGCGGCTGTGCCCCAAGTGCGGCGAAGGCCAGCTGTCGCTGCGCGGCGGGCGTTATGGCGCGTTCGTGGCGTGTTCGAACTATCCCGAGTGCAAGTTCACCCGCAAATTCGCCCAGCCGGGCGGCAGCGGCGATGCCGAGGGCGAAGACGGCGCGTTGGGCAAGGATCCCGAATCCGGGCTGGAGGTCACGCGCCGCACCGGCCGGTTCGGACCGTACATCCAGATGGGCGAGGGCAAGGAAGCCAAGCGGTCCTCGATCCCCAAGGATGTGCTAGAACAGCTCGGCGGTGAACTCGATCTGGAATGGGCGCTCAAGCTGCTGAGCCTGCCACGACCGGTCGGTCCGCACCCTGAAAGCGGTTTGCCGATCACTGCCAGCATAGGGCGTTACGGGCCGTACCTCGCGCATGATGGCAAGTATGCCAAACTGCGCTCGACCGCCGAAGTGTTCGAAACCGGGATGAACGCGGCGGTGGCGAAGCTGGCCGACGCGGCCAATGGCGGCGGTCGCGGCGCGCGTGCGGCGGCCGAACCGCTCAAGACCTTCGGACCGCATCCCACCTCGGGCGGCGAGATGAAGTTGATGGCGGGGCGCTATGGCCCTTACGTCACCGACGGCACCACCAACGCTACGCTGCCGCGCGACAAGCAGCCCGAAACGCTCACCGCCGAAGAAGCCGTGGTGCTGATCGACGAACGCGCCGCCAAGGGCCCGGCCAAGGGCAAGGGCCGCAAGAAGGCAGCGCCCAAGGCAGCCGGCGCCAAGAAGGCACCCGCCAAGAAGAAACCGGCGGCGAAAAAGCCTGCCGCGAAGAAGGCGGCGGCGGAATGAGCGAGAAGTTCGAACGCCACCGCCAGCCGTGGAAGCCCGAGGAACTGCAGAAGCTGCACACGCTGGCGGGTAAGGGCAAGGGCCTCAAGGAAATCGCCAAGGCGCTGAATCGCAGCGAGGAATCGACCAAGGACCGCGCCAAGCAGGACAATGTCGCGATCGCCAAGCTGCGGTAGGCAGGCCGGAGCGTGCATCCTTCGACGGGCTCAGGATGAAGCAGATGTTTTAGGGTATCTGGCACCCAACCCCGCTCATGCCGAGCGTGTTGAAGCATCCGAACTGCCGCTACTTTACCCAGTCGAGGCCGATTTCCTGGTAGATTTCCTGGCTTTCGGCCCAGCCTTCCTCGACCTTGACGTGCAGGAACAGGTGGACTTTCACGCCCAGCAGCTGCGCCAGTTCCTTGCGCGCCGCCTCGCCGATCGCCTTGAGCTTGGAACCGCCTTTGCCCAGCACGATGCCCTTCTGGCTGTCGCGCGCGATGACGATCTGCTGGTGGATCTCGACCGATCCGTCCTTGCGCTGGGTATAGCTTTCGGGGCGCACCGCGCTGTCATAGGGCAGCTCGTCATGGAGCTGGCGGTAAAGCTGCTCGCGGGTGATCTCGCAGGCCAGCAGCCGTTCGCTGGCGTCGGACACCTGGTCCTCGGGATAGTGCCACGCCGCCTCGGGCATCAGCCGCGCGAGGTGCGTCTTGAGTTCGGCCACGCCATCGCCGGTCAGCGCCGAGATGAAGAACACCTCGTCGAACGCCGCCGCTTCGGACAGCGCCTGCGCCGCGATCAGCAGCGGTTCCTTGGCGGTTTCATCGACCTTGTTGAGCACCAGGATCTTGCGCTCCGGGCGGACTTTGAGCGATTCGAGGATCGCTTCGAGATAGTCGAGCTTCTTCTTGCGGCCATCGACCACCAGCAGGATGGCGTCGGCTGCGCTCGCGCCGTCCCACGCGGCGCTGACCATGGCGCGATCGAGCCGGCGTTTGGGGGTGAAGATGCCAGGGGTATCGGCCAGAATGATCTGCACGCGATCGTCGTCGACGTCGGCCAGCGCGATGCCCATCAGCCGGGCGCGGGTGGTCTGCGCCTTGGCCGAGACGATCGCCACTTTCTGCCCGACCAGCGCGTTGACCAGCGTCGACTTGCCCGCGTTGGGCGCGCCGAGCACTGCCACGAGGCCGCATTTGTCCGTCATCCGAAACTCTTCATGAAAGCGCGAGCGGCGGCCGTTTCGGCCTCCTGCTTGCTGGAACCGCTGGCCTGCGCCTCGCCCACACCGGGGACCGAGACGCTGACCGTGAACAACGCGGCATGATCGGGGCCGTCGCGGGCCACGAGCGAATAGACGGGCGGTTTGCGCCGGTTGCCCGCCGCCCATTCCTGCAGCGCGGCCTTGGGATGTTTGGCGTGGCCGGTACCGCCGGCCATCGGCTGCGCCCAGGCCTGCCGCACGAACGCGCGCGCGGCTTCGAACCCGCGTTCGATGAACAGCGCGCCGATCACCGATTCCATCACATCGCCCAGGATGTTGTCGCTTTGCGCGCCGCCGTCGTCGCGCGCCTGCTTGCCCAGGCGGATGTGCGCGGGCAGGTCGATGGCGCGCGCCACTTCGGCGCAAGTCTCGCGGCTGACCAGCGCGTTGAGGCGTTGCGACAGTTTGCCTTCGGCGGCGGCGCTCTTTTCATGGAGCCATTCCGCGATGGCGAGGCCCAGCACGCGATCGCCCAGGAATTCGAGGCGCTGGTAATCGCGCGCCTCGCCCATGCTGCCGTGGGTCAGGGCATCGTGCCAAAGTTCCGTGCGGACCGGCTCACCGCCCGTCAGCCGGGCGATATAGCGCGCGCTGTCTTCGGCAAGGCTGACCGGAGATGTCAGAACGTCCCCCCGATGCGGTTGAAGCGCGCCGCCGAAAACCACGTCCACGGCTTGATCCAGCTGGCGCCGCCGTTGGTCGACCACATCATGATCGTGGCGCGGCCGACGAGGTTGGCCTGCGGGACCAGACCGATGCCCGCGCCTTCGACCGCCGGAAAGCGGCTGTCCATCGAGTTGTCGCGATTGTCACCCATCAGGAACACGTCGCCCTCGGGCACCACCACCGGCGGGGTATCGTCCTGCGGGCGCTGGCCGAGATCGAGCACGTCGTAGCTCTTGCCCTCGGGCAGGGTTTCGCGAAAGCGGGGATAATGGCAGATCGCGCTGCCGTCGGCGGCCTTGCCCTCGAATTCGGGCGACAGGCAGTGGGTGTTGTCCGATTCGGCGATGATGAAATCGGGCTGCTTCACCTTGGGCACGGGTTTGCCGTTAAGCTGGATTACCCCGCCGACCATCTGCACCTGATCGCCGGGAAGGCCGATCACGCGCTTGATGTAGTCGACATCGTTACCCGGCGGTGCCTTGAAGATCACCACGTCGCCGCGCGCGGGCTGATGCGCGAGGATCCGGCCGGGGATCAGCGGCAGGCTGAACGGCAGCGAATAGCTTGAAAAACCATAGGGCCACTTGGCCGCCAGCAGGTAATCGCCGTTTTCCAGCCGGGGCAGCATCGATTCCGACGGGATGTTGAACGGCGAGAAGAAGAAGCTGCGGAAGATCGCAACGATCGCCACCAGCTTGAGGATGAAGACGAGAAAGCTCTCTTCCTCCTTCTTCTTGGCAGGCGCGGCGGGCGTCGCCGAAGCCGCGGCAAGCGGGCTGGCGGGCGCTGCTTCGGGCAGCACGGGTTCGTTGGGGTCGGTCATCGTCGCGGTCATGTGGAGGGCGCGGGGTCTCGTCAAGTGTGTTGTTTGAATAACACACTGTCGGGAGCGGGTAGGGAATAACCCGGAAATACCAATGCACGCGCCATTTGCGAGGTTTTGGGCGCTTGGCGGCGCGCGCCGGAACGGGCATGAACGCAGGTGCAATATGGCGAACGCGTGAAGGAACGAACGGGCATGGTCGGACAATCGGACGCCGGACAAGTTGGCTGGGAAAAGCTCGCGAACCTCGCAAAACCGACACTGAAGGCGCTGTTCGCCGATCCCGCGCGGCTTGATAGCTGGTGCACCACGCTCGACCTGCCCGGCGGCACGATCCGCTTCGACTGGTCCAAGACCCACCTCGATGCGGCGGCGTGGGCGGTCCTGGCCGATATCGCGCGCGCCATGGACTTCGAAAACCGGCGCGCCGCACTGTTCGATGGCGATGCGATCAATGCCAGCGAGGGTCGCGCCGCCGAGCACACCGCACAACGCGGTGTGGGCAAGGAAACGAGTGTGGACGAAGCCGCCGCGCTCCATGCGCGGACGCGGGCGCTGGTCGAGGCGATCCACGACGGCGCGCTGGGCGAGGTGAAAAGCCTGATCCACATCGGCATCGGCGGATCGGCGCTTGGCCCCGCACTGGCGATCGACGCGCTGACGCGTGACGGCGCGCGCGTGGTGGTGCACGTGGTTTCGAACATCGACGGTTGTGCGCTCGAGGCCGCGATGGCGCAATGCGATCCGGCGACCACGCTGATCGCGGTTGCCTCGAAGACCTTCACCACCACCGAGACGATGATCAACGCGGCCAGCGCGCTGGGCTGGCTGCGCGAAGGCGGGGTCGGCGATCCGTATGGCCGGGTGGTGGCGCTGACCGCCGCGCCCGACAAGGCGGTGGAGTGGGGCGTGGACGAAACGCGCGTGCTGCCGTTTCCCGAAAGCGTGGGCGGGCGCTATTCGCTGTGGTCGTCGATCGGCTTTCCGATCGCGCTCGCGCTCGGCTGGGAAGACTTTGCCGCGTTCCTCGATGGCGCGGCGGCGATCGACCGCCATTTCCTCGATACGCCGTTGGCCGAAAACGTGGTGGTGCGCGCTGCGTTCGGCGATCTGATCTACACGCAGGCGCGCGGCTGCCAGACGCGCGCGGTGTTCGCCTATGACGAACGGCTCAAGCTTCTGCCCAGCTATCTCCAGCAGCTGGAGATGGAATCGAACGGCAAGCGGGTGACGGCGGACGGCAAGCCGCTTGGTCGGCCCAGCGCGCCGATCACCTGGGGCGGGGTCGGCACCGATGCGCAGCACGCGGTGTTCCAGCTGCTGCATCAGGGCACGCATGTGATCCCGGTCGATTTCCTGGCGGTGATCATTTCGGGCGACTCGCTCGATCCGGCGCATCACCGCATCCTGCTGTCCAACTGCTTTGCCCAGGGCGCCGCGCTGATGGCGGGCAAGGCGGGCAGCGACCTGTCGCGCGACTATCCGGGCGACCGACCCTCGGCGACGATGCTGTGCGAGGATCTCAACCCGGCGACGCTGGGGGCGCTGATCGCGTTCCATGAACACCGCACGTTCGTATCGGCGGTGATGCTGGGGATGAACCCGTTCGACCAGTTCGGCGTCGAGCTGGGCAAGGAAATCGCCAAGCAGATCGAAACCGGCGACGGGCCGGGTTTCGATCCCAGCACCGAGGCGTTGCTGGCGCTAGCGGGTATCGGCGACTGACGGCGCGGTTCACCGCCAACCGCCTACCGCACCGCCCCCCTCACGCGTACCTTGCTTGTCGGCAGCGAGCGCGGCATATCAAAGGTGAGCGAATTAACGCGTATATAGCAAACGTATTATTGGGAGATTCGGCGTGGCCAAAGGCAAGGTGATCATCAGTTGTGCGGTAACCGGGGCGATCCATACGCCGTCGATGTCGCCGTACTTGCCGATCACGGCCGAGGAAATCGCCGAAGGCGCGATCGGCGCGGCGGAAGCGGGTGCGGCGGTAATCCACCTCCACGCCCGCAATCCGGTCGATGGCCGGCCCGATCAGAATCCCGACTTGTTCGAACCGTTCCTGAAAGTCATCAAGCAGCGCTGCGACGCGGTGATCAACCTCACCACCGGCGGTCACCCATCGATGACGCTGGAAGAACGCCTGCGCCCGGCCACCACGTTCCAGCCCGAAGTCGCCAGCCTCAACATGGGCACGATGGGCTTCGGCCTGTTCCCGATGCTCGACCGGTACAAGGACTGGAAGCACGACTGGGAACCGCAGGTACTCGAAGCCTCGCGCGATCTGGTGTTCAAGAACACGTACAAGGATATCGAGGGGCTGCTGGCGCTGCTGACCCCGCTGGGCACGCGGTTCGAGTTCGAATGCTACGACACCAGCCACTTGTATAACCTCGCGCACTTCCTCGATCGCGGACTGGTGAAGGCGCCGCTGTTCATCCAGACCTGCTTCGGCATCCTGGGCGGCATCGGCAGCCATCCCGACGACATCATGCACATGAAGCGCACCGCCGATCGCCTGTTCGGTGACCAGTACGAATGGTCGGTGCTGGGCGCGGGCGCGCGGCAGATGAGCATCGTGGCGATGGCCGCGTCGATGGGCGGCAATGTGCGCGTGGGTCTTGAGGATTCGCTGTGGGCGGGTCCGGGCCGACTCGCGGAAACCAACGCCCAGCAAGTAACGAGCGCGCGCCAGATTATCGAAGGCATGGGCCTGTCGGTCGCCACGCCGGATGAGGCGCGCGCGATCCTGCAGCTGAAGGGCGGCGATCGCACGGCGATCTGATCGCCAAACCCCTCCCAACGCAAAACCGGCGCGCATCCTTGGGGATGCGCGCCGGACTTGGCTATCGAAGGCTGTAACCGTTACGGCGCGTTAGCGCACGCGCGGTCCGCCGAACGGCAGGGGCGGCGGGGGACGGCGGGCGCCGCGGGGCAGCTGGGCCTGATAGGCCCGGCCGCAATGTTCGACGCAGTACGGGAACCCGGGGTTCACCTTCACGCCGCAGAAGTGGAAATCGGGTTCGCCGGGATGGCCCATCGGCCAGCGGCAGATGCGGTCGTTGAGATCGAGCAGGCTGGTCTTTTCTGAAATCTCGGCGCTGGGGCGGGCGGGAACCAGACGGCGCGGCGGCGCGGGCGGGATCGGCGCCTGCTGATCGCCCGGGCCCTGACGCAGGAAACCGCCGGGTCCGACCGAGACGATCCGCGGCTGCGGCGCAGGCTTGGGCGCGTCGGGATCGAGCGGGCCAGTGGCGGCGGCTGCAGCCTGCGCGACCGGAGCCGCAGGCGGCGGCGTGGGCACATGCGGAGCACGCGGCGGCAGCGCCATGCGCGGCTCTGGCGCCGGCGGCGCAGCAGGCTTCGCCGGCTTGGCGACGACCGGCGCTTCCACCTTTTCGTTCGGCTTGACCGGGGAAGGGCGGGCCTTGAGCCCGAGCCGGTGCGCCTTGCCGATCACGGCATTGCGGCTGACTCCGCCCAGTTCGTCGGCGATCTGGCTGGCGGTTGAACCGCCTTCCCACATCTTGGTCAGCTTTTCGATGCGTTCGTCGGTCCAGCTCATGCGCTACTCTAGTCCCTTGTGCGGGCGATCCGGCGATGCGCCGTCCGTCCAGATACTTGCCACCGCCCACCCCGCACGATACCGCGCAAGCATGGCCGATCAATCGATACCCCGTGCAGGGGCCAATACCCAGGAAACGGGCACCCGTCGCTCAGGACGCTTCCGCCCACCCGGGCAGCCGCAGTTCCGCAGCTTCAACCGGTTGGGCCTGTGGACCCTCTATATGAAGGAGGTGCGCCGTTTCTTCAAGGTCCAGACCCAGACCATCTGGGCACCGGCAATTACGACGCTGTTGTACCTGATGATCTTCACGCTGGCGCTGGGCCGCGGCAGCAAGATGGTGCTGGGCGTTCCCTTCGCCAGTTTCGTCGCGCCGGGGCTGATCGCGATGGGCATGATCAACAATTCATTCGCCAACGCCAGCTTCGGCCTGCTCGGCGGAAAGATCCAGGGCACGATCATCGATTACCTGATGCCGCCG
>NZ_BCTW01000016.1 GCF_001590965.1 Novosphingobium lentum NBRC 107847
ATCAGCGAGGGCGAACTGCTGCTGGCGCTGACCGCCGCCGCCGTGACCCGCGCGGTGCTGGTCGGCCTGGCCGTGGCGGGCGCGATGGCGCTGTGGCCCGGCGTGGAACTGCGCGCGGTGCATCCGTGGGCGATCGTGTGGTTCGGGCTGATGGGATCGGTGCTGCTGGCGCTGATCGGTTTCCTCACCTCGCTGTGGGCGGAAAAGTTCGATCACAACGCCGCCGTCACCAATTTCGTGATCACGCCGCTGTCGATGCTGTCGGGCACTTTCTACGTCATCAGCAACCTGGCGCCGACGTTCCAGGCGATTAGCCGCGCCAACCCGATCTTCTACGTGATCTCGGGCTTCCGCTTCGGGTTCCTGGGGCAGAGCGACATCGGCGACAGCAACATGGCGGTGCTGCACGGCGCGATCGGGCTGGGCGTGCTCAACGCGGTGCTGGCAGCGGGCATCTACATGCTGCTGCGTTCGGGCTGGAAGCTGAAAAGCTGAAGGGCTGGTACAGAACCGGCGTTAGCCGGAAAAGTCAGTGCCGCAGGCTGCGCCGCAGCAGATACCGTCCGTCAAGGAAACTGTCGAACAGCTCGTCGACCGATGGATGGTCGATCGGCCCGGCCTCCGCATCGCGGGTCAGGTTCTGCTGGCTGACATAGGCAACGTAGCTGCTCTCGCCGTTTTCCGCGAACAAGTGATAGAACGGCTGTTCGCGGTTGGGGCGCGCGCTTTCGGGGATGGAATCGTACCATTCCTCGCTGTTGGCAAAGACCGGATCGACATCGAACACCACGCCGCGAAAATCGAACAGGCGATGGCGCACGACATCGCCGATCGTAAACCGGGCCTCGGCCACCGGCGGTGCCGAAATCTGGCGGCCCGCCTGAGGGGAAAAGAAGCGCGCGCGGTCCATCTCCCGCCATATAGGATCGCCCGCCGGGCATAACAAGCGACGGGTTCCGCCGGCAGGCAAGGTTTGCTCTTGGCAGATGCGAATCCATGCGCTAACCGCCCGCTTCCTCGACCGGGGGCGCAGCCGCGCCGCCTTACGACACTTCGCGGAGAGGTGGCAGAGTGGTCGAATGCACCGCACTCGAAATGCGGCGTACCCTCGCGGGTACCCAGGGTTCGAATCCCTGCCTCTCCGCCAATTACTCACCGTAAGACGACGACCGGCGTGACGTCAGACCGGCAGGCCGAACCGGCGCCCGGCCCACATCAGAACAAGGTAGCCGGCCATCGCCACGATGCAGGCGACGGTCAGCGACGGGGCGAAGCCGACGCCCTTTTTCAGCATGGCCGCCATCACCCCGAACGCGGGCAGCGCGGCGATGACGTACAGCGCGGTGCCCGCCATGAAATCGGCGGCGCGCGCCGGGTCATGCGTATCGCGCCAAAGCCAGACCACCGCCAGCAGGCTGGTCAATGGCAGCGACGCGATCAGCCCGCCCCAACCGGGGTTGCGGCGGGCTGCTTCGGAGGCAGCGGCGATGAGCACGCCCGAGACGAGCGCCTTGATCGCCAGCTGCCACATCAACGTGTGCCCCGGTGCGGGACCGGCGGAATTACAGCTGCTCCAGCATGTATTCGGCCGAGCTCACCTTGAAGTCGCCAGGCGCTTCGACGTTGAGCTGCTCGACGGTGCCGTCGTTGACGATCATCGAGAAGCGCTGGCCGCGCTTGCCCAGGCCAAAGCCCGAACCGTCCATGGTCAGGCCCAGTGCTTCGGCGAAATCGGCATTGCCATCGGCCAGCATGGTGATGTCGGACGAACCGCCCGACTTGTTCCACGCGCCCATCACGAACGCATCGTTGACCGCGGTGCCGACGATCTCGTCGATGCCCTTGGCCTTCAGGTCGGCGGCCTTGTCGACATAGCCGGGCAGGTGCTTGGCCGAGCAGGTCGGGGTGAAGGCACCCGGGACCGAGAACAGCGCCACGCGCTTGCCCTTGAAGTACTCCGACGACTGGACCGCCTCGGGCCCGCTGTCGGTGGCCTTGACCAGCTTCACGTCGGGCAGCTTGTCTCCAACCGCAATCGTCATGGGAATTCCTTTCAGGATAGGGGGTCACGGACCTGGGGTGTGCCAGGGTCCGGAAGCGAGGTCATCGCGTCCGCCGGATATAGGTCGACGGCCATCGGGCGCAACCGCTGCCGATGGTTAAAACCGATTTACCGCGCCTCTTGAACAAAGGGTAAAACCGGCAAGGCAGGATGCATCGGGGGACGAAGGGGTCCGCCGGAGACAGGGACAATGAGGAAATCCACTTTTGCGGCGCTTGGCGCTGCGTGTTCGTTGATGCTGACGCCAGCCGCCCATGCGCAGACGTGCTGGGCGGGCGAGACGCTGGCGGCGGTGAAACTGCGCCAGCTCGACGTGATGCTGATGGTCAGCGCGCTGCGTTGCCGCACCGGCGCCGACAACTTCCAGGCCGATTACGAACGCTTTCTCAACGCCAACCGCACCGCGTTGAGCGGCGCCAACAACGTGATTCTCGCCGATCTGTCGGTCAAGCTGGGCCGTGCGGGCGCGTTCAACGAACTCGACAAGATGAGCGTGTCGATCGCCAACCATTATGGGCAGGCGGGCGACATGAGCTGCCACGATTTGCGCCAGATAGCCTCCGATCTGGCCGACACCCGGCTTCCCGGGGCGTTGATCGATGCGGCGGACGCGATGGTCAGCGACGATGTGGTCGAGACGGCGTGCTCGGTGCGCGTGGCATCGCGGCGCTGAGCCCGATCGAGTTCAAACAAGGCATATAAAGTTTTCTTTATATTTGCTTCGCGGTGGATGAGACGGTAAGGGCAGCGCATCCGCGGGCAGGCCGGAAGGCCCGCGCGCTGTGCCCTTTCATCCAGGAGACTGCCTCGTGGCCACCGTCCTCGACGCCAAGAATGACTATGTGATCGCCGATATCGCGCTGGCCGAATTCGGTCGCGCCGAGATCAAGATCGCCGAAACCGAGATGCCCGGCCTGATGGCCCTGCGCGAGGAATTCGGCGCGTCGCAGCCGCTCAAGGGCGCGCGGATCACCGGTTCGCTGCACATGACGATCCAGACCGCCGTGCTCATCGAGACGCTGACCGCGCTGGGCGCCGACGTGCGTTGGGCCACCTGCAACATCTTCTCGACTCAGGACCATGCCGCCGCTGCCATCGCCGCCGCGGGTATCCCGGTGTTCGCGATCAAGGGTGAGAGCCTCGCCGATTACTGGGATTACGTCGGTCGCATCTTCGACTGGGACGCCGATGGCTCGGGCACCACGGCTAACATGATCCTCGACGATGGCGGCGACGCGACGATGTTCGCGCTGTGGGGCGCCCGGCTCGAAGCCGGCGACACCATGGGCGAGCCGACCAATGCCGAGGAAATCGAATTCCAGCGCGCGCTGAAGGCCTTCATCAAGGCCAAGCCGGGCTACCTCACGATGTCGGTCGCGCACATCAAGGGCGTGTCGGAAGAAACCACCACGGGTGTCCACCGGCTGTACCAGATCGCCAAGGACGGCAAGCTGCCGTTCCCCGCGATCAACGTGAACGATTCGGTCACCAAGTCGAAGTTCGACAACCTGTACGGCTGCAAGGAATCGCTGGTCGACGCGATCCGTCGCGCTACCGACGTGATGCTGGCCGGCAAGGTCGCCTGCGTCGCCGGGTTCGGCGATGTCGGCAAGGGTTCGGCTGCCTCGCTGCGCCAGGGCGGCGCGCGCGTCATGGTCACCGAAGTCGATCCGATCTGCGCGCTGCAGGCGGCGATGGAAGGCTATGAAGTCGTCACCATGGAAGAAGCGGTCACGCGCTGCGACATCTTCGTGACCGCGACCGGCAACGAGGACGTGATCACCGCCGAGCACATGAAGGCGATGAAGCCGATGGCGATCGTGTCCAACATCGGACACTTCGACAGCGAGATTCAGGTCGCCGCGCTCGACAACTACAAGTGGACCGAGGTCAAGCCGGGCACCGACCTGGTCGAGTTCCCCGATGGCAAGCAGATCATCATGCTGGCCAAGGGCCGCCTGGTGAACCTGGGTTGCGGCACGGGGCACCCCAGCTTCGTGATGTCGGCCAGCTTCACCAACCAGACGCTCGCGCAGATCGAGCTGTTCACCAAGAACGACCAGTACAAGAACGACGTCTACGTGCTGCCCAAGCATCTCGACGAAAAGGTGGCCGCGCTCCACCTCGAAAAGCTGGGCGTGAAGCTGACCACGATGTCGAAGAAGCAGGCCGATTACATCGGCGTGCCGCAGACCGGTCCGTTCAAGCCCGATCACTACCGTTACTGATACCAAGGAATCGTGCGCCTGTCCCATGGGGCAGGCGCACGGCCTTTGCCGCGGATGCCCCTTTCTTGCGGGCGGCATTGTAATCCGCCGCGCCCGCGCATAGCGAAGGCGCAATGATCCTTCCCCAGACGGCCCTGGTCCTGATCGGCTTGCTCGTTGCGGCGTGGACGCTCGCGGCGGGCTGGATCATGCTGTCCGCGCGCGGCCGGGTGCGCAAGGCCGAGGCGAGCCAGCGGCTTGCCCGCCGCCTGTCGCGGATGGTCGACGAATCGCCGTCGCTGCCGCTGCTGGTCCGCGCCGACGGGCGGATCGAGGGGCCGTCGCGGCTGGCCGGTTGGTTCGGGCTCGATGCCATGCCGGGCTATCTCAGCGAACTCGATGCGGGCCAGCGCGGTCTGGGCGAATCCGAGCTGCTCCAGTTGAACACCGCCGTGCGCCGCACGCAGAAAACCGGCGAGCCGTTCCGCCTGGCAATCACCCCGCGCGGCGGGCAGCGCAGCCTGGCCTTGCGCGGTCATCTGGCCGACCCGCAAGTTTCGCCGGGCTCGCCGGGCTGATCGAGGCCGCGCCGATGCCGATGTGGTTTCGCGGTCCCGACTTGGCGTTGCGGCTGGTCAACAGCGCTTATGTCGAGGCGGTCGGGGCTTCGACCGCCGATGCGGTGATTGCCGAGCAGATCGAACTGATCGAGCCGGTCGATGGATTGAACCCGGCGCAAGTCGCCGGGCAGGCGCGCAGCCGCAAGCTGCCGATCGAACGGCTGGTCACGTCCACCGTCGCCGGCCAGCGTCGCGCGCTGCGGGTGAGCGACCTTCCGCTCGGCGATGAGGGCGTGGCAGGCTATGCCGCCGATATCGAGGACGTGGAGGAGCAGGGTCGCCAGCTGCGGCGGTTCCGCGATGCGCAGCGCCAGATGCTCGACACGCTGTCCGCCGGGATCGCGCAGTTCGACGGCAAGCGCAACCTCGCCTTCGCCAACCAGCCATTCCTGCGCATGTTCGCGATTCCGCCCGGCTGGCTGCTTGATTCGCCGCCGTTCGACCGGGTGATCGACCGGATGCGCGATGGCGCGCGGCTGCCCGAAGTGCGCGATTTTCCCGACTGGCGGCGCGAGCGGCAGGGCTGGTTCCTGGCGAGCGAGCCCAAGGAGGAAGCCTGGCATCTGGGCGACGGCACGCATTTGCGCGTGGTCGGTCAGCCGATGCCCGACGGCGGGCTGCTGATGATCTTCGAGGATCGCACCGAACAGCTCCAGCTGTCCGCCACGCGCGACACGCTACTGCGCACCCGCACCGCGACGTTCGACAACCTGTTCGAATCGCTGGCGGTGTTTGCGCCCGACGGCCGGCTGCAGCTGTGGAACCGCAGGTTTGCCGCCGACTGGGGCCTGGACGATGCCTTTCTCGACGGCCATCCGCGTGCCGACATCCTGCTCGGGCGGCTGGCGCAGAAGCTCAAGCGCCCGGCGCAAGTCGGTACGATCGGGCAGGTCATCCAGGCCGCCACGCTGGAGCGCAAGCAGAAGAGCGGCCGACTCGCGCTCGCCGACGGCCGCCACCTCGAATTTGCGGGCGTGCCGCTGCCCGATGGCAACGGCATGCTGACCGTGCTCGACATCACCGATTCGCAGAAAGCCGAGGCCGCGCTGCGCGAACGCAATGCCGCGCTGGTCGAAGCGGACGAGGTCAAGACGCGCTTCATCGCCAACATGAGCTACGAATTCCGCACGCCGCTGACCTCGATCGGCGGTTTTGCCGAACTGCTGGCGAGCGGCATCGCGGGCGAGATTTCGGAACAGGGCAAGGAATACGTCGCCGCGATCCTGTCCTCGGTCGAACGGCTCGGCGAGCAGATCGAGAACGTGCTCGACCTGTCGCAAAGCGAGGCGGGAACGCTGCCGCTGGCGCGCGAACCGATCGAGCTGTTTCCCCTGCTGGCGGACGTCGCCAAGGAGCGCGCGGAGCGGCTGGCGCAGGCGGGGCTCAAGCTCGACTTGCGCGGTGACAAGTCCGTCGGGACGGTCACCGGCGATGCGCGACGGCTGCGCCGGGCGTTCGGGCACCTGCTCGACAACGCCATCGTTGCCACGCCCGAGGGTGGCCGCATTCTGGTCGAAGCGTCGCGGCGCAAGGCCGGCGCGCGCGTGGTCATCTCGGATTCGGGGCGCGGGATGGAACCGGCGGTGCTCGCGCGCGCGCTGGATGGCCTGCGCGTCAGCCCCGATGGCCGCACGGTCGAGCGCCGCCAGGGGCTGGGCCTGCCGCTGGCGCGCCAGCTGATCGATGCCCACGGCGGCTCGCTCGAGATGATGTCCGAACCGGGCGAGGGCACCAGCGCGATCGTCACGCTGCCGTGATCGATCCCCGGTCGTGATCGTTCCGTCCGCATGATGATTCCGCTGGTCGATCACGACGCCAGCGCCGCGCTGGGGCGCAGGATCGCCGATCGGCTGCGGCCCGGCGATGTCGTGGCGCTGTCCGGCGGGCTCGGCGCGGGCAAGACGACGCTGGCGCGCGCGATCATCGCCGCGCTGGGCTATGCCGATGAAGTTCCGTCGCCCAGTTTCGCGATCATCGAATGCTACGATCCGCCAGCGCTGCGGCTGCCGCTGGTCCACGCCGACTTCTACCGGCTGGAAAGTCCCGCCGAAGTCGACGAGCTTGGTCTGGACGATTATCGCGAGGGCGCCGCGCTGCTGGCGGAATGGCCCGAACACGCAGGCGGCTTCGCGCACGAACCCGGCTGCCTGTCGATCCGGCTCGAAGTTGCGGGAAACGGGCGAACGGCCATTGTGGTCCCCGGTGATGATTGGCTAGAGCGCGCTCCATGGACCTGAATATTCCTGAAGGCGTCAACGTTTTCCTGGCCGATTGCGGCTGGGGCGGCGCGGCGATCGAACCGCTGCCCGGCGATGCCTCGTTCCGGCGCTATTTCCGCATCCGCCACACGCGGGGCAGCGCGATGCTGATGCACGCGCCGCCGCCCAACGAGGATCCGCAACCGTTCCTGCGCGCGGCCCGCTGGCTCGATAGCAATGGCCTGCGCGCGCCGATCGTCATATCCGACGATCTCGATCGCGGCCTGGTGCTGCTCGAGGATTTCGGCGACGTCCGCATGCGCGAATATCTCGATGCCTGGCCGCAGGACGCCGACGAGATCTACGAAGTGGCGATCGATGCGCTGCTGGCGCTGACCAAGCTGCCGCCGGGTCCGTTCCTGAGCTACACGCTGGCGGAATACACCCGCGAAGCGCGGCTGTTCGTCGACTGGTATTGCCCGGCGCAGGGTCTCTACGTCGATGGCCGCACCTGGACCAGCGCCTGGGAGGAAGTGCTCGCGCCGCTGCTGGGGCGGCAGCGCCCGGGGGTGACCGTGCTGCGCGACTACCATGCCGAAAACATCATGCTGACCGGCGGGATCGACAAGCAGGGGCTGCTCGATTTCCAGGACGCGCTGGTCGGCCATCCGGCGTACGATCTCGTCTCGCTGCTGCAGGATGCCCGGCGCGACGTGGACCCCGAACTGGAAGCGCGGATGTTCGACTATTACGTCGCCAGCGCCAAGCCCGGCCCCGAATTCATGGGCGACTATGCGCGGCTGGGTGCGCAACGCAACGCCAAGATCATCGGCATCTTCGTCCGCCTGTGGAAGCGCGACGGCAAGCCGCGCTATCTCGATTACATCCCGCGCGTGTGGGCGCTGCTGGAACGCGACCTTGCCCACCCCGCGCTGGCCCCGGTGGCGCGGTGGTTCGATGCCAATATTCCCGCCCACCTGCGCGATCCCGCGATCGGGCTCGGCGGCGGTTTCGCGATATGACCGCTGCTGCGCTGGCCAGCGACGTGGCGATGGTGCTGGCCGCCGGGCTGGGCAAGCGGATGCGCCCGCTCACCGCCAGCCGCCCCAAGCCGCTGGTCAAAGTGGCCGGGCGCGCGCTGATCGATCACTGCCTCGACAAGCTGGACGATGCCGGGATCGCGCGCGCAGTGGTCAATGTCCACTATCTGCCCGATCCGCTGGTGGCGCATCTGGCCGCGCGCACATCGCCGACCGTGATCATTTCCGACGAACGGGACGAGCTGCTCGAGACCGGCGGCGGTCTGGTCCACGCGCAGCCGCTGATCGCCGCCGACCCGTTCTTCTGCCTCAACAGCGACAACATCTGGCTCGACGGCCCCAACAACGTGTTCCACCAGTTGAGCGTGGCGTGGGATCCCGATGCGATGGACGCGCTGCTGCTGCTCGTGCCGCACGCGCGCGCGTTCAACTATCGCGGCAAGGGCGATTTCCACATGGACGGGCTGGGGCGCATTTCGCGGCGCCGGACGGGTCGCGTGGCGCCGTTCATCTTCAGCGGGATCCAGCTGGTGTCGCAGCGGTTCATGCGAGACGCGCCGGAAGGTCCGTTCTCCACCGGCGTGTTGTGGAGCCGCGCGATCGACGCGGGACGGCTGTACGGCATCGCGCATTCGGGTCTGTGGTACGAAGTGGGCGCGCCGGAAATGATCGCACCGACCGAGGCCGCGCTGACCCGTGACTGACGCGTGAGCGACGACGGGCCTGCTGCCACGCCTGCTCGCGGACGTTCGACCCGCGTCTATTCCATCGCCGCGCATCGCGGATTTGCCGATGCGCTCGTCGCCGGGCTGATCCCGCGCTATCGCCAGCCCGGTTTCGGACTGGCGCGCCTGACCCTGCTGCTGCCCAGCCAGCGCGCGGTGCGCACCGTGACAGAAGCGTTCGTGCGCGCCAGTTCGGGGGAACGGCACGGCGGGCTGATGCTGCCGCGCATGGCGGTCGTCGGGGATCTCGATCTCGACGAGACGCTGGGGTCGCTGCTCGATCCACTCGGGGCAGGGACGGCCGTTCCGCCCGCGGCCGATCCGGTTTACCGGTTGCAGTGCGTGGCGCAGTTACTGCGCGAGGAACTGGGACGCGACGCGCCGGGCGAGGCGGGTCTGCTGCGCCAGGCGCGCAGCATCGTCCGCAGCATGGATCGGATGGCGGTGGAGGACGTGGCGCCCGACACGCTGCTTTCGGACACCGTCCTAGGGTTGGTCGGCGAGTTGTCGGATCACTGGAAAGATAGCATACGGCAGTTCGCATCGGTGCAAGCCCGCTGGCGTGCAGAACTCGACGCACGCGGTGAAGTCGATGCGCCGGAACGCCGCAACCGCCTGCTCGATCACGCCGCGCAACGCTGGTGCGATGCGCCGCCGCCGCACCCGGTCGTGGCCGCCGGCGTCACCTCGGCCTCGCCGGCGGTGGCGCGTTTGCTGCGCAGCATCGCGGACCTGGCCGATGGCGGCGTGATCCTGCCCGACCTCGATCTTGCGCTGGATGACGCGGTATGGTGTGCGCTCGGCGTCGCGGGTGCGCCCTACATCCGCACCGACCCGCCGTTCGGGCGCGACGATGCGGTGACCCATCCGCAATATCACCTCAAGCTGCTGCTGAACCGCATGGGCATCGCGCGGGGCGAGGTCATGCCGTGGCACCGCGCAGGGCTTTCTCCCGCGCCGCCAGAACGCAGCCGTGCCATCTCCAATCTGTTCCTGCCGCCCGAAGCAAGCACCGCGTGGGTCGGGTTGCCGGCGGCGGAGCGGCGGCTCGGCGGGGTGCGGATCATGGCGACCGCGCACCCCGAGGAAGAAGCGCAGGCGATCGCCATCCTGATCCGCGAGGCGCTGGCCACGCCCGAGCGGCGGGTCGCGCTGGTCTCGCCCGATCGCGGCCTCGCCAGCCGGGTCATCGCGCACCTGGCGCGCTGGAACATCGCTGCCGACGACACCGCCGGGCGGCCTTTGCCGCAGACGGCAGCCGGACGGCTCGTGCTGGCGATTGCCGACGTGATGGCGCAACGCGCCGCGCCGGTGCCCTTGCTGGCATTGCTGGGCCATCCGCTGGTGCGCGCAGGTGTCGATCGCCCGGCGTGGCTCGAATGCGTCAGGTTGCTCGACCGGGCGTTGCGCGGGCCGCGACCGGGGCCGGGGCTCGATGCGGTGCGGACGGCGATTTTGCGCAACGAGCGCGACCACCCCGGCCTTGCCGCATGGTGGAGCGACGTCGCCGCTGTGCTCGATCCGCTGTTCGGTGGCGACGAGCGCATGCCGCTGGCGGACGCGATCGATCTGCTGGCGACCATGGCCGAAACGCTGGGCGGCGAGGCGGTGTGGGGGCAGGCCGATGGCCGTTCGCTGGCCGCGTTCATCGAAAGCTGGCGCGAGGCGGCGCTGGCCTCGGGGCTGTCGGTCGACATTGCCGAACTGCCCGCGCTGCTGCGCGATGCGCTGGACGACGTGGCGGTGCGTCCGCCTTATGGCGGCCATCCGCGCCTGGCCATCTACGGCCTGCTCGAAGCGCGGATGAGCCGGGCCGATCTGGTGATCTGCGGCGGGATGACCGAGGGCAGCTGGCCCGCCGCACCCGCGCCCGACCCGTTGCTCGCGCCGCCGATCCAGCGCGCGCTGGGCATTCCCGGCGCGGATTTCCGCATCGGTCTGTCGGCGCACGATCTCGCCGCCGCGCTGGGCGCGCCCGACGTGGTGCTGAGCCACGCCGCGCGCGATGCCGGGGCGCCGGCGATCCCCTCGCGCTTCCTGCTGCGGATGGAGGCGATGCTGGGCACCGACGTGCGGCGCGAGACGGAAGCCGTGCGCCTTGCCCGCGCGATCGACGCTGCCGCGATGGCGGCGGCCTATCCGCGCCCCGCACCGATGCCCGATGCGGCGCAGCGGCAGGTCGCGATCGCGGTCACCGCGCTCGACCGGCTGCGCGGCGATCCCTACCAGTTCTATGCGCAGGCGATCCTGGGCTTGCGCAGCCTTGACCCCCTCGACGCCGATCCGACCCCGGCGTGGAAGGGCACGGCAGTCCACGAAATTCTCGAGGCATGGCACGAACAGGGCGCGATGCCCGGCGCGCTGATCCCGCTGGCCGAAGTCGCGCTGGACGAGATGAGCGCGCATCCGTTCATGCGCGGGCTGTGGCGGCCACGGCTGCTGGCGGGCCTGGCGTGGGTGGAGCGCCACACCGACGACCTGCTCGGCACCGGCCGCGAGGTCATCGCTTATGAACAGCGCGGCGAAATCCGCGTGAAGGGCATCCGCATCCACGGCCGTGCCGACCGCATCGACCGCGACGCCGAGGGCAACCTGGCGGTGCTCGACTACAAGACCGGCGCGCCGCCCACCGGCGCGATGGTGGAGAAGGGCTTCGCGCTTCAGCTCGGTCTGATCGGCCTGATCGCGCAAGGCGGTGGGTTCGAACATGTCAGCGGCACGCCGACGCGGTTCGAATACTGGTCGCTGGCGCGCGGCAAGGATGGCGAGTTCGGTTACGCGCAGGAGCCGGTGCTGGAAGGCCAGAAGCGCCACGGCCTGCCGCGCGACGAATTCCTCGACATCACCCAGGGCTATCTGATCGACGCGATCGACCGCTGGATCCTGGGCAGCGATCCCTTCACCGCGCGGCTCAATCCCGATCTCGCGGGCTATGCCGATTACGACCAGCTGATGCGGCTGGACGAATGGCAGGGGCGCAGCCGTGGCAACGGCGCGGCGGCGGGCGACGTGCCATAAGCAAGGTGTTCCCCCTGCAGGGCAACCAGCAGCCGGCGGTCGATCCCGAGCGCACGGTGTGGCTCAGCGCCTCGGCGGGCACGGGCAAGACGCAAGTGCTGTCGGCCCGCGTGTTGCGGCTGCTGTTGCAGCCTGGCGTCAGGCCCGAGCAGATCCTGTGCCTGACGTTCACCAAGGCCGGCGCGGCGGAAATGGCCACGCGCGTCAACGATGTGCTGGCGAAATGGGTGCGCCTGCCCGACACCGAACTGGCAAGCGATCTGATGGCGATCGGCGCGGCGCATGGGCCGGAAACGCTGGCACGCGCGCGCAGTCGCTTTGCCGCGGTGCTCGATTGCCCGGGCGGCGGCTTGCGCATCGGCACGATCCACGCGTTCTCGCAGTGGCTGCTGTCGGCGTTCCCGGTCGAGGCGGGGCTCACGCCCGGCACCCGCGCGATGGAGGATCGCGACCGCGACCTGCTGCTGCGCCGCGTGCTGGCCGACATGCTGGTCGAGGCCGAGGCGCATGGCGACGCCACGCTGCTCGATACGCTGGCGACGATGAGCCTGCGCATGGCGCAGGACCAGGTCGTAGGTTTTCTCAGCCGATGTGCTGCCGCGCAGGAACTGTGGACCGGCCCCGGTGCGTGGACGCCGCCACTGCGCGCCCGGATCAACGGCGTGCTGGGGATTGGTCCCGACGAGGACGAGGCGGCGCTGGCAGCGCTGTGCGCGGACGATGCGTTTGACAGCGCGTCACTTCGGCGGTGCCATGCCACGTTGGCGGCTTGGGACACTAAGACTGGCCGTGAAGGGGCCGAGGCGATTTCCGCGTGGCTGCCACTCGATTCTGCTGCGCGCTTTGCATGCCTCGACGTCCTTCAATCAGGCTTGTTTACCAAAGGCGAAGGTCTCCCAAAACAACTCACTAATGTCCTCAAGCGCGATCCAGATTATGGCGAATACATATCTCGCATCGCTGCGTCGCTAGACAAAATCCGCGAACGGCGGGCCTTGCTGGCGCTGGCGGATATTCTCGATGGCGCGCTGACGCTAGGCCGCCGGTTTGCACTGGCGTGGGATGCGGCCAAGCAGCGCGAGGGGTTCATCGACTTCGACGACCAGATCCGCTGCGCCGCCAACCTGCTCAGCCGTTCCGACCTTGGCGAATGGGTGCGCTACAAGCTCGACCGGCGGTTCGACCACATTCTGGTCGACGAGGCGCAGGACACCAACGAGGCGCAGTGGCGCATCATCCTCGAAGGGCTCGCCGCCGATTTCTTCGCGGGCGAGGGCCAGCACGGCGATGCGCTGCGCACGCTGTTCGTGGTGGGCGACTACAAGCAGGCGATCTTCCGCTTCCAGGGGACGAGTCCCGAAAATTTCGAGGCGGCGCGCAAACGGGTCGAGGCGCAACTGGGTGCTCTGGCACAAGTGCTGGGCGATCCTTCGCGCGATCTGCTGGGGCTGGGTCTGGGCCAGTCTTACCGCACCGCCAGCCCCATACTCGGCTTTGTCGACAAGGCGATCGAGCACATCGGCGCCGATCGGTTCGGGCTTCCGCTGCCGCCGGAAGCGCATGTCGGCGAGGATCGACCCGGCACGGTCGCGCTGTGGAAGGCGGTCGGGCTGGCGGCCGACGAGGCGGACGACGATGACGAAGCCGGCCCGCCGGGCGAGGAAGACGATGGCGCCGAAAGCTGGCTCTCACGCCCCGATCGCATCCTTGCCGACAAGATCGCGCGGCAGGTGCGCGGCTGGATCGACGTCGGGTTTCCGCTGGCCAAGGGCGGCGCGCGGCTGGCGACTGCCGGTGACGTCATGGTGCTGGTGCGCAAGCGCAAGGAGCTGGCCGGGCTGATCGTGGCGCGGCTGCATGCGGCGGGCGTGGCGGTGGCGGGCGTGGACCGGCTGCGGCTGGGCGCGCCGCTGGCGGTGAAGGATCTGGTCGCGGGCTTGCGCTTTGCCGCGCAACCGCTCGATGACCTCAACCTGGCCGGGCTGCTGGTGTCGCCGCTGATCGGCTGGAGCCAAGACCAACTGCTGGAACACGGCTATCGGGACGGCAAGGTCCGGCTGTGGGAGCACCTGCGCGCGGCGGAAGGTCCGCAAACCCGCGAGGCGATGGACGCCCTGCGCTCGATCCTGCGCCGCGCCGATTACGATCCGCCGCAAGTGCTGCTGCACTGGTTGCTGGTCGGGCCGCTGCAGGGGCGGCGCAAGCTGGTCGCGCGGCTGGGCCACGAGGCCAACGATCCGATCGACGAACTGCTCAACGCCGCGCTCGCCTATGCCGCCACGGCAACGCCCAGCCTCGTCGGGTTCCTCCAGTGGTTCGACGCGGGCGAGGGCGAACTGAAGCGCGAACCGGGCGCGGGCGCGGGCATGGTGCGGGTGATGACCGTCCATGGGGCCAAGGGCCTGCAGGCGCCGATCGTCATCCTGGCCGATGCCGCCGACGATCCCGACGCCTCGCCCACGCGCGGCTTGACCGTCACCGAAAACATTCTGGGTGAGCGCCGCACCGTGCCGCTGCCGCCGCTGAAAAAGGCCGAGCGCGTCGGCCCGGTGCGCGATGCCGAGGCGCTGGCGGCCAAGGAAGACCGCGCCGAGCACTGGCGCCTGCTCTACGTCGCCATGACCCGCGCCGAGGAAGCGCTGTTCATCGCGGGCGCGCTGGGCAAGCGGCGCAAGGACCTGCCGCCCGAAAGCTGGTACGCGATGCTCGAACCGCTGTTCGACGACGACGGCTGGCAGCCCGATGCGCTGTGGGATGGGCGCAAGCAGATCGGTGGACCCGCACCGCGCCCCGACGTGAATCCGGTCGCGACCCCGCCCGAAACCATCGCGCTGCCGGGGTGGATCGAAACGCCGGTCGGCCCCGAACCACGTCCGCCGCGCCCGCTCGCGCCGTCATCGCTGGGCGAGGAGCAGGCCCCCGATCCGCCGCTGCCGCCCGGCGTGATGCAACTGGCGGCGCGGCGCGGGGTGCTGATCCACCGCCTGCTCGAACGTCTGCCCGAAGTCGATCCGGCGCAGCGGCAGGCTGCGGCGTCCGCGTGGCTGGCGCGCAGTGCCGCCGATCTCGATGCCCCGACGCGCGACGAAATCGCGGCGGCCGCGCTGGGCGTGCTCGGCACCGAGGCGTGGCGCGACCTGTTCTCGCCCGATGCGCTGGCCGAAGTCTCGATCGCCGCGCTGGTCGAAGGGCGCATGGTGACCGGCACGATCGACCGCCTGCTGATCGGCGCCGACACCATCCGCATCGTCGATTTCAAGACCGCGCGCCGCCCGCCGATGTCGCTCGAGGCGATCCCGGCCTCGTCGTTGCGGCAGATGGCGGCCTATGCCGCCGCATTGCGCGTGATTCACCCGGACAAGCGGATCGAGGCGGCGCTGCTTTACACGCAACTGCCGCAGCTGTTCGTACTGCCCGATGCGCTGCTGGACGCGCAAACGATCAACTGGATCGGCGGGTCGGGGGGCGAAACAGCGTCGGCACAAGATGCGGTGCCAGCGGGTACAGCAAAGCTTTAGCGGCCCGACCGTTGCCAGCGCGCCATTGCAGCCTACATTGGGGCAAACACCAAGGAGTTCATCATGTCCACCAAAGCCGTAACCGACGCCAGCTTCGAGGCCGATGTCCTGCAATCCGACAAGCCCGTGCTGGTCGATTTCTGGGCGGAATGGTGCGGCCCGTGCAAGATGATCGGCCCCGCGCTCGAGGAAATTTCCGAAGAGCTGAAGGATCGCGTGACCATCGCCAAGATGGACATCATGGAAAACACCGCCGTGCCCGGCCAGATCGGCGTGCAGTCGATCCCGCTGATGGTGCTGTTCAAGGACGGCAAGCAAGTGGCGCAGAAACTGGGCGCCGCGCCTAAGGGCCAGCTCAAGAGCTGGCTGGAAAGCGTGCTTTAAAACGCTGACCCAATGTGCGTCTCCGCGAAGGCGGGGACCTCGGGCCTGCACAGTCCGGTGGTCAGGCCCGTAAAGCCTGACGATGCTCGGCCGGCACGAGGCCCCCGCCTTCGCGGGGGAGCACTTTTATCACGGGTGTCGATTCACCCGATCTCGGCCAACCGCCGCGCCATGTCGTCCCACAGGGCGGGTGCGGCGGCGCCGATCATGCCTTTGCGATCGTCATCGACGCGATAAGGCGTGCCATCGGCGCGGGCGCACTTGCCGCCCGCTTCGTTAAGGAACAGCGCCCCGGCAGCATGGTCCCACGCCAGCGTGCGCTCGAAGATCGTGATGTCGTTCACGCCGGTGACCAGCCGCGGATACTGTTCCGCCGCGCAGCGCGGGATATCGACCAGCGTGTAGTGCGGCGCGATGTGGTCCTTCATCGCGGTGCGCTTGCCCTGATCCATGAACAGGACCGAGATCGCGGCGATCGGCTTGTCAGCCCCGCTGCCGCGCGCCTGCACGCGTTCGCCGTCGATGAACGCGCCGGTGCCGCGACCTGCCCGGCAGAATCGCCCGCTCAGCGGATCGAGGATCCACCCGGCGATGCATTCGCCGCGCTCGGCGAGCGCGACCAGCACACCGAACGGCGGCTTGCCCTCGGCGAAGTTGTTGGTGCCGTCGACCGGGTCAATGATCCAGCACAGCGCATCGCCCAGCCGTTCGAGCACCGTCGGATCGGCATGCGCGGCCTCTTCGCCGACGATCGCCGCTTCGGGCAGGATCGCGGCCAGACCTTCGGCCAGGATCAGCTCGCTTTCCTTGTCGGCGATGGTGACAAGGTCATCCACCGCCTTGTCGATGATGTCGCTGGCGGCCAGGTGCTGGTAGCGCGGCATGATCGCGCGCGCGGCGGCATCGCGCATCAGCGCCTCGACCTGCTGGTCCAGTGCTGCGCTCACGAGCGATAATCCGCGTTGATAGAGATGTAGCCGTGGGTCAGGTCGCAGGTCCACACCGTGGCCCGTCCTTCGCCCAGGCCGAGATCGACTTCGATAGTCACGTCCTGCCCCTTGAGGTGCGCGGCGACCGGGGCCTCGTCGTAATCGGCCAGCGGCTGCCCTTCGCGCGCGGCCCAGATGCCGCCGAAGCCGATCGACAGCTTGTCGCGGTCGGCGGGTTCGCCGGCCTTGCCCACCGCCATGACCACGCGGCCCCAGTTGGCGTCCTCGCCCGCGATGGCGGTCTTGACCAGCGGCGAGTTGGCGATCGACAGGCCGACCCGCCGCGCGCTGTCGTCGCTGACCGCGCCGCTGACCGCCACAGCGATGAATTTCTGGGCCCCCTCGCCATCGCGCACGACCAGATGCGCCAGCTGGCGGCAGACATCGTGCAGCGCGGCGGCGAACGCATCGGCCCCGGGATCATCGAACCCGGCGAAGGGCGCGTTGCCTGCCTGGCCCGTGGCGAAGGCCAGCACGGTGTCGCTGGTCGAGGTGTCGCTGTCCACGGTGATGCAGCTGAACGTGGCGCGGTTGGCGGCGGACAGGCATTGCTGCAGGAACGCAGGCGCCACCGCCGCATCGGTGAACACATAGCCGAGCATCGTCGCCATGTCGGGCGCGATCATGCCCGAACCCTTGATGATCGCGGCCAGTGTCACGGTGGTCTCGCCGATCACCGCCGTGGCCATCGCGCCTTTGGTGAACGTATCGGTGGTGCCGATGGTGCGCGCGGCATCTTCCCACGAACACGGCTGCGCGATCAGCGCCGCCTCGATCCCGTCGCGTGCCTTGTCTTTGGGCAGCGGCACGCCGATCACGCCGGTCGAGGAGACGAACACCTCATCCGCCGGGCAGCCGAGCCGGTCCGCGACTTGCGCCATGATCGCCTCAACCGCCTCGCGCCCGCGATAGCCGGTAAAGGCGTTGGAGTTGCCGGCATTGACGACCAGTGCCCGCGCGCGCCCGGCCTTGACCTGTTCGCGCCCCAGATCGACCTCGGACGAACAGCACACGTTGCGCGTGAACACGCCCGCGACGGCGGTTCCTTCGGCCAGTTCGACATAGGTGAGGTCGCAGCGGCCCCAGTCCTTGTACCCGGCGCGCGCGATGCGTGGCGTGGCCCCGGCGATCGCAGGCAACGCGGGGAAGGGACGGGCGAGCGGGGAGACGGCGTCGGACATGGGAGCGCGAGTAGCGCCTTGCTCCAACCGCGACAAGGTTGCCCCGCGGCGCCTGCTCTCGTGACATCCGACACTGACAAGGATCGAGATGAAACGTGTTTGCCAGTGGACGATCGCAGCAAACATTCCTATCTAGGCCGACAATGACGCGCATCCTGCTCGCCTTACTCGCCCTCATCACGGGGCTGACCATGCCCGAGATCGCGTTTGCGACCTCGCGTACGGAAGTGGCTGACAGCATCGCGACTCCGACGGCTGCGCCGACGTCGGCCCGCCAGCAGAACTGTGTCGGTCGCGGCGGCGTCGTTCCGCGCCGGCCCGTCACGGTGCAACGCAAGACGGTGTGGCTGCCCGTTCCGGCGCTGATCCAGACCTGCGGCTTCCTGTTCGGCGATCGCGCGCGCGAATAGCGCCGCGTTGACTTCGCCGGGCTCGCACCACGCGGCCCCGCACACTTTATCCTGCCGTTGGCCCCCGCGCCTTGGCGACGTCTACCTCCTTACATCACAGGAAATTTGTCATGCTCGGCGCCATTGCCAAGACACTCTTCGGTTCGTCCAACGACCGTTACGTCAAGTCGCTCGACAAGATCGTGCGCCAGATCGCCGCCTTCGAGACCGATCTCGAAAGCCTGAGTGACGCGGAACTCGCCGCGCAGACCGCCAAGTTCCGCGAGATGCTGGCCGGCGGCCAGACGCTCGACGATATCCTGCCCGAAGCGTTCGCCACGGTGCGCGAGGCGGGCAAGCGCGTGCTCGGCATGCGGCACTTCGACGTCCAGATGATCGGCGGCATCGTGCTCCACCGCGGCGAAATCGCCGAAATGCGCACGGGCGAAGGCAAGACGCTGGTCGCCACGCTGGCGTCGTATCTCAACGCGATCGAGGGCAAGGGCGTTCACGTCGTGACGGTGAACGATTACCTGGCCCGGCGCGATGCCGAGTGGATGGGCCAGATCTATCGCTTCCTCGGGCTGACGGTGGGCGTGATCGTGCCCAACCTCAACGAGATGGAACGCCGCGAAGCCTACGACGCCGACATCACGTACGCCACCAACAACGAGCTGGGCTTCGACTACTTGCGCGACAACATGAAGCACGAGCGCAGCCAGATGGTGCAGCGCCCGTTCAACTACGGCATCGTCGATGAAGTGGACTCGATCCTGATCGATGAGGCGCGCACGCCGCTGATCATTTCGGGCCCCACCGACGACAAGTCCGACCTCTACCTGTCGGTCGATGCGATCGTGAAGCAGATCGTGCCCGAGGATTACGAGGCCGACGAGAAGACCAAGAACATCACGCTGACCGAGGACGGGGTCGAGCGGGTCGAGCGGATGCTCGAGGATGCCGGACTGCTGGTCGGTTCCAACCTTTACGACGTCGAAAACACCCAAGTCGTCCATCACCTCGACCAGAGCCTCAAGGCCAACGTGATGTTCAAGCGCGACATCGACTACATCGAGAAGGACGGCAAGATCGTCATCATCGACGAGTTCACCGGGCGCATGATGGACGGGCGGCGTTGGTCGAACGGGCTGCACCAGGCAGTCGAGGCCAAGGAAGGCGTGCGGATCGAACCCGAGAACCAGACGATGGCCTCGATCACGTTCCAGAACTATTTCCGCATGTATCCCAAGCTTTCGGGCATGACCGGCACTGCCGCGACCGAGGCGCCCGAATTCTACGACATCTACAAGATGAACGTCGTCACCATCCCCACCAACGTCGCCGTGCTGCGCGTGGACGAGGACGACGAGTTCTACAAGAACACCCAGGACAAGTTCCAGGCAATCGCCAAGCTGATCCGCGAGAAAAGCGAGATCGGCCAGCCGGTGCTGGTCGGCACCGTGTCGATCGAGAAGTCGGAACTGCTGTCCGAATATCTCAATGCCGAAGGCGTGAAGCACGCGGTGCTCAACGCCCGCTTCCACGAGATGGAGGCGCATATCGTGGCGCAGGCGGGCCGGATGGGCGCGGTCACCATCGCCACCAACATGGCCGGGCGCGGTACCGACATCCAGCTGGGCGGCAACGTCGAGTTCCGCATCGAGGATGAGCTGGCCGAAACGCCCGAAGGCCCCGAGCGCGACGCCGAGATCGCCCGGTTCAAGGCCGAAGCGGCGGAGGAAAAGGCGCGCGTGCTCGCCGCAGGCGGGTTGTGCGTGATCGGCACCGAACGCCACGAAAGCCGCCGCATCGACAACCAGTTGCGCGGGCGCTCGGGCCGCCAGGGCGATCCCGGCCTGTCGAAGTTCTACTTGTGCCTCGAGGATGATCTGCTGCGCATCTTCGGGCCCGACACGCTGTTTGCGCGGATGATGAATTCCAACCTCGCCGATGGCGAGGCGATCGGCTCCAAGTGGCTGTCCAAGGCGATCGAGACCGCCCAGAAAAAGGTCGAGGCGCGCAACTACGACATCCGCAAGCAGGTGGTCGAATACGACGACGTGATGAACGACCAGCGCAAGGTGATCTACGAGCAGCGCGCCGACATCATGGATTCGGACGCGGTCGACGACGTGGTGATCGACATGCGCCACGATACCGTGAACTCGATGGTCGGCGATGCCTGCCCGCCGGGATCCTATCCCGAGCAGTGGGACCTTGCCGCGTTGCACGAGCGGATCGGCGACACGCTGGGGCTCGATGCGCCGCTGAACGACTGGATGCAGGAAGACGCGGTCGAGCCCGAGCTGATCGAGGAACGCCTGCGCGAGATGGCCGATGCCAAAATGGCTACCAAAGTCAGCGATGTGGAGGCTGATTCATGGAAAATGCTTGAGAAGAGCATCCTGCTGGAACGACTCGATCATCACTGGAAGGAGCATCTCGCCACGCTCGACGCACTGCGCCAGGTGGTGTTCCTGCGCGCCTATGCCCAGAAGACGCCGATCAACGAGTACAAGCAGGAAGCCTTCGGCCTGTTCGAGAAGATGCTGGAGACGATCCGCGAGGACGTGACGCGCATTCTCATGACCAACGAGTTCACCATGCGCGCGCCCGAGGATTTCGCGCTGCCCGAACTCCCTGATTTCCTCACCAGCCACATCGATCCGTTCACCGGCGAGGACGATTCCAGCCAGGTTCCCGGCGCGGCGGCGATGATGGGCGCGCTCGGCGGATCGTCGGCCGGGCAGATGGCGGCGGGCGATACCGCGCTGCTGGGTGACGATCCTTATGCCGGCACTGGCGTCAGCCGCAACGCGCCGTGCCCCTGCGGTTCGGGCCAGAAGTACAAGCATTGTCATGGTGCTGCGGCCTGATCGAGGCGACCGTTACCGCGCGGAGAGCCGTTATCGAATGTTAATCGCTGATTCACGTTCGTGCCGTTTGACATTGATCGAATACGGTTGTTAATCCGCAATCAGTTCAAAAAAATAACAAACGGGCCGCGTCGACGGGGAAGCGACGGGGGCAATTTAAATGTTGGAATCAGGCATGGGACGCAGCCGGCTCGCTTTGGCGGGGGCCGTGGCTGCGGCATCCTTTGCGCCATTGGTGGTGCCCGCCCCGGCGTTCGGGCAGGGCGTGCCGTCGTCGTTGGGCGTGCCCGGTCGCGACGAGCTCAAGGCCGTCACGCAGGCGCCTGTCGAACAGGCGCCGCAACTGTCGATCAAGGGCGGGATCGAACGCTCGCCCTGTCCGCTGGGCGATCCGCAGTACGCCGACATCAAGGTCACGATAAGCTCGGTCGATTTCAACGGCCTGAAGGGTGCATCTGCAGCCGACATGGAACCGGCGTGGAAGCCGTTTGCCGACAAGCCGCAGCCGATCTCGACCATCTGCGAAATCCGCGACGCGGCCGCCACGATCCTGCGCAACAAAGGCTATCTGGCGGCGGTTCAGGTGCCGACGCAGCGCATCGAGAACGGCAACGTCAAGCTGGAAGTACTCTATGCGCGGGTCAAGGCGATTCGTGCGCGCGGCGAAACCAAGGGCGCCGAACGCAAGCTTGAGGATTACCTCAACAAGATCACCGAAGGCGAAATCTTCGATCGGTTCAAAGCCGAACGCTACCTGCTGCTGGCCCGCGACCTGCCGGGCTACAACGTCCAGCTGACCCTGCGGCCTTCGGGCGACGCCCCGGGCGACCTGATCGGCGAAGTCACCGTCCTGCGCCAGCCCTATACGCTCGATCTCACGGTGCAGAACCTGGCGGCGCCGGCGACCGGTCGCTGGGGCGGCCAGCTCCGCGCGCAAGTGTTCGGCATCACCGGGCTGGGCGATGCGACCACGCTTTCCTACTACGCGACGGCCGATTTCAAGGAACAGCACATCCTGCAGGCCAGCCACGAATTCCGGCCCGGCTCGCAAGGCCTGGTGCTGGGCGGGCAGTTCACATACGCCTGGACCAAGCCGTCGCTGGGCAACACCGGTCCCGCGCTGAAGGCGCGCACGCTGTTCGCCAGCCTTTATGGCCGCTATCCGCTGCTGCGCACGCAGGCCCGCAACGTGTGGCTGGCCAGCGGCTTCGACTTCATCAACCAGGACGTCGATGTGATCGGCCCGCTGACCCGCGACAAGCTGCGCGTGGGCTGGGCACGCCTCGATTTCGACGGGATCGACACCGCCAACCGCCGCCCGCAATACCGCTATGCGGGTTCGTTCGAACTGCGCCAGGGCCTCGACGTGCTGGACGCAACCCGCACGTGCATCGGCGCCGGTTGCGCCTTGCTGGCGGTTCCGACCAGCCGCAACGACGGCTCGCCCGGCGCGACCGTGCTGCGCGCGCAAGGTGAGCTCGAAGTGGCGGCGGGCCGGTTCTCGATCGCGGTCGCGCCACGCGCGCAAGTGGCGTTCAAGCCGGTGCTGAGCTTCGAGGAGTTTTCCGCCGGCAACTACACCATCGGGCGCGGCTATGATCCGGGCACGATCGCAGCCGACAGCGGCGTGGGCTACTCGGTCGAACTGCGCGGTCCGCACATTCCCGTCCGGCAGGCCGGGGACATCACCGTGCAGCCGTTCGTGTTCACCGACGCGGCGTGGGTGTTCAACAAGGGCCAGCCCGGATCGCAGCACCTCAGCTCGGTCGGCGTGGGCGCGCGCGCGGAACTGGGTGCGCGCTTCCGCCTCGACACCTCACTGGCCGTTCCCACCGAACGGGCCGGCCTGCAGACGACACGCGGCAATGTCCGCTTCCTGGTGACCCTGACTGCCCGACTGCTTCCCTGGAGGACCAACTGATGCGCGCGACCCGGAACCGGAGCCATCGGGAACTGGCGATCACGTCGACTCTGGCGATCGCTGCGGCGCTCGTCGCTGGAGTGGGCACCGCGCAGGCGCAGTCATTTCAGGGAACAGGGTCGATCGTGGCCGGAAACGCCTCGATCGTTGCGGGAGGTTCTACAACCACGATCACGCTGCAGTCCCCCACTGCGGTGATCAACTGGTCGACCAACGACAGCGCGATCGCCAACGGCGTTCCCATCGCCTTCCAGGCAGCCAACACCACGGCAACGTTCAGGAACGCCGTGGGCGCGGTGAGCGATTTTGCGGTGCTCAATCGTATCCTGCCCACCGATCCGACCCGGCCGATCCAGTTCGACGGCCATGTCGTGTCGCAACTGCAGGCGGCAGCCGGCGGGCCGGTCACATCGGGCGGCACGGTGCTCTTCTACAGCCCTGCGGGTATCCTGATCGGCGCCAATGCGGTGTTCGACGTCGGCAATCTGGGCCTGACCGCGTCCGACGTGGTGTTCGATCCCACCTCGGGCGATTTCCTGCCCGGCGGCACGGCGACATTCTTGCCCGCCAACGCCGGCTCGGTCGTGCAGATCGCAGGCGCAGCGCATATCAACGCCACCAATGCCGGCTCGTATGTCGCGGTGGTCGCCCCCTCGATCACGCAATCGGGCAGCATCAACGTCAACGGGTCGGCGGCGCTGGTTGCCGCCGATGCAGCCACGATCACATTCTCTCCCGATGGCCTGTTCAACATCCAGGCCACCTCGGGCACCAGCGCCGCAAACCAGGTGCTGACCAGCAACGGCTCGATCACCGGGGCTGCGGGCAATTCCGGCACTGGCGCCAACCATCGCATCTACATGGTCGCGGTTCCCAAGAACCAGGCGATCACCATGCTGATCGCCAACGGCAGCACGCTGGGCTTCGACGTGGCCGCGGCGGCCGATGTCGTGGGCAATGCCATCGTCCTGTCGGGCGGGCTCGATATCGCGGGTGGCGATGCGGTGACCACCGGCCCCTCGATCGGCGCGGGCACCGGGCAGGCCGGGATATTCATCCAGGGTGTCACCGCGACCTCGGCCCTCACGGCCTCGGCCACCGGCTTCGATCTGCTCGGCGTGAGCGGCGGGACGATCGCGAATTTCTCCTCCAATCTCACGCTGCAGGGTGCGACCAGCCCGGGCAACGGCGCCACCGCCTACATCAGCCTCAACGGTACGGGCAGTGGCGTCAACATCAACGGCAACCTGACGCTGACCACGCTCGACCAGAACGTGGTGGCGCCGCTGTCGGTCATCCAGGCGCCGACGCTGTCCACCATCGACGTCGCCAACGCGGCCGTGCTCAATGTCGCGGGCGCCACGACGGTGGCCTACAACGTGTCGAACCTGGTCCAGGGCGCCGCAGCCACCGGCGGCAGCGCGCGGATTTTTGTCTCAAGCGGCGCCACGGCGCAATTCGGCGGTGCGGTGTCGGTATTCGCCAACACATTCACCGCCAGCGCAGCCGCCGGCACGTCGGGCGACGCGACGGGTGGGATCGCGGCGATCGCGACCTCGGACGCGGCCATCACCATCGGCGGCGCGACCACGGTCACGGCGGATGCCTTTTCGGGCAACAGCCAGTTCAGCGGCGACGCCGGCTCGGGCAACGCCACGGGCGGGACGGTCAACCTCACCACGTTCGGCAACAGTTCGTCCATCCAGTTCAACGGCACGGTGAACACGTCCGCCTCCGGCACGGCCGGGCAGGCGAGCGGCGCGGGCACGGTCGGCACGGCGACCGGTGGCGACGCCGTCGTCACGGCCAATGGCGGCACCAACAGCGGTATTTCGTTCAGCTCCACGCTCCAGGCACTGGCGCAGGGTACGGGCGGCGCGGGTACTTCCGGCATCAGCGGAACCGCCACAGGCGGCAACGCCACGCTCAACGCATTCGGCACCTCGACCGTATCGGTGACCGGGGGAACGACGCTCGATTCCAGCGCGATGGGCGCAGCGGCGTTCGGCTCCAGCGGGTCGGCCGGCGCGGCAGTCGCGGGCCATACCAACGTCAACGCCAACAGTGGCGGGGTGATTCAGCTATCCGGCACGACGCAACTGACCAGCAACGCGTTCGGCGGCGCGATCGACGCCACGAACACCGCTGGTGGCAGTGCGACCGCCGGCGTCGTTGCCGTCACGAGTTCGGGCAGTACCTCGAACATCGTCATCAACAACGGGATCAACGCGTCAGCCAACGCGGTTGGTGGTGGCGGATCGGGCTGCCTTGCCTGCACGAGCGACGGCGGCGCGGCCTTGGGTGGCACCGTAACACTGTTCAGCACCGGCTCGGGCGGTGCGATCTCGGTGGCCGGCGCAACAGCGCTGGCAGCTTCGGCCGTGGGCGGGAACGCCTCATCGACCAACGGCGCGATCGCCACCGGCGGTTCGGTCCAGGGCATCGCGGATACAGACAGCGCGCTGACGTTCGGCGGACAGGTCACTGTCGTCGCAACGGGCGAGGGCGGGGACCAGACCGGCAATCTCGCCGGCGGCCTGGGCACGGGCGGTTTCGTCCAGTTTGTGTCACACCTTGGCGGATCGCTGCAGGTGAACGCGGGGATCACCGCATCGAGCCAGGGCCTGGGCGGAACAGGCTTCGGCACAGGCGCCAGCGGCGGTGGCGGCACCGGCGGCACGGCCCGGCTGTTCAGCGATGGCGGAACGATCGGCACCACCAGCGACGTCTCGCTCAACGCCAATGGCTTGGGCGGCGTCGGCGACCTTGCCAGCGGAGCCGGCAACGGCGGCGCCGGGATCGGCGGCACGGCGGAACTGCGAGTCAACTCCCCGACGCTGAACGGCAACAACGGCCTGATTGCGATCGGCGGAACCACCACGCTGCTGTCCGATGCCACCGGCGGGGCCGGTGCGATTGCCGGTTCGGGCACGGGCGGACAGTCCATCTTGTTCACGCGCTTCGGCAGGATCCAGTCCGCGCAGGCATTGTTGTCGAGCAAGGGTGTGGGCGGTCAGGGCGTTTCCGGCAGCGACGGTGGCACCGGAACGGGCGGAACGGTCGACATCTTTTCGCTTAATTCGCTGGCGGGCGCCGGCAGCATCACCATCGGCAATACTTCGGCGGTCGCCGAAGGTGTCGGCGGCATTGGTGGCGACGGTGCCACGCCCGGACAGAACGGTGGCAACGGCGGCCTGGGCACCGGCGGGATCATCGCTGTGGCGGCCAGTGCGGGCAACGGCACGCTGTCGATCACCAACCTGTCCGCAGACGCGCGCGGGATTGGCCAACGCGGCGGCAACGGCGGGGCATCGTCCACCGGACAGGCGGGCAAGGGTGGCATCGGCGGCGCAGCCGCAGGTGGCAATATCCAGATCGGGACGATCAGCGATATCGATACCGGCGCGGTCAATACCGGCTCGGGTTCCTACACCACAATCTTTGCCTTCAGCGACGCCACGGGTGGCGCGGGCGGTGCTGGTGGATCGGGCGCAGGCGGCGGGATCGACGGCAACGGCGGCGATGGCGGCCTTGCCACAGCCGGTGCCGCAACCCTGCTGGTGCGTGGCGCCCCGGTTACCCTAACCGGCGCTTCGACGTTCAGCGGCAGTGCTCAAGGTGGCAGCGGCGGGTCGGGCGGCACCAGCGGCGTGGCCGGTGTTGGCGGCAATGCCATCGCCGATGGCAACAGCGGCGCGGGCCTGCTCGCAACGAACCGCTTCAACGTTCCCTCCCAGCGCGGATCGCTGAGCGCGTCGAACCTGACGTTCACGTCGTCGATCGTCGGCGGAGCCGGATCGACTGCCGGGGTCGGCACGCTTACCGCCCAGCAGCTGTTCCTGACGCTGACCAACGCCGATGTGTCGGCCACCAGCATCGGATTTGCAGGTTCGGCCAACGTGATCGGCGCAACCGCGCTGGCCAGCCCGATTGCCGTGACCGGGGGTAATCTGAACCTGACCGGGAACCTGTCATTTGTTACCCCCGGTGACGTCAGCCTGACGCTCGATTCGGGCAATATCAACCTCGACACTGCCGTGATCAACGGCCGCAACTTTGTGCTCGGCTCGGCGCCGGTCACGACCGGCACGCTGCATGCCGCGTCGAGTCTGCAGCTGTTCACCAACTCCGACATCGTGGCCTATGCCAACATCGATACACCGTTCAGCCAAGGGTTTACGGTGCCAGGGCGCCTCCAGCTCGGCAACGTCACAAGTGGTGGCAGTGTCACCGCGCAGGCGATCGGCGGCGACATTACGCTGGGAGCGATCAACGCCACCGGCGTGAACCTGACTGCGGGCAACTTCATCGCGGTTGGGCCGATCGCAGCCCCGACAGACGTCGTGATGGCCGCCAATGCCGGCATCACGACTGGCCCGATCCTGGCAGGCGGCAAGATCGACCTGACCGCCGGCACGCTGTTGACCGCAAATGGTTCGCTGGACGCAGGCGACAAGGTTTCGCTCAAATCTCTGGGCGGCGCCGTGACCATCGGCAACGCCTCGGCGGGGATCGTCAACCCCAGCTCCGATCCGGCGGCCAAGTACAATATCTCGATCCAGTCGGCCGGGTCGATCACGGCGGGCACGCTCAACGCACTGCACGACATCGGGCTGGTCACGCCGGGCAATGTCGATGTGTTCTCGCTCACCGGTCGCGATATCGGTGTGCTGGCCACGGGATCGAGCACGGTCGGTTCGCTCAACCCGAACGGCCGGGTGCTGTTCGCCGATTCCTCGATGGCGGCGCTGGGCTTCACGTCTTCGGGATTCGATCCCAACCCGATCTTCGCGGCCGCGCCGGTGCGCGGCACCGGGGCGATTTTCATCAACAACCCGGTCAGCGGCGGCACGTCGTTTGCGGCCGCCACGTCGGGCGCGTTCACCGTGGCGCTGGCGGGCATCAGCGTGGGCGACATCACCGGCACCGGACCGATTTCGATCGATGCCGGTTCGGTGACGGCAGGCAACCTTTCCGGAACGTCGGTGACCGTCCACGGCGATACCGCTTTGTCGGTGGGCAATGTAAACTCGAACGGTGCCGCGTCGCTATCGTCCGGTGGTGCGCTGTTGTCAGGCTACATCCTCGCCAATGGCCAGGTCGACGTTTCCGCCGCCGCAACGCTGACAGCAACCGCCGTCGTCTCGCTGGGTGGTCCGATCACTGTTGCATCGGGCAGCGACATGAACCTGTCGGGCCTCAGCGCACCGCAGGCCATCACCGCCACATCGGGCGGTACGCTTACCGTGACCGGTGGTCTCGATCCGGTGTTCGGCAATCTCCAGGTCGGGGCAAACGGCGCGATCACGCTTACCGCGACCGGCAATATCCTGCTGCCCAACGTGCAGGCCGATCCGACACAATTCGGTCTTCCACCCTCCTTCAACCCGATCACGATCACATCGAGCCAAGGTTCTGTCACGGCTGGCCTAATACAGACGTTGGGCGACGTGGTGCTCGCCGCCAAGACCACGCTGACGGCAGCCAGCATGACTGGCCGCGATCTGCTGGGGCTGGGCAGCGGCGCGATCAGCTTTGGCGCGATCAACAATACCGGGCGCGTGCTGCTGGCCGATTACGGCATGCTGGCGTCGGGCCAGGCGGCCGGCGTATTTGATCCCAACGCGGTGTTCGCGGCGACGCCAGTGCGCACGACCGGCCCGATCGCGATTGCTGGTGCCATCAACGCCAGCCAGTTTTCCGCCGCCTCTGGCGGAACTTTCATGTCGCAGGCGATCACTTCGTCCGGGACGCTCGCCATCGACAGCGGCGCGGCGGTCAACACCGGCGCGCTGAGCGGTGCCACCGGCGTGAACGTCACCGCCACGGGCGATGTGTTGACGCTCGGCATCTCCAGCGGAGAAGTTCTCAAGGTCACATCGGCGGGCGCGATCACCACCGGCGCCCTGCAGGCAGGCGACACCGTCGAAATCTCGGGAACGGGCGCGGTAAATGTCGCGAACGTCAGCGCGGGCATCGTCAATCCGAGCGTCACGCCCGGTGCGCAGTACAGCATCGGCCTTCGCTCGCTGGCCTCGGTCACCGCCGGGTCTCTCACCGCAAGGGCGGGCGCCGGTGTATCCACCCCCGGCGCGATTGCGGTCGGCGCCGTGCAAGCCGGCAACCTGTTCATCGCGCTGGGTGGTGGCAACATCACCACGGGCGCGATCAGGACCGGGCCGATCACCGCTCCATCGGGGCAGGTCTACATCGCCGACTTCTCGATGGAGGCGCTGGGCGGGCAGCTGACCCAGAACTTCAACCCGGCGCCGATCCTGGCGGCGGTGCCGGTTCGTACCGGCGGTTCGCTCACCATCAATGGCCCGGTTTCGACCGGCTTTTTCCAGGCGGCTACGCTCGGCACGATCACCACTACATCGATCGCCGGCCGTATCATGATGAACAGCGGCGGCTCGATCAGCGGAACCGTTTACACCGGCGTCTCTGTCAACCTGGTGTCCGACAATCTGATCAACCTGGGCCAGGCTTCGGGCAACGCGGCGGTGGTCCTGACCAGCAAGTTCGGCGTCACCACCGGCAATCTGACGTCAAGCAATGGCGTGATGTTCGTGACCGCAGGCCAGGGAGCCGTTTCCACCGGCAATCTGTTCGCGCGAAACCTCATGGTTATGGGCGCCAACACGAGCCTGTCGACCGGGACGATCACCAGTGGCGATCTCATCGTCGGTGATCACGGCAATGCCGCGCTTGGCAATATCTCCAGCACCTCACGCGTGCTCATCGCCGACCAATCCATGATCGGGCTGGGCGTGATCAGTCCTACCCAGTTTGACCCCAATCTGGTGTTCGCGGCCACGCCGATCGAATCGGCGGGCACGATCTCCACGGGCAGCATCACCGCCGCGCAGGACGTGCAGGTCGCGGGTGGACTGGGCGTGACTCTCAACGGGCTGGTGCAGGCGGGCGATGATGTGACCATCCGCTCGTCGGGCAACATCCAGGCTGGCGACATCACCTCGGGCATTCTCAACCCCACCACGGGGACGGGTGCAAGCCATACGATCGCACTGTTGGGCAGCGGCGGCACGATCGCCACGGGCAATCTTCAGGCGCTCGACAACATCGGGCTGGTCGGCCCGCAGACGATCACCACCGGCACGCTTTCGGGCCGCGACATGCTGATCCTGGGCGGCGGCAACGTGGCGCTCGGCGCGGTCAACGCCACAGCGCGCGTGCTGGTGGCCGATTATTCGATGGCGCCGCTCGGCGGCGCGTTCAACAGCAACTACGATCCCAACCTGGTGTTCGCGGCCACGCCGGTGCGTTCCGGCGGTTCGCTGACGGTCAACGGCCCGGTGGTGGTCGGCAACAATTTCGATGTGGCGACGGCGGGCAACATCACCACCGGCGCCGTCACCTCGAATGGGGTCATCAGATTCGACACCGGCGGCGCGGTACTTGGCACCAACTATTCTGGCGTGGCGGTACTGGTTTCGTCCGACGGGTCGATATCGCTCGGCACGGTAAACGGTCCGGGCGCGGTCGTGCTGTCCGGTGCGCAGGGATTGACGGTCGGCAACGTCAGCTCGGCGGCAGGCTTCATGTTCCTGGTCTCTTCGCAAAGCTCGGTCACCACGGGCAACGTGTTTGCCAAAATGTTCGTCGCGACGGCCGCAGCGCAGTCGCTGACCACCGGGACGATCTCGGGCGGCGATCTGCTGATCACCGCGCATGGCAACAGCGCGGTCGGCGATCTCAGCAGCACCGGCCGCATATTGCTGTCCGACGCCTCGGCACTGGCCGCTGGATCGGTCCCGGGCGGCGGAACCAACGGCATCGGCTTCGACCCCAACCTGGTGTTCCAGGCCACGCCGATCGAATCGGCGGGCACGATCACGGCGGGCAACATCACGTCCGCCGGTGACGTGCAGATCGCCGGTGGCGCGGGCGTTACGATCAACGGGCTGGTGCAGGCGGGCGACGATGTGAATGTCCGCTCGTCGGGCAACATCCGGACCGCCGACATCACCTCGGGCATTCTCAACCCCACCACCGGGGTCAACGCGAGCCACACCATCGCGCTGCTCGATAGCGGCGGCACGATCACCGCCGGGAACCTGAAGGCACTCGACGATATCGGGCTGGTCGGTCCGCAGACGATCACCACCGGCACGCTGGCGGGCCGCGACATGCTGATTCTGGGCGGCGGCGACATGGCATTCGGCGCGATCAACGCCACGTCGCGCGTGTTGATTGCCGATTACTCGATGGCGCCGTTGGGCGGCTCGTTCAACGGCAACTACGATCCCAACCTGGTGTTCGCGGCCACGCCGGTCCGTTCGGCCGGTTCGCTGACCCTCAACGGGCCGGTTGTCACGGGCGACTTCTTCAAGGCGGCGACGACCGGCAACATCACCACCGGCACCATCACCGCCAACAGCCTGCTGTCGCTGGACACCGGCGGTTCGGTGCTGGGCACGAACTATTCCGGCTTCGTGGTCGACGTTCGTTCCGATCAATCGACCGCACTGGGCAACGTCAACAGCCCGGTGGCGATTGTTCTGCTCGGTACGCAAGGGCTGACGACCGGCGATATCACCGCGTCGCAAGGGTTCGCATTCCTGGTTTCGGGCCAGGGTTCGGTTTCCGCAGGCAATGTATTCGCGAAAACGTTCCTCGTAACCGGCGCTGGCCAGTCGCTCTCGACCGGAACGATTTCGGGCGGCGACCTGCTGATCACCGCGCACGGCAACAGCAAAGTCGGCGATATCACCAGCACCGGGCGCGTGCTGCTGGCCGATACCTCGATGCTCAGTCTTGGTGCGGTCCCTGCCAACGGAACAACAGGCGCCAACTTCGATCCCAATCTGGTGCTGCAGGCCAACCCGGTCGAATCCGCAGGCACGATCACGGCCGGAAAGATCACGGCGCCGGGTAACGTGCAGATCGCGGGCGGCGCGGGCGTCACCCTCACCGGATTGTTGCAGGCGGGCGATAATGTGAATGTCCGCTCGTCGGGCAACATCAAGACCACCGACATCACGGCCGGCATCGTCAACCCCACGACCGGGGCCAATGCCAAGCACAGCATCGTGCTGCTCGACAGCGGTGGCACGATCGCGACAGGCAACCTCCAGGCGCTCGACGATATCGGACTGGTCGGGCCGCAGACGATCACCACCGGCACGCTGGCGGGCCGCGACATGCTGATCCTGGGCGGCGGCAACATCGCGCTGGGCGCAATCACCGCCACCGCGCGCGTGCTGCTGGCGGACTATTCGATGGCGCCGCTGGGTGGTTCGTTCAACGGCAACTACGATCCCAACCTGGTGTTCGCGGCAACGCCGGTCCGCACGGCGGGCGCGATCGGCCTGAGCGGGCCGGTCAATGTGCAGAGCTTCTCCGCCGCCACCGCGCAGTCGTTCACCTCGGGCGCGATCACTTCGGCCTCGCTGCTGTCGATCGACAGCGGCGGCGCGCTGGCCACCGGCAACCTTTCGGCGGCGACGCTGTCGCTCAACGGCGGGCTGACCATCGCGGTCGGGCAGGTATCGAGCAGCGTGTCGGGAATGATGCGTGCAACCGGGGCGATCACCACCGCCGGTATCCTGGGCACCGGCGATTTCCTCGTCGCGACCGGCACCGACCTGCTGCTGGGCGACATCACCCAGCAGGGCGCGCTGACACTGTCGGGCGCCAAAGTGACCACGGGCACGCTGTCCACCGGCGGCAACCTTTCGGTCAGCGCCACCGGCGATCTGTCCAGCACGGGTGCGACGTCGCAAGGTACGCTGGCGCTGACGGCGACCGGGGCGCTGAGCACCGGCGCGGTCCAGGCCGCCAGCAACATCACGCTCCGCAGTGGCAACGGCGCCACGCTCACCGCAGGCGCGATTTCGTCCGGCAACGGCACGATTGCGGTCAGTGGTGGCGGCGCGGTCAACCTGCAGAAGCTCACGGCGAATGGCAACATCACCGCGTCCAGCGGCACGTCGCTGACCGTGGGATCGGTCGGCAACGTTGCGGGCAGCATTGTCCTGTCCACGTCTGGCGACCTCACCACCGCCAACGTGTCGAGCGTTCAGGGGCCCATAAACTTGCAGGCGGGCGGCGCGATCAGTGCCGCTGCCATCAACGGCGGCGGACCGGTCTCGATCTTCTCGAGCAGTTCGATCACCGCGGGCAACGTCACCTCGGGCCAGTATGTGCTGGGAGAGGCTCGCAACAACGCCGTCTTCGGCAACATTTCCGCCAATGGCACCAACGGCTCGGTCCAGTTCAGTGCCGACACGGGTTCGCTGGTGACGGGCAATGTGAACGCAGTGGCCAATGTGGCGCTGTTCGGCGGCACCTCGGTCTCGCTCGGCAACGTGCGCGGGCGTGACCTGCTGTTGCTCGGCGGCACCAACGTGAACACCGGCAACCTCTTGGCCGGGATCGTGATTGATCCGGCCACCAACCAGGTCACCAATGCCACCGGCAGGATACTCATCGGCAATTCCTCGTCGGGCCCGTTGGGCGGCAAGTTCCTGACCTACAACTACAATGCCGTGTTCGGCGCGCCGGTCCGCGTCGCGGGCAGCGTGACCACCGGGCCGGTGGTTCTGGCCGGCCGGTTCACGTCGTATTCGCAAGGCGCGATGACCGGCAACCGCATCAGCGCTTTCGGCTCGGTCGAGGTCGAATCGGGCGCGTTGGTGACCGTGGCGCAGCAATGGAGCGCGCCGGCGATCACCATTCGGTCGAACGACATCGATATCCGGCCGGCAGGCGTCAGCCAGACTGGTCTAGCGACCCTCGCCGGGCTCAACGCCGGCAAGATGGGTACGATCGCGCTGATCTCGCTCAATCCCACGCAGGCGCTGATCGGCGATGGGCTGACCGGCACGGGCTATGCGCTCAGCCAGGCCGAATGGAGCCTGATCAACAGCGGTTCGCTGACCATCGGCGCGATCGACAACCCCGAACAGGCGATCGACCTCCAGATCGGCACGCTGGCGATCACCGGGCCGCAATCGGGCAGCACGATCGACAATCCCAACGGATCGGTAGTGTTCGCCACGGGTAACCCATCGACGCTGCAGGCTGGCGGGGGCATCCGCATTGTCGGCAATGTCAGCGCCAAGGGCTTCCTGCCGACCAACACGCTGGAATTCGACACCGGCACGTTCGAACTCGACGCTTCGACCGGCTCGCTGTCGATCACCGATACCAGCGGCGCGCTGGCGGGCCTGATCAGCATCAGCGCCAGCCATATCCACGTGGCGTCGGGCACGATCCTCGACAAGCTTGCCACCGATCCGTTCTATGTCGGGCATGCCGCCGATCTCAATGCGCCGGCGGCGGTGCAGCGGCCAGACGGCGTACTCAACGCATTGGGGATAGAGCTGAACCCCGACTCCACGCTGTATATCCAGAACACCGGTACCGCAGCGATCCCGGCGGGCTTCCTGACCACGCTCGACGCCAGCGACATCAGCACCCCGGCCACGAACAACCCGACGCAAGGCGGGCAGACGCAACCCGCATTGTCGGTCATCATCAACGGTCAGATCGTCACGCCCACCGGGACGGTGACCGGAACCAGCGTGTTCGATCTGGTCAAGGCCGATCCCACGATCGACCTGACGGGCGTGACTTCGGACAGCACGCTCAACGGCTGCTCGTTCAACACAGGCTGCATGTCGGCCGCATCGGTGGTGCCCGATCTGGCGAGCCAGGTCACGACGCTGTCGACCAACTCGCTGGCCGATGCGCCGGTGTTCGTGGATACGCCAAGCCAGACCGACGATCCGGCCGCGTCCGATGACAAGACCGAAGAAGAGAAGAAGGCGGCCAGTGCCGCCGCCGCCGAAGAAGGGCCGATCGCTCCGCCCGCACCGCTGATCGACACCCGGCCGCTCAATCCGCCGGTCAAGGTCGAGGAACCGGTCGCAGGCAGCGGCAACCCGGCGCTGATCGGCGCCTTCGAACCCGCAACGCAGGGAGAGCTGCAGTGATCCGCCGGCTTCACAAGACCAACTCGCGTTTCGGCGCCACCCTGTCGGCGCTGTCGCTGGCCGCCGCGATGGCGACGATCCCGGCGCCCGCGATGGCGCAGGGTCTGCCGCTGTCAGTGCGCAACAGTTTCAGGGTGGGCACCTCGGGGGTGACCTGCACCGCGCAGAACGCGCCGGGCGATGTGCGCCTCAAGGGCATGTTCGATCGCGCCTATCGCCTCAGCTGTCGTGACGCGGCGGGCGCTGTGGGAACACTCGTCGCGGTGCGCCACGATCTGGCCATCGGTGACGAAACATCCGCCATTCCCGGTGCCGTGCTGAAGTGCGGCGAAGCCGCCTCGACCGACATCGAAGGCTTGGGCAGCGTCGGCAGCGTCACCTGCCACGATGGCAAAGGCGGGGTCGATTATCGCCGCTATGCCACGCGCCGGGGCAGCGTGAGCTACCTCGTGGAAGGGCTGGCGGGCTACGATCCAGCGCTGCGCATCGCGCTGGCCAGCATCGTCAACGACCGGCCGATGCCGGGCGAAGTCAAGGTCGCCAGCACCGAAGTGAGCGATCCTGCGGCGTTCGCGCGCGTGCAGGCCGGCCAGCTTGACCGCATCGATGCGCGTGACGAGGGCTATATTCGCAACAACGGCGGGCGGTTTGCAGAATCGTCCGAATTCTTCGAATCGCTGGCCTCGCGCGATCGCGACACCGGACAGGGCCTGGCCGAAGCACTGGCCAACCAGGGGTTGCAGCAGTCCAATCTCGGCAACTTCGGCGCGGCCGACCGCCTGTTCGCCAGCAGCAACGCCGCGCTGGCGCGCAGCGACGGTGTTACCCAGCGGCTGCTGCGCAACTACCGCGCGATCAACGAGTTGAACCAGCAGAAACCCGGCGCGGCGCTGACCGTGCTGGCCGCCAAAGTCGTTTCGGTCGACGAGGAGTTCGACCAGGCGAAGCTGCGCGAAGGCTACATCAACATGCCGCTCGCCGAACAGATCAACCGCGAGAACATGTCGATCCAGCGACTGGGCGGCATCGATCCCGGGCTGACCGCGTCAGAACGCGCCGACGTGCTCGATGCGCAGGCCGAAGCGCTCTCGGCCACGGCCAAGCGCCTTCAGGGCCATTTTGCCGAGGCCACCGCGCAGTTCCACAGCGCCGCCAAGAACCTTGACGCCGTGCGCGGCGGGCGGGTGGCGTCGGCGGGATGGCTCCGTGCCGAAATCGAGATGGAGCTGGCGCTGCTGGCCGAAGCGCAGGGCCAGCACGGCGATGCCGGCGGCTCGTTCGATCGTGCGATCACCCTGATCTCGCTGTCGTACCCGCAATCGCCCGCGCTGCTTTCGGCACAGGCGCGCAAGGCCGCGTTCATGGGGCGCCGCGGCGACGCAGCGGGCGCGAAGGCGCTGTTCGCCAAAGTGGTGGAAGACAGCGTCACCGTGCCCGACAGCGGCACCACGTTGCGCGAATTGATGGAACCCTATTTCGCGCTGCTTTCGACCAATGGCACCGAAGACAATGCCAAGGCGATGTTCGCCGCATCGCAAGTGCTGCAGCGCCCGGGCGTGGCGCAGACGCAAGCTGTGCTGGCGCGCGAGCTGTCGGGCGGCAATGACGAGGCTGCGGCGCTGTTCCGCCTGTCGGTCGGTCGCAGCCGCGAAATCGTGCGCGGGGAGGGCGAGATCACCCGCCTTTCCGCCATCGCGGCACCCACCCCGCAGGAAATCGAAAACCTGCGCCTTGCGCGCGACAACCTGGCTACGTTGCAGCGCGAGCAGACCGAACTGGTCAGCAAGCTGGCGGCGTTCCCGCGCTACAACGTGCTCTCGCCGCAGCGCGTCGGTCTGGACGAATTGCAGGGCGCGCTGCGCGACGGCGAGGCTTATTACAAGCTGATGAACGTCGGCGGGCAGTTCTATGCGATGTTCGCCACTGCCAAGGACGCGAAAGTGTTCAAGGTCGGGCTCACCCAGGCGCAACTGACCGAACAGGTACAGGTCATCCGCGACAGCGTGGTGAAAGTCGAAAACGGCCGCGAGGTGAACTATCCATTCGATCTCGACAAGTCGCGCGCGCTGTATCTTGAACTGTTCGGCCCGGTCGATCAGCAGATCGCGGGCGTCCACCACCTGATCTTCGAACCCGATGGCGGCATGCTCCAGCTTCCGCCGGCGGTGCTGGTGACGTCGGACAAGGGCATCATCGCTTACAAAAAGCGCACGGTCGCGCTCGATTCGGACGCGTTCGACTTTACCGGGGTCGACTGGCTCGGGCGCGGACGCGAAATCTCGATCGCGGTGAGCCCGCGCGGGTTCCTCGACATCCGCAAGCTGGCACCGTCGCACGCACCGCGCAATTACCTGGGACTGGGGCACAACGCCGTGCCGCGCTTTCGTCCGATCACCGCCGTGGCCGATGAATGCGACTGGCCGCTGACGACATGGCAGAACCCGATTTCGGCCGACGAGCTGATCTTCGCGCGCGACAAGCTTTCGGCAGGCGGCAGCGCGGTGAAAACCGATGCGGCGTTTTCCGATTCGGCGCTGCTGGGCAATACCGAACTCGACCAGTACCGCGTGATCCACTTCGCCACGCACGGCCTCGTCACCGCGCCGCGCCCCGATTGCCCGGCGCGCCCGGCGCTGGTCACCAGCTTTGGCGACAGCGGTTCGGACGGACTGCTCAGCTTCCGCGAAATCTTCGACCTCAAGCTCGATGCCGACCTCGTCATCCTGTCGGCTTGCGACACCGCCGGCATGGCGACCGTCGGCGCCAGCCGCGAGGCGGGCGTGACCAGCGGCGGCAACTATGCCCTCGACGGGCTGGTGCGCGCATTTGTGGGGGCAGGCGCGCGCTCGGTGATCGCCAGCCACTGGCCGGTGCCCGATGACTTCAACGCCACCAAGCGGCTGATCGGCGGACTGATCGACGCCAAGCCGGGCGAACCGCTGGCGCAGGCGCTGGCCGATGCGCAAGTCTCGCTGATGGACGACCCCAACACCTCGCATCCGTTCTACTGGGCGGCGTTCATCATCCTGGGCGACGGCGCCAAGCCGCTGGTCCCGGCGGCGCATGCGGAGACTGCTCCGGCAACGGGGTTGGCCACCGGCGCGGTCCGGCGTTAACGGAAGGCCATACCGACCTCGTCTTGCCGTAGCGGGCAGGCGAGGTCAGTACCGGTCCGACAGCGATGCGATGTGTTCGAACACCGCGATATGCAGCGGTTCGTCGAATTCGCAACCGGCGGCGTTGTTGTCTTTCCAGCGCACGACCGCGCGCAGCGATTGCAGCCCGGCCACCCTGATCTTGAGCGACATGCCGACGCGGCAGGTGGGGAACCACGCGATCCGGAACCCCTTCTGGGAGATGTTCTCGACGCGCAGCTTGATCGCCGGATTGGTTCCGGGCCGGATCTCGCAAATGAGGTGGATCCCCGCGCGCGGCTGGCGATCCGGGCCTATGCCGGAAATCTCGGGAAAGCGCTCGTGCCTCATGGTCATGAAATATGACCAAAATGGATTTATAATTCGTTTTGTTTTTCTAGGAAAAACGCGCGTTTGGCGATCGACACGGCGTGCGGACGGTCGATCTCCCTGTGCGTCCGTACCATTTGACGGACGATCGGGCCTGACAGGAAATGACCCGTCAGAAAGTTGGCTCCCCGAGTAGGATTCGAACCTACGACCAAGTGATTAACAGTCACCTACTCTACCGCTGAGCTATCGGGGAGCAGCCCGACAGGCAGGGGCGGCCTATAACAGCGCCTTGCGGTTTGGCAAGCGCATCGTGCGCCAAGCCGCGCGATTCCGCCCTGGTCTGCGCGATCAGACCTGGAACTGTTCGGTGACGATCCGCTCGTCGAGGCTGTGGCCGGGATCGAACAGCAGCGTCAGGCGCTGTTCGGTCGATACGCGGACCGATACCGCGCTGACGTCGCGCACTTCCTTCTGGTCGGCGACCACGGCGACCGGGCGCTTGACCGCTTCGAGCACACGGATCGTGATTTCGGAACTTTCGGGCAGGATCGCCCCGCGCCAGCGCCGGGGACGGAACGGGCTGATCGGGGTGAGCGCCAGCATGGCCGATCCCAGCGGCAGGATCGGGCCGTTCGCCGACAGGTTGTAGGCGGTCGATCCGGCGGGCGTCGCCACCAGCACGCCGTCGCACGAAAGCTCTGCGATCCGGACCTTGCCGTTGACGGTCACCTCCAGCTTGGCGGTCTGGCGCGTTTCGCGCAGCAGCGACACTTCGTTGATCGCGCAGAATTTGAATGTTTCGCCGCTGTTGGTGGTGGCCTGCATCTTGAGCGGGGCGACCGCGATCGTCCGCGCCCGTGCCAGCCGTTCGGCAATCGAGCGGGTATGCTTGGCCTTGTCGCTACGCGACTTGTTCATCAGAAACCCGACCGTGCCCAGATTGATGCCATAGGCGGGGATCACCCGCTCCGCATCGAGCATCTGGTGCAGCGTCTGGAGCATGAACCCGTCGCCGCCGAGCACCACGACCGCGTCAGCCTCTTCCAGCGGGACCCAGTCGCGTTCGGCGCGCAGCGCGGCCTCGGCATCCTGTGCCCGATCGGTGATCGACGCGAGCAGCGCCAGCCGATCAAATCCGGGCATGGTACAGTCCCCCAAAAGCAATCTGTCCGGCGTGGCCGAGTGGCCCCGAACCGACGGAACGCCCTGATATGGAGCGGTTGTGCGCTTGGCAACGCGAAACCGGCACGGTCACGCCGTGCTGCGACCCGCATCGGGACAGACGTTGCCTCGGCGGGTGGGGAACGCTTTGGCAAGGTTGTTCGGGCATAGCCGAAACCATGGCCGAACAGCCGCCGAAACCGCCACCCGCTCCGCTGCCCGCGGAACACGATCTGCTGACCGGTCTGGCGACCGCGGCGGCGGCGCGTGCGTGGTTCGACCGCGTGGCGATCGGGTTGCCCGGCGGGTCGCTTGAGGTCGAGCCCTCGCTGCCGATCCAGGCCATGCTGATCGGGCTGCACCGCTTCCAGGCGGTCAATCTCGCGTATGGCGCGACGGCGGGCGATGGCGTGCTGGCCGAGATCGCACACCGCATCCGCCGCTTTGCCGCAGAGGAACTGCCCGGCGATTGCCTGGCAGCGCGGCTTGGCGGCGGTGAATTCCTGCTCGCCTCGCGCCATCCGTGCAGCCGAGAGCGGTGGCAGTGGCTGGCAGAGGCACTGTCGACCGCCATTGCGCGGCCGATGGGGCTGGGTGGCGAGACCGTGCGCCTGGTGCCGCGCATCGCGCTGCTGCGGGGCCGTGCCGAGGACCACGGTGCGGCGATGCTCGACCGGCTCGACCAGGCGCTGGTCGCGCTGCAGGGGCACGGCGCGCGGCGCATCCTGTGGGCCGACGGCAGCCACCGCGCACGCGGCCTCAGCGCCGCCCGGCTCGAGGCTGACCTGCTCGGCGCGATCGACCGTGCCGAGATCGGCATCGTGTTCCAGCCACAGTTCACCGTCGAGGGCGACAGATTGTGCGGCGCCGAGGCGCTGGCGCGATGGGACCACCCCTCGCTCGGCCGCGTCGGTGCGGGCACGCTGTTCGCCATGGCCGAGCGCGCCGACCACGTCGTGCAGCTGTCGCGCCATATCGCCGAGCGTGCGCTGGCGCTGGCGGCGGCATGGCCCGAAACGGAACGGCCGTTGCGCCTGTCGCTCAACGTTACCGCGCAGGATCTCGCCTCGCCCGATGTCGCCGCGCGGATGCGCCGGGCGATCACAGCATCGGGCTTCGCCCCGGCACGGCTCACGCTGGAGATCACCGAACAGACGCTGATCGCCGACTTCGCCACCTCGGCCCGATCGCTGCGCGAACTGGTCGATGACGGGGTGTCCATCGCGCTCGACGATTTCGGCACCGGCTTTTCCAACTTCCGCGCGCTGAAGGCGCTGCCGCTCGATGCGCTGAAGCTCGACCAGTCGCTGGTCCGCGATATCGCCACCGACCCGCGCGACCGCGCGATCGTGCGCGCGATCATCGCGATGGCGCGCGCGCTGGACCTGAAACTGGTCGCCGAAGGGATCGAGCTGGAAGACCAGTTGGCGGTGCTGCGCGCCGAGGGCTGCGACAGCTATCAGGGGTTTCTGCGCTCGCAGCCCGTGGAGGCCGATGCGTTTGTCGAGATGGTGCTGGAAAGCCGATCGTCGTCCCGGACCTGATCCGGGACCGTGGGCCTGTAGGCGCTTGACCGCCACCGGTTCCGGATCAAGTCCGGGACGACGTGAAATCCAGACGACGTGAAGCCTTGGGCTAAGCCGCTTTCTTCATCGCCCGCCGTGCGATGGTCGACAATCCCTTGGTCAGCTGGATCAGGCCGTTGAGCCGCGCGTCGGCGTTGCCCCACACGCGCGAGATCACCAGCTTGTTGTCGGGGCGCAGTTTGGCGGTGCCCTGCAGGCGCTCGACATAGGCGATCAGCCCCGTCGGATCGGGGAAATCGTCGTTGTGGAAGCTGACCAGCGCGCCCTTCAACCCGACGTCGATCTTGGCGATCTGCGCTTCGATCGCCTGGCGCTTGATCTCGATCAGCTTGAGCAGGTTCTGCGTCGGCACCGGCAGCGGGCCGAACCGGTCGATCATTTCCGCAGCCAGCGCTTCCACCGCGTCGGCGCCTTCGGCATCGTTCATGCGGCGGTACAGCGCCATCCGCACGGCCAGATCGGGCACATAGTCCTCGGGGATCATGATCGGCGCATCGACCGTGATCTGCGGGCTGAGCGCCTCGCGTTCGCGCGCCAGCCCGATGTCGCCCGCCTTGGCCGCCAGGATCGCATCCTCGAGCATCGACTGGTACAGCTCGAAGCCAACCTCGCGGATGTGGCCCGACTGTTCGTCGCCCAACAGGTTGCCCGCGCCGCGAATGTCGAGATCGTGGCTGGCGAGCTGGAACCCGGCGCCGAGCGAATCAAGATCGCCCAGTACCTTCAGCCGCTTTTCCGCGACTTCGGACAGCGCCTGCGTCTCGGGGTAGGTGAGGTAGGCGTAGGCGCGCAGCTTGCCGCGCCCGACGCGCCCGCGCAGCTGGTACAGCTGGGCCAGGCCGAAGCGATCCGCGCGGTGGATGACGATGGTGTTGGCGGACGGAATATCCAGCCCGCTCTCGACGATCGTGGTTGACAGCAGCACGTCGTACTTGCGCTCATAGAACGCGCCCATGCGGTCCTCGACCTCGGTCGGGCTCATCTGGCCGTGCGCCGATACCGACGTGACCTCGGGCACCGTGGTGCGCAGCCATTCCTCCAGATCGGGCATGTCGGCGATGCGCGGCACCACGATGAAGCTTTGCCCGCCGCGCTGGTGTTCGCGCAACAGTGCCTCGCGCATCACCATGTCGTCCCACGGCATCACGTATGTGCGCACCGCCAGCCGATCGACCGGCGGGGTCTGGATCGTGGACAGTTCGCGCAAGCCCGACATCGCCATCTGCAGCGTGCGCGGAATCGGCGTGGCGGTGAGCGTCAGCACATGGACGTCGGCTTTCAGCTCCTTGAGCTTTTCCTTGTGGGTGACGCCAAAACGCTGCTCCTCGTCGACGATGACGAGGCCGAGTCGCTTGAAATGGATACTTTTCGACAGCAGCGCGTGGGTGCCGATGACGATGTCGATCGTGCCCTTTTCCAGCCCCTCGCGCGTTTCGGCGGCTTCCTTGGCCGGCACCAGCCGCGACAGTCGCCCGATGTTGAGCGGGAAGCCGGCAAAGCGATCGACGAAATTGCTGAAGTGCTGGCGCGCGAGCAGCGTGGTCGGCGCGATCACCGCGACCTGGCTGCCGGCCATCGCCGCCACGAACGCGGCGCGAAGCGCGACCTCGGTCTTGCCGAAGCCGACATCGCCGCACACCAGCCGGTCCATCGGCTTGCCATCGACCAGATCGCCCAGCACATCGTCGATCGCGCGATCCTGATCGTCGGTTTCGTCCCACGGGAAGCGATCGACGAACGGGCCGTAGCTGGCCGGATCGACCGCGAACACCTCGCCCTGGCGCAGCGCTCGCTTGGCGGCGGTGGCCATCAGCTGCCCCGCCATTTCGAGGATGCGTTCGCGCATCTTGGCCTTGCGCCGCTGCCACGCCTCGCCACCCAACCGGTCGAGCCCCACGCCCTCGCTGTCGCTGCCATAGCGGCTGAGCACGTCGAGGTTCTCGACCGGGATGTAGAGCTTGTCATTGCCCGCGTACGTCAGCTGCACGCAATCGTGCGGGCTGGCGCCGACCTTGATCGCCTCGAGACCCTCATACCGCCCGATGCCGTGGTCCATGTGAACCACCAGGTCACCGGGGTTGAGCGCCGAGAGTTCGGCGAGGAACGCGTCGGCGTCCTTGCGCTTTTTCTTGCGGCGCACCAGCCGGTCGCCAAGAATGTCCTGCTCGGTCAGCAGCTCGATCTCGGCGCTGGCGAAGCCCTCTTCCAGCGGCAACACCAGCGTGACCGGCTTGCCCTTGGCCGCCAGCCCGAGCGCCTCCTGCCAGTTTTCAGCCAGCAACGGCGCGGCCTTGCCCGCATCGCCCAGCAGCGCGGCCAGCCGGCTGCGCGATCCGGTGGTGTAGGCGGCGATGATCGCCTTGCGCCCGGTGGCCGCCACCGATGACAGGTATTTCGCCGCCGCTTCGTAAATGTTGGCGCCCTGCGCACGTTCGGGCGTGAAATCGCGTGCGCTGGAAAAGCCGAAGTCGATCACGGCACGCGATTCGGGTTCGGCGAAGATCGTCGTGCGGTGCACCGGCCAGCCCGTCAGCGCGCGCGCCAGCTCGTCTTCCGCCAGATACAGCGCGTGCTCGCCCAGCGGGCGATAGCTGCCGGGCGATTTGCGCGCGCTGTCGATCCGCGCGTCGTGATAGTCGGCGATGTCGGCGATGCGCGTTTCGGCCGCCTTGGCCGCTGCGCCGTCGATCACCACCACATCACCTTCGCCCAGATGATCGAACAGCGTGACCAGCCGGTCCTCGAACAGCGGCAGCCAGTGCTCCATGCCCGCCAGCCGCCGGCCTTCGCTCACCGCCTGGTAGAGCGGGTCCGACGTGGCACTGGCGCCGAACTTCTCGCGATAGCGACCACGGAAGCGCTTGATGCTGTCCTCGTCGAGCAGCGCCTCGCTGGCAGGCAGCAACAGGTGCGTCTCGACCGGCTGCACGCTGCGCTGCGTGGCGGGATCGAACAGGCGCAGCGTTTCCAGCTCGTCGCCGAAGAAATCGAGCCGCAAGCCATGGTCGAGCCCGGTCGGGACAATATCGAAGATCGAACCGCGCACGGCATATTCGCCGGAGTCGACCACGGTATCGGTGCGCGAATAGCCCTGCCGCTGGAGCAGCGAGATCAGGCTGTCGCGCCCGATCTCCATGCCGGGCTTGAGCAGGCGGGTCGATTCGCGGACGCGGAACGGGGTCTGCACGCGTTGCAGCAGCGCGTTGATCGTGGTGACCAGCAGCTGCGGGCCATCGGGTTTGTGCTGCAGGCGCTGCAGCGCCGACAGCCGTCGCGCGCTGACCGACAGCGCGGGCGAGGCGCGATCGAACGGCAGGCAGTCCCACGCGGGAAACTCGATCACTTCGAGATCGGGCGCAAAGAAATGCGCGGTATCGGCCACGCCGCGCATCGCCGCCTCATCGGGCGCGATGAACACCACGCGCCCGCCTGCGGGCTTCATCCGCGCTGCCCGCGCCAGATCGCCGAGCACAAGCGGCTGCGCGCCCCGCGCAATCGAGGCGAGCGTCAGCGGCGTGGTCGCGGAAAGAATCCGGTTGAAGTCAGGCATTATGCTGGAAGCGCCTTAACTACAGAAAACGGTGCTGTCCAAGTCCTCTCCCGGGCGAGACGGGGAATCGCATGGGACGCAATCCATCTTTCATCCGTCATCCTGAACTTGTTTCAGGATTCATCGTGCACCGCAGGCGGAGTTCTCAGGTTTGTCGGCAGACGGGTGGTCGGCCTTGTCAGACAACGCTCCGTTATGGCGGAGAAATGGATCCTGAAACAAGTTCAGGATGACGGAACGGGGCTGGGGCCAAGGCGATCAGCGCGGAATATCGACGTAGTCCAGCTTGCGCATGACGTCCATCTGCGCGCCCGCGAATTCGGCGGGCACGGCTTGCGTGCCCAGCGCCCAGGCCATCACATCGACATCGTCCTCGTCGATCAAGGCTTCGAACCACAAAATCTCGGCCTCGCCCCACCCGGCGTGGAAACGATCGAAGAAGCAGCCGAACATGTAGTCCGCTTCCCGCGTGCCGCGATGCCAGGCGCGGAATTTCAGCGCGCGCAGGCGTTCGTCGCGCGGGGCATCGGGGTTGGCTGGCGTCTGGCTCATCACCGAAGCGTTATGCGCAACAACCGGTCAAGGCAACACGCACGCTTGCGGCCGGGACAGCTTGCCGTTGAGGCCGGGTCGATTATGACGGGCGCCATGCGTCCCGAAATGCTCAACCCGCTGTTTGCCGCGACCGACGGCCTCAAAGGCGTGGGGCCGGGGCTGGCGCGTCCGCTTGAAAAGCTGGGGCTGACCCGCGTTCGCGACCTGGCCTACCACTTGCCCGAACGGTTCGTGCAGCGCCGCGCGATCGCGAGCCTCGACGTGGCCAGCGTGGGCGAACAGGTGGTGGTGGCGCTGACCCCGCGCGAATACCGTTCGGCAGCAGGGCGCGGGCCGTTCCGGATCATGGCCGAGGACGATCTGGGCGATTACGTCTCGCTGACTTATTTCGGGCGCAACGGCGGCTGGGCGAAAAAGCAGCTGCCGCTGGGCGAACGGCGCTGGGTTGCCGGGCGGCTCGACCAGTTCGGGCAGACCTTGCAGATGGTCCACCCCGATCATGTGTCGGAAGAAGGCGGCGCCGCGCTCAGTACGTTGTGCGAGCCGGTCTATGCGCTGTCCGAAGGGCTGACGCAGGGCCGGTTGCAGGCGCTGGTGGCGCAGGCGCTCGAACATCTTGCCGACTTGCCCGAATGGATCGAGCCGGGCCTGCTCGCCAAGATGGGCTGGCCGACATGGCGCGAAGCGATCGCGCTGGCGCACAAGGGCGAACATGCCCTGGCGCGCGATCGGTTGGCCTATGACGAACTGCTCGCCAACAGTCTGGCGCTGATGCTGGTGCGCACCGCCAATCGTGCGCGTATCGGCACGCCGCTGCATGGTGACGGGCACTTGCGCGCGCTGCTCAACCTGCCGTTCGCGCTCACCGGCGCGCAACTGCGCTCGATCCGCGAGATCGAGGACGACATGCAGCAGGGCGCGCCGATGCTGCGGCTGCTTCAGGGCGATGTCGGATCGGGCAAGACTGCCGTGGCGCTCCACGCCATGCTGGCGGCCGTAGAGGCAGGCGCGCAGGCTGCCATGCTCGCCCCGACCGAAATCCTCGCGCGCCAGCACTATGAGACGCTGACGCGCATGGCCAAGGGCACCGGCGTCGAAATCGCGCTGCTGACCGGGCGCGACAAGGGCCGGGCGCGCGAATCGATCCTGATGGGGCTGCTCGACGGCAGCATCCAGATCTGCGTGGGCACGCACGCGATCTTCCAGGACGCGGTCGCCTATCGCAACCTTGCGCTGGTCGTGATCGACGAACAGCACCGCTTCGGCGTGGGCCAGCGCCTGCTGCTGACGCAGAAGGGCCGCCGCACGCCGCACTGCCTGGCGATGACCGCCACCCCGATCCCGCGTACGCTCACGCTGGCGCAATACGGCGAGATGGACGTGTCGCGGCTCGATGAAATGCCACCCGGGCGGCAAGCGATCGACACCCGCGTGGTCGCGCTCGACCGGTTGGCCGATGTCGTCGAAGGCGTGGGGCGGCATCTCGCCAAGGGCGGGCAGGCCTATTGGGTGTGCCCGATGGTGCGCGAACTGGAGAGCGAGGACATCGCCGCTGCCGAGGCGCGGTTCGCGGCGTTGACGGCGCGGTTCGGGGACGATGTCGTGCTCGTCCACGGCCAGCTGCGACCCGAGGCGAAGGACGCGGCGATGGAGCGGTTCGCCAGCGGCATCGCCAAAGTGCTCGTCGCCACCACCGTGATCGAGGTTGGCGTCGACGTGCCCAACGCCACGCTGATGGTGATCGAGCAGGCCGAGCGGTTCGGGCTGGCGCAGCTCCACCAGCTGCGTGGACGCGTCGGGCGGGGGAGCGAGGCATCGACCTGCCTGCTGCTGCGCGGCGATGCGCTGTCGGAGACCGGGCGCGAACGGCTGGCGCTGATGCGCGAGACGCAGGACGGGTTCCTGTTGGCCGAGGAAGACTTGCGCCTGCGCGGTGGCGGGGAACTGCTGGGCACGCGCCAGTCGGGCGAAACCCCGTTCCGCGTCGCCGATTTCGAACAGATCGCCCGGTTGCTGCCGCTGGCGCATGACGACGCCCGCCTGCTGATCGAACGGGACGGCGGGTTGGACAGTCCGCGCGGAGAAGCGGCCCGGCTGCTGCTCTACCTGTTCGAACGCGACTGGGGGGTGCAGTTGCTGCGCGGCGGGTAGCCGGCAAAGCGCCTGAAACGAAAAAGGCAGCCCGAAGGCTGCCTTTTTGCAAAGTAGTGGTCGGGGAAAGAGGATTCGAACCTCCGGCCCCTGCCTCCCGAAGACAGTGCTCTACCAGGCTGAGCTATTCCCCGACCGGATGCCTCACCTTCGGAACAGATCCGGGGTGGGGCAGGGCAGGAGCGCGCCTATAAGTGCACCGTCGCCGGGTGGCAAGCGCGCAATTGAACGCCTGCCCGACCGTTCGGGGCGATCACGCGGCCTGGCGCATCCCCCGGCTCGAGCGGGCTGTGGGCTCCGCGCGGTCGTCGCCGGTGGTTTCGAAGCGCGCGACGAGCGATGCCAGCAGCGTCGCCTCGTGCGAGAGGTTGCGCGTGGCCGCAGAGCTTTGCTCGGCCATCGCGGCGTTTTGCTGGGTAAGCTGGTCGATATCGCCCATCGCACCGTTGACCCGCCGCAATTCCTGCGCCTGATCGTCCGCGCCCGAGGCGATCAGCGCGATCGAATCGCCGATGCCGGTTACCTGTTCGACGATGCCGTTGAGGACCTTGCCGGTCTCGCCCACCAAGGCGACGCCTTCGCTCACCTGCTGGCCCGACGTGGTGATCAGCGTCCGGATCGTCTGCGCCGCATCGGCGGAACGCTGCGCCAGCGCGCGCACTTCGTTGGCGACCACGGCAAAGCCCTTGCCCGCATCGCCGGCGCGGGCCGCTTCGACCCCGGCGTTCAGCGCCAGCAGGTTGGTCTGGAACGAGATCGAATCGATGATCGAGGTGATCTGGCCGATTTCACCGGCCGACTGCTCGATCTGGTTCATCGCTTCGACCGCGCGCGCCACGACCGCGCCACCGGCCAGCGCCTCGCCGTGGGTCACGGCAATCGACTGGTTGACGTTGGTGGCACGCTCGGCTGTGTCGCGGATGCCGGTCGAAACTTTTTCGAGCGCGGTCAGGGTCTTTTCCAGGCTCGCCGCCTGATTTTCGGTGCGGCGCGCCAGATCGTCGGACGCGCTGCGTATTTCGCTCGCGCCGCAGTTCATCTGCTCTGCGCTTGTGATCACGGCGCGGATCGTCTGGTTGAGATCGCCCGTTGCGCTGTTGAAGTGTTCACGCAGCGCTTCATAGCCTGCGGGGAAAGCCTGCTCGATGGTCTGGGACAGGCCGCCGTCGGCCAGCGCCTTGAGCCGGCCGCCCAGCGCCTTGATGACATTGTGCTGCTCGGCATCGCGTCGCGCGCGCTCCTCGATGGCCAGGGCTTCGACGCGGGCGCGCTCGGTCCGCGCGGCCGCCTGTCCCAGTACCAGCCGCTCCAGCCGGACTGTCAACATGACCAGCGCGCCGGTTTCGGTAATGACCACGATGGCGTGGAGCACGACTCGCTCGAAGTTGGCGCCGTCGGGGAATACCAGCGCCGGCGCGACGAAGTTGGTGATGAGGTGATGAACCGCAGTCACTGCTGCCGCGACGACGACCGGTCGCCAGTCCGCCAGCACGGCCAGCGTCGCGATCGTGGCGAAGAAGATCATGTGCAGATCCAGCTCCCAGTCGGATCCGGACCACTGCAACAACAGGATGGCGGGATACAGCGGCATCGACCACCCCATCGCCATGCGCGCGCCGGGACCGGCCCGTTGCGTGAGCGCCAGCAAGGTTGGCGTTGCCGTGACCGCAAGCGCCAGGCCGACGGGCAAAAACCCGCCGGGCGCCCAACCGGCGCCGATACCGATGATGGCGAGGAACAGCCACGCCAGTCCAACCAGCGCGATCATGCCCTTGCGGCGAAGCTGCAGTATGTCTTCCATCAGGCATCTCTTTTTCTGGACGCCGTGGTTCGGGCGCCGAGGGTGTCGAAAGGGCGGGCGGCGAATGGCATTCTAGCGGTTGCCGCAACCGGCAAACGGCATGGCGATGAACAGCTTCCCGTCGGCCAGACCGCGCAGGAACAAGCTGGTTGACGAGAACACGAAGAACGACCGCGGCGTCGGTCCCGGCGCGACGATGCGCACGCCATGGCCGGTCAGCCATGCGACCGATCGCGCAGGTGAGCTGCCGTCGAACGGTACGAACAGGCTGGTCCGCCCGGCCACCGGCCAGATCAGGGTCGCGATCAGCACGGCGAGCGGCACGAAGGCTTGGCCCAGCACTTGGCGAAGCGACAGTCGTTCGGGGGGGCCTGGCAATTCTGGAAAGGACGCGGCGTTCATGAGGCGGCTTATCCCGCAACATGGACAAGTTCGCGCTACCGGCCCCTGCGCGATTTCCCTTACCACATTGGATAGCATGGCGACGTGCGCCAGTGGCGGTGGACCGCGATCACAACCATTGGCCACGGGCCAATCGGCCGCCGGCCTTTCGCGTGCGCACGGCTCGGGCTAAGCTGGCGCGATGGCCAGCATAGCGTCCGTTTCCGATTCTCCCCCCGAACGCCATTACGAATGGCAAGTCCTCGACCTGATGCGCCACATATGGGAGCATGGCGATGAGCGTGTCGATCGCACCGGCGTGGGCACGCGATCGGTGTTCGGCGCGCAGCTGCGGTTCGATCTGTCGGACGGGCAGATGCCGCTGCTCACCACCAAACGGGTCTACTGGAAAACCGCGACGCGCGAATTCCTGTGGTTCCTGACCGGCCAGACCAACATCCGCCCGCTGTGCGAACAGGGCGTGGAAATCTGGACCGACTGGCCGCTCGACCGCTACCGCCGCGAAACCGGCGACGCCATCGCCCGCGCCGACTTTTCCGCGCGGATCGTGGCCGACGCCGCGTTCGCCGCGCAGTGGGGCGATCTGGGCCCGGTCTATGGCAAGCAATGGGTCGACTGGCCGGTGTACGAGCCGTTGGGCGATGGCACGTTCCGCCGCCGCGAACATGGCGTCAACCAGATCGCCGACCTTGTCGCGGGGCTGAAAGCCAACCCCGGCAGCCGCCGCCACATTGTCGAAGGCTGGAACGTGGCCGAGCTCGACGCGATGGCGCTGCCGCCGTGCCACAAGACCTACCAGTTCCACGTCGCCGGCGGAACGCAGGGCAAAGGACGGCTCAACGGTCTGCTCTATCAGCGCAGTTGCGACCTTGGGCTGGGCTTTGCGTTCAATGCCTGGTCGGCCGCGCTGTTCATCCGCATGCTGGCGCAGCAGTGCGATCTGGAACCGGGCGAACTGGTGTGGATGGGCGGGGACGTGCATCTGTATCTCAACCACGCCGATCTGGTCGAGGAGCAGCTGGCGCGGGTGCCGTCGGGCAGCCCCCGAATGGCGATCCTGCGCCGCCCCGCCTCGATCTTCGACTACCGCATCGAAGATTTCGAGGTCACCGGATACAAGCCGGGTGCGGCGATTTCGGCGCCGGTCGCGGTGTGATGAATCGCGATCCGCGCCTGATTGACTCGTGCGTGAGAGAGTAATAAAATAACGCTGCGTTATAATTTTAATTCTTTCGGCACGACATCGATTGCGATGCGTTGGAAGGTTTGACGGAGGGCGGATGATGCAGGTCGCAGTCTCGGAAGCATCTGGCCCCGACAAGGTGGGCCAATGACCGGTCGCACCTCCCTGCCGAGACCTGGCGGAAACCTGCCGCCGCTGTCGCTCCATGTGCCCGAGCCGAAATTCCGCCCGGGCGACAAGGTCGATTACACCCACCTTGATATCCCGCCCGCAGGCGTGCAGCCGCGACCCGACGAGGGCTGCGCGGCGGCGGAGACCAATCCGCTCGCCACCGACCTGATCCGCGTGCTCGACGACGATCACAGCGCGGTGGGACCGTGGGACCCCCGGCTGGATCCCGCAACGCTGCGCCGGATGCTGCGCACGATGGCGCTGACCCGCGCGTTCGACGAACGGATGTATCGCGGCCAGCGGCAGGGCAAGACCAGCTTCTACATGAAGTGCACCGGCGAGGAGGCGACCTCGGTCGCGCCAGCGATGGCGCTGGCCGACGATGACATGGTGTTCCCCAGCTATCGCCAGCAGGGCATCCTGATCTCGCGCGGCTATCCGCTGGTCGAGATGATCAACCAGATTTATTCCAACCGCGCCGACAAGCTGAAGGGCCGCCAGCTGCCGATCATGTATTCGGCGCGCGATCACGCGTTCTTCACGATTTCGGGCAACCTCGCCACGCAGTATCCGCAAGCGGTGGGCTGGGCGATGGCATCCGCGATCAAGGGCGACACGCGCATCGCCGCCAGCTGGATCGGCGAGGGTTCGACAGCCGAGGGCGATTTCCACGCCGCGCTGACCTTCGCCACGGTCTACAACGCGCCGGTGATCTTCAACGTGGTCAACAACCAGTGGGCGATCTCTAGCTTTTCGGGCTTCGCCGGGGCCGAGCGCGCCACGTTCGCCAGCCGCGCTGTTGGCTATGGCGTGGCGGGGCTGCGGGTGGACGGCAACGATGCGCTGGCGGTCTATGCCGCCACGCAATGGGCCGCCAACCGCGCGCGCTCCAACGGTGGGCCGACGCTGATCGAACACTTCACCTACCGCGCCGAGGGGCACTCCACCTCGGACGATCCCAACGCCTACCGCTCGGCGCAGGAGCGCGAGGAGTGGCCGCTGGGCGATCCGATCATGCGGCTCAAGCGCCATCTCGTCGGTCTTGGCGAATGGTCCGACGAACGCCACACCGCGATGGATCTCGAACTGGTCAATGACGTCAAGGCGGCGACCAAGGAGGCCGAAAAGAACGGCATCCTCGGCCACGGCCTGCACCACCCGTTCCACACGATGTTCGAGGACGTCTATGAGGAACTGCCGTGGAACCTTGAGGAACAGGCCGACCAGGCCATCCGCGAGCGGCGGTCCAAGTGGCCGGAATGGAAAGAGTCATGACGATGATCGAGGAAGCCCCGGTGTCGCTGGCGGACGCGCCGACCCGCCGCCTCAACATGATCGAGGCGATCAACGATGCGCTCGACATCATGCTGGAACGCGATCCCAATGTGGTGATCATGGGCGAAGACGTCGGCTATTTCGGCGGCGTGTTCCGCGCCACGGCGGGCCTGCAGAAGAAGTACGGCAAGACCCGCGTGTTCGATACCCCGATCAATGAATGCGGGATCATTGGCGCGGCGGTGGGCATGGGCGCCTATGGCCTGCGCCCGGTGCCCGAGATCCAGTTTGCCGACTACATCTACCCGGGGCTCGACCAACTGGTGTCGGAGGCCGCGCGGCTGCGCTATCGTTCGGCGGGCGAATTCATCGCGCCGCTGACCGTGCGCTCCCCGTTCGGCGGCGGCATCTTCGGCGGGCAGACCCACAGCCAGAGCCCCGAGGCGCTGTTCACCCATGTTGCGGGCCTCAAGACGGTGATCCCGGCCACGCCGCACGATGCCAAGGGCCTGCTGATCGCGGCGATCGAGGACAACGATCCGGTGATCTTCTTCGAGCCGAAACGCATCTACAACGGCCCGTTCAACGGCTATTACGACAAGCCGGTCGAGCCATGGGCGCGCCACGCCGACAGCGTGGTGCCCGAAGGCTATTATTCGATTCCCTTGGGCAAGGCGCGCACCGTGCGCAGCGGCAATGCGCTGACCGTGCTGGTCTACGGCACGATGGTCCACGTGGCCGAGGCGGTGCTGCGCGAGAAAGGCATCGACGCCGAAATCATCGACTTGCGCACGCTGGTCCCGCTCGACATCGAGGCTGTGCAGAAGTCGGTGGAAAAAACCGGCAAATGCCTGATCATCCACGAGGCGACGCGCACCTCCGGGTTCGGCGCGGAACTGTCCGCGCTGGTGCAGGAGCGCTGCTTCTACCATCTCGAGGCGCCGATCGAACGCGTCACCGGGTTCGACACGCCGTATCCGCACAGCCTCGAGTGGGCCTATTTCCCCGGTCCCGTCCGCATCGGCGAGGCGGTCGATCGCCTGATGAAAGCTTGAACTGATGGCGCGCTACACCTTCCGCCTGCCGGACATCGGCGAGGGCATCGCCGAGGCCGAGATCGTCGCCTGGCATGTCAAGATCGGCGACCGGATCGAGGAAGACGACCGGGTTGCGGACATGATGACCGACAAGGCTACGGTCGAGATGGAAAGCCCGGTGTCGGGCACCGTGATCGAGGTCGCCGGCGCCGAGGGCGACGTGATCGCGATCGGCTCGCCGCTGGTGGTGATCGAGATGGATGGGGCAGGGGAGGCGGACGAGCCTGCCGCGCCTGCGCCGACTGCAGCGGTGGTCGAACAGCGGATCGAGGCGGGAACGCCTGATGCGGCGGATGTTGGCAGGGTTGAAGCTGCGGCTGCCGAACCAGCTCCTGATCCGTTCGTGTCGAGCGAAGTCGAGACACCGCGCGCACCCTCCCCCACCAGCGCTCCCACCCAGCAACCCAAGCGTGTCTCGACTTCGCTCGACACGAACGGACGTGGGGCGGGTGACGCCAAAGTCCTCGCCAGCCCCGCGGTGCGCCAGCGCGCGGCCGACCTCGGCATTGATCTGTCCGAAGTCCGCCCGGCAGAGGACGGCCGCATCCGCCACGCCGATCTCGACGCGTTCCTGTCGTACAACGCGATGGGTGGGTACCGCGCCGCCGGTCCCGATCGCGGCGACGAGACGGTTCGGGTCATCGGCCTCAGGCGCCGCATCGCCGAGAACATGGCCGCCTCCAAGCGCCACATCCCGCATTTCTCGTATGTCGAGGAATGCGATGTCACCGCGCTGGAAGTGATGCGCGAGCAACTGAACGCATCGAGAGGCGAAAAGCCCAAGCTCACGCTCCTCCCGCTGCTGATCACCGCGATCTGCCGCACGGTGCCGCAGTTCCCGATGATCAACGCGCGCTATGATGATGAGGCGGGCGTGGTCACGCGGTTCGGCGCGGTGCATCTCGGCATCGCCGCGCAGACGCCCGCCGGGCTGATGGTGCCGGTGATCCGCGATGCGCAAGACCTCAACCTGTGGCAGCTGGCGCGCGAGATCGGGCGGCTCGCCGAAGCCGCGCGCAGCGGCACCGCCAAGTCGGAGGAACTGTCGGGCTCGACGCTGACCGTGACCTCGCTCGGGCCGCTGGGCGGGGTCGCCACGACGCCCGTCATCAACCGCCCTGAAGTGGCGATCATCGGCCCCAACCGGATCATCGAACGCCCGATGTTCGTTGCGGACGGCATGGGCGGCGAACGGATCGAAAAGCGCAAGCTGATGAACATCTCGATCAGCTGCGATCACCGCGTGGTTGACGGATGGGACGCGGCCAGCTTCATTCAGGCGGTGAAAAAGCTGATCGAAACGCCGGTGCTGCTGCTGGCGGGCTGAAGCGAGGAGGCAGGGCCATGACGAAGGATGCGCGGATCGATGCCTATATCGAGCAGGCCCCGCCTTTCGCCCAGCCGATTCTCACGCACTTGCGCGCGCTGGTCCATACCGCGCTGCCCGCTGCCGAAGAGACGATCAAGTGGTCGATGCCGCACTTCACCGTGGGCGGAAAGAACGTGGCGGGCATGGCCGCGTTCAAGGCGCACTGCGCGTTCGTGGTCCACGGCGAAGGCCGCACCGGCGACGCGATGGGCCAGCACGGCAAGATCACCAAGCTGACCGACTTGCCCGACGATGCCGAACTGACCGCCAGCCTGCAGCGCGCGCTCGAGCGCGTCGCGGCCAAGGGCACGGCAGCCCCCAAGGCACCCAAGCCCAAGGCCGCGAAAACCGACATAGCCATGCCCGATGACTTCGCCACAGCGCTGGCCGGGGCGGGCGAGGCGCACGCGCGGTTCGAGGCGTTCGCGCCGTCGCACCGCCGCGAATATCTCGAATGGATCACCGAGGCCAAGCGGCCCGAAACGCGCGCCAAACGCATTGCCGAGGCCACCGGCTGGATCGCCGAGGGCAAGAAGCGCAACTGGAAATACGGAAACTGCTGAGGCGGGTTCGGTATTATCCGACTAACGTCGGTCCGGCACCAGCCCGCTCCCCCGCCCGGCCATCCATAAGATATACTGCCGGGTGGCCGGGCGGGGGAGCGGGCTGGTGCCGACTTAGATAGAAAGGTTCAGCGTACCACGCCGCGGTAGGTGATCTGGCCCGCGCCGATCGCGGCAAGGCGATCGGGCACGCGCCAGCGCAAGTGGGTGACGTCTTCGGGGTTGGCATGGCGCAGTCCGCCGTCGCGATCGGTCACGCGCAAGTCTTCCAGACGACCCCAGCTGCGGCCGCCATCGACCGAGACTTCTTCCGCGCCATCGACGCTGCGCTGGAACGACACCGCACGCGGCAGCGGGTTGGTTACCGTGAACGGGCGGGCGCGGCTGGCTTTCCAGTTGACCACGAACACCAGCTGGTCGCCCGGATGCAGGCCTTGCGGGCGCTCGAGGATGCGGCTGACGCGACCATTGGGGCCGGGCTGGAACCGCTCGACGAACACGTCGCTGGCCAGTTGCACCGGATCGGTCGCCTGGGCCGCCACGGGCGCCAGGATCGGCATGGCAGCCGCAACCACGGCAGCGCCGGACAATATCGCGCGTGAATTCATCAAGGCCCCCTTGCGCCCCCCAAGGCGCTGGAGACCGCTTGTCGCAGGGAAGTCACAAGCTTTGGTTAATGCAGCCGAAAGCACGATTGCGCATGACGACCGAGGCGGCGCGCAACCGGGCGCGAAACCGGGGCAAAACTCGGCGCGCAAGCAGTTGACAGCCCCGGCGCGCTGCCTTAGTGGCGCGGCTCCCACGGGAACGCGGGTGTAGCTCAGTTGGTTAGAGCGCCGGCCTGTCACGCCGGAGGTCGCGGGTTCAAGTCCCGTCACTCGCGCCATTTTCCACATCGACGAACGGAAAATGGCGCTTTGCAGCGCGTTGCCGCGCGCAGGCCAATGTCAGCCGAAGCGGCCGGTTTCCATCCAGATCAGGTAGCGCCGCAGCGGCAGCAGCCAGATCGTGCCCAGCACGACGTAGACCGGAACTTGCGCCAGCACCGGCCAGCTGCCCACCACATCGAGCAGCCGCACCGCCACCACCACATAGATCACCAGCGCGATCAGCAGCGCCAGAATGCCCACCGGCTTGCGCCAGGTCGGTTGCCAGTCGGGCTTCATGCCGCGTCGTCCCACGGACCGTAGAGCCGCGTCGGGGTGATCACAGCGCGCAGGCGGTGGTCGTGCGGCTCGCAGGGTAGGGCGCCCACCAGCTGGCAGTCCCACGCCAGCCCGATCGCCATCGTGCCCGGATGCGCCGCCAGCCAGCGGTCGTAATGCCCGCCACCTTGGCCCAGACGATCCCCCGTGGCGGTAAAGCCGACCAGCGGGACGAAGACGACGTCGGGTACGAACTCCTCGGCGGTCGCAGCAGGTTGCATGATGCCGAACGGACCGGGTTCGAGCGTATCGGGATCCCACGGCGTATCCCAGTCGCGAAACCGCATCGGCGCGCCACGATCCGCGAACCACGGCAGCGCCACGCGATAGCCCGCCTCGCGCAGCCAGCGGGCATAGGATGCAGCCGGCGCCTCGTCCGGGCCGGTGGCATACAGGCCGACCGTCTGTCCGGGAGCGAGCATCGCCGCCACGGGGCCGGGCGGGCGCAGGAACAGCAGCGATTTCACGCGCGGCTCGATCTGCGCGACATGCGCGCGGCGTGCGGCCTTGAGCTTGCGGCGCAGCACCGCCTTGGCGTCCGCCGTCCGGGCTTCCACGTGTGCACTCCGTAACTGGCGAAGGGAGGGAGAAAAAGGAGGGTGACGGGCCCACCATGGGTCGTTGCCGTAAATATCCTCTGACGCGTTCACGTCAGGTGGGGACCATGTGTGTCGAACCCCAATGGAAACAGAGTGGTTCGACCAGGGACAGCCCCCAAGGATTTGCTTATAGCCTCAGGGATGTTTCAAGCGGCTCGTGCCGGGCAGATCCCGTCATGTCCTATCTAGGCGCTTGTCGCCCCCGGCTCAAGGTGCGCGGCCAACTTTTCGACGCGCGCCGCCAGCGCTTCCACCCGGGCTGCAACCTGCAGCGCGTCGGGTGCCGCCGAGAACGACGAAATCGCCGACGAAGCGGCTGGCACATCAGCTTCCCCGGCCCCGTTGCGCGCCTTCAGTTCGTGCAGTTCATCGGCCAGCAGCAGCGTAGCGAACAGCAGCATCCGGCTTTCGCTTTGCTGGCCCGCGCCGCCCATGTCGCGCAGCCGGTCATCCACCAGGCGGCCGAGCATGGCGATGTGCTCTTCCTCGCCCGGCGCGCTGGCGACCGCGAAGATCCGGCCGCCGATCGAGAGGTTGACGTTGCTCATCGCGGCATCCCGGCAAGGATCTCGTCGAGCTGGCGAAGGCCCTGCGCCACCGCCTGCTTGAGCTGCCCGTGGCGTTCCTCCAGCGCGGCAAGGTCCGCCGCCAGCTGTTCGGAATGTGCCTGATCGGCCTGGAGCGGGGCCGGGTCGGGCACGTGCGGCTGGCGCGCCGCCCGTTGCTCTGCCTGCGAAAGCGCCTGTTCCAGCCGGTCCAGCGCTGCGTCGAGTTGCTCGGTAACCATGTCACAATGGCTAGCACAATCGTGCGCCACCGCAACCGCGCGCTGCTGCAGATGGAACCACAGCTGCGCCGGGCGGCGGTCTGCGGTCCTGTGTGCAGGTGCACACGCCTTGACGCAAACTGGCATGGTGACCAAAGAGGCCCCGGCTCCGAATCGGCAGCGACGCATTCCGCATTTCAGGGAATGTTGCACAGGGGAAGGCAGTATTTCCGGCATGACCAGCGATCCGTCCACGATGGTAGCATCGTCGTTGCAGCAGGATATGGCCAACGCGATCCGTGCGCTGGCGATGGATGCGGTGCAAGCGGCGGACAGCGGCCATCCCGGAATGCCGATGGGCATGGCCGACGTGGCGACCGTGCTGTGGTCGAAGTTCCTGAAGTTCGATCCGGCCGCGCCGAAGTGGGCCGATCGCGATCGCTTCGTGCTGTCGGCGGGCCACGGCTCGATGCTGATCTACGCGCTGCTGCACCTGTCGGGCTACGCACAGCCGACGATGGACGACATCCGCAACTTCCGCCAGCTGGGCAGCCCGTGCGCGGGCCATCCCGAGAATTTCATGATGCCCGGCATCGAATGCACCACCGGCCCGCTGGGACAGGGCGTGGCGATGGCGGTCGGCATGGCGATTGCCGAACGCCACCTCAACGCCGAATTCGGTGACGACTTCGTCGATCACCGCACTTGGGCGATTGCCGGCGACGGCTGCCTGATGGAAGGCATCAACCACGAGGCGATCGGCCTGGCCGGGCACCTCAAGCTGGGCCGCCTCACCGTGCTGTGGGATGAAAACCGCATCACCATCGACGGCGCGACCTCGCTGTCGACCAGCGAAGACATTCCGGCGCGCTATATCGCCGCGGGCTGGCACGTCGAATCATGCGACGGGCACGACGTGGCCGACATCGAGCGCGCGATCGCCGCCGCCGTGGCGGACGAGCGCCCGTCGCTGGTTGCCTGCCGCACGATCATCGGCAAGGGCGCGCCCAACAAGCAGGGCACCAGCGGCGTCCACGGCGCCGCGCTTGGCGCCGCCGAAGTCGCTGCCGCCCGCGCTGAACTGGGCTGGACTGCCGCGCCGTTCGAGGTGCCCGCGCCGATCCTGGCGGGCTGGCGCGAAACCGGTGCTGCCGGTCGCGATGTTCACTCTGCTTGGGAAAAGCGCTGTGCAACCTCTTCGCGTGGTGCGGAATTCATTGTACGCATGGCCGGTGAATTGCCGCCGCTCGACGATTTCCGGGCCTACCTCGCCGATATCGCCGCCGCGCAGCCCAAGGTGGCCACGCGCAAGGCCAGCGAGAACGCGCTGGGTCCGCTGACCGAGTCGATCCCTGCAATGATCGGCGGATCGGCCGATCTCACCGGATCGAACAACACCAAGACCAAGTCCACCGGACCGCTCACCGCCACCGACTATGCCGGGCGCTATCTGTATTACGGCATCCGCGAATTCGGCATGGCGGCGGCGATGAACGGCATGGCGCTGCACGGCGGAATCATCCCTTACGGCGGCACCTTCCTGGTGTTCTCCGACTATTGCCGCAACGCCATTCGCCTGTCGGCGTTGCAACACGCCCGCGTGATCTACGTTATGACGCATGACAGCATTGGGCTGGGCGAGGATGGCCCCACCCACCAGCCGATCGAACATGTCATGAGCCTGCGCGCGATGCCGGGCCTTGCCGTGTTCCGCCCCGCCGACGCGGTCGAGACGGCCGAGTGCTGGGAACTGGCGCTCCAGCGCGCGGATGCACCCTCGCTGCTCGCGCTCAGCCGGCAGAACTTGCCCGCGCTGCGCAGCGATGTTTCGCAGAACCTTTCGGCCAAGGGCGCCTACCGCCTCGTGTCCGCCACGGCCGCGCGCAAGGTCGTGCTGCTCGCCACCGGGTCCGAAGTCGAACTGGCGCGCGATGTCGCCGCCAGCCTCGAAGCGCAGGGCATCGGCGCCGACGTCGTGTCGATGCCGTGCTGGGAACTGTTCGACGCGCAGGACGCGGCCTATCGCGCCGACCTGCTGCCTGCGGGCGTGTTGCGCGTCTCGATCGAGGCGGGCGTCACGCTGGGCTGGCACAAGTACGTGGGCGATGGGCTGACCATCGGCATCGACAGCTATGGCGCGTCGGCGCCGGCACCGGTCCTGTTCGATCATTTCGGCTTCACCGTCGACAAGATCGTTCCGCAGATTGTCGCCAGAATTGCTTGAATTTCAACATATCAGCAGGAGCTCCTGACATGGCCACCAAAGTTGCGATCAACGGATTCGGACGTATCGGGCGCAACGTTGCCCGTGCCATCCTCGAACGCCCCGATTGCGGGCTCGAACTGGTTTCGATCAACGACCTGGCCGATGCCAAGGCCAACGCGCTGCTGTTCAAGCGCGACAGCGTCCACGGCGCATTCCCCGGCACGGTGGAAGTGGACGGCAGCGACCTGATCATCAACGGCACGCGCATCCACGTGACCGCAGAGCGTGATCCGGCCAACCTGCCGCACGCCGCGCAGGGCATCGACATCGCGCTCGAATGCACCGGTTTCTTCACCGCGCGCGCCGCCTGCCAGAAGCACCTCGATGCCGGTGCCAAGCGCGTGCTGATCTCGGCGCCGGGCAAGGAAGTCGATCTCACCGTGGTGTTCGGTGTGAATCATGACAAGTTGACCGCCGATCACAAGATCGTCTCGAACGCGTCGTGCACCACCAACTGCCTCGCGCCGTTCGCCAAAGTGCTGAACGACGCGATCGGCATCGAGCGCGGGCTGATGACCACGATCCACGCCTACACCAACGACCAGAAGATCCTCGACCAGATCCACGAGGATCCGCGCCGCGCCCGCGCTGCCGCAATGTCGATGATCCCCACCACCACTGGCGCCGCCCGCGCCGTGGGTGAAGTGCTGCCCGAACTGAAGGGCAAGCTCGACGGTTCGGCAATCCGCGTGCCGACGCCGAACGTCTCGGTCGTCGATCTGACCTTCACGCCCAAGCGCGACACGACCAAGGAGGAAGTCAACGCGCTGCTCAAGGCCGCCGCCGAAGGCCCGCTCAAGGGCGTGCTGGCGTTCTCGAACGAGCCGCTGGTCTCGATCGACTACAACCACGATTCGCACTCCTCGACGATCGACAGCCTCGAAACGACGGTGATCGACGGCAAGCTGGTGCGCGTGCTGTCGTGGTACGACAACGAGTGGGGCTTCTCGAACCGCATGGTCGATACCGCCGGGGTCATGGGCAAGCTGATCTGAACACGACGACACGGTGTGCGAAATGGTGAGGATCGAAGAATGAACGCATTTCGCACACTGGACGACCTTGGAGATGTTACCGGCAAGCTTGTGCTGGTCCGCGAGGATCTGAACGTGCCGATGGCCGATGGCGCGGTGACCGACGATACCCGGTTGCGCGCCGCCGTGCCGACCCTGTCCGAACTGGCCGACAAGGGCGCCAAAGTGCTCGTGCTGGCGCATTTCGGACGTCCCAAGGGCCAGCCCGATGCGAAGTATTCGCTACGCCAGGTGATCCCGGCGCTGTCCTCGGTGCTCGGCCGTCCGGTCGAATTCATCGACGACTGCGCCGGGCCGACTGCGGCAGCTGCGGCAAAGGCCTTGGCCGATGGCACGATCTGCGTGCTGGAAAACACGCGCTTTCACGCGGGCGAGGAAGCCAACGCGCCGGACCTCGTAGAGCAGATGAAATTGCTCGGTGATCTCTTCGTCAACGATGCCTTTTCTGCCGCGCACCGCGCCCATGCGTCGACCGTGGGCCTGGCGCACGCGCTGCCCGCTTATGCCGGTCGCGCGATGCAGGCAGAGCTGGAGGCGCTGGAAAAGGCGCTGGGCAAGCCCGAGCATCCAGTGGCGGCAGTCGTTGGCGGCGCGAAGGTTTCGACCAAGCTCGATGTGCTCAAGCATTTGGTTGGTCAGGTCGATCACCTGATCATCGGCGGTGGCATGGCCAACACGTTCCTGGCCGCGCGGGGGGTCGATGTCGGCAAGTCGCTGTGCGAACACGATCTGGCCTCCACCGCCGACGAGATCCTCGCCAATGCCGACAAGGCGGGCTGCACCGTGCACCTGCCGTACGATGTGGTCGTGGCGAAGGAATTCGCCGCCAACCCGCCCAGCTTACGCACCTGCAACGTCCACGAAGTCGCGGCGGACGAGATGATCCTCGATGTCGGCCCGGCCGCCATCGAGGCGCTGGCCGACGTGCTCAAGACCTGCCGCACGCTGGTGTGGAACGGGCCGATGGGCGCGTTCGAGACGCCGCCGTTCGACACCGCCACCGTGGCGCTGGCACGCACCGCCGCCGCGCTGACCCGCGAGGGTTCGCTGGTCTCGGTGGCGGGCGGGGGCGACACCGTCGCCGCGCTCAACCATGCCGGCGTGGGCGGCGATTTCAGCTATGTCTCGACCGCCGGTGGCGCCTTTCTCGAATGGATGGAAGGCAAGGAACTGCCCGGCGTCGCAGCGCTAACCCAGGCTTGAACGCCGCAGTTGCGGACGGTCCGGGGCGATACACCACGCTCGACGGCATGCGCGGCATCGCGGCGATCGCGGTTGCGGTCATGCATTACGACGCCGCGCTGCTGCCCTGCGGCTACCTCGCAGTCGATTTCTTCTTCATGCTGTCGGGCTTCGTGCTGGCATCGCGGTACGACCAGCCGCTGGCCGATGGGCTCGGGCTGATGCGATTTCTGGCGATCCGGCTGGTGCGGCTCTATCCGGTTTACGCCGTCGGGACCGCATTCGGGGCAAGCATTGCGCTGTACCTTGTCCTGCGCCACGCGCCCGGCCAGTTGGCGCTTGCGCCATTCGCCGGTTCGCTGCTGGTCAACGCTGCTATGCTGCCTTCCCCCTTTTCAGCAGACCTATATCCGTTCGATCTCGCCGCCTGGTCGCTATTGTACGAACTGATTGCTAATATACTCTTGGCCACCGTGTTCTTGCGGATGGATCGCCTGTTCTTGGTAATTTTCGTTTTGGCGTCTGGGCTGATGCTGGTGGCCGCTACCTCGGGTGACATGGATGTGTCCTGGGGGGACAACTGGACGTCATGGCCGGTGGCGGTGGCGCGCACAGCGTTCGGATTCGGCTGCGGCGTGCTGATCTCACGCACCGTGCCACGGCGGAGCACGGTCAATCGCACTCTGGCGATGTCCGCCTGTCTGCTACTACTGGCAGTGTTCACGATACCGGCCCCGCGCGAGTGGCGTACGCCGATCGACCAAGTGATCGTCTTCCTGCTGTGGCCGGCGATATTGATATTCGGTAGCCGAATTGAACCATTCGGCCGCATTGGCAAGCTGATGATGTTTTTGGGCAGCATATCTTACGGGCTGTACCTTACGCATTTACCGTTGGTGTACATGTTCAGGCGCCTTGCGTTCAGAGTTGAAATTGACGAGTTCGCACTCATTCCATTGTTCGTACTGTTTGCGATAGCCACTGCGGTTCTCGCGCTGAAATTGGTGGATCTGCCCGGCCGACGATTGTTGGGACGCCTTCTGCTCGGGTAATCGCGCACGCCCCCCCGTTTCCGCACCGTCCTGATCCCGACCCCTCCAAAATTGACCAAGCAGACGAGTTGCAGAGCCATCCCCGCCCGACTATGGGCAGTCCCGCATACGAATGCACGCATCAGGAGCGACCATGAGCACGACGCCCACCGTCCAGAAAATTCTCGCCAATTATGAATCCGACAGCCCCGGCGTAAAGGCCAACCTCCACCGCATCCTGATGCAGGGCCGGCTGGGCGGCACCGGCAAGCTCGTCATCCTGCCGGTCGACCAGGGTTTCGAGCATGGCCCGGCGCGCAGCTTTTCGGTCAATGCCCCGGCGTATGATCCGCACTACCACTACCAGCTGGCAATCGATGCGGGCCTTTCGGCCTACGCCGCGCCGCTCGGCATGCTGGAAGCGGGCGCATCGACCTTTGCCGGGCAGATCCCTACGATCCTCAAGGTCAACAGCTCCAACAGCTGGGCGACCGGTGCCAACCAGGCGCTGACCGGCAGTGTCGAGGATGCGCTGCGGCTGGGCTGTTCGGCGATCGGCTTCACCATCTATCCGGGCAGCGACGATTGCTTCGAACTGATGGAAGAGATCCGCGAAATGTCCGCCGAGGCCAAGTCGGTCGGCATCGCCACGGTGATCTGGTCGTACCCGCGCGGCGGCGCGCTGCCCAAGTCGGGTGAACTCGCGCTCGATGTCGGGGCGTATGCCGCGCACATGGCGGCGCTGCTCGGCGCGCACATCATCAAGGTCAAGCTGCCCAGCGACCACATCGAGCAGAAGGACGCCAAGAAGGCCTACGAGGGCTTCGACAGCTCTACCCAGGCCAAGCGCGTGGCGCATGTCGTGCAAAGCTGCTTTGCCGGACGCCGCATCGTGGTGTTCTCGGGCGGGGCGGCCAAAGGCGCCGACGCGGTCTATCAGGACGCGCGCGACATCCGCGACGGTGGCGGCAACGGCTCGATCATCGGTCGCAACACCTTCCAGCGCGAACGTGGCGAGGCGATGGCGATGCTCGACAAGATCATCGGCATCTACAAGGGCGAGGGATAACGCAGTCGCTTCAGGCGGTTATGGCCTGAAGTCGAAGTGAAATCGATAATCGCCGGGCGCATCTGCGCGTCCGGCGAGCTTGCCGGGTTCGGCGCTGTCGAACACCAGTTGCCCGCCGCCGAGCGTCAGCGGCTCGCCCAGCGTCAGTTGCTGGAGCGAGGCCTTGCCGTGGTCGATCACGGTTGCCTCCACGATGAGCCGGCCCGCCCATACGCACCGCGCGTTCATCGGGCAGCGGCTGTCCTCGACCAGATGGTCGGGTCGGACCGATAGCGGGCCGGCGTGGGTGGTTTCTCCCAGCCGGGCAAAACCGTCCGCCGTGGTGGTATCGGGCGCGGCCGGTGTTTCGGCGCTGGCCAACGGCGTGGCAGCGGTCGCACCGGCGCGTGGAACGGTGGCGCATCCCGAAAGGAACGCTGCGGCGGCAAGGGGAAGCATCCATTTCATCCAGCGCACATCGGCCTTCGTCGATGAACGGTGCCCGAACCGCCACCGCCGAACCGCCCCCTCCAAACCGCCCCCTCCAAACCGCGATCGTTGCCGCCCGGACCTTGAGCCGCTAGAGCGCGCGCCATGGCCCAATCTCCCAACCGCACGCCCGCCTGCCAGCTGTACCTGATCTCGCCACTCGATGTCGGGGGGGCGTTTCCCGACCGGCTCGCCCGCGCGCTTGATGCGGGTGAGGTCGCGGCGTTCCAGTTCCGGGTGAAGGACATCGACGAACACGCCGCTGCCGCGCTGGCGGAGCCACTGCAGCGCATCTGCGCCGAGGCCGACGTCGCGTTTATCGTCAACGACAGCATCAGCCTGGCCAAGCGGCTGGGCGCGGATGGCGTGCATCTGGGGCAGGGCGACGGCGACATCGCCGAGGCGCGCGACCAGCTGGGCCGCGACGTGCAGATCGGCGTGACCTGCCACGACAGCCGCCACCTGGCGATCGCGGCGGGCGAGGCGGGGGCGGACTATGTCGCGTTCGGGGCGTTCTTCCCCAGCGAGACCAAGTCGACCGAGCATCGCGCCGAACTGGAACTGTTGTCGTGGTGGCAGCAGATGGTCGAACTGCCGTGCGTGGCGATCGGCGGCATCACGCCTGCCAATTGCGCCCCGCTGGTGACCGCAGGCGCGGACTTTCTCGCGGTGAGCCAGGCGGTGTGGGGCGACGACGAGGCTGCAGCGGTGCGCGCATTCCTCGACGTGATCAGCGCCGCGCCGCGCGATTTCTGAGCGCCGCGCGGCCGTATCCACGCGTCGGACCTTTCCGGCGCGCTGATCGTTTGCCCCTGGAACCAACCAGGGAAAACCGATGCAGCGCCAGATCCTTACCACCTGCCTTCTGACCAGCATGCTGGCGCTTGCCGCCTGCAATACGGCGGGGGCCGATCCCAAGAAGGACAGCGCGGCATCGGGTTCCCCTGCCGCCGCCGCGCCAACGTCACAACCCCTCGCCCCGCCCGCAGCCGACGGCATGCTGTCGCACGATCCGGGGCCGGGTGAGGTTGCTCCCGCATCGGCGGCCGACGACAAACCGCGCCCTGACATGCAGATACAGGTGGTGCTCGACCGGCTGGGCTTCACCCCCGGCGTGGTCGATGGCAAGACCGGCCTGTCCACCCGCAACGCGCTCATGGGCTTCCAGGAGGCCAACGGCCTGCCGGTAACCGGCAAGCCCGATGAGGCGACGACCACGCAAATGCAGCGCTGGTTCACCATCCCGGCAACAAGGCTCGTGACCATTCCCGCCGACTTTGCCGCAGGGCCGTTCGCGCCCACGCCCAAGGCGGCAGCGGATCAGGCGGCACTGCCCGCGCTGGGCTATCAATCGCTCGACGAAAAGCTGGCCGAGCGGTTCCACACCACCATCGCGGTGCTGCACGACCTCAACCCGCAGATCGCGGGAGCGCCACCGGTTGCTACAGGATCGCCAACGGCGGCTGGGGCCAGCCCGTCCGCGACGCCGGTGTTCGCCGACGGGCAGCAGATCCGCGTGCCGAACATCGGCGCGGACGCGATCGATCCCACGCTGGTCAAGGACCCGATCTGGCTTGCCACGCTGCAATCGCTGGGCGTCGGCACGGCGCAGCCCGATGTCGCGCGGATCGTGGTAAGCAAGGCGAAAGGCACGCTGCGCGCCTATGACGGCGCCGGCAAGCTGGTCGCGCTGTACACGGTCACCACTGGATCGAGCCACGATCCGTTGCCGCTGGGCAACTGGAAGATCAACGGCATCTCGCACAATCCCAAGTTTTCCTACAACCCCGAACTGTTCTGGAACGTGGCGGACAAGACCGACAAGCAGATGCTGCCGCCGGGTCCGAACGGTCCGGTCGGTGTCGTGTGGATCGACCTGTCCAAGCCGCACTACGGCATTCACGGCACGCCCGAGCCCGAGACGATCGGGCGGGCGCAAAGCCACGGTTGCGTGCGATTGACCAACTGGGACGTGGCGCGTCTGGCGCAGATGGTCTCGACCCGTACCAAAGTCGAGTTCACGGCCTGATCGCGATGGGCTTCTGGCAGAAGGCGCGGCTGGTCGCCGTCACGGTGACGGTGACGTCGGCGGCATGGATTGTCGCAGGCGCGATATACCTCGACAGTCTGGCGCCGGTGCCGACCGGTGCGCCCGCGCGGTTTCTGGGTGAAAGCGCGGCGGCCCGGGTCAGCCCGCCGGCCGGACAGGACCGGGGTGTCATGACGTCGCTTCTTCAGCTGCGCGGTGCGATCGCCATCCCGGTGCAGGGCGTGCAGGCGAGCCAACTGGTCGATACCTATACCCAGTCTCGCGCCGGGGGGCTGCGGGTGCACGATGCGATCGATATCCTGGCGCCGGTCGGCACGCCGGTGCTTGCCGCCGCGCCCGGTCGCGTGGAAAAGCTGTTCCTGTCGCACGACGGCGGGAATACGATCTACGTCCGATCGCCCGATGGCATGACGATCTATTACTATGCCCACCTCGATCACTATGCGCCCGGGCTGGCAGAGGGCCAGACGGTGGGGGCGGGGCAGGAAATCGCCGCCGTCGGGGCGACGGGCAACGCCGATCCCGCCGCACCGCACCTCCATTTCGCGGTGAAAGCCGCCACGCCGCAAACACCGTGGCACGAAGGCGAGCCGATCAACCCTTACCCGCTGCTGGGTGGCAAATGACCGGTCTTGCGCGCCGCGCTTTCCTACACGCGGCGAGCGTGGCATCAGGGTGGGCGAGGCCATGACGGGGCGGCTTGGGAGCGGGAGGCGACTTCTCCTCAGGGCGTGAAAACTCCGTCAACTTCGCCAGAAAAATTGACACTTTCCTGAACGGGAGACCCGCGTGGCACGAAGCGAATCGGACGGTATCGGCGGCCCTGCCGCAACGGTGCAGCCGCGCGAACTGACGCTGCGCAGCGTGGTGCTGGGCGCGATACTCACGCTCGTGTTCACGGCGGCCAACGTCTACCTCGGCCTGCGCATAGGCCTGACGTTTGCCACATCGATCCCGGCAGCGGTAATCTCGATGGCGGTGCTGCGGTTCTTTTCCGGCGCGACCATCCAGGAAAACAACATCGTCCAGACGATCGCCTCGGCGGCGGGCACGCTGTCGGCCATCGTGTTCGTGCTGCCCGGCCTGATCATGGTCGGCTGGTGGACCGGATTTCCCTACTGGCAATCGGTGGCGGTGATCGCGATCGGCGGCATTCTGGGCGTGATGTATTCGGTGCCGCTGCGCCGTGCGCTGGTGACCGGATCGGACCTGCCGTACCCCGAAGGCGTCGCTGCCGCCGAAGTGCTGAAAGTCGGCGCGGGCGTGGGCGGCGAGGAGGAAAACCGGCGCGGTCTGGCGGCGGTGACCGTCGGCGGGCTGCTTTCGGCGTTCTATCCGCTGCTCTCCAAGATGAAGCTGGCGGTCGACAGTGCGGGCACCGCGTTCCGCTTCGGCGGCGGCGCAACCTCGGCGTCTGCAGGCCTGTCGCTGGCACTGGTCGGGGTCGGGCATCTGGTCGGGCTGGCGGTGGGCATCGCCATGCTGACCGGCATCGTCATCAGCTTTGGCGTGCTGCTGCCGGTGCTGACCCACGGCGGACCGCCGGCGGGCACCGAACTCGCTGATTTCGTATCGGGCGTGTTCCGCGCAAAAGTGCGCTTCGTCGGCGCCGGCACTATCGGCGTCGCGGCAATCTGGACGTTGCTGCGCGTGATCGGCCCGATCGTGCGCGGCATCACCGCCGCGCTGGCCGCCAACGCCAAACGCAAGGGCACCGGGCTCGCCAGCCTCGAACTGACCGAGCGCGACCTGCCGATCGGTCTGGTCGGCGGCACGATCCTGCTGTGCATGGTCCCGATTGCGCTGTTGCTGGCCGATTTCGCGGCAGGAGGCCCGGTCGCCGGGGCGCTGGGGCTGACCATCACGCTGTCGGTGCTTTACGTGCTGGTCGCAGGCATCGTGATTGCGTCGGTCTGCGGTTACATGGCCGGACTGATCGGCGCGTCCAACAGCCCGATCTCCGGCGTCGGCATCCTTGCCGCGCTGGGCATTTCGCTGCTGCTGCTGGCGCTGTTCGGGCGCGGCGCGGCGGATGCCTCCTCGACCAAGGCGCTGGTCGCGTTCGCGCTGTTCGTCACTGCCATCGTGTTCGGCGTGGCGACGATTTCCAACGACAACCTGCAGGACTTGAAGACCGGGCAACTGGTCGGCGCGACCCCGTGGCGCCAGCAGGTGGCGCTGATCCTGGGCGTGCTGTTCGGCGCGCTGGTGATCCCGCCGATCCTCGACCTGCTCAACACCACGTTCGGGTTCCAGGGCGCGGCAGGGGCAGGGGCCAATGCGCTGGCGGCCCCGCAAGCCGCGCTGATCTCGGCGATTGCGCAAGGCGTGCTGGGCGGAAGCCTCGATTGGGGGCTGGTCGGGCTGGGCGCGGCGATCGGCGCGGTGGCGGTGCTCGCCGATGAAGTCCTGCGCGGCACCAAACGCGGTGCGCTGCCGCCGCTGGCGGTCGGCATGGGCATGTACCTGCCGATGGACGTGACCGCGCTGGTCATCGTCGGCGCGGTGCTGGGGCATGTCTACAACAACTGGGCCAGGCGCCAGCGCGATCCCGAATTCGCCGAGCGGATCGGCGTGCTGATGGCGACCGGCCTGATCGTGGGCGATAGCCTGTTCAACATCGTCTATGCGGCAATCGTCGCGGCCACCAACAATCCCGATGCGATGGCCGTGGTCAAGGATTTCGCCGGTGCCGAACTGGTTGGCGTGATCGTGTTCACGTCGATCGTGGTCTACGCCTACGCCCGCATGCGCCGCGATGGGGCCATGCCGGTGAAGGTTTAGCAGGCTGTTGAAGAAGTCTCTGGTGTGAGCGGGTTGTTCGTGATTCACTGATCGGGCTGGAGGGTCGGATGCGCGGATCAGACGAACGCACGGGAGCGCTATTCTCGTATGTCGATGTGGAGTCCCGGATACGTTCGGATCATCCGCTCCGGCGGATCCGGGAGATAACCAACGCGGCGTTGGCGGCTCTGGATGAGGATTTCGGGGCGCTTTACGCGCGCCGTTTTGGCCGGCCCTCGATCCCGCCGGAGCGGTTGCTGCGAGCGATGCTGCTGCAGGTATTTTACGGGATCCGTTCGGAGCGCCAGTTGATGGAGCGGATCGAGTTCGACCTTTTGTTCCGCTGGTTCGTCGGGCTGGGTGTCGACGAGGCAGTGTGGGATCATTCGAGCTTCAGCACCAACCGGGACCGGCTGCTCAGTGGCGAGATCGCCGCCAAATTCCTGCGCGCGATCCTCGCACAGCCCAAGGTGAAGCGGCTGATCTCGAGCGATCACTTCTCGGTGGACGGTACGCTGATCGAGGCATGGGCCTCGATCAAGAGTTTTCGCCGCAAGGATGGGAGTGACGATGACCAGCCGGGTCCGGGCCGCAATGCGGAGCGCGACTTCCACAAGGAGAAGCGCTCCAACGAGACCCACCAGAGCACGACCGACCCCGAGGCACGGCTCTACAAGAAGGGCGACGGCCAGCCCGCCAGGCTTTGCTATATCGGCCACGCCATGATGGAGAACCGTAACGGTCTGGCGGTGGACGGCGGCATTACCCAGACCAGCGGCACCGCCGAACGGGAAGCAGCGCTTGCGATGCTGGATCGCCGGACGCGTCGCCGCCGCATTACGCTCGGCGGCGACAAGGCCTATGACGTGCGGCAGTTCGTGGAGGATTTGCGCGAGCGGACGGTCACGCCGCACATCGCGATCGACGGGCATCTTTCGAAGACCGGCAAGCCCCGCGCCACCGCCATGGATCGGCGGACGACCCGTCATCCCGGCTATGCCATCAGCCAATGCTGCCGCAAGCGCATCGAGGAGGTGTTCGGCTGGATCAAGGGTTCCGCTCGCCTCGCCAAGGTCAAGCTACGAGGACAGGCCAAGGTCGACGCGGTCTTCACCCTCGCCTTGGCCGCCTACAACCTGATCCGCCTGCCCAAGCTCCTCGGAGTGCCGGCATGAGCCTCAAAGGCAAATGGCGCATCGTCGAAATGCCCGACTTCGACGCCGATTATCCCGACATGGTCGAGCCAGCCTACATCCTGTTCGAGGGCAATGGCTCGGGCGAGTTCGCCTTCGGGTGCTGCACCGGACACTTCTGGGAGGCGAGCAGCACCGAAGCGACCAGTATCGACTTTTCCTGGGACGGAAGTGACGAAATGACAGAGGTATGCGGAGACGGCTCCGCCGAACTCCAGCCAGACGGCTCCCTCCGCGGCGAAATCTGCTACCGCCACGGCGACGAATATGCCTTCATCGCCCGAAAATGGACTTCTTCAACAGCCTGCTAGCGCCTAACGCAGCAGCGGCTTGGCCGGCAGCGTTTCGGGTCCGTCGCTGCGCGAGGTGCCGCCCGGCTGGGTCGGGTCGCGGAAGCGTTCGCTGGGCGGCGGGCTGTCGGCCATCGCCGCCGGATCGCCAAAGCGGACGCAACGCAGCGGCGTTTCGGTGCCCCGGCTGTCCAGCTTGTGCAGGAAATTGTCCGATTGCATCGCATAGCGCGACCCTGCGAGCGAACCCGTGGTCATCACCAACTGGTCGGCCAGCAGCAGGTACGTGCCCCGGTTGCCGTCGGCGGTGCGATAGCTCGAATCGGGCACGACGGTGAACGTCTCGTCGCGGCGGGCGAGGGCGCCGGTCACGGCATCGCCGGGCAACTCGCAGAAATACGTGCCCAGATTGAGCGTGCCCAGCGTGCCGCCGGGAACCGCAGCCGCAGGCGCCGCCAGCCCGCAGGACAGCAGCACGGCGGCAGAAAGGCGCAGCGCACTCATCACCTCGCTGCGCTAGCACGGCGGTGCCGCTTGAAGCAATCGGCCGCAACGGCTAAGGGCCGCGCTTTCGAGACGATAAGGCTCTTTGCACCATGAAGATCAGCGGCGTGGACATTCGTCCCGGCAACATCCTTGAATATGAAAAGGGCATCTGGAAAGTTGCCAAGACGCAGCACACCCAGCCGGGCAAGGGCGGCGCGTTCATGCAGGTCGAAATGAAGAACCTGATCGACGGCCGCAAGACCAACGTCCGCTTCCGCAGCCAGGACACGATCGAGCGCGTGCGGCTCGATACCAAGGACTTCCAGTTCCTGTACGTCGATGGCGATGCCCTCGTGTTCATGGACCAGGAAAACTACGAGCAGATCACGCTGCCCGCCGACCTGATCGGCGAAGCCGCCGCCTTCCTGCAGGACGGCATGGAAGTGACGCTCGAAATCTACGACGAACGCCCGATCAGCGTGGCGCTGCCCGAACAGGTCGAAGCCACGATCGTGGAAGCCGACGCGGTGGTGAAGGGGCAGACCGCTTCGTCCAGCTTCAAGCCCGCGATCCTCGACAACGGCGTGCGCGTGATGGTGCCGCCGCACATCGGCAGCGGGACGCGGATCATCGTCGACGTCTACGAACGCACGTACGTCGGCAAGGTGGGCTGACCGGACCATGGCAATTTCGGGTCTCGTCCGGGTGATGGAGCGTGCGGCGCGCAAGGCCGGCACGCGCCTGCGCCGCGATTTTGGCGAAGTGGAGCATCTGCAGGTCTCGAAGAAAGGCCCGGCGGACTTCGTGTCGAAGGCGGACCGGGCTGCCGAGCGCACGATCTGGGACGAGCTGCGCGTGGCGCGGCCCGACTGGGGCTTCGTGATGGAAGAAGGCGGTACGATCGAGGGCGACCCGACCAAGCCGCGCTTCATCGTCGATCCGCTCGACGGCACCAGCAACTTCCTCCACGGCATTCCGCACTTCGCGATCTCGATCGCGGCGCAGGAGCCCAAGCTCGATGGTTCGGGCTGGGGCGATGTGATCGCCGGGATCGTCTACCAGCCGGTCACCGACGAAAGCTTCTGGGCCGAAAAGACGCGCGGTGCGTGGCTGCAGGACCGCCGCTTGCGCGTGTCCTCGCGCCGCCATCTGGACGAGGCGCTGATCGCCACGGGTATCCCGTTTGCCGGGCGCGGCGACATGGGTGAATGGACCCGCATCTACCACGAGATCGGTTCCCGAGTCGCCGGCGTGCGGCGGTTCGGCGCGGCCTCGCTCGATCTGGCGTGGGTTGCCGCCGGGCGCTACGACGGGTTCTGGGAAAGCAGCCTGTCGCCGTGGGACACCGCCGCCGGCTGCCTGCTGGTGCGCGAAGCGGGCGGGTTCGTGTCGGACTATCGCGGCCGCAATCTGCCGATCTGCGACGAAACCGTGCTCGCCGCCAACGATCCGCTGCATTCGCGGCTGCACAAGCTGGTGGTCGGCGCGATCAATCCGGCAAGCAGGCCCGCCAGCACGAAGCCGGTTGCGTGACGACCCGCGCCCAACTCTGATACTTGATGCAACGGCGCGGCCCCGCTAAGCCGCGCCTCCGGTGTGCCCCTGTGGCGGAATGGTAGACGCGATCGACTCAAAATCGATTGTTGCAAGACGTGCCCGTTCGAGTCGGGCCAGGGGCACCAAGGAAGTAAGTTGCGGCCTAGCGCATGGCGGATCAGATGCCACACGGCCCAAGCCGAACGACACCGAGCGCTACAGTACCTCGAACAGCCCGGCCGCGCCCATGCCGCCGCCGACGCACATCGTCACCACGACATACCGGGCGCCGCGCCGCTTGCCTTCGATCAACGCATGGCCGACCGCGCGGGCGCCGGTCATGCCGTACGGATGGCCGATCGAGATCGCACCGCCGCTGACGTTGAGCAGCTCGTTCGGAATGCCCAACCGGTCGCGGCAATACAGCACCTGCACCGCAAACGCCTCGTTCAGTTCCCACAAGCCGATATCGCTCATCGCCAGCCCGAACCGTTCGAGCAGTTTGGGCACCGCGAACACCGGGCCGATGCCCATTTCGTCGGGCTTGGTCCCGGCGACCGCCATGCCGACATAGCGCCCGAGCGGGGCCAGGCCCCTGGCCGCCGCAACGCTGGCCTCCATCAGCACCGAAGCGGACGATCCGTCGGACAGCTGGCTGGCGTTGCCGGCGGTGATGGTGCCGCCGTCGATCACGGTCTTGAGGCCTTGCAGGCCTTCCAGCGTGGTATCGGCGCGGTTGCCTTCGTCCGTGGCGAGGGTGATCTGCTTTTGCGAGGTTTCGCCGGTGGCCTTGTCGCTCACGTTCATCGTCACCGTGACCGGCACGATCTCGGCATCGAATGCGCCGGCGGCCTGCGCGGCGGCGGTCCGTTGCTGCGATTGCAGTGCATACGCGTCCATCGCGTCGCGCCCGATGCCATAGCGCTCGGCCACCACTTCGGCGGTCTGCAGCATCGGCATGTAGATATCGCCGTGCATCGCCAGCAGTTCGGGATCGGCCGCAACGCGCATCTGCGGGGTCTGGACCAGGCTGATCGATTCCTGCCCGCCCGCGACGACCACGTCCATCCGGTCGACGATGATCTGCTTGGCGGCGGTGGCAATGGCCATCAGGCCCGAAGCGCATTGCCGGTCCAGGCTCATGCCCGAAACGCTGGCGGGCAGACCGGCGCGCATCGCCACCAGCCGCGCGATGTTGCCCGCCTGCGTGCCCTGCTGCAGCGCCGAGCCCCACAGCACGTCGTCGACGTCCTCGCCCGCGATACCCGCGCGCCTGACTGCTTCTGTCACCGACAGAGCGCCCAGCGTGGCGCCCGGCGTAGCGTTGAAGGCCCCGCGATAGGCCCGCCCGATCGGCGTGCGCGCGGTACTGACGATGACGGCATCACGCATGGAACTCTCCGTTGGCTGGCGGGCAATGCAAGGGTTGCCCCTGGGTTGGGGTATCTAGGGATGCCGCGGGCAGGGGACAAGCCGGGGGTCGATGCGCGGTTCCGGTGCGGCCTTCATGCCTCTCGAACGCCATCAGGGTGGATATATCGCCAGCAGCAACACCTATTCCTGCATTTGCCGCTTGAATCGGCGGTTTAACTATGATTCTGTGCAGATATGAGACGGCGTCGCCCCAATCCCAGATTACCGCGCGAAGGCATCGGGCAATCGCTCGCGCTCGTTGCGTTGCTGATCTTGGGCGGCGTGGGCCTTGCCGGGCCGAGCGGGCTGCTCGCGTGGAGCGAAAACGCGCAGCTGCTGGACGAGCGGCAGGCCGAAGTGAAGCTGCTGACCGAACAGCGCGATGAATTGAAGAATCGCGTCACCCTGCTCGATCCGCGCCACGCCGACCCCGATCTGGTGGGCGAACTTCTGCGCAGCAATCTCAACGTCGCGCACCCGGATGAGTTGGTGATTCCGCGCCACTGATCGCTGCAGCAACGCATTCGACTGCGCGTTGCCCATTCTCTGCCAATTTACCACCGGATCGGCGTTGCACGACGGCTTCGCTTCGCCCTATACGATGTGCAGGCCCCCGCCGATCGAGCGGGGCCCGGGGCGCCCAGCAAAGGAACCGTCGATTGGCCAAGACTGTCAATACGCGCGCCACCAGCACGCAAACCACTGCCCCTGCCACCCGCAGGAAGGCGCTGACCAAAGCCGGACCCGGGCGCTCTGCCACGGACGCGGACGACTCCATCGCCGGTGCCGACGATGAAGCGACGTTCGCGCTGCGCAGCCTGCAACAGGCCCACGCCAACAACCGCCGCTACGACGCCAGCGACGAGGAGCTGCTCGATTTCTACGAGCAGATGATGCTGATCCGCCGGTTCGAGGAAAAGGCCGGCCAGCTTTACGGGCTGGGCCTGATCGGCGGGTTCTGCCACCTCTACATCGGCCAGGAAGCGGTCGCGGTCGGCCTGCAGTCGGCGCTGGTCACGGGCAAGGACAGCGTGATCACCGGTTATCGCGATCACGGCCACATGCTGGCCTACGGCATCGATCCCAAGGTGATCATGGCCGAACTGACCGGCCGCGCCGCCGGGATCAGCCGGGGCAAGGGCGGATCGATGCACATGTTCTCGACCGACCACCGTTTCTATGGCGGGCACGGCATCGTCGGCGCGCAAGTCTCGCTCGGCACCGGTCTGGCCTTCGGGCACAAGTATTCCGGCGATGGCGGCGTGTGCATGGCCTATTTCGGCGATGGCGCGTCCAACCAGGGCCAGGTCTACGAAAGCATGAACATGGCTTCGCTGTGGAAGCTGCCGATCATCTTCGTGATCGAGAACAACGGCTATGCCATGGGCACTGCGGTCAAGCGCGGCAGCGCCGAAACCGAGTTCTACCGGCGCGGGACGGCGTTCCGCATTCCGGGCATGGACGTCAACGGCATGGACGTGCTCGAGGTTCACCAGGCGGCGCAAGTCGCGCTGGAATATGTCCGCGCGGGCAACGGCCCGGTGCTGATGGAGCTCAACACCTATCGCTATCGCGGGCACTCGATGTCCGATCCGGCCAAGTACCGCAGCCGCGAGGAAGTGCAGGAAATGCGCGAGAAGCACGATCCGATCGAAGGCGCCAAGAACGAGCTGCTCAAGCGCGGCGTGCCCGAGGACAAGATCAAGGCGATCGACAAGGCGATCCGTCAGGTCGTGGCCGAATCTGCCGATTATGCCGAAACCTCGCCCGAACCGGACATGCACGAACTTTATACCGACGTGCTGGTGGAGCAGTACTGATGGCGATCGATCTGAAGATGCCCGCGCTTTCCCCCACGATGGAGGAAGGCACGCTCGCCAAGTGGCTGGTCAAGGAAGGCGACGCGGTCAAGTCAGGCGATATCCTCGCCGAGATCGAAACCGACAAGGCGACGATGGAGTTCGAAGCGATCGATGAAGGCACGATCGGCAAGATCGTGATCCCCGAGGGCACCGAGAACGTCAAGGTCGGCACCGTGATCGCCACGATCACCGGCGACGGCGAGGATGCCGCAACGCCGGCCCCGGCTCCCGCAGCCGCGCCTGCACCGGCCCCCGTGGCGAAGGCCGAAGCCGCTCCCGAACCGGCCAAACCCGAAGGGGGCGCGGCGCAACTTGCCAGCTCGGCCAAGCCCGCAGCCGATCCGGAAGTCCCGGCCGGCACCGCCATGGTTTCCACCACGGTACGCGAAGCGTTGCGCGATGCGATGGCCGAGGAAATGCGCCGCGACGACCGCATCTTCGTGATGGGCGAGGAAGTGGCCGAGTACCAGGGCGCCTACAAGGTCACGCAAGGCCTGCTCGAGGAATTCGGTCCGCGCCGCGTGATCGACACCCCGATCACCGAATACGGCTTTGCCGGCATCGGTACGGGCGCCGCGATGGGCGGCCTTCGTCCGATCATCGAGTTCATGACGTTCAACTTCGCCATGCAGGCGATCGACCACATCATCAATTCGGCGGCCAAGACCAACTACATGTCGGGCGGCCAGATGCGCTGCCCGATCGTGTTCCGTGGGCCCAACGGCGCGGCCAGCCGCGTCGGCGCGCAGCACAGCCAGAACTATGCGCCGTGGTACTCTGCCGTTCCCGGCCTGATCGTGATCGCGCCGTATGACGCGGCGGATGCCAAGGGCCTGCTGAAGGCCGCAATCCGCAGCGAGGATCCGGTGGTGTTCCTCGAGAACGAGCTGATCTACGGGCGCAGTTACGATGTGCCCGATCTGGGCGACGATCATGTGCTGCCGATCGGCAAGGCGCGCATCGTGCGGCCGGGCAAGGACGTGACGATCGTGACGTATTCGATCGGCGTGGGGCTGTCGCTCGATGCGGCAAAGCTGCTGGCCGACGAAGGCATCGACGCCGAAGTGATCGACTTGCGCACGCTGCGCCCGCTCGACAAGGCCGCCGTGCTCGAAAGCCTGGCGAAAACCAACCGCCTGGTGGTGGTCGAAGAAGGCTGGCCGACGTGCTCGATCGCATCGGAAATCATGGCGATCTGCATGGAAGACGGCTTCGATCATCTCGATGCGCCGGTGGGCCGGGTGTGCGACGAGGATGTGCCGCTGCCTTACGCCGCCAACCTTGAAAAAGCCGCGCTGATCGACGTTCCGCGGATCGTCGCGGCGGTCAAGAAGGCCTGCTACCGCTGATCGTTCACGCGGTGCCCTGCCGGTGAGCGCAGGGCAGCGGGCGCCGTCAGAACGAGTTGAACGCGGCACAGCCCAGTACGGGGTCGGGCACGGTCGGGTCGCGCTGGTAGATCTGGCTGAGATCGCGACTGTCGCGCACGTTGAACGCGGCGGTGGCGTGGACCGGGCCGCTCCGGGTGAACATGTCGGTCATCAGCGGCTGATAATCGTATGTCACTTCGACATAGATCACCGCATCGCCCTGAACCGCCTGAACTTCCTCGCCCGGGGGCCCCATGCCGTTGAGCGTGCCGGTCAGGCCGGCGCCTTCGGCACCATAGGCCGAATTGACATGCTTGGTGCCCTTGCACCGCTGCCAGTGGATATACTGCTTGTCGGCGGTGCCCGGAACGACCTCGAGGCTACTGATGATCACCCGTCCATGATCGAACAGGCCCAGCTTGCCGGCCTGGATGTTCGAACCGAGCATGAGGTCGTCGATATCGCTTTCGTAGATCTTGTGCGCGCTCAGTTGCGACGTGTCGCCGATCCGCGCGGCGTTGTCGGCAATCTGCACGGCCAACTGGCCGACGCGCATGTGCACCACCGCCAGATTGGCGGTTTCGGTGCCGAACAGCCCGGCGGTCAGCAGCACCGGCAGCGACATCGCAAACTCCACGGCGGCCACGCCCGATCGCGCGGCGAGCAGGCGGCGCAACAGTCCAAGGCTGCCGATCATGTGCAATTCCCCACGGTGGCGACGATTTTCTGGTCCGTATAGGGCTGGTTGCGCAGCACCGTCGCGGCTGCAGTCGTGACATTGGGCGACAAACCGATGAGCGAGGTCATCGGGAAGGCCCGCGGGTAGGTCATCGTCACGGTGTAGAGCACCGCGTCACGCGCGCCGCCGAGCCCGGCAACGCCGCGGTCGCGATCCCAGGTGCCGTTGCCGTTGGCATCCTCGAACGCTTCGCCGTTGTCGCATACCCCGTCGCCATCGGCATCGGTGAAATCCTCGGGCATGTTGACGTCGCCGAAGTTGGTGTACGATTTGCGCACGAACGTGAGCGTCGCGCGCGGGATCACGCGATGCACCGACGTGGACACGATGGAGTCGATCGATCCCAGCGTGGTCGCCGCACCCTCGATGGTGGAGGCGCGGGCGGCCTGCTGCAGCGATCCCTGCAGCATGGTCTGCGCGTACATGGTGTATGCCATGTCGAACAGGCCCATCAGCGTAACCATCAACGCCGGTGCGATCAGCGCGAATTCGACCGCGCTGACGCCTGAGCGATCCCGCGCAAGACCGCGTAGCCGCCGGCGGCCATCACCGATCGCCATCACAGGTTGAGCCTCAACTGACCGATCGCCTTGGCGATGTCGGAAAACGCCTGGTCCAGCTCGGTCGAGTTGCTCGCCGCGAAATAATGGCCTTCGCCCGCGCAATTGCTCATGATCGGGTTGATGTCGGTGCCGAACGCGATGAACCACACGGTGACGTTCTTTTTCTTGGCGGCTTCGCAGGCGTAGGAGAAGCGGTTCTCCACGGTCTGGGTCAGCGTTAGCGGGCTCGACGAATTCCACCGCCGCTTGTCGAGCGGTTCCACGCCATAAGCGCCGTAACTGATGTCCAGCGACGAGGTCGCACCGTCGGTCAGCATGATGATGTTGCGGTTGGTGCGGTTGTTGGGCGCGACATCGGCGTTTTCGGTCGCGAAGATTCCGGTCGGCGAAATCAGCCGCGCGCCCCAGATCATCCCGATGTCGTGGTACGTGCTGCCGCCCGGGGTGAGCGTCGCGACATAGGAATCGATATCGCTGGCAGACATTTCGGCCAGCTTGTGCGCCGCCGGAGGGCAGGCGGCGAAGCCGGGAATGTAGGGCGCGACATATTCGTCGTTGGTGGTGATCGCAGCGGTGTTGAAGCTGCCACCGCTCCACTTGAGCTGGCGTTCGTAGATCATCGCCGGATATTCCGGCCGCCACTGCGTCGATGTGTCGCCGGCATTGGGCACCAGGTCGATGTCGAGATCCTTGGCGCGGGTCAGGTCGACGTTGTTGTAGTCGTCGATCTCGTAAGTGCCGCGTTCCTCCATGCAGCCGTTGGACTCGGTGCGCCACGCGCTCGTGTCCTTGTTGACCAGCTGGTACTGCCAGTTGCTCCCGCCGTTGAGCTTGGGCTCGGTGATGTAGGTGTAGGCGCTGACATAGTTGCTGTAGATGGTCTGGTTGACCGTGCACGTGGTGCCCGACAGCGATGTGGCGTAAGAGCTTCCGTTTTGCGTACGCTGATAGGTCTCGACCGTTTGCGTGCCGGGAACGGGCGTTGTCACCGTTGTGCTGACGGTTGAAATGAGCACCGGGCTGCTGGTGGTCAGCGTGTTCGCAGGCTTGGTCGGACACGAATACGTGCTGCCGCTCTGCTTTGCGGCGTACGTCGAAACTGCGGAGGTGTAGTAGTTGCCCGAAACCGACGTCAGCGCACCGTAATAGCTGTACGTGCCGCCCGTGCTGCCGGTGCCGACCAGGACGCGCGAATCGTAGTTCCAGTTAGGCACCACCCAGGAATCCTGCAGCAGCGAGCCGACATTGACGTTGGTCGAATAGGGCACAAAGCCAAAACGGATGCGGCTGCCGGGCACCTTGCTGCCCATCATCTGCGCGTAGAACGTCTTGACCACCGATTTCAGCACGGCGATCTTGGGCTGGCTTTCGGTCGGCGTGTTTTCAGCCATCGAACCGGTCACGTCGAGCACCATCATGATATCGGTGTTGGTGACATTGAGCCGGGCCGAACAATCGATCTTCACCGGGATGCGCGTGTAGCCAAAGATCGACATGATCGAGGTCGGCATGTCGATCGCGGCCTTCCCGGTGATCGAGAAGTCGTTGTTGAGCACCATCGTGAACGAACGGTTTTCGCTGCCGTAGCTGCCATCGCGGAAGTTGACGTTGAAGAACTTGTTGCCCGCGTCGGTCACTTTGGGGCCGTCGGTCGAAGCATTGAAGTTCGCGCCGGCCCCCAGTGACTTGCGCGCGCCGAGCACGCCGGCATCGCAGGCGGACTGGAGCCGGGCCTGCGCGAGGTAGGCGCGGCCCATGTCAACGCCGCCGCCGATCATCGCCAGCAATGGGATCATCGCCGCCGCCACGATCGCGATCGTGTTGCCCGTGCGATCGCCTGCCAATCGTGCGAGGAACGGGCGTGCCAGGAGCGGGCGGGCCATGAACGGGCTGGTCCGCCGCGAACGAAGCGCGCGCGTCAGCAGGCTCAGCAATGTCGTGACCACCCCGTTCATGCGTCGACCATACCCGCGTGCGGTAAAGGTTGCCGCCAACAGGTATGGTTAACGAACGGTTAGCGCGCCGCCCGGGCAAGCCGCCGACCGGCTTCGGAAACAGCGCCTTACCCCGAGACACGCAAGTCTCCCATCGACTTGGCAATGTTGGAAAATACCGTTTCCAGTTCCGTGGCATTGCCGGCGGAAAACGAATGACCCACGCCGGCACATTGCGTCATGACAGGGTTAAGGTCGGTGCCGAATGCCACGAACCACACCGTGATGTTGCGCTTTTTCACTTCCTGGCAGGCAACGGTGAACCGCTTTTCCACCACCTCGGTCAACGACAGCGGCGACGATGGCGACCAGCGCCGGTGGTCGAGCGGTTCGATGCCGTACGCGCCATACGACAGGTCGAGCGGCGCGGTCTGCCCGTCGGTCAGGAAGATCAGGTTGCGGTTGGTCGGCTTGCCCGCGAGATCGGCGTTTTCATCCGCGAACAGGCCGGTCGAGGACAGCAGCCGTCCGCCCCAGATCATGCCAATGTCATGGTAGGTGCTGCCACGGGGCTGCAAGGCGTCGACATAGTCCGACAGATCCTGCGGCGTCATCGGCGCCAGCTTGCGCGCAGGGCTGGGGCAAGATGACAGTCCCGCCCATTCCGACATCATGAAGTCGCCGCCGAACGTGACCGGCCCCGGCGTGAAGCTGCCGTTGCCGTTCCAGTCCATGCTGCGCACCCACGAGATCTCGTTGAGCATGGGCTTCCACTGTGTATCCGGGTTGGCGCTGGTCGGGATCGTATCGAGATCGAGATCGAGCGCGCGGGTCAGGTCGACGTTGTCGTAATCGCCGATCTCGTACGTCGCGCGCTCTTCCATGCAGCCGCGAAACCAGGCGCGCAGCGGGGAAGGGCTGGCGGGAGACCCCGCCATGGGAACGTCGAGATAACCACCGGCCAGCGGCGCATCGTCGGTCGCACCTTTGAGGTTGCGCACATCGAACGCCATCGGCTTGTAGCGCCATGTGAACACCGGGTTGGTCACCGTGCCGGTCTTCTTCGTCGTCCAACTGTAGACATAGTGGTCGTAGGTGGTGCCGGTGACCGACTTGTTCCCGCTGTCGGCAAAGGCGCAGCCATAGGCGGTGCCGTTGATTTCGGCCGTGCCCGTCACGGTGCCGTCGGGGGCCGTGTTGTACGACAGCTGGGCCCATGTAACGGTGTTCGCGGGGCAGGTCGCCGACAGGTATGCTGCGACGGCGCTCGTCGTGCCGCTGACATAGGCATAGGAGGTGTCGTACGTGTCGTGCGTTTCGGTTGTCCCGGTGTCTTCCCCGACGCGGCCCTGGTAGGTCGCGCTGTCGGCAACCCAGCCCGATTTGAGCAGACCGCCGACGTTGACGTTGGTCGAATACGGCACGAAACCATAGCGTACGCGGGTGCCGGGGCTCTTGCTGGCTTCGAGCTGGCTGTAGAACGACTTCACCACGTTGCGCAGGACTTGCAGCTTGGGCGCGGTGTCACCCGGATTGGTGTCCGCCATCGATCCGGTGGTATCGAGCACCATCATGACGTCGGTGTTGGCGTAGTTCAGCCGGGCCTTGCAGTTGACGGTGATCGGCACTTGCTGGAAGCCGAAAATGCGCATCAGCGTGGTGGGCACGATGACGGTGGCGTGGCCCGAAATCGAGTAATCGCTCTCCAGCGCCATCGCGAACGTGCGGTCGGTGGTGCCGTAGCTGCCATCGCGAAAGTTGACGTTAAAGAACCGCTGGCCGATGGTTGCGGCCGCTTCGGGAATGGCGCCCGAGGTCGGCGCGACCGAGCCCAGTGACTTGCGCGCCGCGAGCGCGCCGGCATCGCAGGCCTGCTGGAGGCGCGATTGGGCGAGGTAGGCGCGTCCCATGTCCAGCCCGCTGCCGAGCATCCCGATCAGCGGAATGATCGCGGCGGCGACGATGGCAAGGGTGTTGCCGGCACGGTCGCGGGCCAGGCGCACGAGCCACGAATCGTCGCGGTGCACAATCCGGTCGGTGGTTTCGTCCAGTCCGAAACTGCTCACGCAAACCACTCCTTCCGGGATGTGGCTATAACTTTCGTTCAGGAATGAACCGGTAACTGCCGTGGTTAAGTTTCAGTTAAACCCATGACTATTTGATCCACTATGGTATTGAAGGCTATCTTGATTTGAAAGTCAGGAAATTTAACGGCTGTTGACGATATTTACTGCGTCAATTACTTATCGCCTGCATGACGATCCTGCACCGATGACCGGGCCGCTTGGCCCGCAGAGATTAACGCCCGACTGGCCACATCCCGTCCGTCAGCGCGCATTTTGGCGGTCCAGCGACTTGTCGGGGGCAGACTCGCCGCGAACGATCCCGTATCGCCGGGCCATGATGCCAACAATTCCCGACGGCAGGACGTGACCGCGCCGCCCGACCGACACGCCCTCATGGACACGCTCGATCCGCCCGAACGGCTGGCGCTGGCTTATGCGCCGCGATCGGTTGCGCCGCTGTGGCTGGGATTTTTCGCACTCGATGCACGGCTGAGGGAAACAGCCCGTCCCGGGCGTGAGCCGGTGATGATCCAGTTGCGGCTGGCGTGGTGGCGCGACCGGTTCACCACGCCCGCGGGCGATTGGCCGCGCGGCGAGCCCCTGCTGGCACACCTTGTCCCGTGGGAGACGGAGCGGGCTGCGCTGGCCGGGATGGTCGATGGCTGGGAAGCACAGGCCGTGGGCGAGGACGGCGGTGGCGAACTCGCCGATGCGCGGATCGCCGCGATGACTGCCCTGGCGCGGCTCTGCGCCATTGCCGACACGACGGCTGTAGGCAGCGCGGCGAGCGACTGGGTGCGCCCCGCCGCCGCCGGGCCGGGCCGCACTCTGAACCGCGCCATGCGGCCACTGATGCTCCTGCGCGGGCTGGCGGTTCGTGCCGCCGCGCGGGGAGGCCGGCCCGCTCCGATCGCGGACCTCGCGGTGGCGCTGCGGCTCGGCCTGATCGGGCGGTAACGACAGGCCCTACGTAATATTACGCAGGAATGGATGCGGTTGGGAGTCACCGCCCGACAGGACCGCGCTATCGTCAGGCCGGTCGCTCCGGCGGCGGCTGCGAGGGCGTCCGATGAACCGTATCGTATTGGGCGCGTTCGCCGCGTTGCTGCTGGTCGCCTCGGGTGTGTTTTGGTGGCAGGGCCGCGCCCAGACCGCGCGCAACGCGCCGCCGCCCAGCATCGCGGCAACCGATGGCGCGCAACCCGATGCCGAAGACCCGCCCGATGAAGACGGCGCGGGCCAGCACGGTGCTTCGCTGCCGCAAGCGAGCGAGGAATCGCGCGAAGCCCGCCGGTTCGACCGGTTCGACAAGGACCGTGACGGGCGGATCACGCGCAACGAACTGCTCGCGCCGCGGGTAAAGGCGTTCCGCAAGCTCGATGTCGATGGCAACAACCTGCTGTCGTTCGAAGAATGGGCGGTGCGCACCAGCAACAAGTTCAAGGGGGCCGACCACAATGGCGACGGCGCGCTCACCCGTGAGGAATTCGTCGCCACCAAGTCGAAGAAGTCGGCGGCCAAGTGCCAGTGCAAGCCCGCCGCAGGCAGCCATCGCGGCCGGAGCAAAGGCGGCAGGGCCGCGCGCGATCAGTCGGGCAGCGATCCCGCGTCAGGCAACGACGGTGGGGAGCCAGACGGCTAGATCGGCCTTGCCCCGGCCGGTGTAGGCTTCCTTGCGCTGCTTTTTCTTCACCTCGTCCGCCGGCGGTGGGAACAGGCCGAAGTTGACGTTCATCGGCTGGTAGCTGTCGGCTTCCGCATCGCCGGTAATGTGGCTGAGCAGGGCGCCGAGCGCGGTCGTGCGGGGCGGGGCGGTCCATGGCGTACCGGCGATCTGCGCCGCGGTCATCAGTCCCGCCAGCAAGCCCACCGACGCGCTTTCGACATAGCCTTCGCAGCCGGTGATCTGACCGGCAAAGCGGATGTGCGGCGCGCTGCCGAGCCGCAACTGCCGGTCGAGCAGCGTCGGCGAATTGAGGAACGTGTTGCGATGCAGGCCGCCCAGGCGAGCAAATTCGGCGTTCTGCAGCCCCGGGATCGTGCGGAACAGGCGCACCTGCTCGGCATGTTTCAGCTTGGTCTGGAATCCCACCATGTTCCACAGCGTGCCTAGCTTGTTGTCCTGCCGCAGCTGCACCACGGCATGGGCCCAGCGCCCTTGGGGATGTTCCGGACTGGCCCAATGCGGATTGTCGAGCCCTACGGGCTTCATCGGCCCGAACCGCAAGGTGTCTTCACCGCGCGATGCCATCACCTCGATCGGCATGCAGCCTTCGAAATACGGCGTGCTGGCTTCCCACTCGCGGAACTCGGTCTTTTCGCCGTCGAGCAGGCCCTGGCGGAACGCGACGTATTCCTCGCGCGTCATCGGGCAGTTGATGTAGTCCTTGCCCGAACCGTCGTCGCCACTGCCCTTGTCCCAGCGCGAGGCCATCCAGCAGATGTCCATGTCGATGCTGTCACGGTGAACGATCGGCGCGATCGCATCGAAGAACGCCAGCGAATCCGCCCCGGTCGCCGCGCCGATGCTGTCGGCGAGCGCGGGGGCGGTAAGCGGTCCAGTGGCGATGATCGTCAGTCCGGACGCGGGCAGCATGTCGATCCGCTCGCGCACGATCTCCAGCGTCGGCTGCGCGGCCAGCGCGGCTTCGACGTGCGCCGAAAACACATCGCGGTCGACCGCCAGCGCGGATCCGGCAGGAACGCTCGACTTGTCCGCCGCCGCCATCACCAGCGAGCCCAGCGCGCGCATTTCGTGGTGCAGCAGACCGACCGCGTTGCGTTCGTGGTCGTCCGAGCGGAAGCTGTTCGAGCAGACCAGTTCGGCCAGCGCATCGCCCTGGTGGGCCGGGCTGCGCTCGCCCGCGCCGCGCATTTCCGATAGTTTCACGCGGATGCCGCGCCGGGCGAGCTGCCACGCCGCTTCGCTTCCGGCCAGTCCGCCGCCGATGATATGGACCTGATGTGTCATGCCCCGCGCCATAGGCATTGCGCGCGCCGCGCGACAGCCCCAAACGGACTTTCGACGCCGTGCCGACAAGGCCCAACCCGAACAAGGAGCGAACGCGATGCCCGCGCGCGGATTGCTGGAACGCAGACCATGGCTGCTGGCCAGCCTCGCGTTCGCCATCAGTTACTGGTTTGTGGCCGATGGCCGGCTGCCCGGGCTTTACCAGATGGCGTGGAAGGGCGCGGGCGTGGCGCTGCTCGCGGTGTATGCGTGGACGCGCAACGGCTCGCGCGACGGGCACCTGATCGCGGGCGTGATGGCGCTGGGTGCGCTGGGCGACGTGCTGATGGAAATCGACGCCACCGCCGGCGGTGCGGCGTTTTTCGCCGGCCACGTGTGCGCCATTGCGCTGTACTTGCGCCATCGCCGGGCCGACACCAGCGTGAGCCAGAAACTGCTGGCGGTCGCATTGCTGGTCATCGTGCCGCTGCTGGCGTGGGTGCTTCCGTCAGACCGTTCGACGGCGGCGAACACCGCCCTCTACGCGCTGGTATTGGCCGGCATGGCGGGCCTGGCGTGGACCAGCAGTTTCCCGCTCTATGGCGTGGGGCTGGGGGCGCTGCTGTTCGTCGCCTCGGATGTGCTGATCTTTGCCCGGATGGGGCCGCTGGCTGCCAGCGCGCTGCCGGGCTGGCTGATCTGGCCGCTGTACTACGTCGGGCAGTTCCTGATCTGCACCGGCGTGATCGCCACGCTCAGCCGCAATGGCGAGGACGCGCGCTTGCAGGCGGCAGTGGGTTAGATCGCAGGGGGGTAGGTCGCAGGGGGTTAGGTCGCAGGGGGTTAGGCGACCGTGGGCAGCCGCACCGAGCCGTCCAGCTCGCGCTCCAGCGGCCCGTAAGCCAGCGTCGCCGACAGCGGCAGGGGCGCGTACAAGTGCGGGAAATCCTGACCGCCGCGCGATGGCTCCCATCGGATCGCATCACCCAGCGCTTCGACATCGACCGCGACGATATGCAGGCTATCCTGTCCGGCGAAATGCCGGTCGATCGTCTCGGCCAGTTGCGCGGCGGTGGACAAGTGGACGAAGCCGTCGGCCAGATCCACCGGCGCGCCCGCAAAGGAGCCCTGCGCCTCCAACTCGGCCATCTGCGCCCGGGTGAGCACTTTGTAGGCGACCAGCGGGCGGTCTGACGGGCCTGCACCCGCCGGGCTGGCATTCACCATCGAATCAGGCCGCGTCGTCGCCGCCGGGCGGCACGGTGTCGTCTGCCTCACCGTCATCGGGCAGGGCATCATCGGGCAAGGCATCATCGGCCGCATCGAGCAACCGGACCGCGCTGACCACGTGTTCGGCATCGGCCACGTTGAACAGCCGCACGCCCGCGCTGCCGCGCCCGATCACGCGCATCGTTTCGAGCGGCAGGCGGATCAGCTTGGCCTGGTCGGTCACCAGCATCAGCTGGTCGGCTTTGCCCGCCGGGAAGCTGGCCACGACCGGGCCGTTGCGCGCGATGTTGTCGATGTTGGTGATGCCCTGCCCACCGCGACCGGTGCGGCGGTATTCGTAGGCGGACGACATCTTGCCGTAGCCATTGGCGCAGACCGTGAGGATGAACTGCTCGCGCTCGGCCAGTTCGGCGATGCGCGCGGGATCGGCAGGATCGCCCTCACGCTCGCCCTTCCACGGGGCGAAGCGCAAGTAGTCCTCGCGCTCTTCCTGCGTGGTGCCGACGCGGTGGAGGATCGATAGCGAAATGACCTCGTCGTCGTTCTTCAACGTCATCCCGCGCACGCCGGTGGAGGTGCGGCTCTGGAATTCCCGCACGTCGTCACCGGCAAAGCGGATGGCCTTGCCCTGCCGCGTGGCGAGCAGCACGTCGTCGGCCGGTTCGAGCAAGGCGACGCCGATCAGGCGATCTTCGGAACCGTCCTCGAACCGCATGGCGAACTTGCCGTTCGACGGAATGCTGGTGAACGCATCCATGCTGTTGCGCCGCACGTTGCCGCGCGCGGTGGCGAACACGACGTTGAGCTTGCCCCACTCTGCCTCATCCTCGGGCAGCGGGAGCACGGCGGCGATCGTCTCGTCCTTGTCGAGCGCGGGCAGCAGGTTCACCACCGGACGGCCGCGCGTGGCCGGGCCGCCTTCGGGCAGGCGCCACACTTTCATGCGATAGACTTTGCCGGCGGTGGAGAAGAACAGCACCGGCGTGTGGGTCGAGGTGACGAACATCGTCGCGACCGCGTCTTCCTGCTTGGTCGCCATCCCGGCGCGACCTTTGCCGCCCCGGTTCTGGGCGCGGAAGGTCGAAAGCGCGGTGCGCTTGATATAGCCGTCGAGCGTGACGGTGACCACCATCTCCTCGCGCTCGATCAGGTCCTCGTCCTCGATCCCGTCGGCGGCAGGCGCGATTTCCGACAGGCGCGGGGTGGCATAGCCCTGGCGCACTTCGACCAGTTCCTGCCGCATCAAGGCGTACAATTTCTGCCGGTCAGCGAGGATTTCGAGGTAGCCGGCGATGGCCGTGGCCAGCACCTGCAACTCGTCGCCGATCTCGTCGCGGCCGAGCGCGGTCAGGCGGTGGAGGCGCAAGTCGAGGATTGCGCGGACTTGCGCTTCGGACATGCGATAGGGCTTGCCCGATCCGTCCTCCGCGTCGTCCTCGATCGCCTCGACCAGGCGGATGTAGGGCGCGATTTCGCCGATCGGCCATTCGCGCGCCAACAGCGCCGCGCGGGCCAGGCCGGGGTTGGCCGATCCGCGGATGATCTTCACCACCTCGTCGAGGTTGGTGACCGCGATCACCAGGCCCAGCAACAAGTGCGCCCGGTCGCGCGCCTTGTTCAGCTCGAACTTGGTGCGGCGGGTGATCACTTCCTCACGGAAGCGGATGAACGCCTCGATGATGTCCTTGAGCGTAAGCGTTTCGGGGCGGCCGCCCCGGATCGCCAGCATGTTGGCGGGGAAGCTCGATTGCGCCGGGGTGTGGCGCCACAGCTGGTTGAGCACCACTTCGGGCGTGGCATCGCGCTTCAGTTCGATGACCACGCGCACGCCCAGCCGGCTCGATTCGTCGCGGATGTCGGAAACACCCTCGATCCGCTTGTCCTTGGCGGCTTCGGCGATCTTTTCGACGAGACCCGACTTGCCGACCTGGTACGGGATCGTGGTCAGCACGATCGACCGCCGGTCGCCGCGCCCTTCCTCGATTTCATAGCGCGAGCGCATGATGATCGAACCACGGCCCTCGGTGTACGCCTTGCGCGCGCCCGACAGGCCGAGGATCAGCGGCCCGGTCGGGAAATCCGGCCCGGGAATGATGTCGATCAGTTCGTCCAGCGTGATCAGCGGGTTGTCGATATAGGCCAGGCAGCCGTCGACCACTTCGCCCAGGTTGTGCGGCGGAATGTTGGTGGCCATGCCCACCGCGATGCCGCCAGCGCCGTTGACCAGCAGGTTGGGGAAGCGCGCGGGCAGGACCGACGGTTCGCGACGCGAGCCATCGTAGTTGTCGACGAAATCGACGGTGTCCTTGTCGAGATCGTCGAGCAGGAAGTTGGCGACTTTGGCCAGCCGCGCCTCGGTATAGCGCATCGATGCCGGATCGTCGGGATCCATCGAGCCGAAGTTGCCCTGGCCATCGACCAGCGGCACGCGCATCGACCAGTCCTGCGCCATGCGGACCAGTGCGTAATAGATCGCGCTGTCGCCGTGCGGGTGATAGTTGCCCATGACGTCGCCGACGATCTTGGCGCATTTGCGATAAGGCCGGCCGGCGACGAAGCCGCCTTCCTGGCTGGCAAACAGGATACGGCGGTGGACCGGCTTCAGCCCGTCGCGCACATCGGGCAGCGCGCGCGCCACGATCACGCTCATCGCGTAATCGAGGTAGCTGGTCTTCATTTCATCGACGATGTCGATCCGCTGAAATTCTGGCGCCGCTGAAGGGGCGGGGGGATCGATAATGTCGGTATCGTCGCTCACGTGGGTGGCTTTTTCGCTCTGTTGTAGGGAAGGATTGAGGCCCTAGGCCATCGTGCGGGCAATGACCAGCAATGCGGTTCGAAAGCTGCGGGGCAGCCTTCAGTTTTCCACATTTTCCGGCCCGAATCCGGCCCGAATTGCCGATCGTGCGACGGACCGTGCCTAAAATCCCATTCAAATGCCGTTCACGCCGTGAACCCTAACCCGGCACCAGTTGCCAAGGCGGTGAATTCGCGTCAGTAGCGCAGCCGCCCATGGTGAGAGGACGCCGGCAGAAATTCCTGTCGAATGCACGTCCGGGTCGATCAGGAGAATTGAGAATGCGGGGTATTTTCGGAAACATCGGCATGACGGCGATTGCGCGTGGCGCATTGGCCGTGGCTCTTGCCGGCGGCCTGCTCGCCGGCGGCGTCGGTCTTGGCGCAACTGCGGCATTTGCCAAGGACAGCGCACCCAAGGCTGGTGGCAACTCCAAGGAATTCGTGGCTGCAGCCGGACCGATCCAGAAGACGCTCGAAGCCGCCAAGCCGCTCAAGGCCAAGGTCGATGCTTCGACTGGCGCCGACAAGGCTGCCGCGCAGTCGCAGCTGACCGCAGCGCTGGCCACGGCCCCGGCCGAACTCGCCGCCGTCGAGGCCGCGGCCAAGACCCCGTCCGACAAGATGATCGCGGGCCAGTGGGGCGTTGCCCTTGGCGGCATGATCAACGACGTGAAGATGCGCCAGCGCGGCATCCAGTCGATGCTGGACAGCGGCCTGGTGCCCGCCGCGAACCTGTCCGAATACCAGTTCTACCTCGGCAATTTCGCGTATGGCAACAAGGACTATCCCACCGCCGTCAAGGCGCTTACCCCGGTCGTTGCCGCCAACTACAAGGAAGACGCCGCCGCCGAGCTGCTGGCCGATTCCTATGCTCAGCAGGGCCAGAACACCCAGGCGCTGGATTCGCTGAAAGCCGCCGTCGCGGCACGCAAAGCCGCCGGTGGCGCAGTGCCCGAAGACTGGTTCAAGCGCGCGAACCTGATCGCCTACAAAAACAAGCTGGGCCCGCAGGCGATCGAATGGGCAACGCTCATGGTCCAGAACAGCCCGACCGCGTTCAACTGGCTCGGCGCGGGCCAGCTGGTGCGCGAATTCGGCAACTTCACCAACCAGGAATCGCTGGATCTGGGGCGCCTGCTGCTGCGCAGCGGCGGTCTGTCGAACGATCCCAAGTACGTGGAACGCGAATACGTCGAGTACATCCAGGCTGCCGATCCGCGCCGCCTGCCGGGTGAAGTGGTGAAAGTCGGCGAAGCGGGCATTGCCGCTGGCGCGCTGAGGGCCAACGATTCGTTCGTGACCGATGCGATGACGCAAGCGCGTGGTCGCGTCGCCGCCGACAAGGCCTCGCTGCCCGGGCTTGCCCGCGATGCCGCTGCTGCCGGCAACGGCGTGGGTGCGCTCGCCACGGGCGATGCCTACCTCTCGTACGGCGATGCCGCCAAGGCCGAAGGGCTGTACATGCTGGCCGTACAGAAGGGCGGCGTCGACAAGGATCGCGCGCTGACCCGGCTGGGCATCGCGCAGTCGGACGAAGGCAAGTATGCCGAAGCCAAGGCAACGTTCGCGCAAGTCGGCGGACCGCGCGCGCCGCTGGCAAAGCTGTGGACGATCTATGTAGATCAGAAGGCTGGCGGCACCGCTGTCCACTGATCGATACCAACAACGCTGAGACAGGAAGGGCGGCCCGCAACGGCCGCCCTTCTTGTGTTCAGGTCGCCCGCCGTGCCGCGTGAGGCTCAGGCCACCGAATGAAATTCGCCCGAGTCCTCGTCCAGCACGTGCAGCACCCCGTCGGAAATCGCGAAGAACGCGCCGCGCAGACGCAGCTCGCCGTCGCGTTCCTTGCGGCGAATGCACGGGAACGTGCGCAGATTGGCCAGGCTCACTTTCACGCCGGCCAGTTCCATCGCTCGCTCGGCAGCGCGGCCGTGGATGCCGTACTGCGCTGCCACCGGTTCACGTGCTTCGTCGAGCATGGCGATCCAGTCGGCGATGAAGCCGCCTTCGCCGGGCTCTGCCCCTTGCAGTTCCTGGGTCAGCGCCGCCTTGCAACCGCCGCACATGCCGTGGCCCATCACCACGATTTCCTTGACCTTCAGCACCTGCACCGCGAATTCCAGCGCGGCGGAAACGCCGTGACGGCCCGGCGTCGTTTCGAACGGCGGAACCATCGCCGCCACGTTGCGCACCACGAACATCTCGCCGGGATCGACGTCGAAGATCTGCGCCGGATCGACCCGGCTGTCCGAACAGGCGATCACCATGACTTCGGGCTCCTGCCCTTCGCCCAGCGTGGTCCAGCGCTCGCGGCGCGGGGTCCATCCGGTTTCGCGAAAGCGGCGGTATCCCGAGATCAGTCGGTCGAGCTGGGGGGAATGAGATTCGGCCATGCGATGTCTATGGGCGAGGATGATTGCCACTGGCAAGCCGCGGCGGTTGGTTCTATCTGGGCAGGATGAACGACCTTGCCGCAGATCCCCGCACATCTCGTCCCGAACCCCGCCAGCGCAAGCCGGACTGGATCCGCGTCAAGGCGCCCACCAGCAAGGGGTATGGTGAAACCCGCCAGTTGATGCGCGATCTCGGGCTCAACACGGTGTGCGAGGAAGCCGCGTGCCCCAACATCGGCGAATGCTGGACCAAGAAGCACGCCACGGTGATGATCCTGGGCGACGTGTGCACGCGGGCCTGCGCGTTCTGCAACGTCAAGACCGGGATGCCGCGCGCCGTCGATGCGCAGGAACCCGAACACGTCGCCGAAGCGGCCGCCAAGCTGGGGCTTGAGCATATCGTGATCACTTCGGTCGATCGCGACGATCTGCCCGATGGCGGGGCCAGCCAGTTCGTGAAGGTGATCGAAGCCCTGCGGCGCACGACGCCGGCGACCACGATCGAGATCCTGACGCCCGATTTCCGCAACAAGATGGACAGCGCGGTGGAGGCGATCGTGGCGGCCGGTCCCGACGTGTACAATCACAACCTCGAAACCGTGCCCCGGCTCTATCCCACGATCCGGCCCGGCGCGCGCTACTACGCCTCGCTGCGCCTGCTGGAACAGGTCAAGCGATTGGACCCGCGCATCTTCACCAAGTCGGGCATCATGCTGGGGCTGGGCGAGGAACGGCTCGAAGTGCACCAGGTGATGGACGACATGCGCTCGGCGGGGATCGATTTCCTGACCATGGGGCAATATCTGCAACCCACCCCGCGCCACGCCAAAGTCGCCGATTTCGTCACGCCCAAGGCGTTCGACGCTTATGGTGCGATTGCGCGCGCGAAAGGCTTCCTGCAAGTCGCGGCCAGTCCGCTGACCCGCTCAAGCTATCACGCTGGCGACGATTTCCGCGCCATGCGCGCATCGCGCGAGGCGCAACTGGCCAAGGCCGCTTCCCGGGGCTGAGCCATGCCGCGCATCACCGAAACCCGCCACCTGCCGTTCACGCCCGAACAGATGTTCGATCTGGTCGCCGATGTCGGCCGCTATGCCGAGTTCCTGCCGTGGGTGGTGGCAACGCGGGTGAAATCGAACACCGAGAGCGAGATGGTGGCCGACATGCTGGTCGGCTTCAACGCGCTTCGCGAGAAGTTCACCTCTCGCGTGCGCAAGACCCGGCCGCGCGAGATCGTGGTCGATTACCTCGACGGCCCGTTGAAAAAGCTGGAGAATAACTGGACGTTCGCGCCCGATGGCGACGACGGCTGCATCGTCGATTTCTGCGTCGACTTCACGTTCCGCAACCAGCTGTTCGAACGGCTTGCCGGCCAGTACGTCGATCGCGCCTTCCGCAAGATGGTGGCGGCGTTCGAGAGCAGGGCGACGGCGCTGTACGGCGAGCAGAAGATGGTTCGCCCGGCCTGACGGCGCTGCAACACCGATCCAGGGCCAGATTCAGGGCAGCAGCAGTTCCAGCGCGATGATCGTGGCGCGCAGGCGCACGTCGGCGCGGCTGGTCGCTTCGGCAAAGTGCTTCAGTTCGGCGTCGACCGCTTCGGGATCCTCGCCGCGCACGGCCTTGGCGAACACGACCGTGCCGACCGGCTTCTGCGCGGTGCCGCCATCCGGGCCTGCGACTCCGGTGATCGCAACGGTCACGTCCGCCCGGCTGCGCTTGAGCGCGCCTTGTGCCATCGACCAGGCCACGGCGAGCGAGACGGCGCCGAACGTGTCGATCAGGTCGCCCGAAACGCCGAGCAGTTCCTGCTTGGCCTCATTGGAATACGTCACGAACCCGCGATCAAGTACCGCGGAACTCCCCGCAACCTCCGTGATCGCGGCGACAACGAGGCCGCCGGTGCAGCTTTCGGCCACCGCCACCGTGCGACCAAGCGCCTTGTTTTCGGCCACCACCCGGCGGGCCAGCACCATGATTTCCTCGGGCAGCAGGCAGTCCACGGTCAGTTGCTTCCCGCGATCGGACACAGCGGGATGTCAGCCGTCTTGCCCGGCTTGGGCTTGTCGGCCACCGCGACGATGAACGCCACCAGTTCGGCGGTGTTTTCGGGCGGCAACGGAGCGAGGATGCGCGATGCCCGCTCGATCGCCTGGCACTGGTCCGGCTTGATCCCCGACCCCACCATCTGCGCGACCATCGCCTCGACAAACGGCTGCAGCGCGTTGTCGGGCAGCGCCTTGACCGTATCGGTCATCTTGGCGTCCTTCGCCGATCCGATCTTGAGGAAGGCGGCCTTGGCGGCGGGCCACGCAGCATCCTTGCGCGCGGCGTAACGGGCCACGAGCGCGGGGCCTTGCGTCGCGAAATAGCCGTTGGCGGCAAGGTGCGGCTTGCAGCTGGCCATCGCGCCATCGAGCACCGACGGCATGGCGTAGGCGGCCATTCCGGTCAGTTCGGTTTCGGTCAGGCACGCAGCGGCTTGCGCCGCCTGCGTCTGAACCAGGGCAGCGATCGCACCTGCGACAAGAACGGTCCGGGGAATACGCATGATCAACACTCCGGGATGGCGGTAGCGGGGAACACTGTGGCGATCGGGAATACCGTGGCCGGGAATACCGTGGCGATGGCCTGGGCGGCAATTCCTTCGCCGCGCCCGGTGAATCCCAGCCGTTCGCTGGTCGTGGCCTTCACGCTCACGCAGGCGATGTCAATGGCGAGGATGGCGGCAAGCCGGGCGCGCATCGCGGCTTTGTGCGGGCCGATGCGCGGGGCCTCGCAGATGATCGTGACATCGACGTTGCCGATCGCCTGACCGGCCTCGCCGACCAGGCTGGCGGCATGGGCGAGGAAGCGGTCGGACGAGGCACCGCGCCATTGCGGATCGGACGGCGGGAAGTGATCGCCGATGTCGCCTGCGGCAATTGCGCCAAGCAACGCGTCGACCAGTGCGTGAATGGCCACATCGGCATCACTATGCCCGGCAAGGCCTTGTGAATGCTCGATCTTTATTCCGCACAGCCACAACTCTTCGCCATCCGCCAGGCGGTGGACGTCGAAACCCTGGCCGACGCGAGGCAGTGCGCTATGGTTCATGTGATCCCTGAAGTCTGAAGCAAACGTCACCTTGCGCAAGGCCTCATCACCATCGACCAGCGCGACGGTGATGCCAGCGGCCGCGGCGACTTGCGCATCGTCGCCCGCGACGGTCTCACCCTGCCAGTTGCGATGCGCGGCGAGGATGGCGGGGAACCGGAACGCCTGCGGGGTCTGCACGCGATACAGCGCCTCGCGCGCAACCGGCTGCTGCATGATGGCATCCTCGCCGCGCACCAGACTATCGACGACCGGGAGCACGGGGATGGCGGCGTCGTGGTCCGCCAGACCGGCGATCAGCGCCGAGATCACGGCACCCGGCAACACGGGCCGCGCGGCATCGTGGATGAGGACCAGCTCGGGCACCAGCAACGGTTCGGCCATAGCGAGCGCTTCGAGCGCCGCGCGCACCGAATCCTGCCGTGTCGCGCCGCCCGCGACGAAGCGGACCGCAGACAGGCCCTGTGCGACCTCTGCCGCCTCAGCTTCCCAGCTTGCGGGAACGGCGACGACGATCGGTGCGATTCCGGCGGCTGCCAGCGCTTCGAGCGAATGGCGCAGCAGCGGTTTGCCGCGCCACGGGGCGAATTGCTTGGGCACCGTGCCGCCCGCGCGCAATCCCTTGCCCGCCGCCACGACGATGGCCGCGGTTCGCGGAAGCGATGCGATCGCAGGGGTGTCGTCGGGCAGCATTGTGCGCGGCGTCTATCAGCCTTGCCGTAGATGCTGCAATGCACTAAGCGACTGCCTGCTTTTTAGGCAGCTTTTCTCCCATGTCGAACCTTCCCGTGCCCCCCGTTCTTGCGCCGTTGACGATCGGCAACGTGCATGTCGCGTGCCCGGTGATCCTGGCGCCGATGACCGGGGTGACCGACCGGCCGTTCCGCACGCTGGTGCGGCGCTTCGGCTCGGGCCTCAACGTGACCGAGATGATCGCCAGCCCGGCGATGATCCGCGAAACGCGCCAGTCGCTGCAGAAGGCGGCATGGGACGCGATCGAAGAGCCCGTTTCGCTCCAGCTGGCGGGCTGCAATCCTTTGGAAATGGCGGAAGCGGCCAAGCTCAACGCCGATCGCGGCGCAGCGATCATCGACATCAACATGGGCTGCCCGGTGAAAAAGGTCGTCAATGGCGATGCCGGATCGGCGCTGATGCGCGACCTTCCGCTGGCCGCCGCGCTGATCGAGGCAACGGTCAAGGCGGTCGACGTGCCGGTGACGGTCAAGATGCGCATGGGCTGGGATCACGCAGCGCTCAACGCGCCCGAACTGGCGCGCATCGCCGAAGATCTGGGCGCGCGGATGATCACCGTGCACGGCCGCACCCGCAACCAGATGTACAAGGGCAGCGCGGACTGGGCTTTCGTGCGGCGGGTCAAGCAGGCGGTGTCGCTGCCGGTGATCGTCAATGGCGACATCTGCACGATCGACGATGTCGCGACCGCACTGGAGCAGAGCGGCGCCGATGGCGTGATGATCGGGCGCGGGGCTTATGGCCGTCCGTGGCTGCTGGGTCAGGTGATGCACTGGCTGGCGACGGGTCAGGAACGCGCCGACCCGACGATCGACGAACAATATCGTTTGATCGTCGAGCATTACGAAGCGATGCTGGCGCACTACGGTAGCGAAACCGGCGTGAAGATGGCGCGCAAGCACCTCGGCTGGTATACGCGCGGACTGCCGGGATCGGCCGAATTCCGCAACCGCGTGAACTTCATCGACGATGCGCGCGAGGTGCTGTCCAGCCTCAAGCGGTTCTACGTGCCGACGGAGCGGCGCGCGGCGGCATGACGCGGGCGCTGCCGGCGTGAGCGGACCCGCAGACTGGCGTCGTCCCGATGCCATCCGTCTGGTCGCCAGCCTGCCGATGGCCGTGCTGGTGCTGGGGCCCGATCTGGTCATCGCTTCGGCCAATCCTGCGGCCGAGCAGCTGACCGGGCAGGGCGCGCGGCGGCTGGTGGGCAAAGCGGTCGCGCAGCTGTTCTCGTTTCAGGAGCCGCTGATCCTGGAGCGTCTGGCCGATGGCGATGCCCAGTTGTTCGCGCGCGGCGCCGGGGTGCGGATCAACGACCAGCCGGTGCGTCGGCTTGACGTCATGACCGCGCCTGTCACCCATTTCCCCGGCTGGCAGATGCTCGTCCTGCACGAATCCGTCGGTGTCGAAGCGCTGAGCGGTGACGGAGCAGGTGCAGGCGGCGGGGAGGGCGTGGCCCTGCGCGCGCCCGAAGTGCTCGCGCACGAGATCAAGAACCCGCTCGCCGGCATCCGCGGCGCGGCACAGCTGCTGCACCGCAAGCTGGCTGGCGCGGAGCGCGCGCTGACCGAGCTGATCACCTCGGAAGTCGATCGCATCGCCAAGCTGATTGACCAGATGCAGTCGCTGTCGCAGCGCAGCGCCGAACCGGTGGTGCCGAGCAACCTGCACGAAGCGGTGCGGCGGGCGCAGGCGATCATCGCGGCGGGCCATCCGGCAGCGGTCGCGATCGAGGAGGAGTTCGATCCGTCGCTGCCGCCGGTGCTGTGCAATCCCGATGCGCTGGTCCAGGTGCTGCTCAACCTGCTGACCAACGCGCGCGAAGCCTGCGGCCAGCGCCCGGCGAGCCGCATCGCGGTGCGGACGCGGTTCGCCAGCGGCATCCAGGTCCATGCCGGGCCCGGCGGCAAGCCGTTGCGCCTGCCGATCGAACTGCGCGTGAGCGATAACGGTCCGGGCATCGACCCGGGGGTGCGCGATCATATCTTCGAACCGTTCGTCACCGCCAAGAAGCAGGGGCAGGGGTTGGGCCTGCCGCTGGTCCAGAAGCTGGTGCGCGACATGAACGGCCGCATCACCCATGATCGCGACGATACCAGCGGGTGGACCCATTTCCGCCTGCACCTGCCGATCGCCAAAGCCGACAGTGCCGGACTGAAGAAGGCCCGGCCATGAGTACAAAGTCATGAGCACCATGTCATGAGTAAACGCATCCTGCTGATCGAAGACGATGTCTCGATCGCGCTGGTGATCACCGCCGCGCTGGAAGCGGAAGGCTTTGTCGTCGACAGCAGCGACAGCATCGCGGGCCGCGATCGGTTTCTGGCCGGGGCATCCTACAAGTTGCTGATGACCGACGTGATGCTGGCCGACGGGGACGGGATCGATAGCCTGGGCGGGATTCGCGATGCGCATCCGGCGATGCCGATCATCATCCTTTCGGCCCAGAACACGCTGGATACGGCGGTTCGCGCCAGCGATACCGGCGCGTTCGAGTATTTCCCCAAGCCGTTCGATCTTGAAGAGCTGGTCCGGGCGGTTCAGCAGGCGATCGGTTCCGGCGCCCCGTTCGATGACGTTCCATCGGCCGACGATGTGACGCAAGCCCTGCCGCTGGTCGGCCGCAGCGCCGCCATGCAGGCGGTGTACCGGATGATCACGCGCGTGTTGCGCAACGACCTGACCGTGCTGATCCTGGGCGAATCAGGCACAGGCAAGGAACTGGTGGCCGAAGCGATTCACCAGCTCGGCAACCGCGCGACGGGTCCGTTCATCGCGGTCAACACTGCGGCGATCCCGTCCGAACTGATCGAGAGCGAGCTGTTCGGGCACGAAAAAGGCGCGTTTACCGGGGCGGTGGCGCGGCACGTCGGCAAGTTCGAGCAGGCGGGCGGCGGCACGCTGTTCCTCGACGAGATCGGCGACATGCCGATGCAGGCGCAGACCCGGCTGTTGCGCGCGCTGCAATCGGGCAAGATCCGGCGCGTGGGCGGGCGCGAGGAGATCGCGCTCGACGCGCGCATCGTCGCGGCCACCAACAAGGACCTGATGCCGCTGATCGCCGCCGGGCAGTTCCGCGAAGACCTGTACTATCGGCTGGCGGTGGTGCCGATCGAGTTGCCGCCGTTGCGCGACCGGCGCGACGATATCGAGGCGCTGGCCCGTCATTTCCTCAGCCGCGCGGCGACCGAGGGGCTGCCCCGGCGGCAACTCGGCGCGTCGGGCGCGGACCTGCTGTCGCGCCTGCCGTGGCGGGGCAACGTTCGCGAGCTGCGCAATTTCGTGTTCCGCCTGGCGCTGCTGGCGCGCGAGGACGTGATCGACGCGGCGACGATCGAACCCCTGCTGGTGGGCGAGGGCATCGCTCCACCGCAGCCAACGCCGAGCGGAGGGTTGCCGGTGCCGTCCGGTGGGTGGGCTTCGGTCGGCTCCGAGGAACTGCCAGACTTCGGTCGGGCGCTGACTCACTGGTTGGCGGCTGCCACGCCGCCGCACGGCCAGCTTTATGACACTGCGCTGGCGGCTTTCGAGCGCCCGCTGTTTGCCTTTGCCCTGGCTAGCACCGGCGGCAACCAGTTGCGCGCAGCCCAGCTGTTGGGGATCAATCGCAACACCTTGCGCAAGCGGCTTGGCGAACTTTCGATCAATCCGGACAGCTTCGTAACCAGAGTGTAGCATTCTCGATCCCATTGGCCGAATAGTACTTGCATTTTTGCAACAGGGCCGTTGTATATCGGCAACGATGGTCGATACGCAGATTGCAAATCCCAGGATAATGCGCGCGCGCCGATGGCCGCGCTGGAGCCGCAGGCTGCTCGTCTGGTCCCGACGCGCCAACGTTTTCGCGATGCTGGAATTCGCCGTCGCCGCGGTCCTGGCAATCATGCTCGTGGTTAGCTGGCTGGCGGTATCGTCCAGCGAAGGGCGGGGGCAGCTGCTGGCGTCGCGCCTCACCTCCAGCCTGCTGATCGGCACGCTGGTGCCGGCGATGGCGCTGATGATGCTCTACGGTCGGCGCATGGCGATCCGGCGCGCGGCGCTGAGCGTTGCGGGCACCAATGGCCGGTTGCACGTTCGCCTGGTCTGGCTGTTCTCGCTGATCGCGGCCATCCCGACGCTGCTGGTGGTGGTGTTCGCCTCGCTGCTGTTCCAGTCGGGCGTCGAATTCTGGTTCTCGGACAATTCGCGCGGGATGCTGGAGAACGCCAACAAGCTGGCGCAAGGCTATTATGAGCAGAACTTGCGCGATGTCGGCAACGAAAGCGTCGCCATGGCCGGCGACTTGCACGATTACCTCAACCAGGCGGCGATCAGCAGCCCCGAATTTGCCGAAGGCTATTCGTTCCAGGTCGTAAGCCGCCGGCTGAATGAATCGGCGATCGTGGAAAAGGGGCCTGACGGCACGTTGCGCACCGCCGCCATTGTCGATCCCGACAAGAACGACAATCGCGAGCGGGTTTCGCTCGACGAACTTCGTCGGCTGGAGGCGGGCGAATCGGTGGTGACCCATGCCAGCGCCCAGCGGATCGAGGCGGTCACCCCGCTCGATCGCGCGCGCGGGATCTACCTGTACGCCGCGCGCAATTCTGATGCGCTGGCCTTGAGTCAGTGGGAGCGCGCGCAGTCGGTGCTCAAGGCCTACGACATCCTCACGCGCCGGGCGCGCGCGCTGCAGCTGCGCTTCAACCTGGCCTTGTTCACGATCAGCCTGGCGCTGGTCGGGCTGTCGGTCTGGGTCGCGCTGCGCTTTGCCGATCGGCAGGTGGCGCCACTGGCAGAACTGGTATCGGCGGCGCGAACCGTGGGCAGCGGCAACTTCGCGATGCGCGTGCCGCAACACGGCGCGGTCGATGAAATCGGCCTGCTCAACCGCGCCTTCAACCGCATGACCGAACAGATCGAGGGTCAGACCCGTGCGTTGGTGGGCGCCAATGCCCAACTCGAGATGCGCCGCGCGTTCATCGAGGCTGTGCTGGAATCGATCACCGCCGGCATCGTCTCGATCGATCGCAACGGCGCGATCCGCCTGATCAACAGCTCGGCGCAAAAGCTGCTGCACGACCGCGAGCGGCCGGGTCCGCTGGGCATGACGCTGGGCGAACTGGCACCGCAGCTGGCGCAACTCGTCGCCAGCGGCCAGTCGGGCGGCGTGGTGCTTTACGCCAAGGACGCCGAAATGCTGACGCTCGCGGTGAAGATCGTGGCCGACGCCAACGGTCATGTGATCACGTTCGAGGACATCACCCGCCAGCTGCTCGACCAGCGCCGCGCGGCGTGGTCCGACGTCGCGCGGCGTATCGCGCACGAGATCAAGAACCCGCTGACCCCGATCCAGCTGGCCACCGAACGGCTCAATCGCCGCTACAAGCGCCAGATCACCGCCGATCCCGAACTGTTCGAGGAGCTGACCAGCACGATCATCCGGCAGGTCGGCGATTTGCGGAAGATGGTCGACGAATTTTCGTCGTTCGCCCGGCTGCCCAAACCCGTGTTCCGCAACGAAGACGCGAGCGACCTGGTTCGTCAGGCGCTGTTTCTGCAGGAAATCGCGCATTCGGAGATCGCCTTCAGTTTCTCGGGCGAGAACGCCGACGTCGCCGTCGCGTGCGACCGCCACCAGTTCGGCCAGGCGATGACCAATGTGCTCAAGAACGCGGTCGAGGCGGTAGAAAGCCGCGCCCGCGCCGAGGATGTCGATTTTCGCGGCAGGATCGCGGTCGGGCTGGTGGGCGATCGCGATTCGATCACGGTCACGGTGGCAGACAACGGCGTCGGGCTCCCCGCCGACCGCGACCGGATCCTCGAACCCTACATGACCACGCGCGAAAAGGGCACCGGCCTGGGGTTGGCGATCGTCAACAAGATCGTCGAGGAACATGGCGGTGAAATGGCGTTCACCACCCTGCCCGACGGGGGAACGCGCGTGACCATGCGCTTTGCCCGCGATCCGCTGACCCGCATGGCCGCCGTCGGCGACATTGCTCCGGCAGCTGCCGAATGACCAAAACACAATGACCGACTTTACCAATAGGACCACATCATGGCGCTAGATATCCTGGTCGTCGACGATGAGCGCGACATTCGCGAGCTCGTGGCCGGCGTCCTCAGCGACGAAGGTTATGGCTGCCGCACTGCGGGCGACAGCACGGCGGCGCTTGCGGCGATCGACGAACGCCGCCCCAGCCTCGTGCTGCTCGACGTCTGGCTGCATGGCAGCCCGATGGACGGGCTCGAAGTGCTCGATGCGATCAAGGCGCGCGAGCCCGAATTGCCCGTGATCATCTTCTCGGGCCACGGCAACATCGACACTGCAGTATCCGCGATCAGCCGCGGGGCGATGGATTTCCTCGAAAAGCCGTTCGAAGCCGAACGCCTGCTGCTGCTGGTCGAGCGGGCGACCGAGACCGAACGATTGCGCCGCGAAAACGCGCAGTTACGGCAGGGCTTTGCCATGGCGGATGAATTCACCGGCAACAGCTCGGCCATCAACCAGGTCCGCGCCACGCTGAAACGCGTGGCTAGCACCGGCAGCCGCCTGCTCATCACCGGGCCCGCCGGCTCTGGAAAGGAAGTCGCAGCCCGACTGCTCCACAGCTGGAGCCCGCGCGCGCAGAACGCGTTCGTCACGGTCAATTCGGCCCGGATCACCCCCGAACGGTTCGAACAGGAACTGTTCGGCGAGGAAGCCGACGGCAAGCTGGTGCGGGCAGGGCTGCTGGAAATGGCCGATGGCGGCACGCTGTTCCTCGACGAAGTGGCCGACATGCCGGCGTCCAGCCAGGCCCGGATCCTGCGCGTGCTGACCGAACAGGCGTTCGTGCGGGTGGGCGGCCATCGCCAGATCCGCGTCGATGTGCGCGTGGTGTCGTCATCGTCGCGTCCGCTGGAGCACGAGATCGCCGAACGCCGGTTCCGCGAGGACTTGTACTATCGGCTCAACGTCGTGCCCGTCGCGATCCCCTCGCTGATCGACCGGCGCGACGATATCCCCGCGCTGGTCGACCACTTCTTCGCCCGCTACGCCTCCGAACAGGGCGTGACGGCGCCGGGAATCTCGCCCGAAGCGATGGCGGCGATGCAAAGCTATGACTGGCCGGGCAATGTTCGCCAGCTGCGCAACGTGGTGGAGCGCACGATCATCCTCGCGCCGCGCGATCGCCTGGCGCGAATCGATTCCGACATGCTGCCGTCCGAGATCGTCAGCGGCCGTATGGGCGGCGACAGCACCGGATCGGCGCTGATGGGCGTACCCTTGCGAGAGGCGCGCGAGAACTTCGAGCGTGAATACCTCAAGGTGCAGATCCGGCGGTTTTCGGGAAACATTTCCAAAACCGCGAGCTTCATCGGGATGGAACGATCGGCGCTGCACCGCAAACTGAAGCTGCTGGGCATGGCGGAACGCCGGGAGGACGAGGAAATCGACTGAACCGCCCATTGTGCGGCAAGTGCAACCCAGCGGCACCGCTGACTTGCAATAATATCGTTATAAAACAGTTATATACTCCAGACACTCCGACGGCGGAGGGAGGGATTGTGGTCCCTGTCGCTTTTTCCAAGTTTACGCGCGGCGGATACCGCCATACAATCGCGTGGAACCCGGTCCCGAACGAAGCGTCAGCTTAGCGATGGGCCAGATCGCGATGTCCATAAGGGCATCGCCAAAAGCATGGAGTCACAACCAATGACCGGAAAGACGCTCACCGCGCGTCCTCGCGCCAAGCAAGACTCAGAACCTGCTGCGGAATCGGCTCCGTTGGCCATTGTGCCGCAAGCGTCGGGCGGCAAGCCGCAGAACTTGCAGGACTTGTTCCTCAACCAACTGCGCAAGAACAAGATTCCGGTGACGATGTTTCTCGTCAAGGGCGTGAAGCTGCAGGGCATCGTCACCTGGTTCGATAACTTCTCGATCCTGTTGCGCCGCGATGGCCAGTCGCAGCTGGTCTACAAGCACGCGATCTCCACCATCATGCCCAGCCAGCAGCTCTCGGTGGCGCACTTCGCCACCGGGCCCGAGGAAAACAGCCGCAAGGCGCGCCTGCTGCAGGAAGTGTTCCTGTCGAGCGTGCGGGATGCCGGCGTGCAGGTCACCATGTTCCTCGTCAACGGCGTGATGCTGCAGGGCAAAGTTGCCGCCTACGACCTGTTCTGCATGCTGCTCGAGCGCGAAGGCTACGTGCAGCTCGCCTACAAGCATGCCGTTTCGACCATTCAGCCGGCAAGCCATGTCGATCTGACCGGCGAATGGGACGGTGAGGACGCCAACTGACCGACGATGACATCACGCGCAGCCCCGAAGAGCTGCGCAACGAAGTTTCGCGCGGGGCCAGGGCGCTGGTCGTCCTCCCCGATATCCGTTCGCGCGGCGCCGGTTTCGGCGAAGATGCCGAATCGCGCCTCGAGGAGGGCAGGGGTCTTGCCCACGCCATCGGCGTCGAGGTGGTCGATTCGTTCATCCTGCCGATCCGCGCGGTGCGACCATCGACGCTGTTCGGCGAAGGTCAGGTCGAACGTATCGGCATCGCCGCGAACCAGTCCGACGCGGAACTGATCGTCGTCGACGGGTCGCTCTCGGCGATCCAGCAGCGCAACCTCGAAGACAAGCTCAAACGCAAGGTGATCGACCGCACCGGCTTGATTCTGGAGATCTTCGGCGAGCGTGCGGCAACCGCCGAAGGGCGGCTGCAGGTCGAACTGGCGCACCTCGATTACCAGGCCGGGCGCCTGGTACGCAGCTGGACTCACCTTGAACGCCAGCGCGGCGGCTTCGGCTTCCTCGGCGGGCCGGGCGAAACGCAGATCGAGGCGGATCGCCGGCTGATCCGCAACCGGATGGCGCGCATCCGTCGCGAACTTGAACAAGTGCGCCGCACCCGCGGCCTGCACCGCGACCGGCGCCAGCGCGCGCCGTGGCCGGTGATCGCGCTGGTCGGCTATACCAACGCCGGCAAGTCCACGCTGTTCAACCGCCTGACCGGGGCGGATGTCATGGCCGAGGACCTGCTGTTCGCCACGCTCGACCCGACGATGCGGTCGATCCGGCTGCCCGGCGTGGAAAAGGCGATCCTGTCCGACACGGTGGGGTTCATTTCCGATCTGCCGACGCAGCTCGTCGCCGCCTTCCGCGCGACGCTGGAGGAAGTGACCGCGGCCGACCTGATCGTGCATGTCCGCGATATCGCCAATCCGGCAAGCGCGGCGCAGAAGCAACAGGTCGAGGCAGTGCTGGCCGACCTCGGTGTCTATGGCGACGACGGTGTGCCGACCGTCCCGATCATCGAGGCGTGGAACAAGTGGGACCTGCTCTCACCCGACGAGCGCGACACCCGGCGCGCGGTCATCGCCGCTGACGTCCCCACGCTGCCGGTCACCCCGATTTCGGCCATGACCGGCGAAGGGACCGCCGAACTGCTCGACCAGATCGGCACGATCCTGACCGGAGAGGCGCGCGTGCACGAGATTGCGCTTCAGGCGGGCGACGGCCAAAGACTGGCGTGGCTCCACGCGCATGGCGAGGTCCTGTCCGAATTGCAGTCGGAAGATGCGAATGGCATGCCGCTTGTGCGCCTTAAAGTGCGGCTGACGCCGCGAGAGTTCGGGCGCTATACCCAACAATGAGGTGTGGTGATGTCGGCGACTTTTGCGGTTACAAAGGCGCACAAAGGGGTGCCGGATCGCCTGAATCACCCCGGTAACTGGATGATGTGGCGCTGTATGACTTTGTAACCGCGCTTCAGCCGGTTTCCCGCTCTGTGGCCTTGACCTGCTGCCATAGGTGCTCCTGCTCATCGAGCGTGAGCTGCCCGAATTCACCACCGGCCAGACGTTCCATGGCGCGGTAGCGGCGTTCGAACTTGGCGTTGGCGGCGCGCAAGGCATCTTCAGGCGCAATGCCGTAGCTGCGTACCAGATTGACGGCGGCAAACAGCAGGTCGCCGGCCTCCTCGATCCGCTCGGCCGGCGTGGTTGCCTCGGCCAGTTCCAGCGTTTCCTCGACCAGCTTGGCCGACGGTCCCGAGGGATCGGGCCAATCGAACCCGTCGCGCGCGGCGCGGCGCTGCAGCTTTTCCGCGCGCATCAGTGCGGGCAGCGCGAGCGCCACACCGTCCATCGCGCTGGACTGGCCGCGCGCCGAACGTTCGGCCGCCTTGAGCGCCTCCCAGCGTTGCTCGCGCGGTTCCGTCTGCGGTCCGCCATCGCCGAAGATATGCGGGTGACGCGCTTCCATCTTGGTGGAAATCGCCTGCGCCACGTCGACAAACGCGAAGTGACCGGCCTCTTCGGCCATCCTTGCATGAAACACGACCTGGAACAGCAGATCGCCGAGTTCATCCTTGAGCGACGCCATGTCGAGGCGCGCGATGGCATCGGCGACTTCGTAGGCTTCCTCGATCGTATACGGCGCGATCGAGCCGAAGTCCTGCATCCGATCCCATTCGCAGCCATGCGCGGGATCACGCAAGCGCGCCATGATCGCGAGCAGTCGCTGCAATGCATCTGCAGCTGCCGGAGAAGGACCGCTCGACAGCTTGGGGGAGTCGGCTGGGAATGCCATGTGCACGACCGTCAGTTGGGATTGATAATAAGTATTATGTAAAATAGCGGTGGACCGGATTTCGGCATTTCGCCACTACCAACCCATTTGCCGGAACACCAAAGCCGCCAGCAAGATGATCACCAGCCACGCGACTGCCATCCACGCCTTGGTCTCGAACCGCAAGTTGCGCGCGCGAAGCCCGGCGCCAACGATCACCAGCGCCATCACGATCCCCACGATCTGCAGCGCGCCATCCGCCGTCACGCCACGATCTCCAGACCATCGAAGCCCGGCTGGATGTGCGCCGGCAATTCCGCGCACAGCGTGGCATAGTCCATGCTCTTGTCGAGATGCGTCAGCACCGCGCGATCGGCCCGACAGGCTTCGACCAGTTCCAGCGCCATGGCGAGATGCGCATGCGTGGGATGCGGCTTGCGGCGCAAGGCATCGACCACCAGCACATCACAGCGATCGAACAGCGTGACCATCTCGGCCGTAATCTCGCTGAAGTCCGTTGCGTAACCGATTGATTTTCCGTCCTGTTCGAAGACGTACGCGGTCGACTGCGCCGGCCCGTGCGGCATCTGGCAGTGCCGTACGCCGATCCCGCCGACCATCCGCACCCGATCGAGATTGTCGAGCGCGACGATCGTCGGATAGCCGAACTGGCCCGCAAACACGTACCCGAACCGCTGACGCAGGCGCAGCACGGTTTCGTCGGCGGCATAGCCGGGCAGCGACGCGGTCCGCGCCATGCGGAACGGCCGCAGGTCATCGATGCCGTGGCAGTGGTCGGCATGGTCGTGCGTCCAGAACACGCCGTCGATCCGGTCGATCTCATTGGCGAGCAGCTGGTGCCGGAGATCGGTGGAGGTATCGACCAGCAGGCGAACCTCGTCCGCCCCTTCGACAATGATCGACACCCGCGTGCGGCGATTGCGCGGCTCGAGCGGATCGCATTCGCCCCAATCGTTGCCGACACGCGGCACCCCGGTAGAGGTGCCCGAACCCAGCATGATCAGCTTCACAACGCCACCTGCGGCGGCTGCGCCTTGGTGAACAGACGAAAGAAGTTGGCGCTGGTGGTCTCGGCCAGGTCCTCGCGCGACACCCCGCGCAACTGCGCCACAAATGCACAAGTGTCCGCCACGAACGCAGGTTCGCAGGGCTTGCCGCGATGCGGGATCGGCGCCAGGAAAGGTGCATCGGTTTCCACGAGCATTCGCTGTTCGGGCAATTCTCGTGCGATTTCCTGCAGATCCCTGGCGTTCTTGAACGTGACGATACCCGACAGCGAGATCGTCAGGCCCAGATCGAGCACGGTCCGGGCAAAATCGGCCGACGCGGTGAAGCAGTGGATCAACGCGGGGAACGCCCCCTTCCCCATCTCGTCCGCCAGGATCTCGGCCGTGTCCGCTTCGGCATCGCGCGTGTGGATGATCAGCGGAAGTCCGGTGTCGCGCGCAACCCCGATATGCATGCGGAACAGCGCGCGCTGCACCGCGCGGTCCGAGTGATCGTAGTAATAGTCCAGCCCGGTTTCACCAATCGCGATCACGCGCGGATGTGCCGTCGCGGCGCGCAATGCCTCGGCGCCGAGATCGGCGTGGGCGTCGGCTTCGTGCGGGTGGATGCCGACACTCGCCCAGACATCGGGCTCGGCCTCGGCGACGGCGACCACCGCATCCCATTCGCTCTGCCGCGTGGAAATGTTGAGGAAGCCGGTCACGCCCGCAGCGCGCGCGCGCGCCAGCACGCCCTGCTGGTCTTCGGCGACGCCCTTGTAGTTGAGGTGGCAGTGCGAATCGATCAGCATCAGGCGGATGCTTCCTCGGGCGGCAGTTCGAGGCGCGGGAAAGCGCCAATGGGCTGCGCCACGGCGAAGCCGCTCGCCGCCAAAGTCGCGAACCAACCCGCATCGTCGAGCGCGGCGAAATCGCGCTGGCTGACGGAAATTCCCATTTGATCGAGCAGCTTGTCGATTGAAGCTGGCACGACAGGGCGAACCGCGATCGCCAGCGTGCGGACGCAGCGGAACAGCGTCATCAGCACCGCCGCCATTCGCTGCGGATCGGTCTTGCGCAGCGCCCACGGAGCCTGCTCATCGACATACTGGTTGCAGGCGAACACGGCGCGCATCCAGGCATCGAGACCATCGCTGAATTGCAGCGATTTAAACGTCGTTTGGAGGGTCACGATATGGGCGCGAACCTCGACTTCAAGTGCCGTGTCAGCTTCTGCTGCAGGTAAATCAGCATCAAGTACCCCATACAGGTTCTTGAAAATCATCGACAAGCTGCGCTGCGCCAGATTGCCGAAACTGTTCGCCAGTTCGGCGTTGCAGCGCGTGACAATCGCTTCGGGCGAATAGCTGCCATCCTGCCCGAACGCGACTTCGCGCATCAGGAAGTAGCGGAGCGGATCAACGCCGAACCGCTGGGCCAGTTCGGTCGGATCGGTGACGTTGCCGAGCGACTTCGATTCCTTCTGCCCGCGGTTGAGCAGGAAGCCGTGGCCGAACACCTGCTTGGGCAACGGCAAGCCGGCGCTCATCAGGAAGGCCGGCCAGTAGATCGTGTGGAACCGGACGATGTCCTTGCCGATCAGATGCAAGTCTGCCGGCCACCACTTTGCGAACTCTGGCGTTTCGTCGGGAAAGCCGAGTCCCGTCAGGTAGTTGGTCAGGGCATCGACCCACACGTACATGACGTGGGCTTCGCTGCCCGGCACCTTGACCCCCCAATCGAAGCTGGTGCGCGACACCGACAGATCGCGCAGCCCGCCCGCGACGAACGCGGCCATTTCGTTGCGCCGGCTGTCGGGCTTCAGGAAATCGGGCTGGTCGCGATAAAGATCGAGCAGCGGTTGCTGGTACTTCGACAGGCGGAAGAACCAGCTTTCCTCGACGGTCCATTCCACCGGCGTGCCTTGCGGCGAAAGCTTTTCACCGTCGGCACCATCGACCAGTTCCGAGCCGTCGTAATACGCCTCGTCGCGCACCGAGTACCAGCCTTCGTAGCGATCGAGGTAGAGATCGCCGCTGGCCTCCATCCGCCGCCACAGCTCCTGGCTGGCGCTATGGTGCTGTGGCTCGGTCGTGCGCTGGAAAACGTCGTAGTCGATGTTGAGAACGGCGCACATATCGATGAAATATTGCGACATTTCATCCGATAGCTGTTTCGGCGTCACACCCAGCTCTCGCGCCTTCTGCGCCATCTTCAGCCCGTGTTCGTCGGTCCCCGTCTGAAAGCGCACGTCGCGGCCCATCGCTTTGTGGAAGCGGGCGATCACATCGGCGGCAATCGCTTCATAGGCATGGCCGATATGCGGCTTGCCGTTGGGATAGCTGATCGCGGTGGTAATGTAATAAGGTTCGCCCATGGGGCCTTTCGCATCTCGCTGGAGCTAGTTCGCCCCTTCCCTAGTCGGCGCCACCGATGCCAGCAACCCGCCGATTTCCAGCAGCAGCAAGCCGGGGTCGAAGTTGTGCGTCGGCACTTGCGCGGCGAGGCGCACCAGCGCGCCATGCGCCTCGATCAGTCGGGGTCGCGCGACGTCGCCCACCGTAAGCACGGCCTGCGCCACGGTCATCCGCGCAGCCTCGACCGCCGCGAGTTGCCGCTCGCGATCAGGACGCGCGCCCAGCGCCTGCGAGAGTTCTCCGCGCAGCGCCAGATCGGGATCTCCTTGGACCAGCAGCCTGGTGAACAGCGCTGACAGCGGGCCCAGCTTCTGTTCGGCAAAGGCGATAGCCTGACCCGGCGATCCGCCGGAAAACGCCAGCGCCGCCTCGCGTTCGCGCGCGTCGAGCCCGGGCACCGCGGTATCGAGCACGCGCGCCAGATCGGCGTCTTCGAGCGGCGCGAACCTCAGCACCAGGCAGCGCGAGCGGATGGTCGGCAGCAATCGCCCGAGGCGATGCGCGACGAGCAGGAAGAACGTGCCCTGCGGTGGTTCCTCCAGGCTCTTGAGCAGCGCATTGACCGCCGACTTCTCCAGATCGTCGGCGGCGTCGATGATCACCGCCCGGCGCGAGCCGAGCGTCGGGCGGGTTACCAGGCGGCGCTGCATCTGGCGGACCTGGTCGACCGTGATGTTGCGCTTGGTGGCGAACGGCTTGCCCTCGGCCTGTTTCTTCGCCTCGTCGTCGTTCGCCGCCAGCGGGGTCAGCACGTGGATGTCCGGGTGCATCTCGGGTGCTGGCTGGGGCAGGCCGGGTTCCGCCACCAACTCGGCCGCCGCCGCCACGGCGAACCCGGCCTTGCCGATCCCGCGCTTGCCCGCCAGTATCCACGCATGGTGCATCTTGCCCCCGCTGCGCGCGGCACGCCAGGCTGCCCACGCGGCATCGTGCCCGACCAGTGACGTCATGACGGCAGCATTCCTGCCAGTGCATCGAGGATGCGGCAGTGCACCGCATCGGCGTCACCATCGGCGGCGATGGCCGCGAACCGCCAAGGTTCCTCTTCGGCAAAGCGTCGGAACGCCAGTGCCACGTTGGCGTGATAGCCTGCGTCGCGGCCGCCGATACGATCGGCGTTGCCGCCGTCACGCAGCGCGAGCCGCCCGGCGGCCAGCGCCGGGTCAAGGGTGAGCAGCAAGGTCAGGTCGGGCAGTACGCCCACGCTGCCGATGCGATGGAGTTCGCGCACGTCGCTGTCGGCAAGGCCGCCGGCACCGCCCTGATAGGCCCGGCTGCTGTCGAGGAAACGGTCGCAGATCACCCAGCGACCCGCCGCCAGCGCCGGACGGATCAGCCGCTCAACATGGTCGGCGCGCGCGGCGGCGAACAGCAGGGCCTCGGCGCGCGTGCCCCAGCCCTCGCCTTGCGGATCGAGCAGCAGCTGGCGGATGGCTTCGGCCCCGGTGGTTCCGCCGGGCTCGCGGGTGACGACCACTTCAAGCCCGCGCCGTTCCAGTTCGCGGGCGAGCAGCCGCGCCTGGGTGGACTTGCCCACGCCTTCGCCGCCCTCGAAGGCGATGAACCGGCCGCTGCCCCCGCTCACAACCCGGCCAATGCGAACAGGCCGTTGCGCAGGCGATCGATCGCGCCGCCGCGACCGACGTCGTTGGCCGCCACCAGCGGCAGCGATGCGTCGGGCTGTCCGTCGGTGTGGACGACCAGCGTGGCCACCGGTTGCCCTTTGGCCAGTGGCGCCGTCAGCGGACCGCGATAGCGCACGGTCAGCCCGTAGCCCGCCCTGGTGCCGGTTGGCCGGACCGTCCGCAGATCGCGAGGTGCCAGCAGCCCAACCATGCGATCCGTGCCGCCCTGCACGCGCGCCTCCGCAACCTGTACCCCAGCGTTGAACAGTGGCTGCGTCTCCCACGCGGAATAGCCCCATTCGATGAAGGCGCGCGATTGGTTGCGGCGCGCCTCGAGCGTATCGAACCCCGCCACCACCATCAGCAAGCGCCGACCATCGCGTTCGGCCGAGCCGACCAAGCCATAACCGGCCTCGTTGGTGTGGCCGGTCTTCACCCCGTCGGCACCGGCGGTTACGCCATAGAGCGGGTTGAAGTTTTCCTGCGTCACGCCGTTGAAGGTCATGTCCTTGTGCCCGAAGAAGCGATGGTAGAGGCCCGGATGCCGGGAAATCAGCGCGCTGGACAGCGTGGCGAGATCGGCGGCGGAAACGTACGTGCGCCCGTCGTCGGGCCAACCGTTGGGCGTGTTGTAATGCGTGTCCGGCATGCCAAGGTGGTGCGCCGCCGCATTCATCAGCGTGGTGAAATGCGGTACGTCGCCGGCGATACCCTCGGCCAGCACAACGCAGCCGTCGTTGGCCGACACCGTCACGATGCCGCGCAACAGGTCTTCGACCGTCACGCTGCTGCCTTCGGCCAGGTTCATGCTGGTGCCCTTGCCATGCCATTGCCGCCAGGTTTCATCGCGAACCGGCATGGTCTGGTCGAGGCCGAGCCGGTGTGCGTCGATCAGTTCGAACGCGACGTAGGCGGTCATGATCTTGGTCAGCGACGCCGGAATGAACCGGCGCCGTTCGTCGCGCGCGAACAAGGTCCGGCCCGATCCCATGTCCACCATCAGTGCAATCGGCGCGGTCGTCTGGAATGCAGGCAGGGCCGCTCCCTGCGCGGGCGCGGTCATCGCCACGTCGGCGCGCGCGGGTGCGGCGGCGAGCAGCACCGCGAGCAGGGCTGGAACTGTCCTTGGCAAAATGCGGTCCCCGAACGTTGGCGGACCGTGACGCGCGATCAGGGCGCGGTCAGGATCCGGCTACCCGCATAGCCTTTGGCATGCGCCTTCGCCAGCGCCGCTTCGGCTTGGGCGCGCGAAGCGAACGGCCCCATGCGCACGCGCCACAGCTTTCCGACCGGGCTGATCGAGCCATCGACCGCTGCGGCAACGGTTTCGGCCCGCGCTTTCTCGCCGAACGCCGCCACCTGAACGTAAAGGCCGCGCTGCGCCGCTGCATGGTCCTGGACCGCAGGCGCGGGAGCAACCTTCGGCTCCGGAGCGGAGGCCACTGCTGGCCGAGGCGTTTCTACCGGCGACGATACCGGCTTGGGGGAGACCGGCTTTGCCGCGATGGGCGATTTGCCCTTCCCTGCCGGCTTGGCAGTTCCCTTCACCGGGGCATGGGCCACAGCCGGCACGGGCGTGGTCGGCGGCGCCACAGCAACCGGAGCGACGGGCCCGCCAAGTTTGCGCATCAGTACGTTGAGCAGGCCCTTGGGCGTTTCCATGCGCGCGGGCGCCTGCTGGCCGGTGCGCAGCAGCGCGCGTTCGATCTCGGGCGGGTTGACCCGCCGCACGCGAACCGGCGCCTTTGCGCCATCCGCCAGGCCGAGTTGCGCCCATGCCCCGGCCGACAGATCGATCAGGCGATCGCCGGTCATCGGCCCGCGATGGTCCAGACGGACAAGAACGGTCTTGCCCGAATCGAGCGCGGTCACTTCGACGTAGCTGGGCAACGGCAGCGTGCGGTGCGATCCGCTGATCGCCGCCCCGCCCTCGCCTTGCGCGGCATAGCCCACGGCATCGTAGTTGAGCGTGTCGCCGGGCGTATAGGTGACGCCGTCGACGACGAAGGGATCGCCCAGCACCATCGGATAATCGGCGGCCGGTCCGCCGGGGATCGCCACATCGGCAGTCTTGGGCGATCCGGCGAGGACCGGGGCGGCCACCATGGCCGATCCGGCAACGATCAGGGCAGCCACGGCGGCGGCCCGGTTAACGGCTGATTTCATCTGCAAGCAATCCCACGGACAGGGCGTAAAAGTTCGAGCAGTTATAATCGAGGATGACTCGATAATTTCCGGTTAGCAGATAACCAGTGCTGCCCTGCCCGTCGGGTTCGATCAGAGTCGCCTGCACAGTGTCCCCCGGCCACACCCCGCGCCGGGGCACCAGCCCCATCGCGCGCCATTCGCGCATCGTGCGCCATTTGCTATGCCGCGCAAACACTTGCGGGCAGCGCGGGCTGACCAGCGTGGTGACCAGCGAACCGCGATCGAGCCCGGCGGGGACACCCACCGCCAAGCCCCACGGCTCGCCCGGGCGCCATCCGGCATCGCGAAAATAGTTGGCGATCGAGGCCAGCGTATCGGCGCGATTGTTCCAGATGTCGGCAAAACCGTCACCATCGCCGTCCTGCGCCACGCGCAGATAGACCGACGGCAGGAACTGCGGATTGCCGAATGCACCTGCCCAGCTGCCGGTCAACCGGCTGCGCGGCACCCCGCGATCGACCATCTTGAGCGCCGCGACGAATTCGTCGGCGAACAAATCGCGCCGCCGGCCTTCGTAGGCGAGCGTTGCCAGAGAGCGCGGCAGGTCGAAATCGCCGGTATAGCTGCCGTAGTTGCTTTCATGCCCCCAGATGGCGAGCACGATCGCCCCCGGCACGCCATAACGCCGCTCAACCATCGCGATATCATTGCCGGCGGACTGATAGACGCGCCGCCCGCCCGCGATCCGCGCCGCATCGACATGGTTGCGATAATAGGGCGCGAAGGCGGGGATCGAACTCGACGGACCGCCGCCGGGCTGGGTGCGATCAAGCTCGATCACGCGCGGATTGAACGTGAGCCCGGCCGTCACCCGCATGATCGTGGCCTCGCTCACCCCGGCGGCACGGGCTTTGCCGCCCAGCTGCTGGAGAAAGCCCTGGAAGCCGGTATCCGCGTTGAGTTGGGAAACAGGGGCGTACTGCGCACTGGCCGGCGCACCGAGCACCACGGCCGCCAGGGCCGCAGTCGCAATGCGAAGTCGTTGCACCAGTTGGGAAACCATCACCATAACGCGACATTCGCACAGATGATGGGCCAAGGGAATTCACTAGCGCCGGAACGGTTATACAAATGCGGTGGCCGGAACCCGCCGCCAAAACACGAAGAAGGCCGCAGACGCCCGTGCGCCTGCGGCCTTCCTGCCTTCAGATCAGCCGCGGCCGATCAGAACTTCAGAGCAGCTTCGAACCCGAACGTGCGCGGCGGGTTGAAGTTGCCGTAGTCGCCCAGCACGCCGCCGTAGTTGAGGCTGCCGTTATTGGCGACGGTCGGCGAGGAGTTCGCAGCCGAACGACGGTAGATGTAGGTGGTGTCGAGCAGATTGCGCGCCCAGACCGAGAACGTGACCTTGCTATCGTTCTGCCCGACCGCAATGTCGGCCAGCGCCAGACGCCCGTTCATGACGAAGCTGGAATCTGCCAACACCGGCTCGTTCTGGAAGCTGTATGCCGACGAGGCATAGTTGGCGTCGAGGTGCAGTCTTACCGATGCGCCGTTGCCACCGATCGGCATCGAGTAGTCGGCAAACGCCGAAGCCGCGTTCTTCGGCGTGTAGACGACGTAGACTTGATACAGAACGTTGCCCAGGTTGGGGTTCGGCGTCGGCGGCACCTTGGTGTAGGTGTACGCGTAGGAAGCACCCAGGGTCAGGTTGTCGGTCGCCTTCACGGTAAGGTCGGCCTCGATCCCGCGCAGCTTCGATTTGCCCGGTGCGTTCGCGGTGTTTTCGGTGTGAAGATTGAAGGTCGGGTTGGGCAGTCCGTTGGACAGCGTCGGCGAAGTGTCGACGTTGTCGAAATCGGTCTGCGTGCCGGTGCGGTTCATGATGTAGCCCGCAAGGTTGAGCCGCGCACGATGATCGAACAGGTCCATCTTGGCGCCGATTTCGTACGCCTTGACCACTTCAGGACCGAACGCGAGGAATGTCGCCGAACGATCGTTGGCGCCGCCCGAACGATAGCCGGTCGAGTACTTGGCATACAGGTTGATGCCCGGTGTCGCCTGGATCGCGGCGATGACCAGCGGGTCGAAGCGGTTGGTCGACAGGTTCAGCGTGTAAGGCGTGGCGACGCCCGACACGAGGTACAGCGAACCGGTGCGCTTGTCGTGCGTGTAGCGACCACCGACCGTGAGGTGGAACGCATCGAACCCGGCCGGGGTAAACGTGGCCTGGCCGAACGCGGCGTAGCTCTTGGCAAACGCCTGGCTGGCGCGCTGCAGGAACTGCTGGCCGATGGCCCAGCCCTGGTTGCCCGAAGTGACCGGGCCGACCACCGTTTCGCTGTTGATGGTGTAGCCGGTACCGTCAGCGTTCCACTTGTTGGTCGATGGCGTGGCCGCCTGTTCCTGCACGCGCTCGTTGAAGTAGTAGCCGCCCAGGACGAAATCGACCTGCGGGATCGATCCGACCAGCTGAAGCTCCTGGCTGAACTGGCGCTGGTTGAGGAACGAAAGGCTATAGCGGCTGAAGTTGCCGTTCGGCGCGAAAATCGTGCGAGCCGGGCCGCCCGAGTTGTCCCACTGTTCGGTCGAGACAGTGCGCCAGGCCGAGATCGAACGTACTTCGATATCGGGCGTAAGCTTGTACTTGAGGTTGACCGAGGTGCCTTGGGTACGATCGACGCTGTACTGCTGCGGCACGCCGACCGGAGCGACAGCAAGGCGGTTTCCGCCCGTGGGCGTGATCAGAGGCGAAAGCGGGGCGATGCAGGGATTGGTGGTCACGCCGCTGACGACGACGTTGCACTTGGCACCGTTGAACGTCAGCGCATTGGCGTTCGCGGTATTATAGAACCCGACATTGTAGCCGTTGGGGTTATAGCTGATCAGCTGGCTGAAGTTCGGCGTATTCTCGTCCTTGGCCTTGTCATACGAGACCAACGCGGTGAAGCCTTCGAACGGGGTCCATTTGGCCGAAATGCGGCCGCCGACGCGTTCGTACTGGTTCCAGCCGGTCTGCCCGGCGAGCGGGTTCTTGACGGTGCCGTCCTGATGCTGCTCGATTCCGTCGATCTTGATCGCAAGGTTGTGGAACGCGGGCAGATCGATGTGGCCTTCGGCGCTGTGGCTGCCGTAATTGCCGACGCCGCCGATGAAGCGACCGTCGAATTCACCCGAGGGGTCCTTGGTCACGATGCTGACCGCGCCGCCTTCGGTGTTGCGACCGAACAGCGTGCCCTGCGGACCCTTGAGGACTTCGATGCGCTGCACGTCGAACAACGCGGCATTGAGGCCCTGCGAACGGGCGAGGTAGACGCCGTCGATGTAGACGCCGACCGGCGTATCACGCGCGGTCTGGTTCTGATCGAACGGCACGATGCCGCGGATGCCGACGGTCAGCGCCGACTGGCGGGCTTCGAACGTGGCAACGCGCAATGACGGCACGCCACCGTCAGCCAGATCGAGCAGGCTCTGGACGTGGCGATCCTTGATCGTGTCGGCGCTGAGCACGCTGATCGCGATCGGGGTCTTCTGCAGGTTGGTTTCGCGCTTGGTCGCGGTCACGACGATCTGGCCGAGGCCGCTATCGGCTCCGGCAGCATCGGCGGCAGCCGCTGCGGTCTGGGCGGGTGCGGCATCGGCGGCCCATGCGGGCGCGGCCGACATCGCGATGGTGGCTGCACCGGCAGCCAGCCCAGCGCGAATCACATTGAAACTGGTCATGGTAGTCCCTCACTTGATCGGACGTATTCGTCCGGGTCGAGCGGCGGGCTAGGGACGCAGCGATGCAGATTCGTGACGGACTGTCATTAAACCTTCAAATTCGAGCTCGAAAACGGCTGAAACGCTAAGTTTGCTAATTTTCCAAGGCGATCGTTCGCAGACGCACAACGTCAAACAACCGTCAATATAGGTGCAGTCTTGCGGCATTTTGACCATTTAGCGCGCGCTTGGTCGACCGCGATTCGGAGCCATCGTAACGCCGTGCCCGCAAACGCAGGTGACAAATCGCAGGCTCCGCGCTAGCCGCATTTCCCGGAGCGGACAGGTGGCCGAGTGGTTTAAGGCAGCGGTCTTGAAAACCGCCGTGGGTGCAAGCTCACCGTGGGTTCGAATCCCACCCTGTCCGCCAGGTCTTGTCCGCCTGATCCAGCCGAATTTTGCTCGAAACCGCGAGCGGCGATTTCGGGCAAAGGGCTTTTCCGATCATCCATGTCGGCTGCCCGCCGCTGATATAACTTCGGGCATCACTCCAATGCGCCGCTGTTATTGCCCTTTTGGCAAGTGTGGGCCGTGGCTGCTTCCGATATTGTCTCAGCGCCAATATGGCGAAATAGAAGGGGCAATTATATGAAGAAGCTCTTGTTCATTACGCTTCTTACGGTCGGCGCAGCAGGGGCTTCCGTTGCATTTGCCGCGCCGTTCACCGTTTTTCCCACGTTTGCCGAATGCAGAGCGGCAGCCAAAGTCGCGGTTCGCGCGGGCGAGACGGTCGTCGATTGTCATCTCGTCGATGGCGGTTGGACGTACAATCCCCCTCGGTGTCAGGACGGCCAGTGTTCGGCTGACTGAAAGCCACCCTGCAGCGATGCGTTGGCGTGCACTTCGCGCCGACGCATCGTCGTGCGTGGTTGGTTGGCGATCAAAGTGTTGCGTTCCGGCCAACAAACTACGGAGCGTTAGCTATCGGCATGGCTGGGCGGCGCGATGAGGCCCGACGCTGAACTGGCAAAATTCGCCAAGGCCATCCTCGCAGCAGGATGTGCGTTGCCCTTGCCCGCCTTTGGGGCCACGGCGGTTGCCGCCCCAAGCGATGCGCCAAGCGGCGGGAGGAACAGCCAAACCGACGACATCGTTGTACAGGGACACCGCGCCGATCCCGAGGTTCTCGTCGGCATCAAGGCCGAGGAAGACCTCGGCACGCAAGACATTGCCGCTTACGGCCTCGATACCGTGGGCGAATTGCTCGGTGAAATTGCCCCCGGGGTGATTCAAGGCGACGACGGTCCAGTTGTCTTGGTCAACGGCCGCCTCGCCACCGGCACCGAAGAGATTTCCGACTTGCCGACCGAAGCGGTCAGCAAGTTCCAGGTGTTGACCAAGGACGCCGCCGCCCGGCTTGGCCAAGGACCGCGGCGTCGCGTGATCAACTTGGTCATCAAACGCGACCACCGGCAACGGACGGCCAGTTCCGACTATGCCCTCGCTACGGCTGGCAACGGCACATCGGCGGGCGCCGCGCTGGACTTTGTCGAAATCGCGGCCGGCAACCGCACCACACTGACCGTGCGCGAACGTTATACTGCACCCTTGCTGGAAGCCGACCGGAACATCCCGTCGGACGTGTCCGGCATACCCTACGACTTGATCGGCAATATCCTGCCGTTCCCTGCGTTCGGCCTCGAGATCGATCCCGCGCTTTCGGCCCTGGCGGGATCGCCGGTCGGTGTCGCGGCCGTCCCGGCCGGCTTGGCCAATCCGCAATTGAGCGATTTCGCGCGCGGAGCAGGCCGGCCGAATGTCCCCGATATTGGGCGCTATCGAACGCTGGTCGGCGAACGCCGCAGCTACGAGATGAATGCCACGATCGCGCGCAGCATCAGTCGGCGCACGTCACTGACATTCAATCTGTTTGGCAACATTTCCATCGGCAAATCGCTGATCGGCGCGCCCGGCGTGCTGGTGGCGTTGCCCGCAAAGTCGGCGTTCTCGCCGTTCAGCCGCGATGTGAGTATCGCCCGCTATCTGGATGTGGCATTTGACCAGTCGCGCCACGCCAGTTCGATTTCGGCCAAGGTTGCCCTCAACACCGGCGTCGGAAAATTCAGTGTAGCGGTGCTGGCCAGCTACAAACACCGGAACCAGCGCAACGAAACCGACCGGCAAACCGATCTGGATGCACTTCAGGCCGGTATCGACAGCGGCGCAATCGATCCTTTCGCACCGTTGCCTGCTGCATTGCTGCGCGTTACCCGCCGCGACCTCACGCGATCGGTGTCGAACAGCGGCGAAGCGGCGGTGACGGTCTCGGGCGATGCGGTGAAGCTTCCGGCAGGTTGGGCAAATCTCACCTTGCACCTCGGCGGCAGCATCATCGAGCAAAGTGGACTTTCCAACATTACCGGAAGCCCGCTGCAACGTGACCAGACGCGCAAGGAGGTTTACGGGCAGATCTCGTTCGACCTGCCTGTCGCGAGCAAGGAGAGCGGCTTTCTGGGTGCGCTTGGCGATTTCAGGATAAACGGCAACGCCGGGTTTCGCAGTCCCAGCGACACCCGGCGCCTGACCAGCCATGGCTACGGAATCACTTGGCAGCCTTCAGCCACCATCAACCTGCGCGCATCGGTGAACCATGACGAGACAGCACCCTCGTTGTCATTGCTGGCCGACCCGGTCTCGGTCGTGGGCGGCGTGCGGTTTTACGATTTCATCCGCGCGCAGACGGTGCAGGTTGAACTTGTCACCGGCGGCAACCCTGATCTGCTGCCCGAGAAGCGGCGCACGATCAGCGTTGGCGGAAGTTTTCAGATGCTCAACCACAGGCGACTGACGTTTTCGGCGGATTACACAGCAACGCGGACCGTCAACGCCGTGAGCGGCCTTCCGCCCTTGAGCGTGGCCGTTCAGGCCGCCTTCGCCGATCGCTTCATCCGCGATGGATCGGGTCGCGTGATCGCGGTCGACAGCCGAGCTGTCAGCTTTGCTGCCGACGACCGCCAGCAACTGCGCTGGAGCATCAATCTGGTCACCTGCTTTGGCCAGCGTAACCTCTGGCCGCGGCGGCAGGGCCAACACAGCGCACCCGTGAATCTCGGTCGAGTCGGCAGCGATGATGGCGGCGGACCGACCGAATTGGCGGCGGCACCGGCTACCCGGCCGTGGCGGCTCAACTTCAACCTCTCGCACACGATAACGCTCAAGGCGCAAAGGCTCGCACGTCCGGGCCTGCCTGTGGTCGACCTGCTGCGCGGCGGTGCCGACGGGTATGGCGAAGGCCAGCCGCGACATACCGTGCAGTTCACGTTGGGTCTGGCCGGCAAAGGAGTCGGCGTGCAGGTGAACGGGGTCTGGCGCAGCGGCAGCGACCTCCGCGTCGGAACCACCGCGTCACCGGGCGACCTGCACTTTTCCGCGCGCTGCACGGCGAACATGCGAATTTTCGCAGAAATGGAAACACTGGCGCCGGACCGTACCTGGTCCAAGGGGCTGCGCCTGACGCTGTCTACGGACAATATCTTCAACTCCAGACAGGCCGTCCGCGATTCGAGCGGATTCACGCCCGCGCGCTATCAAACGTATCTGCTCGAACCCCTTGGGCGAACGGTGAAGTTCTCGTTACGCAAAATGTTTTGAGCTAAGTTCAGGGCAGCGCCGACACCTGCGCACCAGCGTCAGAGCTTGCCGACTGCGTGCGGCGCAAATTGCCTGTACGCGATCTTGGCCAGCCGGTGCCTGATCGATCCCCTGCGCGTTGCCTTTCCGCCCGCCGGGTTGCCGCCTGGTCGCAACGGCGGATCGAGCAGCATGCTCAGTGCCGTGAACACCGGCGCGAGCCAGGTCAATTGCAACTGCGCCTTGCGACGACGCCATTGCAGGCGTGCCACCCAGTCTTGGCTAGCGGCGATCGGTACGGCGACTTTGATCAGTGCCGTCAACGTCAGCAACTGGGTGCTGAGCGCGTGGCGAGCGTGCCCCTCGGGGAACAAGGCGAACATTTCGGCCCAGTCGATGGCTTCTCGCCCGGTTGCGATTGCCTTGAGGTCGAACAGATGCCGCACATCGATCGATCCGCGCCAATAGTCGCGCTCCTGCAGCTGGTCGTGCAGGATGATGATCGCGGCCTGCCGCGCCGGCGATGGGAGAATAGCGTGGCCGCTACCCAACGCGATACGCGTGCTTCCCGCCAGCAGGTCGTCGTAGCCATAGCTGGGAAATGGCGCTTTCAACCGGCAATGCAGGTCGATGCCACCGGCGTCACACCCACGATGGAAATTGCCGCCATCTAGCGGCTCGGCGTAAGCGTGCTCGCGGCGGTAGCCCAGTCCGGCCAGTATTTCGGCAGTTTCCTGCGCGGCCGAAACCGGCACAAGCAGGTCAAGATCTGAGAACAGCCGATCGGCGTATGTATCGCCGTGCTGGGCGAGGAATCCGGAACCCTTCAGCAGGATCGGCCGGATGCCTCGGCCGTTCATGGCGCAGACGGCTTCGGTTAGTTGGCCATGCATTAGCGCGTTGCGCGCGCGAGACCGGGTCGCGATCGTGTCCAGAAATTGAGCCACGTCGCCGGGCACGTCGGTCCTCGCAACAAGGGCACCCGCCAAGCATGGAGTGGTCAGCGTGCGGTTGGCCAGAGCGATGACCCGCTCCCATTCCACTGCGGAATCCGGAATGTTCCCCTCGATGCAGGACACCAGAGCTTCGAGCGTGGCGAGGTCAGAGCCCAAAGCGGCGTTCCATGAGCCCGGCGGCGTGGTCGGCTTCGTCATAGGCCAGGCGCAATGTCGTGGACCGCTCCGCCAGATCGACCATGGCTCGCACTACACCGATCGAACTGCGTCCCGAGGCAGCATACGCCTCGCCGAACAACGTCTGCACGCAGTCGAGCGGTGACCACGCGGAGAAACTTGCTTTGGCTGCGCCGGTTCGGTCGAGCTTGACAATGCCGCCGACTGGCCTCCTGCCCGATCCGGCAAAGCGCGGCAGCGGCGCATATCGCACACTGACACCATCGGCACGGATTTCCGGCGCGGCGACCGCGGATCCCAGTAGGTCCCAGCTGCCCTGCTTAAGCGTCAACGGCAAAGGCACGCCGCACACTTCGCCCGAGGCTGGATCGAACAAGACGATGTCGTCTCCTGCGATTTGGAAACCCTGCTGCGCCAGCGCTCGTGCCAAAGTGGACTTGCCGGTGCCCGGCGATCCGCACAATAAAACGGCTTCGCCATGACGTAAGGCGCAGGCGGCATGCAGCGCTACGATCCCGTCGTGAGCCAAGATCGACTGGACGATGGCGAAGCGCACTTGCGACGCGGTTTGTTCGCGCGGCACGATCCGGGTTGGCCGTCCCTCGACCATGATTGCCGCAATGCTGTCACAAGGCAGCACAGCTACCCGACGTCCGGCGCGATCGGCGTGGTGATGGGCGAGATGGGCATAAGGTGCGGCCAGTGCAGCACCGAACCGACCTGCGCCGAAATGAAGCGCGAACAACTCCGGACCCGCTTCGAGAGTCAACACCGGGCCTACTGCAACGGTCGGATCGTCCCAATCAAGCGCTGCCGACACGATTCCTTTCGTGGACCAGTCAAGCAGCCATCGTTCTAAATCGCGTTGTCCTGACCTCATGTGCCGATCGCCGGCTGCAAACGATCGCAGATCGTCGAACGTCGTTCCTTCGATGAGCCGCGCGATTAACGCTCCCGCCGACCCGTTCAGCTTCAGTATCTGCTGGTCATGTTCCAGGAACAGCGCCGGCTGGCCGGACAGAACGAGGGGGTGAACGGTATCCGCCAACGACAGCTGCAAGGATGGGAGCGCAGCAGTCGCAATGCCGCGCTCCTCCACAACCATCGTTGCCGCCATTTGCCCCATGCCCTACCTGTCTGACCCGGCCTGTCGTTATGACGGTCGCGCGAGTGTCTGTCGGAACGCTACGTTCGAATTGGGCCAGAACCTTTCCCGGTCATGGCGACTTGCCGTGCCCGGGCGCGTTGCCGGAATTGCCGGGCGAGCCTCCGGAGCCGCCCGACCCGCCCGAATTACCCGGTGATCCGCCCGACCCGCCGCCGGAGTTGCCCGGCGTGCCCCCGCCATTGCCAGGATTGCCGGGCGACGTTCCCGGTCCGTCATTGACCGGCGGGTTGCCGGGGGGTGGACCATCGAGACCGTTGCCCACGCCGTTGTTGCCATGCGAATGGCCGCCACCCGACTTGGCGATAGCCGGCGTGGAAAGCGTCGTTGAGAGCAGCACGGTCATCGTCGGTGGCACCACAACGGCAAATTTGCCGCATGCTTCCAGAAACCTGCGCCGATCCGATCCGTCGTTCAGTGTGGCATCGAATGACTTCTCGTTCGTGTCGGCATGCATGGCGCTTCCCCGGTTGGAAATTGGTCCGCTTGATTTTGGGATTTCGACAGCTTTTCGCTCGGGATACAAGCACCCGATCCGTAATAGCCGGGGCGATTTTGATCGCGACCTGGATGACTATCCCGATGAAGTATATCGTTGGTTATAACGTTGTCGCGACTGCCCCCAGTTGAACAGCGGATGGTGCAGGTTCCGCCTAGGCTCACTTCACCCGTAATGTGTGCCGGCCTTACGGGGCGGGCGAGTTGCCGCAATAGGACCGCCCATTAATTTGAGGTTCACCTTGCTTACGCAGTTTTGATGCGCGACCCATAGTTCCTTGTCACTGCAGGACGACCGGCGACTGTCACGGTCGCCGATCTGCAATGCGTGTTTTCGGGACCCACTCAGCCCAGGTAAGCCCGAATGAAGTCCCAGGTTGTTCGATCCGCGTTGCTGCCGGTGACGCTCGTACTGATGCTGGCCGCGTGCGGTGGCGGAAGCAGCGGCTCTGCCGTCGTGCTGCCGACACCCAGTCCCGCACCAACGCCCAAGCCCTCCCCCACACCTTCTCCCACACCGGTCCCTTCTCCGACACCTACGTCACCACCACCGCCGTCGTCATACAACCCGGCGAAGCTTCCGGACGGACGCCAACGCGCGTTTCCGACGGCGGAAGGGTTCGGCGCTGGTGCCACCGGCGGACGCGGCGGCCCGGCCATCCCGGTAACGACGCTGGCCGATTCGGGGGCGGG
>NZ_BCTW01000017.1 GCF_001590965.1 Novosphingobium lentum NBRC 107847
CGCTAAACCGCGGTTCCGTAAACCCTCCCCCGAACTGTCGGGGCACCTGCCCGGCGATCGCAAGATCGCCGGGCTTTTCGCATGGGCCTTGGGCGATCGAAACGCCGCGCAACACGATGGCGCGGCGACGACAACGCGACTAGGGCGTTGGCCATGCTTCGCCTCACCGACCTGACGCTGCCGCTCGACCATGCGCCCGACGACCTGCCCGCCGCGATCTGCGCCCGCCTGGGCATCGCGCCCGCTGACCTGACGCGCCACGTGCTGGTCCGGCGCGGCAACGATGCGCGCAAGAAGTCAGCGATCAAGCTGGTCTATACCGTCGATGTCGATGTGGCGGACGAGCCCGCACTGCTGGCGCGCTGGGCCGGCGATCCGCACGTGCGCCCCACCCCCGACACGAGCTACCGCTTCGTCGCGCCCATCGCGAGCGACCATGCCGGCCCCCGCCCGGTGGTGATCGGCACCGGCCCGTGCGGACTGCTCGCCGCGCTGGTGCTCGCGCAGATGGGCCTGAAACCGATCATCGTCGAACGCGGCAAGGCGGTGCGCGAGCGGACCAAGGACACCTGGGGCCTGTGGCGGCGCAGCGTGCTCGATCCCGAATCCAACGTGCAGTTCGGCGAAGGCGGCGCGGGCACGTTTTCCGACGGCAAGCTTTACAGCCGGATCAAGGATCCGCGCCATCTCGGGCGCAAGGTGCTGACCGAGTTCGTCAAGGCCGGCGCCCCGCCCGAGATCCTGACCGAAGCGCATCCGCACATCGGCACGTTCCGGCTGGTGACGATGGTGACCAGCATGCGCGAGACGATCGAGGCGCTGGGCGGCGAATACCGCTTCCAGACGCGCGTCGACGATTTCGACATCGCCACCGACGCCGACGGCACCCGCCGGATGCGCGGGCTGCACCTCAGCACCGGCGACTACATTCCCGCCGAGCACGTGATTCTGGCGGTGGGCCACAGCGCGCGCGATACGTTCCAGGTGCTGTACGATCGCGGCGTGCATATCGAGGCCAAGGCCTTCGCGATCGGCCTGCGCATCGAACATCCGCAAAGCTGGATCGACAAGGCGCGCTATGGCCCGAACGCGGGCAACCCGATCCTCGGCGCGGCCGCCTACAGCCTGTCGCACCCGTGCAGCAACGGGCGCACCGTCTACAGCTTCTGCATGTGCCCAGGCGGAACCGTGGTGGCGGCAACATCGGAAGCAGGCCGCGTCGTCACCAACGGGATGAGCCAGTATTCGCGCGCCGAGCGCAACGCCAATTCGGGCATCGTCGTCGATATCAGCCCCGAGCGCGACTATCCCGATCATCCGCTGGCGGGCATCGCATTCCAGCGCAATCTGGAATCGCTCGCCTACGTCGCGGGTGGTTCGACGTACCAGGCGCCGGGCCAGAAGCTGGGCGATTTCCTCAAGGGCCAGCCCTCGACCGCGTTCGGCAAGGTCATCCCGTCGTACAAGCCGGGCGTCCACCTGACCGATCTGGCCGCGTGCCTGCCACCGTTCGTGACCGAGGCGATCCGCGAGGCGCTACCAGTGTTCGGCCGCCAGATCCCCGGATACGATCATCCCGACGTGATCCTGACCGGGGTGGAGACGCGCAGTTCCTCACCGGTGCGGATCACGCGCGGCAAGGATTGCCAGAGCCTCAACACGCGCGGGCTGTACCCGGCGGGCGAAGGCGCGGGCTATGCCGGCGGCATCCTGTCGGCGGCGGTCGATGGCATCCGCATGGCCGAGGCGGTGGCGCTGAACCTGCTGGGCCAGCCCGCCGCTTCCGCAGCGGCATGAGCGCGGCCGGCGGAACCGCCCCCTACGACGCGATCATCCTGGGTGCGGGCGCGGCCGGGCTGTTTTGCGCCGCGATGGCCGGGCAGCGCGGACGCCGCGTGCTGCTGATCGACCATGCCGACGAGCCGGGCAAGAAGATCCTGATCTCGGGCGGCGGGCGCTGCAACTTCACCAACCTGGGCACCGCGCCCGACCGCTACCTGTCGCAGAACCCGCACTTCGCCAAGTCGGCGCTGGGGCGCTACACGGCGGACGATTTCGTCGCGCTGGTCGAAAGCCACGGCATCGCGTGGCACGAAAAGACACTGGGCCAGCTGTTCTGCGACGGATCGGCGAGGGCGATCGTGGCGATGCTGCTGGCCGAATGCGCCAGAGGCGGCGTCGAGCTGTCATGCGGCCTGCCGATCGGCGCGGTCGATCATGCCGATGGGCAGTTCCGCGTGACGCTGGGCGCGCGCACCGCGACCGCGCCCGCACTGGTGATCGCCACCGGCGGGCCTTCGATCCCCAAGATGGGCGCCACGGCCTTTGCCTATGACCTGGCGCGGCGCTTCGGGCTGAAAGTGGTCGAGCCGCGCCCGGCGCTGGTCCCGCTGACCTTGCGCGGCGAGGATATCCTGTTCCGCGAGCTGTCGGGCGTCGCCGCGCCGGTGGTGGCGCGCGCGGGCAAGGCTGCGTTCCGCGAGGCGGCGCTGTTCACGCACCGGGGCTTGTCCGGTCCGGCGATCCTGCAGGTCTCGTCATACTGGCGCCACGGCGAGGCGATCGCCATCGACTTCCTGCCCGATACCGCGCCCGGCTGGCTGCGCGAGGCCAAGCGCGCCCGGCCGCGCACCGCCTTGCGCAAGCTGCTGGGCGAGCGCCTGCCCGATCGGCTGGCCGCGACGCTGGCCGATCAGCTGGGCATGGCCGGCGAAATCGGCACAGCGACCGACCGCGCCTTGGCCGAAGCGGAATCGCGGCTGGCCGACTGGCGCTTCACCCCCAGCGGCAGCGAAGGCTTTGCCAAAGCCGAAGTCACCGCCGGCGGGATCAGCACCGACGGCCTGTCGTCGCGAACGATGGAAGCGCGCAAGGTGCCGGGGCTGTACGTGATCGGCGAGGCAGTGGACGTCACCGGCTGGCTGGGCGGCTACAACTTCCAGTGGGCCTGGGCGAGCGGATGGGCGGCGGGGATGGCGGTTTGATACGGTAGCGGCGGGCTTGGTTTTCCGCGCTCCACCCCGATCAAATCATCTTCGCGAACCAGATCACGTGCTTCGCGCCCTTGCCGTTGCTGCGCGCGCGCACGAACACCTGGTCGATATCGAAGCCCGCCTTGCGCAGCTTGCCCATGAACGCGTCATCGCGCGCGGCAGACCAGATCGCCAGCACGCCGCCGGGGCGCAGCGCCTTGCGTGCCGCCTGCAGCCCGCGCCGCGAATAGAGCATGCCGTTGGCACCGCGCACCAGACCGTCGGGGCCGTTATCGACATCGAGCAGGATCGCGTCATATTCGTTGGTGGCGTAGGCGATCTCTTCCACCACATCGCCCATGATCAGCGACACGCGCGGATCGTCGAGACAGCCGGCTTCCAGCGCCGCCATCGGGCCCCGCGCCCACTGGATGATTTCGGGCACCAGTTCGGCCACCGTGATCCGCGCATCCTGCCCCAGCACGCCCAGCGCCGCGCGCAAGGTAAAGCCCATGCCATAGCCGCCGATCAGCAGGCGCGGGCTTTTGCGCCCTTCCAGCCGCTCGCAGGTCATGGTGGCGAGCGCTTCTTCCGATCCGCTCATCCGCGTGCTCATCAGTTCGTTGCGGTCGAGCACGATCATGTGGTCGGCGCCGTGCCGGTACAGGCGCAGTTCCTCGCCGCCTGGCACCAGCGCGGTGCCGATCAGTTCGCGTGGGATCAAGCGTGCTTATCCTTCGACATAGATGCCTCCTCGCGGCCCGGCCCGCGCCCCGGGTGCCACCGCGAACGGGCCCTTAGCATGGGCATCGGCCGGACAGAAGCGGCGCGGGCCAGCCTGTCGCGCGCCGGCCGGATGCGATCGATCGGGAAAAGGATCACCATGCGTAATGCCAAAATCCAATCTGTGAAAACTGGTTAATCATTCGCCTTCACCATTCCCCTATAAATGGTAAACTATGCTTGGATCGTTTAAGCATCCTGCGCATCTATAGGACAGATAAGGAATATTATAGTCAACGCATCGTTTACCATTACGTGCTATCGTTCCTTAATCTTGGCCTCCGCGTAAACGCTTTCTTAGTGACTTGTCCCCATATTGCAGAGTGAACAACAGGGGCCGAGGTTTTTATGCGTAGGTTTGGACAGCACGGGGCGCCGCTGCCGATGGCGGTGGGCCAACTTGCCGGCGATACCGCAGGCAACATCCTTCCGCTTGCAGCGCTTTCGATGCTCGTGCTGGCCGGCCTGGTCGGCAGCGGGATCGACATGGGCCGCACCTATCGCGTGCAGAACCGCCTTCAGGCCTCGTGCGATGCCGCCGTGCTCGCCGGCCGTCGTGGCGTCACCACCGGCGGCTTCGATGACACCGCCAAGGCGCAGGCGGTCAACTACTTCAACGTCAACTACGACCAGACGCAGCAGGGTTCGTACAACACGGTGTTCAATCCGACGACGACCGACAATGGCAAAACGATCACCGCGACGGTATCGACCACGGTCGACATGCTGGTGCTGCAGCTGTTCGGCAAGCGCACCACGACGGTGCATACGACATGTTCGTCGACCATGGGCGTGGGCAACACCGACGTCACGTTCGTGCTCGATACGACGGGGTCGATGGCGAACTACCTGCCCAACACCACCACCACCAAGATTTCCGCGCTGCAGACGGCGGTAAAGAACTTCTACACCACCATCTCCACCGCGACGACCGGCACCAACGCCCGCGTCCGTTATGCCTTCGTGCCGTACAGTTCGACGGTGAACGTGGGCAAGTTGCTCAAACCCGAATACCTCGTCGACAAGATGAACGTCCAGTCGCGCGCGCCGGTGTTCGTGACGACCACCACGCAGCAGTTCCAGGGCTGGGGCACGCCGGTCAACTCGAGCAGTTCGGCGTACAGCAACACGTCCAATTCCAGCACGTCGCTCTATTCCAGCACCGGCTACAGCACCAGCAGCGCCTGCACTGCGGCTTCGCCAGCAGCAACAGCCTGGGCGAACAACGGTTCGTCTTCCTCCAGCACCAGCACCACCACGAACGGCAGCGGGCAGCAGGTGGTGACCACGACCACGTCGCAACCGCAGCGCATGACGCAGTACACCTGCACCAAGTCCAACACCAAATACTACATCTACTATTACTATACCAGCCGTACGTATTACACGTACGCCTACGCCACCAGCGACCCCATCTACAAGACGATCACCAACACCAACTTCGATCACTGGGACTACAAGCAGGTCAACTACGACGTCAGCCAGTTCAAGAAGTTTGTCGCGACGACGACGCCGACCGGCTCCAACGGAACGGACCAGTCGACCACGTGGAGCGGCTGCATCGAGGAACGCCAGACGGTGTCTGAACCCACGTTCGCGTTCTCGTCGATCACCGGCATCACGCCGACCGGCGCCAACGATCTCGACATCGACACCGCGCCCGTCGCCGACGACGACAGCACCAAGTGGGCGCCGATGTGGGGCGAAGTCGCCTACTATCGCACCGACAGCTACGGCAACGTCTCGAACGCGCTGGTCACCAACTATGGCGGCCAGTTGCTCGACTCGAACAACAGCAACAAGCCGTACTGCCCGGTTGCCGCGCAAACGCTGCAGGGGATGACCAGTGGCCAGTTCACGTCCTACGTCAACACGCTCACGCCCACCGGCGCCACCTATCACGACATCGGCATGACCTGGGGCGCGCGCATCGCTTCGCCCGACGGCATCTTCAAGTCGATCGTCAACGATCCGCCGGCCAACGGCGGCAACGTGGCCCGTCACGTGATCTTCATGACCGATGGTATCATGGAGCCCAACCAGTACGTGTCGCAGGCCTGGGGCATCGAATACCTCGACCGCCGCATCACCGACGACGGGGTGACCGATGACGCCACCCGCCATGCCAGCCGACTGCGGGCGGTCTGCGACGCGATCAAGTCCAAGGGCATCCGCATCTGGGTCATCGGCTACACCACTGCGCTGACGTCGGACCTCAACTACTGCGCGTCCGCCAACAGCAGCTACACCACCAGCACGGCGTCGGGCATCAACTCGGCCTTCCAGGACATCGCCAAGCAGGTCGGCGAACTGCGGGTGACCCAGTGAGGCGGCTTTCGGCGAAGGCGCTCCGGGCCTTGCACCATCGCGCCCTGCGCGGTCGTGCAGCCGGGGGTGCAGCCGGGCTGGCGCGCGATGCGCGGGGCGCGGCAGCACTGGAATTCGCGCTGGTCGCCCCGCTGTTCTTCACGCTGATATTCGGCATCTTCGACATGGGCCAGGTGGTTTACGGCAAGGCGGTGCTGGATGGCGCGGTCCAGCAGGCGGCGCGCGACAACTCGCTGGAATCGGCCAACACCACCGCTGCCGATGCGTTCGTGAAGAAGATCGTGGGCCCGGTTCTGCCCGGCGTGACACTGGCATCGACGCGATCGAGCTATTACGATTTCAACGACATCCTGCGGCCGGAAAAGTACAACGACGCCAACAAGGACGGCAAGTGCGACAACGGCGAAGCCTATACCGACGAGAACGGTGACGGGCACTGGAATGCCGACGTCGGCAAAAGCGACAACGGCGGCGCCAACGACGTGGTCGTGTACAAGGTCGTCGCCACGTTCAAGCCGCTGTTCTCCATTCCGTTCCTGCCCAACAAGTGGACCACGCAGCGCGTCAGCGCGGTGGCGGTGAAGAAGAACCAGCCGTTCGCCTACCAGGCGTCCTATGGCAACGCTGCGGGAACTTGCCCATGACCATCGTCCTCTCCTCGTGCCGGAAGCCGGCGTGGCGCGCCGGCCGTCTCCCCCGGTTCGCGCGTGCGCTGATCCGCGACGAGGTGGCCGCATCGGTCATGGAATTCGCACTCATCCTGCCGATCCTGATGACCCTGGGCATGTACGGCGTGGAACTGACCTACATGGCCGCGACCAACCTCGAGATCAGCCAGATCGCGCTGTCGGTGGCCGACAACGCCTCGCGGCTCGAGCAGACCAACAACAGCAGCGTCACCCCCACCGTGACCGAGGCGGACGTAAATTCGGTGATGACCGGCGCGCTCGACGAAGGGCAGGGCATCAGCTTCAAGACCAACGGCAAGGTCATCCTCACCAGCCTGGAAAAGGATACCGCCACCGGCAAGCAGTACATCCACTGGCAGCGCTGCACCGGCAGCTACGTCGCCGCATCGCGCTATGGCAACGACAGCACCAAGAACGGGCTGAACGGCCCGGCGATCACCGGCATGGGCAGCGGCGCCACCAAGGTTACGGCCGCCGCCAACTCGGCGGTGATGTTCGCCGAAGTCTATTACAACTACCACGGCCTGTTCGGCACGCTGTTCACCAAGAACATCGTGTTCAAGCGCGAAGCGGCGTTCATCATCAGGGACGTGCGCAACCTGACCACCGGCGTGACATCGAGCAGCGGCGTCACCCCTTCAAGCTGCACCTGAGCGGAAAGGGCATGATCAGACCGGGCGCTTGACCACCTCGTCGATCGCCTTGACCTGTTCGAGGAAGCCCTCGAGATCGGCCAATGCCAGCGCGCTTGGGCCATCGCATCGGGCCCGGGCCGGATCGGGATGCGCTTCAACGAACAGGCCTGCCAGCCCCAGCGCCATGCCACTGCGCGCCAGCGCCGCCGCCTGCGATCCTCGTCCATCGGCGCTGTCGGCCCGGCCGCCGGGCTTCTGCAGCGCATGGGTCACATCGAACACCACCGGCGCATAGGCCTTCATCAGGTCCATCCCCAGCATATCGACGACCAAGTTGTTGTAACCGAAACTGCTGCCGCGTTCGCACAGCATCACCCGGTCGCAGTCACATTCGGCGAACTTGGCGATGATGTGGCGCATCTCCTCCGGCGCGAGGAACTGCGGCTTCTTGACGTTGACGATCGCACCGGTGGCCTTGGCCGCCCGGGCCATCGCCGCGACCAGATCGGTCTGGCGGGCAAGGAACGCCGGAAGCTGGATCACATCGGCCACTTGCGCCACCGGCCCCGCCTGCCAGGGTTCGTGAACATCGGTGAGCACGGGCACGCCGAAGCGGCTTTTCACTTCGGCCAGCAGTTCCAGCCCCGCATCAAGGCCGGGGCCGCGGAACGAGGCGATCGATGACCGGTTGGCCTTGTCGAAGCTGGCCTTGAACACGAAGGGTATGCCCAGACGCGCGGTCACATCGACGAAGTGCGCCGCGACATCCAGCAGGATATCGCGGCCTTCGATCACGTTCATCCCGCCGATCAGCACGAACGGGCGATCGTTGGCGAATGTGATGCCGTTGGCGGTAGCGATGGCGGGGGCGATGGCCTGCTGGTTCATGGCCGTGCCCTAGTCGATACCGCGCTGGCGCAAAACCGCCTCGATCGCGGGAACGTCGCCGGGGTTGTTGAGCTCGATGCAGTCCCAGCCGATCGGCTCGAACGGGACCACTCTGATCGGCCGCCCGGTTTCGAGGAAGCGCAACTGCTCCAGCCCTTCCAGTTCCTCGAGCGATGAGGGTTCCAGCCCGGCGTACAGCGCCAACGCCTCGGGCCGGTAGGCATAGACGCCGAGATGCAGGAATACATGGTCATGCGCGCGGGTCGCCAGCGCATCGGGCACATGCGGCAGGACGCGCTTGGAGAAATAGAGCGCATGGCCCGCACGGTTCGCCACCACGGTCGTACCGCCGACGCGGCCCTGGGACTGGTCGTGCACCAGATGGGCGTATGTGCTGGCCGAACAGCGCAACGCAGGTGTGGCCATGATCGCATCGCGATCGGCCACCAGCCCTGCCACCAGCCCTTCGACCACGAACGTCGGCGTCAGCGGGGCGTCGCCCTGCAGGTTGACGACGATCTCCGCGACATCGGTCAGGTCGCGGCCCAACACCTGCAACGCATCGGCGCAACGTTCGGTGCCGTTGCGGCAATCGGGCGAGGTCATCACGACCTGTCCGCCGAACGCCGCTACCGCGTCGGCGATGCGATCGTCATCGGTTGCGACCCACACGGCGGCCGCGCCGGGAATGGCCCTGCCCGCGTCCCAACTGCGCTGGATCAGCGATTTGGCCATGCCGCCCGCGCCGGTCAGGCAGGCCAGCGGCTTGCCCGGATAGCGCGACGATTGGTAGCGCGCCGGGATGATCACGGCAAATCGCGCACCCGCTTGCGGCACCGGGTGACTCAATGGCTCGCTCAATTCAGGCCGAAGCGCAGCAGGTCGTGGATGTGAACGATCCCGACAGGGCGGTTGGGTCGCGCGGAATCGAGCCGGTTGACCACGAACGCCGACGTGATCTGGTTGTCGTTGAGATACAGCAGCGCATCGGCAGCCAGCATGTCGCTGGGTATCGTTTTGGGCGATCGGGTCATGACGCCACCGGCGTTGGCACTGTCGAGGATCGAGATATGCCGGCGCAGATCGCCATCGGTGATGATGCCGACCAGGTCGCCCGCCCAGTCGACCACGCCGGCAATCCCGAAATGCCCGGAGGTCATCTTGGAAATCACGTCCGGCATCCCGGCGTCGATCGAAACCAGCGGCATGCGCGATGAACCGTGCATGATCTCCGCGATCGGGGTAAGCTGCAGCCCGATGCTGCCCCCGGGGTGCAATGCACGCAAGTTGTTCTTGGAAACACCGCGCATGTCCATCACCGCCATGGCCAGCGCATCGCCCATCGCCAGTTGCAACGTGGTCGATGTCGTAGGCGCGACGTTGGCGGTGCAGGCCTCGCGCAAGTTGGGCAGGCAGATGCCGATGTCGGCATAGTCCATGACCAGCGATGTCGGATGCGAGGCGACGCCGATGATCCGCACCTTGAGATTGCGGGCGTAGCTCAGGATCGCACTCAGTTCCGACGTGTTCCCGGAGTTCGACAGGACCAGCAGGACATCGCCACGAACCAACATGCCCAGATCGCCATGCGCAGCCTCGGCCGGGTGGATGAACACCGACGGGGTGCCGGTAGCGGCGAACGTCGCGGCCACTTTCCGGCTGATGTGCCCCGACTTGCCCATGCCGGTGACGACAAGCTGGCGTTCGGTGTTGAAGATCGCCTCGCACGCCGCGACGAAGCTGTCATCGATAGCACCTTCGAGTTCGGCAAGTGCTTCCGCCTCGATACGGATCACTTCGCGACCGCGGGCTATGATCTCATCGCTTCGCGTCTGATCTTCGGGAAACAACAGCTTTTTCAAGTCTAACGATATCCCTTGGGCAGCCTTGGAAAAACTGGTTAACTACTGATATCTTTTCAGTTTCGGACGCTCGATTAAGCAACTTTCGGCTGCCTAGTCAATTTGGTTTCGCTGCAAGCGCGAACGGCTGCCTGCAATTGCGAACAAAATCGGCGCGACTCCGGCAATCTCCGCGCCTGTGAAACATTCCATCACTGCCTGAAACGTGAACCAACCCGTCCCGGCAACCGGCGTTTCGATCCCGACGCCGCATGTTCGATTCGCGCTGCGCGCAAACCCGGCCGTTCTCCAGTTACGCCAGTCCGGGCAAGCCCTGCGCAAGATCGTCAGGGGACGGAGTTCACCACGCCGACCACGGAAAACACCGTCGACGAGATTATTCCGAGAAACTTGCTGAAATCGACCAGCGGCGCATTGGAAACATAGGCGATGTCCTTGTTCCGGATCGGAAAATTTTGTGCGTAGAACAACGCTGAAGGCTCGCTCAGGTTGACGCGGTATATCACGGGAATCTTGCCGTCGGGGGTCAGCTTGGCGTCCTGGGAAATCGCAGGGTCGACAGCCGAAGGATCCTCGTAGCGAAAAATGAATACGCCTTTGACGTTGGAGCGATTGTCCTGCAGTCCGCCGATCCGGCCCAGCGCCTGCGCCAGGGTAAAGCCCGGACTTTCGAACGAGATTTCCGCATTGTTCCCGCTCGCTCCCATCGAGGTAAAGCTGTACGGCTGAAACAGCACGGTCACGACATCGTTCGGCCGCAACACAACGTTCTGGCGGGGATCCTTGGAAACCTGCAGCAACGGCATTGTGTAGGTTCGCTCATCGCGGTTGAGCTGCACGACGCTTTTGCCGATGGACTGCTTCGTACCGCCCGCCGCCGCGATCACTTCCAGCAGGCGTTCGCCACGGGCACCCAATGCATAGCTTCCGCTTTGCCCGACATCGCCCAGCACGGTGACGTTGGAACTGGCGTTGCCCACCCGGCGGACCATGACCTGCGGATCGTGGGCCTTGCCCTTCAGGCGGGCCGTGATTTCACGCTCGATCTCGCGCGGGGTGTGGCCAGCGGCGGGCACGGTACCTGCAAAAGGGACGAACACGCGGCCATCAAGTTCCACCACCTGCTGCGGCGAGCTCCAGCCGCGCGAGGTTGTAACGGCACTGACATTCGCGCCGCCAAGCGAGTTGCGCAGCGCGCTTTCCCCGCCCGAAGTGCCGTTGAACAGCACCGCCGGAGGCGCTTCGACCACCGAAATTTCCAGCACGTCCCCACGTCCAACGACCGTGGAGACGGGTGTTGCCTTGGCCAGGACATCCGAAAAGAGCGGCGCCTTGTCCGCTTCGATCAACCGGCTCGTGGTCGCGCTATCGACGTTGACGACCCGAATCACCGATGATCCGATCGGCGTCTGGTCGGCATGAAGGACCTTGCCTGTCGTGGGACCGGTGGACCCCAGCGTGGTACATCCGGCCATCCCGCTTGCCCCAAGCATCAGCATGACGAGCGCCAGCGCTCTCAACGCATGTCGGGAATTGCGAACAGGATCGGTACGAAGAGAATTCATCTATCTTGTGCTCGCGTAAAGAAAAAACCGGCTCGCGCACGACCCGTTCGCGGTCGCAATAGCGATCATCCTAGCGAACCTCCACCTGAACTTGCCATGAAGTGCGAACTTGCTGCCGAAATCGCATGGCGACGGGAGGATCGCGCAGACCCGCCCGAATGGGCCGCAACGTACCAGAAGCTGGTGCGGGCGGCATGCGGGCATCCCCCATAGACGGCAGATCAATCGATGCGGCGATTGCAGATTTCGAAGCAGCGCTCGTCGAAATCCTTGCCTGCAAGATCACCCTTCAGCCGCAGTTCGATCAGGAACGGAATGTCGCTCGCCGCGACCGGGAAGATCGCCGCCACTTCGGTCCAATCGCTGCCCAAATCGGCGGAGTGGACCAGCTTGCCGTTCAGGAAGACGTCGATTGCACCGCTTCCCGCGACCATTCTGGCGCCGAAGACCAACCGTTGCGCGCCGGTGTGCCGCAGCAGCCACCGCGTCCGCTGGAAACCGCGACGCCGCTCAAACGGGTCTTCCGGCGCCATCCAGCCGTTGAGGAGGCTGAACCAGTCCTGCCGATCGCCCGGGAACGGCAGGTTGACGAGATCTTCGGGTGCCCAGGCCATCAACCGGGCAAATGCGGTCTCGGGCTCGGTCACCCACGCCGCGAGGATCCCGGCAGGCAGCACGAACGGGCTTTGCTTTTCGGCAGGTATGGCGAACGCTTCGCGCTTGGTCACGGCAACGCACAACCCGCCACCCGCCTGATCACGCAGCACCGCGATATTCTGCGGCCAGCAAGGCACCCAGCTATCGGGGAAACTGGCGTTACCCAACGATGACGCGCCCTCGATGGGAAGGCCATCGGGCACACTGGCAATCAGGGCAAGATCGATATGGTCCGAATATGCTGCGAGCGTATCGTAGATGTCGCCGAAGCGAATGATGCCTTCGTTGATCCCCGACAACACGCCTTCATGGCGGTTGAACACTTCGAATTCGAGTGAATCATCCGACGAATCCGCGCGGGTCGGATCGCCGCAGGTGTACATGAACCCGCCGGGCTTGAGCACGCGCAGCATCTCGCGCAGCGCAACCGGTGCCGATCGCATGTGATGCAATGCGGCGTTGCAGCAGACGATGTCGAAACTGTCGTCCTGGAACGGCAACGCGTGGGAAAAACCCCCGACCCAGCGCGCTTCGGGCAGGCCCTTCTTGCCGAGCGCGACGATCATCGGCGAATAGTCGATGCAAGTCACGCTGGCGCCGCTGTCCACCAGCGGCACGCTGTCGAAGCCGAAACCCGCGCCGACGTTGAGGATCGATTTTCCGGTCAGATCCTTGCCGAACAGCATCGCGTGCGATTGCATCCATTCGTGGTAACGATGGTCGGCAAACCACGGCGCGCGTACCATATCATCCGGATGCGAACGCACGAAATCGGCTTTGTCCGGAGCATCGTGGTACTGCCCCAGCAACGTGTGGAGATAACGGGAAAACCCGACGTCGATCGGCGTCTGGTTCATCTCGCCGGTCGCCACGACTTCGATCAGCCCGAGAAAATCCTCCGGTTCGAATCCGCCCATGAAAGGGACGCCATCGACAATGTCATGCAGGCCGCCACAGTCGCCGCACGCAATGGCGCCATGCTGGATGCGCTCGGACGGCGCCCTGTCGTGGGCCTGCAACTGCGTTCCGTTGCAATAGACGCAGCGCAAGTCCGTCAAAACGTCCATCACAGTCGATAATCCCCTATTGTTCCGAACCGAACGGTCATGGCTAGAACACGAAGCCGCCAAGCACCATATCAGGACGGGCCGGTGTGCATGGCATGTCCAGTGGCGTGGGAAAGGTCTCGTCGGTCTGCGCGAATTCGTAGCTCGACCGCCGCGCCCAGGTTAGTTCCAGCGTTCCGGGGATAGCAAGACCGGCGATCCTGGCGAAGGTGTCATTGTTGTTCGCATGGACGTGAACAACCTGATGCGTCTGGTGGAGTTTGGTCAATGCCCGCTCCGCCCGTTCCAGCCACGCCAGGTTACGAACATTGCCAAAACTGTGGAACTCACCGGCGATTTGGTCGAACTGGGCCAGGATCGCGGGGTCGATCTGATCATAGGTATCCCACTCGTGCCCTTCGATATCGATCTTGAGAAACAGCTTTTCGTTGCCCTCATGCCCGTTCTGCCGAACCAGCGTGTCGAGCCGACGCATCTCGGGCAGCCAGTCGTCGCTGGCTGCGATCCCGATCTTGTGAAAGTGGAACCGCGGATGAGCGACCGGCGGACCATCGACGGTATGGTCGTACTGATAGATTTCGATACCGAAATCAGCCATCAGTTCATCGAACGAAACGTCATCCGAAATGCCCAGCGAGTAGATGACCTCGGCTTTTTCGACCGTTGAAAGAACGACATAGCCGCCGTCCCAATCCCGTCCGTATCGCTTCTTTTCAACACCGACGGCCTTCATCGGCCGCATCAAGCCAAGCAGGCTCCTCAGGCGATCCTGGGTCGCCTGATCCTGAACGACATCATATTCCATTTCCAGATTTCCCGACTGACAAGGGTTGGTGGAACCTGTGCCGTACACAACGGCGAGGCATAGTCTGGCGGCATCCGTTATTCAATGTGCCCGCCTGGCGACCGCAACTGAGTGGGTGTGACTGATTGGGGTGATCGACTGGACCTGACGGACTGGAACAACCCGATCCGGACCGTTTCCGGTACGGCTTCTGCGCCGCAAACCCGGTATCGGCGTCACGCGTTACGCCCGGTCACCCAAAATCAGGCAGGCTTCCTTTTCCACGAACACTTCGTAGGCGATGAAAGATTCCCGGTAGATGACTGCGGCGCCCATCGAAAACGGCGCATCGGTCAACCTGATCGCACGTCCCTCACCCGGATTGATGTCGACATTCACCCACTTATCGGGAAAAATATCGTTGGTGATGACCATCATCTTGGATTTTGTCTTCAACACACCCAGCGAGTGCTTGATAACTTCGACCGGAAGGTGCTGCATTACGTCCTTTGAAATGACCAGGTCGACTTCCGGCAATTCGTCCATGGAATCATAGGTCATGAACTTGACATTCGCGGTTTGGAAATCCCGCTTGTTGTCTTCAATGACCTGTTCGACCACATCCACGCCGGTGTAGTCTATGCCTTCCCAATTTATGAACCTGGAAAACTGCCAGTCGCCGCACCCGTAATCGAGGACGGATTTGATGTTGTTCCACTTCATGAAATTCGAGATAAAATGGATGTAATTCAGATTGTAGATCGGCATGGAACCGGTGCCGGATCCTTTTCCCCAGACATTGTTTTCATAAATTCCGCTGAATGCGGACTTAATCTCGTCCAGTCGTTCCATCAATCGGCCTCTCGCTAAATCGGATACGTTCGAAATCTACAAATGCCCTGAACCTCGAGAAAGCTCAACGGGCGCAAATCGGCATAGTTTTTGAGGTGCCTATGGGTGAATTGTGCAACATTGGCGACATATTGACCGGTTCGCGCTGCGTTCAATTTCACTTTCCGCGTTGATAAAGAGATCGGCTCTCCTGCTGTCCCGACAGCGTCTACCGTCCGACGCAAGTGGTCGCAAGCAATTGTCGTTTTGCGCAGCATGAATCGATGCTACACGCGCCCGACATACCGAGCAGCGCCTCGCGATCACGGCAGATATGATGAAAATATCAGTTATTACAGTATCTTATAACGCAGCCTCGGAGATCGACCCGACGTTGCGTAGCGTCGCGGGGCAGACGTACCGGGATATCGAATACCTGGTGATCGACGGTGGATCCACCGACGGCACGATCGGCATCGTCCAGCGCTATGGCGACGCGATCGACACGTTCGTGTCCGAACCGGACGGCGGCATCTATGACGCGATGAACAAGGCGCTGCGGCTGGCCACCGGCGATGCCGTGATCTTCATGAACGCGGGCGACTATTTCTATTCGCCCTACATCGTCGAACTCGCCGCCGAATTCATGACCACCAACCCCGCAGCCGACGTCGTCTATGGCGGTATCGAAGTGCGTTATCCTGACGGCAGGGTGAGCGAATTCATGCCGCCCGATGCCAGCCAGGCGCTGGATTTCCTGATCTGTGGGTCGTTGCCGCACCAGGGCACATTCGCGCGTCGCCGCGCCTTCGCCTGCTCGGGGCTGTTCGACACGCGCTGGCGCAGCCACGCCGACTACGACTGGTTCGTCAAAGTTGCCAGCGATCCGCGCATCGTGCTGCAGCGGGCAGACTTCATGGTGGCGTCGTTCGGCCTCGGCGGCGTGTCGGGCCAGCTTGAGCGCGGCGAGCGTGAGCGGCACGCGATCCAGAACGCGCTGCCACTGTATCGCCAGCCCGACTGGATGCAGAAGCGCATCGAAGCGTACCAGGAACAATACATCGGTCTGCGCCTGGAAAACGAACGGCTGACGGCGTCCTGATCGCCACGGCTCGGCGTCCCAAACCTCAGTTCAGCCTCAGCGAGACGCCGTACACCGCCACGTATCGCGACTGGTTGTCTGAACCGCCGCGCGCTGCCTCCACCTTCACTTCCACCAGTCCGGGCGACACCGACACCGGCAGAACAAGGTGCCACTCATGGTCCCAGCCCGCTTCAGGCAGCCGGATCTCGTCGATCACCTCATCACCCACCGTGATGCGCAAGCCCTGCTCGGGCTCGAGATTGCCAAAGTCGATCTCGAGCACGGCTTCGCCTTCATGATCCGACGCGAAGACCAAACGGCTGACCGGCTCCACCTGCCAGCGAAACAGCCGCGAAATACCGGACTCCGGGTAAGGGCCTTCCAACTCGGACAGGCCCTCCGTCCGGATCAGCGTCAACGGGCTGTCGACGAGCGTAGCCGCCATTTCATCAATGGCGCCGGACATATCCCGCCCAGGCCCCGACGCATGGACCGAGGCAGAGCCTTCACGCCCGGATCGAATATCCGATTCATCGTGCGATCGCAGGCGCGCATACGCCACTGCAAGGCGCCGTTCGATGGCGATCATCAGGCTGGTATGCTGCGGATCGGGCGCGGCTGCATGGTGGACGGACGACGCCGGAATCAGCGCTTGCGACGCCGTCGCCAAGCCGCGCGTGGAGGACGCCAGTTCGCGTTTCAGATCGAACATCGCTCGGCGGACGTCGCTGGCGGCAACTTCCGCTGCGCGACGCCGTTCCGCATCGATTAAGGCATCCTCAAGCGCATGGGCGTTGATGCGCAAGGCGCCCGAACGAATGTTTGCGACCGTCGCGATGCAGTAGTCGGCGATTTGCCGCGCGGTGCGTTCCTGATCGAACTTGGCAGATTGCAGCCTGCCGGCCGCAATGATCGGACCGCGCCGCCGTTCATCGCGTACGCTATCGATCGCCGCGATCAGCGAACCCGGATCGTTCGGGTCGAAATAGATTCCGGCGTCCCCCGCCACTTCGGGGATGGATGAATTGCGACAGACCAGCGCCGGGCATCCAACCGCCATAGCCTCTACTATGGGCAAGCCGAACCCTTCGAGCGACGATGGACAGATATAGGCCAGCGCGGACGCATAGCACGCCCGCAAGTCTTCATCGTCGAGCTGCAGCAGCCTGACATCCTCGTCGCCAAGGAAGGCCTTGCCCGCTTCCTCCAGTTCCGGCTGCCCACCCACGCAGACCAGCAGCGGCCGGCTTTTGGGCGTCATCAAGGCCAGCGCGGAAAACACCACCGCGCCGTTCTTGTACCCCTTCCAGCCGAACCGTTCGCCGACCAGCATGACGAACGGCCTGTTGATCCCGTGTTTCTGCCGAAAGCTCCGAACTTCGACGTCGTCACACGGCCGGAACACGTCCGTGACCGAATTGTGCGCAACCAGCACGTTGTCGATCGCCACGCCGGGGTGGAATTCGCACATGTCGTTGGCCGAACTTTGCGAAACCATGATGTGTCCGGCAGCGTATTGGATAGCCCGCCGCTTTTGCCGCCACCACAGATCGTCGAGTTCGAAACCCATGCGTTCCGGAATCATGTCGTGCCCGAAGAACACCGTCGGCGTGCTGGTCGGCGTGGTGTAATACGTCGAAATGAATAGGTCGGCCTGCTCGCTGTCGCAGATTTCCTGCAGGTAGCGCGCATCGCCATCGACCGTGTCCCAGGAATGCGCGTCGATCGTACGATAGATCACGCCGTCGATCCGTGGCGCGGTCTTCCCCCGATCCAGCAGCACGACATTGTCGGCAAAGCCCGACATGACCCAGGCCTTGAGCAAATTGATCCAGACGCGCGCGATGCCGCTGGATCCGAGCTGGAAGAACACACCATCGATAAGAATCCGCGGCTTGCGCCGCGCGCTACGCGCATCGCGCAGCGCTTGCAGTTCGTCGGGTCCGCGAAATGCCCAGGTGCCATTTTCGACATGGGCCAGCGGTGTCCAGCCGAGCCGGTCGACAGTATCGAACATCGTGTCGTCGGTGACCCACGCGAAAAAGTCGCGCAGATGGCCCGATCCGGTATCGTGCGCCTGAAGCGCGCGCCATTGCGTTACGGCATCGGCGTAACCGTAATAGGATTCCTTGAATTGCGCCTGTTCGGGGGTGCTGTAGGCGAAGTGATCGAACACCGCGCCACAGGCTTCCATTTCGCGGTGGGTGAACGGCGCCCGTTTTCCCACGTCGTAGGACTCGCCGCGACCGTCGAACCCGGCAAGAACCGGAGGTTCGTGCTTGTCCCAGATCATCCCCGGATCGAACCGCCAAACGCGCAACCATTCCTGGTTCGGATTTTGCGCATAGTTCAGCCGCGTTGAAATGCCCTTGTCGGGGCCGACGAAATAATTGCACCAGAACCACGCCGCACTGCGATCGGGCTCCTCGACGAACTTGCGCCGGACGGTTTCGACTTGCGCCGCCGTCCACAATTCATCGGCGTCGATCTGCCACAACAGGCACGGCTCCGTGATGTGCGGGATCGGCGCGCTGACCATCTCGAGCTTGCCGTCCCAGAACACGTCGTCGGGCTTGCGATAGACCGTGACCTTGTTGGGATAGCGGCGTTGGAGATCATCGAGATATTCGGTCGTCCCATCGTTGCTCTTGCCGCGTCGATGGATGCTGTCGGGGATGTGTCCACCCGACGCAACGCTCCAGGCGGTATCCTTTACCAGTGATGCCACGCCTTCGATGACATGCCAGTGCCACGGACATTCCAGATCGAGCAGCATCTGTTCGTGATAACGAATGAACGGTTCGCCGTTCAGGACGATGGTGAAAAAATGGACAGGCAAATTGGAATTCGAACGGTCGCGCTGTACGAACAATGCCCAGCCTCCTTGTTCATGATCATTGCTGGCAGCAAGCAGATAGTCGGTATCGGCATAAAGCCGGGCGAAGGCGGCGGCGCCCCCGAATGTTTCTTTCGTTCCGTCGAACAGGATCGCCTTGGATCCATAAGCCCGCTCGACGATACAATCGGTCAGCGCCGGCTCTCCGGCGATGACCACGAGATCGAATGCTGACAGCTGGAAATCCTCGGCGATGGCATCCAGCACTGGGCGGGTGGCTGATCGCCGCGCCGTATCGAGCGACGCAGTGAACGTGCCCAGGACGCCGGCCGGATCAAGTCGCGTCTGGGCAAATGCAACAACGTCGTTGAGCCTGGGAAATTCGTCGGCGGCGATCGCCGGTCCTTCGAACCGGTAGCCCGCTTCGATATCGGTCTTGTGCGAATCGACGCTTGCGTCGCCCAAGAAGAATGCGCAGCCATCGCGACTTTGCTCGAGCTGTGCGGCAAGCGCATCCGCAAAGGCATCATTCCGCCCGATCCACAAGCAGGTTTCCGGCGCACGCCCCCCCGCTGCCGCCACCACGGTGGCCATCAGCGCAGAAAGATCGACCAGCCGGTCGCCCAGGCCGGCGATGGCCTGACCGAGCCCGGGGGCACCGGCGTTCCCCGGCGAATTATCGTCGTCGTATGTCGGCAACTCTGCGATTCCCTTGCTTATTTTGTTGCTCGCAATCGGCGGATTTCCTGCGACTGGACCGCAAGTCTGGCCTGGGCATCCTTGTTCACCGCCAACGCTTCGGTCAACTTGCTTTCCGCATCGCACTTCTCGCGGTCGATCCGCGCCAACCGTTCCCGCGCATCCTCGTTTACCGCCAGCGCCTGGGCCAGCTTGCCCTCCGCCTCGACCTTCTCGCGCTCCATCCGCGCCAGTCTCTCCCGGGCCTCGGCTTGCGCGTTGACAGCTTCATCCGCTTCGGCTGCAAGACGACGGTTGCGTTCTTCCAGTTCGCCGGCCAGTAGCGCCTGCTGCTGCTCGAACCGTTCGGCCTGTTCTTCAAGCCGTCGGCCAAAATCGGCTTCCAGGGACGTTCGCGCTTCGTCGCTTTGCGCCTGGACCCGGGCAAGTTCATCCCGGGCTTGCTTGAGTTCGGCCCTGCCCAGCGATGATTGGCGTGCCAGCGTTGCGTTCAGCTGAGTCACGGCCTGGCCCGAGGCATCCAGCTGTGCCTGCGCGCCTGTCAGCCTGGCTGCTTGGTCGACCGACTTTTGACGCAGGTCCAACATTGCCTTGCCCGCGACCTCGCCGTCGTGCCGGGCCTTATCCAGTTCGCTTTCCAGTTGGGTAAGCTTCGCGTTGAGTTCGCTGAGATCGCCCGACGCCTTCTGCGCCTGGATCTTGATCCGCTGTTCAGCGTCCTTGGTTCGCACGATCGACTGGGAGAATGCATCGACGCCCGCGACCACCAACTTGCCGAGTGCCTTGCTCTCAACATCCGCACTGCCGGCGGCGAGATAGTCCAGCGCATGGTTCACCAGTTCGCCGTAATGGTCAGGGTCGAGCTTGCCGTAGGTAGAGCGCAGGAAGCCGCTGACGAAGACGCGCACGTCGGAGCGCAGCTTCTGCATGTCGCCGCCCGCCGCGCCCATGCTCGTTCCTCCAGTGACCGGAGCATCGACCTGGGCCGCATAGACCGCGCCGACGCTGCGGCCCATGCGGGTCAATCCGCCGTTGCCGGCCCCTGCTGCCTGCCGCAATGGCAGATCCGACGGCACCTGGTGAGTGCGGGGCATGACGCACAGCAGGTTGGAACACCGCCCGTGGCCCTTCCAGATGTCTTCCTCGCGCCCTGCGAAGTTTTCCCGGTTGTACGCGTCGGTGATGAAATCGTACGCGTCATAACCCAGGTCGCAGACCATGGCGGCAATGGCGTCGGCATCGGAACTGCTGTCGGCTTCGATGCTGAGCACCGGATGATGCTTCTCGATCATTTCGCGCATGCCCTCGAGCGCCTGCAACTCATGGCCTTCGATATCAATCTTGATCAGCGCCGGTGCGCGATCGATCTTCAGGGCATCGAGCGCAACCGCGACCCGTGGATAGTCACCCTCCACTTCATCGATGGCCGTATGCCCGAAGTTCTCGGGCATCGAGATCGGATAGGAGCGGAAGCGGCAAATTCCCAAGGCATCGGATGCGGCAACGTCGAACGGGACAATTGCCCCCTCCATTCCGGAATTCAGGATGTTGAGCCTGAGCAGTATTCCGTTCACCGGGTCGGGTTCGAACGCCCATACCCGACCGGCACTGCCGACGTGGCGCGCGAAAGAAAGCGTGTGAAAACCGATGTTTGCGCCGACATCGAGCACGAAATCGCCGGGCTTGATGAATTGCAGCAGCCGGTCGATTTCAAGCTGCGCCCACTCTCCGTATTGCGTCAGAGAGCGTCCGATGAACTTGTCGTGCTTGAGGAAGCACAGATCGCCCACCCGGGTGGGATGAACCACGGCGTTAGCCCAGAACACGCCGTTGGAACCCGTCAACTTCTTTGCCATTGCACTCAACCAGAAGGGTTTGAACCGGGCGAAGGGACTGCCCCCGGAACCGCCTTTAGCCCCAGGAGACCCATCAGGTCCAAATGCTGAACATGGGGATTGCGTATTTTCGCGCGCAGATAAACGGTTGAGGCTTGCGCGTCACCCCTAAATCCCCCTCGGTGGATCCTGAGCGGCAACATGTCGGTTGTTCGGGTCTGGATACATTTCACCTTCCGCTACGGTCATATTTGGGTCACATATTGCAATATGCGACCATCTACAATCTGGCTGGCTTCCTTTCCACGATCCGGCAACACTTACTTGAGAACTCTGCTGCGAAGCTGCTTTGGCGTGTCAGTGGCCAGTCGCTATGATGAAGATTACTCACAATTTTCTGAAAAATTCGGAGAGATCCTCGGCCAAGGTGCCCCAAACAGGTTCAACATTGTAAAAACGCACGATCTTCCGGACGATGATTTTCCAGCCATTTACATCGTCAGGGATGGCCGAGCATCGATCGTATCGTATTTTCACTATTGCCATGACTTCGAAATCGATCGCCCGATCGAGGATATCATTGCCGGAAACGCACCATTCGGATCGTGGTCAAACCACTACAGCAGCTGGAACCCACGCCAACGGCCGACGACATTGTTTCTGAAGTACGAAGATATCGTTCAAAATCCGGACAGTGCCATCGAGTTGCTGGCCGATTTCCTTAACGAAAGACCACATGACCGCTTCACCGCCGATTTTTCAAAACTACATGACATTGATCCGCGGTTCTTCCGTTCCGGCAACAATGCGAGGAATATTGAAGAATTGAACGGCTTGGCGCTGTCTCTGTTCGACAGCCTTCATTCGAGCGTGATGCGTGAACTGGGATATTACGATGAGCCGCCAACGCGCTGACCCGTTGCTGGTTCGTCGCCCGAAAACGCAGCCTCAGGCGACGCTGCGGCGATAGACCTCCAGGGTCTTTTCGACACACTCTTCCCAACTGTAGGCCGAAGCCACCGCCAACCCGCGCAAAATGGCGCCGCTACGCCAGGCTTCATCGAGCATGCCCCGCTCCAGCGCCGTTGTGAAACCCGCCCGGTCGTCCGGATCGACCAGCATTGCAGCACCTCCCGTAACTTCCGGAAGGCAGGACGTGTTCGCCACGATCGTCGGAACGCCGCTTGCCATGGCTTCGATCGGCGGCAGGCCGAAACCTTCGTAGAGCGACGGATAGATGAACAGGGTTGCGCCGCTATAGATCGCCGGCAGATCACCCTCGGCCACGTAGCCCAACGGTATAACCCACCCTTCGCTGGCGGCCGATGCGATCGCACCGCGCAAGCCGTCGTTGTTCCATCCGCTCGCACCGGCGATCACCAGCGGCACAGTCCGACGCAGCGCAGGATCGAGCCCACGCCAGGCCTCGAGCAATCGATCGATCCTTTTGCGCGGCTCGAGTGCCGATATCGTCAGGCCGTAGCCGGTGGCGGGCAATCCCAGCCGAGTCAGAACCGGGTTGCGCCTTGCGGCGGGCCACGGTTCGAAATGCCCCCCTACGCCCATATGGACGGCGCTGACCATGTGCGCACCCATCCCCGTGAAGGCCATGACCTCATCACAGACGGTCTGCGTCGGCGTAATGATGTGCGTGCATCGCCCCAATGAACTCTGGAATTCGCGCTCGTACGCAGCGATGCGGGCGGGCGGGTGCGTCTCGGGGTATCGGAACACCGACAGGTCGTGGATCGTCATCACACCGCGTTCGACCCACGGCGGCAGCATGAAATTCGGCCCGTGGAATACGTCGATACCGGCCATTTTCGGCCAGTCGGCCGTGCGGCTTCGAAGCCCCAGCCGCACTGCAACGCGCTTGGCCCTTCGCCGCCAGCCGAATTTGCGTCGACCGCTGGAAGACGCCGGTTGCAACAGGCAAGCCGGATCCGGAACGGCATCGAAACCCCTCCAGAACGACATGGATTCAACGCCCGAAAAGTGGGGCAGGCGGCTGGTCAGTTCCCAGCAATAGCGACCGACCCCGGTGAGTTCGGGACCGAGTGCATCGACGGCCAACGCTACGCGCATTCAGGAAACCACCGTCGCACCGCTGCGCCGCAGATCGGCCTCAACCATCATTTTGCACAACTCCTCCATTGTGCAACTGGCCTGCCAACCCAGAATCCGCCACGCTTTCGCCGGATTGCCGACCACGTGATCGGTTTCGGACGGGCGATAGAACCGCGGATCGATCCGCATGACCGTCCGGCCGGACTTGCGTTCGACGGCGATTTCATTCTCCGCCGTGCCTCGAAAATCCACGTCGATGTCAGCGGCGGCGAACGCCATCTCTACAACCTCGCGAACCGTCTTGGTACGGTTGGTGGCCAGTACGAACGTATCGGGCTGGTCGATGTTGAGCATCCGCCACATGCCATCGACGTAATCCCGTGCGAACCCCCAATCCCGGCGGACCGAAATGTTGCCCAACTCGAACGAATCCAGCGTGCCAAGACGTATCCGGGCGACACTGTCGGTAATCTTGCGAACCACGAAATCGCGCCCCCTCAGCGGACTTTCATGATTGAACAGGATGCCGCAGCTGGCGAATATCCCGTGGGTTTCACGGTAGTTCACCGTCATCCAGTGCGCGAAAAGTTTCGAAACGGCATAGGGGCTACGCGGCCAGAACGGAGTCATCTCGTCTTGCGGCACGGTCTCGACGTTACCGAACATTTCCGACGTCCCAGCCTGGTAAAAGCGGATTCGCGGGTTGGCTGACCTGATCGCCTCGAGGAGATTGAGCGCGCCCAGCCCGGTGACTTCGGCCGTTGCGTTGGGCTGTTCGAACGACAGTCCGACAAAGCTTTGCGCAGCCAGATTGTAGATTTCGGTGGGCTCGACGTGCTCGACCAGACGGATCGTGGACGTCAGGTCGGTCACGTCGTGTTCGACAAGATGCAGGTCAGGATGCGCGCGTATACCCAGTTCGCCCAGCCTCCAGAAATCGGCAGGACTTGTGGGCCGATAAGTCCCGTGAACGCGATAGCCCTTACCGAGCAGCAATTGCGCGAGGTAGGCTCCGTCCTGACCCGCAATGCCTGTTATGATCGCTGTCTTCATGTGAAACGGTCCACGTCCTGTGCCACGATGATCGCTTCCGGCTCAGTTCGCGCGCTTGCGTCGACCGGCAAGCGAAAACCCTGCAAAAGACTGGAATCGCTAGCCGCCGCTACCCCACGACAGCCCCGATGCACCACCCCCGGCGCGAGACAGGCCGTATTCGCGCCGTGCACGGCGGGTGCCGGCGCCACCGGCACCGACGTCGAGAAGGTCGGACTGGATATTCTCCAGCCGGTCCACGCAATCGATGTGTATGGCCAGCAACCGGGCTTCGACCCGGGCCATCTGCCGCAGCAACGCCCGATCTGCCCGCGCTCGCCGACCGTCGGGCTCGGCCTTGGTCAACATCCGGATCGCCGGCCCCACGACAGGCAGGTTGCCCTGCTTGTGCTTCTTCAGGGCACGATCGAACCCGGCGATACCGGGATCATGTTGCGCGGCTTCCGCCGAGAAGCGCAGTTGCCGCAGAATGGTCAGCTTGGAGACACCACGCCGCAGTCGTTCGAGATAGAATTCCATGCCTTCGGGGTCGGGCTTGCGCCCCAGAACAGTCAGATAAGCGCACCGCACGAAATCGGAATGTTCATAAGCACAAAGTTCCGCAAGGGACTTGGCCCGTTCTACAGGCATCTGCAATTCGGCAGTGAATCTGGTCATGCATCAAGTCCGTTTGGCAAGATCAATCGATAACATCGCGCGTATATCAGGGCAAAGAGGCAATTGCATCATCGCTGGCCAGTGACAGGCCCAGCGCGGAAACCAGATCGGTCGCCACATCCCGCCAGGTCCGCAGAAGTGGCTTGGCGTTGGCATACTCGACTGCCGTGTCGCGTTCCAGCCAGGCGACGATCGCCTGCGCCAGATCTCTCGGGCGGTCGCTGGCGAAAGTGGATACATCGGGCACGACATTGGCGCGCAGTACCGGCAAGTCGCGCATCAGAACCGGCAGGCCATAGGCCTGCGCCTCGACCACCGGCAACCCGTATCCCTCGCCACGGCTGGCAAAAAGCAGGCCATGGACCTTTGAGTAAATCATCTCGAGGAACTCGTCGCTGACATCGTCCAGCCACAGAAACGGCCCTTCGAGCGACGCACGCTGCCGCATCCGGCGCTGCAGCGATTTGGTCTTCCACCCCGGGCGGCCCACGACGAGCAGCGCGGGTGCCGCATCACCAAATTCCCACCACAGCCGTTCGAACGCGGCCAGCGCCTGGTCGTATCCCTTGCGAGGTTCGACCGTGCCCACCATCAACACCGTCGTCCGCCGACCGATCCACGCCATGATCCGGTCCGCATCCGCCGGGATGCCGCGACTTGGCTGCGAAGCGGACACGTCGCCCGACAGCGGGATTATCGCGGTCGGCAAGATCCTTGTGCCACCCAACCGCCACCGGCGCTGGTTCCAGTTCTCAAAGGACCGCGCCACTTCCATGGAGTGGCAGATCACCTGATCGGCCTGCCGTTCCAACAACTGGATCCAGCGCCGGAAATGGCGCCGCGCCGGGCGGCGGAACCACTTGCCGTGGAGCAAGGGCAACATATCGGGCACCAGCACGTGGATCGACACGCCGCTTGCGCGCCATTGCGCCAGTTGCGCCTCGTGCCGTGGCATTATCGCCGAAGCAAGGTCGAGCCCGAGAAACACGTCGCCTTCGCTGCCCTTCACGCGCTCGAACGCGCCAAGGTCGAATTCCCTGGTCGCGCGCTGGAAAAAACCGTCGGGAAGATAGCGATAGTCCGTCGCTGCGGAGGCGGCGACCGGGCGGACGACCATATCATCGATCCGTAGTCGCGACAGTTCCGACAGGATCGCCCGGGCGGCCCGCTGGATTCCCGTGCCCGCGTCGAACTGGGCAATGACGGACATATCGACCAGAAGCTCGCGCGACGGCGCTGGCGGGATCGCCTGCGCCCTGCTCGTCGGGTAGCCTTGCCCTGCATTGTGGCACGGCTGGAGCGCCACAGGGCTCATCGACGTCACGCGATATGCTCGTGATAGAAATGATACGCCCCTTCGGTTGTATCGAAGTGGTGCACCTTGCGATCGTGGATGACGACGGCGCGCTGGCAAAAGCTCCGAACGAATTCGGGATCGTGCGAAATGATGATCATCGCCCGATCGCCGCGTTTTTCGAACAGTTCTTCCGTGCATTTGTCGCGGAAGCGCTGATCGCCCACCGCGATCACTTCATCGATGAGGAAGCATTCGAAGTCCACCACCATGGATATGGCGAAGGCCAGCCGCGCGCGCATGCCGTTGGAATAGTTCTTCACCGGCTCGCGAAGGTACGATCCCAGTTCGGAAAAATCCTCGACGAAGGCGATCTTTTCGTTGGGATCGAGCCCGTAGATGCGGCTGATGAAGCGGATGTTGTCGATGCCGGTAAGCGATCCCTGGAAGCCGCCACCGAGGGCGAGTGGCCAGGACACGGTCATGCTGCGGGTGACCGATCCTCTTGTCGGCAATTCGTTTCCGCTGATAAGGCGGATCATGGTCGATTTGCCCGCGCCGTTGCGGCCTAGGATGCCGACGCGTTCCCCGTATCCGATTTCCAGGTTCACGTCCTCGAAGATCGTCGCGTTGCCGTGCTGAGTGGGGTATTCCTTGCTGACGTTGCGCATCACGATCCGGCGCGGGTCCACCTGAGCGTTCGCAGCCGCTGTCGCCGCCGTGCTGTTCAACACCGCCACGTTCATTCCGGCACCACCTCGCGGGCAACGACCCGCATCTGGACGAGCCCGAACAGCAGCATCCCGGTTGAGACCAGAGCCATGTACGACAAGTCATGGATTGCGTGGAATCTGGACCCGAAATACCCCTCACGCAGATATTCGACGCCGTGGACCATCGGGATATACAGCACGTATTTCTGCGCTTCCACGGGCAGGGCTTCAACGATGAACCCCGCCCCCGAAATCGGAAAGATCAGGTACGCCAGCGGGTGCCAGATCTTGTCGACCAGTTCGGATTGTTCGGACAGCGTGCCGATCATCAGCGCCATCGACATCCCGCAATAGGCCAGCATGAACCACCCCCATGCCACCTTCAGGATGTCTTCGGGAGGATCGACCATGCCGATCGATATGAACAGGATCGACAGCAGGATGAACGACATCGTCGCGCCTGCCACTTCCAGCAGCAATCGGGCGATATAGATGTCCATAACGCGCACATTGCGATGAAACATCAGCGACAGATTTGGCGGGATCGCCCCGATCGTCCGCACGGGCATGTTGCGCCACAGCAACACGCTCGAATAGCCGGTCAGTGCAAACGGCGTGATGGGCAGGTTCGAACCGTGGATCGATTTCATCGCCGTCCACAACGCGGTGATGCCCAGCGTGAAGATCATCGGCTCTACGAAAAGCCACAGAAATCCGATGTTGTGCCGCCCGAACCGGGTCATCACTTCGCGCATGAACAAAGCATAGATCACCCGACGCTGAATGGTCAGCGAAGTCATCAGTTCCTTGGTTGCCTGTTTCATGGCCACAAGACTCAGAGTTGGTGCTCGCGCACGCCCGCAAGCAACAAGCTTAGGATGCCCCACGCCACCATGCCAATGACGAAAGTTGCCAGGATTCCGGCCCAGCGCCGCGGCTCCAGCGGGCTGTCGGGGCGGTTAGGCTGGACAATCCTTTCAACGTAGGCCTGCTTGCGCCTGGCCTCGCTCTCGGCCTCCTGCAGCGACGCCATGGCAGCAGCCAGACGCTTGTCCGAATACTGGCTTTCCAGCATCAGTCCCTGATAGACCTCGATCTCACCGGCCAGTGATCGACGGCTGCCCGTGACCTTGCCAAGTTCGGTGTCGATCTGTTCCTCAAGGCTTGCGATGCGCGCGCGAAGCGCCGGAATCTGGGGATTGTCCGGCGCATAGTTGCGCAGTTCGGCAACCTGGGTGCGGTTGGCGATCAGTTCGTCCTGCAGCTTGGAGACCATCTGCAGCTGAAACCCGGCCTGCTTTTCCGGATCGACCACACCGCTGCGATTGCGATAGCGGGCCAGCGCGGCGGCGGCGTTGCGCGCGGCGATCTTGGCATTGTCGACTTCGACCTGGGAGTTGTTGATCACATCGGCCCGACCGCGCGTGTTCATGCGGTTAACCGTCTGCTCGGCCATTTCCAGAAGGCGCTCGTTGAAATACTGCGAATCTTTTGGATTGTAGGCCCGGACCGACAACGTGGTGACCGAGGAGGTCGCGTCGTAGTTTACCGACACTTTCCCGCGGAAATATTTGTACAGATCTTCAAACGTCGACGATACCCCGAGGCCGCCGAAACGGTCGAACGCCGAAATGTTCGGCATGGAATAGGATCCACGAAACCGGCTTTTGTCATCGATCGCACGCAGCGCGTCGCGCGAACGAATATACTCGTGCGCGGCGTAGAGTTCATCGTTGGCGTTCGAAAATCCAGCCGTCTTGAGCAGGATGCCGACGCCGCCGACAGACGGTTTGTCGGGACTACGCACCACGAACTTCGATTCTGAAATGTAAATATCCGACGCGAAGACGCCGAAATAGAGGAACGCAATGGCGGTGGGAATCAGCACCGTAACAATGAAGAGGGGCGAAATTCGCCACCCGAAAATTTCCCAGTTTCGCTGCATGCAATCTCCATATCGCGCCAAACCTGGAGGATGCCCTCCCGCTCTGTTGCAGCCCAACGTTCAGGGACACGACTACAGCCAAGCCCCTGCCACCACTCGACTGCACCCAGAATTAACCACTTGCCAGGATTCCCGGAATGGCAAGCGTCGCGGTTGCCTGGTTCGGCCGTGCTATCAATTCTTCCAGATCCATGGCTGCAGATCGTCAGGGCCGAGCCTTTAGGTGCCCCAACCCCGGGGGTCCACCACGATTTTCAGTCCAATGTGGCTTTCGGGCGGTGGGCCGCGCCTGCGGCCCCTTCCGTTGCGAAGGTTCCTCGTTGCCAGAATCCGTCGGCCAGCCTCCGGATGCGCGGAAATGCCAAATCGGCCTGACTTCCTGAAATCTGGGCAAGATGCTTGGTCACGACATTTGCGAAATGCTCCTGCCAGAGGCCGTCCGCGCGATCGAAGCACTGGTGGAGCATGTCGACTGTCTCGAAATAGACTTGCGGTCTGGAGCCCAGCGTCTTCGTCTCCGCGTAGTACCTTGAATTGGCCAGGAACTCTTCGCATCTGTGGAAGCGTACTCCTGCCACGCCCAACCGAAGCCATAATTCGTAATCCATCGCGTATCGTAGTGACTCCCTCAGCGCGCCGAGTCGTTCGACAACCCGGCGACGGAAGAAGGTGGCCGGCTGGCATAAAAAGCACTTCCCGAAAAGCCTTTCAAGATCAAAGTCCTCCGTCGGGTATCGTTCGATCACGGCGTCAAATTCGTCGATATGGCAACCCTCGCCGTACACCACGTCGATGTCCGGATGGCTGGCAAAAATGTTGGCGACATGTTCAAACGCCGCTGGCTCGTAGGTGTCGTCCGAATTGATCCAAGCGATGATATCCCCGCCGCTCGCAGCTATCCCCTTGTTGACGGCTTCGGACTGACCATTGTCCGGCGCGCTGCTGAATTTCAGCGCATCGCCAAAGCTGCGCAAAATGTCGACGGTGTCATCGCTGCTGCCGCCATCGAAGACAGCGACATCGTGAACATGGCGCTGCATCAACACGCTGTTCAGCGTCCGTTCTATGAAACGCCCCTGGTTGAACGAGGGAATCACCACGGAAAAGCCGGGAGCCGACTGTTTGGGCGGGATATGGTGCGGGCGCGATATCGCCGTCGATTGCAGGTCGATCAGGCAAAGGCCGCTACCCGGCGCCAGCACCCGAGCGGCGGTGCGACTGCTCGTCAGATCGATCCGAAGCAACTCCGTATCGGCAACCACGGGACCCTGCACCACGGAAATCGGAACGATGTCGAGCACGGTCGCTGCGCCTTCCTCCCGGGCATTGAGCTTCACGGACCGCGCTTCACCGGCGGGAATCGCCATGGCCCATATCGCGGCAACGTTCCCGGCATCAGGCGCGGTGGCGTAGTCCGTGATCGCGACAACTGCATCGCACGCCTGCGCGACGTTGCTCCGCCAAGCGCCATTGCGCAACAGGTCGCGACTGACTGAACCGCCCTGCAACGTCGCGGAATGGATCCTGACCGACACCTCACGGCTATCGCTGGAATCGAACCATTCACAAGGTCGGATCGAGCCGCTTGCAGCCAGCGACAGCGTGCCACCCTCGGGCCCGAACCGGTGGCCCAACCGATAGCGTCCGCCACGCCATATCTTGACCTGCTTGTCGAACTGACCGTTCACGCTGGCGGTGATGCGCAGGGAAGGACGGGGGTATTGGTCCGGCAGCGAAAATCCGATGTCGATCGCCTGAGGTTCGCGGTCAGGTGGAACAGTGAAAGTGGCTTCCCGACCCGCCCATCCATCGGCGTAAACGCCGTTCGGCCGGATCGAGGTCTTTCGGTGCGTGGCCATGGCCGTGACAAAAACGTCGGCGTATCGGTCGACCATCGCATCATGCCCGCCGATCTGTTCGACGCGCTCCAGCCCGCGGGCGACGAGTGCAGCCCTGAGAACACCATCGTCCGAAATCCTGGCGATGGCACCGGCTATCCTGCCGGGGTCGGCGTTGTCGAACAGCAATGCGGCCTTGCCCGCCACCTCGGGAAGACTGGACGTCCACGCGCAGGCGACCGGCGTTTCCAGCATCATCGCCTCGATCACAGGCATGCCGAAGCCCTCGTAATCGCTGGGAAACAGCATGGCGCGCGCAGAACCGAGCAGCATCTCCACATGTTGCGGGGATACATACCCGGTCAGCACAACGTCGCCGATGTCACGCGCCAGCATCGCGATCTGGCGGCCGAGTGCCGATTCATGGTCTCCCGTCAGCACCAGCTTCAGACCGGTTCCGGCCCGTTCCCGGTACAGGCGAAAACCCTCCAGCAACTGACGGTGGAACTTGTGACTCCAGAAGTTCGCAGGGTAGATGAAGTAACGACCGGCTTCCAGACCACGCCGGGAAAGCTCAAGGTTGATGTCCTCCACACTATGCCGGGACATCGCGGGAGGTGCGATGGGGATGACGTCGATTTGCTCGAAAGGGTAATCCGACAAGTCGGCGATCCGGCTTCGCGTGAAACCGGATATGGCCACGATGCGGTCGGAATAATCGACACACGTCCTGAATGACCTCGCGCGCTCGGCCCGCTGTGTCGCAGTGAAGTTCTCCGGACGATCGGCATACTGAACGTCCATGATGGAGCTGACCGTCGCGCAACCAGGCTCGACGAACGACACATGCTGCATCGGAAAGAAATGGAGATCGAACTGACCGGTACGTGCCACGATTTGTGCGTAGTGTTGCTCGATCAGAAGCCCTGCCTCTGGCGAATAAAGCGAAATCGAGTCCGGCAGGAATGCCCGAAGTTCATCGATAGCCAAGGCATTGCAAAGACAGGACAGTTGCCAGCCGCGCTCTGCCAGCCCGGAAAGCAGCTTTAGCGTCAGGGGCTTGATGCCGCCGTTCAGCCCGCCCGGGTGCATCGGCATCAGATCGACGGCAATGCGGGGAAACGGACCTTGCAGGCTCACGCTTCACCCGCAGGGGCGCGAAGGCAAGCCATTCCGGCCTCGAGTCTCAGCATCTTGGCGCCGCAAAGCGCCGACACCGGGCCCGCGTACAAATTTCGGGCAATTGTCGATGCCGGTATGCGGCGCGGAGACGTGTGCGGATGCATTGGGCGCGTCCTTGCCCACTGCAAACGTCAACGCAAGCACTTGTCGGCAAGTCCGACCGCAAGTCATCAATGCGCGGCACTGACCAAAAGGGTCCTTTTACTGTTGCGCAAGAGCGGCATTGCCCACGCCGGGACGTCTTCCCAATCCAATTCGCACTTGCGAGAAAACGATGCCTGGCGCATGGATTGATCATGTTGCGCCGCGTCAAATCGGGCGGGTTGGATGACAACCGTTGCTCGGCACCGAAGGAAGTGCAGCTTGCCTGAATCCTTCCTGCGGATCCCGCCTTTTCCGGGCCGTCGCGCGGCAGGTCTGGCAAGCGGTCGCACGCTGATGCCGGAACAAGTGCTGCGTCCGAAAGCGCGGCAAGTTTGCGAATTGCTGCGCCGCGCCGAGGTGGGGGGATCGTTCTGGGCCGCGCGACCGGCGCTGCCCACCGGTCGCACACTCCTGCTGGCCCCATCGGATTCCGCTCAGAAATACGAGATGCGCATGCGCGCGCACGGCACCGGGCGCGACGATCAAGCGATCGTGCTGCGCGCCGGACGAGACATGGACGTTTCTCCCCTGCCCGCCATCGCAGGGCCCTGCGATCCGTGGCATCTTGCCGCACAAGCCGGTGAGATCTGGGTCGATGCCGATAACGATCTGGCGCTGGTCGCGGTCATCGCGGGTTGCCGGGTGCGTACGTTCGGCAGCGGTCGCTTCGCGCGCGTGGCGGACAGCGAAGCCGACCTGCTTGATGCCTTGGCCGCCGAACTCGGCGGAGAAAATCGTTGGCTCGATCCGTTTACCGGCGAGGCAACGTCCGTCGAATCGGCCATCGCCCTGCTGGCGCAATGGCGCACGCTGATCGATGCGAACCGCGAAAGTGCGGCAATCTTCGGCGTCGCCGGATGGAAGCGCACCACGCTCGATCCCCTGCTGTGGGACGGATCGGGCGCGTCGCGCCACGCATCGCGCCTGCCCGCCGGGTTGGCCGGCGGCGCGCGCGTGCTGGCGTGGAAATCACGCACGCCGCCAGCGGTACTGCGGCAACTTGAAACGCAAGGCGTCACCGTGGGCGAGATCGAGGACGGTTTCATCCGGTCCACCGGCCTGGGCGCCAATTGCGTGCCGCCGCTTTCGGCGATCGTCGATGTCTCGGGCGTCTATTTCGATCCTCGCCAGCCGAGCGATCTCGAGACGATCCTCGCCACGGCAGACATTTCGCCGCAGTTGGCGGCGCGTGCCCGCGCGCTGCAGCAGCGGATGGTCGAGACCGGAATCAGCAAGTACGCGGTCGCTCCGCCCGATCTGCAAGCTGCGCAGCGCCCGCCGGCATCCGGCCTGCCCGGATCGAATCCCCAGCGCCGCGTGCTCGTGACCGGGCAAGTCGAGGATGACCGCTCGATCGAATGCGGCGGGCAAGGTTGCACTAATATGGACCTAATAAGGCGCGTCCGCGTTCTGGAACCTGACGCTTGGGTCCTATACAAACCTCATCCGGACGTTGAAGCAGGTCACCGCAAAGGATCCATACCCGACGATGATGTGTTGCTTCATGCCAATGAGATCGAGCGTACTGCGCCGATTTCGCAGCTCATCGACAGCGTGGACGCGGTGCACGTGATCACGTCGCTCGCCGGATTCGAGGCATTGCTCAGGGGCAAGCACGTCACCACGCATGGCGTCCCGTTCTACGCCGGCTGGGGGCTGACGCGCGATGTCGGCGTGGTTCCGGACCGGCGCGGACGGCGGCGGACGTTGGATGAACTGGTGGCCGCCACGCTGATCCTTTACCCCCGCTACGTCGATCCCGTGACCCGTCTGCCCTGCCCGCCGGAAATAGTGGTGGAACGGATGGCGGCGGGCCAAGCGCGCGTCACGTCCCCGCTGATTCGCCTGCGCGAACTGCAAGGGCAGCTCAACCTGTTCGTGCGGCGCTTGCTGCCAAGCCGGAACTCGCAAAAGGGCGCACCATGATCCCCGCCGTCCGCAAACGCGAATTCCTGTTCCTGCAAGGCCCGCCGGGCCCGTTCTTTCCCGAGTTGGCGCGCGGCCTGGCCGAACGCGGAGCGGGCATTCACCGCATCAACCTGTCGGGCGGAGACGTGTACGACTGGCCCAAGGGCGGGCTCAACTATCGCGGGCGCAGTGCCAACTGGCCGATGTTCTTCGACCGTTTCGTCCGCGCCCGGCAGATCACCGACCTGGTGCTGTTCGGCGATTGCCGGCCGATGCATCAGACCGCATTGCGCATGGCGCAATTGCGTGGCGTGCATATCCATGTGTTCGAGGAAGGCTATATCCGGCCCGACTGGATGACGCTGGAGCGGGACGGGGTGAACGGCCATTCGCCGATGCGCCGCGAACCCGAAATGCTGCTGGCCGCTGCGCGCTGGTTGCCGCAAGTGCCCGCACTGCCGCCGATTACCGCCGATTTCCGTCGCCGCGCGCGCGATTCATACTGGCACTATCACCACGTCGTCACCGGCAAGCTGAATTTTCCGTTCTACACCTCGCATCGGCCGGGCTCGATCATGCTCGACGGGATCGGCTGGAGCTTCAAGTTCCTGCGCCGCCCGCGCCGCCGCCGCCAGACGATGGAAACGCTGGCCGCGCTGGCGGGGCGCAAGTTCTTCCTGTTCCCGCTGCAGCTGACCGGCGACTACCAGATCCGCGCGCATTCGCCGTTCGGCACCATGGCCGTCGCGATCGACTATGTGCTGGAAAGCTTTGCCCGGTTCGCGCCGACCGACCATGTGCTGCTGGTCAAGGAACATCCGCTCGACAGCGGGTTCCGCAACTGGCGGCGCTTTCTCGTTGCGCGGGCGCGGCGGCTGGGCATTGCCGATCGCGTGCTGCATATCGATGGCGGCGATCTTGACGAACTGTGCGCCGAAACCGTGGGCATGGTCTGTGTCAACAGCACATCGGGCACGCTCGCGCTCGAAGCGGGCAAGCCGGTGGTGGTGCTGGGTGACGCTGTCTACGACATTCCCGGCGTGACCCACCAGAACGGGCTCGACACCTTCTGGAAGGGCGCCGAACACCCTTCGGCCGAACTTTACGACGCGTTCAAGCGCGCGCTGCACGCCAAATGCCTGGTGCGCGGCGGTCTGGCGAGCGAATCTGCGCTCAAAATACTCGTGCGCAACAGCGTGAACCGGCTGCTGGTGGAATCGGGCCCGGTCGATACCAGGCAACTGGCGCCGCCCGTGGTTCAGGAACTGGGTTCCAGGCCCGCATCGCCCAAATAGCCGCGCGCGCGCAATGCGGCGAACAGGCGGTTGATGAGAGGGTTGGACCAGCCGCAGTTGGTCGCAAAATCGCGCTGCAGCGTGTCGTGATGCAGCTGGTGCGCCGCAGGGGTCATCAGCAACCGCGCACCGCGCAGCATCTCGACGATCCACGGGTTGTGGGCGCGATGCAGCGATCCGTGGAAAAACTGGGCGAAAGCCCCACCGGTCAACAGCGCGAGCACGCCCGCCACGACCCAGCCCGGCACGCTCCACACCAGTTGCGCGGCCAGCAGCAGCAGCGACAGCGGCAGCGTCGCCACGATCACGGTCGATCCGATCAGCCGCCACAGCGACCGGCGCCCCAGCGCATCGGGGCGCGGATGGTGGTTCTTGAAATCGTAGACCAGCCGCTCGAACGCGTTGATCCGCGCCAGGCGATCACGCGCCAGCGCCAGGTATTCCGCGGATTCGCGCGATCCGGCATAGAAGAACATGTCGTTCAGCTGCTTGCCCGGCGGGCACGGGCGATAGTCCATGTACATATGGACCAGTCCCGACATCAGATCGGCCACGTACCAGCCCAGCAGCGCCGCCGGCAGGCACAGCCAGCCCGGATCGGCCAGTACACCCACGGCGTTGGCCGCAAGCGAGGCCAAGAAGATCGCGAGAATGATGCGCTGTTTCAACAAACGGTCGTCTCTTCGTTCAACGGGACCGGTTCGCAATCGCGAACTGGACCAACGGGTACAACGCCCGCTCCCTCCTTTACCAGCGGCCGCCGAACATTCTAAGACGTTTTCGTCTGCGGCGAGCGACAGGTGAATTCAACGTCAGGAGCGTGGTTCGTTCCGGCTTTCGGGCAAGGAGCGACATCAGATGGCCGAACCCGCGATGCCTGATCCCGCAATGGCCGGCCCCGTAACGGACCGGCGCGATATCCTGTTCGACGTCAGCCGGCTGATCTGGCGCAACTGGTCGGGGCGCCTGCCTACGGGGATCGACCGCGCGTGCATCGCCTACCTCGACCGCTACGCCGGCCGATCGCGCGCGGTGGTCCAGCGCCGGGAGCGGCGCTTCATCCTGTCGGCGGCCGCATCGGAACGGCTGTTCGCGGTGCTGAAAGGTGGCCGCGAGGGGATGCGCCCAGCGATCGCGCGCGCGCTGGCTCACGCTGCGCTGGACCGGTCGGGCGCGGCAGACACGCGCGGCCTCATCTACCTCAATGTCGGCCATACCGGGCTCGATGCGCCGGGCTTGCCCGGCTGGCTGGCGGCGCGCGGGTTGAAGCCGGTGTACCTGGTGCATGACCTGATCCCGCTGACCCATCCCGAATTCTGCCGCGCGGGCGAAGCCGATCGCCACACGGCGCGGATGCGCAACCTGCTGCTGTCGGCGCGTGGGGTGATCGCCAATTCGGCAGCGACGCTTGACGATCTCGGCGCATTCGCGGCGGCTCAGGGTCTGGCCGTACCGGCATCGACCGTCGCCTGGCTGGGCGCAGAGCCGCTGGCCTCGCCGGTGGTCGCCGCCACGCAACCCCGCCCTTATTTCCTGTGCATCGGCACGATCGAGGGCCGCAAGAACCACGCGCTGCTGCTGCGCCTGTGGCAGGCGATGGCGCGGCGCGGCGAGGCCGCCATACCCGAGCTGGTGCTGGTCGGTCAGCGCGGCTGGGAAGCGCACGAAGCGCTGGCGCTGCTCGATCGATCGGCGCTGCTGAGCGGCAACGTGCGCGAGTTGGGCCAGTGCGGGGACGCAGAGATGCATGCGCTGATCGCAGGCGCTCGCGCGGTGCTGATGCCGTCGTTCGCCGAAGGGTTCGGCATTCCGGTGATCGAGGCGCTGCAGCACGGCACCCCGGTGATCGCCAGCGACCTGCCGGTGTTCCGCGAGATTGCGGACGACATCCCGGTGCTGCTCGATCCGCTCGACGGCCCGGCGTGGAGCCGCGCGATAAACGCCTTTGCCATCGAAGGGCCCGAACGCGCCCGCGCCGCCGCCGCGGCCGCCACGTTCACGCCGCCCACGTGGGACGCCCATTTCGATCGCGTGGACGCGTTGCTGGTGTCGATCTGACGCCTTGCCCCGCGTGCCAGCACCGATCAGTCGGCAATCTCGTCGGTGCGCACCTCGAAACTGGCCAGCGTTGACCGGCCGAACGACGTGGTCAGCGCGGTATCCGTCGCATCGCGCCCGCGCGCCATCAGGATGCGGCCGATCCGGGGGGCGTTGTGCCGCGCATCGAACGTGCGCCACGCGCCGCCGAGATAGACCTCGAACCACGCCGAAAAGTCCATCGGCGCGGTATCGGGTGGCACGCCGATGTCGCCGAGGTAGCCGGTGCAATAGCGCGCCGGAATGTTCATGCAGCGGCACAGCGTGATCGCCAGGTGGGCAAAGTCGCGGCACACGCCCTGCCGTTCCTGATAGGCATCCCACGCGGTCTTGCTGGGGCGGGCATAGCTATAGCCGAACTCGATGTGGTTGTGGGTGAACGCCACGATCGCCTGCGCGCGCGCCCAGCCGGGTTCAATCGTGCCGAACAGCGACCAGGCCACGCCCAGCAGGCGGTCGGTCTCGCAATAACGGCTGCCCAGCAGGTAGATCAGCACATCGTCGGGCAAGTCCTCCACCGCATGCTGGATCGCGTCGGGCTCGGTCGGGTCGGGCAGACCGCTGTCCTCGATGGTGAAGTCGCACGACAGCGTCAGGCCGCCCGCGGGCACGGTCACGCGCGTGCAGATGTTGCCGTAATCGTCGAGGTAGTCGTAGATCGGCACCTCGGGCGTGGCGACGATGCGCTGCGCCGTGGTCAGGTCCTTGTTGCGCGACGGATGGATGCTGAGCATCGCCATCATCGGCGTGGGGACGTCGCACTTAAATCGGATGTCGTAGCCGGCTCGGATCAGCATCTTGATTACCTCGGCGATGGAAGTGGGGGCGATGGAAATGGGGGCGATGGAAATGGGGGCGATTGGGATGGAGACGATTGGAATGGAGCGGGGGCGGACGAGGTGACGGATGCGTCGGCGGGCTCGACGGCGATGCCGACCGACACGTCCATGCCGACAAAGCTGCCCGGAAAACCGGCCCAGGTGCCCGAAATCGGCACCGCCTGGTAAATGTCGCGCGTGACCGCGACGCGGATCAGGCCGTTGTTGCCGACGATGCCGTTGGTCGGGTCGAATTCGATCCAGCCGGAGCCGGGCAGGTACACGCGCACCCACGCATGGGTGTTGCCCCCGCCCAGCCGCGCGGTGCGCGCGTTGGGGTTATAGACGTAGCCCGACACGAACCGCGACGCGAAGCCCAGCGCGCGAACCGCCTCGATCATGAACATCGCATAGTCGCGGCAGGTGCCGCGCATCAGTTCCAGCGTCTCGATCGGCGTCTGCGTGCCCTTGGCGTGGCGCGGCACATAAGTGAACTGGCGGCGGATCGCCTCGGTCATGTCCGACAGCATCGCCAGCGTGTCGGTCGGCCCGCTGGGGTTGACGAAGCGGCGCGCCCAGCTGTCGATCCGGCGCTGCGGATCGAGGTGCTGGCGCTCGATCGAGCGCAGCAAGTCGGGCATTTCCTCCGACGAATACGTGAACGGATAACGGCGCGCGTAATCCTCGATGTGCACCGACTGCGGATCGCCCGGCCGGTGATCGAGCCGGATGCGGCTGTCAATGGAAAGGCGCTTGGCGCGGCGGCCGAACGTGGCGATCGCCACCGAATTGCCGAACACGTCCTGCAGCCAGCGCACTTCCGTGGGCGCGGGATCGATCGTCAGCGATCCTTCGAGCAAGTGCTGGTCATAGCTTTCGCGCGGCCGCACCATCAACCGATGTTCGCCAAAGCTGGCCGGCTGGGTGTAGGTATAGGTCGTGACGTGCGAGAGGTTGAGCAGTGGCATCGAAGTTCCGCAATCCATGACCGCCGACCAAGGCCCGCACCTGCTTGCAGCCGGCGACCTGCCGCCCGCTATCGTCACAAACCCCGCTGGCGGCGCTTCGTTCCTCCTGATCGGCGATCATGCGGGCCACGCCGTCCCTTCGGCGCTGGGTTCGCTCGGGCTGGCGGCGGCGGAACTGCAGCGCCACATCGCCATCGACATCGGGGTCTCGTCGCTGGGCCGCGCATTGTCTGCGGTGCTTGACGCCCCGTTCGTCGAACAGCGCTATTCGCGGCTGGTGGTTGATTGCAACCGCTGGCCCGATGCGGTCGACCTGATCGCGCCGGTCAGCGACGACACGCCGATTCCCGGCAATGTCGGGCTTTCCGCCATGGCCCGCGAACAGCGGATGACGGAGATCTTCGAGCCCTATCACCAGGCCATCGCCGACACGATCGCTGGCCGCAGCGCAGGTGGCCAGACGCCGTCGCTGATCGCGCTGCACAGCTTCACCCCGGTGATGAACGGGTTTTTCCGACCCTGGCACATCGGCGTCCTGCACGATGAAGGCGACACGCGGCTGGCGCTGGGCTTGCTGCGCCACCTTAAGCAGGTGCCCGACGTGTGCGTGGCCGACAACGAGCCCTACCGGATGGACGCGACCGACTACACCGTGCCCCGCCACGCCTATCGCGCCGGCCTGCCTTACGTCGAGATCGAGGTGCGGCAGGACCTGCTGGCGGACGACGCGGGAGTGGCGAAATTCGCCCGGATTCTGGCAGACGGCCTGTTGGCGGCAGCAGCAACGCTCGTCTGAGCGCAACCTGCGCTATCGCCACAGCGGAGCACGGTGCTATCGGGCGGCGAAACCCCTTCGTACCGCCCGGCTTTGGCTGGGTGCGCCATAGCCGGACTAACCAGACGTGACCGATCCCAACCTCCCGATCCGCGTCGCCGCGCTGTACCACTTCGTGCCGTTTGCCGATTGCCGGGGCTTGCGCGATCCGCTGGCCGCGCTGTGCGAGCACCTTGGGATCAGGGGCACCATCCTGCTCGCGCCCGAGGGGATCAACGGCACCGTCGCCGGATCGCCCGACGCGATTACGCACGTGATCGACCACCTCCGCGCGCTGCCCGGTTGCGCCGGGCTGGAGGTCAAGCTGTCGGGCGCGGCGGAGATGCCGTTCCACCGCATGAAAGTGCGGATCAAGCGCGAGATCGTGACGATGGGCCAGCCCGCGATCGATCCGCTGACCGACGTCGGCCACTATGTCGCGCCCGAGGACTGGAACGCGCTGATCGCCGATCCCGCGACGATCGTGATCGATACCCGGAACGACTACGAAGTCGCGGTCGGCACGTTTGCCGGTGCGGTCGATCCCGACATCGCCACGTTCCGCGACTTTCCCGCGTGGTTCCGCGCCCGGCGCGCCGCGCTGTTGGGCGAAGGAACGCCGCCGCGCGTGGCGATGTTCTGCACCGGCGGCATCCGCTGCGAGAAATCGACCGCGTTCCTCAAGGCCGAAGGGCTGGACGAAGTCTATCACTTGCGCGGGGGGATCCTCAAATACCTTGAGACCGTGCCCGAGGACGAGAGCCTGTGGCAGGGCGAATGCTTCGTGTTCGACCAGCGCGTGACCGTGCGCCACGGCCTTGCGCCGGGCAGTTACGGCCTGTGCCACGCCTGCCGCCGCCCGGTGCGCGCCGCCGACCGCGCCTCGCCGCTGTTCGAGGACGGGGTGAGCTGCCCCGCTTGCCACGCCGAACGCAGCGACGCGCAGCGCCAGGGCTATCGCGAGCGGCACAAGCAGGAACGGCTCGCCGCGCAGCGCGGGACGACGCATGTTGGGGCGGCGGGCGCGGCGGCGACCGGTGAGGCAGGCGATGACCCCCACGGCTAGGCCGGTCCTCTACAGCTTCCGGCGCTGCCCTTACGCGATGCGCGCGCGGCTGGCGCTGCTGGCCAGCGGCACGGCGTGCGACATCCGCGAAGTCCGGCTGGCGCGCAAACCGCCGGAATTGCTCGCCGCATCCGCCAAGGCGACGGTCCCGGTCATGGTGCTGCCCGACGGCAGCGTCATCGACCAAAGCCTCGACATCATGCGCTGGAGTCTGGCGCGCGCCGATCCCGAAGGCTGGCTCGATCGCGACGACCCCGCGCTGATCGCCGCCAACGACGGCCCGTTCAAGCACCACCTCGACCGCGCCAAGTACCCCGACCGCCACGACGGTGATCCCGCCCCGCACCGCGCGGCATGCGTGGCGCTGCTCCATGAGTTGGAACCCCGGCTGGCGCGGGCGGACAACCTGTGCGGCACCGCGCGCGGGCTGGCGGACATGGCGATCCTGCCGTTCGTGCGCCAGTTCGCGGCGATCGACACGGCGTGGTTCGCGGCCCAGCCATTGCCCGGCGTGCAGCGCTGGCTGGCGCGTCACCTCGGCTCGGCACTGTTCGAGGGCGCGATGGTGCGGCTCGATCCGTGGCAGGCGGGCGATGCGCCGGTCGTGTTCGCCAGCGCTAACTCAACAGGTTGACGAAACCGCTTTGCCGGCCCAACAGGCCGATGTCATCTGGGGAGTAGCCAGCCGTTCATCGCGAACGGGCCCGTGCGTCAACATGCTCGATCTAGCGATCGTGGTGCGCGGGGAACGCCAAGGCGTTCGGGCGAGACCAATGGCATCTCACCTCCGTCCGGGTCGGGCGGCGGGTGTGATGTCCGTTGGAATTGCCGAGCCGCCCGACCCCGGAGACATATCTTGGAAGCCCTGCTCACATCGACCGCCGTGGTCGCCCTCGCCGAAATTGGCGACAAGACGCAGCTGCTGGCGATCCTGCTGGCCACGCGGTTCCGCAAGCCCTGGCCGATCGTGGCGGGCATCTTCTTTGCGACGATCGCCAACCATTTCCTCGCCGCGCTGCTGGGATCGGAAGTCGCCTCGTTCCTCGACGGGCACTGGTTCCGCTATGCGGTCGCCGCCTCGTTCATCGCCATGGCGATCTGGACGCTGATCCCCGACAAGATCGACGATCTGGAGGACAAGCCCGCCCGCTTCGGCGCGTTCGTGACCACGGTGGTGGCGTTCTTCCTGGTCGAGATGGGCGACAAGACCCAGATCGCCACGGTGGCGCTGGGCGCACGCTTTCACGATGTGGTGCACGTCACCATGGGCACCACCATTGGCATGATGCTGGCCAATGTGCCCGCGGTGTTCCTGGGCCACGAACTGCTCAAGCACGTGTCGCTGAACGTGGTGCGCATCGTGGCCGCGACGCTGTTCCTGCTGATCGGCCTGTGGCTGCTGGCGCAGACCGCCGGGCTGGTGTGAGGGTTTTTGCCGACTGACGTCGGATACGGCACCGGCCCGCTAACCCGAGCGGGCCGGTGCCGCCTCCATCAGAAAATTCAGGCCACCTCACGCAGGATCGCGGCGACGTCCATCTCGGGCGGCAGCGAGGGGTTTGTGGTGTGCCATGTCGGCACCCACGAATCGGGCTTGTGCCCCCACATATTGAGCTGGCCCAGCGCATCGAACAGCCCGAGATACTGGTAGTATTTCGCGCCCGGCGCATCCGCCGCGATCGGGCAGCCCAGCGTGACCACCTTCACCCCATGCGTCTGGCCCGCATCGAGCGAGCGCAGCGCATTGCCGATCTGCAGCGCGCCCTTGCTGTGCCCGACCAGCATTCCGAACGGCCGGGCGCGGTCCTGCATCAGCGCGTGCAACACGTCGGACGATCCCGAGCCGCTGCGGAACACCGGCGCGCCGTGCAAGGTGGGGGCATCGGGCACCGAAGCCGGCAGTTGCCGCCCGACCGCAGCGGCCTTGGGCGCGGCGTTGGCCAGCGCGTTCTGGACCACGGTCTTGGTGCCCAGCCAGTCGTGCAGGCCAAACCCGAACCACCCGCCCAGCGCCTGCTGGACGACGTCGGCCACGCCATAGCCCGGCACGATTGCCAGCACCGGCTTGCGCAAGGCCTTGGACACCGCCCACGCCAGCGCCGCGCTGCCCAGCGCCGAACTGCCGACGCCGGTGATCGTCGCGACATCCACCGCGCGCGTCTCCGGGTAGGGTGAGGTCAGGTAGGCTTCGACGCTGATGTACTTGTGCACATACGGCGCGGTCGCGGCATCGATCAGCAGCAGCGAGCCTTCGGGATCGGCCAGCGCATCGAAATCGATGATCCGCGACGGCAGCTTCTCGCCCGCCGCCGCCATCGCCTTGTCCAGCCCGGCGAAATCGGCGCGCAGCCCCGGCACATCATAGAACACGCCGTCGAGCGCGGTGTTGACCGTGCGGCAGGCCTGGACCGCAGACTTTACCAGCGCAGTGGGAAGTTCGAACTGCGCAAGGCCGGGAATGCCGGCTGGCTCGGGCTGGTTGGTTCCTGGCGTCATCGCGGTATCCCCCATGGCGAGTCCCGATCGTACCGGAATTCGTGCTGCAGCGCAGCAAAATGCGGGTGTGACGGGATGATCCGGGCGGCGTTTGCGATGAGGGGTGGGTGGTTTGAACATGATGCGCGATATCTGAATCCCCCGCTCATGGTGAGGAGGGGCTGAGCTCGTCGAACACCCGTCTCGAACCACTGCCCCGAACTACCGGTCTGTGCTTCGAGACGCCATTTCGACAAGCTCAACGGCTCCTCAGCATGAGCGGTTTTGATTGACCGCACGATGCTCAACCTGCCGTTCAATGAAAATCGCGCGATCTTGGCAGGATCCGGACGTTGCGCGGGTGGCCGTGGCGGGTGGGGCGCGGGGGTAGCGCGCCGGGCGACCCGACCTCGTCGGCGCGGGACAGCGGCGGAACCAGCAATGGCGGCTCCACCTGCCCCCCCGCGCCCTGCCCTTCTGCCAGCCGGTCCAGCATCGCGGTGCGGTCGATGATGCGCGCGGCCATCAGGTGGACGACGCCTTCGTTGCTGCGCTGGATCTCGCCCTCGATCAGCATCAGCCGCGACGCCATCACCACGTTGCGCTGCCGTTCCATGTCGCGCGCCCACAGCAGCGCGTTGACGATGCCGGTCTCATCCTCGATCGTGATGAACACCGCGTTGCCCTTGCCCGGCCGCTGGCGGATCAGCACCACCCCGGCGGTGCGGACCTTGCGGCCATCGGGGGTGGCGTTGGTTTCGGCGCAGCTCAGCACGCCCTCGCCCGCCAGCGCGGCGCGCAGGAACTGCATCGGGTGCGCTTTGAGCGACAGCCGCAGCGTCTGGTAATCGGTGACCACTTCCTCGGACAAAGCCATCGCGGGCAGCGCGGCGTCGGGCTCGCGGCCCAGTTCCGCCGCATCGGCAAAGGCGAACAGCGGCAACTGGTCCGACGGGGTGCGCCGTGCTTCCCACAGGCTTTCGCGTCGGCCCAGCCCGAGCGAGCTGAACGCATCTGCATCGGCCAGCATGCGCAAGGCGGCGGGCGGCAGCGCCGCGCGATGGGCGACATCCTCGATCGAGGCGAACGGTCCGGTTGTCCGCGCGGCGGCGACCGCGTTCGCCCAGTCCTGGCGGAACCGGTTGATCTGGCGCAGACCCAGGCGGATCGCCAGCGCCCCGCCATCGTCTGAACCCGGCTCGAGCACGCTGTCCCACGCGCTGGCGCCCACATCGACCGGCCGCACCTCCACCCCGTGCTCGAGCGCATCGCGGACCAGCTGCGCCGGGGCATAAAACCCCATCGGCTGCGAATTGAGCAGCGCGCAGGTGAACACCGCCGGCTGGCGGCATTTCAGCCATGACGAGATATACGCCAGCCACGCAAACGCCTGCGCATGGCTTTCGGGAAAGCCGTATTCGCCGAAGCCCTTGATCTGTTCGAAGCACCGTTCGGCGAAATCGAGCCGGTAGCCGCGCGCCACCATCCCCCCGATCATCTGTTCCTGATAGCGGTGCATCGTGCCGACGTTGCGGAACGTGGCCATCGCGCGGCGCAGCCCATCGGCTTGCGCGGGGGTGAATTCGGCGGCGACCATCGCCAGCTTCATCGCCTGTTCCTGAAACAAGGGCACGCCCAGCGTCTTGCTCAGCACATCGCGCAGTTCGTTGGGATCGTGCGGCGGCGCGGGAGACGGATACACCACCACTTCCTCGCCGCTGCGCCGGCGCAAGTACGGATGCACCATCCCGCCCTGGATCGGGCCGGGGCGGACGATCGCCACCTGGATCACCAGATCGTAAAGCTTGGTCGGCTTCATCCGCGGCAGCATGTTGATCTGCGCGCGGCTTTCGACCTGGAACGTGCCGATGCTGTCGCCTTTGCGCAGCATGGCATAGACCGCCGGATCCTCTACCGGCACGCGCTGCAGGTCATGCTCGCCTAGCCCGTGCAGCCGCATCAGTTCGAAGCTTTTGCGGATGCAGGTGAGCATGCCCAGCGCCAGCACATCGACTTTCATCAGCCCCAGCGCGTCGATATCGTCCTTGTCCCATTCGATGAACGTGCGATCGGGCATGGCGGCGTTGTGGATCGGCACCAGTTCGTCCAGCCGCCCCTCGGTTAGCACGAAGCCGCCGACGTGCTGCGACAGGTGGCGAGGCATGTCGAGCAGCTGCCCCACCAGTTCGCGCAGCCGCGCGATCTCGGGATTGGCGGGATCGAAACCGGCCTCGCTCACGCGCGTATCGGGAACATCGTCGCCCCAGTGGCCCCAGATCGTCCCCGCCAGCCGCGCGGTGATGTCTTCGGTCAGCCCCAGCGCCTTGCCCACTTCGCGGATCGTGCTGCGCGGGCGGTAGTGGATCACGGTGGCGGCGATCCCGGCGCGTTCGCGGCCATAGCGGCCGTAGATGTACTGCATCACCTCCTCGCGCCGCTCATGCTCGAAATCGACGTCGATATCGGGCGGTTCGTTGCGTTCTTCCGACATGAACCGCGAGAACAGCAGCGTGTTGGCCACCGGATCGACCGAAGTGATGCCCAAAAGGTAGCACACCACCGAATTGGCCGCCGATCCGCGCCCCTGGCACAGGATCGGCGGATCGAGGCGGCGCGCATACGCCACCACATCGTGCACGGTCAGGAAATAGCACGCGTAACCGCGCGAGCGGATCAGCCCCAGTTCGTCGCGGATGGTCCGGTCCCACTCGGCGGGCAGGCCATCGGGGAAACGCGCCTGCGCCGCCGTCATCACCAGATGTTCCAGCCAGCCTTGCGGATCCCAGCCCTCTGGCACCGGCTCGTGCGGATATTCGTAGCGCAAGTCGTCGAGCGTGAAGACGATGCGCGACAGCAGATCACCGGAAGCCGCGACCGCCTGCGGGCAGGCGCGGAACAGGCGGGCCATTTCGTCGGGCGCCTTCAGATACCGCTCGGCATTGGCGAGCAGCCGCCTGCCGGCGTCGTGGATGGTCGTGCCTTCGCGGATGCAGGTCATGATATCGTGCAGCGCGCGCGCTTCGGGCCGGGCATACAGCGCATCGTTGACCGCGAGCAGCGGCACGCCGGTTTCCGCGCCGAGCGCCTGCAGCCCCGCCAGCCGCCGCGCATCGGCCCCGGCGCGGGGCATCGTCGCCGCCAGCCAGACGGCATCGGGGCGGGCATCGGCCAGAATGCCCAGGAGAGCCGCGTCTCCGCCCGTCGCGATCAGCAGCAAGGCTTCGGCATGATCGAGCAGGTCGGGCAGGTGGAGCAGGCATTCGCCCTTTTGGGCGCGGCGGTTGCCCAGCGTCAGCAGCCGCGTCAGCCGTCCCCAGCCGTGGCGCGTGGCCGGGTAGGCGATGATGTCGGGCGTGCCGTCGGCAAACACCAGCCGCGCGCCGACCACCAGCCGGAAGCCCCCGTCCCTCTTGCCGTCCGCCCTGCCGGGACTGCCCGGATCGGCGGGATCGGGCGCCAGATCGCGCCAGGCAACGTGCGCACGCACCACGCCCGCCACGGTGTTGCGATCGGCGATGCCGATGCCCGCCATGCCCAGCGCATGCGCGCGCTGCACCATCTCGCCCGGATGCGAGGCCCCGCGCAGGAACGAATACCCGGTCGCCGCCGCCAGTTCGGCAAAGCGGGTGTGCGGCGCGGCGGTCACGCGAACAGCCCATGCAGATACCAGCGCGGATCAGGCTTTTCATCGTACAGGCCGTGGCGGAACAGCCAGTAACGACGGCCGCGCACATCCTCGATCCGGTAATAGTCGCGGGTGAGGCTGCCTTTGCCGTCATGCTCGCCGCCGCGATGCTTCCACCATTCGGCGGCGATCCGCTCGGGCCCTTCGTACAGCCGCACCTCGTGCGACTTGCGCCGCCAGCGAAAGCGGTGCGGCGGCCCATCGGGCACCGCCGCGATCACCTCCACCGGCTGCGGCGGATCGAACAGGAACAGCGGGCGCATCGGCGGTTCGCCCGGCGGCGGCGCGGGCCAGCGTAGCGGAGCACCGCCGTGGATCGCAGGCAGCGCGAGTTGCCCCTGCTCGGGGATGTGGCTGGCGCGCGGGGCCAGGCGGCGCAGGCAATCGGGGCCCAGCCGCGTGCTCAGCCGGTCGATCAGCTCGGCCAGCACGGCATCCGCATCCGGCCCGGCTTCACCGCTCCCGCCGCAGTCCAGCGCAGGCTGCAGCGCCTCGAGCGGCTCGGCCACGCGCACCGTCAGCGTCATGCTGTCGTACCCGAAGCCGGGGTCGAGCGGATCGGCGAGCGTGGCGATCCGTTCATCGAACAGGCGCAGCACCAGCGCCGGATCGCGCGTGGGTGCGGATGTCGCGATGTCGAGCCGGCGTTTCGCGCCATCGCTGCGGAACAGCATCAGCCGAAACCCGCGCCCGCCCAGCGCGCGCCCTGCCAGCGCCGCCGCCGCTTCGTGCAGCAGGTCGAGCAGCGTTCGCGCGATCGTGTCCTGATGGGTCACCGGCTCGGCAAAGCGGCGTTCGAAGCGCAGCGGCACGCGCGGTGCCAGCGTCACGAGCGGACGCGGCGCGCTGCCGCCGGCATCGCCGGTCAGGCCGTGCAGCGCGGCGACCGCCCCCGCACCGAACCGCGCGGCGATGCTCGCGGCAGGGCGCACCGCGACGTCGCCCACCGTCTTCAGCCCGGCGCGCTGCAACCCCACGGTTGCCAGCGGATCGAGCCCCAGCGCCTCCACCGGCAGCGCGCGGATCGCGGTGCGTTCATCTGCATCATCCGACGCACAAGCATGGCGCGCCAGCGCCTGCGCGGCATCGGCGGTGGCGGCGATCGCGCGGCGCAGCGTCATGCCGGCTTGCGCCAGCCGGTCCTCGACGGCTTCGGCCAGCCGCTCCGCGCTGCCGAACAGGTGCGCGACGCCGGTGATGTCGATCGTGATCCCGTCGGGCCGCGCCAGCGACACCAGCGGCGAAAAGTCCATGCACTGCCGCGCCAGATCGTCCAGCCAGTGGCGGTCGGCGCTTTCGTCCATGCCCACCGCGACCAGATCGGGCTGGCGCGCGCGCGCATCGGCCAGCGTCAGGCCGGGAACGATCCCCAGCGCCAGCGCGCGTGCATCGACCGCCGCCAGCCGTGGCGCGTTCCGGACCTTGGTGACGAACGCCAGCGGAGCATCGCCCGCAGCGCCATCGCCCGCAGCCTCAGCCGGCGCGGCGCAGCGGTCCGGCTCCTGCATCCGCAGCCGGTCGGCGCAAAGGAACGGGAACCACAGCGCCAGATACTGCCGCGTCCCGGAACGTACATTGGTCACGGTTCCACTCCAGCCGCCAGCGCAGGCCCGACAGGCCCGATTTCCGGCGCAACAATTCGATATCGAACGTCGGCGCGCCCGGCGCGTTGGCGGCCAGCGCCTGCGACGGGGCCGACGCCACCGACCAGCGCGTTTCCGCCGCGCTCGGCGCGGGTTCGGCGCCGGTGCGCAGCAGCAACAGCAGCGTGCCCGATCGTTCGGCCGCCAGCGACAAGCGGCGGCTGGCAGTCAGGTCCAGTTCGCGCATCGCGCCCCAGCCTTCGATCACGACCACGCCGAACCCGCCGCTGCGCAGCGCATCCACGCCCGCGCGCAGCAAGCTCTTCGTATCCTCGCCCAGCACGAACAGGCAGGTTTCGGGCGCGCCGCCCAGTTCGGCCCAGCCCGCCCCCTGCATCACCCCGCCAGCCCGCACCGCCTGCCGGGGCCGCAGCCACACGACAGGCCGCGCGTTGCCGGTGGTGCCGATCGCCAGCGTGGCGACAAAGCCGGCGGCGGCGGCCACGTCATCGGGTTCGGCGGCATAGAATTCATGGATCCGGCCGTGGGCGAAACCCCCGCCCAGGGCAGTGTCGACATGCGCGATCCCCGTCGCCCAAGGGGGCCTGCCGGTGGCCTGCCCACGATTTTCCAGCCCCCCTGCCGGGGTGTTTGCGGGGAAGGAGGGGAACGCGACTCGCATTTGTTCTTGATATGTTCTTTAGCCGATTCCCGCAAGGGCTGCGCCACACTTGCGCGCTACCGGGGTCCGACGGCCAGTCCGTTCCCCAGCATGTCCCCGGCCACGGCGGCGATGTCCTCGATCGGGCGTTCGCCGTCCCACACGCCATAGCGCAAGCCCAGGAACACGTTCATCCCCATCAGCGCCCACGCACGCACTTCGGCGTCGCCGGGGCGCAGCAGGCCCTGCGCCGCCCCCGCCTCGAGCCGCGCCGTAATCAGCGCCGCGATCGCCTCGTAATGCGTACGATAGCTGGCCGGATTGGCGAATTCAGCCTCGTCGATGATGCGGTAGACTTCCTTGTGCTCGCGCACGAAGGCCAGGAAACCGGTGAACGCCTCGCGCTCCAGCGTCAGCCCGGTGCTGCCTTCGCGAATTGCGGCGCGGCTGGCCGACGCGACGCGGCTCGACATGTCGCGCACCAGCGCCATGAAGATCGCGTCCTTGGAATCGAAATAGGTATAGAAGCTGCCCAGCGCCGTGCCCGCGCGCCGGGTGATGCCGCTGATCGAAGCGTCGTGGAACCCGCTCTCGCCGAATTCGGCAGCGGCGGCATCGAGCAGCCGACGCAACGTTTCGCGACCGCGCGCCGTGCGCGGCGTCTTGCCGGGGCTCGCCGGTCCCTGCGCAGCCGTGCTGCCCTGCGCCATCATCCGTGCTCCCCGTCGCTCTACCGGCTTGCCGCCCCTGCACCGGCCATTGCTGCAGGCCATCCGCGTGGTCGTGTTGCCGTCGTGCAACGTGCGTAACGCTATTTCAGCGCGGCGACAATCCAAAGTTGAAAGTCGGTTCATGTTTCAATAACACGACTCCCAGACGGACACCGGTCCGCAAGAGGGAGCCTGAAATCCATGACCCGTTCGTTCGCCCGCGGCGTGCTTGCCGCCTCCACCGCGCTTGTCGCGCTGACCGCCGTTCCCGCGTTTGCGCAAGGCGCGCCCGCCCCGGCCGACACACGTGACAGCGCCTCGATCGACGCCAACGGCGAAATCCTGGTCATCGCGCGCAAACGCGAGGAACGGCTGGTCGATGTGCCGATCGCGATCACCGCGCTCAACTCCGATGCGCTGGAGCGTGCCGGGGCCAAGGACCTGTCGGGCGTTCAGGGCGCCATCCCCAACGTCAACATCGTGCAGGGCCGCGGCTCTGCCAGTTCGGCCAACTTCTTCATCCGCGGCATCGGCCAGCCCGATGCGCTGCAGACGTTCGATCCGGCGGTCGGCGTCTATGTTGACGGGGTCTACCTCAGCCGCATCCAGGGCGCGCTGCTCAACCTGTTCGATGTCGAGCGGGTCGAAGTGCTGCGCGGCCCGCAAGGCACGCTTTACGGCAAGAACACCATCGGCGGCGCGGTCAACGTGGTGTCCAAGAAGCCCGACCTCACCACGCTGAAAGGCGAGGCCAGTTTCACCTACGGCCGCTTCAACGAACTGACCGGCAAAGCCTATGTCTCCGCACCGCTGGTGGCCGACAAGCTCGCGCTGTCGCTCGCCGGGGTCTATGACACGCGCGACGGGATCGTCACCGATCCGCGCACCGGCCGCAAGTACAACGACCGCGACAACCTCTCGGGCCGCGCGATCCTGCGCGCCAGGCCATCGGACACGGTCGAGGTGCTGATCGCGGGTGACTACACCCGCCAGCGCAACGCCGCGACGCTGGGCTACCTGACCGCGCCGCTGGTGCAGACCAACTTCGCCACCGGCGCGACTGTGCTGTCGCCCGCCAACCCCTATGGCCCGTACAACTATCAGGCTTCGACCAGCCTCGCGCCCGGCCAGGGCCAGAAGCTCGATCACTGGGGCGTGTCGGGCACGATCAACCTCGACCTGTCGGACGCGCTGCAACTGACCTCGATCACCGCCTACCGCCGGCTCAAGACCGACTTCTTCATCGATATCGACGCCACCCAGTTCCAGCTCGGCGACGTGTTCGTGGGCACCCGCCAGCACCAGTTCAGCCAGGAACTGCAGCTCAAGTACAGCTCGGACAAGCTGAAGGGCGTGGTCGGGCTTTATTACCTCAACGAGCAGGTCAATTCGCACCAGGAAGCCTATGCCAACGACCTGTTCAAGTTCGGTGCGGCGCCGGTCACCTTCACCCGCTTTATCGATGACCAGCAGAACACCAAGAGCTATGCCGCGTTCGGCCAGCTGACCTACGAGCTGACCGATCGTCTCTCGCTCACCGGCGGCCTGCGCTACACGCGCGAGGACAAGAACTACCACCGCTGCACGACCACGGCATCGAACCTGGGCCTGCTCAACGCGATCAAATACTGCTTCCCCGAGAACCTGCCAGCGCCGTTCACCGGCATCGGCAAGGTCAGCTACGACGCGTGGACGCCGATGGCGAGCCTGGCGTTCAAGCCCACGCCCGACACGCTGCTGTATGCCTCGGCCAGCCGCGGCTTCAAGTCGGGCGGGTTCAACGGCCGCGTCAATTCCAACGGCGACATCTCGGTCACGGTCAACGGCGTCACCACCGTGGTTCCCAACTTCAAGCCCGAAAAAGTGTGGACGTACGAAGCCGGCGCCAAAGGCAGCTTCCTGAACGGCCGCGTGCGCCTGTCGGCGGCCGCGTTCTATTCCGACTACCGCGACTTCCAGGCGCGCGTCGGCAACGGCACCAACGTCGGGCTTGGCGGCAGCTTCCCCGTGCTCAACGCGGGCAAGCTGCGGATCGCCGGCTTCGAATTCGAGGCCGCGGTGCGCCCGACCGACGCGCTGACGCTGACCGGGACGGTCGGCTACCTTAACGCCAAGTACAAGCAGTTCGACGATCCGCGCCGGCTTCCGCCTGTGGGCGGGGCGGCGTTCAGCTGCAACCCGACCGGCAACGCCATCACCTGCAAGCCCGCGTTCGCGCCGCCGCTGACGATGCGCGTCGGCGCCGACTACCGTATCCCGCTGGGGTCCGCCGGGCTGACGCTGGGCGGCGACGTGCGCTTCATCGACAAGCAGTACCTGTCGGTCGACAACCGCCCGGGCCTGACCGAGCCGGGCTATTTCATCGGCAACCTGTATGCGCAGGTCGATTTCGCGCGGTTCTACTTGCGCGGCTCGGTCAAGAACGTGGGCAACGAACTGTACAAGACCGACGGGCAGGAGTTCAGCTCGGTCGGCAACATCCAGACCGCCTACTACGGCGACCCGCGCACGTGGAACGTGACCGTGGGCGTGCGCTTCTGAGCGCTCGCCCGCCGCGACACGCTGGCTGCACCGGCCCGATGGCCCCGGCGGATGCCGGGGCCATCGGGCAGCAGCACGCAACCGCTTGAGTGGTCGCGCTATTTGGTCAACAAAGCCCGTCATGACCACACCCCCGCACCCTTTCATCGCCACGCTGCTGCTCGCAACGGCGGCGCTTTCCACCCCGGCTGTTGCGGCACCCGCCGCTCCCGCCATTGCAGCGCCGGTAACCCCGATGACGCCCGACGTGGTCGACGCCTACGACCCCGTGCTGCCCGACGCCGACTTCATCCGCCGCGAGGTGATGGTGCCGATGCGCGACGGGACCAAGCTGTACACCGCGATCGTGATGAAGAAGGGCACCGCCAACGGCCCGATCCTGCTGTGGCGATCGCCGTATGACGCGCATGGCGACGTCACCCGCACCAAAAGCCTGCGACTGGTCGACACCATCCCGGCGATGGACGCGCCGTTCGTCGAGGATGGCTACATCCGCGTCTACCAGGACATTCGCGGGCTGCACCGGTCCGAAGGGCAGTTCGTCATGAACCGCCCGCTGTCGGGCCCGCTCAATCCCACCGGCATCGACGAATCGACCGACGCGTACGACACCATCGACTGGCTGGTGAAGAACGTGCCCGAATCGAACGGCAAAGTCGGGATCATCGGATCGTCATACCTCGGCTTCACCAGCCTGATGGCCGAGATCAACCCGCATCCCGCGTTGAAGGCGGCCGTGCCCGAAAGCCCGATGGTCGATGGCTGGATGGGCGACGACTGGTTCCACAACGGCGCCTTCCGCGTCAGTGGGTTCGACTATGCGCTGGAGCAGAGCACCGGCAAGGCCGATGCTGGCGCGGCGATCCCTCACGGCGCTGGCGACGATTACACCCGCTACCTCGCAGCGGGATCAGCGGGCGATTACGCGAAGAAATACGGCGTCGAGAACGTGCCGTTCGTGCGCAAGCTGATCGAAAACCCGGCCTACACCGAGTTCTGGTCGCTGCAGGCGGTGGACAAGCTGATGGCGGCGCGCACCCTCACCGTGCCGACGATGCTCGAACTGGGGCAATGGGACCAGGAAGACAGCTATGGCGCGCCGGCGGTGTACAACGCGCTGAAGGACAACCCCGGCCAGGCGCCGCTGACGCTGGTGATCGGGCCGTGGCGCCATTCGGGCGCCAACCATTACGGCTATGATCTGGGCGCGCTGACGTTCGCCGGCGACACCGCCGCGCAGTGGCGGCGCGACTGGGTCAAGCCGTTCCTCGATCACTGGCTGAAGGGCGCGCCCGATCCGCAGCCGCCGGCTGCGATCACTTATGCCACCGGCATCGACAAGTGGGAGCAATCGCCGCGCTGGCCGATGGGCACGCCGACGCCGTACTACCTCGGTGCCGATCACGGCGCGGGCTTTGCGCTGCCGGTCAAGAGCGGCGCGGCGTCATGGCTTTCGGACCCGGCCAACCCGGTGCCGTTCCTGCCGCGCCCGATCGACATGAGCGATGCCACGCAGTGGAAGCCGTGGCTGGTGCGCGACCAGCGTTTCGTCAGCGGGCGGCCCGACCTCGCCACGTTCACCGGCGCGGTGCTCGACAAGCCGGTGCACATCATGGGCGCGCCCGGCGTCGATGTGTTCATCGCGACCAGCGGCAGCGATGCCGATGTCGTGGTCAAGCTGATCGACGTCTATCCCGACGACGTGCCCGAGGCCGCCTCGCAAGGCGCCAAGCCATCGATGGCGGGGTATGAGCTGCCGATCGGCATCGAAATCTTCCGCGGGCGTTATCTCAAGAGCTTCGCGCACCCTGAACCGCTCACCCCGGGCAAGTTCAACCGGTTCCGGTTCAAGCTGCCAAACGTCGATCACGTGTTCCTGCCGGGCCACCGCATCGCGGTGCAGGTGCAATCGAGCCTGTTCCCGCTCTACGACCGCAACCCGCAGACATTCGTGCCCAACATCTTCCTGGCCAAGCCGGCGGACTACAAGGCCGCGACGATGCAGGTCGGCTTCGGCGGGGCGACGCCGAGCGCGGTGATGCTGCCGGTGGTGCCGTAATCAGGACGCGGCGCGGACCACGAATGGCTGGACGCGCAGCCGGGGGAACACGACCTCGAGCGGCTTGATGTCGGGCAGGATGTACACGACCGCGCCCTTGCGCCTGATCGATGTGCTGATGCGCGTGGCATAGAACCGGGCGGGCACGTTGATGCAGCCGAAGGTGATGCGGTTGTCGTCGGGCGTGGGCGACAGCATTCTGGCGCGGCGATGCTCCCGGACGGTGCCCCTGGGCATCGGGTGGAGCGCCACCGACGTGCCGTAGTCGACCCACAACACCCGGTGGCCGCCCGCCGCCGACCCGTAGCGCGCGATGAACCGACCGGCGGGCGTGGTCTTTTCCGCAGGACCAAGCTCGGCCAGGGTCTTGTGGCCGACGCCCGGGGTGGCATCGTCGCCGATGGCGATGCCGACCAGCACCGGCGTGTGCCCCAGCGGCTTGCCCTGCGCATCGAACAGGAACAGCGTCGCCGCCTGCTTGTCGATGATGAGATAGGGCAGCGCGCCGTTGTCGCGCGACGTGGCGATCCAGTCGGCCACGCGCGTCGCGGCCTCTGACAGACCGGCATCACCGGGCGGCGCGGCAGCGGCTTCCGGCGGAACCGGCAGTTCCAGCGCGGCGACGTCGGGCTTCGCCTTGGCCGGATCGTCACTGGCCGGCTTGTGTGTGACGTGCTTGACGTTGGCCGCCGCCAGCGCGGGCATCGGCGTGCCGAGCACAAGCGCTGCCAGCGCCAGCCCTGCCAGCGCCAGCAACGCGTAGATCAGCGGCCCACGACGGCGCGCGGCCCTAATCCTCGACACGGACGTCTCGGACAGGGGCCGACGCTTCGGCAAACCGCAATGCTGCAGGCACGGCAACCCCGTCAGTTACGCGGGCGGCGCTTCTGCAGCAGCTTCTGGTCGATGCCGTCGACGCGGGCGTTGAGCTGGTCGATGCGCTGGCCGTTGTTCTGCGCCTGGCCCGACGCGGCCTGCGCTTCGGCGAGGGCCGACTTGGCGGTGCCGTCGGTGGTCTGCAAGCGGGCGTCGATGCCATCGATGCGCTGGTTCACCGCCGCGATCTGGCTGTTCACATACCCCTTGGTGGCGCAGCCGCCCAATCCCAGAGAGCCGGCCAGAATGAGCATGGCGGGCGCAAGTTTCGACAGAGCTGGGGACATGCGGATTTCCTTTTTTTGGCGACAGAGCCATCCCACAAGCCCAGCGACGCCTGCGCCACAACGCGATTATGCCCGTCCGTGCCTGTGTTCGGACGGACGGATTCGGGCCGCCAATGCACCGTACGAGCGGCACGGTTCGTCCCGATATGTCAAAGGTCCGGCAGGCGCTGTTCGGCAAATCCCCATCCCGCAAGCGCTTTGGTTGCGGCGCGGTCGAGCAGTTTTGGCGCGTCCGAAATCGAAAACGGGTGCGCGTCTGTCATGTCCTTCAGCTCGCTCCACGCGATCGGCACGGCGACCGGCGCACCTTCGCGCGCGCGGGCGGAATAGGGCAGCACGGCGGTGCTGCCGCGCTGGTTGCGCAGCCAGTCGATGAAGATCTTGCCCTTGCGCTTGGCCTTGCTCATCGTCGCGACGAAACGGTCGGGTTCGGCCAGCGCCATCGCCTCGGCAAAGCGCCGCGCAAAGTCCTTGTGCACCGCCCACGAATGGCCGGGGGTAAGCGGCACCACCACATGCACCCCCTTGCCGCCCGACAGCATGGCATAGCTGGCAAGACCCAGGTCGGCGAGACGATCGTGAATGTCGGTCGCCGCCTGCCTGACACCGGCAAAATCGTAACCCTCGTCGGGATCGAGATCGAAGATCAGCTTGTCCGGCGCCTCGACATCGGCGTTGCGCGCCTCCCAGCCGTGGAACTCGATCGTCCCCATCTGCACACAGGCCAGCAGTCCGGTGGTGCTGTCGATGTAGAGGTAGTCTTCGGCGCCGCCGTCTTTTTCCGCGATCGGCACGCGGTGCACGTCGGGGCCGAACGCGCCGCTGTCGTGCTTCTGGAAAAAGCACTTCTTGCCGCGTCCTTGCGGACAGCGAACGAGGCTGATCGGCCGGCCCGCCGCGAACGGCAGCATCAGCGGCGCGATGGCGGCATAGTAATCGGCCAGATCGCCCTTGGTCTGGCCGCTGTCGGGAAAGATCACCCGCTCGCGGCTGGTGATCGTCACCGTGTCGGCGGCGACGGGCACCGGTTGCGGCGTTTCCGGTTCGACCGAAGCGGCGGGTTTGTCGCCGCGCAGGCCCAGGAAGCTGCCGTGGCGGACGTTGCCGTCTCCAGTAAACTCGGCGAACGCGACTTCGGCGACCAGGCTGGGGTCGAGCCAGGTCACGCCGCGGCTGCTCGTCCGGTCCACCTCTGCGGGCGCGGCATCGCGCGCCAGCCTAGCAAACCGCGCGGCAAGCTCAGCCATGCTGTCCTGGGTGAAGCCGGTGCCGACGTTGCCCTTGTAGACCAGCGTCCCGCCCTCGTTCTGCGCGAGCAGCAGCGACGAGAACGGCCGCCCTTTGGCGCTCGACGCCTTCCACCCGATGATCACGAATTCCTGCCGGCGGGTGCACTTGACCTTGACCCACGCCGTGGTCCGGCGCCCATGATAGGGCGCGTCGATCGCCTTGGCGATGATCCCTTCCTGCCCGGCGTCGCACATCGCGCGGTACAGCGTCTCGCCCGCGCCGATGACGTGGTCCGCGACGTGGATCGGCGGGGAGGCATGTTTCAGCAGCGCCTCCAGCCGCTCCTTGCGCTCGATATTGGGCAAGCCAGCAAGGTCCGCGCCATCGGCCTCGAGCAAATCGAACGCGTGGAAGCTGAGCCTGTCGCTGTCCGTTTGCGATCCGTGCCCGCGCTTCAGCACGGCTTGCAGGCTCGAAAAATCGGGGTTGCCGTCCGAACCATAGGCAACGATCTCGCCGTCGATCAGGCATGGCGGCAGATCAAGCGCGGCGAACGCGGCGACCAGCGGCGCGAACTTGTCGGTCCAATCCTTGCCGCTGCGGGTATAGACGCGCACGTCGGACCCGGCAGCGGCGATCAGCGCGCGATACCCGTCGAACTTGATCTCGTGCATCCAGCGGTTGCCCGCCGGGACCGCATCGACCAGCGTGGCCAGTTGCGGCGGGCGAAACGCGGGCGGCTTGGCGTTGGATTTTGGCTTGGTTTTGGCGGGGGTCTTGGCCTTGGCACGATTGTGCCGGGCGGCGCGCTGCATCTCGGTGGCAAAGGCATCGCCCTTCTTGCCCGCCAGCGAATGCGCGCCACCCTCGTCACCTTCGATCTCGGCCATCGTCCGGCCGGTCAGCACGCTGCTGAGCGCATGTTCGACCAGCGGATCGCCGGGTTGCGCGAACGCATCCTCGACCTTGCGCAGCAGCCAGTTTTCGCGCTTTTCGCCGGGGCGTGGCTTCAGCCGGATCAGGATCCATTCACCCTTCATCCGCTCGCCATCGAGCGTGAAGTGGAGGTGGCCCTTGTCAATATCCTTCCAGCTTTTGCTGGCGACCGGCTGCCACGTGCCCTTGTCCCACAGCATCACCGATCCCCCGCCATACTCGCCCTTGGGGATCGTACCCTCGAAGTCGGCATAGGACAGCGGATGGTCCTCGGTCCGCACCGCCAGCCGCTTGATTTCGGGATCGGGGCTGGGCCCCTTGGCCACCGCCCACGACTTGAGCACGCCGTCGGCTTCGATCCGGAAATCCCAGTGCAGGCGGGTGGCATCGTGCTTCTGGACGATGAAGCGGTTGCCGGTTGCGCTGCTGGCAGGCTTGCCCGCCGGTTCGGCGGTCTTGGCGAAGTCGCGCTTGCGGTTGTATTCGGCAAGGCTGTCGGCGCGTGCCATGTCAGGCGCGCTTTTTGGTCGCAGGTTTCCGGGCTCCAGCCTTGGTCGCCGGTGGCTTGGTCGCGGATGCCTTGGCGGTGGGCGCGGACTTGTCCTTGCCGCCGACCGACTGCTTGAGCGCGGCCATCAGGTCGATGACGTTGGACCCGCCCTTGGTCGCCGGTTCGTCGGCATCCTCAAGAATGGTCTTGCCGCGCGCCTTGGCCTTCTTCTCGACCAGTCCTTTGAGCGCATCGACATAGCGATCGTGAAATTCGCCCGGATCGAACGGCGCGCTTTTCTTGTCGATCAGCGTTCCTGCAAGATCGAGCAGTTCCTGATCGGGCGTGGTGTCGGGAATGTCGGCGAAATAGCTGCGCGCGCCGCGAACCTCGTCCTCATAACGCAGCGTTTCCATGACGATGCCCCGGTCGCACGGCTTGAGCGATACCAGCTGTTCGCGTCCGCGGATCGACAGTTGCCCCAGCGCGACCTTTTTCTTGCTGCGCAGCGCCTCGCGCAGCACGACGAAAGCGTCTTCCGCCAGATCGTCGGCCGGGACGACGTAGTACGGCTTTTCGAAGTACAGCACGTCGATCTCGTGCGCATCGACGAACTGGACGAGTTCGAGCGTCTTCTTGCTCTCGATCTTGACCGCCTCGATCTCCTGATCGGTCAGCAGTACATAGTTGTTCTTCGAAACCTCGTAACCCTTGACGATCTCGTCGCGGTCGACCGGGCCGATGCCGGTCACGACCTTCTCGTAATTGATCGGCTTGCCGCTGGGTTCGTGGATCTGGCGGAACGCGATCGATGCGCCGGACTTGGTCGCGGCGTAGATTTCCACCGGGATCGACACCAGCGCCAGCCTGATCTGCCCCTGCCAATATGCCCGTGCCGCCATGTCAGGATCACCTTTCCGATCCTCACAAGCGTTGTGGGCAGGATCGGTTCCGCCGTCGCGGTCAGCCGAGCGATCGGCGCAGCAGGAAGATTACGAACCCAAACGCGGCCAGGCCGCCGAGCATCGCCATCACCTTCACCAGAAAGACCAGGAAGTTCAGCGCCTGCCTGCCCGCGCTTTCCGGATGCGATGGGTCATCGACCATCCGGGTCGGCTGCGTGATGGCGGGCGGTGTTTCGGGCGCGGTCATGTTCCGGCTATAAGCGGCTTTGGCGGATTGGCGAAGCGATACTCGGTCTACCATGCAACGTGCACGGACGACCGATTGGCGCATGCAGGACCGGCCGTTGGCGGCAAAGACTGCAACCGGGTTGTCCGCCGTTGCGGGTGCGGTGCGATCGCCGCGGAGGGTGAGTCGCCGCAAACCCGAAGTCGCGCACAGGGTCGTGCGGATCGCCATGTAAAGAAAACAAGGTGCTGTAGTACAAGCGTTTATTTTACTGGATGGAGCGACGGTATTAACGATACCCAACAGTACCCTTTGACAAGGCCCCGAAGTGGGCATACCGTTGGATGAATGGGGCGCTAGCTATTACACGAACGCAAGGCCGCAAAGGCAAGCGATAATCGCGCCGGCGTATTGAACTGAAAATTGCATATTTATTTCAGTCGTGGCGAAAATTTGGTCGCAGTCAGATTACGAATTAAATCGTCAATCAAAACGATGTCTGAACTGTAAATCGATTTTATTTATAAAATGCGATTCAAGAAGGCCAAACCCATGTATTCCAGCCGCGCAGCGACCGCCGAAATTCCGGACACCTGCATCCAGGCTGTGATCGTTTCGCAGGTTTGCCTGGTGCGCGAATGTATCGAAAAATCGTTGCACCATGATGCCAGCATCCAGGTTGTGGGCGATTGCGCCACGCTCGACCTCGCGCTGAAATCCATGGAAAACCTGGGCCCGGACATGATCCTGCTCGATGCGGCGTTCGCCGGCGGCGCCACGGCGGCCGCCCGGTTGAGCGAAGCTGCCGGCGCCGCGCAGATCGTTGCGGTGGGGCTGGAGGAATCGGAAGACAATATCCTCGACTGGGCCGAAGCGGGCATCGCCGGCTATGTCGCCGATACCGCATCGATGGACGAATTGCCCCGCCTGCTGCGGCAAATCCGGTGGGGCGGGCAATCATGCTCGTCGCGCGTGGTCGGCGGGCTATTGCGGCGGATGGGGCGGCTGGGCAAGCGCAGCGATCTGCACAATGGCGCGGCGCTGGCCGAACTGACCCCGCGCGAGCAGACGATCTATCGCTGCATCAGTGCGGGCCTGACCAACAAGGATATTGCACGGCAGCTCAATATCAGCGTCGGCACCACCAAGTCGCATGTGCACAATATCCTCGGCAAGTTGAACCTGACCAACCGCGCACAAGTGGCCGCACGAATGGTCGCGTCCCGGCAGTCGTTCGACCCGGGCGAAGCGGCGTTCCGCCCTGCACCCGCGCGCAACCGCGACACGGTTTGACCGCTCTGCGGTCGAACCGCCGAAAGAATGGGCCCGATCGGCTGTCGGATGGCGTTTGCCCGGCTTGATCCGCGCGCCGACACCTGCGGCTCGTCGCCAATCCAGTACGCAATGGCGCTAATTCACCGGGCAAGGCGGTTCCGGGCGTTCGCCTCGAGCTCCGGGCGATGACTGAACCAGCCCGGTAATTGCGCGGAAATCTGCCGTTTCGGCCCCCGTCGGCCCTGTACGGCAAGGCGCCCGCCAGCGATCTACATCCTGCCTCTCGATCCTTTCTATATCCTCCGATCTATTGTCGCAATTTTGGCGACGCCATAATCTTGCCCTCGGCCCAGCGGGTCCAGAGGAAATACATATGGCGGCGACTCCAGTTATCGGCTTGTCCCCGGTCACCTTCCTGAGTGAAGACGCCAACACGGTGGGCTCACAATTTCAAATACCGCTGGCGGTTTTGAAATTCGATTCGAAAGGTGTGATCGATCCATCGGACTGGCCGCCGGTCAAGGCCAAGAAACTTGGCACGAAAGATTCCAAGTTACTCCCCCTGCTGCTTGCCGACCTGCTGAAGCGCGGGATCCTGTCCGCGCCGTCTCCCTGACTTTCGATCGCCCCTCCCGACGTTCGATCCTGCCATTGACTGCCCTCCTGGACGCGCCCGGCGCGTCGCAGACATCGAGGTTCCTTCATGTCCGTCACGCCCAGCTATCCTGGCCTCTACATCCAGGAAATTCCGTCGAATTCGCACGCCATCGTGCCCGCACCGACCTCGGTTGCGGCGTTCGTCGGCTATGTCCACCCCTACAAGAACCCGGGGTTCGACGCGAACGGGCTGACCCCGGTGGTCGAGCTGTTCAGCTTCAGCGACTATGAGAAGTATTTCGGCGGGCTGTTCTCCAGCGGGATCACTGACGCCGCGCTGCCCCGCGCGGTGTACCAGTTTTTCCTCAACGGCGGTTCGACCGCCTACGTCTGCGGGCTGCGGCCGGGGTTCGTCGATTCAGCCGCCACCACGATCCGGCTGGGCGGCGCGGGCGGCACGGTCGTGACGGGGAACCTTGCCACCACCGGCGGCGGCGGCATCACCTTCACCGCGCTGGAACCCACCGACGTCGTGGCGATGACGGTGAACGTGATCAACATCCGCAACGATCCGGCAACCTCGACACGCACGATGTTCGACCTGGTGGTCACGTATGGATCGCGGGTCGAAACCTATCGCGGGCTGGTGCTGCCGGCGGCGGTCGGCACCACTGACTTCGCGGCGGTCAACGGTGCATCGACACTGGTCAGGCTGAGCCCGACCGGCGCCAACTGGGGCGCCCCGTTCCCGGCGGCCGTCACCCAGCCCACGTTCGCGCTGAACCCGCTGCCGGCCAATCCGCTGTCCACGTCGTTCATCGCGGCCGATTTCCTTGCCGCGTTTGCCGAGAACGGGCCGCTCGACAATATCGAGGTGTTCAACCTGCTGCTGATCCCCGGCGTGGCCGACAATGCGGTGGTCAGCGCCGCGATGGCCTTTGCCGAGCGCAAGCGCGCGTTCGCGATCATCGATCCACCACCGCAGGCCCCGGCGGTTGGCATCGGCACCCCCGCGCCGATCGGGGACTGGATGGAGGGGAAGAACGGCCTGTCGATCCCGCGCAGCCAGAACGCCGCGCTGTATTTCCCCTACCTCAATTCGACCGACCCGGTGACCGGCAAGTCCACGCCGATGGCGCCGAGCGGGTTCGTGGCCGGGATCTATGCCCGCACCGATGCCAGCCGCGGCGTGTGGAAGGCGCCTGCCGGCCTGGCCACCACGGTTCTCAACACCACCGGGCCGGTGGCCAGCGGCATCATGAACGATCCGCAGCAGGGCGTTCTCAACCTCGATTCGGTCAACTGCCTGCGCAGTTTTGCCGGGATCGGCACCGTGGTGTGGGGCGCACGCACGATCGTGGCCAACAACACCGCGTTCGCGCAGTCGATGTACGTGCCGGTGCGGCGGATGACGCTGTTCATCGAGCAGACGCTGCTCGCCAACCTCAAATGGGTGGTGTTCGAACCCAACGACGAGCCGCTGTGGTCCGCGATCCGCAGCTCGATCGAAGGGTTCATGCTGTCGCTGTTCAAGCAGGGCGCGTTGCAGGGCGCCTCGCCCAGCCAGGCCTTCCAGGTCAAGTGCGATGCCAGCACCACCACATCGGACGACCAGCTCAAGGGCATCGTCAACATCGTCGTGGCGTTCGCGCCCCTCAAGCCGGCGGAATTCGTGATCATCCAGATCGCGCAACTCGCCGGCCAGGCCGCAAGCTAGAAAGAGGGCGTCATGGGCAAGCCGTTCACCGTCAACATCAACCGCTACGATCCGTACAAGACGTACCGGTTCCTCGTCTATTTCGGCACCTCGACATCACCCGTCGCGGCGGTCAGTAAAGTCGGCGGACTGAAGCGATCGAGCGACGTGATCGAGTACAAGGAGGGCGGCAACCCCGTCATCCTCAAGGGGCTGGGGCGCACGAAGTACGATGCGATCACGCTCGAGCGCGGGCTGACGCAGGACCAGGACTTCGTCGAGTGGGCCAACGCCTCGCAAGTGCTCGACAAGGGATCGCCCAAGACTTCGCTGAAGAACCTGCGGCGCGAAGTGCGGATCGATCTGCTGAACGAGGAAGGCCAGCCGGTCTGGCGCTTTTTCGTCCACCGTTGCTGGGTGTCCGAATATCAGGCGCTGCCCGATCTGGACGCGGGCGCCAACGCCATCGCGCTGGAGCATATCAAGCTCGAAAACGAAGGCTGGGAACAGGACACGTCCCTTGCCGAGCCAACTGAGCAGTGAACGATGAACCTGTTACCGGTCAGCGGGCTCACGTCGGACCTGCGACATCCCAACGGTGCGGATGAGTTGTCGCTGTGCGAAGCGACCGGCTCGGCGGTGTCGCGGTCGCTGACGCTGCTGTCGCGGCTGTCGGATCGCAGCGACTGGTCGGCGCTGACCGTCACCGATTTCGAAGTCCTGCTGCTGCAGTTGCGTGAACAGGTGATCGGTGACGTCTGCGACCTGGGATTTTCCTGCCCGCAGTGCGCAACGCGGGTCGAAGTGTCGTTCCGCATTTCCGACTTTCTCGACGGGATCGGTTCGCGCCGCCCGCCCGGCGTAGAGCCGGTTCCGGGCCGCAGCGGCTGGTTCCGCTCCGAAGGCGTCGAGTTCCGTCTGCCGACCGCCGGTGACCAGGCCGCCGTGGAGCATTCGTCCGACCCGCTGCAAGCCCTGCTGGAGCGCTGCATTGCCCCACCGCTGCCGCCGGTGCGGCTGCGCAAGCGGATCGAGCGGGCGATGGAAGCCCTGGCGCCCGAAGTCTCGCGGCCGCTGGTCGGGACCTGTCCCGGCTGCGACGGCACCGTGTCGGCACCGCTGCATGTCGCGCGGCTGGTGGTGAGCGAATTCGTCCGCGATGCCGCCAGCCTGCACGACGAGGTCGATCTGATCGCCCGCGCCTATCACTGGCCCGAGGCGGACATCCTGCAACTGCCACGGCGACGGCGTCGCGCCTATGCCGAGCGTATCCGGCAGGCGGCCTGACGCATGGCCACCCGAACCCATCCTGCCCGGTCGAGTTACCTTGGCCGTCTTGCCCAGCCCCTGACGGCTGGCGATGCGGTGGTCTGGTCTGCCCCGCGCGCCGCGCCGGACGAGGCGCGCCAGCCGGCCAACGCCCTGTCCCGCCCGCTGCCTTCGGCGGCGCAGACCGAACCGTCGGCGGCGATCGCCGTCCGCGCCGGAGATGCCGTGTCCTTGGCTCAGGGGCCGTCCACGATCACGGCCAGAGACGCACCGCCGACTGCTCCCGATGCCACTGCCGCCGCATTGCCGCGCCACGCCGAAACCGTTCGTGCTGCGCGCAGCGATGCAAAGGCAGTGCCCACGACGCCGTTACCGACGTCCCGCGCAACGACCGATACGCCACCTTTAAGCAGCGCCAGCAGGACGGGGCAAATAGCGGTGCCTATGGAGGCAGTCGCTGCATCCGGCGATGCGACCGCCGGATGGACGGCCAAACCGGAACCGCTGTCGCGGGCCCAGCCCGAACCCGGCACAACCGGCGCAGCGCCAGACCCACCTGCCGCCACGGCGGTCGCCCTGCCCCAGCGGCGACTTCCATCGGTGGATGCCGCCCTGCTCCAACCCGGTCGCGATGTGCATGAACGGCAGCCCCCGCCGGCCCCGTCGATCGCCAAGCCCGCGCCGCCGCGCCTGCATATCGGCGCGATCGAAATCCGCGTGTCGCAGCCGCCGCCAGCGCCCGTGCCTCCGGTCCCGACGATGGTCGCACCCACAGCACCGGTTCCATCCGCTCCCCTGTCGCGCTCGTACACGTCGCGCTTCGGCCTGGCGCAAGGTTGACCGCGATGGCCTGGAGCACACCCGACATCACCTCGATCACCGACGTTCTCCACGACAAGATCGATGCGGCGGTGCAGGCGGCGGTGGGCGGCGCGTTTACCGTCAACGTCAGCCGGTCGAGCCCCGAGACGTCGCGCAAGCAGCCGTGCCAGCTGTCGTTCTACCTGATGCACGTCGCGCGCGACCCGAGCTGGCGCAACACGCCCGTCGCCGGGCCGCGACCGCAGCTCAACAAGGCGCAGCCGCTCAGCCTCAACCTCTACTACCTCCTCAGCGCGTGGGCCGATGCGCGTTATGACCAGGAGCAGCGGGCGATGTCGGCGGCGCTGCAGTACATCCACAGCAACCCGATCTACCGCCATCTGACCGCAGGCGCGGTCGATGAAGAGTTCACGATCTCGGTCGAGGCTGACACGATCGAGGAAATGAGCCGCCTGTGGCAGGCGTTCACCGTGCCGATGCGGCTGTCGTGCGTGGTCAAGGTGGGCGTCGTGTTCATCGCGCCTGTCGCGCCGCGCCCCACCGTGTCGCGGCCACCCGCCAGTGCGAACATCGCGGTCGGGCCGTTGCCCAACGCCGGCGATCCGATTGCGCTGTATGCCGCGATGAACCTGGCGTTCGCGCCGTTTCCGGCAGCGGCCGATCCGTCGGTCGAGCAGGTTTCGGGCGGAGAGCTGGTCGCGGTGGCGAGCGGTCCGGGCGCGAACAGCAATGTGGTCGTGCGCGGTGCGGGCCTCGACCGCGCCGACGCCGCGCAAGTGTTCCTGTCGACGCCCAACGGGGCGAGCGAGTGGCGGCTGGGCGTCGGCTGGCGCAAGCCGGTCACCGATGCCGGCCTGCTCGAACTGGTCCTGCCGGCCAGCTACCTCGCGGCTGCCCCGGCCAATGGCGCGGTGCTGACCCAGTTGCCGCCGCCGGGGATGTATCGCCTGTCTGTCGGGCGCAATCCGCCCCCTGCGGGCAAGCCGCGCAGCAACCGCATTCCGCTGGCTATCTCCGCCCGGCTCGACAACGTCACCGGTCCTGCAAACGGCCCCTACACGCTCCATGGCGCCGGGTTCGCACCGGGTTCCACGCGGGTGGTACTGGGCGGCGTCGACATCACGGCGTCGGCCACGATCACGCCGACCACGATCGCTTTCCCGCATCCCGCCGCTCCGCCCCCCGGCACTTATGCGCCAGAGGTCACCGTAAACGGCGTGCCGTGCGTGCCCGGCCCGGTGGTGACGGTATGACCGGCGTGACCACCTTGCGCGTCGAACCGGCGGCCCGGCTGGCTCCGAACCCCGGCGCGACGCTCGACCTGATCCTGCTGCTGGTGCGCCAGCGCGCGCGGCGGCTGGCGCGGCTGATGGAGCGCGCGTGGGAGGCCGGGCGGTCGAGCCCCGATCAGGGGCTGGCGATCACCGCCGGCGAAGTCGCGTGGCTGCTGGCGGGCGAAGAGGGCCTTGCGGGAGACGTGGCGTTTGCCGCAGCCGACCCCGCGATGGTCGCGCTGCACCAGTCTGCGGCGCGCACGGGCGCCGCCCTCGCCCGCGATCCGGCGTGGGCCGGGCTGCGCGCCGCCTTCGCGCTCGACGATGACGAGGCCGACTTCCTCGCGCTGCTGGTCGCGGTCGAGGCCGATCCGGGCCTGCAGCGCGTGATCGCCTATCTCCACGACGACAGCCGGCTGGTGCTGCCCACGCCCGCACTGTCGATCAGGCTGGCGGGCCGCCACACCCGCACCTGGCCCGCGCGCAACATCCTGCGCTGGCGGTTGGCCGCGCCGGTCGATGGCGCGCCGCCGCACGCACTGACTTCCGCATGGCGGATCGATCCGGCGGTCCTGTTCGCGCTCACTGACGGCGAGTGGCGCGACCCCGAAATTGACGGCGCGGTCGAACTGGTCGGCTCCGAGGCCGTGGCGTCCGCTCTCGCCCTGCAACCCGCCGCTCTGGCGCTGCTGCAGCGGGCGAACGATCTGACCCACGTCGAACTGACTGGCCCCATCGGGATCGGGCGACAGACGCTGGCGGCGAGCTTTGCCGCGTCGCGCCGCCAGCCGCTGCTGGTCGCCAACACGAACAGCCTGATCGCGCGGCACCTCACCCCGTTCGATGCCGTCACGCGGGTGTTGCGGCACGCCCGGTCCAACGGCGCGCTGGTGTATTTCCGCGATGCCGAGGCGGTTCCCGCCGCCGACTGGGCGCGCGCGCGCGAGTTGGGCGTCGAATTCCTGCGCGGCACGCGCATCGCCACCGCGAGCGAGACGGCCATCGCGCTGGCGCCGCTGACGCTGGATCAGCGGCAGGCGCTGTGGGGGAGCCTGGACGACGGCCCCTCGCCCGCCGTGATCGCATCGCACCGGCTGGTCCCGGCGGAAATTGCGCGGCTGGCACGCGCCGGCAGCGGGCCCGCGGCGCCAGCGCGCTCCGTCACCCGGCCCGACCACAACCTGCTCGCGCGGCTGGCCTGCCCTTACGACTGGGATGACCTGGTCCTGCCCCCCGACGTGTCGCGGCAACTGCGCGAATTCGCCGATCAGGTACGCCTGCGGTGGAGCGTCTACGACGAGTGGGGCTTTGGCCGCCTTGCGCACTTGGGGACCGGAATCGCAGCGCTGTTCGGCGGGCCGAGCGGCACCGGCAAGACCATGGCGGCGCAAGTCATCGCGCGGTCGCTGGGGCTGGAACTGTACCGCGTGGATCTGGCCGGCGTGGTCAACAAGTACGTCGGGGAGACCGAGAAGAAGCTGCGCGAGGTGTTCGACGCGTGCGAGGATTCGGGCGCGCTGCTGTTCTTCGACGAGGCCGACGCGCTGTTCGGCGGGCGGATGCAGGTCAAGGACGCGCACGACCGCTTTGCCAATATCGAGACGAACTACCTGCTGCAGCGGATCGAGACGTACGACGGCATCGCCATCCTCGCCACCAACCGGCGCGACGAGATCGACGAGGCGTTCGTGCGCCGCCTGCGCTTCATCGTCGATTTCCTGCCGCCGCGCCCGGAGGATCGCCTGATCCTGTGGCGCCGGGCGTTGCGCGAAACCTCGCCATCGGGCGAGGCGCTGCTCGAGGCGATCGACTGGGCGCTGCTCGCCGAGCGCCTGAACATGACCGGCGCGGCGATCAAGAACACGGCGCTGTCGGCGGCGTTCCTTGCCCGCGCCGAGGGCCGGCGCATCGGCATGGACCACATCCTCCATGCCGCGCGGCGCGAACTGGGCAAGAACCACGACAAGCTGCCGGTGTCCCTGCGCGAAGGGGACGGGCGATGACCGATGTGGCAAACGGCGCGACAACCGGTGTGACGATCGACCGCCTGATCCTCGACCTGCCCGGCATGGATGCCGTGGCGGCGCGCGAACTGGCGCTGGGCATCGCCGAAGGCCTCGCCGGCGCGGGACTCGACGCGGACCACGCCGGGCTATCGGTGACGGTCGATCCGGCGGTCGCGGCCCAGCCGCAACGGCTGGCGGCGCACATCGTGCAGACCTTGCTGCAGCGGATCGGATAAGCGCATGGCCGGTAAATATCTTCGCGGCGCGCTGATCGCCTTTACCGAGACCTTCCCGTTGCCGATCCCCAACGTGGTGATCTTCCAGTACAACCCCGAAACCATGACGCATGGCTGGACAGTCGCCACCACCGCGCCGGCAGCAGCGGGGACGGCCAACCAGCACGTCAGCCAGCTCGCCGTGTCGGGCCCGCCGGTCGAATCGTTCAACTTCACGCTCGCGATGGATTCCAGCGACACGATCGCCGACGGCAGCGCGGTCACGGCGGGCCTGGCGGAGATTTCGGGCGTCTACAGCCGGCTGGCCGCGCTCGAGATGCTGATGTTCCCGCTGCCCCCGCCCGGTGGCGGGCTGATCGGATCGGTATCCTCGGCGCTGGGGATCACGGCGGCGGCACCGTCGCGCTCGGTCCCGTCGGGCGACCTGCCGCTGGTGCTGTTCGTGTGGGGGCCGGGGCGGATCGTGCCGGTGCGCGTGACCAGCTTCTCGGTCACCGAGAAACTCTACGATTCCATCCTGCTCAACCCGACCCATGCCGAGGCGCAGATCGGGCTGCGGGTGCTCGCCTACAACGAACTGTCCGATGTCAGCGACATCATGAAGCCGGTCGCGCAGGCCGCTTCCAAATATTCGCAAGGGCTGCGCGAAGCGCTCGCCATCGCCAATCTTGCCAACGCCGCCGATTCCATCCTCGGCATGCTGCCGATCTAGGACCGCCCATGTTCACCGCCAACAGCCGCTACGCCGGATTGGGCACCTACACCGTCACGCTGGACGACGGGCGCACGGTCACGGCCACCAACCTGCCCGTCTCGCAGCGCGGCCCGGTGCTGGGCTACCACCCCCGGATCGAGGGCGACCGGCTGGATCTGCTGGCAGCGCGTTACCTGAAGGACCCGACCGCGTTCTGGCGGCTGTGCGATGCCAACACCTCGTTCAGTCCCGACGCGCTCGCCGCCCGGCCGCTGATCGGCATTCCCCCGGCGGGCAAGACCTGATGCCCAGCAGCTTCGATCTTTTCTCGGGCGGGACGGCGGTCACCGATTTCGACACCAGCGTGCTGGATCTCGAAATCGAGGAAAACGTCGATCTGCCCGGCGCCTTCCGCGTGACGCTGCCGGTGAAAGTGTCCGCTAGCGGCGACTACGATACCGTATCCGACCCGCGCTTCGGCCCGCTGTCGAACATCGCGGTGACCGCGCAGGCCGCCGACGGCCAGGCGCACTGCCTGATCGACGGCTTTGTGCTGGCACAAGATCTGCACCTCGATGCGGGCGCATCGGCCAGCACGCTCAAGATCACCGGGCAGGACGCCAGCTGGCTGATGAACATGACCGAGACGGTGCGCGAATGGGCCGATGTCACCGACGGCGCCGCCGCCAACACGATCTTCGGCGATTACGGCTTCACCCCCGATCCCGCCAACCTCGACGACGATAGCGCCGCACACACCAGCGACACCGCCAGCCTGATGCAGCGCGCCAGCGATGCGCAGTTCCTGCGCGATCTGGCGCGGCGCAGCGGCAAACTGTTCCGCGTGTTCTGCACCGACAAGCCCGGCGAGCGCACCGGTGCGTTCGTCACGCCATCGGTCGCGGGTGAGCCGGCGTTGATGCTGGCGCTCAATCCGTCCGACGATGCCAACATCGGCCCGCTGCAGATCACCTGGGACGTCATGCGGCCCAGCAGCGTCACCGCGCAGCAACTGCTGTTCAGCGATGCCAGCGGCGAAGCGTCCGGCGGCGAGACCACGGCATCCGGGCTGGCCGACCTCGATGCCAAGAACCTCGCGGCATTCGCCGGCCAGCCGGTGAGCACATTGCTCACGACGCAAGCCGGCGATGCCGAAACGGTGGCCTTGCGCGCCCAGTCGGTGCTGCGCGAATCCGGCTGGTTCGTGCGCTGCGAAGGATCGACCGACGCGGTACGGCTGGGCGCGATCATGCGCGCGGGCACGGTGGTGCAGGTCAATTCGGCGGGCTCGCTCCATTCGGGCAAGTATTTCGTGTGGAGCGTGCGCCACCACATCACCGCCAACGCGCACGAGATGAAGTTTGTGCTGATGCGCAACGCGGTCGGCGCGCCGTCGCCGGGCGGAGTCGGCTTCCCATGAACGAAACGCTGCTCATGGACCTGGTCGATCGGGTCAAGCATCGCTTCCTCGGCAAGTTCCGCGGGACGGTGACGGATGTGGACGCGGCCACCATGCGCATCCGCGCCACCATCCCGGCAGTGCTGGGGTCGGTGACCAGCGGATGGTGCGAGGCGTGCGTGCCGTATGCCGGGCCCGCGGTAGGTTTCATCATGCTGCCCGAGGTCGGCAGCGGGGTGTGGATCGAGTTCGAGGGCGGCGACGTGTCCTACCCGATCTGGGTCGGCTGCTACTGGCGTTCGGGCGAGATCCCGGCCGATGCCAGCGCCACCGCCAAAGCCATTTTCGCCAAGTCGGGCGTGCTGAAGCTCGATGACGACGCTTCGAAGATTTCGCTGGAGGACGCCGACGGCGACAGCCTGACGCTGAGCAGCGGGACCGTCACGATCAAATCCGACAAGGGCAAGATCGTGGCCGATACCACCGGCGTCGCGATCAATGACACCTCGCTGGTGGTGACGTGATGCCCCCGCTGCTCACCACCGCCAGCACGCTGATGTGCCCGCACGGCGGCACCGTGACCGGCACACCCGGCGCGACCAGCGCCACGGCCGACGCGGTGATCCTGCGCGCGACCGACAGCTTCAGCATCGCCGGGTGCACCTTCAACGTCTCCGGCGTGGCGCAGCCGTGCACCGCGATCCAGTGGGTCAAGACCTCGCAGAAGGTCAAGCACGGCGGGGACCTGGTGCTCGATGCCGGCAGCGTCGGCCTGTGCCTGGGTCCGGCGCCGCAAGGGGTGGTGATCGTGTCCGCCACGCAAGCAAAGGTCAGCGGCCTATGAACGCGTCCCTCGTCCGCCACGACTTCGCCTTTCCCTTCGCCATCGATGCGGGGTCGGGACAGGCCGCGCGCGCATCGTACCAGGATCACGTCGACCAGATGATCCGCCAGGTCCTGCTCACCGATCCGGGCGAGCGGGTGTGCCTGCCCACATTCGGCGCAGGGCTGCGGCGGCTGATCTTCGCGCCGATTTCCGCGCAACTGGGTGCAACCACGCAGATGATCGTCACCCAGGCGCTGACGACATGGCTGGGCAACCAGATCACGGTGCAGAAGGTGACCGTGGTCACCTCGGCCGACGATCCCGGCGCTCCGCCCGGAACGATCACGATCACCATCGAATACACGCTGATCGAGACGCAATCGATCCGGCAGACCCGGGTTCAGGTGATCTGACATGACACCTCCCAGAGACCGCCTTGGCGCCCTGATCCTTTCGACCACGCTGAACGGGATCGATTTCGTCACGGTCGACGCGGTTGATCCGCGCACGCTGTATGTGCACTTCGTCAACGCCACCGACATCACATCCGCGAAGATTGGCGCGACGATCACCCGCGGCGACAGCGTTCCGGTCGTGCCCGTGGCGCCGGTCAAGCCAGCCGACTGGTCGCTCGATGCCGAGGGCCGCCCGCTGCTGACGCTGCATGCGCTGATCGACGGTGATTTTTCGGACTACCTGCTGACGCTGGCGATCCCGGCAGCCGATCCGCAACTGCTCGACATCGCGTTTGCCGCCAGCAGGTTCTCGTTCAAGGCCAATTGCCCCAGCGATTTCGACTGCGCGCCGCCGCCGGTCGATTGCCCGCCCGACGATACGGTGGTGCCACCGATCGATTACCTCGCCAAGGACTTCCTCAGCTTCCGCCGCGCGCTGCTCGATTTTTCGGCATTGCGCTATCCCGCGTGGGTCGAGCGGTCGGAAGCCGATTTCGGGGTGATGTTTGCCGAAGCGCTGTCGGCGATGGTCGATGACCTCAGTTACCTGCAGGACCGCGTCGCGGGCGAGGCGATGCTCGAGACCGCGACGCAGCGCCGCTCGCTGACCAGCCTGGCGCGGCTGGTCGACTACGAGCCACGCCCGGCGACCAGCGCCACCACCTGGCTGCAACTGACCGCCAGCGCGCCCGGCACCGCCGCGCCCGGATTGCAGGTCATCGCCGCCGCGCCCGATGGCGGGCAGATCCCGTTCGAGGTGGGCGAGGGCCTTGGCGATGCCACGGCCAAGCCGGTGTCCGACGTGTGGAACCACGGCATCGCGCCCTACTGGTTCGACGACAACGATCGCTGCCTGCCCGCCGGTTCGACCGCGCTGTGGGTGGCGGGCCACGGCTTCGGATTTGTCGATGGTCAGGCGATCCTGATCCAGACCGACCTGCCGGGCGACAGCCAGCGGCGGCTGGTACACCTGATGGCGATCGCCGGCGTCGTCGGGTTCGAGGCGATCGATCCGCTGTTCGGCAACGCGCCGGTCACCCGCATCACGTGGCGGATCGAAGACGCGCTTGATCGTGCGATCGACCTGACGCGGACCACGCTGGGCGGCAACATTGTCCGCGCCACGCAGGGCGCGCGCGTGGTGGAGACGTTCGCGATCGGCACGGCACCTGCGACCGCGCCGGGGGCGACGCTGGCGATCGCGCGGCGCGGTCCCAACGGCGATGCAGTCGCGCCCAACTGGGTCCATCGTTATCCGCTGGTACAAGGCCCGCTGGCGTGGCTTTCACCTGCCGATGGCGGTATCGATACTGGCGCCGCGCCGATGCCCGAACTGCGCCTCGCGCAAGTCCAGCCGATCGCTCAGGACTGGGATTTCGCGCCGAGCCTGCTGCAGGTGCAATCGACCGATCTGGCGGTCACCATCGATCCGGTGCTGTGGCGCGCGGTCGGGTTCTCGCAGACCGGCGCACCGACGCATTTCGACATCGATGGCGACGCCGGATCGACGGTGCGGTTCGGCGACGACACGTTCGGCGCGGCCCCGGCCGAGCAAGACCTGTTCGCGGTGACCTATCGCGTGGGTGTCGGCGCGGCGGGCAACGTCGCGGTGGATACCATCACGCAAGTCGTGCCCGCCGGCGCCGGGGTCGTAACCGGCGCGCGCAATCCGTTCGCGGTGACCGATGGCGCCGATGCGGAAAGCCGCGACCAGATCGTCCGCCGCGCGCCGCAAGCCTTCCGTGCCAAGCAGTTCCGCGCGGTGCGGCCGGAGGATTACGAGGGCGCTGCTGAAAGCCTGCCGTGGGTGCAGAAGGCCGGAACCGCGTTCCGCTGGACCGGCAGCTGGCTGACGGTGTTCACCGCGGTCGATCCCCAAGGCGGCGAAGCGATCGGCCTGGCGCACGAGATCGAGCTGGTCGAACTGCTCAACCGGCGTCGGTTGGCGGGCTACGAATCCTACGCCCCGCCGCCGCAGTACCTCTCGCTCGATCTCAAGATCGCGGTGTGCGCGCTGCCCGGCTGGCTCGACGGCGATGTCGAGGCCGGGGTGCTCGAACGGCTGGGCAGCGCGGCGCGGGCCTATGGCGCCGCCGGGTTCTTTTTCGCCGACCGCTTCACCTTCGGGCTGCCGCTGTATCGCAGCCGGCTGGAAGCCGCGATCCAGGCGGTGCCGGGCGTGCTGGGCGTGCACGGCGTCACCTATCGCCAGCGCGGCAGCTTCGGCGGGTTCGTCGATCTGCCCGAAGTGCTAGCGCCATCGACGCGGCAGATCCTGCGGGTCGACAACGATCCGAGCTGGCCCGAGCGCGGGACGATCCGCGTCACGGTGGAGGGCGGACGATGACATTCCCGATCTGTCCATGCGACAACGATGTCCCCCGCGTGCCGGTCAACCTGCCGCAGCAGACGCGGATCGCGTTCCGTTTCGGCGATTACCGGCAGTTTCGCCGCGCGCTGCTGACACCTGACGATACCCAGGCTGCGCTGGGCGCCTGGCGAACGCAGGGCGAAGGCGATCTGGCGGTGATGATGGCGGAATGGTTCGCCTATCTCGCCGACATCATCACGTTCTACAACGAACGCATCGCCAACCAGTCGTATTTGCGCACGGCCGATCTCGACGCCAGCGTCCGGCGCGTGATCCGCATCCTGGGCTATCGGCCCCGGCCCGCGATCGGCGCCACCGGCGTGCTCGCCGCGCTGGTGACGCCGGGACAAAGCGCGGTGCTGCCCAAGGGGCTCCAGTTCCAGAGCAAGCCCGGCCCCGGCCACCCGCCGCAGACGTTCGAGCTGGCGGACGACACTGCGATCAGCGGTTCCGACCGGGTGCCGGCGCGGAAGCCGCCGGTGCTGCTGGCGGCCATCAACGACTTCCGTTTCAGCCACCTCAGCATCGGCATCGAATATGCCGCGCCCAAGTACGCGCATGCCGCGAAATTCAGCAAGCAGGCCTACTATCTGGTCAAAGCGCCGGCGACCGTCGCCAACTATGGCCTGCTGCTGCTAGGTGCGGTCAAGTCGATCGATCCGGGCGCGCTGCTGCGCCTCAGGCTGCGCAATGCCGGCAAGGGCGGACCGTTTCTGGCCACGGTGACGCAGGCGGTGGTGCAGGATGCACCCGCAGGCGGCAAGCAGACCGCGCTCGCGCTCGACATCAACGACGCCGCGCCGCGCGTGCTGACCGCCGCGCTCGCCACCACGCTGGCCGCCGCCGACGTGGCGCTGGAACAGCCGACGCAGTCGATCACGCTGTGGAGCCTGTACGCCGGCGGCGTCAGCGGCACGACGGTGCACCTCTCCAGCCTGGCGCGGCAGGTCCATGCCCGCGATTGGGTGCTGTTCGTCGCGCCCAACTGGAGCTTCCTGGGGCAAGTCCAGTCCACCACCGACGTCATCTGGGACGCCAACAGCCCGGCGGTGAAGGACCATCCGTTCCCGGTGCCGCACACGCAGTTGACGCTGGCGTCCGCGCCCACCGGCGGGTGGCCTTCGAACGTCGGTTCGATCGCGATGCATTTCGACTGGACCGGGGCCGGGCAACTGATCGACCAGCCGCCGGGATCGTGGAGCGGCACGCCCACCGCGCTAGTCGCGGCATCTGCGCTGCACTTCCGCGCCGCGCCGGCAACGCCCGTGCTGGTGCAGGACAAAAGCGGCGCGGGGCTGCTCGCCTCGGCCGCATCGGCGGGCGATTACAACATCCAGTTCAGCGACCTGCCCAGCCCCGCTCCGAGCCTGACCATGCCGGCCGACGTGCTGTACAACACCTTGCGGGTATCGCGCGGCAAGTCGGTGAACAAGGAAGTGCTCGGCAGCGGCGATGCCACCAAGCCCGACCAGAGCTTCGCGCTGGCACAATCGCCGGTCACCTGGCTCGAACGCGGCGCCACGGCGGCCAGCACGGTCGCGCTGCGCGTGGACGGCGAGCCGTGGACCGAAGTGCCCAGCCTGTATGGCCAGCCGGCCGATGCGCAGGTGTTCGTCACGCGCGAGGATGTCGATGGTCGCACGCACGTCGATTTCGGCGACGGGATCGAGGGCGCACGGCTGCCCAGCGGAATGAACAACGTGGTCGCAGACTATCGCGTCGGCGCGGGCGCAGCCAGCCCGCCCGCCGGCAAGCTGACCGTGATCGCGCAGGCGTTTCCCGGCTTGCGTGCGCTGCTCAACCCGGTGCCGGTCGGCGGCGGCGCCGATGCCGAGCCGGCCAACCAGATCCGCCGCTATGCCCCGCGCTCGGTGCTGACATTCGGGCGGGCGGTCTCGGTGTTCGATTACGAGGCGCTGGCCGCACAGGCGCCGGGGGTATCGCGCGCGCGCGCCACCTGGTCGTGGAGCAACGTGCTGCAACGCGCCGCCGTGGTGGTGTGGGTCGGTGATGACCAGCCGGCGGCGACATCGGCGCGCGCGGTGCTGGCCGCAGCGGGTGATCCCAACCGCCCGGTGCGCGTCGAACTGGCCACGCCGGCGCAAGTCGCGCTGACGCTCACCATCCTGATCGTGCCCGGCTGGGACCGCGACCAGATCACCGCGCAAGTGACCGCCGCGCTGACCGACCCGGAGACCGGCCTGTTCAGCGCGCTGCGCATGGCGATCGGCCAGACGCTGTTCGACAGCCAGATCGAACAGGCGGTGCTGGCCGTTCGCGGCACGATCGCCATCGCCGCCGCAGCCCTGACGATCGACGAAGCGGCCGACGCCGGACCGCTGCACAGCCCGGGCGAAGGGCGGTTCTTCGCGCTCGATCCGCTCGACCTTTCCCTCACATTGCAGGCGGACGCCCATGGCGGATGACGGCTATACCGCACGGCATCAGGACCGGCTGTGGGCCCTGCTTCCCGCGATCTACCGCACGGTGGACCTGCCCGACGGTGCGGGCCCGCTGCACGAGATCGTCGATCGCATCGGCGGGGAATTCGCCAACCTGCGACGCGGCATCGACCGGTTGTGGGACAACCAGTCGATCGAGACCTGCGATGACTGGGTCATTCCCTACATCGGCGACCTGCTCGCCACGCGGCTGGTGTCGTGCCTCGATGCGCGGGCGCAGCGGCTCGATGTCGCCAAGACGATCTACTACCGGCGGCGAAGCGGGACGCTGGGCCTGCTCGAGGAGCTGGCCGCCGACATCGCGGGGCACGACGCGCGCGCGGTCGAATTCTTCCGGCGGCTGGGCCGCACCCGCCACCAGTTCGATCCGGCGATCGGCCCGGTGCCGACCTACCATCCCGGCGACGCGCCCGGATCGGCGGTGATCGAGGGGCTGGCGGGCGCCACATCGGGCACGCCAGCGGGCGGTTATGCCGATCTGCGCAACAACTATCCCGCGCGCAACAGTGCGGGCGCGTTCGACGAATATGCCCATACCGCCGACTTGCGGCGCGGCGTCCAGTCGGCCGGCTGGCACAACATCCCGCACCTGGGGGTGTTCATCTGGTGGCTTTACGCCTTCCCGATCCGGGCCGCGACGCCGGTGAGCAACGGGGCGACGCCGCCGTGCTTCAGCTTCGATCCGTCGGGGCGGCGCATCCCGCTATTCGCGCGGTCGAGCCGGATCGACGACCTCAGGATCACCGGTTTCGGCGAGGACTGGATCAGCCCCGACGAGTGGAACCTGCCAGTCCGGGTGCGCGAAACGCTGTGGTGCGCCTATCCCGACGAGCTGTACCCCGTGTCGTTCGCGGTCGACCTCACCGGCGGCCCCACCCCCGCCCCGCGCCCGCGCGGCGACGTACGCATCCATCCCGAAACCGGCGTGTTCAGCTTCGTCGATCCCGCCGACACCACCTCGCCGGTGGTCGATTACCACTTCGGCTTTTCCGCGCGGATCGGTGCGGGCGGGTTCGACGAACGCGTGCTGTCGATCATCGACCAGCCGCCGATCTCGGCGTCGGTCACCGGCGGCAGCGGGCTCGACGCCGCGCTGGCGGCCATCGCCGGGACCGAAACGGTCGAGATCGCGGATTCGCTAACCTACCCGGGCATCGCCGCCGCGCTGGTCCTGCCGGTGCCCCCCGCCGCGCCCGCGCCCGCCGTCGTCATGGTCCGCGCGCACAACCAGAAGCGCCCGGTGATCCGCTGGGCGGGCGGAGGAGCCAGCTGGATCATCACTGGCCAGGGCGGCAGCCTGGTGCTGCAGGGGGTGTGGCTGCAGGGCGCCGACATCGTGCTGCGCGGCGTGTTCGACACGGTTCACTTGCGCCTGATGACGCTCGATCCGGGCACGCAAGGCCGTTCCGGCGCGCCGTTCGACACCGCGATCGACGGGATGGCGCTGGCGCCGGTGACGCTGTGGATCGAGGGCGAGGTGCAGGACCTGGTGCTGGAGCGTTCGATCACCGGGCCGATCCGGGCGCGCGGCAACGGTTTCGTCGAGCGGCTCTCGGCCAGCGACAGCATCATCCAGTCGATTGCCGTCCCGCCCGCGCCTTCCGCCGCGCCATCTCTCGCGCCGTCGCTGGTGCCGGTCGTCCCCGCGATCGAGGGCACATCGGGCGAAGTCAGCCTGGCGCGCTGCACCGTGCTGGGCCCGATCGCGGTCCACCGGTTGAGCGCGACCGAATGCATCATGGATGACGTCGCCACGGTCGAGGACACCCAGCACGGCTGCGTGCGGTTCAGCGCCTATGCCGACGGCAGCGTGCTGCATGCGCCGTACCGCTCGGTCAGGGTGCCGCCGCACGGACCGCTGTTCCGCAGCCGCCGGTTCGGCGATCCCGACTACGCCCGCCTCTACCGCCTGGCCGACCACGCGATCATCGCCCCGGCAGACGGCGATAGTATCCTCGGCGGTGCCGAAAACGAATCCGAAATGGGTGCTTTCAAGACCGAGAACATCCCGCTGCGCAAACGCGGGCTGGCGGCGAAGTACGAAGAGTACGCTCCCCTCGGCATCTATCCGGTGTGGATCGATGCCGACTAACCCCAAGGACCTTTGTCATGGCCAGTGACCGCGCCCGGATCAGCTATGATCCCTCCCGCGCCTACCGCAGCGTCATCGCGCAGCAGGGACGCGTGACGCTGGAAGCCGACGTCAACGAACAGGCGCTGATCGGCGGCGAGGCGCTGCGGCTGGAGACGATCGATATCGTCGGTCCCGCCGGCACGCCCGACGATGGCTACAAGGTCATCGGCGCCGCCTCGCTCGGCCAGATCACCGTGGGCGCGGGCACGTATTACCTCGGCGGCTGGCGGCTCACGCTCGATGATGCGGTCAAGCTTGGCCAGCAGCCCGACTGGCTGGACGCCCCGCCGCTGCCCGAGGGCGGGAACGCGCTGGTTGCGCTGCTGGTGACCGAGCAGAGCGTTTCGGCGACAGAGGATCAGGCGTTGCGCGAAGTGGCGCTGGGCGGCCCCGATTCCGCATCGCGGACGCGGTTGCTGCAGCAGTTCCCGCTGATCCCGATCGAGGGCGATACGTGCGCCAGCGCGGCCTCGATCGTCGCCAAGCAGCTGGCCGCCGAAGGCGTGACCATCGATCCCGCCAGCTTCGAACTGCTGTCAGGTGCGCGGCTGCTGGTCGATTTCGTCAAGGATCAGGTGCCGCCCGATCCCTGCACCCCGGTCGCGGCGGGGGGCTACCTCGGCGCCGACAACCAGCTGATCCGCGTCACCGTGATCGCCTATGACGCGGCCAAGAACGCGGGCCAGCTGCTGTGGGGCCGCAACAACGCCTCGATCCTCTATCGCGCGACCACCGCATCGGCCACGCCCACGCTGCTGACGCTGCAGGGCGTGCCGATCGACCAGGAGCACGCGCCGCAGCAGAACCAGGCGGTCGAAGTCCTGCGCAGCTGCGCCGAACTGAAGGACGGCGCGTTCGTGCCCGCCGACATCCGCGACCGCAACTTCGTCGCAGCGGGCGCAGGCTTCGTCACCACCGTCGCGGTCGCCTACGATTTCGATCAGGGCACGCTGACCCTGACCGACGCGCTGCCAGCCGAATACGTCAACGATCCCAATCCGCTGTTCCTGCGGCTGTGGGATGCGATCGTGCCGTTCAGCGGCGGGGCTGCCACCCCGCTCGACAGCACCAGCGGCGTGACCGTGACCGTCACGCTGCCCGCGCTGCCCGCGCTGCCCACGACGATCGCGGCGCGGCCGTTCTGGCGGTTTGCCGTGCGGCCCGATACGCCGGCGCAAGTCTATCCGGTGCGCTACCACGAAGCGCCGCAGCCGCCCGACGGGCCGCGCCAGTGGCTGGGCGACCTGGCGGTGATCGGGGCGACGGGCCGGGAAAGCATCGATGTGCTGGCCGATTGCCGCCCGACGTTCGTCCCGCTGACCAAGGAAAAGTGCGGCTGCTGCGGGCTGACGCTCGACCCGCAAGGCGTGGATGCACGCGGCGGGCTGCAGGCGGTGGTGGATTCGCTCAAGGGCGGTCCGGCGGTGCTGACGCTGAAACCCGGCGAATACGTGCTGCGCCGCCCGCTGGTGCTGACCGGCGATCACGCGCGGCTGGTGATCGAAGGCTGCGGCTTCGGCACCTCGATCAACGCCGATCCGCAGGAACTGAACGCGTTCGTGTTCGGCCTGATCATCATCGCCAAGGCCGACGCCGTGACGTTGCGCGGGCTGGAGATCGACGTGCCGCTGGTGCCCAATGGCAAGGAAGGCGGCACACTGTCAGGCGTGATCGTGATCAATTCGGGCTTCGTCGTGATCGAGGATTGCACATTCGGTCTCGCCGCGCCGAAGAACGGCAAGCTGCTGGGCGCGGTGCTGGGCGGCGGCATCACCATTGCGGGCCGCGCGGCAGAACTGACCGTGCGCCGCAACCGGTTCGTGGGCAAGGCGATCTTCGCCAACGGTACGGTCTGCGGGCTGCTGGCGGCGGTCAACACGCAAAGCATCAGCACCTCGCTGATCGGCGTGGACATCAGCGACAACTTTTTCGAGCGATTGACCGCCGGGATCGTCGCGTTCGCCCGGCTGGGCGAGTTGCGTTGCACGTTCAACCGCATCCGCGAGTGCAAGACCGGGATATTCCTGGCCGATCCGATCGTGGGGGCGGCCAATTCGTTTGCCAAGCACGCGATGGGCCAGGCGCAGACGCATCCCGAAATCGCGCAGGCGGTGGAGCGCGGCTATCCGGTGCACTTCCTCGCCGCGATCTCACCCCATGGCATGGCAACGCCGCCGGGAGAGCCCACGGCAGCGCCGACGGGTTCGCCCAGCGCGCGCGCGGCCTTGCTCAAGGAGATGACGGCCGCAGGCACCGCAGCGTTCAACGCGGTCGTCAACGCCCGCACGCAAGGCGCAACAGCCGCGGCGGCACGGGCAGAAGCGGCGCCCACGCCTGCCGCTTCGGCCAAGGCCAAGGTCGATACGAAGATTTCGGCGATGCGCGCCCAGTATCTCAGCGATCTGGCGCATGTCGAAGCCGTGTCGGTCGCGGCGCAGCTTGCCACCCGCCACGTGACGGCGGTGCTGCACATCGCCAACAACGACATCGCGCTCGTCGCCACCGACGCCAAGGCAGCGCCCGGTATCGGCATCGCGATCCTGCGCTCTCCGCAGGACGACACCAGCATGGTGATGCTGAGCAGCAATCGCGTGGTCTGCGCCGACAACCGCACGCTGGCCGGAACGCTGTTCTTCCCGACCATGGCCACGGTCACCGGCAACATGATGGCGCACCCCACCAGCAATACGGGCACATCCGGCCAGCTGCCGGTGTTCATCGCCATCGGCCTGGAAGGCGGGCACTATGCCTACAACGGCAACGTGTTCAGCCGGGGCGCGACGATCCTGCCGCCGCGCACGTTCCCGCAGCCCGACCCGAAAGACTTCTGGCCGTTCCTCAACACGGAGACGTGACGATGGGTTGCTCGTCCTGCACGACGCTTTCGCCCGACCGGGGGCGGCAAGGCGCGGTGACGCCCGATGCATCGGATGTCAGGCGGCGCGCGGCCACGCCGAACGCAGCGGGCAACCAGGCGCATCTGCGTCGGCTGGCGGTGGGCGGGCAACCGTTGCAGGCCAAGCTGACCATCGGCGCGGTCAACGATCCGCTGGAACACGAGGCCGACGCGGCGGCCGACCGGGTGATGCGCATGGCCGATCCGGGAGCGACGCTGTCGTCCGGTCCCGGTGCGCTCCAGCGCAAATGCGCGGCGTGCGAGGACGAGGAGCCCATCGTCAGGCGCCGGGCGGCGGGCGCCGACGTCGCGGGAGAAGCCGCGCCGCAGGCCGTCCACGACGTGCTCAACATGTCCGGCAGTGCGCTGGACCCGGCGACGCACGATTTCATGGCGAGCCGGTTCGGCACCGACTTCAGCGACGTGCGCATCCACACCGATGCGCAGGCCGCGCAATCCGCCGCAGACGTGGGCGCGCGCGCCTATACCGTGGGCAGCAATGTGGTGTTCGGAGCCGGGCAGTACGATCCGGCGGGAGAAGGCGGCCGCCACCTGCTGGCGCACGAACTGGCGCACGTGGTGCAGCAAAGTGCCGGAACGATGGGGGTACAACGCGATCTTGCCACGCCGCCGCCCGCAGTAGCGCCCGCCGCGCAAACTGACCTCACGCCCGCACAGATCCAGGAGGCGATCCGCTTCAACACCGGCTTCTATGACGACGCCAACACCCGGTTGATCCAGTCGATCCTGGGCGGCGGCGTCACGGGACGATGGACCGCCGACAACATCACCGCCATCGCCGCCACGCAGGAAGAATACGGGTTGAAGAAGGACGGCAAGATCGGCCCGGACACGTTCGATTTCATCACCCGCGAACAGACGGCGGAAAACTTGCCGACCGACACCGCCAACTGCCTGACCGCGTTCCGCGTCATCCCGTTTCCCGTGCTCAGCGACACCACGCCGGGTCCGAACGGCAGGACGCGGATCCAGGGTCACCACAAGATCGAAGCCCGGTTTTCCTCGCGGTGCGACTGTTCGCAGTTCGAATACCGGCAGTTCATCGCCGGTGTCGCCACCGGATCGCGCGGCGGGGCCATCCAGGACCTCAGCGCCCAGTTCGGCCATATCCCGGGCGGCGCGCTGCCGGTCGCGATGACCGAGGATGGCAACACGACGTGCGCGGCGCGCAACTATGGCCATCGCAACCAGCCCGGACTGGCCGCCGATACGGTCCAATGCGGTGAAAACCACTACACCGACGGCGATGGTACGGAAAACCAGGCGAGCGGCTGTGTCTATCGCGGTGAGGACCATCCCCAGCTTATCGTCAACGGTTTGCAGACCGGCGATACCACCGATCTGCTCGTCCAGTTTCGCGGCGAGATCCGCCGGGCCGGCACGGTTATCGAGACGAAGACGTGGACCGATATCGATACCAGCGTCGTCACACCCTAGGAGACGGGATAGCGTCCGATGACACCGGCCCCTGCCAACACGATCGCCCCAACCCGTCCGGTTGCGAACGCGCCGGTCTCGAAACCCGCGATTGCCTCCGCACCGCAGGTGCGCGTCGGCAACCAAGCCCACCTGCGCCGCCTCACGCCCGCGCCGACCATGGTGCAGCGCGACGGGCCGGACGTTCCGCTCAAGGAGGCCAAGAAGGAGGACGCGGTCGATCCGCTGATCGGCGGGGTCAAGGAACTGGCGTCGAAAGCCGCCGATACGCCGCAGATCAAGGACACGGCGATCGACGTGGCCAAGCAGATCGCCCTGCCGATCTGGAACGGCGCCAGCACCGGCGACAAGGCTGCGCTGGTCGTCGGCGGGGCGTCGCTGGTGCTCCCGGCCGCCGGCGCGCTGCTGAGCGATCCCAACGGGCGCAAGGCGCTGTCGGGGCTGCCGCTGGGCGCGCCGCTGTCGCTGGTGCCGTATGCCGTGTTCAGCGGCTTCAGTTATGACCTGCCCAAGACCAAGAGCGAACCGCTGCTGCTGCACTTCAGCTTCAAGGGCGACGATTACCTCGACCTGATTCACGCCAAATATTCGAGCGTGCCCAAGATGACGCTGTCCTTCGACATGACGGTGTCGGTCACGCCCGACTACAAAGTGGCGCTGCCGTTCGGACTAGTCAAATTCAGCCCGCTGCCCGGCGTGACGCTGGGTGGCGGCTATGGCGTGACCAGCGACCTGCCCGACCTGATCTCGGGGCCATCGGGCGCGCTCGCGCCGTACAAGGCGCTGCCGACCCCGGCCCTGCCCGCCCCGCGCGCCGGCGCTGCCGGGTTCATCTCGATCGATTTCACCAAGATCGATGCGTTGCGCCCGATCTTCGCGCCGCTGGTGCTGGACATCGGCGACAAGCGCTGAGGCATCATCGGCGCGGAAACACGTTCGCGCGGCTGTAAAGCGAATGCGCCTGCGCCGCGCGCAGCGGCCCGCGCCAGCGTTCCGTATTGCCCAGCCAGCGGTCGATCAGCTTCACGGCTGCTGCGGGGTCTTCCGCCAGCCGTCGCTCGATCGCGGCGAGGTCCGTCGCGGCGCCATCCAAGCCTGCGGTCGCGCGCCGGGCGGGTGTCTGCTGGTAGCGTTCGTCGATCAGCCCCAACGTGGAGCGCGCCGACGACACCATGAGACGCGCGGTCTCGCCGTCACCCGATGCGGCCACTGCGCGCGCGGTGCGCAATGCCTCGTCCACGCGGGCGAGGTCGTGATCGAGATCGAGCGCGACTTGCGCGCCGCAATGGTTCGGCGAGAGCGCGCGGACATAAGCCGCAAGCCCGGTGATGGTCGCGGGCGTGGGCTCGGGGCCGTCGAATTCCTGCGTCACCAGGCCGTGGATGAAGTGTTCGAGCTGCTGGCTCGCTGCGTCCTGATCCACTTTCAGCCGCGATTTCGGGCCGCTGAGGTCGGGGATCGGCTTGGGATTGAACACCCCGTCGCCGCGATGCGAGCTCATGATCGAGGATGTGACGTCGGCAGTGCCGGGGTCGCCCGAAAGGCCCGGGAACATGAAGGCCGGATTGCCATGCCCGCCGCGATGACATGCGTTGCACGACAGCCCCGCCCGCGCCGCCTGTCCGCCCAGCAGCAGCGGCGCACGGAACGCCGCGCGGCCGATGGCGATGCGTTGCGCGGTGGGGCTGTCCATGGCAGCGGCAAGGCATTCGCCCGGTTCGGTGGTCAGCACTTTGGCAAGCTGGCCCGGCACCGACCAGCGCGCGGCGCGCAGCGGCGGCACGCCCGCAGCCGCCCCGATCAGCGGCAACATGGCAGCCGCGATCAGGAAGCGTTTGATCGCCGGACGATCCATCGGCGCAGCTCGTCCGCCTCGGCGCAACCGAACGTGCACTGCGCATCGAGTTGCGCGAGCATCCGCGTCGCGCCCGCCACATCGCCGCGTTCGAGCATCATCTCGCCGTAGTACTCGGTCGCGCCGCGATGGCCCGGCGCCACCGCCAGCGCACGCCGGTAATACGCTTCGGCGATGTCGTAACGCTTCAGCTTGCGGTTGGCGAAGCCGAGGTAGGTCAGGATATCGGGATGCGGGCCGAACACCTGTTCCGCCGCGCGCAGCGACAATATCGCATCGTTATAGCGGTGCTCGTTGATCAGCGCGACCGCCGCGAGATAGGCGCCGTCGCCGGCTTGGGTCGATGCGAACATCAGCAGGCCCGGCACCGCAACGCGTGCCTGCTTGCCCGCGCCGATGGCGGCCTGCACCGCCGCAGCGCCCTGTTGCAGCACCGTCGCATCGGCACAGGCCGTGCCGCAGGTGGTCGCGCGCGCGGTGAACCAGTCGAGCTGTTCCTTGGCCTTGTCCGCCTCACCCAGCTTGGCCAGCGCGATGCCGAGCTGTTCGTGCGCCGGGATCATCGCAGGCTCGAGCTTGACTGCCTTTTCCAGATACGATCGCGCGCCCTTGTAGTCGCTGCGGCCGATCTTGCTGAGCGCCATCAGATAATTGGTGTTGGCATCGCGCGGCGACACGGCGAGCACATGGCGGAACGACTTTTCCGCGTCGGCCCAGCGTTGCGCCTGAAGCGCAGTCAGGCCGGCGCGATATTCGACGGCCGGATCGTATTGCGGCGCGGTTTCGCTCGGCATCGAACCGCCGCCACCACCGCCGCCCATGGCCAGCGCGGACACGGCGCAACACGCCAGCGCAGCACATCCGACAGTTCTGGCGACGGTTCTGGTGATAATCCTGGCGGGAAAAGGCGGGACAGTCATGGCAGCCTCCGATCCTGATGTTGCCAACTTACCATGCCCGGCGAGTCGGACCAAGCGCGGCACGTCAGCGCCCGGCGGGGTTCCGCCTGGCCGAAAAGCTGAAGTCGATCGACACCGGGAAGGCGATCGGATCGGCATTGGCCCATTCGCCTTCGCCGATGTGAAAGCTGGTGCGGTCGAGCCGGGCAGTGCCGCTGGCGCGCGCCTTGTCGCCATCGATCGTGAGGTGGAATGCCAGGGTAACCGGGCGCTCGGCACCCTTGAGCGCCAGATCGCCGCGCACGACGTAGTTGTCGCCACCGGCGTGGCGGATCGAGTGCGACGTGAACGCGGCACTGGGGTGCGTCGCGACGGCGAAGAAGTCGTCTCCGGCCAGCATTCCGTCGCGCTGCGTATCGGCGGTGGTGGCAGAGGCGAGGTCGACCGTGACCTTAATCGCCGAATGATCCAGATCATCCGGGCTGAAGCGGATGGCCCCGGTCCACCGTGCGAAGCTGCCATGCACCGGCGCGCCGCTGACTTGCGCGGTGAAGCCCAGTTTGCCGCCGGGCAAGACCTGCCACGGTGCGACCGGCTGGGCAGCGGCGGCTTCGTCGGTGGTCGCTGCGCCCGTCGGCACGGCGCTGGCCTCATCCGATGCGGCGGCAGATGCTGGGGCAGACGCTGACGCGGCTGGTTCCGAGGACAGCGTGTCGGGCGCAATGCTGGCGGCTGCAACCGGCGCTGCTGCGGCGGCCAGCGGGCTTGCTCCCACCGGAACGCCGTTGCCGCCGAAGAACGCCAGCCCCACCGCGCCGATCAACCCGGCCGCCAGCGCGAACGCGGCGCCGTTGCCCAGCGTTGCGCCCGCCGCTCCGACCGGCGCCATCCGTCCAAGGAACGCGCGATCGGGCCCGAACTGGTGGCGCAGCGCGCCGGCAACATGCAGCACGAACAGCCCCACACCGATCCACGCCAGCGCACTGTGGGCATTGCCGAACAGGGGCCCCAGCGCAGCTGGCAGCGGCAGGTTGGGCAGCGGTATGGTGCCGAACAGCAGCGTCGGCACGTGCAACCGGGCGGTCGAGACAATCGCCCAGCCGGTCAGCGGCCCGCCGATCATCACGGCATAGAGCAGGCCATGCACCGCGCCCGCCAGCCTGTGCGCCCAGATGCTGTCTGCGACCGGCGCGGGGCGCGGCGTGGCCAGCCGCAACCCCAGCCGCACAAGACTGAGCACGAGGATCGTGATGCCCAGCGACTTGTGCAGCTGGAACGCGGCGAACGTGGCCCCGCCGCGCGGCGCATCGGCCATGCGCCAGCCCAGCGCGAGCTGGAACGCCAGCGCCAGCGCGATCGCCCAGTGGAGGGCCATCGCGACGGCGGAGTATCGGCGCGGGGCGATCATGGCGTTACTTCTTCGAGAATTCGGCCTCGATATCGATGGCCACGTCATCGCCGACCACGGGCAGGAACGTGGTCATGCCGAAGTCCGACCGCTTGAGGCTGGTGTGCGCGGAAAAGCCGGCGCGGGCGATGCCGTCCATGCCTTTGCCGACGCCGTTGAAGGTGACTGCCAGCGCCACCGGCTTGGTCACGCCCAGTACCGTCAGCTGCCCGTCGATCCGGGCGGTGGTCGCACCGGTTTTGGTCAGCTTCTGCGAATGGAAGGTCATCGTCGGGAATGCCGCCACGTTGAAGAACTTGGCGCCCTTGAGATCGGTATCGCGCGCCGCCCAGCCCGAATCGAGCGAGTTGGTGTCGATCGTCACGTCGAGCGACGACGCCTCGGGATGCGCCGGATCATAGGTAAAATGGCCGTCGAGCTTTCGGAAATTCACGTTGGTGTGGGTGAAGCCCATGTGCGCGATCGAGGCGAGCACGCTGGTGTGCGAAAGATCGGCCGAATAGGACCCCGCCGGAACCGCCGCAGGATCGATTCCCTCCACGCCCATGGCGATCGAGGTCGAGGCAAAGCCCAGCGACAACAGCGCGAGCGCCGCGAACTTTTTCATGGCAATTCTCCAGGTGAGGTGAGGTGAGGTGAGGTGATCGGCCGCCTGTCTATGCAGCTTTTGCGTCGCGCGAAACCCCGCTGCGGGCAAATTGTGAGGGCGCCAATGGATGCCCGAAGGCATAAATCCACCAATTCTGTTCGACCATATTGAAAAGATGCGAACGTTTGACGATGGGGTCGGCCAGACCCGCACCGATGGAGTCACAGGATGGGCACGAAGGCCAAACGTACGATCCGCGTCGGAATTGGTGGTTGGACGTACGAGCCGTGGCGCGGCAGCTTCTATCCCCAAGGCTTGACGCAAAAGCGCGAGCTGGAATTCGCCAGCCGCGCGCTGACGTCGATCGAAATCAACGGCACCTATTACGGATCGCAAAAGCCCGAGAGTTTCGCGAAATGGCATGACGAGACGCCGGACGATTTCGTGTTCGCGCTCAAGGCGCCGCGCTTTGCGACCAATCGCAAAGTGCTCGCCGAAGCCGGGCAGAGCATCGAGCGGTTTCTCAGCGGCGGCCTGATGGCGTTGAAGGCCAAGCTCGGCCCGATCAACTGGCAGTTCATGGCGACCAAGCAGTTCGACCCGGACGATTTCGAGGCCTTCCTGAAATTGCTGCCCGCCTCGCACGAAGGGCGCGCGCTGCGGCACGCGATCGAGGTGCGGCACGAAAGCTTTCGCAAGCCGGAATTCATCGACCTGCTGCGCGCTTATGGCGTGGCCCCGGTGCTGTCGGCGGACGGCGCATATCCCCAGATCGCCGACCTGACGGCACCGTTCGTGTATGCCCGGATCATGGGCACGACCGAAGACGAGCCGCTCGGGTACATCGATGCAAGGCTCGATGACTGGGTCGACCGGGTTCGGGCGCTTGCCGATGGCCGGGTGCCCAGCGGACTGCAGTGCGTCCAATCGGCTCCGCCTGACACCCCGCGCCCTGACACCCCGCGCGACGTCTATCTCTATGTCATCAGCGGCTACAAGGCGCACAATCCGCCAGCAGCGATGGCGCTGATCGACAAATTGCGCTGACGATCCAATTCAGCCATATTTCGGCACGAATGATTTCGCGAAGTCGAAATAGTCTTTGTTCCACGCGAATTCGCACACGCCCACGCCCGGCTTGCCATCGAAGTCCAGCGTCGCGCAGCCGGTGTTGATCAACGTCTTGGGATCGTGCGACGAGGTCAGCATTCCAAACATGGTGTAGGCGATGCGCGACTTTCGGCCGGCGGTGTCGGTCACCGTGACATCGAACGTCTGCTGCAGCATGGCGTCGCCGTAGACGAATTCATAATCGACCCGTTCGAGATGCCGCATCTCGCCGTCCTTGAACAGGAAGCCGCGCAGTTCGGTTCGACCGAACGCCTGCATCTCGAAGAAATGCATCGAACTGTCGCCGGTGGTGGCGTGGATCCACTTGTAGTGCTGGTTGAGCCCCCACACGCGCGGGCCCCAGCTGTGGTCGCGCACCAGGAACCCCTCATGGTGCAGCTTGCGCCCGTCGAGTTCGAGATCGGCGACCACGCGCCCGTGCTGTTCGGTGCGATCGTTGCCGAAATAGGGCGGATTGCCGCGCGGGTGCGAACTGAAGGCATAAGCCGGATGCGTGGCGGTGAAGGCACCCTTGAAGCGGATGCGCGTCCCATCCCAGTCGATGTTGACGCGCTTGAGCGGATCGACGATTTCCATGTGCAGCGGGCCATGGCGCCAGTCGCCGAAGTCCATGTCATCGGCGACGGGACTTTCCACCACTTCGACGATCTGCTCGGGGAAATCGGGACTGAAGAAGCAGGCGGTCGACTTGGCCACGCCGGTGCCGAGCATGGTCGGATAGATGAACCCGGCAATGTTGTGCTCGGGCATCAGCAGGATGTGCGCGAGCGACTCGCGCCCTTCCAGCGTCAGGTTGTGGCGAAAGGCGTGCTCGGGCAGGACGGAGCTGGGGGGCGATTGCAGTTCGGACACGGATAGGTTTCCTTGCTGATCATTCCACTTGCGCGGGCGATCGTCGGTTGAAGGTCAGTTGAGACTGTCTTGCGGGCGCATGGCCGTGGTGGCCACCTGCCTATGCCATGGACGCGCTGCACAGGGCTGCCAGATCGGGCAGTTCGGCGGGGTCGGGGTCGAACCCGGCATCCTTGAACCACACGCGTTCGCGCCGGTTCTGACGGAGCGAAAACGCCAGGACAGCGGCATTGACGCGCGCGCGGAAGCCCGGTTCGCCATCGTCGGCGACGGCATTGGTCAGCGCGGCGATGCCGTCTGCCAGCGCCAGATAGCCGGCATGGGGATCATCCGGGTTCGCGCCAGCCAGCAGCACGCACACGGCCTTGGCCGCCGCCTGACTGCGCGGGCCTCCTGCCGGCTGCTGCACGATCGCGGCGGCAGTGGTGCGCGCATCGTCCCGGCACAGCCGGTGGTAGCGCTCGGCATAAGGCAACTGCCGCAGCAGCATCGCAAGCTGCGCAAGGATGAGCCCGGACTGTTCGACCGCCAGCGCCTCATCGGGCTTGATCGCCGGGATGATCACGTCGCGCAAGCCGTGCAGCACGCTGGTCAACCGCACTTCGATGCCCGGGGTCATGCGCCGTATCCTTCCAGCAGGTGGCACAACGTGCCCGACAGTCCGACGTGGCAGGCGGCGAGGTAGCCCAGGAACGCGCTCTGGTGGTTGGTGCCATCGCGCGCTGCCCGCACGCCCGAGGCGAAGTTCATGACCGACAGCTTGAAGCTGTTGAGCACCTGATACCAGTGCAGCACGGTTGGGTCGATCGTGCGCCCCGAACGTTCGGCATAGCCATCGAGAAACGCGGGCACCGGCATCATCGAGGCGACGAGCGGCCTCCCTTGCGCATCGCGGCTGCAGAACAGCGGCTCGAGCGAATAGGAAATGTCTTCGTGGACATCGCCGATATGCGCCAGTTCCCAGTCGAGCACTGCCGTCATCTCCAGCGTATCCTCGTCGAACATGAAGTTGCCGAGGCGGTAGTCGCCATGCAGCAGCACCGGCGCATCGCACACCGGCGCGCGTTCGCGCAGCCAGCAGGCGGTGTAGGTGAGCAGTGGCGAGGCTTCGACCTGGTCGTCCTCCAGCACCCGCTCCCAGAAGTTGAGTTGCCACAGCGCGGCTTGGGTGGTGCCCGCTTGCGGCACCGCATAGGTGGCAAGGTCAGCGCGGGCGAAGTCGAAGCCGTGGATGGCGACGAGATTGTCGAGATACTGCGGGATCAGCGCGGCCGAGGCGCGCTCCCCGATGACGATGCCCACGCCCGACGGGCCCGACGTGGCGTCGCGCGGCTTGGTGTCACCGCGCACGAAGCGGGTGATCATTGCCGGCTGGCCCATATGCCGACCGTCGGAATCGACGAACGCGACGCTGGGCGCGGGCACCGTCCCGCCAATCGCCTCGATCAGTTGCGCCTCACGCTCGCGCGAGGTTTCGACGATGCCTTCGAGCGGGTCCATCCGCAGCACCAGCTGTTCGGTTGCACCGCTAGCCGGATCGACCAGATCGAACAGGAATTGTTCCTTCGAGGCGCCGCCACCCATTCGGCGGACATTGCGCGCATGCCCTTGCACCCCGTGCGCGCCGAGCAGGCGTCCCAGCCGCTCGGCCACGTCCTGCGCCTTGCGCGGCTTGTAACCGCTCCTGCCCTGGCGCGCGCGCTTGGCATCGAGCAACGCGACCAGATGCGGTTCGAAATCCTCGCGCCGATCCAGCATCACGTCGCGATCGGCTTCCAATATCGCCACTGTGACATCCTCTCTCGAAATCTTTTCAACCGATGAGCATATGGAACCACATCGAGATTCGCGATGCAAAAAGCGGGAGCCCCCGTCCATTGTCCCAGTTCGAGCAGGACGTGGATGGGCGCTCCCAGTTTGGGGTTTTCCGGAGTCATCCGGCCAGGGGAAGATCCGGCCGGACCCGAAAAACCTTTGCTACTTGATCCTGAAATCGATCGTGATGCTTTACGTCGCGGGCATCCCGGCCAGGCGGCCCTGCGAATCGTTGGAGGGTATGACCGTGGTCCAGTAGTACGTGTCGAAAATGTTCTTGCCCCAGACCATGACTTTCCAGGCTCCGTCTGCGGCTTCATAGCCCAGTCGCGCGTCGGCGGTGGTGTATCCCTTGATATTGAATACGTTGCCCGCAAGATCCGGGCGCGTGAACGAGTTTGGCGCGGACGAGATCGGGAACGGGAACGGGAACGGAAAAGGGATCCGGTTCGCACCGATCGCCGCATCCGAATGGGTGCGGGCGTTCACGCCCACAACCGCTGCCGCTTCAAACAAATCCGCATGACCATCCTCTCGTCAGGTATTCTTTTTTGGTATGACCTTTAGGTATCATGCTGCCAAATATATCGTCAAGTGGTTTACGACTTTGCGCTGAATGCGCGTTCGATCAGTACCAAAATCCCCAAAAATTGAACGATGTCGAGAAGTAACGATCGAAACGTTCTACTCGACACAAGGCACGGCAAGGCCGCCGCGCAGGAGCTTCGTTGCGGATTTGCGATGTCCGGGAGGCCAGCCGGTGGCCGCCGCGCTCAGGCCTGCAGCGCGAAGGGCCGCCTGGATCTGAGCAGCAACCGGTTGGTGTCATAGGAGTGCGTTCGTATCACTCTTGCCGCATCGTCGGCGCGACCTTCGCGCATTGCGGCAACCATGTCGCGCCGTGCCGTGACTGAGTCCAGGCGGGGGCGATGCTTCAGTTGCGTAAGCATCTCGGCAACGAGATCGGCAATTGCATCGACCAGCAGGATCATCAGTCGGTTGTGCGAGGATCGCGCCGCAAGTCGGTAGAACTCCGTGGCCGGCTTGATGGCTGCAACCTGATCCTTGTAGGTCCTAACGCACCTTTCGAGTTCGTCGATATTCGTGTCGAGGCGCGCAAAATCCTGCTGGGTCCCGCGCTGCGCCCCAAGCCTGGCGCATTGCCCAAGCAGACTTGCCCGGACTTCAAGCAGGTCGGCCAGCGGCAATCGCCCGAGAATGAGCATCGACCTGATCGAGGACTCGATGCCTTCGGAGCCGCTTTCCCTGACGAAGGCACCGCCGCCAGCACCTCGCTTGAAGCGGAGCACACCCGACATCTCGAGACTTCGCAGCGCTTCTCGTACTGCGGATCGCCCCACCCCCAGGCTACTTGCCAGTTCCCGTTCCGGCGGCAAGCGGTCACCCGAGTGCAAATCACCGCTCCGGATCCGATCGAGGATGTGCCCCTGGACGTTCTCGAACGTTCGCGGCGCGTTGGGGGCAGATGCATCTGTCGCGCGGGTTGGCCATGGGGTGGTTCTGGCAACCGTTGACCCTGCGGATGGCGCGCTGTCGTCGGAGTTTCCATCCTGCCAACCCGTGGCGCGCCCGTTGCCGGCCAAGGCTAAAAAATCCGCGACGATCGGCTGATGATCCTCGGCAACTTTGTGTCGCAACACGTCGGTGCGCTTGTCAAGCTCGCCCAGAACGTCGGTGCCCAGATGCGTCAACGAGACGAGTTGAGCACGTTTATCGGCCGCGTCGGATTTCAATTCGACCAAGGCCAGCTGCGCAAGGTCATTCAAAACGCGCTGAACGGCCTGACGCGAGATTTGCAGCTGACGCGCAACATGCGCTGCCGACACGGCAGTTGTTTGCAGGCCGACCGCTTCGAGCACCTGCCAACGGGCGCTGGTGAGGCCCAGGTCCGCGACCGCCCTGTCGCGTTCTGCCGTCAGCAGGTTGTTCAGTCGAAAGGCCGCCTGGGTAAGTGCCTTGAATTGAACATTGTTTTCGCAGGCTGTTGCAGTATTCGCCACCATGCGTCCCGGCGTCGCATTTGAGCAACATCTTGTCAATGTTGTCCCCAACTGCCAACATTCGCCGACCGCCAGCTATCCGCCGCACGCCCGCTTGATCCGCTGTGGGCCGTCCGCTTGATCCACTGGAGCTAGGACGAGGCCGCCAGCAGGATATCGATGCCCGACGCCTGCGCCGCAGCCCCCATCTGGCCGGAACCGCCCGACCAGAGGCCGTCGATCGGCTGGGCGCCGTCCGCGCTCAGAGTCCACACCGCCTGTCCGTTCTGGCGCGTCCAATCGAGAAGTTCGGCGCGTTCAGGTCCGTCGGGCATGGCTTCGATCAGGTGGCCGAGGTGGAACGCGAAGACTCCCTTGAACATCGGGCCATCCGCGCCCAGCGTGTCGAACGGTTCGGTCAGGATACCGTCCCTCGTCACCAGCGTGCGCGTCGCGGCAAGCGCCGTCTTCACCGCGATCGCGCGATACTGCGGGTCACCGGTGATCGTGCTGAGGTCGTTCAGCCCGCCCAGCAACACGCCCTGGTTATAGGTGAAGCGCGGTGCCCCGTTGTTGCGGCACTGCGCATCGAGCCCGTCGTTCACCAGCCCGTCCGCCCCGGTCATCGTCGAGGCTGCGAACCACGACCAGCTGCGCAGCGCCCAGTCGCGATAGGCGTCCTGGCGGGTCGCGAGATAAAGCTGGGTCGAGGCGTAGAACAGCAGTTCGTTGGTGATCGCGTTCTTGTAGGTGTGCTTGGGATCCCACCACAGGCCGCCGCCGCAATGATCGTCCCAGTGTTCGGTAACGAGGCGGCGATACGTCTCGCTGGCCCATGCCAGCAGCTCGGGATCATGGCCGATCTGCCAGGCATGGACATTGGCGATCACGGCCCACAAGTCGTCGTCGTTGAGGTAGAGCCCGGTCCGGGTGCGCACGGCGGCGGCGATCTTCGGGTTCCAGCGAAGATCGCCGGTGCGGCGCTCATAATCGATCAGCGCGTCGACGATGGGGAAGCGCTGCCAGTTGTCACTGGCTTGCCAGCCATCGTTGGTACCCCACCGATGATCGAGATATTCGGCGGCGGCGCCCGCACGCGCATGCCAGGCTTTCACCGGCCCGCTCTCCTGCGCATGGGCCGCGACTGCGCCGCCCAGAAGCACCAAAGCGAGCGTTGATCGCAACAGGGCTGGCGGTCCGCCCCTGAACCATCGGCATTTCATAAATCGGCGGTCCTTCAGCCAGTCAGTTGCGCAGTAGCCGTCCACCACGTCCGCCTCCAGCAGTCGTATATGGCCAGAGGCGATTCCCGACTGCCTGCGCGGTGGCACATTATCTCAACTTCCTGCAGACATCATGCGGCAGATCAGCGTCTTGCGCCAGATCGACCGCTGCCAGCCCGACGTCACTGCATGAAGGCTCGCCATCGGGAAGGCATGGTTGGAGGCTTGGGCGGGCGGCTCACGCCACGCAAGGCGCCATCATCGCCAGCAATCGGCCGGGCCGTTGGTTTGGGCCTTACGACCTCGCTTGCGGAGACCAGCGCCTGGATATGGAGCCCGGTCAGCAGAAACACGGAGCGCCCTACCACACTGGATTCAACCACTCCCCGGAGAACCGCCGGAAGCGCGCCCAATCCCGGCTCAGGTTGCCAGCCAATTTCCAGAGACCGGAACAACCCCGGACTCCGTGGTGCGGTCGAGAAGACTCGAACTTCCACGGGCTTTCGCCCACAACGACCTCAACGTTGCGCGTCTACCAATTCCGCCACGACCGCAAATCGAAAGGGCCGCGCAGTGCGGCCCTCGGGGTAGGAGCGGGCCCTTAGCAAAGGGGTCTGGGCCGCGCAACCGGCAATCGGCCGCAAGCGGCAAGCGGAGGACCGCAGCCGCTCGGCGCCTATTGCGGCTTCCAGCCGATCTCGGCGAACTTGGCGGACTTGGGCACGTCGGTCACCGCTTCGTTGATGGTGACGCTTTCGCCCGGCGCCAGCTTCTTCTTTGCCGGTGCGACCTGCCACGTATAGACGATGCGATCCTGCCGGTCGCGCAGCACGATCAGGATCGGCGGCACCTCGTGCATGTCCTTGCCGGTGTTGGTTACCGAACCGCTGGCGCCGAAATATTCGGTGCCGTTGGGCAGCGTGCGGCGGTCTTGCCGCGCGGCCGGGAACGACAGTTCGAGATCGGGCTGCGCCGCGCCGAACACCGGGCGCTCGACCGGCAGCCAGTCGGGCAGGCCGAACACCATCACCGCGCCGACCAGCGCGGCAACGACCAGCGCGAATGACACCGCCGCGATTGTCCACAGTTTCGTCGGATTGCGGCGCGGGCGGAACGGCGGCTCGGGCTCGAACCGCGACGGCGTGCTGTCATACGGCGTGACCACGGCCGCGTGCGGGCGACGCTGATCGACCAGCGGCGGCTCGGGCTCATCGATCGGGGCAACTGCTGCTGTGGAGGCCGCAGGCGTCGGCGCAGCAGGGGTAACTCGCGCCGGTTCGGCCACTGATGCCGACGAGGGAGCGGCGGCGGGTGGTTCGTCCAGCGGCAGGCGGGCAGCGCCGGTTTCGGGCGTGCGGCCGACGTCCGGCGCAGCCGTGACGCCAGCGCCGGCAGGCGCTGCCGCGCGGCTTTCGGCCATGGCCGGCGCGGGTGCGGCAGCAACCGGGGATGGCGAGGCACCATCCCCAACCGTCTCGGCCACAGGGCGCTGGGGGAGTTCAAGACCCGCCTGGAACCAGCTGTGGCGGCATTTGGCGCAACGCACGGTGCGCCCATCATCCCCGATGGCGCTGTCGGGAACGACGTAGCGCGTGGCGCAGGCAGGACAGGCAATAATCATGGTTGCACCGTTAAGCATGGTGCGGTGCAAGGAAACAATAGCTTGAGGACATGGGAAAAGCCGCAGCGGCCTTTTTTCCACATGGATTGCCGGGTATAGGCCTGCGCGCAGCCATACGACCGAATTGTTCCACCTCCTTCTGATCGCGGAAACCCAGGGCAACCCATGAACCAGTCCGACGCGGAGATTGTCCAGTTCGACAATGTCGGCCTGCGCTATGGCACCGGCAAGGAAGTGCTGACCGACATTTCGTTCACGCTGTATCCCGGCAGCTTCTATTTCCTCACCGGGGCGAGCGGCGCGGGCAAGACCTCGCTGCTGAAACTGCTGTACCTGTCGCAGCGCCCCTCGCGCGGGCTGATCCGCATGTTCGGCACCGACGCCATCACCCTGCCGCGCGACCGGCTGCCCGGCTTCCGCCGCCGGCTGGGCGTGGTGTTCCAGGACTTCCGGCTGGTGCAGGATCTGTCGGCGTTCGACAACGTGGCGCTGCCGCTGCGCGTGGCCGGGGTGAGCGAGAAGGACATCCTGCGCCCGGTGTCCGACATGCTCGACTGGGTCGGGCTGGGCGACCGGCGCCATGCCCGCCCCGCCACGCTTTCCGGCGGGGAGCAGCAGCGCGTGGCGATCGCGCGCGCGGTGATCGGGCGGCCCGACATGCTGGTGGCCGACGAGCCGACCGGCAACGTCGATCCCGACATGGCGTTCAAGCTGCTGCGATTGTTCGAGGCGATGAACCGGCTGGGCACGACCGTGGTGGTGGCCACCCACGACGTGCACCTGATCCAGAAAGTGCCCGAATCGCTGATCATGCGGCTCGACAAGGGGCGGCTGAGCGATCCCACCGGCGCGCTGCGCTATCCGCCGCGACGTGCGGCGATGGGCACCCGGCCGCGCGGGACCACCAAGTGAACGCGCCGCCCATTCCTGGCGCACCAGCGGCCGAACGCACCGCTGGCGAAGCGGGCGTCGGTGGAGGCCTGGCCGGCGTTCGCGCCTCGCTGGCCGAACAGTGGCGCGAGCGGACCGGCGGCGCCGATGCGCGAATGCTGCCGCAGGCGCGCCTGTCGGGCCCGATGCCGTGGGTGATGGCCATCATGATCGCACTGACCGTGATCGCCGCCGCCAGCGGTCTGGCGTTGCGCAACACCGCGCATGCCGCCAGCGCCGATCTGGCCGGTGGCGTGACCGTGCAGATCCTGTCGGCCGCGCCCGCCGATCGTGCACGACAGGTCGCGGCGGCGCTGACGGCGCTGCGCACCGCGCCCGGTGTCGCGCAGGCCGCTGCCGTGCCGCAGGACCAGCTCAACGCGCTGATCGAGCCGTGGCTGGGCACCCGCCCCGGTGACGATCTGGAAGCGCTGCCGATCCCCGCGCTGATCGACGTGCGGCTGAGCGCAGGCGCCGGGGCGCAGCAGATCGCGCAACTGCGCCGCCTGCTGGCGCCGGTTGCACCCTCGGCCCGGGTCGATGCGCAGGCCAGCTGGCTGTCGCCGGTGTTCGGCGCAATCGGCGCGCTGCAGGTGCTGGCCGCCACGTTGATCGCGCTGCTCGCCGCCGCGACCGCCGCCGCCGTGCTGCTGGCGGTGCGCAACGCGCTGGGCAGCAACCGCGTCACGATCGAGATCATCCACATGCTGGGCGGCACCGACAGCCAGATCGCGCGGATCTTCCAGCGCGGGGTGGCAGCCGATGCGGCGGCAGGCGGGATCGTCGGGCTGGGTCTGGGGATTGTGGCCATCGCGCTGCTGCGCCGCTCGTTCGTCGCGCTCGAATCGGGCATGGTCGCGGGCGGCGGGCTCGGCTGGATCGACTGGCTGCTGATCCTGCTGGTGCCCCTGGGCGGGCTCGCGCTGGCGGTGCTGACCGCGCGGCTGACCGTGCTGCGCGCGCTGCGCCGGATGCTGTGACCCCCGATACGATGCCCCACCGGCCATGACCGAGCGCCCCGGCATCTTCCGCCGCTTGCTGTCGCTCGCGCCGCTGGTCTGGGCGTTGGGCTTCATCGCGTTCGCGCTCATCCTGCCGCAACCGGCGGGCGACCTGCATACCGACGGGGTGATCGTGCTCACCGGCGGCGGCGGGCGCATTCCGCGCGGGATCGACGTGCTGCGCCGGGGCTGGGCGCGGCAGATGCTGGTGGCGGGGGTGGACCGCGAAGTGCGCCCGCGCGAATTCGCCGCCGAATACGGGGTGGAACCGCGCCTGTTCGCCTGTTGCATGACGCTGGGCTATGAATCGGTCGATACCCGGTCCAACGCGCTGGAGGCGGCGCGCTGGATCGCGTCGCAGCACCTGGCCTCGGTCCGGCTGGTCACGACCGACTGGCACATGCGCCGCGCCGCTGCCGATCTGGCCCATGCCGCGCCGGCGGGCACCGCGATCCTGCGCGATGCGGTGCCGTCGAAGCCTTCGATGCGGATCCTGTTCCTGGAATACAACAAGTACATCGCGCGCTGGGTCGCGCGGATTGCAGGGTATTGATGGTGGGCAAGCTTCTGGCGACGGTTCGCAGCATCGTGTTCTACATCTTGTTCTACACCGGCAGCATCCCGTACGTGCTGCTGGCCATCGCCTCTGCCTCGCCCGCGCGGTTCAAGACGATCTCGCGCAACTGGTCGCGCTATCACCGGGTCTGCGCGCGCGTGCTGCTGGGCATCCGGCTCGACATCGGCGGCGCATCGTCGCACAGCCGCGTGCTTTATGCGGTCAAGCACGAGGCGTTCTTCGAGGCGATCGACGTGCCCGCCTTGTTCGACCAGCCGGTGGTGTTCGCCAAGGCCGAGCTGCTGAAGATCCCCGGCTGGGGCATTGCCGCTGACCGCTTCGGCGTGGTCGGGGTGGAGCGTGATGCCGGCGCCAAGGCGTTGCGCAAGATGCTCACCGCCGCGCGCACGCTGTCGGCGGAAGGTCGCCCGCTGGTGATTTTCCCCGAAGGCACCCGCATACCCCACGGCACCCGTGCGCCGCTGCAGGCGGGCTTTGCCGGGCTGTACAAGCTGCTCGGCTATCCGGTGATCCCGGTCGCGGTGGATAGCGGGCCGCTGTATCATCGCCGGTGGAAACGCCCCGGCACGATCCGCTACCGCTTCGGCGAGGAGATTCCCGCCGGACTGCCCCGCGCCGAGATCGAGGCGCGCGTGCTCGAGGCGATCAACGCGCTCAACCCGTAAGGTACGTCCGATGGATGCCGAACCCGACGCTTCCGCAGGCCTTCACGAAAAGCGCTCGGTCTTCGACGTGCTCGGCCCCGGGCTGGTCACCGGCGCGGCGGACGACGATCCCAGCGGCATCGGCACCTACAGCCAGGTCGGCGCGCAGTTCGGCTATGGCCTGGCGTGGACGATGCTGTTCGGCTTTCCGCTGCTCGCCTCGATCCAGGCGATCTGCGCGCGCATCGGTGCCACCACCGGGCGCGGCATCGCGCAGAACCTGCGCCGCCACTATCCGCGCCCGCTGCTGCAGGGCGTGCTCGTGCTGCTGCTGATCGCCAACGTCATCAACATCGGCGCAGACCTGGGCGCGATGGGCGCGGCGCTGGCGTTGCTGATCCCCGGATCGGTGCTGCTCTACACCGTGATCTTCGGCGTGGTCAGCGTCGGTCTGGAAGTGGTGATCAGCTACAACCGCTATGCCAGCATCCTCAAGTGGACCACGCTGTCGCTGTTCGCCTATGTCGGCGTGGTGTTCGTGAGCCACGTCCCGCTGGCCGAGGCGTTGCGCGGGATCGTGGTGCCCAGCTTCACCTTCGACAAGCCGCACACGATGGCGCTGGTCGCGGTGTTCGGCACCACCATCAGCCCCTACCTGTTCTTCTGGCAGGCCGGGCAGGAAGTGGAGGAACAGCACCGCCGCCACACCAAGCCGCTGTACGTCGCCCCGCGCGAAGCCGGGCCGGAACTGCGCCGCATCCGCACCGACACGATGGTCGGCATGGCGTTTTCGCACCTCACCGCCTTGTTCATCATCGTCGCCACCGCCGCCACGCTTCACGCGCACGGGGTGACCGAGATCGCCAGCGCCGCGCAAGCCGCGCAGGCGCTGGCGCCGATCGCGGGCAAGCTGGCGTTCGCGCTGTTCGCGCTGGGCATCATCGGCACGGGGATGCTGGCGGTGCCGGTGCTGGCGGGATCGGTCGCCTATGCGATGAGCGAGACGTTCGGCTGGGTCGAAGGCCTCAACCGCAAGCCGATGGAAGCCAAAGCGTTCTATGCCGCGATCGCGGTGGCGACGCTGGGCGGGCTGGGCATCAACTTCCTTGCGATCGACCCGATGCGCGCGCTGTACTGGGCCGCCGTGGTCAACGGGTTGCTCGCGCCGCCGCTGATGGTGGTGACCATGCTGATCGCGCAGAACCCGCGCGCCATGGGCCACCTGACAATCTCAAGGAAGCTGGCGTTCGGCGGGTGGCTGTCCACGGCGGTGATGTTCGGCGTGGCGGTGCTGTTTCTGGTGGTGTGAGGGGGGCGGGCTGTGGCCATCGCTGCGCGACCCCACCAAGACCCGCTCGTCCTGAGCCTGTCGAAGGACGCGCGCCACCCCATCCCCAACCGTCATGCTGAACTTCGTTTCAGCATCCATCGCGCCTCCGGAGACCGCCGTGCGTGGGGAGAAATGGATCCTGAAACAAGTTGGGGATGATCCCTCGTCCGACAAGTAGGCTTGGATGATATATGGCTCGACTATGCCGAAAGCGATTCGGCATGATGGGGGTTCGATGGATAGGGAACTTAAGTGGAAGATAGTGGCAGTTGTCGCCAGCATATCGCTTGCCGCCGTCGTAAAAGCCTTGAATCTCGTGTTCCCCGACATGATCGTGCCATTTGGTTGGGCAATAACGCTCTTGGCAATTGGATTTTTGGGCTTGGCCACAGCCTTGCTGTTTGGATGGCACTGGTTTTCAAAATCAAGCGCCGCATCCAAATCTATTTCCGCAATGTCTACCGTAGAACTTAGACAATCATCGTCGCAAAAATCTAAAGAAATTAGGAAGTTTATGGCCGGGACTGACTTGTCCCCAAATATTCTAGAGCCAACCGCAGAGTGGATGGCGAGGAGAAAGAAGATTGAAAATACGTGGTTGGAAAATCATCATCCCGAAACGCTTAGCCTTGTGAGAGAGATGAGAGGTAGGCTCGGTATAACCGTCGCAGAGTTAGGTTGTGTGGCGATTGATCAAGGAATGCTAGCAGGGGTGAACCCGCTTTCTGACGCTGCCAATCTGCTTGATGAATTAGCAAACAAGTTGCCGGGATAAAGTCATCACCGCAGATCTGTCGTTAGCTGACAAAGTAAGAGAAGTCCTTCGACAAGCTCAGGACGAGCGGAATTTTGGTCGAGCCGAAACCCAAGCCCCAAACCTACCCCCCAACCCCGCCATTGTGATCACTCCGCCCGAAGTCGGGCCGGGCGTCGTCCTGGCCTTCCTCGATGATCGAGCGGCGCACGGCGCGGGTGCGGGTGAAGTGGTCGAACAACTGCTCGCCGTCGCCCACGCGGATCGCCTTTTGCAGCGCGGTCAGGTCTTCGGAAAAGCGCTGGAGCATTTCCAGCACCGCCTCGCGGTTCGACAGAAACACGTCGCGCCACATCGTCGGGTCGGACGCGGCGATGCGGGTGAAGTCGCGAAAACCGCCCGCCGAATACTTGATCACCTCGCTTTGCGTCACATCCTCGAGATCGGACGCGGTGCCGACGATGGTGTAAGCGATGAGGTGCGGCAGGTGGCTGGTGACCGCAAGCACCAGATCGTGGTGCGCGGCGTCCATCGTTTCCACGTTGGCACCCAGCGCTTTCCAGAACGCGACCAGCCGGGCCAGCTTGGCGGCATCGACGTCCGCAGGGGGCGTGACGATGCACCAGCGGTTGTGGAACAGGCTGGCAAAACCCGCGTCAGGCCCGCTGCGCTCGGTCCCGGCAACGGGGTGTGCCGGGATCACCGCGAAGCCGGGCAGTTCGGCGGCGAGCGCGACAGCCACCGCGTGCTTGGACGAGCCGACGTCGCTGATCACCACATCGGGGCTGAGCGATCCGGCGATCTCGCGCGCGGCCTTGCCCATCGCGCCCACCGGCACGCACAGGATCACGAGGTCCGCGCCGGTCACCGCTTCGGCGGCTGTATCCGCGATGGTATCGGCCAGCCCGAGTTCGCGCGCACGCACCCGCACCGCCGGATCGGCATCGTAGCCGCGCGTTGTCGCGCCGGGCAGGTGCGCGCGCACCGCCTGGCCGAGCGAGCCGCCCAGCAGCCCCAGCCCGATGATCGCGACGTTTTGAAACGGCAGGTCGGCGCTCACTTCGCCGTCTCCGCCATCTCGCGCAAGGTCTCGGCGATCAGGTCCATCTGGTCGGGCAGGCCGATGGTGATGCGCAAGGCCTGCGGCAAGCCCTGCCCCGGCAGCCAGCGCACGATGGTGCCGCGCTCGATCAGCCCGTTATAGGCGGCTTCGGCGGTCAGCCTGCCCTCGAACAGCACCAGCACGAAGTTGGCCTTGCTCGGCAGCGGCCGCAGCCCGTGGTTGCCCAGCGCGGCCAGCTTGCCGACGAACCGCGCCAGTTCCGCCGCGTTATGGCGGCGCGATTGCTCGACGAAATCGCGGTCCGCCACCGCCGCCAGCGCCGCCGCCTGCCCGCTGACCGAGACGTTGAACGGCCCGCGAATGCGGTTGAGCATATCGACCAGCGGCGGCGCGCCGGTGGCCCAGCCGATTCGTTCACCCGCCAGCCCGTAGATCTTCGAAAATGTGCGCGTCACCAGCACGTTGTCGGCGCGCGCCGCCAGCGCCAGCCCGCCATCGTCCTCGCCGTCCGCAAGGTATTCGGCATAGGCCTGGTCGAGCACCAGCAGCACGTCGGCGGGCAACCCGGCGTGCAGCCGCGCGATGTCGGCGGCGGTGAGGTAGCTGCCGGTGGGGTTGTTCGGGTTGGCGAGGAACACCACGCGCGTCTGCGCCGTCACGCAAGCCAGCAGTGTATCGACATCGGTGCCGTAGTCGGCGTCGGGCGCCACCACCGGGGTCGCACCGCAGCGTCGCGCGGCGATGTCATAAACCGAAAAGCCGTAGCGCACGTACAGCACTTCGTCGCCTGGCCCGGCATAAGCCTGCGCGGCGAGGTTGAGCAGTTCGTCCGACCCGGTGCCCATCACGATCCGCGCCGGATCGATGCCGTTGTCCTTGCCGATGGCGGCGCGCAAGGCGCTGCTGTCGGGATCGGGATAACGCGCCGGATCGCCCGCCGCACTGCGTGCGGTGAGCGCGCGAGGGCTGGTGCCGAGCGGATTCTCGTTGGCGGACAGCTTGACCAGCGGCCGCCCGTCGGCGCCGGTGGACTTGCCCGGGACATAGGCGTGGATGCCGGTGATCCACGGTTTGGGGATAGGTGCGTTGGCCATTTCGCGGCGGGCCTTAGGGGAATTGCAGCGGCGGTGCAAAGCCGCAACCTTGTCCCCCACCCGCAAGCGGGAGGGGTTAGGGATGGGCCGTCCGCCCAGGGCGTTTGCGACCAGCCCACCCCCGACCCCTCCCGCTTGCCGGTGGGGAGACGGTCGCACATTGACACGACGCCTGCTTCCGCCCAATTCCCCGCCCACCATGGCCGATGCCGCCGCCCTTCACGCCAGCCGGCGCCTGCGCCTGACGCAACCGCTCGCGCTCGACAGCGGGCAGCAGCTCGATGGCGTGGAAATCGCCTATGAAACCTATGGCGAGTTGAACGCCGACAAATCCAATGCGATCCTGGTGTGCCACGCGCTGACCGGCGACCAGTACCTTGCCAGTGACCACCCGATCACCGGCAAGCCCGGCTGGTGGGTGCGCATGGTCGGTCCGGGCAAGCCGATCGACACCAGCCGCTTTCACGTGATCTGCGCCAACGTGATCGGCAGCTGCATCGGATCGACCGGCCCTGCGAGCCCCGCTGCGGATGGCAAGCCTTACGCCATGCGCTTTCCGGTGATCACCGTGCGCGACATGGTGCGCGGCCTGGTCGGGCTGCTCGACGGACTGGGCATCGCGCAGCTGCACGCGGTCGTCGGCGGATCGATGGGCGGGATGCAGGCGTTGAGCCTGGCCGCCAATTTCCCCGACCGCATCCGGTCCGCGCTGGTGATCGCCTCGTCCGCCCGCCACTCGGCACAGAACATCGCGTTCCACGAAGTCGGCCGGCAGGCGATCATGGCCGATCCCGAATGGCGCGGCGGCGATTACTACGGCACCGGCAAAGGCCCCGAAAAAGGCCTCGCCGTGGCGCGCATGGCGGCGCACATCACCTATCTGTCCGAAGAAGGCATGCACGAGAAGTTCGGTCGCAAGCTGCAGGACCGGGACGCCAAGACCTTCGGCTTCGACGCCGATTTCCAGATCGAAAGCTATCTGCGCCATCAGGGCCTGTCGTTCACCGACCGGTTCGACGCCAACTCGTACCTCTATATCACCCGCGCGATGGACTATTTCGATCTGGCCGAGGAGCACGGCGGGCTGCTCGCCAACGCGTTTGCGCAGAGCAAGGCGCGGTTCTGCCTGGTCAGCTTCGATACCGACTGGCTGTACCCCACCGCCGAATCGCGCAGCATCGTCCACGCGCTCAACGCCTCGGGCGCCGCGGTCAGCTTTGTGGAACTGAGCGCGCCGTTCGGGCACGATTCGTTTCTGCTCGACGTGCCCGCGCTCGATCGCGTGGTGGCCGGGTTCCTGGGGGCGTGAGTCCGCTCCGCGCCGATCTGGCGATCATCGCCGACAACATCGCACCGGGTGGCCGCGTGCTCGACGTGGGTTGCGGCGATGGTGCGCTGATGGCGGCGCTGCGCGATGCGCGCGGGGTCGATGCGCGCGGGATGGAAATCGATCCCGCCAATGTCGAGCTGTGCGTGGCGCGCGGGCTGTCGGTGATCCAGGGCGATGCCGACTCGGACCTGTCCGAATATCCCGACGCCAGTTTCGACTATGCGATCCTGAGCCAGACGCTGCAGACCACGATGCGGCCCGACCGCGTGCTGGAACAGTTGCTGCGCATCGGGCGCAAGGCGTTCGTCAGTTTCCCCAATTTCGCGCACTGGCGCGTGCGGCTGAGCCTGCTGTGGGGCGGGCGGATGCCGGTGACGCGGCTGCTGCCGGTGGCATGGTACGCAACGCCCAACATCCACCACGTCACGGTCGATGATTTCCGCGCCCTGCTGGACGAACGCGGCATCCGCGTGGAGCAGGCGTGGTTCCTCAACGGCGACCGCGAGACCAGCGCTGCCGCCGCCAACTTCCGCGCCGAACACGCGGTGTTCCTGCTCTCACGCAACGACTGACGCTACGCTGCCCAATCGGGTCAGCTTGCCAGCCGCAGCCCGGCTGGCGCCCCGGAGACTTCGCCCGGCTGATCGGGCCAGATGCCGCGCGTGTCGTAAACCGCTTTGCCGCTGCGTTCGGCCAGCGGCACCACGCGGAACACGTCGTGATCGACCAGCACCACCAGCACGTCGCAATCTTCCAGCGCGGTATCGAGATCGATCAGGTGCGCGCCGGTATCGGTGAACTCGCGCGGCAGCTGCGCCGCATAAGGTTCGACCACATGGACGCGCGAACCGTAACGGCGCGCCAGTGTCGCCGCGACCAGCCGCGCCGGGCTTTCGCGGAAATCGTCGATGTTGGCCTTGAAAGCCAGCCCCAGGCACGCGATTTTCGCGCCGGGATGCGCCTCCACCAGCGCGGTCGCGTGCGCGATCACGTGGTGGATCTTCTTGTCGTTCACTTCGCGCGCGGTGCGGATCAGCGGCGTGTCTTCCGGCGCACCATGGACGATGAACCACGGGTCGACCGCGATGCAGTGTCCGCCCACGCCGGGTCCGGGTGAGAGGATGTTGACGCGCGGATGGCGGTTGGCCAGCCGGATCACTTCCCACACGTCGAGCCCCATGCGGTCCGACACGATCGACAGTTCGTTGGCGAACGCGATGTTGACGTCGCGATAGGCGTTTTCGACCAGCTTGGTCATTTCCGCGCTGCGCGCATCGGTGGTGATGCAGGTGCCGCGCACGAACCGCTTGTAGAATGCCAGCGCCTTGCGCGCACAGCGCGGGGTGATGCCGCCAATCGAGCGATCGTTGTTGGTCAGTTCTTCCAGGATGCGGCCCGGCAGCACGCGTTCGGGGCAATAGGCGATCGAGACGTCGGGCGTACCGGCGGTCAGGCCCGGCATCTTGAGATCGGGGCGCAGGCCCGCGATCATGTCGCGCATCTTCTCGGTGGTGCCGACCGGTGAGGTCGATTCGAGGATCACCGTATCGCCCGCCTTGAGCACGGCGGCGACTTCGCTGGCAGCGGCGAGCACGTACGAGATGTCGGGCGAGTGGTGATCGTCCTTGGCGAACGGGGTCGGCACCGCGATCACGAACACGTCCGACGGTTCGATCCGGGTCGAGGCGCGCAAGAGTCCGCGCTGAACGACGCCATGGACCAGTCCGTCGAGATCGACTTCCTCGATATGGATTTCGCCGCGGTTGATCGTATCGACCACGCTTTGCGTGACATCGAGCCCGAGCACGCGGCAGCCCGCGCGCGCGATGATCGCGGCGGTGGGCAGGCCGATGTAGCCCAGCCCGACGACGCAGACGTCCGGTTTCAGATCATTGGGCTTGGAACTAGAGGATGGGGTATTCGACATTCGCCAGCAGCTCCACGATGCGGCGCGCGGATTGCCCATCCCCGAACGGGTTGTGGGCGCGCGCCATGGCCGAGTAGGCAGCCTTATCGTCGAGCAGGGTGAAGATTTCGGAAACGATGCGGTCCGCGTCGGTGCCGACCAGCCTGGCAGTGCCCGCCACCACGCCTTCGGGACGTTCGGTGGTCTCGCGCATCACCAGCACCGGCTTGCCCAGCGCGGGCGCTTCTTCCTGCACGCCGCCGCTGTCGGTCAGCATGATCTCGCTGATCGCGATAAGGCGGGCGAAATGCGGATAGTCGAGCGGCTCGATCATCGCCACGTTGGGCAGGCCCGCCAGCGCCGCGTCCATCACCCGGCGCACGTTGGGGTTGGGGTGGACGGGAAAGATCAGCGCCACGTCGGGGCGTTCGGCAATGCGGCGGATCGCATCGGCGATCGCTTCCAGCCCGCCGCCGAAATTCTCGCGCCGGTGGCTGGTCACGCCGATGATCCGCTTGCCCGCAAAGCGCGCTTCCAGATCGGCCAGCCCCGCTGCCAGCGCGGGCTCGGCGGCGATTCGTGCGGTGACCCATTCCAGCGCGTCGATCACCGTGTTGCCGGTGACGTGGACGGTGTGCGCCGCTACGTTCTCCGCTTTTAGCGCCGCCGCAGACGTCTCGGTCGGCGCGAAATGCAGCGCGGCGATCGTGCCGATGATCTTGCGGTTAATTTCCTCGGGCCACGGGTGGTAGATGTTGTGGCTGCGCAAACCCGCCTCGACATGCGCGACGGGCAGCTTGCGGTAATAGGCAGCGAGCGCGCCCGCCATCGCGGTGGCGGTATCGCCCTGCACCACCACCCAGTCAGGCCTGGCGACGTCCATGACTTTGCCCAGTTCGACCAGCAACGCGGCGGTCAGCGCATCGAGCGTCTGGTCGGGGCGCATCAGATCGAGATCGTGGTCGGGCACGATCCCGGCAATCTGCAGCACCTGATCGAGCATCCCGCGGTGCTGCGCCGAAACGCAGGTGACGACGCGAAAGCGCGGATCGGCCTTCAGCGCATGGATCACCGGGAACATCTTGATCGCCTCGGGCCGCGTGCCGAACACGACGAGGACAGTCCGGGGCGAAATTATTTGTGAGCTCGAAGTTTTCTCTGGGGTAGGCATGGCCGACGGTCTAGCAGCGAGGCGTTAAACACGCATTACGGGCGACCGGCACCGCTATCGGGCTTGCGCTGCTGGATCATGGCCGAGACGAATTCGGTCATCAGCTTAACCCCGCGTGCGGACAGGCTGATGAGCGATGCCCGACCGTCGGTGTCGGGGCGGCGATCGAGCAGGCCTTCGTCTTCCAGTGCGGTGAGCCAGCGAAGCGCGGTCGTGCTGGGGACGCAACTGGCAATGCACGCACTGGTAACGCGAACGCTTTGCTCGTCCAGATGGGATACGAACAGGTCCAGCAGAATATCCCAGGCCGGTTCCCGCATCAGATGCCCGGAAAACAACACGTCCCGGGCACGGCGGCGATCGTATTCGGCCTTGGTCCACGCGCGCAAGTCGCTGCGGTATACTTTTCCGGCCGGCGTGTCGTTCGATCGATCTTGCAACGGCACGACAAACGGTTCGCTGGATGAATCGGCTGCTCCGGCCAGGCTGAGCAAAAATTGGCCCGTGCGCCGGAGTTCCTCCGTTGAAAGCATCGCGCTTTCTGCGCCTTTTTCATGGGATCGACTCAAGAGGAAAGCACCGTCCATCGCAGGATCGGCTGTCGAAGTCGTTTGAATCGGTCCAAAATCGACCATTTTGTCTGTTTGGATGCCCCCTATTGTCTGTTTACATCCCCCCAATGGAAGCAATGCAGGATAAGGGCTCCGATAAAAAGTCCAATAACATCAAGAACGGAGCAATCGTCAGAGGGGACCGAGCATGTCGAGTGCTTCCTGGACCAAAGCCGTGGGCACAAGCGCCCTGTTCGCCTCGAGTATCAGGAGCGCGGTTTGCAGGAGTTGCGCCGCTCCCTTGAGGTCTCGTTCCACGCAAAAACTGATTTTTAGCTCGTCAGGAATACGATCGCCCTTACTCATCATTCACCCGCGGTTATGTTCCAGCCGCACTGGCACGACTCGGTCGGACCCTACGATTCTCGATACGATATGTCCAAAATGAATTAAGAATGCTGATTCATTTTGATTTCGGACTTTACTGTAAAGCCCCCAGGCCTGCGTGCCGATACGCTTGGGTTTTGCCAACCCGGGTGGCGGCGGGCCCCGGCAAATCGGCGGCCAGCCGTTAACGACGAAATAACGGCCTGGCATTAAGCCTCGCGTGAAAGCGGCCCTGGCGCCGCATCCACGAAAGGTTTTTGCGTGACCGCCATGTTTCCCCCGATCACCGCCAACGCCGCCGCTGCGGGGTTTGCGGACATCACCAGCGCGACCCGCGTCACGGTGGTGGGCCTGGGCTACGTCGGGCTGCCGCTGGCGGTCGCGCTGGCCAAACAGTTCTCGGTCACCGGGCTCGACATCGACACCCGTCGCATTTCCGAACTGGCCGACGGGCTTGACCGCACCGGCGAGATCGACGCCGGCCGCATGGCCCAATCGAGCTTGGGCGTGACCTACGATCCCAACGTCTGCCCCCCGGGCGATTTCTACATCGTGACCGTTCCCACCCCGATCGACGGCGAGAACCGCCCGGACCTGCGGCTGGTCGAGGCCGCGTCGCGCACCGTGGGCAAGCTGCTGCCCGCCGCCGTCGCCGAAGGGCGCACCCCGATCGTGGTCTATGAAAGCACCGTCTATCCCGGCGTGACCGAGGGCATCTGCGCCCCGATTCTCGAGGACGTTTCCGGCCTCATCTGCGGCGAGCATTTCTTCCTCGGCTACAGCCCCGAACGCATCAATCCGGGCGATCGCGAGCACACCATCGACCGCATCACCAAAGTCGTCGCCGGCCAGACCCCCGAAGTGCTCGACCGCGTCGCCGACCTGTATGGCGCGATCACCAGCGGCGGGGTGTTCCGCGCCGCTTCGATCAAGGCCGCCGAAGCCGCCAAGGTTATCGAGAACGCCCAGCGCGACATCAACATCGCCTTCATGAACGAGATCGCGCAGATCTTCTCCCGGATGGACCTGTCCGTCTGGGACGTGCTGGCGGCCGCGAACACCAAGTGGAACTTCCTGCCGTTCACCCCCGGGCTGGTCGGCGGACACTGCATCGGGGTCGATCCCTACTACCTCAGCCACCGCGCCGCCGAACTGGGCCACCAGAGCCAGGTGATCCTTGCCGGGCGCGGGGTGAATGATGGCATGGCCGACTGGGTGGCGGGCGAACTCCACGCCAAGCGCGGTGGCAAGCCCGGCTCGGTGCTGGTCATGGGCCTGACGTTCAAGGAAAACGTGCCCGACTTGCGCAACAGCAAGGTCGCCGACGTGATCCATTCGCTGGCCGCGCGCGGCCATGCGGTGACCGTCCACGATCCCCACGCCGACGCCGCCGAGGCGCGCCACGAATACGCATTGGACCTGAGTGCGGATGCGCTGTCCGCGCGGTATGATCTGGTGCTGCTGGCCGTGCCGCACCGCCAGTACCTCGCCATGGGTGATGAGCAGGTCGCCGCGCTGGTGGCCGACGGCGGCACGCTGGCCGATCTCAAGGGCGTGCTGAACGGCCGGGCCGACTGGAAGCTTTGACAACGCACTGAGTCCTCGCCCCTCGACAGGCTGGAGATTAACGTCCGGCTTCGAGCCGGCAGGTGGGGGTCGCGTGGGGCTTGCTGAATTGCAACAGTGCGGCGCAATAAGGCATGAGGTCCCCGCCTTCGCGGGGAAGCAGGACTGCATCGCCATTGCGGGGAAGCAGCTACAGATGAGGGAATTTGCATGCGCGTACTCGTCACCGGCGTTGCCGGGTTCATCGGTTATTCGCTGGCGACGCAGTTGCTTGCGCGCGGCGACACGGTGATCGGCATCGATATCGTCAACGATTACTACGATGTGCGGCTGAAGGAAGCGCGGCTGGCGCGGCTGGTCGATCAGGGCGGCGACCGGTTCCGCTTCCACCGCATCGACTTTGCCGATTATCCCGCGCTCACCGCCGCGCTGGCCGACGAAAAGTTCGAACGCATCATCCACCTCGGCGCACAGGCAGGTGTGCGCTATTCGATCGAGAACCCGCACGCCTACGTCACCGCCAACCTCGTCGGGCACCTCAACCTGCTCGAAGTGGGGCGGCATCGCGGCGCCGAACACATGGTCTATGCCAGTTCCAGCTCGGTCTATGGCGGCAACACCAAGCTGCCGTTCTCGGTGGAGGACCGCGTCGACCACCCGATGTCGCTCTACGCCGCGACCAAGAAGGCGGACGAGCTGATGAGCGAGACTTACGCGCATCTCTACCGCCTGCCGCTGACGGGCTTGCGCTTTTTCACGGTGTATGGCCCGTGGGGCCGGCCCGACATGATGATGTGGCTGTTCACCAAGGCGATCACCGAGGGCAAGCCGATCCAGGTCTTCAACCACGGCGACATGTACCGCGACTTCACCTTCATCGACGACATCATCGCCGGGGTGATCGCCAGCCTCGACAACCCGCCGCCCGACGATGGCGCGGTCAAGGCCGGCGGCAGCGTCAAGCCGCACCGGTTGTACAACATCGGCAACCACAAGTCCGAGCACCTGCTGAAAGTGATCGACATCCTCGAGGCCGAACTCGGCCGCAAGGCGGAGCGGATCATGATGGACATGCAGCCGGGCGACGTCCGCCAGTCCTTCGCCGACATCGACGCGATCGCCGGCGACCTGGGCTACCGGCCGACCACCAGCATCGACGTCGGTGTGCCCAAGTTCGTCGAGTGGTATCGGGCGTATAACGGCGGTTGAGCGGCAGCGGGGGCCGCGATTCCGGGCGCCGCCAGCTTCTCTAACTTTGCCTTTATCGCGCGTGGAATGTTTATCGCCGCGAGTCGCGGTCGTGCGCGAGACTATCGTGGTTTGACAAAGAGTTGGGTGCGCCTGCCGCATCGCGACGATGATAGCGCGGGTGGGGCGTGTAGGAAAATGCGGGGCGAGGTTTGGGGCCGGGGACGCAGCAGCTTGGCACAAGGCGCTGTCCGTCTGATTCCCACCACCGCAATTCCCGATTGCCAGCCCGACAATCCGCGTTAGGCACCGGTCCATGCATCGCGTCGCGCTCATCGGTTTCGGTCTGGCCGGAAAGGCGTTTCACGCCCCGTTGATCGCCAGCACCGACGGCCTCGCGCTCGCCGCCGTGGTCACCTCGCGCCGGGCCGAGGTCATGGCCGAGTATCCCGCCGCGCAGGTATCGCCCGATCTCGACGCGGTGCTGGCCGATCCTGCCATCGCGCTGGTCGTGCTGGCCAGCCCCGACCATCTCCACGCGCCGCAGGCGCTGGCCGCGCTCGATGCGGGCAAGCATGTCGTGATCGACAAGCCGTTCGCGCCCACGCTGGCCGAGGCGCGTGCCATCGCGGTGCGGGCGGCAGAGCGAGGCCTGTTGCTGTCGATCTTCCACAACCGCCGCTGGGACGCCGATTTCCTCACCTTGCGGCGCCTGATCGCGGCTGGCGAACTGGGTGAGGTGATCGAACTGGAAAGCCGGTTCGACCGCTTTCGCCCCGACATCGGCGAACGCTGGAAGGACCGGCGTGCCGGCGGGGTGTGGCAGGATATCGGACCCCACCTGATCGACCAGGCGTTGCAACTGTTCGGTCGTCCCGAGGCGATCAGCGCCGATCTCGCCATGCTCAAGCCGGGCGGCAGCGCCAACGATTATGCGCAGGCCGTGCTGCGCTATCCCGGCCGCCGGTTGACGCTGCACATCGCGCAGACCGTGCCCGATCACGCGCTGCGACTGGCGGTGCACGGCACGACAGCCAGCTTCGTCAAGCACGGGCTCGATCCGCAGGAAGACCAGTCCAGGGCGGGGATGCGCCCGACCGATCCCGCCTGGGGCGTGGACCCGTCCCCCGGCCGCCTGACCCGCAGCGACGGCAGCGTCGCCATCGTGCCGCTGGAGCGCGGCGACTATGGCGCCTTTTACCGCGGCATGGCCCGGGCGCTGTCGGGCGGGGGCGAATTGCCGGTCGGCGTCGATGACGCGCTCGCGGTGATGGAAGTGCTGGAAGCCGGCATCGCCAGCAGTACGCAACGGCGTGAGGTTGTGCTTTGATCGCAGCGAATGGCGTTGACCGCGCGCCGACGCTGCAGCTACAACGAAGGCTGGTCGGCAGCGGTAGCAACCCCGTCCCGTCCCGGCCCGGCCCGGCATCCCTCCATCCGGCCCTTCCCCCACTCCGCTCATCCTGAGCCTGTCGAAGGATGCTGGCCAGCGGTGGCGTTCGGGGGCGTGGAGTTCAGGCCTGCAGGTGTGATGGCGCGCCGGCATCCGCAGGCGGCGATGGCCATTGCCCGTCTGATCGACCGGCGGCTGGCATCCTTCGACAGGCTCAGGATGAGCGGGGTGGGGGGATGAGCGGGGTAGGGGGATGAGCGGGGCTGGGGCGACAGGCTCCGACCGGCGACCAGCCGACCGGCTCAGGATGAACCGGTCGGCTGGTACGGGCCGCTTTCCATCGTCCGCGCGCTTACTT